>CALSTP010000001.1:100177-1190177 GCA_943789305.1 uncultured Flavobacteriaceae bacterium | reverse complement strand
AAAGATTTTTTATATTGATAATAAATACTGGAATTTCATGTAGATCTGAGAATTATCAACAGAAAATCTGCTGTTGTTTTCTAATTTAGAATAACCGTTGGTTCCGCTCCCAAACTTACCATGTATCGACCATCACCATAAGTGTCAATTCCGATGATTACAAAATCATCGCGATACCCCTCATCTCGATTTCGAATAGACGAGCGCAATGTTTTCATATCGGCATAGGCAATAAAACCAACATAAAGATCTGTGGAGCTGTAGGTAATGTAAACTTCTGTAGCTTCTTGAGATGGGATGTTATTACCCGGACTAATTTCATATTCAATTAGGTGTTTTTCGCTTGAATTTCATTCCTCAAAATTTACGACACCGTCGAAATCTGGAAGTTTGTTTTGAGCAATAATTGTTAGAGGTAAGAATAGGATAAGGAGGCTAATTTTCATAAGTAAATTTTATAAAGAAGACGATTGATAACTTAAATTGTTACACTATTTTTAGTTTGTAATACTGTTAATTATGTTAAAGTTCATAAAAGCCGAAGAAAGGTTAAATGTTTTGACCCATGCGTTTGGGGTTATTATTGGAATTGGAATTACACCCTATTTTTTATTATTTCATAAATCCCTTACGTTTCAGACTTGGCTTGGATTAGCTGTGTATTGTTTTTCTTTCATTTTTTTGTTTTTAGCTTCTACAATTTATCATTCTGTTTCTGGAGATTTAAAACCAGTATGGCGTAAAATAGATCATATTGCCATTTTGTTTTTAATCGCAGGAACCTATACTCCTGTAACTTTAACAGTGTTATTTGAGAGCTCGGGTGTATGGATGTTAACAGCAGTTTGGAGCATTGCATTTTTAGGTTTAATTTTTAAGTTGTTTTATACTGGTCGTTATGAAGTTCTATCTTTAAGTTTGTACTTGGGAATGGGGTGGTTGGTGCTTTTTGATTTTAAAACCATCTGGCTATTATTTTCTCCTGCTGCTTTATCATATTTGATTCTGGGTGGATTTTTTTACACAGTTGGAGTTTATTTTTATCGTCTAAAAGGGCTTAAAGAATCGCATGCAATATGGCATGTTTTTGTATTAGGTGGGGCAACTTCTCATGTGTTTATGATTCAAGAGGTACTTTTATTACTGAGATAAATTCATTGTTTTAATTGATAAAATAAACATCCCCTTTTCCTGTAATTCTTTTGTGCAAAGTTGGTAATCCCCTGCAATAGACGTTTGCATTGCCAACTATATTTACATCAAGGCTATTGATCGCTGTTACCTCACAATTCCCTCTTCCTTCAATGTTAATTTAAACATTTTGAGCTATTATTGGGTATCCCATTACAGCTCCATTTCCTTTTACATCAATTTTCATAAACTTCACTTCAGGGATTTTCTTTTTACTTTGGATAGTAGAGCCCTGTTCAAGGCTTATTTCAAGTTGTTTAAGGCCATTAAATTAATTGAGTTCAATACTACTACTGGTGTTGATTTGGAGTTTTAATTTTTCATGATTTTTAAAATCATATAGAATTGTATTCCCTTTTTCAGTCAACACCAACTCTTTTAGGTTAGGCGTAGTTATTGTAATTTTTAAAGGAATATCTGGATTGCAATAAGGGGATTTTAATTCCACAATCAATTTGTTGTTTTCTACTGTAGAATAAATGCTGTCTACTAAAGTACTTTTTCCTTCAAATTGAATTGTGGATTTACTTACTTGTTTGATGATTACATCACTTTCTACATAAATTTTAATTTGATTAAAATCATCCAGATCTGTTTTGGAAGTTTTAAAATTTCCAGAAGTAATAATACACATAAAATTTTGTTCCTTTTTTACAAGAATTGAGAATGATGTTAATGAAAATAAAACTTAGCAAATAGATGACTTTTTTGTTGGGGTCTAGCGGTCTTATCATAATGTATATATAGTTTAGTAGGTTTTTTTGTAACAAGTCAAAAGAAAACCCTGTATGGGGTACAGGGTTTAAAAAACAAGCAATTAATTCCTAGGTTAAGTTCAAACAATGAATTTATTTTATAGGTTTCTTTATTATGATTTAAAGATGCTCAACAATCTGTTTTCTTCCATTGTATATTGTTTTAAATGGTTATTAAAAAATATATAAATGGCAGTACTGATGTAATATTTGGAAAAAAAGTACTTTACAAAATAGCAGCGAAGAAAATACCAGCTAAAATAGCAACAAATTTTTGTACATTAAACACATGGCCTTCAGAGCTTTCAAATAGGATTGTTGTAGAAATATGTAGTAAAATTCCAACTACGATTGCATCAATAATTATTGTAATGGATTCAAAATTCAAAGCTGTGTTCCAAACAAAATTGCCCAAAGGAGTCATAAGAGCAAAAACAGATAATGCTACCAATTTTTGTGTTATTGGGGTTTTTACCTCCCAAAGCAGGAGTGTTATTACCATTCCAATAGGGATTTTGTGAACAATAATCCCTATTAAAAGTTCTGGTTGATTAGAAAGCGGCATTCCTTCGACAAATGCGTGAATACTTAGACTTGCAATTAAAATCCAAGGAAATTTATTGTTGGTGCTTTGATGCGTATGCCCATGTTCTGCTCCCTTTGAAAAAAATTCTAAAAAGATTTGAAAAACAATTCCCATCATAATCCATATTCCAGGATTAAAAGCTTTGTCTTTAAAAATATGGGGGAGCATATCAATCACTATAATGGAAAGAAGAAAGGAACCACTGAAAGCTAAAATTAGTTTCATACCAAACGGAACTCTAGGCCTAAAATAAAGGGCTATTACTGCTCCAAAATAAACAGCAACAAAGGGTAATAATAATTCTAACTCCATAGGGGTAAAATGAAGGTTTTGATTCTCTTCGTTTATTGTGCAAAATTAAACTATTTTTGACGGGTAAAAAACGGCTATGGAGGGTAATTTTAAAATGTTAGCTAAAACATTCTATGGAATGGAAGATTTGTTGGTTGAAGAGCTTAAAAACTTGGGTGCACAACAAATCGAAAAAGGCAACCGAGTAGTTCATTTTGTTGGTGATAAAGGGTTTATGTACAAAGCAAACATGAGTTTGCGTACTGCTTTAAAAATCCTTAAACCAATTCATTCAGCCCGAGTAAAAAATGAACACGAACTTTACAATTTGGTTTATGACTTCCCTTGGCAAAATCATCTTAGTTCGGAACATTCTTTGGCTGTAGACAGTGTTGTTTTTGGTGATAATTTTACACATTCATTGTATGTTTCTCAAAAAACTAAAGACGCCATTGTCGATCGTTTTCGCGCAGATACTGGTAATCGCCCAAACGTAGACCTGGATCATCCAGATGTACGAATCAACGTTCATATTGATCGGGATCAGTGTACAATTTCTTTGGATAGTTCGGGAAGTTCATTACACCACAGAGGTTATCGAACGGCAACCAATATTGCTCCGTTAAACGAGGTATTAGCTGCAGGCCTCGTTCTTCTTTCAGGTTGGGATCAAAACGTAGATTTTCTTGATCCTATGTGTGGAAGTGGAACTCTTTTGATCGAAGCTGCTCTGCTTGCCTGTAACATACCAGCCAACATTAACAGAAAAGAGTTTGCCTTCGAAAAATGGAACGATTGGGACGAAGATCTGTATTATAAAATTGAAGAAGCTCAGATCAATAAGATTAGAGGATTGTCTGGGACTATTTCAGGTTTTGACAAAGCACCATCTGCGGTTGATAAAGCTCGTGAAAACATTAAAAATGCCAATTTAGAAGAGTTTATATCTGTTTCTAAAAACAACTTTTTGTATGCAGATAAAGATGGAGATCGTCCCTTACATATTCTTACCAATCCTCCGTATGGCGAACGCCTAGAAGGAGATATGAATCAATTTTACAGTGAAATTGGTGATACTTTAAAGCAAAAGTACCCAGATACTCAAGCTTGGATGATTAGTTCAAATATGGAAGCTATCAAAAGGGTAGGATTACGTCCATCAAGAAAAATTAAACTTTTTAATGGGAAGTTGGAATCTAAATTATTGATGTATTCTATTTATAAGGGTACCAAAAAAATTCATAAACTCAATCGAGAATAGCCATGAATATTAAAACAAAAGCCTTATTGTTTAATCTGATTTGTTTTGGGATTTTATTCTTAACAATAAAAACCACTATCGGCAGTTTTATTTCAATATCCTATATTCCATTAGTTGTGTTTTCGGCCTTATTAGCTAGTATTTTTTCTCCAAAATTTTTAGTAGAAAAAGGAAAACTATTCGTTAAAATCCCAAAAATTAAAAAGCCTCGGGAGCTTTAACCTTTTTTTTCAATCGAAAGGGGAGGGAATATGTTAGGGTATAATTAAAGCTGGCTCCAAAATTATTTTCATCAGTAACTTTGTTAAATCCTGGCACATATAGGTTTCCAAAATTATCGGGTTGTTGATTCGATAGAATTCGGTTTACACGCAGGCTGATTCCTAAATAGAATTTGGAACTGATTTCAACTTTAGTACCAAAAACAATTTCGAGCCATCCGGTGCTCAATGTTTCTCGATCTCCATTTGCAAAACCACTTTCTGTTACAGGGGTATCCCAATAGTGGTGATTGATATAAACCAAATAATTGTTTAGGGTTTGGGTATGAATACTTCTCCCAAAGCGAAGCCCAATAAAAATATCATTGTTTAGCCCTACCCAATTGTTGTACATATTATAATCAATTCCTAATTTAATATATCCTCCCGAAGTTGTAAAGTTTAGATTTTCAGATTCAATGGTTCGTTTTTCGCTGCCAATTTCAGAGGCGATATAAAGCCGCTCCCCAACTTTCAAATCCCCCACAAATTCAATTCCTTGAAATTGATTATCGAATTGAGTTCGGATGGGTTTGTACAAATCAATACCGGCTCTTAAGGCCAAAGTTATTTTCTCTTTATTTGCATTTTTTTCAGGAGCTTCTACTTCTTTTTCTTCAGCAGTTTCTACTGTAATTTCTTCTGTAGTTTTTTCGTTTTCTTGAGCAACTGTAACCCTGCTCAAAAATAAACAGCTAATGATAAATAGCCAGATGAGCTTGTTGTTCATTGGAAACAGTATCTATTAAAATTTCGAAAGAATCCATCCAAACTGGTGCCGCATTTGGAAAGGAAATAAGGTTTTTGTCTAAAATAAAATTTGCACGATAACCACAGGATCGATTCAGGTATTGATCATAGCGACTGTAGTTAAACTGTAAGGTATCTCCCACGGTTACTGATGCTGTACTTGTTGGAAGTAAAAATGCGTATTGTGTAAATGCTTCTTGCGTTTTTAAGGGTAAGACTAAGGAGTCGGTAGATAGTTTAATCAAAGGATTTTCTTTTCCAATTCCATAGATTGTAATATTATCTGCTTCTTTAGATGTCAATCTGTTTTCTTTGTCAAACAACTTTACAATTAGTCTTGGAGTACTTTGAGTCTCTACCAAACAAACATCATCTTTCTCACAGCTACCCAAAATGCAGAACAGGAAAACTAAAAGGATAAAAGTAGCAACTTGTTTTTTCATTATTTCTTTTTCAAAAGTATCAGGTATTGTAAATCAACTATTTATGTAATATTTGTACAGCTTTTGTACCATAGGTTTTGTTAAAACATACTAACAAGTGCTTTCTTTGATACAAATTTAAGGATAATTTGGTATAATCTTATGCCTTTCTGTAACTTCAAAATTGTCACTCTTTTTGTTTGGGCTGACATTTTACAATAAATCCCTAAGAGTGGAACGTCAAGCATCAAAAATCAGGGTCTAAAGCCATCACTAACCAACAAATCAACCTGCAGTTACTATGTATTACATTTCCCATCCTTTTCGTATTGGCTCCTGTATGAACTTGTTGGCTTCTGGTAACCCTATTGCTTTCATGTTCTTGGCATCCCAATAAATCTTTTCTCCCCCTAATCTTAGTGAAAGTACTCCTAAAAGAGTGATTTTAGTTAAACGAGCTCCATATTCAAAATTAGAGCTCGCCGAATGCCCATTCTTAATTGCATCTATCCAGTCTCTATAATGTCCATTGGAACGTACAATTGAAGGATTGGGAGGCGTATATGATTTTTCTAAACTCTCGGGGAACAACTTGGGTGCTCGGTTACCCCTTTCGTTTACCAATATACCTTTATCTCCTACAAACATGGTGCCTCTACTTGGCCAACTATACCCTTGAGGCAATGCTTCATGAATTTCCGGTCGTAGACCACCGGAATACCAAGTAAGCTTAATGGGTGATTGGTTGCCTTTTCCTGCAAAATTATAGTACCCAATTTCACCATAAGGGGATATTTCTGAATCATTATAACCTGCAGGTTTGAGTTCAACGGTTTCAGGTGTCCCAAGACCGTAAGCCCAGACTGCGGCATCCATATCGTGGCAACCAAAGTCACCCATGGCACCACAACCAAAGGCCCAGAAATCACGCCAGGTAACTGGGGTGTAGGCCTCATGGTAATCTCTAATTTCGCGCGGCCCCAACCAAAGTTCCCAATTAAAGTTGTTTGGTAATTTTGAGGTTCCCTTAGGCAGCCCTTGAAGGGTAGGGTTCCATCTGGAGACAGGTACCCAGGCATGAATATCTTTTACTTTTCCAATAGCACCATCTCTGAGGTACTCAACAGTTTCTCTTATGCCATCGGTACTATGTCCACTATTACCCATTTGAGTGGCTAGACCAGTTTCTTTGGCCACACGCTGTACTTCCCTGGCTTCCCATATATTATGGGTTAGTGGCTTTTCACAAAAGACATGCTTCCCTGCTCGCATAGACAATAGGGAAACATAGGCATGTGTGTGGTCCGGGGTAGAGCACATAATAGCGTCAATTGATTTTTCCTTTTCAAGCATTTTGCGAAAATCCAAATACTCCTTCACATTTTCTTTAGGTCTTTCACCTTCTATCATTTGCTTTACAGGTCCACGGCCAGCTGTTGTTTTATAATAGAAACGTTTTAAATCCCAAAATTCTGCAGGGTCGGCAATGGCAACTACTTGCACATCTTTATGTTTTAATAATGCAGCTGTATTTTCTTTTCCTTTTCCTCCTGCGCCAACAATGCCTACAGTTACTTTATCGCTGGGAGCAACAAAACCTTTTCCACCCAATACATGGCGAGGCACAATCATGATTCCGGAGGCAGAAAGCGAGGCTCCTTTTATAAAATCCCTTCTTGTAAATTCTGATTTGGCTGATTTTCTCATTGAGTTTTATTATAGAATTTGTCAAAAAACTAAAGGTACTCTTCAGCTTCTGTATCAGACATAAAGTTATTGGATTGCATCCTAGGACAAATTCCCATACCCTCTTTAGATTGAGAGAAGGTTATACTTGAAAAAAATAAAAATAAGCAGAAAAAAAAGGTTTTCATAAAAATATCTATTTTCGTTTTAATTCATCCTATGTTTTTTCCTCTATATTTTTCCAGTCTGTTCGCCACTACTTTTTCAGGCTAGTACTGTCGCAGAAGCTGCACTTGGGGAATTAAATATGCGGTCTGTATTAAATAAATATACATCATTGACTACTTCTAAAACTCCACTTTCTATAAGCTTTTATCTAGAATAAATAATATATTTATCACCAGAATTAGTTACATTAATATTACACTTACTCCCCCTTATAAACAACAAAACCAAAATCAGACATCTCTCCTTCTGCAAATGCTTTTTTACACCTTTTTCAAAAGTACAACATTTTCTACATGATGTGTTTGTGGAAACATATCTACAGCCTGAGAAGCGATTAAACTATATTGTTCTTTCATCAAGGCTAAATCTCGAGCTTGTGTAGCACTGTTACAACTTACATATATTATACGATCTGGGCTGAGTTCAAGTAATTGTTGAACGACATTTTTGTGCATTCCATCACGGGGTGGATCTGTAATTACTATGGAAGCTTTTCCGTTTCGTTCAATAAAGTCTTTTGTAAAAATTGCTTTCATGTCGCCTGTCTCAAAAGACACATTTTTAATAGTATTATGAACTGCATTTGCTTTTGCAGCATCAATTGATTCTGGGACAACATCTACCCCGATTACCTTTCGAGCTTTTTGGGCAATAAATTGAGCAATAGTTCCTGTTCCTGTGTACAAATCATAAACCAATTCATCTCCCTCTAGATTAGCAAACTCTCGAACAACTTTGTACAATTCATAAGCTTGTAAAGAATTGGTTTGATAAAATGATTTTGCGGTAATTTTGAATTGCAAATTTTCCATTAGTTCTGTAATAAAATCTTGCCCTTCATAACAAATGATTTCTTGATCATAAAGCGTATCATTTGCTTTTGTGTTGACTACATATTGTAAAGAAGTTATGTTTGGAAATTGTTTGATAATCGCATCTAATAATGAAAATAAAAGCTGATCTTGTTTTTGAAAAACCTGCAAAACAACCATAACCTCATGAGTTGAAGTTGTTCGAATCATTAGGCTACGCAAAAAACCATTCTGTTTTTTAGGGTCAAAAAAGGATAAATCATTTTTATGGGCATAATCTCTTATAAAATTTCTAATGCTGTTCGAAGGGTCAGCTTGAAGATGACAAGTGGTCACATCTACTATTTTGTCCCACATCCCGTGTTTGTGAAAACCCACTGCATTTCTATTAATTTCAATCCCAGATTCTATTTCTTCTTTGGTTAACCAACGTTGATTAGAAAAAGAAAATTCCATTTTATTGCGATACCAATAGGGATTTTTGACCCCTAAAATTGGATTTAAATCTGGAAGTTCAATCCCTCCAATACGTTTTAGATTTTCTAAAACTTCTTTTTGCTTAAATCGAAGTTGGGCCTCATACTTCATATGTTGCCATTTGCAACCTCCACATACTCCAAAATGTTCACAAACAGCTTCGGTTCTATGTTCGGAATAGGTGTGAAATTTAACAATATTACCTTCATAATATCCTTTTCTTTTTTTGTAGGTAATGACATCGACAACATCTCCAGGAACCGCATTGTTTAAAAAAACAGTAGCACCTTCATTAGTTTTTGCTACTGCTTTTCCTTTGGATGCCGTGTCTATAACTTTAATCTCTTGGAACAATAGATTTTTATTGCGTCTTCCCATAGGGCAAAAATAACATTTTATAAGCAGATTTGACCATAGAATTATTCAACAAGATTTAATTTATTTTTGTAAGATTAATTGTAAGTTTGTCCTGGATGATTTCTCTCCTTATATGTTATTAAGTAGGAATTTGTGTTAATTTTTAAATAAACTTAATATGGAATCTACAATAGTGAAAAATTCTCAATATCATTTAGCTTTAGAAGCTCAATTTGGTGCCCATGATTACCATCCTTTACCTGTAGTTTTAGCGAAAGGTGAAGGAGTTTATCTTTGGGATGTTGAAGGAAAACAATATTTTGATTTTTTATCTGCATATTCTGCAGTGAATCAAGGGCATTGTCACCCTCAAATCATTAAAACCATTCAGCAGCAAGCATCTACTTTAACATTAACTTCAAGAGCTTTTCACAACAACAAATTGGGGGAGTATCTAAAATTTACAACCCAGTATTTTGGATTTGAAAGCTTGTTGCCCATGAATACTGGGGCAGAAGGAGTTGAAACTGCAATCAAAATCACACGTAAATGGGGGCATACTGTAAAAGGAATCCCCGAGGGACAAGCCCAAATAGTGGTTTGTAATAATAATTTTCATGGCAGAACCACCACAATAATATCGTTCTCTTCTGATGCTGGCTCTAAAGATCATTTTGGACCTCATACTGGAGGTTTCATACACATACCTTACAACGACACAGAAGCTTTGAAAAAAGTACTGGGAGAAAACCCTAATATTGCGGGATTTTTGGTAGAACCCATTCAGGGCGAAGCAGGAGTTTATACTCCTGATGAAGATTTTATTCGCAAGTCAAAAGAGCTTTGTAGTAAACATAATGTTTTGCTTATTGCAGACGAAATTCAAACTGGAATTGGTCGAACAGGAGCTTTGTTAGCAGTATGTGGTGATTGTAGTTGTGAAGCCCATTGTGAAAGACAAAGTGACACCTATATACGCCCTGATTTGCTGATCCTAGGAAAAGCCCTAAGCGGAGGAGTATATCCCGTGTCTGTCGTATTAGCAGATCGACCAATAATGGATGTTATTCAACCCGGTCAGCACGGAAGTACTTTTGGAGGAAACCCAATGGGAGCATCTGTTGCTCAAACAGCTTTACAGGTTATTGTTGATGAAAAATTAACACAAAATGCTCGTCGTTTGGGTAAAATCTTTAGATCCGAGATGAATGCTTTCATCAAAGAAAGTAAAATTGTAAAACTAGTACGTGGAAGAGGCTTACTCAATGCAATATTAATCAACGATACAGAAGAAAGTAAAACGGCTTGGAACATTTGTTTACGTCTTCGCGACAATGGACTACTTGCAAAACCAACTCATGGAAACATAATACGATTTGCCCCTCCTCTTGTAATAACTGAAGATCAATTACATAAATGTATTCAAATAATAACATCTACCCTCAAAGAATTTGAGCCTCAAGAGATTTGAAGGAAAAAAATGAAAAAGTAGTTTATGGAGAGAAAAGTTTATTTTGATAACGCTGCAACTACGCCAATGCGTAAGGAGGTTATAGATTCTATGCACAAAGTTCTTTTAGAGACTTTCGGTAATCCGTCATCTACACATTCTTTTGGTCGTTCAGCGAAGACACAAATTGAAACCGCTCGAAAAAGTATTGCAAAACATTTCAATGTAGATCCACAAGAAATTATATTTACTTCTGGTGGAACCGAATCAGATAATATGCTCTTGCGTTGTGCAGTTCAAGATTTAGATGTTCAAACTGTAATTACTTCAAAAATTGAACACCATGCCATACTTCATGCGGTTGACTTTTTAGCAGAAAATAAATTAGCAAATGTTTTGTATGTCAAAACAGACGCAGAAGGATTGATTGATTTTGAAGATTTGGAAAACCTTTTGAAAGTAGATAATACAAAAAAACTAGTCAGTTTAATGCACATCAATAATGAAATTGGAAGTATTTTAGATTTGGATCGAGTTTCAAAGCTATGTCAAGAAAATGATGCTCTTTTTCATACAGATGCGGTTCAAGGTGTTGGCCACTATGCAATTGACTTAGAGCAATTAAAAATAGATTTCCTTTCTGCAGCTGCGCACAAGTTTCATGGCCCCAAAGGGGTTGGTTTTTCATTTGTAAGGAAAAATTCAGGTTTAAATGCTTTTATTCTGGGTGGCTCACAAGAACGGGGACTCCGAGCCGGAACAGAATCTGTTCATAATATTGTTGGAATGGCTAAGGCACTTGAAATTGCTTATGATCGCATAGTAGAGGAACAAAAGTACCTTAAGGATTTGAAAACTTATGCTATTGAACAATTTACCAAAAGCTTCCCCGAAGTTCATTTCAATGGATGTTGTTCAGATTTAGACAGAAGTACTTGTACTTTGGTAAATGTTTCTCTATCTGTTCCTGAAGATAAAGCAATCTTATTAAATTTTCATTTGGATTTAAAAGGAATTGCCTGTTCAAAAGGAAGTGCCTGCCAATCCGGAAGTACAAAAGGGTCACACGTTATTGAAGAGGTCGTGCCTTTATCCCATAAAAACAATCCTGCAATTCGTTTTTCTTTTTCAATTTTTAACACCAAAGAGGAAATAGATTATTTGATTCAAACCTTAGAATCTTTTGTTAAAGAATAATTTTTAGTTTAGGGGTTTGATTTTTTTGGGCTTTCTAAAAATATCAGTTTCAAAATTACTAACATTTCCTTGTTGGTCTTCAACTTCAATTTTTAACTTCAATTTATGGTTTCTAAAGTCAATGTCCTGGAAGTCGTAAGTCAACATTTTTCGCTTGGGTTCATGCTCAAATAAAATCCATTGATCATTGATGGTAGCCCGATATTTTTTTATTCCTGAAAAGTCATCATCAATTTTAATTTTGAGAAAAGAATAATTGCTCATCCATTGTTTGGGTTTGAAATTTTGAGGGGTAATAGTGGGCCGGACAGTATCTTGTGCCAATACATAAACACCAGGAGTCTTGACTTCCGTTTTGAGTTTACCATCTTTCAGTTTCGTATAAGAATAATTGAGCTCTCCTTTTTTATTGACTTTTGCAATACACCAAGGGTTTGTTTTTTCGGGATCAATAGGAGGAGCATTAAATTCAATTTCAAAAGCTTTGAAAACTGCATTTTCTTCCCCTGGAACAAACAAAGTGTCTTTTGACGCTTTTACAGGAAAATTAACGGTCTCATAAAAAGTGTTTTTAGGAAGATAAACACTCATATTATCAAATTCGAAAAGATAATCGAGTTTGGGTTTTACAAGATTCAATTCTTTGTTTTTATTTGGAATTTCTGCAGCAGCTTTTTTGCCTTCTACATAACTTTCGATGTAGGTTTTGTTTCCATGAAAATCCTCCAAAATAATTTGAAGTTGATAGGATCGATTTTCTTTAAAACTCATAATTCCATTAGGAGCCTCTAGGGGTAAAAAACTCATTCCATGAGGCAGGTCTCGAAATAACTTTTGAATTCGAAATCCCTCGGTTTTATATGTACTATAATCAATTAGTGTGCTAATCAATTTACCATCATCAAAACTGATGGAGTCAAAGTTGTATTTTATGGTTTCTTTTCCGTTGAGTAGAATTTTAATCTGATAAATACCGTTCTTATTGTAGCTCAGATCTTGGCGATCATACATTCGAATTCCAATTCCTTTTTTTCCAAACCAATGCAGAATATCGGTAGTATAAAGGCTATCATTTTTTCTAACTATGGGGATTTCATTTCTTCTCTTTTGAATCGAATCCTCGAGGTTGTAGTAATATAAATTTCTAACTACAGGGCGTTGAGTATCTTTAATATCAAAATTTAGCGTTAGTGGATTGAGCGGCATTTGAGTTTTTGAATCGCGAAGTTCAAAATGCAAATGGGGACCCAAAGAACCTCCTGTGTTTCCCGAATAGCCTATGACCTCACCTTGTCTTACAACCAACTCATTACTCTTGTGATAGCTTTGAATTAAAAAACGTTCCTTTTGATACTGCAGTTGTTTGACTATTTTTTCAATCTTAGGCGCAAACTTTTGAAGGTGAGCATAGACCGATGTTGTTCCATCTGCATGTTCAACATAAAGTGTTTTTCCGTACCCAGAAGTGCTGACTTTGATTCGCCGAATGCTTCCCGCTAAAATACTTTTGACCTTAAATCCTTGACGACCTTTGGTTTTAATGTCAAGTCCAGCATGAAAGTGACTTCCTCGAAATTCTCCAAAGTTACCGGAGAGCAATAACGGTATTTCGAGAGGAGGTGTAGCCCTCTGAGCTTGTAAACCAAAACTTAGACTAATGATCAGAATGCCCCACACAAATAAATTCTTCTCCTTCATATCCGCTAAGATAAAAAAGAGTTGATTCAAATTCAATTCAGTTGAATTGATTTCAATTAAAAATTTATTTTATGGGTTTACCTCTAAGTATATGCGGGAGATGTTTGTGAGGATAGGGGTGTTGTTTTCTAGTACAGAACATTCCAATTTTTGATCCATATTCAAAACGAAAATTAACTTCATTTTTTTTGGAATTAAAATTTTTCAAAACAGCAATTCCATCACCGAGCTCTATCGTTGTTTTTCCAGATGGGTTTATTTTTCCTTTGTAAACATAAGTTTGCACTTCCTTAGAAATGATTGTTTTGAAGATAAGTTCAAAAGTTTCATTTTCAAAATACTTAGTTCGTCTACATAACATCTGTTTGCAGTGGTTTGTGGAATTTTACGGCTAAGCTTCCATTTCCCGACGGTAAATCCATCGGTTAGATTTGTCGGTGAACTGATAAGTGAAATAAATAAAAATAAGAGGCTGTACATGGGGCATATAATTAAGTTGTTAAAAATTATACTCTATAAATTAAATAAAATGTCGTAATCAATTCATTTTTAACAAATTAAAATTTACTCGATAAAGAAAAGGAATGGAATTTCGCTCTCCTTCTGAACTGATCCATACTTCTTTATTTTTTTTGATTTTTATGGCTTCAACTTGGGCGTGCTTAAAAGGTAAAAGGTAGCGATTAAACTCAATTGAATCTAAGTTTTCGAGTTTGAATTTTTCTGCCTTCAATAGATAGTTACTGCTGTCTGGGTGGTAGCCTGTTAGCACCAGTCTTTGAGTTTCTTGGTTATAATCTCCTCCTGTGATTAAGGTGTTTATCTTAAATTTTTTTCTACTAGAAAGCGAATAAGAACCTCCTTCTTTTGGAAAAACATAAAGGTGGGTATTCATTGATTTCATGTTTTTGGAAAAGAGAACCAACGAGTCTCCTACAACTATTAGGGTCTCGGCATTGTATTTCGTTTTTTTATTTTTTTTGAAAGACTTTTGCTTTTGGTATTTAATTTTGATGGAATCTTCTAGTTCAAAATCTTTAGTGGTTTTGTAAACAGTTAAATCTTGTCGCTTTCCACTGTTGTTCCCAATATCGGCAATGTAAAAGTAGTTTTCATCTTGTGCAAGATCTTCCCAATCTCTGTTGACCGCACCAATTATGGGATGTTCCCCAACCAATTTACCATAATCATTGAATTCATATAATGAGGCACTCCCACCAGAATCGTTGTGTGACAAAAAGTTGTTACCAAACTCAGCTAAGCCCGAGGTTTCTTCAATGGTTTTGGGTAGCTCAATTATCGGTATTGGTGTTTTTTTGGTAGTACAAGCTGTAAATAAAGCAACAGAAGATGCAATTAGAAAATATAGTGGTTTCAATTTTTTTTCTAAAGCTAAGTATTTTGAATTTATGTTCTATCATCCCCATAAATAAATTTTTACAACAGAAGCAAGCATCTCATTTGAGCGACTAAAACAAATAGTCCTTCGGTTTAAACGCTTGAGGTGCGTTCGGAAATTGAGATGCATTCCTTCTTTTGTCAAGGCAATGATGTTTTGATTCAAATTAACATTGTAAGCATTGTATTGATACTTTTTTTGTTGAATTTTGTTACAATTCTTGCATTTGTATTCTTGTTGTTTATTTTTTTCTTTACCATTTTTGAAACAAGCTCCCATCCAATACCTGCATTTTAACACATAATCTGGAACACGAGGTTCGGATTTTTCGCATTTCATGGGTTTTGCGAGACAATTTTTTGTTGGGAAGTTATGTAGGTTCATTTCTTTTTATTGGGTTTGACTTGGGCAAGCCACGGTTTTATTGACTTAATTTAATTTTTATTTTAAAAACACAGAATCTGGAACATTACCGTTGCTTAAATAAGTTAAATAGGATTAAATTTACTTTATGAAACTTGAATATAAAGCCCATTTAGAAGCATATGTTTATTGTTCTTTGAACAACAATCCTTTTTCAAATGATGAAATCTTATTCTCTTTTAAAGAAAAAGAGGGCGTAACTTATTTGGTTTTGAAGACGGTAGCAGAACATCATAACATACCTTGCAATGAATCATGGGCTTTGATTTCTTTAGAAACAACCACTTCATTATCAGCAACAGGAATTACAGCTCATATTTCTAGCGCACTTGCCAAAGAAAAAATTCCTTGTAATATGATTGCAGCATTTCACCACGATTATCTTTTTGTGCCCTTTGAATCTGCTGAAAGAGCAATGATCATTTTGAGTAAATAATCTATTTTCAATAGGATTAAAATTTTGTTAAAGTTAAGAATTGGTATGTCTAAAAACTCAGGAATAGATTAAAAATTCTTAAGTTTGTATAAATAGGAGTTGTGTGTCATTTATGAGTGAAAACAATCAAAATGTTAAACTTCTCGAACGAAATTTGGTTTTACTTTTAAACAAACTAGAAGAAAATCACCACGCATTGCAGTCTCTTTCGCAACAACTGGAAGAAAGTAAATTAATACAATCTAAAATTTCTGAAGAGAACAATACTCTCAAAAAAGCAAATGCTTCTTTGGAAATGGCAAATTCATTACTCGGCAGTAATAAAAGTAATACAAAGACTAAAAATAAAATTAAAGCGCTGATTGAACAAGTTGAAGGATGTATGATTCAATTGCAAAAAACAGCGTAATTTTTTATGAGTGAATTGCTAAAAATAAAGTTAACAATTGCAGATCGAGTCTATCCCTTAACGGTAGCACCCGATCAAGAAGAAGATTTAAGAAAGTCTGCAAAAAAAATTGAAGCAATGATCAAACAGTTGGAGCAAAACTACGCCGTTCGAGATAAGCAAGACGTCTTGGCAATGTGTTCTTTGCAATATGCAACCCAGCTGGAACAAAAAAATGCCCTAGAAAATAAGGGTGTGACCATAACGCATGAAAAAATTAATCAGCTCAATGAGATGATTGAAAACCATATGGCCGCATTCTGATACGTTCTTTAAAAAACAAATAATACACTACTGCCTGTATTAGTTTAAATTTTTGATAAACTCAACGATCTTATTATTATAAGAGGTAAGTCCATATTGTAAAAGCAAGCTGTCTTCGAACAGATCCTTGATCAGTTGGTTAGCCGCAAACCTTTTTTTACGGAGTTTATACAAACCTCTAAGCTAGTACAGGTTTTTTTATAAATAAACCAATTATGACAACTACCATACTCATCATAACATCAAGTATTGGAGGATTACTTCTGGGACTTTTGATAATGCAAATTATACAAAAAAATAAATCTTCTTCCATCATCAAGAAGAGTGAACAACAAGCCAGACGCATTATCAAAAAATCTCATCAAGAATCTGATCGAATTAAGAAAGAAAAGATGCTTCAAGCAAAAGAGCGTTTTATAGAACTTAAGAGTGATCACGAAAAAGTAATAAGTTCCCGAGAGAAAAAAATAATTGAGGTTGAAAATCGAATGCGGGATAAAGAAAAAAACCTTAATAAAGAATTGCAGCGCAACAAAGATTTGAATAACAGCTTTGATCAAAAAAACACCAATCTTGATCATCGTATTCAAAAACTTGACCGTAAAAGTCAATCCCTAGATACCACACAAAAAACATACGAATCAAAGTTAGAGGAGGTTTCGGGATTGTCAGTTGAAGATGCAAAAAAAGAGTTAATTACTTCTTTAGAAGATAAAGCAAAGACCGATGCAATGTCATTCATTCAACAATCCATTGAAGAAGCAAAATTGTCGGCGGAACAAGAAGCCAAAAAAATAATAATCAGTACAATTCAACGGATAGGAACCGAGGAGGCAGTAGAAAATTGTGTTTCTGTTTTTAACTTAGAGTCCGATGATGTTAAAGGAAGAATTATTGGTCGAGAAGGAAGGAATATTCGAACCATCGAAGCTGCTACTGGAGTAGAGATTATTGTTGACGACACCCCTGAAGCCATTATTTTATCCTGTTTTGATCCTGTTAGAAGAGAGATTGCACGCTTGTCTTTACACCGATTGGTAACCGATGGACGCATTCATCCCGCTCGGATTGAAGAGGTGGTCAACAAAATCACAAAAAAAATAGAAAAAGAAATTATAGAAGTAGGAAAAAGAACGGTTATTGACCTTGGAATTCATGGATTAAATCCTGAGTTAATTAAAGTTATTGGTCGAATGAAATATCGATCCTCTTACGGTCAAAATCTTTTGCAACACTCTCGTGAAGTCGCTAAACTTTGTGGGGTAATGGCATCGGAATTAGGCTTGAATCCAAAACTAGCTAAGCGTGCTGGACTTCTCCATGATATTGGAAAAGTACCAGAAGAGGAATCCGAATTACCACATGCAATTTTGGGGATGCAATGGGCCGAGAAGTACGGCGAAAAACAAGATGTTTGTAATGCTATTGGGGCACATCACGACGAGGTTGAAATGACTTCGTTATTGTCACCAATTGTACAAGTTTGTGACGCCATATCAGGAGCTCGTCCAGGAGCTCGTCGTCAAGTGCTAGACAGTTATATTCAAAGACTCAAAGATCTTGAAAACATTGCCTTGGACTTTAGTGGAGTTAGTAAAGCATATGCTATTCAAGCTGGAAGAGAATTAAGAGTTATCGTTGAAAGCGAAAAAGTTTCTGATAATAACGCCGCTGAATTATCTTTTAAGATTTCACAGAAAATTCAAACGGAAATGACTTATCCAGGTCAAGTAAAAATTACGGTTATTCGTGAAACCAGAGCTGTAAACGTAGCAAAATAAAAGGGAGAGTAATACGCTCTTTAACTCATTAAAAAATTATATAGGACTCCTGCAAAAACAGCTGCGCAAAGGGGGCTTAACACGGGAATCCAAGCGTAAGCCCAATCAGCTTTTTTATTTTTTCGAGGCAGCATTTGGTAAACTAATCTTGGTCCAAAATCACGAGCTGGGTTAATTGCATAACCTGTGGTTCCGCCCATACTCATTCCGATTACCCATACCAATATTCCTACAGGTAAAGCTTCTAAAGAACCGATTCCGAAGTTTTGAATTGTAGATCCATCAACTTCTATATTGGGAGAAACAATAAAAAATATCCCGAATACCAACATGAAAGTACCTAAGAATTCACTAAAAAAATTGTTTTTAAAATTTCGAATTGCAGGAGCTGTACAAAAAGTACCTCGAACAGTATCCTCATCAGCAGTCATTCGAAAATGGTCAATATACAATAGATAACTCAACCAACTTCCAAACATTGCTCCTAACACTTGCGCTATAAAATAAGTTGGAACCATGGCCCATGAAAATTTTCCAATTATTGCTAATCCAATAGTTACAGCTGGATTTAGGTGAGCGCCGCTGAATTGTCCAGTCGCATATGCGCCAACAAATACCGCAAAACCCCATGAGGTTGTTATCAATACTATTGAAGTTTGACCCTGGGCATAGGTGTTTTTTAAGCTAACGTTTGCAACAACCCCAGCTCCAAGGAGTAAAAGAATGGCTGTTCCAATAAATTCGGCAATAAACGGTGTCATAGATTTTTTTTAAATTAAACTTAAAATAAGTTTCTAACTAAATTTCAATCAATTTATTAAAATTTCTAGGGTTCTTAACATTTTACTCCATGATTTTTTTATTTACATTTTAATGATATTTAATGAAGCTAATTATCAGGTATTTAATTTTTCTTTATCGAATGATTTTCTTTGTATGAAAAAAAAATATTTACCCAAATTATTTTTGAAAGTGCATTGATGTATGGACCCAACAGGGTCATAACGAAGCAAATTAAGAGGAAGGTTGTGAGAAAGGAAAAAGTATGGCTAATTAAATAAGAATTTAATGTGATTAGTATCATTAGGACAACACCAATTCCATAGGCAACATACAGTGATCCAAAATAAAAACTAGGTTCTAAACGATACTTTAAACCACAACAGTCACATTGATTTCTAACTGCAGTGAACCGAGATAAATCATAAACAAAAGTTTTAAGAAATTTTCCTTTATGGCACTGTGGATATCGAATAGGAATTATGCTGTTGAGTTTATTTCCTTTGGGAAAGATCATTTTATTTTTTTTAAAGATATCAGTAATTTTGAATAATTTAAAACTTCTTTAAGAAAGAATTCATTAACATTATTCTATATTGAACCCCTAAAAATATTTTATGACACTCGAGGACTTTAAACTAAATACCAAAGAAGAATTTGCAAAAGCAAAGCAACGTGCTGTTTCTGATCCTGATAGCTTTTGGGGAGAAATAGCTTCAACCTTTGTTTGGAAAACTCCATTTGAAAAAGTAGTTCAATACGACTGGAATGATAGCCATTCTACTGAATGGTTTTGTGGAGGGAAACTCAATATTACAGAAAGTTGTTTGGATCGTCATGTAGAAACTCATCCAGATAAATTAGCTCTTATTTGGGAGCCAAATGAACCTCAAGACACTGCCGTTAAATTAACTTACAAAGAATTGTTGGATGCAGTTTGTAAATTTGCAAATGGATTAAACAATCTTGGAGTGACTAAAGGTGATCGTGTATGCATTTACCTTCCTATGGTTCCTGAGTTAACAATTGCTGTTTTGGCCTGTGCTAGAATTGGAGCTATACATTCAGTTGTCTTTGCTGGATTTTCTGCTTCAGCGCTTGCCGCTCGAATTCAAGATTCAAGTTGTAGTATTTTAATTACTGCGGATGGTGCATTTAGAGGAGGTAAAACAGTTCCTCTCAAAGATATTGCAGATGATGCATTGAAATCATGTGATTCCATCAAAAAGTGTATTGTATTGCAACACACTTTCGAGTCCATTTCGTGGAATAATCGTTTGGATGTTTGGTGGCACGATTTTATTGATGGTCTTTCTACCTCATGTACTCCCCAAGTAATGGATGCAGAAGACAAATTGTTTATTTTATATACTTCTGGATCTACTGGAAAACCTAAAGGTATGGTTCATACTTGTGGTGGATATATGGTTTATACTGCCTATAGTTTTATGAATGTTTTTCAGTACCAACAAGATGATATCTATTGGTGTACCGCCGATATTGGCTGGATAACTGGTCACAGTTATATGGTATATGGACCCTTACTAGTAGGTGCCACTTCTGTTCATTTTGAAGGAGTGCCTTCTTATCCCAATTGGAATCGATTTTGGGAAATTTGTGAAAAATATAAAGTCAATCAATTTTATACCGCCCCAACCGCTATTCGTGCGTTGGCAAAACATCCCACTACTCATGTTACCAATCATGATTTAAGTTCCTTAAAAGTTTTGGGATCAGTTGGGGAGCCCATTAATGAGGAAGCTTGGCATTGGTATGATGAAAATGTTGGGAAAAGTAAAGTACCCATTGTAGATACTTGGTGGCAAACCGAAACAGGAGGAATTTTAATCTCAAGTCTTGCTGGGGTTACAGATCAAAAACCAACTTTTGCTACACTCCCGTTGCCGGGAATTCAAGCCGCACTAGTCGATGACAAGGCTAATGTTTTGATGGATACTAAAGCTGAAGGTATTTTGACCATTAATTATCCTTGGCCTTCAATAGCCAGAACGATTTGGGGAGACCATAAACGATATCAAGAAGTTTATTTCTCTGCTTTTCCTGGTCGTTATTTTCCTGGCGATGGTGCTTCTAGAGATGAAAATGGGAATTATAGAATTACGGGTAGGGTAGACGATGTTGTGATTGTTTCGGGACACAACTTAGGAACGGCACCCATAGAAAATGCAATCAATGAACATGCTGAAGTTGTAGAAAGCGCAGTTGTTGGATATCCACACGACATCAAGGGAAATGCCTTAATGGCATACGTAATTTTGTACGGAACATCCGAAAATCCAGAAATCTTGATTCAAGAAATTCGAGATTTAATTTCCAAAACCATCGGCCCAATAGCTAAACCCGATCGAATTTTGATTGTCAGCGGATTACCCAAAACAAGAAGTGGAAAAATTATGCGCCGAATATTGCGCAAAATTGCTTCGAATGAAATGGATCAGTTGGGCGATATTTCTACTTTACTTAACCCTGAAATTGTAGACGAAATTAAAAAGGCTTTATCTTAAATTATTGAAATAAAATAACCAAAGCACCCATTGCAGTGAAAAGTAAAATCAGTTTTCGATAGGCGTTTTCTTTGATTATGTTTACCAGTTTTACTCCAATATAAAGTCCCGCAATAAGGAAAGGAGCTAGGACCACGCTAATTTTCAGTGATTCCATCTGAACGGTTTCCCAAACAAGAATATGAAAGGGAAGTTTAAATACATTAATAATAAAAAACAACCAAGCAGCAGTTCCAATAAATTCATTTTTTGGAAGTTTTTGAGCCAAAAAATATATGTTAGCAAATGCTCCTGCTAAATTTCCGATCATCGTAGTGAAACCAGCGGTAAGGCCAAGTAATCCTGCAAAGCTCCAATGAGTAGGAACCCTCAAGCTTTTTTTTTGATCCCAATAATACATCACGCCTATTGAGATTAAAATTATGAGTGCCATTCCTAACCTAAAATTGTCTTCATTGATGTTGTATCCATAAAACACCCCAATCAAAACTCCTAAAAACATCCAAGGACTCATTTTTAAAATATACTTCCAACGGGTAAACCTAGAATAGTAGATGATTGCAAATACATCACCTAAAAGTAAAAGAGGCATCAGTATTCCGGTAGAAGCCTTAGCTCCATATACGATGACCAAAGAAGTTACTATTAAAACGGCAATTCCTTTAATTCCAGATTTGGAAATGCCCAATAAAAAAGCCGCAAAAGCCGCTAGATAAAATGAAGGGAAATTTATGATTTCTAAAACTGAATGATTTTCGATGAAATAATTTTTTATAAAAATAATCCTTTTAAATGATGATTTATTAATTTTTTTTGAGTCCTTTGGTTTAATTCAATTTAAAGTTCAATAATATTTGAGCAAATTTCATCTTTGAAAAATTTATTTGACTCCATTCGTTTTATGTTGCTTAGTACATTCTTCTTTGCACTTATGAACGCAGTAATCAAAGAGTTGAATTACTATTCTTCTTTTCAGTTGGTGTTTTTTAGATCCATAGGTTCTTTAGCTTTCACGACACTTTATTTAAAAGTTAAAAACATTTCTTTTTGGGGTAAAAAGATGAATTTTCTGATTTATCGTGGACTAGCAGGGGTGATTTCGATGACTTTATTTTTCACTTCGGTTCAGTATATTTCTGTAGGTTCAGCTGTTACCCTGAGATATGTAGCTCCATTCTTCGCTGCAGTTTTAGCTGTTATTTTTTTGAAAGAAAAAATATTTCCCCTCCAATGGCTTTTTTTTATTATCGCATTTTTTGGAGTTGTTCTTATCAAGGGGTTTGACTCTTCTGTTTCGGTTTTTGGAGTGAGTTTAGCGATTGGTGCTGCCTTTTTCAGTTCGATAGTTTATATTTTGATAAGTAAAATTGGCCATCAAGATCATCCCGTAATTGTAGTCCACTATTTTATGCTAATTGCTACATTGGTTGGAGGAATAGGTTCTTTTTTTAACTGGACAATGCCTTTGAGTCTGATGGATTGGGTTTTATTATTTTTACTCGGGATATTGGGGTATTTCGGTCAGTTGTATATGACCAAAGCCTTTCAGTTTGGTCAAGCATATATGGTTGCTCCTTTTAAATATGTGGAGGTCATTTTTACACTTTCTTTGGGTTTTTTTTACTTCCATGAAGTTTATACTCTCTGGAGTTTACTTGGAACTACTTTGGTTATTGTCAGTCTCTCGATTAATGTTGTTTACAAGAGCATGAAAAAAGAACATAAGTTTTAAGACTATTTTTATCTAAATTAGAAATTTCACTTAAGCCTTTTTTTGTATATTGAAAAACTATATTAAATACTATAGAAATGAACGACTTAAAGTATCTTTTTGCTTATACAATTCCTTTGTCCACAGCGGTGTCGATTTATTTTTTAGACCTTTTTTCCTTTGGATCTGTTTTTTATGCTTTTTTTATGATTCCACTATTGGAATTGATGTTATCTAAGCCCAATAAAGTTTATTCTGATAAGGAAAAATCAAGTCGTTTGACGAACATTCTTTTTGACCTCATGCTCTATGCAAATTTACCCATTGTATTTGGATTGATGGCTTATGGATTTTACACTTTGTCAACCGAAATCCTGACAGTCTTTGAGGTTGTAGGTATTATACTTTCCCTAGGTGTTTTGTTAGCCACCAATGCAATTAATGTAGCGCATGAATTGGGTCATCGAAAGACAAAAGTTGAACAATTGATGTCCAAAGCTTTATTGATGCCCTGTCTGTACATGCATTTCTTTTTGGAGCATAATTATGGACATCACAAAAATGTAGCCACTCCAGAAGATCCGGCAACCTCTAAATACAATCAGATGCTTTATCATTTTTGGTTTACTTCAGTTATTAGACAGTATCGAAATGCATGGGCAATACAAATTGGAATTTTAAAGAAAGAAAACACCTCTTTTTTCTCATTGAAAAATGAAATGATTTTTTATATACTATTCCAAGGTTTGTATCTTGAAATAATTTTCATTGTTTTTGGAACACAAACATTGATCTATGCTTTATTGGTTGGTGTTATTTCTTTTTTGTTCTTAGAAACTATAAATTATATAGAACACTATGGTTTGCTAAGGGAAAAGTCTAGTTCAGGACGTTATGAACGTATACAAACAAAACATTCATGGAATTCTAATCATCTAATTGGTAGAATAGTTTTATATGAACTTACCCGCCATAGTGATCATCACCATAAAACTTCTAAAAAATATCAAGTACTAGAACATAAGTACGAAAGTCCTCAATTGCCCTTTGGATATCCTACCTGTATCTTGATTGCTATGATTCCTCCACTTTGGTTTAGATTGATGAATTCCAGAATTCCTAAAGAAATGTTGGCACTTAATTAATTTAAAACAATAATTTTTATTTGTTAATAACTTATTAATTATCAACTACATACTAAGAAATGTATTCTTTCTGTTTGTTGAAAACAAAATTCAATGTTATTTTATTTATTGTACTAAATTAATATACTTTTGATTAATGAATCGAATCTATTCTCTAATTTGTTATTAAAAAACTTAAAATGAATAGTCCATCTCTCTCCTTAAAATCATTAGGTATTCATTAAAGTAAATTACATTATCAATTTACCAACGATAGTTTACAAAAAATAACCATCCAAGAAAATGATCGATTACTTTCTGGATATAAAAAAATACCCCCTTTAATTAAATTTCTGTGAAAATCTGAAACTAATGATCCAATATAACGTGCGGTGTAGGGACGATCTCCATTAGTTTCTTGACAATATTTAAGATATTTTTTTATCTCAGCCGAACAATAATTGTAGCTTCCATCATTGATTGAATAAATTGATCCCGTTTGAGGATGCTTTATGTTGGGGTGTGATAAATAAAAAGTACCTAATGCTGGGTTAAGCGTGAAGCCTTTACTCCATTACCTGTCGTATAAACAAGCATGGTTGAAGTACCATAAATGATATAGCCAGCCGCAATCTGGGAACCTTTTTGAAGAAAATCTTGATTACTTACAGGGCCTTTAAGAGGTGTTTTTCTTCTGTAAATTGAAAAAATAGTTCCTACCGATACATTGACATCAATATTACTAGAACCGTCTAAAGGATCTATCAAAACAATATATTTATTTTGATTTTTCTGATTCGAATTATCTAACCTAAGAAAATTCTCTTCCTCTTCAGATGCTAGACCACACAGAATTTCTCTTTTGGTTAAAGCATCTATAAAAATTTCATTAGCAAAGACGTCTAGTTTCTGTTGGGTTTCGCCTGAAGAATTTTCATTTGCTGCACCCCCAAATAATATCAATAAGACCTTCCTTATTGACTTTGTGATTAACTACTTTGACAGCCAATCGAAGTGCATTAATAAGTCTTGAAAATTCACCAGTGGAATATTTAAATTCCGATTGTTTTTCAATTATAAATTCTCCGAGTGTTTGGAAGTTGGGGCCCATTTTTAGCTTTGAATTTCTGAGCTAATTTACTTTTATTCTTTGATATATTAATTTATAATTCAACTGATTTTATTTTTTTTCTAAAAATTGTGTTGAGTTGAAAATCTTAACATATTGTAATATTTTTTTGCTGAAAATTTTGGAAAAGGCATTCCTGATTTTAGTATTCAGCTAAGAAATTTTAGTAACTTCGTAGCTTGAAAAAAGTAAAAGTAAACCTTTATTTTTGGAATAAAATCAAATAATAGCAAACCAATGTCACAGACTATAGAACACTTAAAATGTTTAATTATCGGTTCCGGTCCAGCTGGATACACAGCAGCGATTTATGCTGCACGAGCAAATATGTTTCCGGTCCTTTATCAAGGAACTCAACCAGGAGGACAACTTACCACAACCAATGAAGTTGAGAATTTCCCAGGTTATCCCAAAGGAATAACAGGACCTGCGATGATGTTGGAGCTTCAAGAACAAGCTGCTCGTTTTGGGACCGATGTAAGAGACGGTTGGATTACAAAGGTCGATTTCTCGGGTTCTGTTCATAAAGTCTGGGTAAATGAAACTACCGAAATTCATGCAGACACTGTAATCATTTCGACTGGAGCTTCTGCAAAATATTTAGGAATAGATTCTGAACAAAAATACCTAAAACTTGGGGGTGGAGTTTCTGCCTGTGCAGTTTGTGATGGATTCTTTTACAAAAATCAAGAAGTAGTGATTGTAGGGGCAGGGGACTCTGCCTGTGAAGAAGCACATTATCTTTCCAAATTGTGTACAAAAGTAACCATGTTGGTTAGGCGAGATGAATTTAGAGCTTCAAAGATTATGGCAAAGCGTGTACAAAACACCGATAATATTGAAATTTTGTTTAACACAGAAACTGAAGAAGTATTAGGAGATGGTCAGGTTGTTACTGGTGTTCGAGCAAAAAATAATAAAACTCAAGAGGTTTTGGATATTCAAGCCACTGGATTTTTTGTTGCAATTGGGCATGAACCCAATACCAAAATTTTCTCCAATTATTTAAAACTAGATGATACGGGTTATATTATCAACACTCCTGGAAGTTCAAAAACTAATGTAGAAGGTGTTTTTGTTTCTGGTGATGCTGCAGATCATATATATCGACAAGCAGTAACAGCAGCAGGCACTGGATGTATGGCTGCATTGGACGCCGAGCGATATCTGGCAGCTAAAGATTAACTTAAAGATACTTTCCAGAAAAATAAAGAAGTGGTTCTTTTTGGGAGTCTCTCCCAAGTGTTTCAATACTGCATAAAACCATATGGTGATCTCCGGCAGGAATTATTTTTGTAGCTTTTACAATATACCATGCTAAAGGATCTTTGATTAAAGGAAATCCTTTTGATTCATCAAAAATGACTTGTTCATTCTCATTAGGATAGCCTGCAAAATGGTTACTCAAATGTTTTTGACTCGAACAGAGTATGCTTATTCCAAAAACTTTCCCTTCTTCTAACTGACCAAAAAGTTTAGTTTTCCTATCTACAGAAAAGGAAACCAATGGAGGAATAAAAGAAATGGAAACAAATGAACTGGCGGTCATTCCATTAACAACACTTTTTTCGTCCTTAGACGTTATAATTGTAACTCCAGTTGCAAAACCTCCCGCTGCTTTTTTTAGGTCTTCGACTTTAATTTCTTCCCTCATTTGTTCAATCTTCTTAGATCACAAAGTTAATTCATAAAAAGATTATTGAAAAATAATAGAGGAAGTTATAAATTAGTTTTAGTGTAATCAATGAGTTGATCAGTTTTTATTTGAAAAATTAACTAAAATTTAAACCCATAAATTAAAAAAGCCGAAGGATAAACTTCGACTTTTTTTGTAGCGAGAGGGGGGCACGATCCCCCGACCTCCGGGTTATGAATCCGACGCTCTAACCAGCTGAGCTACCTCGCCAAATTTCTGGTTGCAAATATAAAAAATAGAATTTAATACCTTAACTTTTATATTGAAAAAACTCTATAATTGTTATGCTGAGTTTTAATAATTTTCAATATATTGACGTTCTAATATATTTATGATGACCACCAAAAAAGCATTTTCTATAGAAATTGATTTTCAAGCTTCCCCACAATTGTTATTTCAATATCTCTCTACCCCCTCTGGTCTATCCGAATGGTTTGCTGATAATGTAAATTCTAGAGGTGAAGATTTTACTTTTATATGGGATGATACAGAAGAGTATGCAAAACTCATTCAGAAAAAGAATAACGAAAAAGTTAGATTTCGTTGGATGAATGACGAGGAAGATCAGGATGATTGTTATTTCGAATTCAAAATTGTTGTTGATGAAATAACCAAGGATGTTTCTTTAAACATTTCTGATTTTGCTGAAGAAGATGAGTTAGAAGAAGCAAAAATGCTTTGGAATAACTTGGTTTCTAGCCTAAAACAAGTACTCGGAGCAGCTTAAGTTTTTATGATCATATTTAACGGTAAAGTTTATACAAACCTTGATGGTATAGCAGAAGAAGATATAATAAACTTGGTCTACACATTTCCTATTGAGGAAAGAGTTCGGGTTGAAGGTGGGAAAATTATCTTCTGGGAGGAACATTACTTTCGAATAATGGCATCTTTAAGAATTTTGAGGATGGAAATTCCGATGTTGTATACTATGGAATATTTAGAGGAACAAATTTTGATTCTTTTAAAAGAAAAGAAATTAGTTCAAGTATCTTCTATAGTTTGTTTATCTTTTTTTTCATCAGAATTAGTTAGTCGAGCAACGCCTATAAGTCCAACATCTTTTCTAATCAAAGCCTATCACGCCGAAATTCCTAGACATGTTTCTTCTAATCGAAGTATTGATCTATACAAAGACCATTATGTAATAAAGGGACTCTACGGGTGTTTAGAATCATCAAATTCAAGATTGAGAGAAATAGCTTCTGTTTATGTTTATGAAAACGATTTGGAAGATGGAATTTTGCTCAACGATCAAAAAGAAATTACAGAAACTTTAACAGGAGCTCTATTCGTAGTTAAGGAAAATGAAATAAAAACACCACCTCTATCGAGCGGATGTAGATCATCGGTTTATCGTCAAATAGTTATCGATTTGTTGCAAAAAAGTGAGGAGATTAATCTGGTAGAGGAAGCATTGTCTCCTTTTGAATTACAGAGAGCGGAAGAAATGTTTGTGGTAAGTTTGTCGGAAGGAATTCAATCGGTCAAACAATATCGAAAAAAGACATTCAATACCGAAATTTCTCGTAAGCTGTTTTCCAAATTTATTACCAAGTATCGATTGGGTTAGTTGTGATTTGGATTTTCTGGGGCATTTCCCCAAATCAAGTAATCTCCACCTAGAGACCGTATTTGTTTTCTCCAAAATGATTTTGATTCTACATTGATAACCTCATGACCGACAAAATCTTCTTTGATGATCCATGAATTCAATTCAATTTCATTTTGAAGTTGATTGGCTCCCCATCCCGAATACCCTAAGAAAAAACGAATCTTATGTTCATCGAGGGATTCATTTTTGATCAATTGAATGACTTTTTCAAAATCACCCCCCCAGTACAATTCATCATTAATTTTAATACTTCCCTTTATTAGATCAGGTGAGTTGTGAATAAAATAAAGGTTATCGGGTTCTACGGGTCCTCCGTAGTGAATTTCGATTGAGCTTTTGATTTCAGGTAAAATGTCTTTAAGAAGAAAATCAAAAGGTTTGTTTAGTATAAACCCCAAAGAAGCAGATTCTTTGTGATTTGCTAACAAAACAACTGATCGATGGAAATTTGCATCTCCAATAATTGAAGGTTCAGCGATCAATAGATTTCCTTGATGTATTTTCATATTACTTATGAAATTAGGTTTTTTTGTTTAATTTTTTAAATTTATTTAAAAAAAAATCTCCCGAAGGAGATTTTAATATTGTTTGCTGCAAGTTTTTGCTTAGTTTACTGATCCAGATAGTTCAGCACCAGCTTTAAATTTAACTACATTTTTAGCAGCAATTTTGATTGTAGCCCCAGTTTGAGGGTTTCTTCCATCACGAGCTGCTCTTGCAGTTACAGACCAAGAACCAAATCCAACTAAAGATACACGTCCACCACCTTTAAGACTTGATTGGATGTTTCCTAGAAAAGATTCAAGTGCTTTTTTTGCTGCTGCTTTAGAAATCCCAGCGTCAGCTGCCATTGCGTCGATTAATTCTGTTTTGTTCATAATATTATTTTTAAATTAAAAAATTAAGTATATAAACAAATATATAGGGTTTAAGAGAAGTCCCAAGTAAAACCTGAAAAAAAACAGTAATTTGTTGATAAATTGCTTTTTTTGTTAATAATCCTAGTATTTATAGGACTTTGGAACCTTTTTTAAACTTATATCCATTTAAAAGAGCTCTGGCATTCATTTTCTTTTTATTGGGTAGTTGAAGTTCATCAATGATCAAAAACCCTTCAGAGTGTGTGATTCTTATTTTTTTATCTTCAATTTTGAGGACACCAATTCTGTGAGTGTGTTTTTTTATTTCTAGAGTTGCCTTAAATATTTTCATTTTTAATTGCTCTTCTCCATTTTGAATTTCAATCCATGCAGTAGGAAAGGGGTTAAGTCCTCTAATCAAACCATCAATGTATAAAAGCGGTTTTTCCCACTTAATTTTTGTATTCTCTTTTGTGAGTTTCGGCGCTTCTTTTTCACTACCCAAAAATTTTTGTTGGACAGCAATCCGCTCCGCCATAATATGATTTAGTGTTTTTAAAATTAGTTTTGCTCCCAAAGGTGCGAGTTTATCGTGAAGACTTCCAGACGTTTCGTTTTTTTCAATTGAAATTGTTTCTTTTAGTAATATAGCTCCTGTATCAATTTCATCATCAATAAAAAAAGTAGTAACTCCAGTAGTTTTTTCATTGTGTATGATAGCCCAATTTATTGGAGCAGCACCTCGAAAATTAGGCAAAAGTGATGCATGTAAGTTAAAGGTTCCCTTGGGCGGAATATTCCAAACAGTTTTTGGGAGCATGCGAAAAGCTACAACCACAAATACATCAGCTTCTAATTTTTTAAGATCGTTTATAAAAACTTCTTCTTTTAGATTTAGCGGTTGAAGTAAATTCAGGTCATTTTTGGTTGCAAATTTCTTTACTTCAGATTGACGAAGTTGTTTTCCTCTTCCTGCTGGCTTATCAACACTGGTTACAACCCCCACAATTTCATGATCAGATTGATAAATAGCTTCAAGGGCATAAACAGCAAATAGGGGAGTCCCCATAAAGACAATTTTCATACTATATATTTAACTTTAATTTATCCATATTGGTTAAAAGGAGGTCGTTTGAATTCAATAGGAATCTAATAGCCTCTCCAATTTCAAAAGTACTATAATCTGAAATGGATTGATCCAATTCTTTGAGACTCATTTCATCTTTTTTGAGTTCTTCTATAATTCTATTTCTAATTTCTATTTTATCTTTTTTTGTTACTTTTTTTGAATTGCATTCCAAAGCATTGCAATTGCCGCATTTCCCTTTATATTTTTCTCCAAAATAGTTTAGAATTTGATCATGTTTACACCTTTCAGTATTGAAAGCATAATTTATCATCGCTTCAATTTTTCCTATTATTACCTTATTGTTATGTGTTAATCTTTGTAAAAGTGGAGCAAGCGTGTATTGATCCTCACGGGGTACAAGCCATTGAATTTGAATATCGGTTTGGTTGTATTCCAGTTCAAGATTCCCCTCATTCTCCCATTTTCTTAGGGACTTTAATAGGGTTTTAAAAGAAATCTGACTGCTGCGAATGATTCGATTGATATCAAGTTCAAAACCCCTTGCATAACTGAAGTGATGATTTCTGATGATTGCTTGTATTACTTTAGAATCCTCCGTTTGATTTTTCAAAAGCTCTAAAATTTGAGTTTGAGTTATCGAAAACTTAACTACTGCTCTTTGTTTGTTGAATTGGATAAGATTAAAAATTCCCTCTTGTTCTAGATAGGTAAATGTACTTAGTGTTTTTCTAGGATTCATCGAATAGGTCTTGCAAAAACTTTCTAACGAAAGATTGTGTGCCAGCTCTTTTCCTTCCCCATATGCTATGTTAAGATAGTTACAAAGGTTTTTGAAACACAATTGAATAAACTCTTTATCAGGTAAAGACCCTATAAATTGGTGTCTAATTTTGGTTTTATCATTTTCATGAATGAGTAAATAGGCATTTGCAGGTCCTCCATTTCGGCCGGCTCTTCCAATTTCTTGATAAAAATTTTCAATACTTGAGGGTAGATTTAGATGGATGACTGTTCTAACCTCCTCTTTGTCTATTCCCATACCAAAAGCATTGGTTGCAACCATAATTGTTATCTTTTCAGATTGCCATTCTTGTAATAATTCTTTTCGTTCGCTTGCAGATCGTCCTCCATGAAAATATGCGCAGGAAATTTGTTTTTGCTGAAGTAACTTTGTTATTTGTTCGGTTTCTCTCCTGCTGCCACAGTAAACAATCCCAGATTGCTTGTTTTGCATTAAGATTTTGATAAGCGTTCCTTGCTTGTCTTCTGTGTATAAGGTGTTAATATTGATGTTAGTACGAGCATAAGACCCTTGAAATAAAGAAGTTTGTTTTAGTTGTAAACTTTCAATAATATCTTCTAAAACTTTAGGCGTAGCCGTAGCTGTTACAGCTAGAATTGGTATGGAGGGGAGAAGTGATCTGATTTTATTTATTTGTTTGAAAGCTGGTCTAAAATCATTCCCCCATTCAGAAATGCAATGAGCTTCATCAACTGCAACTCTAGTGATATTTAATTTTTTGATTCTCGAGAGGAATTCTTTAGACAAAGCTTTTTCTGGTGAGCTGTAAAGCAGTTTGAAATTTCCATAGAGACAATTATCCAACTGAATATTTAGGGCTTGAGAATTATTTAACATCATGCTTTTAATTCCTTTTTCATTCATCTGTTCCACTTGATCCTGCATGAGTGAAATCAAAGGAGATATTACCAAAGTACATCCATTAGAAAGTAAAGCAGGAAGCTGATAACAGAGCGATTTACCACCTCCCGTTGGAAGCAAGGCTATGGTATCTTGATTTTCAAGTACTCTGTTAATTATTGCCTCCTGATTGGGCCTAAAATTTTCATAGCTCCAATAGGTTTGTAAAACTTCTTTAGGAGAGCTCATTTGCACAGTGTTTAAGAATTAGATCAAAACGTTTTTGTGGAGTTGTAAACGGTAATTTAATGATTTTTAATTTACTTTGATGATAGGTTTTTTCAAGACTTTTATGAACTTCAACAGCTTCTTCAAAGGTTTCCATTCGATCTTCATCTTGGATATAAATTTGGAACACCGGTTTTAGAAGAAAAACAAGGTTGTATTTATAATTATTGAGTTCTTTTTCCCATTTTTTGTTGGGATCTTGAACATAATTTAAATAACCAATTACATCATGCAGAGCTCGATCAAAGAATACGTATTTAGTTTTTAGTTTTAGTGCTTCATAATATTGTTTTTTTCGTTCTTTCCAAAGGAATTCACTAAATGCATGAGGTTTTTCTTTAAAGTAATTTTCAATCCCTTGTTTTTTACCCAGTTTAATATAATCCCTTGAAATTTCTTTAAAACAAGTAAATCCATTTTTTTTTAAAAAATTTATAAGTGTGGTCTTGCCACTTCCTGGGCCACCACTGATTACAATTTTATATGGAGATTTTGATTCGATAATTTAAAGGTTAATCTATTTGAACTATATTTGTGTAAAAATAGCGGTCTTAATGATACCCAAAGAAAATCCAGAAGAATTTTATTCACGTTTTCAAGATCAATTAAAAGATTCACAAGAATGGCCAGGACCTTTTATGTTTAAGTTCATAATCCGAGGAGATGATCAAAAGGTTAAAAAATTGCGTGAAATATTTGAGGGAACAGACGCTAAATTTAAACTTAAAAAATCAAGTAAGAATACCTTTGTGAGTGTTAGTTTTTTGGCAACAATGGAAAACCCTATCTCTGTGATTGATGTTTATAAAAAAGCTAGTACTATTGAGGGGATTATTACACTATAAAAGACTAAAAACTTAAATTATTCTTTAAAATAGATTATTTTGCAGTCGATTTCCCAATAATCTACATAAACACTTCATGGAAGCACTACAATACAACTCAGAGCGAAAGCCATTAATTATTCCCGAATATGGAAGACACCTTCATATTATGGTTGATCAAATGATTGAAACTGAAGATCGAGAAGAGCGAAACAAAAAAGCTAAAGCCATAATAGGCGTTATGGGAAATTTGAATCCCCATCTTCGAGATGTTCCAGATTTTCAGCACAAATTATGGGATCAATTATTTATCATGTCAGATTTTAATTTAGATGTCGATTGTCCCTTTGAAAAGCCTATTCGCGAATTGTTAGAAGAACGTCCCAAACCCTTGAATTACCCTCAAAATTACCCTAAATATCGGTTTTATGGCAACAACATCAAAAGTATGATAGATGTTGCTCTTAGCTGGGATGCTGGCGAAATGAAAGATGCTCTAGTTTTCAACATAGCCAATCACATGAAAAAGTGCTTTCTGAGTTGGAATAAAGATACGGTTGATGATGAAGTGATTTTTAGTCACCTTAATGAATTATCAGACGGTTTACTTCAAGTAAATCCCGATTATTTACCCTTAACAGATTCTGCAAACTTTCTTAAGTTAAAGCCCAAAAATGGTAATGGCCCCAAAAGCAATCAAATGTCAAAACAGAAAAAAGGAAATCGCAATAACCGCAAACGCTATTAGATCAATATGGGATCATTTATCATTGAGGGGGGAAAACAACTTAAAGGAGAAATTACTCCGCAAGGTGCAAAAAATGAAGCTTTGCAAATTTTATGTGCCGTACTGCTTACTCCAGAGCGAATAACTATACATAATATACCCGACATTGTTGATGTCAAAAAACTCATTCAATTACTGCGAAATTTTGGAGTAAAAGTTGAACAAATCTCTTCGGGGAGTTATCGCTTTCAGGCAGATGAAATAGACTTAGACTATTTGATATCTGACCAATATAAAATAGATGGTAGAGGACTTCGAGGATCAATAATGCTTGTCGGGCCACTTTTAGCGCGTTTTGGAAAAGGAAGTATTCCAAGACCTGGAGGAGATAAAATTGGGAGAAGAAGATTGGATACACACTTTGAAGGGCTTATCAATTTGGGTGCAAAGTTTAATTATAGTCGAGAAGATTATTTTTATAGTGTAGAGGCCGAACAACTGATTGGAACTTCAATGTTATTGGATGAAGCATCTGTAACAGGAACGGCAAATATAGTTATGGCTTCTGTATTGGCTGAGGGCATCACAACCATATACAATGCTGCTTGTGAACCTTATCTTCAACAATTGTGTTCGATGTTGAACCGAATGGGTGCTAAAATTTCCGGAATTGGTTCAAATCTTTTAAAGATTGAAGGGGTTAAAGAACTCAAAGGAACAGATCATACCGTATTACCCGATATGGTTGAAATTGGAAGTTGGATAGGTTTGGCTGCTCTTACAAGGAGTGAACTAACCATAAAAAATGTTAATTGGGAATATTTAGGTCAAATTCCTAATGTCTTTAGAAAGCTTGGATTAACAGTTGAAAAACAAGAAGATGATATTCATATTCCAGCACATACTGATGGATATGAAATACAAAATTATATTGATGGTTCTATTTTGACAGTAGCCGACGCTCCTTGGCCAGGTTTTACTCCAGATTTATTGAGTATAATATTGGTCGTTGCAACTCAGGCTAGAGGTAGTGTATTGATTCATCAAAAGATGTTTGAAAGTCGCTTATTTTTTACTGATAAATTGATTGATATGGGCGCTAAAATTATTCTTTGTGATCCACACCGTGCATCAATCATAGGGCATGGCTTTGAATCTAGCTTAAAAGCAGCTACTTTAACCTCTCCAGACATTCGAGCAGGTATATCACTACTCATCGCTGCCTTATCTGCTGAGGGGACAAGCACCATTCACAATATTGAGCAAATTGATCGAGGTTATGAGAATATTGTAGAACGTCTTCAAGCAATTGGTGCTAAGATAAAACGAGTGTAAATTTTATTTCAACCTGAATTTGTTTTAAAAAATAAATGCAGATAGTTTTAAAGCATCTAAAATAAATAGTCAGGCCTTTTAAATTTCGTATATTTAATTTTAATTTAATTATTTCTAAAATTGTTTAAATACACACTTTTCACTTTCTTTAAATTACCCTCAGTATTTTGGACAGGAATAAGAACAACTAAGGTAGATGACAATTGTTGTGAGGTTAGTGTAAGGCACCGATGGATTAATCAAAACCCATTTAAATCAATGTTTTGGGCTGTTCAAGGTATGGCAGCAGAATTTACAACAGGTCTTTTGATCATGAATGGTATCCGTGAATCCAAGGCTAATGTTTCAATGCTTGTTCTTAACAACAAAGCAAATTTTTCAAAGAAAGCTAGAGGAAGGATTACGTTTTCTTGTACTCAAGGAAATGAAATAAAGAAATTAATTAATGATTTATTAAAATCTAGAACTCCAAAGACCATTTGGTTAGAATCTGTAGGAATCGACGAAACTGGTGATACTGTTTCTAGTTTTAATTTTGAATGGACTTTAAGTATTAAAAAATAAGCATATGAAAGCATCTTTTATTAATGATTTGTCTTTACCCGCAGTGGCGGCTCCAATGTTTTTAATTTCTGGACCAAAACTGGTTATTGAATGTTGTAAAAATGGAATTGTTGGGACTTTCCCAGCATTGAACCAAAGAGACACTGCAGGTTTTGAATCATGGGTAATCGAAATTAAAGAGTCATTGGCCGAATTTGAAAAGCAAACCGGAAAAAAAGCGGCTCCTTTTGGGGTCAACTTGATCGTACATGAAACCAATTCAAGAGTTCAAGCTGATTTAGAAATCTGTATCAAGCATAAAGTTCCATTAATCATTACCTCACTTGGTGCTGTTTCTCAGCTTGTTGATGCAGTTCACAGTTATGGTGGACTGGTTTTTCACGATGTAATAAAAAAGCGACATGCAGAAAAAGCTGCTCAAGCAGGGGTAGATGGATTAATCCTTGTTTCTGCTGGTGCGGGAGGTCACGCAGGTTTGACAAATCCAATGTCATTGATTGCGGAGATCAAAACGTTCTATAAAAAAACGATATTACTTTCTGGGTGCATTAGCACGGGTAATGATATTGCAAGTGCATTGCAAATGGGAGCAGATTTAGCTTACATGGGAACTCGATTTATTAATGTTGATGAAAGTATGGCGGAAGAGGAATATAAACAAATGATTATTGACAGTAAAGCCAGTGATATAGTTTACACCGCAGCTGTATCAGGGGTTAATGCAAATTTTTTACGACCGAGTTTAGAATCGATGGGGATAACGGAGGATAAGTGGTCAAAATCAAAAAAAATAGACTTTGGAGAAGAACTTGATGCAGCAAAGGCGGAGGCCAGGGCATGGAAAACCATCTGGTCAGCAGGTCAGGGGGTTACTTCAATAGAAGATGTAATTTCAATAAGATCCCTTATTGATCGTTTGAAAGCTGAGTTTTTGGATGCTTTGCAAAAACAACAACAAATACTTAAAAAGTATCTTTAATCAGATTCATTAATTAAGCGGTATATTAAGACAGCAGTTCGTTGAATTAACAAATTCATGGTCTCTAAGTTTACCGTTTCTTTTGGGGTATGTGCCCCAGTTCCCATAGTCCCTAGGCCATCTAGACAATCTACATACTGTGCAACAAAGGATACATCAGCTGCACCTCTTTTTCCCGGGTCGTAGGCTAAGACTGGGTCTTGCCCCATGTCAATACTCACTTGATTTAGTTTTTTTAATAATTTAGTATTTCCCTCTGTTGGGCCCATAGAGGGGTAACTATCTGTGAATTTAATACTAGCAGAGGTTAAAGGCAAATTATTTTTAACAATCGCTTTCATTTCTTCTCTTGCTCTGTTTTTTTGATCTTCAGAGATAAAACGCAATCCACCTTTTACAATTGCAGTTTGGGCGACTACATTCGATTTACCAAAGGCTTCACCTTTACTTTGTTTTGAATCAAATTTAACAAAAGTACCCCCTATCAACACTCCCGGATTAAAGGTTAAGTAGGTTTCTCCTTTAACATTATTATAAAATTCATTTAAAATTCTACTCATTTCAAAAATAGCGCCAGCACCTGTTCTTTCACTATAAATACTGGATGAATGAGCTCTCTTTCCTTTTACTTCAAGTGTCCAGCCCGAAGAACCTCTTCGAGCTACAGTTGCATAATTGAATCCAGTGGAATTTTCGAAACCGAGTGCAATATCACTGTCTTTAGCAGCTTCTATTAAGTCTTTTCTCGAAATACTCAATGGTTTCCCAGAACTTTCTTCGTCTCCTGTATAGGCTACTGTAATGCTCGCTTTATCCAGGAGTTTCAAATCATATAATGCTTTTAGAGCATAAAGCATGATAACATCCCCTCCTTTCATGTCATTTGCCCCAGGGCCATAAACTTTACCGTCAATTATCTCAAAATTTTGAAAAGGACTGTCTGCCTCAAAAACAGTATCTATATGCCCAATTAATAAAATTCTTTTTCCTTTAGAACCTTTTTTTGATGCAAATAAATGTCCAGCACGATTCATTTTTGAAGGCATGTCGATCCAACGTGTATCAAACTCAATAGCTTGAAATTCTTTTTCTAGAACCATCCCAACTTTTTTCACCCCCTCTAAGTTTAGTGTACCACTGTTGATGTTAACTAACTTTTCGAGAAAGTCAATTGATTCCTGATTGTAATCTTGAACTTGTTGAATTATTTTTTTTTCTATACGATTTAGTTGAGCTCTAGCAGAAAATACTGCTAGTAAACAAACCGTTATAAAATAAAACTTTACTTTATAAATCCTTTGTAAGGTTTTGTACGATTTCATATTGTGCGAAAAATTCTTTAAAAATTACTTTAATTGCCGTGTACATTGGAACAGCAAATATTAATCCTGTAGTTCCAAAAAGAAGCCCTGAAGTTAAAATGATTATGAATATTTCCAAGGGGTGGGACTTTACACTATTAGAAAAAATAAAGGGTTGGCTGAAAAAATTATCAATCAACTGACCAATTACAAAACCAATCAAAACATAAATGGATTTGGGAAGAATTACCGTACTAAAGTCTGCTCCAATATTTGATGTCATGGAAAGAACCAACATCAAAAAAGCAGCAATTAAAGGTCCTATGTAAGGTATTAAATTAAGTAAAGCACATAAAAAGGCAATAATAAAAGCATTTTCTATCTCAAAAATAAGAAGCACAATGCTGTAAATTATTAGCAGTATAGAGATTTGTATGATAAGACCAATAAAGTATCTAGACAAAAGTTTTTTTATTTTTTTTAATGACTTTTTCATTCGACTTTCATATTCTTTTTTGACAAATGAAAAAGTAATTTGTTCAAGCAGTTTACTGTCTTTTAGAAAGAAAAAACTAATGAATAATACTGAGAACAATCCAATGGTAAAACTACTGAGCCATCCAATGAAAACATTTAAAAAATCTGGAATAACTCCTAGGTTAAGGCTGTTCATCCAATTTTGTTCTTTGATCCAATTTTTCCAATACTCATCGCCCAAAGAAAAATATTCAGAAACTTGATGAATAAGTAATCCCATTTTTTGTTCAAGGTCATTAATATTGAGTAAAGATAGATTTTCGCCTTGTTGAGTTATGATGGGTATAAAGAGTGCTGCAATGCCAAAAATCAAAAAAATAAAAATGGCCATGATAGTTATTGCGGCTATAGCGTTGTTAAATTTCAAATAGGTTTTAAAAAAATTTAAAATGGGGCGTCCCATAAGAGATATTACTGCAGCAATAATGATATAAATCAAAAGTGATTGGAGTAGTTCGATTACATAGATGCCAAGACAGAAAACACCTAAAAATAAAACTGCTCTGAGGATTCCTTGGGAGATGATTTTTGAATTCATTCTTTAAATATAAGGATAAATTAAATGATTTTTTAAAGCTTTCTGTTGATTAACGAGAGAGTGTGACATGCAACCAAACCTGCAGTCTCTGTTCGAAGTCTTTGATCTCCTAAACTAATGGGCATAAAGTTGTTTTTTAAGGCAAAAGCAACCTCCACTTTGTTGAAATCTCCTTCTGGACCAATGAGAACACAATTATTTTTGTTCAAAACATTAAGGTCTGCAAGTTCAAGTTTTTCTCCATCATCACAATGAGCAATAAAGCCTTTTCCTTGACGCTCTACAAATTCATTAAATGGGACTAAATCATCAAGTTGAGGTAAATGGAATTTTTGAGATTGTTTTAAAGCAGATTTAATGATTTTTAAGAGGCGATCTTTTTTAATGACTTTTCGTTCTGAGTGTTTGCATAAAATTGGGGAAATTCTATTAACACCAATTTCAGTTGCTTTTTCTAAAAACCATTCCAATCTAACTATGTTTTTTGTAGGTGCAATTGCAATATGAATTTGGTTTGCACTGGTCGGATGTATTTTAGATTCTTCAATAACCCCATTTGTTCTCCTAGAGTCAATATTTTCGAGTTTCACTCGAACTTCTAGACCCTTACCATTGGTAACAGTAACCACATCACCTTCTTGTTTTCTCAAAACTCTAGAGAGATGCCTGCTTTCTTCTGAGTCAAAAACCAAATTACTATCATTTGTGTCAATATGTTCATGAAAAAATAAATCCATAATTAAAATCTTAAACGAGCAGATGCTGATTCTTTGATGTTTCCAAAATCTTTTTTTAAATATTTTAAATAGCCTACAATTCCAATCATAGCAGCATTATCTGTGGTGTAGGCTAGGGGAGGAAGATACACATCCCATCCTTTTTCTTGAGCTTTTTTTTCTAATTTTAATCGCAACCCAGAGTTTGCAGAAACCCCTCCACCAAGAACAACTTGAGTAAGCTTGTGTAAATCAACAGCCTTTTCAATTTTTTGATAAATTATTTCTATTAATGTGTATTGAATCGAAGCACATAAATCATTGAGATTATTTTTAATAAAATCCTTGTCTTTTTGTGTGTTCTTGTGGATAAAATTGATTACAGCTGTTTTAAAACCACTAAAACTTAAATCTAAATTGAGAATCTTTGGAATTGGAAATTCAAAGGCTTTGGAGTTCCCTGATTTTGCTTTTTGATCTATTACTGGACCAGCAGGATAGCCAAGCCCCAAAACTTTTCCACATTTGTCAAAAGCTTCACCTATGGCATCGTCCAAAGTTGTTCCCAGCAATTCAAAGTCCAGGTAATCCTTAACCTTTACAATTTGTGTGTGACCTCCTGAAACAGTTACTCCTATAAAAGGAAAGGTAGGAGTAGGGAATTCATCTTTGATAAAATGAACTAATAAATGGGCTTGCATATGATTTACATCAATTAATGGAATGTCAAGACCCATAGCCAAAGATTTGGCAAATGAAGTACCAACCAAAAGAGACCCCAAAAGTCCTGGTCCACGAGTGTATGCAATAGCCTTTAAGTCGTTTTTCGTAATACTAGCTTGATGTATTGCTTGATTAACTACGGGAATGATATTTTGTTGATGGGCTCTTGAAGCTAATTCAGGAACAACGCCACCATATTTTTTGTGCACATCTTGTGTGGCAATGATGTTTGATAAAACCTCGTCATTTCGTAATATTGCAGCGGCAGTATCATCACATGAAGATTCAATAGCTAAAATATAGCATGGTTTTTGATTCATTAATTATTAACTTTCATTTATAATCCAAAAATAAGCGTTTCCAATCAAAAAGTTTAAGAAAATACTAATCCTTTCTCTATCATTTTTGATAGCTACAGCCTTATTTTTTATTTTGATATTTTCACTTTCATCTGTTCAGACTGAATTTGCTCAAAGAATTACCAAAAATGTAAATAATCGTTTTGATACAGATATTTCAATAAACAAAGCTTCAATTTCATTAAATGGTGATGTTTTGATCAGTAATATTTTAGTTAAAGACCACCATAAAGACACCTTGCTTTTTGTTCAAGAGTTAAAAACTTCTTTGAATAGTTTGGATCGGTTTTCAAAAACAGATTATGATTTTGAATCCATCAATTTAGACGGTGTTAAATTGTTTTTGACCCAATATGCTGGAGAGTCAAAATCTTCTCTTCAATATTTTATTTTTAAGCTTAAAGATACAACTGGAATTGAACCAAAGCCGTTCACATTTAAAGCTCAAATTATTGATTTAAAAAGCACTGAGGTCATTTCTGAAGATTATAACATTAAAGATTCAAAGCTTATTTTTTCAGAAATTGGTCTTGGGATTAAAGATTTAAATTTTAATTCCAAAGAACTCGATTTATCCATTCAATACCTAAAAGGAATTTCTAATCAATACGGAAGAATAAACGATTTTCAAACCAATATTCACTATTCTTCTGATAGTTTAGTTTCTAAAGATTTTTTTGTAAAAGTGAATCAAAATGAAATAAAAGGAAGTGGATTAATAGCATTTAATGGAGGTAATTTATCAAATTTGAATCCTGCATTTTTTCAAATTAAATTAGATGAAGTAAATGTAAACCCTAGTAAAATAAATGGATTACAGCCTTATTTTAATGAATCGTTTTTATTTGATGCAGAACTCCAACTTCAGGGTAAATTAAGTGACTTTTATTTGACTAGCACAGTCAACCTTGGAGTTGAATCTTTCATGAAAGGCTCTATTAGACTGATAAATGCATTTGAATCAGAGAAATTCAATGCTGAATCAAATGATTTTATAATTAAAACATCAGATAAAGCTTTAAAGTCTTTAATGAATAAATCTTTTTATAATAAATTTTCAAAATATACAGCTCAAACGGGAGATTTATTCTTTAAAACTTTTTTTTCAGGGAGTAAAAATAGTTGGGAATTGAAAAGCAAATTAAATTCGAAATTAGGCGTTTTAGATTCTGATATAATTTTGAATCGATTATCAAAGTCCAACTCTTGGAAGTATAATGCTGATTTAATTATAGAAAATTTTCAATTTGAAAAGTTTTTCAACCAAAAATCAATTCTAAAAGCAAATGCATCCGTCAAATTAAAAGGTTTTGTTGAGAATTCTAAAGCTTATTTAACCGAAACAACTGGTTTGGTAAGTGAACTTCAAATCGGAAATAATTCTCTAAAAAATTTGGTTTTGAATTCAACTCATAAAAATGAACTTGTTGAAATCGTATTGAGTGCAACTGAAGATAAACTTCGATTTAATTTAAATACATTAATAAATCAATCCAAAGACTCATTTCTTTTGAAGGGTTATTTTGACACCATTAATCTTTCTAGTTTTGGAATTGCTGATTCAGCTAGCAATGTAATCTTATCTTCCCAGATTTTTGTTGAAAAAAAGTTGGAAGATTTTTCTGAAGAGATCTTAACTTTTCAGCTGAATTCCCCTTCAATTCTGAGTAATGGAAAATTGAATACCTTCAAAAATATTGAATTAAATGCAAAATCAAAAGGGACTATTAAATCAATTTCAATTGAAAATTCTGACGCAATTAGTTTAATTCTTGAGGGAGATTTTGAGTATAATAATGTTTCAAAATTATTGACAGGGATATTCGATGATTTTTTATTGATTACACCTTCAAATTCTGAAAAGACATCTCAATTCTTCAATTTTGATATTCATATGAAGTCAAAATTAACGGATGCTCTTTTTCCAAAGCTCTCTATACCTGATGATTTTTTCTTGTCGGGATTGGTAAGTTCAAAGAAAAAAGAAACGGCATTAGTATTTGATTTACCCATCCTATTATTTAAAAAATACAAGTTTAAAAATTTACATTTTGAAATAGACTCTAACAACACTGTTTATAACAGTTTCTTATCTGCTGATCAAATACAGGTAGGTAAAATAGCAGCCTCAAACATATTTATGATTTCATCATTTAAAAACCAAAAAAATAAAATTCGTTTAGAAGGTGTTTTGGGGAATGATGAATCAAACACTTTTGAAACAAATTTTAGTTATGATTACACTAGACAAAATACCTTTGTTAATGTAGATTTGTTTAATATTAATTATAAAAGTATTCTTTGGAAGATTCAGGAAGACAAAAAAAGAAAGTTAGTTTATAATTCTATTGACAACAAGTATAAGATTGAACCTTTAATTATATGTAACGATAATCAACGAATAGAGTTGTCTGGAGAATACAAAAAAAAGGATGACTTTAATTTTGAACTTAATTTAAGTCATGTTGCTTTGCAAAATATCTTGCCACCAATTAAAAACTTTGAAATTGAAGCAGATTTAAATTCAACCATTAGTTTTAACAAAACTCTAAATAATAACGATGCATCCTTTAAGTTTGAGCTTTTAGATTTGTATGTGAACAATATAGAAATGGGAGATTTAACTTTCAATACCCATGGTAATACTGCATTGAATTCATACAGAAACAATCTTAGTCTTATCAAAAATGGGTCAAAAAAGTTAGATTTATCAGGTATTACGTTGATACTAAATGATCGTACAAGCTTCGATTTAGATATAAGTTTGAATTCATTTGATATGTCTTTTATATCAGCACTAGGAAAAGGGAAGTTAACCAATATGAGTTCATCTTTAACAGGAGATCTTAATCTTTGGGGTCCCTTGGACAATTTATCACATACAGGTAATCTTTTGCTGGATCGTTTCAATATTTCAATTCCTTTTATAAATATGTCATACGGTCTAACTGATTCTACAAAACTCACATTATATAATCAGGTTATTAAATTTGAAGAAACTACTATTTTCGACCAAACTCTAGAGACTTTTGGCCAATTGAAAGGAACTTTTTCTCATCATAATTTCAAAGAATGGGATTTAGATTTTAATATAAATTCTGACCGTTTGTTGATGTTGAACCGTAAAAATGAAAAAGGAGCTTTGTTTTTTGGAACGGGGTATTTAGACGGAGGGATTCATCTTTTTGGATCTACAAAAAATTTGAATATGGATGTAGAGGGAGCAACAGCTGAAGGTACTTCCATAAAAATTCCTTGGGAGGAGAACAATGGACTTGCAGATGTTTCTTTCATTGATTTTGTTTCTAAGACTTCTTTAAATGAATCGAATGATTTAGATAAGAATTCCCTAAGGGAAATAAAAATCGCTCGAGGTTTTGAAATGATTTTTGATCTTGATGTAAATAATAATGCAAAAGTTGAGATTGTTGTTGATCAATTGTCTGGTAGTACACTTACTGGAAGAGGTTCAGGTAATATTTTAATGGAAACAAATACAGATGGTAAGTTTAATATCTGGGGAGATTTTATTGCGTACGATGGTGTATATAATTTTAAAAATCTAGGATTAATAGATAAAAAATTCAAAGTAAATCAAGGAGGAACTATTGTTTGGGAGGGTGATCCCTTCGAAGCTCAAATGGATATAGAAGCAGTTTATCAAGTTCCGGGTGGAGCAAACCCTGCCTTATTAGTAGATAACCCTAATTTTAATAAAAAAATTCCAACTGATGTACTCATAAAGCTTCAAGGAAGCTTACTTAAACCTGATAATCCTTTGTTTGAAATAAACTTTCCAAACACAAGCGGAATAGTAGCTTCTGAAATAAATTACCGCCTTGCAGACCAGCAAAGAAGACAACTTCAAGCAATTTCACTCTTGTCACAGGGTATTTTTGTCAGTGATGTTTCATTTTCAACTCAAGGAATTGCAAATAATTTATATGAAAAAGCATCAGACGTATTCAGTTCGTTGATGGGTGAGACCGATGGGAAATTAAACGTCGGATTAAACTACTTGAAAGGTGATGAACGTCCCGATCTTGATATTCAATCTCAAGACAGGATTGGAGTTACTTTTGTAACACAAATTAGCGATAAAGTCCTTTTGAATGGGAAAATCGGTGTTCCTGTTGGTGGAGTTGAAGAAACCCTAATTGTTGGTGATGTACAAATTGATTTTATATTAAATGATGAAGGAACCCTAAAAGCTAAAGTATTTAACCGTGAAAGTGAATTTCGCTATATAAGTGATGATTTGGGATATACTCAAGGAGTCGGTCTTTCTTATCAAGTTGATTTTAAGACTTTTGAGGATTTGATACAAAAAATAATTGCCCAAAAAAGAACAAATGATAAGCTCCAATCAGTTGAATTGCAGAACAACAATTCTTTAGAAATACACAATAAAATCAAAAACTAAATCGATTTTGTTAATAAATTATAATGTAGAGGAAACAAAATCGAATATATGACTGCTTTTGTTTAAATTTACATCTTTGTAAAATCAAATGAAAAATAAACCAAAAAAAATAGCTGTACTAACATCTGGTGGAGATGCTCCAGGAATGAATGCTGCGTTGCGAGCAGTTGTTAGAACTAGCGTTTTTTATGGAGTTGAATGCTACGCGATTCAACAAGGTTACCAGGGACTTATTGATAATGAATTTGATTTGATGAATGCCCGAAGTGTAAATAACATAATTAACAAAGGAGGGACAATTATAAAGTCCGCACGTTGTCTTGAGTTTAGAACTCCTGAGGGAAGAAAGCTTGCATACAAAAACCTTAAAAAATCTGAAATTGATGCTTTGGTTGTTATCGGAGGAGATGGTTCTTTTACAGGAGCTATGATTTTTCAAGAAGAACATAATTTCCCTGTTGTCGGAATTCCAGGAACCATAGATAATGATATTTTTGGTACTCGTTACACCCTAGGTTATGATACCGCTATCAATACAGTTGTTGAAGCTATTGACAAAATTAGAGATACTGCAAGTTCACATAACCGACTTTTCTTTGTTGAAGTAATGGGAAGAGATGCTGGGCATATTGCATTAAATTCTGGAATTGGAGCAGGGGCAGAAGAAATTCTAATCCCAGAAGAAAATTTGGGACTCGAACGTTTGTTAGACTCTTTAAAGAAAAGCGAGAAATCAGGTAAAGCATCAAGTATAGTAGTAATAGCAGAAGGTGATAAAACTGGAAAAAATGTTTTTGAAATCGCTTCATATGTTGAAAAAAACTTACCCTACTACGAGGTAAGAGTCTCTGTACTTGGCCATATGCAAAGAGGAGGTACCCCAAGTTGTTTTGACCGTGTATTGGCATCTCGTATGGGTGTCTGTGCAGTAGAAACTTTATTGGAAGGAAAGTCCAAAGTAATGGTAGGTGTTATTGATGATCAAATGGTATTGACCCCCTTAGAAAAAGCAATCAAGGGCAAATCCGAAATTAACACCAATTTGATTAAGGTTTCCGATATCTTATCAATTTAAACAATAATCAATTTTAATAATAACAATAATAAATAAATTATGTCCTTAAAAATTGGAATTAATGGATTCGGTCGAATTGGCCGATTGGTATTTCGTTCAGCGATGAAACAATCTGACGTAACTGTAGTAGGAATAAATGACTTACTTGAAGTCAAACATTTAGCTTATCTTTTGAAATATGATTCTGTTCACGGAAACTACGATGGAACAATCGAGGTAGTTGACAATGATTTAGTTGTTGATGGGCATCGTGTAAGAATTACTGCAGAACGCAATCCAGAAGATATCGCATGGGATGCTATTGGAACTGACGTCGTAGCAGAGTGTACGGGTATTTTTACAACCCTAGGGAAAGCTCAAACTCACATCACTGCTGGTGCCAAAAAAGTTGTTATTTCTGCACCCTCTGCTGATGCACCAATGTATGTAATGGGTGTAAATCATAACGAAGCGACTGCAGACCAAAATATTGTATCAAATGCTTCATGTACAACCAATTGTCTTGCACCTATCGCCAAAGTTTTACATGATAACTTTACGATAGAGGAAGCTTTGATGACCACTGTTCATGCAACTACAGCTACTCAATTTACAGTTGACGGACCCTCAAAAAAAGATTTTCGTGGAGGAAGAAGTGCACTAGTAAATATTATGCCTGCCTCTACTGGTGCTGCTAAGGCAGTTACTAAAGTTATACCCTCATTACAAGGTAAATTAACTGGAATGGCTTTTCGTGTTCCTACAGCTAATGTCTCTGTTGTAGATTTAACTGTAAAGGTTGGAAAAAGTACATCTTACGAAGAAGTAAAAAATGTTATGAAAACAGCTTCTGAAAATGATTTAAAAGGTATATTAGGGTATACTGATGAGGCAGTAGTATCTCAAGACTTTATAGGTGATGCTAGAACTTCAATTTTCGATGCAGAAGCAGGAATTGAATTGAACGACAAGTTTTTCAAAATAATTTCTTGGTATGATAACGAATGCGGTTATTCTAATAAATTGATTGATCTAGCAAAGCACGTTAATAGTCTATAATATGTATTTAATTGTTGATAGCGGTTCAACCAAAACCGATTGGTTTGCAATAAATGAAAAAGGATCAGTTCTTTTTTCAACTCAAACATTAGGGTTGAATCCACAAGTACTTTCATCTGCAATACTCACAGAACGCATCATTAATAACTATGATTTATTTCAAAATAGAAAAGAGGTAAAAAAACTTTTTTTCTATGGTGCAGGATGTGGAATTGAATCAACAACTGCAAGGATTAAGAAAGTTTTTGAAGAAATATTCATTAACTCATCTTTTAACATTAAAGAAGACACTTACGCTGCAGTATATGCTTCTGCAGCGATAGGTGTACCCTCTATAGTTTGTATTTTAGGGACTGGATCTAATTGCAGTTATTTTGACGGTAGTGAGGTTCAGCAATACATCACTTCATTAGGCTATATTCTTATGGATGAAGCTAGTGGTAATTTTTATGGCAAACAATTAATTAGAGGCTATTATTTTAATGAGATGCCAAAGTATCTTGCCGATTTGTTTGAAAATGAATATGACCTTTCTGCAAATACAATCAAAGAAAACTTATACCGTAAAGAAAACCCTAATACCTATTTAGCACGTTTTGCAAAATTTATGATTATTCACAGAGAGGATCCTTATATGCAAAACATGATTTTTGAAGGTTTAAGACGTTTTATCAAGCATCAATTGTTCCAATTTGAAAATGCTAAAGACGTCCCAATTCATTTCGTTGGATCAATTTCATATTTTCTTCAAGATGAAGTTAAATCTATTCTCAAAGAATTTGAACTAACCCTTGGAACTGTAGTCAAACGACCTATTGACCAATTGGTTCAGTATCATGTAAGCCTTTTGGAAAAAGAACATTCATAAAAACTCAAAGAGAAGCAATCATCGAAATTTCTACTCGAACAAATTTTGGGAGGTTAGCAACTTCAACAGTCTCACGCGCGGGTGCCGTTGCTTCTTTAAAATAAGTTCCATATATTTTGTTTATTGCGTTAAAATTTTTCATGTCGCTTAAAAAAATAGATGTCTTGACTACATTTTCAAATGTCATTTTCGCAGCTTCTAAAACAGCTTTTAAATTTTCCATTACTCGAGTAGTTTCGTCTTCCAAACTTCCTTCTATGAGTTTCATAGAACCAGGTTCTAGTGGGATTTGCCCCGATACGTATAGTACATTGTTTGAAAGTATAGCTTGACTGTAAGGACCTATCGGTGCGGGTGCATTGAGAGTATTAATAATTTTTTTCATACTGATAATTTATAATTTCCTGTCGGGTTCATTTCTTTTGTCGTATTTCAAATCACTGAGCAATCCAGATTTAATTCCAATAAAAAAGCTCCATGAACTTCTCGTTCCAAAGGGAACCCAACTGAAATTTAATTTCCAACTTTCTAAATCACGATTAAATCGTAATTGAGTGTAGGTCACACCTTTTTGCTTAAAATCATACCCAGATGAAAAGCCTATTGCCCATTTTGGGGTCAAGTCAATATCCCCCGAAACCATCAAAGAGTTTGTACCAATTTCATTTTGACCAGATGTATTTCTGTATGTTATCGAATGAGCAAATTCCATAGTCCAAGGCAATACTATTCGATACAAACTAGTGGATTGTTGTTTTTTTTCTTCTTCTTCATTATTTTGAAATCGATTGTCAGAAAAATTATTAGAAACTCCAAATAAATCATCATCACGACCTCCTCCAGAAAGGCGTTCATATTCACTTTTTGATATATCTTCTTTTTCTTCGTCTTCTTTGTCTTTTTCATCTTCATCTTTTTTCTTGAAGTCGTCGTTTGATAATGAAAAATTGGTATTCATATTTGCACTAGTAAAACGAACTAATCCTCCTCCATTATCAATATTTAAAGTATTGATTCTCACATTATTTTCATCAAGTGCATAAGGGTCCATTGATGCAGCAACATTGATTGTGATTTTATCCTTGAAAATCGAAGCGCCCGTAGATACTCTGATAGGAGCAAGTTTGAATTCTTCGGCTGTAAAATTATAACTCGTAGTGAAATTTAAATTATTTAAAATTTTAATTTTTTTAGGCTCGGGATCTAAGGTGTCTTTCGATCTGACTTTAGCTTCAAAATTATTACTTAAACTAATACCCATGGATCTAGACTTACCTGTTGATGGTCTTCCAAAAAGAGCAGTTTCAAAACGCGTATATTCTGCTGTATTACCATTTGCATCTATTATATATTCATCATAATATTTTTCAAAACTTGGCTGAACACTGTAGCTTAAGGAAGGACGCATGGTATGTCGAATCGATTGTATCTTCTTTCCCTCTTTGAAGTTAAAAGTTCCATAAATAGTAGTCCCCAGGCTTGCACTGTAATTGTATTGTCTAAAAGCATCAAAGCCTTTTATTGTGTCTTTGACAACACCTTTACCTTCATTATAATCATTGTATTTAACTGTTTCAGGGGTCCATATTTCTTTATAGTTTGCAGATGTACTAACACTTAAATGTTTCAAAACTTTAAAATTTGTGCTAATAGGGATATTGTGTGACATTCCCGATCTTGCATCATTGAACATTTCTTTTTTGAATAACTTTTCTTCTGAGGTTTGTATTCTACTCTCTCCTCGAGTTGAGTATTGAAAATTAATGTTTTGAATGAAACCTTTTTTAGTTCCTACTTTAGGGGCAAAAGGAAAAATCCGTTCCATATTTGCCTGAAAAGTTGGAAGGGTTAAATTTGCTGTCTTGGTATTAGTATTTTGTGAAAGAGATGTGGTTAAGGAAATATTTACTCTAGGATATTTGGGAAAAGTTTTGGAGTACGAAACAGAAGAACTTAATGTATTATTCAAAAAATTCGCATCATTTAATTGATTCACAGATTGTGAAAAGTAGGAGCTACTTCCTAAATTCACTGATGCTGAGAAGTTTGCTGTGGGACTTGCTTTAGAATCCCTTCGATGTGTCCAGCGAATATTATAGACCGTATTGTTGTTGTAGCCTGGAAAACCTCGTTCACCGTTGACCAGCTTTTCATATCTGAAGCTAAAGTTTCCACCAAATTTATAATTTACTCGATATTGAGAATCAAACCTAAGACCATAACTACCATTAGTATAATAATCACCTGATAAATTGAGGTCAAAATATTCACTTATGTTAAGATAATAACCTCCATTTTGAATGTAGTAACCTCTTTGTTGGCTTTCACCATAGGTTGGGAAAATTATTCCAGATGCTTTTTCGTTAGTAGTAGGGAAATAGGCAAATGGAAGTCCAATAGGAGTTGGGACATTTGCAATATAAATATTGCTCAAACCTGCTACAATTTTACCACCAGGAACCATTTTTCCTTTTCTAATTCTGATAAAATAGTCTGGATTCAGTGGATCTGATGAGGTAGTTACCTTTGCATCTTTGATGTAGTAGACTGAATCATTTTCTTTCTTGGTAAAATCAGAAAAAACATTCATTCCGCTTTGTTCAGTTTTGGAATTCCAAATTAATGCTTTTTTGGTATCAAAATTAAACCTAATTGAATCTGGATTAATCTCATTTTGAGCTTGAATGAATCTAGGTTTTTGAGATAAAACACCAGTTGAATCCGCAATTCGACCAGCATATACCTCATTAATGGTATAATCTAAAACAATAATTCCTGCTTCAAGTGTCATGTCTTCATAGGTCAGAACTGCTTTGTTGTACAATCTTATTTTATTTTCTTTTTGATCAATTTTAACAGAGTCAATAGCATTGTAGTTTATTAAATCCAGAAGTAAAGGTTCTTTTTTAGGAATACTATCCAGTTCATTTTTATCTTTTGTTTCTAAAGAATCTATAATTACTCGTTTTTCTTTCGAAACATCATTTTGACCATAGGTAATTATTACTTTAAAAAAAAGTATTAACAATATGACTGAATAAAAAGAATTTGTTTGCAAGTTGATATAAACTATTTTTGTAGAAATACAATGTTTCAAAATTACGGATATTTTTTATCCTTCAATTGTTTTTAAGTATTTATTAGTAATGAAATTATTTCAAGGTTTTGCTTTGCTTTTTTTACTTTTTTGCAGCTATTTATCTAGTCAGGGAGTTACTGCAAATGTTGAATCTACCGAAAACAAAACCTTTGTTGTGGTTTTGGATGCTGGTCATGGAGGAAAAGACTCTGGTAACCGTGGAAACGGTTACTATGAAAAAAAAATTGCCCTTAACATAGTTTTACAGATAGGTAAAATTCTTGAAAAAGATCCATCAATAAAAGTAATTTATACCCGAAAAAAAGATGTTTTTGTTGATTTAATAAAACGAGCACGAATTGCAAATCAAGCAGATGCAAACTTATTTGTTTCTGTTCATTGTGATGCCCATACTTCTCAGGCTTATGGTGCAGGGACTTTTGTTTTGGGTCTTCATGAGAATCAAAGAAATTTTGAAGTAGCAAAAAAGGAAAATTCAGTAATATTTTACGAAGAAAATTACGAGGAGAATTATGATGGTTTTGATCCCAATAATCCTGAATCTGTTATCAGTTTGACCCTGATGCAAGAAACCTATCTCAATCAAAGTATAACTGCGGCAAGTGAAATTCAGAAAAGTTTTGTGAGCAATCTTAGCCGTAAAGACAGAACTGTTAAGCAAGCTGGTTTTGTAGTTCTAAAATACACTTATATGCCCAGTGTCCTTGTAGAAACAGGGTTTCTTACCAACAAAAAAGAAGGTGCCTACCTCAATTCCCCAAAGGGTCAACTCCAAATGTCTAAAGCTATTTCAAAGGCAATTATTAATTATCGTAATTCTTTGAATTTATCAGTAAACACATCAAGTTCATTAAAAAACAAAGATAACACTGAAGCTAAAGATGTAGTAGTCAAACCCAAAATTGATTCAAAGAATAACTCAGGCAAAGTAATTTTTAAAATTCAAATTGCTGCAAGTTCTAATTCAATAGAAACGAAATCGTTTAACTTCAAAAATTTATCTCCAATTTCTAGAGAAAAAGAAGGGAGTTTATATCGGTATTTTTTTGGAGAAACCGATTCTTACAACAAAGCAAAAAAAATGAAAACTAAAGCAATTCGTAAGGGATATGAGTATGCTTTTATTGTTGCATTTAGAGATAACAAAAAAATTAAATTATCAACAGTAATCCCCAAGTGATTATAGTTTAAAACTCGAAATAATTATTATTTTTGAATAAAATAAATTCAATTTGAAACCAACAAAAGAAATTAAGGCTGCCCTATTTGTTCTTCTAGGTACTTTTTCATTCCTGATTGGTTTTAATTTCCTGAACGGAACATCATTATTTAAAAGTGAAAAAAATCTGTATGCAATTTACGATCAAGTAGAAGGACTTCAAACAGGAACAAATGTAACTGTAAACGGTTTGTCCGTTGGGAAGGTTAGCTCTATCGATTTTCTTCTAAACACCAATAAAATATTAGTCAAGTTTACTGTCAGAAACGACCTTAATTTCTCAAAAAACAGTATTGCTGAGATTTATGAGGCAGGACTTATTGGAGGTAAATCAATAGCTATTATCCCTGTATTGGATGGAGAAAAACCACTTATTTCGGGAGATACCCTTGTTAGTAGAACCAAGCCAGGATTAACAGATGTTGTAGGTTCAGAGATTGCTCCTTTACAAAAAAAGCTAGAACAAGTTCTGATAAATGCAGATACTCTAATTTCTTCGCTAAACACGGTTTTGGATGATCAGGCTCAGCAAGGTTTAAACAAAGCGCTAAGCGAAGTTTCCCTTACAGTATCCAATTTAAACGCTATTTCGAGTTCCATATCAAAAATTTTAGTTTCTCAAGATTCAAATATCAATCAAACCATCAATAATCTTTCTCAGGCCTCTGCAAACATTAATCAAATATCAGATTCCATAAACAAAACTGATTTAAAAGGTTTGGTTAATAAATTTGAAAACACAGTAACCAGCTTGAATTCTATTTTAAAATCAATTGAATCTGGAGAGGGGACTATTGGCAAATTAATGAAAGACGAAGATTTATACAATAACCTTGAAGCAAGTACTAAGGAAGTTGAATTACTCTTAAAAGATTTGAAAGAACACCCAAAACGCTATGTTCATTTTTCACTTTTTGGTAAAAAAGAAACACCGTATAATTCCGATGAAAAAAACTAATTCAATATGATTTTAGCGTTTTTACCCAATTTAGTTTTTTTAATGCTCCTAATAGCTGCCGTCTATGTATTTACTCGGAATATTCTGAAAATTAAACGGAACATCAACTTGGGTAAAAATATTGCTCGAACGGACAAATCCACTCAGCGATGGAAAAATATGGCACTGATTGCTTTTGGGCAGTCTAAAATGGTAAAACGCCCAATTGCAGGGGTTTTACACGTTGTGGTTTATATCGGTTTTTTGTTTATCAATATTGAATTACTCGAAATTGTAATTGATGGTATTTTTGGAACACATAGAATATTCGCTCCAATTTTGGGGAAAGCATACAATGTATTGATAGCAACTTTTGAGATATTTGCTTTCCTAGTCCTTGTTGCCGTAATAATATTTTGGTGTAGGAGAAATATCATTCGATTGAACCGTTTTTGGAAGAATGAAATGAAAGGATGGCCTAAATTAGATGCTGATTTAATTCTTTATTTCGAAATTATTTTAATGACTTTGTTCTTGACTATGAATGGTGCAGATTTATACATTCAAAATAATTTTCCAAATGCAGAACACTATCAACAAGCAGGATCTTTTCCAATAAGCCAATACCTTGCCTTACTGTTTGAAGGATTTACCCTAGAAACAGCAGTTGTGGTAGAGCGAACTGCTTGGTGGATGCACATTGTAGGAATTTTTATTTTCTTAAATTACCTCTATTATTCTAAGCATTTACATATTTTATTGGCCTTTCCAAACACCTATTTTGCAAATTTAAATCCCAAAGGTAGTTTTGAAAATAATACTGCGGTAACAGCAGAAGTTAAATTGATGTTTGACCCAGATGCTGATCCCTATGCAGTTGAAGATAACTCAGCAGGAGAACCAGATAAATTTGGAGCTTCTGATGTAATGGATTTAAATAAGGTTCAGTTATTAAATGCATATACATGTACAGAATGTGGGAGATGTACTTCAGAGTGTCCAGCAAATCAAACAGGGAAATTACTCTCTCCTAGGAAAATAATGATGGATACTAGAGACCGACTTACAGAGGTAGGGAAAAACATTCAAAATAATAAGGGAGTTTATGTCCCCGATGGGAAGCAATTGTTAAACGATTATATTTCTACAGAAGAATTATGGGCATGCACCTCTTGTAATGCTTGTGTTCAAGCATGTCCAATAGACATAGACCCTTTATCAATTATCATGAGTATGAGACAATATTTGGTAATGGAAGAATCTGCAGCCCCAGCAGATCTAAACAATATGATGGGCAATATTGAGAATAATGGTGCCCCCTGGCCATTTAATCAACAAGATAGAATTAACTGGGTTCAAGACCTGTAACTATTAAATAAAAAAAGATGCATAAAGAAGAAGCAGAAAACTATTTGCACAAAAAAGTTGAAAACGGAGAGGTAATAAGTCCGGTTTTACCCGATGGAATCAAAAATTATCTTATTGATATTGATGGAACAATCTGTGATGATATTCCTAATGAAGAACCTGAACGAATGGTTACTGCAGAATTATATCCAGATGCCTTAGAAACATGCAATCGTTGGTATGATGAAGGACATTTAATATGTTTCTTTACTTCAAGAGTAGAAGCCAACAGAGAAGTTACTGAAGCTTGGTTAAAGAAAAATGGTTTTAAATATCACAGTTTGTTGATGGGTAAACCAAGAGGGGGAAATTATCATTGGATTGACAATCATTTGGTGAAAGCTACTCAATATAAAGGAAAATTTACTGAATTAGTTAATAAAGAAGTAACTATTCAGGTTTTTGATGATGGTATGAATGACAAATAAAACTTATGATTAAAGTACCGACAGTTGCTGAATTGACCGCTGAAGGAAAAACCCCAGAAATTTTATTTTGGGTGGGTTGTGCTGGAAGCTTTGACGAAAGAGCGAAAAAAATCACAAAGGCTTTTGTGAAACTACTACATAATACTGGTGTTTCATATGCTGTTTTGGGAGCCGAAGAAAGTTGTACTGGAGACCCAGCAAAACGCTCTGGAAATGAGTTTCTCTTCCAAATGCAGGCAATAGCAAATATTGAAGTACTCAACGGTTATGAAGTTAAAAAAATAGTAACCACATGTCCTCATTGTTTTAATACACTTAAAAATGAATATCCCCAATTAGGAGGATCTTATGAGGTTATTCATCACACTCAACTTTTAAAAGATTTATTGGATCATGGAAAACTAACCATTGAAAGAGGATCTTACAAAGGCAAAAAAATAACCTTTCATGATCCCTGTTATTTGGGGCGTGCAAACGATGTTTATGAAGCCCCTCGTGATCTAATCAAAAAATTAGACGCCGAGTTGGTTGAGATGAAGAATTGTAAAGCAAAAGGGCTTTGTTGTGGTGCTGGAGGAGCCCAAATGTTTAAAGAACCAGAAAAGGGTTCTAAAGACATCAATATTGAAAGAACCGAACAAGCTCTTGAAGTTAAGCCCGATATTATTGCAGCAGGATGTCCTTTTTGTAACACCATGCTCACCGATGGAATAAAAAACAAAGAAAAAGAGGGTGAGATACCTGTTTTGGATGTTGCTGAACTTATCGCTACTGCAAAAGACTTATAATCCATGTTAATTCCTTTCTCTGATCTTCCAAATCATGCCCGCGTCTGGATTTATCAAGCTTCCCGTTCTTTTTCCTCCAAAGAAAAAGAAAAGCTAGACCAACAACTTCAAGAATTTTTAAAAAAATGGACTGCTCACGGAACCGATTTAGTAACAGGTTATGAGATTCCTTATGATAGGTTTATTGTAATAGGTCTTGATGAACAAAATCAAGGTGCAACAGGCTGTTCAATTGACTCTTCTGTGAGATTTATTCAAAGCATTGAAGATCAATGCCAAATAGAACTTTTAGATAAAATGAATGTTACTCACAAAAAAGGGGATGAGCTTTTGTACACCCCATTGAAAGAGTTTCGTTCTCTTGCAAAAAAAAGAAAAGTAACTACCGAAACAATTGTTTTTAATAACTTAGTAGTAGATAAAGAAGAATATTTAAATCATTGGGAAGGACCAGCTGGAAATAGTTGGCATTCCCGTTTTATAAAATAAAACCCAACACCATATGCGGTACCTGCTTTTTTTATTCTTTTGTGGATATACGCTTTTTGCTCAAACTCCAGATCCACTACTAGCATCAAATGTTGAAGACCAAATCAAATGGGTTGATAGTACATATGTTTCTTTGAGTTTAGAAGAAAAAATAGGACAACTTTTTATGGTAATGGCTTTCTCAGAACAGGGAAAAGAGCATTTAGAAAAGATTGCAAATAATATTGAAGAAGACAAAATTGGAGGAGTCGTCTTTTCTTTGGGAGGTCCTCTTGGTCAAACAAATTGGTTGAATCAATTTCAAGATAAAGCTAAAACTCCATTACTGATAGGAATGGATGCTGAATGGGGGGTCGCAATGCGCTTAGATTCTGTACAAGCATTTCCTTGGAACATGACTCTTGGGGCAATTCAAGACAACGATATCATCGAGGAAATCGGCTTTAGAATAGGGGAACAAGCAAAACGCTTAGGGGTTCATATTAATTTTGCTCCTTCAGTTGATATCAATACTAATCCATCAAACCCAATCATAGGGAATAGATCTTTTGGCGAGGATAAAAATAATGTTTCCGAAAAAGGAATTGTATTTATCAAAGGAATGCATAGGGCAGGGGTTTTATCTTCTGCAAAACATTTCCCTGGACATGGAGATACAGAAACCGACTCTCATTTAGGCTTGCCCTCAATTAATTTCTCTAAAAAACGAATTCACGAAATAGAACTGTATCCATTTAAAAAAATCATTCAAGAGGGAGTTTCCTCAGTTATGGTTGCTCATCTAGATATAAAAGCTTTGGACCCAGGGATTCCATCATCATTATCTCCAAAAATAGTAAAAGAGTTACTCCTTGATTCATTGCAATATAAAGGCCTAGTCATTACTGATGCATTAAACATGAAAGGTGCATCTGATATTAGTCCAAAATATGGTATTGACGTAGCAGCTTTTTTAGCTGGGAACGATATTTTATTGATTCCAAATGACGTCAAATCAGCAATTAAACAGATGAAGCGAGCTTTAAATGACCGGGTGTTTTCTGAAGAACGATTAGCTTATTCAGTAAAGAAAATATTAAAAGCAAAATATTTTGTTGGCTTAAATAAATCACAAGCGACTTCATCTATAAATTTAATTGAAGATCTCAATTCCACAAAAGATGATTATTTAATTCAAAAGGCGATGGAATCAGCTGTTACGATTGTTCAAAATAAAAATAACATTTTGCCTCTTGATGTTAATAAGACTTATGGTTACATAAAAATTGGTGATGATGATGGATTACAATTTGAATCGACTTTATCTTCAAAAATAAAGCTTCATAAGGTTGACACTTCAATGTCAATCAATCAAATTATCGAAGCATTAAATCCCCACAAATCCATAATTATTGGTTTTCATCGTTCTAATGAAAATCCATGGAAAGCCTCAGGTTTCTCAAAAAAAGAAAGACAGTTGTTAGCTGCTCTTTCAAAAAATCATAAACTAATTTTAAATGTATTTGTTAAGCCATATGCGCTCAATAAACTGTCAAACTTGAATGAAATTGAGGGGATTGTGGTAAGTTATCAAAACAGTACCCTTGCTCAAAAGGCTTCAGCAAAAGTTTTTTTAGGTGAACACAAGGCAACAGGAAAATTGCCGGTTTCAATTTATCCTAATTTCCCAGCAGGCACTGGAATTACCCTCGAAGGTCCAACCAAACTCAGAACGGGATCTCCATTGGAAGTAGGGTTAAATCCGAAAACTTTGGAAGAAATTGACAAGCTCGCGAAAGTAGCAATGGATTCATTGATGACACCAGGAATGCAAATTCTTGTAGCTCGTTATGGGAAAGTAGTGTTTAACAAAAGCTATGGATTTCATACTTATGAAAAAAAAATACCCGTTACCAATAACGATATTTACGATTTAGCTTCTTTGACAAAAATACTCACCACTTTACCTCTTGTGATTCAGGAGGTTGATCAAAAGAAACTTTCTTTAGACGCCACTTTAGGTTCTCTAAAGGAAGAATGGAAGAATTCCAACAAGGCAAACATAAAGATCAAGGATATGCTTTCTCACTATGCACGCCTTGTCCCTTGGATTCCATTTTACAAAGAAACATTAAAAGAAGGATCTACTAAATTGAATAAAAAATTTTACAGAAAAAGAAAAAGTAATCGTTATCCAATTCCAGTGGCAGACAATTTTTATGGGAAAAAGAAAGTGATAGAAGAAATTAGTAATCAAATAATTTCAAGTGAATTACGCGACACCTTGGAATATAAGTATTCTGATTTACCCTATTTCTTAATGAAAGATCTTTTAGAGGAGCGATACAAACAACCATTATCAGAATTGGCACATAATTCTTTATACAAATCAATGGGTTTAAAGAAGACTACTTTTAATCCAAAAACAAACCTCCCAAATTTGAGGGTAATTCCTTCAGAAATAGACACGTATTTTAGGAATCAAGAATTAAAAGGTGAAGTTCATGATATGGGTGCTGCAATGCTAGGAGGAATCGGTGGACATGCAGGTCTTTTTTCTAATGCAACTGAAGTTGGGGCCATTATGCAAATGTTTTTACAAAAAGGTCTTTATGATGAGAATCAGTTTTTTTCTTCTACAACTTTTGATCAATTCAATCAATGTCTTTATTGTGAAGAAGGTAATAGAAGGGGTGTAGGTTTTGATAAACCACAGATTGAAGGAAGGGGTTCTACCTGTGGTTGTGTACCAAAGGCTAGTTTTGGACATTCTGGATTTACAGGGACTTATGCATGGGCAGATCCAGAAAATGAACTGATTTATGTTTTTTTATCAAACAGAACTTATCCTTCAATGGAAAATAATTTGTTGTTAAAACATGATATTAGAACCCGTATTCAGCGTTATATTTACGATGCAATAATAAATTAAAATTAATCATTTGAAAATAGCAATTGTTTGTTATCCAACCTTTGGAGGAAGTGGAGTAGTGGCTACTGAGCTCGGTTTAGCTTTGGCTATAAAAGGACATGAAGTACACTTTATAACCTACAAGCAACCTGTACGTTTAGAAGCTTTGAGTGATAATCTTCATTTTCATGAAGTGAATGTACCCGATTATCCTCTTTTTCACTACCAACCTTATGAGCTGGCTTTGTCTAGTAAATTAGTAGATATGGTCAAATTACATCAAATTGACCTGTTGCATGTGCATTATGCTATTCCTCATGCATATGCTGCATATATGGCAAAAAAAATGTTGGAAGATCAAGGAATCAAATTACCTATTGTTACCACACTACACGGTACTGACATTACACTTGTTGGAAGTCATCCTTTCTACAAATCTGCTGTTGAGTTTAGTATTAATAATTCTGACTGTGTAACTTCAGTTTCTCAAAGTTTGAAAGAAGACACACTTGCTTTGTTTGATATTAGAAAAGAAATTAATGTTGTTCCAAATTTTGTTGACTTCAACAAGCATTCAAGCCATAATGAAGATTGTGAACGATATGTTATTGCTGAACCTCATGAACGTATTGTATCACACGTAAGTAACTTTAGGTCGGTCAAAAGAGTTTTAGATGTTGTAAAAGTATTCGAAAAAATCATTAAAAAAGTCCCTGCAAAATTAATTATGGTTGGAGAGGGACCAGACAAACAAACAGTAATAGATTATTGCAGTAAAAAAGGGATTTCTGATTCTGTAAAATTTCTAGGGAAAAGCAATCAAGTTTTTGAGGTACTCTGTTATTCCGACCTTTTTATTCTTCCATCAGAAAAAGAAAGTTTTGGATTATCAGCTCTAGAGGCTATGATGATGAGAGTTCCTGTAATTTCTTCAAACGCTGGTGGACTGTCCGAGGTAAATATAGAAGGTGTTTCGGGTTATCTTTTTGATGTAGGTAATATTGAAGGAATGTCCAAGAAGAGTATAGAATTATTGTCAAATGAAACAATTTTGGAGGAATTTAAGGACAATGCACAAAAAGAAGCGCGTAAATTTGATTTGAACATGATTGTTGGAAGCTATATTGAAATTTACAAATTAGCTTTGGTGAACCAATAAATTCTATTCTGGGTGATAAATGCGTTTAGCATTTTTGTAAGCATCCTCCTTACTCAAAGACATTTTCTTAGTTTTAAATTGTGAGTAAATCTCCATTTGATCATCATAATGCGGTGAATCCTGATGATCTGAACTACCGTATGAAATCGAAGACTCGATTAAGGTTCCTTGGGGAGTAAAGCGCACAAGCTCAATGTATGATTCTCCACTTACAATCTTTACTTTACCATCTTTATATGGTTTTGCACTCATTGAAGTTAGCACATCGGGAAGACCATAAATTGGAAGTTCTTTATCTCCTCGAACCAGTTTTTGAAAGTCTCCCAATGTAATATCTAATGTTTTAAAGTGTTTAAGTAGATATGCTTTGCTGTCTCTTAAACCTTGAACCAAAGTAGTTTCTGAAAAAATTTTAGGTTCTGGTAAAGCATCATAGTACGGATAAAGATTATAATATAAAACTCCAAAAGTCCCAGCACCCATAGAGTTTGCATCTGCCTTTCTATCCCAATTTTGAATTCGTTGAATAAGGGAAGCAATATCAGGATATCGTTTTGAATCAATTTCAAAAAGTGCATTTATATCCATCCAAGAGAAATTCATTTTTTCGGGATATTTTCTATCGTATTTCATTCTTTTAAAGTCTTTATAAGAAACTTTATCCTGAGCATCGATTAACTCTTTTAAACGAATAGAGCGATTATTCTCATAACGTTCAAAACCCATATCCAATGAAAACAATTCTCCATCAGGATTATTTTTTTCATCAGTTGATTTAAACGGAGAATGGTTTGTATTGTAAAAATATCCTGATTTTGGTTGAATTACTTGAGGAAGTTTTTCAATCTCATAAGTCTCTGTCCATAATGTCTTCTTAGTGTTCCCAGGAACAACTTCTTTCCAATCATAACCCTCAACTCTTTTAGGAATGAGACCATTAGAGATATAAAAGATGGTGTCATTTTTATCGGCATACCCAATGTTATAACCCGGGAGTGCTTGCATTTTTAATACATTATAAAATTCTTTAAAAGAAGTAGCTTTGTTCATTCTCCACCATTGCTCTAGACCTCTTATTTCAAAAAGAGCAGGAGTTCTCACGGAATAATAACCAGATTTGTTTTTTAGGGTAGGGCCAAAAATACTTCTGTAGTATTTTTTTGAAATTCCTATTGGAATACCAAAAACTTTAATGTTCATTTTAGCCTTGTAGGTTTCAAGCTGAAATTCTTCACCATCAACGATATATACATTTTTCTTTTTTGGATGCATTTGCAATGCATAAACATCTGTTTTATCAGGTTGGTTGACTGTATGAGCCCAGCCAAGATGTTCATTTGCACCAATGAGTATACTTGGACTACCTGCAAAAAGAGCTCCCAAAATATTGGTTCCTTCTTCACTGCAAAGATGTGCTTCATACCATGACACAGGTCCATCAAGAGGTTGGTGAGTATTGATTGCCAAATAAGTATCCCCATCGGTGGTCTTCGAACTATTGAAAGCAAATGTATTCGAACCCTTCAAATCTTCTTTTGAGGGGGTATAGTTCAAATCATTTTCAATTATTTTTGAAACCCAATAGTCACCTTTTGATGATATAAACAATTGTAATTGCCCATATCTCATCATTTTTTTCGGGGTAACTGGGAATAATTCTCTGGAAAGCACTTGCTCTGGGTGATTTTCTGCATAGCTATTCATTCCAGCTGCATATGCCTCTAGAATTTTTTTGTATTCAGGGCTGATTTTTTTTTCATATTGAAGATTTACCAATTCCTCAGATCGAATTAATTGAGATAAAAAATCAGCTGGAATACCTTTTTTTCCAATATGCTTGCTTAGCAAGAAGTTTCCTGCAAGATAAGATTGCTGTATGGTTTTAAAATCATCTTCCGCATGTGCCCATGCTAACCCGTAAGCAACTTCCGCATCTGTCTGTGCGAAAATATGCGGTATTCCATAACCATCTCGAACAATTTCTATTGATTTTGGACTTATTTGTGAAAAAAGACTCAGGTTTAGAGTGAAAATTATAAAGAATACGAGCTGTATTTTTATTGAAATAGACATTAATGTAAAATTATTTAATTTTCAAATTTAGAGCTTTTTTCATAGATAAATTTATTAGAAATTCAATTATTATTAAAATAATTTCAGTATTACTTATTTTAAAAACTTTATTTTTATGATATCATCATTTTTTATCAGGAAGTTTACGTTTTCTTAATTAGAAATATTTAAACTTATCAATAAATTTTCTGCATTCTTACTAATATTTTGAGAACCATACACTTATAATTGCATAAATTTTAATTGAAATTGAAATCAAACTTTGAGAGGGTTGAATTAACTGTCAAATAACAGGAGTAATATTTTTATATAATTATTTATTTACTATATTTATGGCCTTAAAACAACAACTATATTTAATCAAAACAACAAAAAATGAAAAAAATCAATTTTGCTGTAACTTTAGTGCTACTTTTTTGTGGACTATTGTTACATGCTCAACAATCAACAACTGGAGTAGTTCTTGATGCTGCAGGAGTTCCGATTCCTGGTGCTACAATTATCATTTCTGGAACAGACAAAGGGACCACATCTGACTTCGATGGAAATTTTTCAATTGAAACAAATGATAGCGACTCTCTTGAGATCTCCAGTATTGGATTTGAATCACAAACTCTAGCAGTAAATGGTTTAACCAACTTAACAATTTTTCTTCAAGATTCTGTTAGTCAACTTGACGAAATTATTGTAACGGGTTACAGCACTCAAGCACGTGGAAGCGTAACTGGAGCTGTCGCAACTGTTGACGTAGCTGATGCTGTTAAGGTACCAGTTGTAAACGCTGCTGAAGTATTACAGGGTAGAGTTTCTGGGGTGTCTGTTGTTACAAACGGTCAACCAGGTTCAGCACCAACAGTAAGAATTCGTGGATACGGTACTCCGAACAATAATGATCCATTATATGTTATTGATGGTGTTCAAACCAACGATGCTTTCGTACTTAATAGTTTGAATCCCTCCGATATAGCACAGATGAACGTTCTTAAGGATGGAGCTGCTGCTGTATACGGATCACGAGCTTCGAATGGAGTAATTGTGATTACTACTAAAAGTGGTAAAGCTATCAGAGGATCAAAAGTTTCATTGGAAATATCTACTGGGATGTCTCAAGCTGTCAACCTTCCACAATTACTTAATGCTGAACAGCACGGTCAAATGATTTGGGAAAGTAAAAGAAATGATGGAAGTGCTCTCACTCATCCTCAATATGGAAGCGGAGCTTCTCCTGTTATACCTGGTACTATCCAGGGTATAAGCGCTGAGCAATCTTCAACTGTAAATCCAAATGGAACAGATTGGCTAGATGCAATTTTTGATGCAGCACCAACAACAAACATCTCTTTTTCCGTTCAAAATGGAACTGAAAAGGGTAGCTCACTCTTCTCTTTAAACTACCTCAAACGTGATGGTATTCAAATTGAAACTGGTTATGAAAGAGCTGGTATTCGTGCAAATTCCTCTTACAAAGTTGGAAACATCTTAAGAGTGGGTCAGCATTTAAATGCAACTGTTGATAAAGAACGTAACGGAAACCAAGTAGAAACAGCATTGCGTTCTTCTCCCTTAATTCCTCTTCGTGAAGACGATGGAGATTTTTCTGGAATTTATGCAACCTCTCTTGGATTGGGTAATGCAAACACACCTTACGCTACACTAATACGTGGTAAGGATGATTACAATAAATCTCTAAGATTACTAGGAGATATTTATGCTGAGTTGAAACTTGGAGATGATTTCAGATTTAAAACTTCACTTGGTGGACAAATGAGAAACTTCAGCAGACGTTCTTACTCTCCTGCAACACCAGAAGCAGAGACAGGTGGATCACAAACTTTAACTGAGCAAACATTCAATCAATACGAATGGGTTTGGACAAACACACTTAGCTATACAAAAGAGTTGGGTGACCACAGAGTTGAAGCATTTGTAGGATATGAGGCTAATAAAGTATTTTTCAAAGGCCATAATGTAGCCCGTGCTACTTTCTTATTCGAAACCCCCGATTACTATTTATTGAGTAATGGAGAGGGCACTCCAATTATCAATAGTGCATCAGAATCTTCAAACTCATTAGCATCTGTATTTGCATCTGCAAACTACAGCTTCAAAGATCGTTATCTTGTAACAGCAACTGTTCGTAGAGACCAAACATCTCGTTTTGCTGAGGAAAATCAAGGTGAATTATTCCCTTCTGCAAGTTTTGGTTGGGTTATAGATAAAGAAGACTTTTTCTCAAGCAGTATAATCTCTAACTTGAAGTTAAGAGTTTCATACGGAGAATTAGGAAACCAAGAATTACCAGCTTCTAATCCAGATGTTAGTATTTCTGGATTGAATGAATCTCAATCGTTCTATTCATTCTCGGGTGCACGAGGTTCAAAACAATCTGGAGCCATATTATTGAGTGTGGGTAATCCAAACCTTAAATGGGAAACTAGTGTAAGTAAAAACTTAGGTCTAGATATTAGTTTATTCTCAGGAAAATTAAATTCTTCTATTGAATACTTTGAAATCGATACTGAAAACTTAATTGTGCAAGACAACCAAAAAATTGGAACAACAGCAATTGATGCAAGTGCTCCATATGTAAACTTTGGAAGTGTAAGCAATAAAGGGGTTGACTTCTTAATTTCTTATGCAGACGAAACATCAAGTGGATTAAGCTATGAAGCATCTTTTAACTTATCAAGTTATAAAAACGAAGTTACTGCTTTAGTAAATGACTCACCAACTGCAGGATATTCCGGTTACAGAGGAGGAGCTGTTACACGTACCCAGGTTGGGCAACCTATTTCTTCTTTCTACGGAAGAAGAGTTACAGGTCTTGACTCTAATGGACGTTTCACTTACGCTGAAGTTGACGGTGTAGCTGGAATTACTGATGGTGATAGAGATTTCATCGGTTCTCCACACCCAGATTACACATGGGGATTAAACCTTAACTTAGGTTACAAAAACTTTGACCTTTCTGCATTCTTCAATGGATCTCAAGGAAATGATATTTATAACTATTCAAAGATTTACTCAGACTTCCCAACATTTTTCAACGGAAACAGAAGTGTACGTGTGTTGAATGCTGGAACAGGAATACAACCCGCACTTAGTGAGTCAATTTCTAACTCTGAAACTCAACCAAATTCATTTTTTGTTGAAGATGGATCTTTTATTCGTTTAAAAACCCTTCAACTAGGATACACATTTGATGATGCTGTTATACAAAAAGCAGGTTTAAGCGGTTTACGTATTTACGTATCAGGTGCAAACTTGTTTACAATAACTGACTACGACGGACTGGATCCAGAGGTTGTTGGAAGAGGAGCTCAAACAATTGGAGTTGACGAAGGTATCTACCCTCAAGCTAGGATTACAACCGTAGGACTTAACATAAACTTTTAATTAATTAAACATGAAAAAAATAACAATAACTTTATTAAGTATAATTTTTCTTAGCATAGGATGTTCAGAAGAATTTACTGATATCAATCCTATTGGAGCTCTAAGTGACTCTCAATTAGGTAATGCACAAGGTGTAGATTTATTACTAACAGGAGCTTATTCTGTACTCGACGGGATACGTCAAAATTCCCAAGGTAATGAATGGGGACGTAGCGCGGATAACTGGGTAATGGATGTTGTTTCGGATGACGCTCACAAAGGGAGTACTGATTCGGATCAAGCAGATTTATTTGAATTGGAGTTGTACAACTGGCAAACTGCCAATGGTTATTTTCTAGCTCGTTGGTCAGTTTTATTTGCAGGAGTTCAAAGAGCTAATGCAGTTATTAAATTAATTAATAGTATTGACGATACTGGCGCTACTTTGGTTAGTCAAAGAGCTCAAGCAATGTTTTTAAGAGGACACTTCCATTTTGAATTGAAAAAAACCTTTGGAGTTTTCCCGTTAATTTCTGATCAGAATGTTGTAGATATTGAATATAATCAGCCAAATGCAACTGAAGATGCACTTTGGGCAGCAATTGAAGCAGACTTTACCTATGCAAAAGATAATTTACCAAGTTCTAGAACTGGTAATTATACACAACCAGGCCGTCCACTTAGTTGGGCAGCTCAAGCATTTTTAGGGAAAGCACTGTTATATCAAGGTAAATGGGCTGATGCAAAAGCAAATTTAGATGCAGTAGTTTCTAGTGGAGCTTATGGTCTTCACCCTAATCTTGTGGACAACTTTAAGGCTGCAACAGAAAATGGGGTTGAAGCAATCTTTGCAATTCAATACTCTGCAGACGACGCACAGTCTATGCAAGGAAATGCAACAGGAGCATTAAACTACCCCGGAGGTGGACCATTCGGTTCTTGTTGTGGTTTTTATCAACCAACACAAGATCTAGTTGACGCTTATCAAACTGATGCAGATGGTTTACCACTACTTGATACTTTTCAAAACACTCACGTTAAAAACGACGCTAATCCTAATGTAGAAAGCTCTGAGCCTTTTACTACTGAAACAGGTACTTTAGATCCTCGTTTAGATTTTACCGTTGGAAGACGTGGAATCGACTATAATGGATATGGCCCTCACATTGGTAAAGATTGGATTCGTGCATCATTCGCTGATATTTCTGGACCTTATCTACCCAAAAAGAATGTTTACACCAACGGTGATGCTGCCAACATTGGTTCTGGTGGCTGGGGACAGCAACTTTCAGGAATCAATTACCACATTATGCGTTATGCGGATGTTTTACTTATGGCTGCTGAAGCGAATGTTGAAACTGGAAATCTTGAAACAGCAAGAGGTCAAGTAAATCAAATTCGTCAGCGTGCTCAATCAATGGCTACTGTAAAAGATGCAACTGGAGCTGATGCGGCAAACTATTCAATTGGATTATATAATGATCCTTGGACTGGAGCACAAGCTACTGCTCGTAAAGCGGTACGTTTTGAGCGTCGTTTAGAGCTTGCGATGGAAGGCCACCGTACTTTTGATTTAAGAAGATGGGGGAACGCTGAGCAGGTAATCAATGCTTACATCGCTGTTGAATCTGAAACAATTGTACCCTTTGGAAAAGGACAGGTTTATCAGTCTAAGCACAATCGTTTCCCAATTCCTTTAACGGCTATTGATGGAAGTGGTGGTGTAATCACACAGAACCCTGGCTTTTAAATATTAGGACTATTTGATTTAGATATTAAATTCTAATTAATTAGTATTACACAAGGCCCTATTTTTAATAGGGCTTTGTCTTTTTAAATACTCACACTATGCGCATTTACCTTGGATTATTTTTTTTATTACTTATTTCTACTCGTTGTGGAAAAAACACAAATATGGAACTCATTCCTTCAAAAGATTCCCAAGTTTTTTTCAATAATAAAGTAACTGAATCCGATTCTCTCAACATATTGTTGTACGAGTACATGTACAATGGTGGAGGAGTTGCTTTAGCCGATTTTAATAATGATGGATTAGAAGATATTTATTTCACAGGAAACGTGGTTGATAATGCTCTCTATTTGAATAATGGGGATTTGAAATTTAAAGATATTACACAAAAAGCAAATGCAGGTTGTTCTGGCTTCTGGTCAATGGGAGTTTCCGTAATAGACATTAATAATGATGGTTGGCTAGACATGCATATTGCCGTTTCGGGTAAGGGTTCAGCAACTAACAGAAAAAACATTCTTCTTGAAAATCAAGGGCTGGATTCAGAGGGTATTCCCCAGTTTGTAAATAAAGCTAAAGATTATGGCTTGGATTATGATGGATTTTCAATCAACAGCTACTTTTTTGATTACAATAAAGACGGTCTTATGGATATGTTTTTAATCAACAATCATTTTACCAACAGGGGAGATGTGTTGAGTAAAAGAAATTTTCAAAAAAATAAAGACCGCAATAATGTAAATATACTCTTCAAAAATTTGGATGGCACTCACTTTGTTGATGTAACCGAAGAGAGTGGTATATTAAATGATGCTTTTTCTTTGTCAGCCAATATTTTTGATGCCAATGATGATGGTTGGCTGGATATTTTTGTAAGTAATGATTTTGTAACTAGCAGTGCGATGTACATTAATCAAAAAGATGGAACCTTTGAAGAAGAAATCGACAGCTATTTTAAACATCAAAGCTTCAGTTCTATGGGAGTCGATGTGGCAGATTTCAACAATGATGGTCAGGAAGATTTAATAACATTAGATATGCTTCCCAGAACATCAAGTAGAACCAAACAAATGTTTTCGAAGACCAATTTTCTGTTCTATGATCTTTTAGACATGTACAAAGAAAAACCGCAGTACATGAGAAATTGCCTTTATGTAAATCAAGAAAATACTTTTCATGAAATCAGCCAATTAGCACACGTCAGCAACACCGACTGGAGTTGGTCTCCACTCCTCGCTGATTTTGACGACGACGGTTTTAAAGACCTCTATATTACAAATGGATTTCCACGTGATTTAACCGATTTAGATTTTATAAACTATCGCGGAAGCTATGAAAGTATCTTAGCAACAAACCAAGATTTTTTGGATATGATTCCAAGAGTTAAACTTCCCAATGTGATGTTTCAAAATTCAAAAAGAAATGAATTTAATGATCAAACCAAACTCTGGGGAATGGATTATGATTCTTACTCCTATGGTCAGGCTCTTGCAGATTTAGACCAGGATGGAGACCTTGATATCGTTGTAAACAACCTAAACGATACTGCTTTTATTTTTGAAAATAAATTTTCAGAAAACAATTTTTTAAATGTGAAATTAAAAGGACCTGCTAATAACACTCAAGCATTGCACACGCGTGTGGAACTATATCATCAAGGAACCTTTCAAAAAGAAAAAATAAATCCTTACCGAGGCTATCTTTCCTCTACAGGTACTACACTTCATTTTGGACTAGAAAAAAAGAATACAATAGATTCATTAAAAATTTATTGGAACGATAAAGAAAGCAGTACATTGTATAACCTGTCGATCAATACCCTTATCGAAATTTCCCATGATACTATCGCAAAGCAGCAAATTAATAAAAGGACTCCAAAGCCTCAGTTTTTCAAAGAAGCATCGACTTTAACGGGCTTGGATTTTGAACACCAAGAGAACAAAAGTTATGATTTTTTCACAGATGAATTACAACAGCGCATCTACAGTAATGAGGGGCCAGCAATAGCTGTTGGAGATATTAACGGAGATGGGCGTGAAGATGTTATTTTAGGGGGAGCAAAGGGACAACAAAGTGTGTTATTTAGTCAAAATGATAAAAGATTTGAAAAATTAAAATTTACTTTTATTAACCCCCAAAAAGAAGTGGTTGCTCTCTCTCTTTTTGATGCAGATCAAGATCAAGATCTCGACCTTTACTTGGGGTATGGTCATAATGGAGAAAATAATCCCGAAATCCTTCAAGATGAATTAATGCTGAATGACGGAAAAGGGAATTTCACACCCAATAATAAAGCACTTCCAAAGTTTACAGAAGCTACATCTAAAGTACTTCCATTTGATGTTGACGGTGATCAAGATATAGATTTATTAGTAACCGCTAGGGTAAGACCTTATAATTTCCCTGAGTCTCCACAAACAGTTTTATTGATTAATAATAAAGGTGTTTTTGAGAATAAAACGGATAAATTTTTACCAAATAAAGGTTATCTCGGAATGATAACCGATGCAGAATTAGTTGATCTCGACCAGGATGGTTTAAACGATCTAGTTTTATCCACAGAATGGGGTAGTATTCAAGCATTGATCAACAAAAAAGATCATTTCATTCAATCTGAATCTTACTTCCCCACAAACATTGATGGAGCATGGAATTCAATTACTGTATCTGATTTAGATGATGATGGGGATTTGGATTTGATAGTTGGAAATCAAGGGTGGAACAATCCTTACTCGATTTCTGTAAAGGAGCCTATGCTTATGAAGTATGCCGACTTTACAGGAAATGGTAAGAATGAACCGTTGGTTTTTGCCCCAGAAAACGGTCGGTATTCTCCCATTCATTTACGTAATAATTTTTTAAATCAACTGCAATACAAAAAGAAGGAGTTCAAAAATTATGCATTATATGCAAATGCTTCTCTAGAAAATATTTTGACCCCAGAAGAATTAGAAAAAGCAGCTACTTTGAAGATTTATACTTACAGTTCATCAATTTTCGAAAATAAAGATGGAATATTCATACAACACGAACTGCCGGTAGAGGCTCAATTTTCTCCAATTTTTGATGCTGAAGTTTGGACAGATGATTCACAACAAGGAACAAAAAAGATACTTCTTGTGGGTAATGACAATGCTTTTGAAGTATTTACTGGCCCCAAGAATGCAAGTGAAGGAGTAGTTATTACAATTGATAATCAATTTAATATGAATGTACTCGATCAAACGGAAACAGGTTTTAGAGTACCTTTTTCTGGAAAACATATCGAACAGCTTAAGATGTCCGATAGAGATTTAATCTTAATCTCACAGAATAACGAAAAATTAATAACTTACACCACAAATTAACAAATCAATCATGGACAGAAGAAAATTCATAACAGGAACATTAACTGTTGGTGCCGGTTTGACATTTATAAATCCGGTTCAGGCATCGGGTTTATTTATAGATAACATTTCAAAACCAACCTTACAAATCTCATTAGCCCAATGGTCTTTGCACAACAAATTATTTAGTGGCAAAATGAATCATTTAGAATTTGCTGAAAAAGCTCAAAGTTTTGGTTGTGTAGGCTTGGAATATGTTAATGCATTTTTCAAGGATAAAGCCAAAGACATGACTTATTTAAAAGAAATGAATTCCCGTGCTGAAGATCATCAACAGCAAAATATTTTGATCATGATCGATGGTGAAGGATTCATGGCAGATAAAGATTCGAAGAAAAGAATGGAAGCTATTGAAAATCACTATAAATGGGTTGAAGCCGCACATACCTTGGGATGTCATGCAATTCGAGTTAACTTGGCTGGTGGAGAAGATAAAACAGAAGCCCAAAAGGCAGGTATTGATTCTTTAAACCGTTTAGCTGAGTTTGCAGAACCACATGGAATTAACATATTAGTAGAAAATCATGGTGGCTTATCTTCTGATGGTAGCTGGTTATCAGGTGTAATGCAAAATGTAAAGTATAAAAACACAGGTACATTACCAGACTTTGGAAATTTTTGTATCAAACGAGGAGAGGGGCAAAGCTGCATTACAGAATACGATAAATATCAAGGAATGGAAGAATTGATGCCTTTTGCAAAAGCATTAAGTGCTAAATCCTATGAATTTGATGCGCAAGGCAACGAAACTAAAGCTGATTTTTATAAAATGATATCAATTGCACACCAGAACAATTACTCTGGATATGTAGGAATCGAATTTGAAGGAAATTCAATTTCAGAGGAAGAAGGAATTATAAAAACAAAAAACCTTTTAGATAGAGTAATTTCAAAAATATATTAACTCCAAACTAACCCCTTAATGAAAAATTTTAAATTTTTAATTGTTGTATTAAGTATCCTTTTTTTTGTTCATTGTGAAAAGCAAATCGAAACCCACTTAGAAACTTTTCCATTAATTCCTATTGCGAACAGCCTAAAGGAAACAGGAGGTGCTTTTTTCATTAAATCCAAAACTATCTTATATTTTGATGAACAGGATGCTTCGCTCAAAAAAACTGCAATTCAATTAAAAAACACCTGGGAAACGCATTCATTGCAAACACTTACTTTCAATGAGGGAATTCCTTTCTTACATTCAAAAATTGAATTGGTCAAAGAGGAGTTTGAATCTGATGAAGCCTATGAAATAAAAATTTCAAAAAAGGTAATCCAAATCAGTTCCTCTAATGAAGCTGGGTTTTATAGAGCCATTACAACTTTAGATCAATTGTTGAGATTCCAAAATCTGTCATCAAACCACGATTACCTTCCTACAGGTGTAATTAGTGACATGCCTAAGTATGGTTATCGAGGAGCAATGCTTGATGTTGCTCGTCACTTTTTTACTTTAGAGGAAGTTAAAAAGTATATTGATTTGTTGGCTCTGTACAAAATAAACAACCTGCATTTGCATTTATCCGATGATCAAGGTTGGAGAATCGAAATCAAGTCATGGCCCAAATTGACTTCTTATGGCGGTAGTACTGAAGTAGGAGGAGGCCCTGGCGGTTTTTATACCCAAGAGGAGTACAAAGAACTGATTTCCTATGCCCAAGAACGTTTTATAACCATAATTCCAGAAATTGATATTCCTGGTCACACCAATGCGGCTTTAGCCTCATACCCTGAACTCAACTGTGACGGAAAAAGCACTAGTTTGTATACGGGAACTGAGGTTGGGTTTAGCACCTTGTGTGTAGATAAAGAAGTTACATTCCAGTTTTTGGATGATGTTATTCGTGAAATTACTGAAATAACACCTGGTCCTTATTTCCACTTAGGGGGAGATGAATCTCATGTTACTAAAGAAGAAGATTATATTGTTTTTATCAACCGAACTCAAGATATAATTCTCAAATATGGGAAAAAAGTAATGGGGTGGGATGAAATTCAATCCTCTGATTTAAAATCCAATACTGTAGCTCAATATTGGGCTGATGCTAAAAACGCTCAAGGAGCAATCAAAAAAAACGCAAAAATTCTAATGTCTCCGGCTCAATATGCTTATTTAGATATGCAATACGATAGTCTTTCTCCATTTGGCTTGCATTGGGCCTCTTATATTAGCATCAAAAAAGCATATGATTGGATTCCAGAAAAATTGGTTGAGGGAATCAAAGAAGAAAATATTATTGGAATCGAGGCTCCTCTTTGGAGTGAAACCATATCAAACTTTGACGAATTATCTTATCTGGCTTTCCCCAGACTTTTGGGATATGCAGAGATTGGATGGTCTCAAACCAATCAAAGAAATTGGGAGGAATATGAAAACAGACTCATAGAACATGGTGTTTTACTCGATTCTTTATCAATAAATTACTATCGTTCTCCTAATATACCTTGGAAGGAGTAGGTAAATCTGAAATTCACTTTGTATGATTCAACAATAGTACAAATATTTACTTCCCAACCTTAAAAAGTTTGTAATTAATTAAAAACATATTGTTTGAATGCTTCCATTGCCTCGTATTCTGCCATTCCGAGCTGATTGTAGAGTGATGCTGTTGTTTGGTTCCGTTGTTCGGCACGTACCCAAAATTCTCTATTGTCTTTTCCTTGAAACATTACCTTATCTTTTTGGGACTGATGAAAAAGGATTGCATTTCGTTTTTGGATTACTTGGTCAGGACTCAAGGGAACAGCCATTTCGATATCTTCAATATCCCATTCTTGCCATGCCCCTCGATATAGCCAAACCCTACAATCATTCATGTAGGCCTCGTTTTTCATGTCTTCAAGAACTTTGAAAATAACATTTAGGCAAGTACGGTGGGTACCGTGAGGGTCTGCTAAATCACCGGCAGCAAAAATCTGATGGGGTTTTATTTTTTCAATTAAATCTTGTGTGATTTTATAATCTTTAGAGTTGGGTTCATTTTTTATAATTCTCCCTGTTTCATAAAAAGGAAGGTTTAGGAAATGCAATTGTTCTGTTGGTAGTTCAAGAAAACGTGCCGCAGCAATGCACTCACTTCTTCTTACAGCTCCTTTGATGTTGAGGACTTCACGAGATGATGATCCGTCATTTTTATTAAATTCTTCTTTTAAAGCAGTTAAGTTTACAGTATTATTAGAGTTTTTGAGGAAAGAATTTTCAGCAACTTCAATAAATTTTAATGCTTCTTCATCAGTTACTGCGATATTTCCAGAAGTTTGGTAGGCTACATGAACTTCGTGGCCTTGGTCGATAAGTCGAGCAAATGTACCTCCCATTGAAATAACATCATCATCTGGGTGGGGACTGAAAATAAGTACTCTTTTTTTAGCAGGATTTGCACGTTCTGGTCGGTTTGTATCATCGTGATTGGGTTTTCCTCCTGGCCATCCTGTTATGGTATGTTGGAGCTGATTGAACATACAAATATTCAATTCATAAGGTTGTCCTTGAGAGGCAATTAAACTGGATAAACCATGTTCATTGTAATCTCGGTTGGTCAATTTTAGAATGGGTTTTTGAGTTTGGTTACTCAACCATACAATTGCCTTTTTAATGAGTGTTTCAGTCCAATTACATTCTTTTACAAGCCAAGGAGTTTTGTGTTTGGTTAGCTCTGCGCTGGCTTCTTCATCGGTTACAAAAGTACAATTGCTGTGGTTTTGTAAAAATGATGCTGGATAAATACTTGTAATTTCTTTTTCAATGGTTTGAGCTATTACACCCGCTTTTTTGTGACCCCAACCCAACAAAATAATTCTTTTTGCTTTGAGGATAGAACCGATCCCCATGGTTATTGCTTTGGTTGGAACCAAGTTAAGACCATTGAAATCTTCAGCTGCATCTTCTCTAGTTATGGGATCCAGAGCAATGATTCGAGTTAAAGAATTGATGTGTGATCCAGGCTCATTAAATCCGATATGAGCCGTTCTCCCAATACCTAGCAATTGAAAATCGACCCCTCCAAAGGAATCAATTTTTGATTCATATTCATTACAAAATGCGGTTAATTCTGATTCTTTAATATCTCCATCTGGGATAAAAATATTTTCTTTTAAAATGTCAATATGATCGAATAAGTGGTTGTGCATAAAGCTGTGGTAGCTTTGTTTATCTTCTTTTTTAAGACCAAAATATTCATCTAGATTAAAAGAAACTACTTTCTTAAAACTAAGACCCTCCTCATTGTGAAGACGGACAAGTTCTTTGTAAACTCCGATAGGAGAAGAACCCGTAGCAAGACCTAAAACATAATATCCTGCGGTACAATCCCGAATTGCATCGGCTATTTCATTTGCAACTAATTTTGAAGCTTCTTCAGTATTTTTAAAAGTAAGGTTATGGATTTTTTCAAAACGAGATTCTTCGTTCCATCCGGGAAGTTTATAACTTAGATCAGTTGATTGCATGAAATGTTAGTTGTTTTTGTTTTTTAATTAATAGTAAATTGAGATTATAAGACGATATATCAAGTAAAGACTAGTAATGGTCCATATCCACCATCTGTTTTTTAAATACCATTCCATAAGGCTTCTATTGTTGAGTATTTACTTTATTGAATTTTGTTGGGTTTGTTAGATCAATTAAACTGAACAGCTCATATCCATACCACAACATTGTGGAGACTTTATCTTGCCCTCACACTTTGGACATTCCGAGATTTGTACACTACTGCCATCTTCTAATTGAAGAGATCCATTAACTAGAGGTTCATTACAACTAGCACAACTGGCATTCACAGCCATATCACATTTTTCACACCTGTAGGTTTCCATACAATTTGTCTTTTTAAATACGTTCTATTATTTCAATAACAATCATCAATGCCATGCAAAATAAAAATGTTATTACAACTATCCCTCCAACTCCCATAATTATTTTTTTGTATCTCAAAGATATGAAAGTATCATCTAATTGAAGTTCAATTAATCTGGTTAATTCTAATATTTTTTTAAATGCAAAACCGTTAAATAGATTTAACATTAATAATTACATACTATATTTAAAAATAAATAAATATTTGAATTCAAAAAAATAATTTATTTATTTCTGATTGGCATCATTTTTTTTCAAATGAATTTTTAGTAATTTATAGTTGTTATTCACAATCAATATTTTATTTTTAGGTATTATTAATTATAAATGAACAACAATGAAAAAAATATTTTTTAGTTTTTTAGTACTATTTAGTGTTAGCTTATCTTATGCTCAAGTTTATCAAGTTTTTTCCATGCACATGGTTCGTGTTGAAGGTGATCTCGAAGCTTTTGAAAAAGTTCAATCTATTTATATGCAGAAAGTCGCTCAAAATGCAGTTGAAAATGGAGACATAGCTTTTTGGGCATTTTTAAAAAGGGTTACTATGGATAACATAGATAACGAGGAAAGAATGAATTATTTGTTTGTTCAGTCAAACAATGGAATTGATGAACTTTTTAGCGAAAAAAATTCTTGGTGGAACAATGCATCAAAAGTTTTAAGCAAAGATGAACAAGCATTAGTTGCTGAACTATCAAAAGGTTTTAAATGGACTAGAGATGCGCGATTGATTTTTCAAGACGAAGTTAGTGTTGCCAAAGGTCTAGGAAAAATAATACAATTCAATTTTGCTCGACCCAAAGATTTAAATGGATTTATAGCTGAAAACAAAAGCCTATGGAAAGACCATTTTGATTCTAACATGGAAAAAATGGGCATGGTTAATTGGGGTGTTGGAAGAAAGCTTGCTCCTTTGAATTCAAAATGGTCAACAGCAGTTACTTGGGATATGTTCAATAGTTTGGAAGAGCTAATGAAATATAGAGCAAATACTACTTTAGATCCAATGGTAGCAAAAAACTCAAAGATGGCAACTTTAAATCCAGACGGATTTTCATCTCAACCCATCTTTCAACCGATTGTTTTCGCTGTAAAAGAATAACTTATTCTTTGCATTAAGCATAACCCTCTAATATTTTAGGGGGTTTTTATTTTATTAAATACAAGTTATGTAATTGGTTTTTAGATAGTTATTCTAAAATGTCTGTTTCTTGTTTTACTTTTATATAGGTCAGTTTGTGAGATGGATTTAGTAACTTTACTTGTAATTTAAAATCAAACAAATTGAAGAAAATTGTACTTCTACTAATTGTTTTAACTGTTCTTTCTTGTAGTAAAGATAGCGTGGAAATTGAAATTATAGAAAACAGTAAATCAGATGAAAATGTAATGCGATATGCACTTTTTATTAATCCATCAAATGGCGGAACTATAAAAATTTCGTCTCAACAAGGTATTATAAAAGAAACTGATTTAGCAACTGTCCCTATAACATCCCTAACAAATACAGGAGGAGGAGTTACATTAACAGGTAAACTTGCAGATGAATTTGATAGAGATACTGAATTAAATATATCGGTGACAACTGATGAAGGATTCAAGTTTACAGGTTGGACAATACACATTTGTAACAAGTGTTATTGGAGCTCAAGAACTTATTATAAAAATGAGCCTTTAATTACATTAAATATTAATTCCGATTTATTTCTGACAGCAAATTTTGAAAAAATAAATTAAAGGTTAAAGACCTAATATATTAATACTTTTGACAGTTCGTTGCAGTCAATGCCATAGAAGTTACTTTCCAATACAGAAGTTTGCAAAAATATTTCCCAATAATTCATCATTGGTTACTTCTCCACTGATTTCACCCAAGTGATAAAGGGCTTGTCTCAGATCAATTGCTAGCAAATCTCCACTCAAACCCTTACGTAGCCCGTTTTGAATAGCAAGTACTTCTTTTTGAGCAGCATGTAGAGCTCCATAATGCCTAGAGTTTGTTATTATACTTTGATTTAGAGTTGGATTTAATTTAAAATGTTGAGTTAAAAGAAAAATAAGCTGATCAATATTTGAATTCATTTTGGCACTAATCGACAGAATAGGAAATCCTTCAATAAATTCAGGAAAACTCTTATTTTGAATTTGATCTTCTTTATTAAAAACTACCAGAAGTTTTTTTTCTGGATATTGTTTTTTGAATTTTTGTAAATCTTTTTGCACGGAACTTTTATTTTTAAGATAGTCTTTGGAGTCTACTAAATTCAAAACAAAAGCTGCAAGTTCAATCTTATCAAAAGTTTTTTTAATTCCAATTTTCTCAATGGTGTCTTGTGTATCTCGAATACCTGCGGTATCAATAAAACGGAAGCACACTCCATCTAACGTTATTTCATCTTCAATACTATCTCTGGTGGTTCCGGCGATATCACTAATAATGGCTTTATCTTCATTGAGTAAGCAATTTAAAAGAGTAGATTTTCCCACATTGGGTGGGCCTACTATTGCAACTGGAACTCCTTTTTTGATCACATTACCCATTGCAAAAGAATCGAGTAGTTGTTTTAAAACAGTTTGGATTTTTAAGATTAAGTTTTCCAATTCTTTTCGATCAGCAAAATCTACATCTTCTTCAGCAAAATCTAATTCCAATTCAATCAAAGAAGCAAAGTTCAAAAGCTCTTGTCTTAAATTTTTTATTTCATTGCTAAATCCACCTCGCATTTGTTGCATTGCCAGTTGATGACTAGCTTCATTTTCAGATGATATTAAATCAGCAACTGCCTCTGCCTGAGATAAATCCATTTTTCCATTCATAAAGGCTCGTAAAGTAAATTCTCCAGATTTTGCAGTGATTGCACCTCTTTCAATTAAAATTTTTATGATTTGCTGTTGAATATATGGACTCCCATGGCAGGATATTTCGACTACATTCTCTCCGGTGTATGAGTTTGGGTTTTTGAATACACTTACCAAAACTTCATCAATAATACTTTCGCCATCTCTAATTTCTCCTAAATGAATGCTATGGCTTTTTTGAGACACTAATTTTTTCCCTGACCGTGCTCTAAATACCTCATCAGTAAGATGAATAGCATTTGGACCAGAGAGACGGATAAGGGCTATCGCTCCTGAACCAGAAGCTGTAGAAAGTGCGATTATTGTTCCTTCATTTATCATAGTGCAAACTTAAACATTAATACGATTAACAGCGGCTTTCTGTTTTTTCAATTCTTATTCTCTGTAAATTCAACTTTAGAGTTTTAAAAAATTATAATTGTTTTGTGAACGTTGCTCTTTTCTTATGCTGACGGTTCTCATAATTTTTCCACATTTGTTGTATGGCTTTATTTTCTTCCAGTTCTGGATTGGTTTCTACGATTGTAATCCCCCTTTTATTAAATGTCTTTTGAATTTCATTGAAAAGTATTGCCGTAACCCCTTTGTTTTGGTATTCTGGATGAACACCAATGAGATAAAATGAGGCTCTATTGTTAAAATTCTGAGCCCATAAAATCCTGAGAAATCCAAAAGGAAAGTAACTTCCATTAGCTTTTTTGAGGGCTTTTGTAAATGAAGGCATCGTTATTACAAAGGCTATCAGGCGGTCATTTTGATCTGCTACACATTTTATGAAATCGGGATGAATATATTTAAAATACTTTTCCTTGTAATGTTTTATTTGGTTGGGTTGTATGGGCACAAAGGTTTGAAGCTTTTTATAGGTATCGGTCAACAATTGAAACATTTGATCGACATAAGGAAGAATATCGCTTGTTTTTTTAAAATCGATAAGATGGAGTTTGTAGCGATCAAATATCAAACGACCAAATCGCTTAACTTTTTCAGGTGAATCTTCGAAAGACGAAATTTTAATTTCATACTCGACCCATTGGGCAAGTTTTTTGTAACCTAAGGCTTTTAAATGATCCGAATAGTATGGGAAATTGTATTGAGTTATCATCGTATTCATCTCTTCAAAACCATAGACAAGAAGTCCGGCTTTGTCGAGATTTGAAAACCCTACAGGACCTTCCACAAATTCCATTTGCTTTTCTTTACCTAGGCGTTCTACTTCATTTAACAAAGATTGACTTACTTTTTGATTGTCAATACAGTCGAACCAACCAAAGCGCATCTTTCTTTTTTTTAATTGATTAACTTCAATCCAATTTATTATTGCTGCTATTCGTCCAACTACTTCATCATTTATATAAGCTAGAAAAAACTCAGCCTCTGCATTTTGAAATACAGGGTTTTTTTTAACATCAATTAAATTCAATTCTTCATTAATGATGGGAGGAACCCAAAATGGATTTCCCTTGTATAGTTTAAATGAGAATTTAACAAAGGCTTTAAAATCGCTTTTGGATTCTACTTTTTTAATCTGAATCATAGAATTAATTTTTCCGTGCTCTTCTTTGCCCTTTCTTTTGGGATTTAGTTGCTTTTCTCGCTCCTTTTTCTAATTTTCTTCGTTCTTTTTTCATGGCTTTATCAGCTGCTTTTGCCTCTTTTATTGCTTCGGGATTTTTATCCTTATGAAAATCCAGTCGGTAAGATATCCCAGCATTGAATGAGAAAAATGAAGGAGAATCTTTGATGTTTGAACCAATAGTCCCTTCGATTTGGATATCATCATTTAATAAATAAGCTGCACCAGTCCTAAGGATTTGATCCGAATAGATATCGCTATAAATCCCATGATTTTCAAGGTAAACAGACCATTTGGGACTGAAGGTATGGGTAAGGGTTAAAATATAACTTTGTTCTTCGTAATCTGATGTGATTCGATTATAAGTCAAGTTGGTTACAAAAACCCAAGTCCCCAAAAAATGAGATTGTGTTGCAAGGTTTCCTCGATAACTAATTAAGGGTTCAACAATTCCCCTTCTGTTTATGTTCAGGAAAAAGCCTGGACGATGAAGGTTATTAAAAACATCTCCATAGGGATAGGTGTTATCGGCTTCTTTGATATTAAAATTTGCTCCTAAGGTTACTGAAACTGCTGGAATTAAATCCCGTAAGCGAAATGAATTGTTTGCTTTCCAACTGTAAACATCTGTTTCAATTCCTTTTTTAAATGGATCATAAACCAAATATTTGACTCCTATGAAATTGCTAAAAAAATCATCTCGCAGATAACTTAGATTGGGTTCAATTAGTTTATTGGTAAGTTTGTCTAGAAGGTAAGAGCCTTCATAAGTCAATTCTAACTGTTCTTTAAGAAAACCCCATCGTACAGAAAAAAAACCTACCATTCCATTAACTGTTGAGTTGTTGTACCCTTTGTGTTTGTATGATCGAAATTCTCCTCCTGCTTCAAATTGAATTACACCAGTGCCCACAGAAAATGCGCCGATAGACATTCCTGGACGATTGGAATTTATTTGCTCTGTATATTGAGAAAAAAGGGGAGTATTCAGTAAAATTAAGATTCCCCAAAAAAATCCTTTACCCATGTTTTATTATTTAGAGCAATATAAGTGCTTTTTAAGAAATATGCTATTTATTTTAGCTGTCAAGATGGGTATTAAATCCATCTAAATAGTTAAATTTGATTTATTAAATAGCTCAGCTTGTTAGAATTTATCCTCATAATTTTTGCAGTGATCTTTTTACTAAGGAAGCTTGCCCCTTGGTTCATTCGCTTTTTTTTGGGTCGCCTTTTTAAGATGGCTCAGAGGCAACAGTCTCAGCAGCAACAGAAAGCAAAAACAAACTCCAAAAAACCGAAAACGAATTCGGAAGATTTAGGCGAATACATTGACTATGAAGAAATTGATTGATTTGATTCGGTTTAAAAACATACTTCCTCATTTATCTGCTGTTTTAATTTTTATAGGAATCTCTTTTTGTGTTTTTTATCCTGTAATCAAAGGCAAAAAACTCTTTCAATCAGATATTCAACAATATCAAGGAATGTCGAAACAATTACAAGAGTCTAGAAAGAAAGGAGGTGAATTGTATTGGATAGATAATGCTTTTGGTGGCATGCCAACCTATCAATTGGGAGCTAAATATCCTTTTGACTTTCTTACCCCAATTCATAAAATTGTTCGGCTTTTGCCACATCCAATATTTCTGGTATTCCTTTACTTTTTAGGTTGTTACTTCCTTTTTCTTTCAATGCGTGTTCCTATGAAGTATGCCTTGTTTGGTGCATTAGCTTATGGTTTATCTACATATTTGTTGATCATCATTCAAGTAGGCCACAATACAAAGGCACAGGCTTTGGGTTATTTGCCCTTTGTTTTGGCAGGAGTTCAATGGGTATTTAGAAAAAAATATTTTCTGGGTTTTGTTTTCAGCTGTTTTGCTATTGCAATGCAAATTAGAGCGAATCACTATCAGATGACCTATTATCTACTGCTGTTGCTACTGGTTTTTGGTGTAGTTCAACTTTGGAACCACTTTAAGAACGATCAACATATTGATTTTTTTAAAAAAATTGGGGTTTTGTTTCTGGCAGGGTTTTTTGCTCTGGGTTTAAATGCTACTTCATTATTGGCAACAGCTGAGTATTCAAAATTCAGTACAAGAGGTAAAAGTGAACTGACTTTATCGGCTACTGGAGAAACCATTGAAGCCAGATCGGGACTTTCTTACGATTACATCACTCAATTCAGTTATGGAATTTTTGAAAGCCTTAATCTTATTGCTCCACGCATTCAAGGAGGAGGGTCTCGAGAAGATTTGGGGACTTCTTCAGAGGTTTATGAATATTTAATTAGGCAAGGAGCAGGTCGAAAACAAGCTAAGAGTTTTAGTGAAAATGTTCCTACTTATTGGGGAGATCAACCTATTTTAGAAGCACCAGCCTACATAGGAATTGTGATAGTTTTCTTAGCCTTTTTAGCTTTATTTTTAGGTTGGAATACACAAAAACGATGGTTGTTTTTTGGGATTTTACTTTCCTTGTTTTTATCCTGGGGAAAAAACCTACCTTTTTTAACTCATTTTTTTATTGATTACGTTCCTTTTTATTCAAAGTTTAGAGCGGTATCATCAATTCAAGTACTTCTCGAACTTGCATTTCCAGTTTTGGCTACAATAGGTTTAGTTGACTTTTTTAATGCTTCCAAACACCAACAAATTGAGTCTCTCAAAAAAAGTATTTATCTTTTTGGAGGCCTTGCTTCAGTTTTGTTTTTAGTAAAAGGGATGCTTTCTTTTGAAGGAGCCGCAGACAATTATTACCGACAAGCCATGGGTTCCGAATTGATGCAGCAAATTTATAAAGCTCGAAAAGCAGTCTACACTGAAGACCTTATTCGAGTAGTTATTTTTGTGGGTATTACGGCATCATTATTATGGGCTGGTTCACTTCAAAAGTTAAAATCAAATATTGTCTTTATAATTATTTCGCTATTGATGTTGATTGATCTTGGAGGAATTTCTAATCGATATTTGAACCGTGATTTATTTACTTCAAAGTCACGTTCTAAAACTGCTTTTTTTACTTCAGATGCGGATCGGTTAATTTTAAAAGATACTAGTCATTTTAGAGTTTACGAACCTAGTATGCGTCTAGCTGGCGCCAGAACTTCATACTTTCATAATGCTATTGGAGGTTATCACGGTGCAAAACCTAGGCGATATGAGGAAGTTTTTCAAATGTTTGAAAGCCTTCAGCGTGAAGAAATTTTAAATATACTTAACGTAAAATATATTTTGTTTGAAGCAGAAGAGGGAGGATTAAAATCTTTTATGAACCCAGAAACTTTAGGTAATGCATGGTTTGTAGAAAAGCTTTTTAAAACAAGTTCTCCAGACAGTACTTACCAACAACTAGCAACCCTTAATTTTAGTTCGGCTGCAGTAAGTGAATCTGATGCACTTCAAAATTCACCAAATACATTCTTGAGAGATTCTTTAGCCTCAATTAAATTAATTCATCATGAACCAGAACATCTGAGATATGAATCAAACTCCAATCAAGATGGATTTGCTGTTTTTTCAGAAATGTACTACCCATACGGTTGGAAAGCAACTATTGATGGAGTTGAACAACCTCACTATAATGTGAATTACATACTCAGAGGTATGACTATTCCTAAAGGGAAGCATCTTATTGAATTTACTTTTGATCCCTCTGTTGTTCACCTTGGTGGAAAAATACAACTAATTAGTTTCCTTGTTTTAATGGGACTTATTATCTTGGGCATGAGGCGACAACTCAAAAATAAATCATTATGAATTAATGGGAATCATTGCTCGACAGTCATTTTATAATATACTAAGTATACTATTCGCGTTTGCTTTGGGCGGGCTAAACACCATTGTGTTTTACCCCAGAGTCATGGGCCCAGAATTTCATGGATTAGTAGGAGCCTTATTGGCAAACTCTAACATCATTCAACCGCTTTTTTCTTATGGAATTCAATTCTCTGTAATTAAATTTTATTCTGCTTGTAAAACTCAACGAGATCAAGATAATTTATTAATCTTCTCTATTGTTTTACCATTATTTGTAATCATCCCCTTGACATTAATGATTTATCAATTTGATTTTGTTTTGGATTATTTCTTTAAAGATCAATCCAAAGCCACAGATTATTTGTTTTTAATTTTAAGTGTAGCAATTTCAACGGCTTATTTTGAAATTTTTTACAGTTGGCTTCGGATTCAGAAAAAGACTGTGTTTGGTAATTTTTTGAAAGAAGTGTATCAACGGGTTATGATTACTATTTTAATTACGTTTTATCTGATCGGTTGGTTAGATTTTAATAGTTTTCTTTATGCTTTGATTGTTGGTTATTATCTGAGGTTACTTCTGATTCTTTCCTATGCTTTGAGGATTTATACACCAAAAATTCATTGGGAATTTCCAAATAACACAAAAGTGTTGTTACGATACTGTAGTTATATTTTCTTGACAGGATTTTCAGCAAGTATAATATTGGATTTGGATAAATCGATGATAAAACAATATTTAACACCTGATTATGTTTCTTTTTATATGGTTGCTATTTTTATAGCAGCTGTAATTGATACCCCCTCAAGAGCAATGGTTCAGATTGTAAGCCCTATGGTTGCAGAATCCTTAAATACCAATAACAAAACTCGTTTAGAAGAGCTTTTGAAAAAAAGTTCTTTAAACCTTCTATTAATTTCGGGCTTACTTTTTGTTGTAATCAATGTAAACCTTCAGGATATTTATAAATTGATTGAGATTCTGAATACAGAAAAGGGATATGTTGCAGGGTTACCGATAATTTTACTGATTTCTGTTACAAAGCTTTTTTCTGCCTCTCTGGGTTGTTTGAATAATATCATTACCAATTCTAAATACTACCGGTATTTACTAATCTTTTCAGTTGCATCAGCTTTTGCGGCAGTTGTACTTAATATCCAATTCATTTCTACCTTTGGTTTTATTGGGGCAGCAATTGCTACCTTAATTGTTGTAACAATTTTTAATACATTAAAAATTATATTGGTTTTTTATAAGTTTAAGATACACCCTTTCTGCATAAAGTCAATCTGGATTTTATTTCTTATCCTTGCTTTACATTTGATGTTTGTCAATGTGAATTTAGATTTTCATCCTTTTGTCTCGGTATCTCTCAAATCGATCCTTGTTGGGATACTTTATTTGGGGATCAGTTATTTTTTAGGATTTTCAAATGAGGTAAATCAGTTTTTAAATCGTTTGTTAAAAAAACAATAGCTTATTGATGTATCAATAAGCTATTGCCAACAAAATCATTAAACCAATAATTTAATTATGAAATTAAACCATTTTGTAAATCCCAATTAGTGAGCCAAACTCAAAAATTAAACGTTAAAATTTTGTTAAACAATTTTTATTTTCTTTGCTAAGTATCTTCCAGTGGAGGATTTTTTGTTTTTTGCAAGTTCTTCAGGGGTTCCTTCTCCCAGTAAAATTCCTCCTTTATTTCCTCCTTCAGGTCCAAGGTCTACAATGTGATCAGCACATTTTATTAGATCAATATTGTGTTCAACAACAATGATAGAATGTCCTTTATCAAGAAGTGCCTCAAAAGAGGTTAAAAGTTTCTTGATATCGTGGAAATGTAATCCGGTTGTTGGTTCATCAAAAATAAAGAGTATTTTATTTCTATGATCTCCTTTACCTATAAAAGAGGCTAGTTTTATTCGCTGTGCCTCTCCACCAGATAATGAAGTAGAGGATTGCCCGAGAGATACATAACCTAATCCAACTTTTTTTAATGGAGCTAGTTTTTTGACAAGTTTTGTTTGAGAGTGTTTTTCAAAGAAATCCATAGCTTCATCTACCGTAAATTCTAAAATAGCATCAATAGACTTCTTCTCGAATTGAACTTCACGTACTTCTTTTTTAAAGCGTTTTCCCTTACAATGCTCACATTGAAGGACTACATCAGCCATAAACTGCATTTCAATAGTTACAGCTCCTTCTCCTTTACAAGCTTCACAACGCCCGCCATCAACATTAAACGAAAAATGCTTGGCTTGGTAGTTCCTCATTTTGGAAAGGGGTTGGCTAGTAAATAAAGCTCGAATATCATCATAAGCTTTGATATAGGTAACAGGGTTGGATCTGGAGGAACGTCCAATGGGGTTTTGATCTATAAACTCTACGTGTTTAATCGAATCATAGTTCCCTTCTAATGCCGTAAATTGCCCAGGTTTCTCAACAAAAATACCCAATTCACGTTGTAGTGCAGGATATAATATTTTTTTTACCAAGGTGCTTTTTCCACTTCCAGATACTCCAGTAACCACTGTTAATGAATTCAAAGGGAAATGTGTGGTTATGTTTTGCAAATTGTTTTCTCGTGCACCAACAACAATTAATTGTTCTTTACTTGAACGTCTTATGGAAGGGATTTCAATTCTCAGTTGATTGGTTAGATATTGTGTCGTCAGTGATTTTGCAGCCAAAATATCCTTCATTTTTCCTTCAGCAACAATTTCACCTCCAAGTGTTCCAGCTTCTGGACCCATGTCGATGATGCGATCTGAGGCTAACATTATCTCCTCATCATGTTCTACTACAATAACTGTGTTGCCGATATCTCGAAGTTGTTTTAATATTTTTATTAAACGTTCGTTATCTCGAGAGTGTAGTCCAATGCTTGGCTCATCTAATATGTACATTGAACCTACTAAACTACTTCCTAAAGAAGTAGCCAAGTTGATCCTTTGGGATTCTCCTCCCGAAAGAGAATTTGATTTTCGATTTAAAGTTAAATAACCTAGTCCTACATCCTTAATGAAATTAAGTCTACTTTTGATTTCAATAAGAAGCCTATCGGCAACTTCTTGCTGTTGGTCTGAAAGCTTTAAGTTGTCGAAGAATTCTAATAAATCATCTAAGGGTTTATTTACTAATTCAGCTAAACTTTTGTTACCTACTTTCACATACCCAGCTTCTGGTTTTAATCGAGTTCCTTGACATGAGTTACAACTAGTTTTTCCTCTGTATCTGGATAGTAAAACACGATTTTGAATTTTATAATTCTTAGCTTCAATTTTTTTAAAAAACTTATCTAAGCCAGTAAAATATGAATTTCCTTTCCAAATCAAATCTTTTTGATCTTGATCCAGCTCATAAAAGGGTTTGTGAATTGGAAAATCAAAACGGTAAGCATTATTTACCAAATCATCATAGTATTTTCGCATTGCCCCACTTTTCCATGGAACAATAGCTTCTTCATAAATTGATAGTCCAGTATTCGGGATTACCAAATCAGGGTCAATTCCAATGATATCTCCATAACCTTCACACTTTGAACAGGCTCCAAAAGGATTATTGAAACTAAATAAATGAACATTTGGAACTACAAACTGCATCCCATCTGATTCAAAATTATTCGAAAATTCTTTTCGATTTTTGCCGTCCAATGAAACTACAGCACAGCTACCGTTTCCTTCGAAAAAAGCAATTTCAATTGCATCGGAAAGCCGATTTTTAAAATCGTCATCTTTTTTTAAAACTACACGATCAACAACTAATTCAAAAGATTTAGGAGGCTTTTCAACAACATCGTCTAAACGCTGCATTTTGCCATCAGAAAATATACGAGCGAATCCCTGCTGAATCAGAATTTTTATTACATCTTTTTGGCTTCTTTTTTGAGTGTTGGCTATAGAAGTCAATAGCAACAATTTGGTGTTTTCTTCTAAAGAAAAAATATAATCAATAACATCTGAAACACTATCTTTCTTAACAACGGTATCAGAAATGGGAGAGTAGGTAACTCCAATTCTAGCAAAAAGTAGTTTGAGGTAATCATAAATTTCAGTTTTCGTACCTACAGTCGATCTGGGATTTGAGGAGTTTACTTTTTGTTCAACAGCTATTGCTGGAGCAATTCCCCTAATCTGCTCTACTTTTGGTTTGTTCAACCTTCCCATGAATTGACGCGCATAAGAAGATAAACTTTCTACATATCGTCTTTGACCTTCAGCATAAAGGGTATCAAAAGCTAAAGAAGATTTCCCTGAACCCGATAATCCTGTGATTACGGTAAGTTTATTTCTTTCGATAGCTACATCAACGTTTTTAAGGTTGTGGAGTTGAGCCCCTAGAATAATGATATGATTTTTCGGGTCTAATTTTCTAACGTCTTCCATACTAAAAATGAAGGTTGTAAGATACAACTTATCTCCCAATTTTTTTATCAGGACTTACTAAGTTATTTACAAATATCACCTTATTTTTTTTGCGATTTAGTTATGAGATATAGTTGTTCCACTTTATCACGTGCCCACGGAGTCCTTCTTAAAAACTTCAAGCTTGATTTTATTGAGGGATTCAAATTAAAACATCGAATGGGGATTCGGGAGCCGAGTCCATCAAAACCATAAACTTCAACTAGCTCCTCTAATATATAAGTTAGCTTAATCCCGTGTAAGGGGTTGTTCGGTTGTTTTTTAGAAAGATCTGACATGAAGGTTTAATTGATAAATATATAGCTTTATAAATAACAGAGTGAATTTATTTTTATTATTTAAAATCAAAACACTAACGATTAATGAATTAACTTATTGTCATTTAAAAATAATAATATATATTTGAAGAATATAAACTTAGGTATATAAAGCAACTTTACTTTTAAATTTATCGCAAACCTTCATCCCTATGGGTGTTTAAAAGTAATTTATATGTCAAATTCTCTTAAAAATTTAACTGACGCTGTACTTGTAAAAGGTTACATTGATGGGTGTGAACGTTCGTTAGCAACCTTAATTGAACGTCACAAGCTCAAAATCTACAACTTTATTTATTCTAAAGTTTTTGATCGTGAAATTGCAGAGGATATTTTCCAAGACACCTTTATCAAGGTAATTCGGACTCTAAAAAGAGGAGTTTACCAAGAAGAAGGGAAGTTTCTTCCTTGGGTAATGAGAATATCTCATAACTTAGTAATTGATCATTTTAGAAAGAGTAATCGAATTCCAATTTTTGAAAGTAAAGATGAATTTGATATTTTTCAAATCATAGGTGATGACGTTCCAAACATAGAGAGTTCTATGATCGATAAACAAGTTGTTGAGGATTTAAGAAAATTAATTGTAGAATTACCAAGCGATCAACGAGAAGTGCTGACCATGCGTTTGTACAAAGACATGAGTTTCAGAGAGATTGCTGAAATCACTGGTGTAAGTATAAATACGGCATTAGGTCGAATGAGATATGCTGTAATCAATATCAGAAAATTGATTGAGGAGCATCAGGTTATTTTATCTGCATAAAGAATACTATTTCTTTGTTTTTTTCGTTCTTATTCTATACAAAAATAGTTTATGGAAAAAAATTACTCTCCTAAAAATTCTTCAAACAAAAAACAGGGTCCTAGTGAACTGACGGTTAAGCGTATTCTAGCTTTTTCAAAAGCATTCAAAACGATGAATGATTCAAAGCAAAATGTTTCTGAAAAATCAAAGAAATAAAACTGACTTAACTTTTATTAAAAGCCTTCAAAACGGATTTTCTTCCTATAGTTTTTGTTATTATATCCTTTTTAATTTTCCATCCTCTAGCTGGAGAATATTCCCTGCCATACCAAATTATTTGTAGATGTAAATCATTCCACTTCTCTTTAGGAAATAACCTTTTTGCGTCTCTTTCAGTTTGAACTACAGATTTACCGTTAGTAAATCCCCACCGGTACATCAAGCGATGGATATGCGTGTCCACTGGAAATGCAGGCACATCAAAAGCCTGAGACATTACCACACTTGCCGTTTTATGTCCTACAGCAGGAAGCTCTTCGAGTGCTTCAAAATTTCGGGGAACTTTTCCATTATGCTTTTCAAGAAGAATGTGTGAAAGTCCATGTATTCCTTTTGATTTCATAGGAGATAGCCCTACAGGCTTTATGATTTCTCTAATTTGATCTACCGTAAGTTTGATCATTTCTTGTGGTGTAGAAGCTTTTTTAAACAGTATTGGGGTTATTTTATTAACTCTCACATCAGTGCTTTGTGCCGAAAGTAAAACAGCAATTAACAAAGTGTAGGGATCACTGTGATCTAAGGGTATTGGAATTTCAGGGTATAAATCCTGAAGGGTTTTCATGGTGAAGGCTACTTTTTCTTTTTTTGTCATTTTAAGTGAATTAAAAAAGTTAGATTTCAAAAACTCATATAATATTTGATAGTACTTTTGAGAAGCCTAATCTTTTTCGTAATTTAGAAAAAAAACAACAATGAATACACTTAAAGAAGGAGATTTAGTACCCAACTTTAGTTGTTTAGATCAAACAGGAACTTTACATCGACTGGAAGATTACAAAGGAAAAAAATTAGTAGTTTTCTTTTATCCAAAGGCAAGTACACCAGGTTGTACTGCTGAGGCATGTGATCTCAGGGATCATTATGAAGAACTCAAAAGTGCAGGATACACTTTATTGGGGGTAAGTGCTGATACTCAAAAAAAGCAACAAAATTTTTCAAAAAAATATAATTTCCCTTTCCCCTTACTAGCCGATGAAAACAAAGAAGTAATTAATGCTTTTGGAGTTTGGGGTTTAAAAAAGTTTATGGGAAAAGAATATGATGGAATCCACAGAAAAACCTTTATTGTCGATGGTCAGGGGAAAGTAGAACGCGTCATAGATAAGGTAAAAACAAAGGCACATGCTGCTCAGATTCTTGAATAGAATTTTCTAAAAAGTTATACTTTTTTTGACTCGGGATTAAAACCAAACATTTTCTTTTTTACAATCATGTCCGATATACCCTCAGGAAGATGTTCATCCCATCCCACCTCATTGTTATTAATTTGTTGTAGGATTTTTCGCGAAAAGATATCGAGATATTCAGGTTCGAAATCAAAAATATCAACAACCTTTCCGTTGTATTTAAAAAACTTATAAAAGTCTTTCATTCTTGGATGTAGTTTTAAATTGTTGCTCGTTATGATGTTCCCATTATCGTCTTTTGTAGGATAAAGGTATACTTTTAGATTGTTGTAAAACATTTTTCCAAAAGCTTCAAGAATTCCTCCACTTAAGTCTGTGTAATAATTTTCATCGAATACCTCAACAAAACTATTGACTCCCATGGCTAATGCCATTTGTTTTTTGGTGTATTGAGATAAATAATCGACAAGGCGATAATACTCTTTAAAGTTTGAAATCATTACTACATGACCCAATGAACATAAAAGTTTGGCTCTGTCCATAAAATCTTTTTCGTCTATTTCACCTTGGAAAGTTAGGTTTGAAAGTGTTATTTCAAAGATTACCACCGTTTTATTTTCGTTAACTTCACGTTCTTTAAGAAATACCTCCAAAGATTTTTCGAACATATCAATATTAACTTTTGTCACGGGTCTAAAACTCCCGCGTAAAGCCAAAATATTCTTTTTGTAAAGTTCTCGTGCTGGGAGTATATTGTTTCCACTGGGGTTAAACATAACGGCTTCGGTCATTCCGTTTTTTACTAATTGTAAACTCATCAAACGATTATCTACATTTTTAAAAAGAGGACCAGTAAAGTTAATCGTATCAATTTCTATTGCATCATTATCAATATGGTCATACAAATATTTTAAAAGCTTTTTGGGCTCATCGTGTTTATAAAAAGCTCCGTAAATTAGGTTTGCTCCCATAATACCAAGAGATTCTTGTTGAAATCGTGCCTCAGTCTGGTTGAAACGAACGTGTAAGGTAATTTCACTGTATTCTTGATCAGGAGCGGTTTGATACCGAATTCCCATCCAGCCATGTCCTTTGAATTTTTTAGCAAAGTCAATAGTAGTAACAGTATTGGCATAGGTAAAAAACATTTTATTAGGGTTTTCTGACCTTGGAATTCTATTTTCGAGAAGCTTCATTTCATAACCTAACATCTTGGTTAAGCGTGTTTCCGTTACATACCGTCCATCTTCGTCTTCACCATAAATATTATCACTGAAATTCTTGTCGTAAGCACTGATAGTTTTTGCAATAGTGCCTGAAGCTCCACCAACCCTAAAAAAATGCCTAGCAACTTCCTGACCAGCACCGATTTCGGCAAAGGTCCCATAAATATGCTCATTCAAGTTTATACGTAAAGCTTTAGCTTCTATTGAGGGTCTGTTCTCGAGTGGTCTTTCACCAGATAGGTTTGTTGACATAGTAATGTATTACTTAACAAATGTACAAAGTTTGTTTATTTTAAAGACAAATATTTACCTTTGAAATAATGTTAAAAATTACTTTTTTAGGGACAGGTACCTCACAAGGGATTCCAATTATAGGAAGTAAACATCCAGTTTGCTTGAGTAAAAACCCAAAAGATAAAAGATTGCGTGTGTCGATTATAATATCATGGAAATCTTTTAACTATGTAATAGACTGTGGTCCTGATTTTAGGCAACAGCTTTTGAAAAACCCTATCCCACATTTAAATGGAATTTTATTTACTCACGAACATGCCGATCATACTGCTGGTTTGGATGATATTCGTCCATTTTTTTTTAAACAGGGAAAAATAAAATTCATAGCTAATCAAGAGGTTTTTGATGCTTTGGATCAACGTTTTTCTTACATTATGAATGATAAGAATAAATATCCCGGTGCACCATCTGTTTTAAGAAAAGTAATCGATCATAAACATGATTTCACCCTCGAAGAAATGAAAATAACCCCAATAAAGATAATGCATCACCAACTTGAGGTGCTGGGGTATCGTTTTGGAAATTTTGCATATTTGACAGATGTAAAGACCATTGAAGATCAAGAAATCGACAAATTAAAGGATTTGGATGTTTTAGTTCTTAGCGCACTTCGAATAGAACCTCATCCATCCCATTTAAATTTAGAAGAAGCATTGGCTATGGTTAATCTCATTCAACCCAAGAAAACTTATTTCACTCACATCAGTCATTTGCTTGGTTTTCATGATGAAGTTGAAGCCAGTTTACCCGAAAATGTACATTTAGCTTTTGATAATTTACAAATTACATCAACTTAAAAACTAGATTATTATTTGTTCTAATTTATATGAAAAAAAACATTTTTATTTATTTATTTTCTTTTGTCTCATTGATTTTGATCTTTCAAGTTGTCAATAGCAACAAAATCCTGCTGGATCAACAAAACAGACTAGAAAAAAAACAAACTTTAATCACTAACCTTAAGGATTCTTTGAAGGTCGAAAAACGTCGTTTTTTTGACAATATTTATTTTTCATTAGACACCAATGAAGAAGCAATAGGGTATTTTGATGACCTAGATTTCGCTGTTAATTCATTTTTAATCAAAGAGGCGGTATACGAAACGAATCTTTTGGATGCAGAAGCATCATTAGTTCCCTATGCAGAAATGGGAGGGAAGTTTCTAATCAACAAGGTTAAGATTTTGAATCACAAGTGGTTGATTGCTGATTTTTCTGATGGAACTTTTTGGGGAGAACTCATGATTTATTACCAATTTGATTCTAATGGAAAGCTTACTTTTGAAGTAATTGATCACTTTTTATATCCCACAAATTAAAATTTACTTTCCAACGATCCAATCAATTAAATCTCTGAAGTTTTCAGGACTTATTGTGTGTGGCGCATCATATTCTTTGTATTGCAGAGCTATCCCTTTTTCTTTGAGCAGATCTATGCCTTTTCGGGTATGACTGACAGGAATTACAGGGTCAATTGTGCCGTGTGAGCTAAAACAATTTAGATGCGATTTACTGTCTTCGGTTTCCTTCACTAAGTTTGGATTATAAAAACCGCTTAGCGCTATAATTTTATGCAAGTATTTTGGATAGCTTAGCCCTAGTGCCCAACTAAGAATAGCACCTTGACTAAAGCCTAAAACATCGACCTGCTCTCTAGATGAATTAATACGATTTAGGTGATGCTTTATATTGAACAGAATTAAATCTCTGGATTGAATCCCTTCATCATCATTCGACCACTTATTCATATCCTCATCAAAAGTAATGGTGTACCACGCATAACCGCTTTCTGCCAAAATAATAGGAGCACGTAGGGCAATTATGTGATACTCTTTTGGTAAATATCTGGCAAATGAAAATAAATCTTCTTCATTGCTTCCGTAACCATGAAACAAAAATAATACGGGAGAATTTGGATTGTTTTTTTCTGGTTTTTGATGAAGAAATTCAAGTACTTGATTTGTATCTATGTTCATTTAAGTGTAGTCTGTGCGTTATTAATGACTCCGTATACTTTTCCTTGGATTGGACTATTGATAAAAGCACAATTTTTTGAAGTTGAAATTATGTGTTCTTCTTTAAAAGTATCATTTCCAGTTGGATTGAATAAGGTAATATTAGCTTTTTGCCCTATTTCTATGGGGTTGTTTTCTACATTAAAAAAATTTTTCCCTTTAGTAAGAATCGAAATCACTTTTTCAATAGGAAATAAAGTCGAAAGTACTCCAAACATAGCTTCTAAGCCTATGGTGCCTGTTGCAGCATATTCAAATTCTAAATGTTTTAATTCTGGGTTTAAGGGCTCATGGTTTGAGGTCACCATGTCAATTGTACCATCAATTAAACCTTGCCTAAGGGCTGTTTGATCATTTTCTGTCCTAAGGGGTGGATCAAGTTTATAAAAGGTGTCAAAATCATTTAATTGCTCCTCAGTAAATAAAAGATTAGCTAATGCAACACTACAGCTGATATTTAGTCCTTGTTTTTTGGCTTTACGGATAAGTTCTAGCGATTGGGAAGAGGATATGAAAGGAATATGAAGATGCCCTCCCGTGTATTCCAAAACTGCAATATCTCGTTGAACTTGTAAAATTTCACTCAGGGTAGGGGATCCTGACATTCCGTTTTTGGTACTTATCCTTCCTTCATGAACTCCTCCATTGTTTCCAAAACTATTGTCGGAGGGATGAGAAACAATTAAACCACTGAAGCGTTGGGCATAAAGTAAGGCAATTTTGAGTAATTCTGTATTTTGAATTGGTTTTTTGAAGTCTCCAAAAGCAACGGCACCATTTTGTTTTAAATCATATAATTCCGTTAACTGCTTTCCTTCTTGGTTTTTTGAAAAAGAAGCAATCGGATAAATTTGTGTCGCTGATTGAGAAGCAGCACTTTTTAAATAACCTACGGCGGTTTGGTTGTCAGTAGTTGGATTGGTGTTAGGATTGATGGCTATTTGACTAAAGCCACTTAATCCTGCAGTTTTTAAACCGTTTTTGAGAGTTTCACGTTCTTCGTAACCTGGTTCTCCAAAGCAAACACTGCTGTCAAACCAACCTCTTGAAACATGAAGGTTGGAATAAGATATTATTTTAGCCTCATCATCAGTAATTTCATCTTCAATTGCTGAAATGATACCGTCATTTATTAAAATATCTTTAGAAGAGAAATGGAATGCGCTCTTGGGGTCAATAAAAGTCGCATTTTTTAGGAGTATTTTCATCAATTGTAAAACAAAATCCAAATCTGATTACAAAAGTACAAAACAAAAGGCAATCTTAGTGACTTATATCTAAGGAGCTTTAAAATTTTTCAAATGCTCCCAGACCGAAAAGAGCAAAATCATATTTTACAGGGTCCTCAGGGTCCATGAGTTGGAGCTTGTAATCAAGCTCTAAGACTGCTTTCGCATCGTTTTGTTTTCTTTTAAGTATTCCTAACTTTCTTGCAACATTACCCGTGTGAACATCCAATGGGCAAGAAAGTTGTCTGGGATGAATTGATTTCCATAATCCAAAGTCTACTCCTGAAGTATTGGAACGAACCATCCATCTTAAATACATGTTTATGCGCTTAGCGGCTGAGCCTTTTAAAGGATCTGCTAAATGTTTTTGTGTACGAGCTTGATGAGGAAGTTCAAAAAAAGTTTTTTTAAAATAATGTAAAGAGGTCTGTAAGGGCATTGTTGAAGTCAATTTTTCTAACAAGCTTTCAATCCCACCATGAGTTTGGTAAATGCTTTGAAGGGCTTGTATAAAATATTTCAGATCCTCTGCATTGAAGGTACGATGGACAAAATCCTTGAATCGATTGAGATCTTTGGGTTGATGATTGATAACAAAATCGTGTGGAGATTCTTCCATCAACTCCATCATTTTATTACCACTTTTAATGATGCTGTTTCTGTTTCCCCAGGCTATCGTTGCTGCTAAGAAGCCAGCAATTTCAATGTCTTTTTTTTTAGAAAATCGATGGGGGATTTGAATAGGGTCTACTTTGATAAATTCTTGAGATTGATAATAATCAGCTTTTAGGTTTAAAAATTCTTTAAGTTCCTCAAATTCCATTTAAACTATAATTTTACCATCGACTAGTTCAATTTTACGATCAGCTTTATTGGCTAATTCTTGGTTGTGGGTTACAATGACAAAAGTGTGTCCAAACTGATCTCTTAGATCAAAGAAAAGTTGATGTAGTTCATCTGCTGTGGCACTGTCTAAATTTCCACTGGGTTCATCTGCAAAAATGATTTTAGGGTCGTTCATTAATGCTCTAGCTACTGCAACGCGCTGCTGTTCACCTCCTGACAATTCAGTTGGTTTATGGTTTAATCTATCTTGTAATCCCAACTGATTTAAAAGCTTGCTGGCTCGTAATTCCGCTTTTTTTCTTCCAACACCTTTTATAAAAGCTGGGATCATGACGTTTTCAAGAGCATTAAATTCTGGCAGTAATTCATGAAATTGAAAAATAAAACCCAGTTCTTGGTTTCGAAACTGTGATAATTCATTTTCTTTTAACTCTAAAATGTTCGTATTGTTGATTTGAATTAAAACATCAGATGATTTATCTGGACGAGATAATGTTCCTAGAATTTGTAAAAGCGTTGTTTTTCCTGCACCTGATGGTCCGACAATAGCAATGATTTCTCCAGAATTAATTTCTAAAGCTATGTTTTTTAGGATGTTCAAGTCTCCTAATTTTTTATGAATATTTTTCGCAACAATTAGTTTTTTCATATGATCTACAAATTAATATATAATCCCTTTCTCTTTAAAAGATTAAAGCTTTTTTTTTATTTTTAATTTTATTTAGTTAATATATTTGTTTATTAAATTGTATTTATGAATTCTTTGGAAACAGCTTATATAGCTGGAGGTTGTTTTTGGTGTACCGAAGCAATTTTTCAACGTTTGAAAGGTGTTGAGGAGTTAACTTCGGGTTATATTGGGGGAACGGTTAAAAACCCTGCCTACAGAGAAGTTTGTTCGGGTAGAACTGGACATGCTGAAGGAGTAAAGATTTTATTTTACCCTCAAATAATTTCTTATCGAACCTTGTTAACTGTTTTTTTTGCTACCCATGACCCCACAACTCTTAACCGACAGGGAAATGATGTAGGAACTCAATACCGTTCTTCGATTTTTTATGTCAATAATGAACAAAAGACAGTTGCTGAAAAGCTTATTTCTGAACTTCAAAAAAGTACTTTTGATAATCCAATAGTTACTGATTTAATTGAAGAAATGCCTTTTTATAATGCAGAGAAGGAACATCATAATTATTTCAACGATCACAACGAACAACCTTATTGTTCTTATGTAATTAACCCTAAGATTCAAAAATTGAAACAAAATTATTTGCATCTTTTGAAAACTCCGTGATTGCATAGGCTTTCGAATAAAATAAAGTTCTATTTAAAATTTAAAATTAAATTCTAATCTAGATAAGGCTTCAAATAAATATTTTAATTGTGTTTCTGAAATTATTTTTAGTTTATTCTATTTAATCTTTCAAGAAACGTTTAAAACCCATTCTACTCAGTATTTTTTTTTCAAAATCCCAAAAGAATTTAAATTGAAAAAAAAGGATTCCAAAAAACAGAAGCAATATTTGATAGATTGGAAATACAATTAAGATTCTAATAATCCAATAGATCAAGGACCCCAAAAAAATATTCTCAAAACTACTGAGATGAATTCCTAGAAAATCCATTAGAGGTTTTGCAACCTTTACAGAGGAAGAGCCAGTTATAGCGAATACAACAAAAATGATGAACAGTTGAAGATTCGACTTCACGTCCCATTTAGCTTTTAATCTTTCGAAATAACTCATTAAGCGAGAATCTCGTGAATTTGTTGTGCTAATTCTTCTCCAATTCTATCTTGAGCTTCTCCTGTAGCTGCACCAATATGTGGGGTTAAAGAAACTTTTGGATGCATCAATACTTGCATTGCAGGTTTTGGTTCTTCTTCAAAAGTATCCAAACCAGCAAAAGCTAATTTTCCACTTTCAAGATTTTTAAGTAATTCAACTTCATCGATCACACCTCCACGGGCGGCATTTACTAGCGCAGCTCCGTTTTTCATTTGACTGAATTCTGTAGCACCTATAACATAATCTTTTTGTGCTGGAACATGTAAACTTATAAAATCAGCTTCTGCAAGAAGAGATTCTTGGGATTGTGTTTTAATATCAACAGATATAGACTGACCGTTAAACAGTTCAACATTAATGGTTGCATCTTCCATAAATTTATCGGCTGCAATAACGCGCATTCCAACTCCTAATGCAATTTTAGCTACTTCTTGTCCTATTCTTCCAAAACCAATAATTCCAATGGTTTTTCCTCTGAGTTCTAAGCCTTTAGCATATGCTTTTTTCAATCCCTTGAAGTTAGTTTCTCCCTCGAGTGGCATATTTCGATTTGAATCATAAAGAAAACGAACACCACCGTAAAGATGGGCAAACACTAACTCTGCTACAGAAGCAGAAGAGGCTGCAGGTGTATTAATTACTTTTAAACCTTTTTCACGGGCATATTCAACATCAATGTTGTCCATTCCAACACCACCTCTTCCAATAATCTTTAATGAAGGACATGAGTCGATTAATTCTTTGCGCGCAGTTGTTGCACTTCTAACCAATAGTACTGTAATATCATTTTTATTGATGTAAGAGATTAATTGCTCTTGTGCTACATTGGTTGTAATGACTTCATAACCGTTGTTTTGGAGTGCATCGATTCCAGTTTGAGAAATTCCGTCGTTTGCTAGTACTTTCATTTATATAAATTATAAAGTTTGTTCAAATTTTTTCATTACATCAACCAAAAGTTCAACACTTTCTTGGGGTAGGGCATTGTATATTGACGCTCGATATCCTCCGACAGATCGGTGACCTTTAAGCCCACTGATATCGGCCTGATTCCATAAGGTATCAAATAAAGAACCATCAACTCCATCTGCAAGATTGAATGTCGCATTCATGTTACTACGATCTTCTTTTGCAGCAAAACCCTCGAAGGCTGAATTTCGATCGATTTCATTGTATATTAGTTCGGCTTTTGTTTTGTTGTGTTTTTCAATTTGATTTATCCCCCCATTTTCTTCTAACCATTCTAGGGTTAGCATGGAGGTGTATATAGGAAACACGGGAGGAGTGTTAAACATGCTATCGCTTTTCAATTGAACTTGATAGTCCATCATTGAAGGAATCGTACGACTAACTTTTCCTAAAAGATCTTCTCTAACAATAATAAGGGTTGTTCCTGAGGGACCCATATTTTTTTGAGCACCAGCATAAAAGAGATCAAACTTAGAGTAATCTATTGATCTTGAAAAAATATCTGAACTCATGTCTGCAATTAAAGGAACATTCGTTTCAGGAATTTCTTGGAATTGAGTACCAAAAATAGTATTGTTTGTTGTGATATGAAGATAATTTAGATCTGATGGAATTTCATAGCCTTTGGGTATGAAATTAAAATTGCGATCTTTCGATGAAGCAACTTCAATTACTTCACCAAAAAGATTTGCTTCTTTAATTGCTTTGCTAGACCATGAACCAGTATTGATGTATCCTGCTTTGGTTTCTAAAAGATTGTATGCAGTCATTAAGAATTGCATGCTTGCTCCACCTTGAAGAAACAAGGCTTTATATCCTTTAGATTTTAAGCCTGTAAGCTCTAAAGCTAAATCTTGAGCACGTTCCATTACAGCGATAAACTCTTTACTACGATGAGATATTTCAATAAGAGAAAGACCTATTCCGTTGAAGTCAATAACTGCTTCTGAGGCTTTTTTCGTTACTGATGCAGGTAGTATGGAAGGTCCTGCGCTAAAATTATGCTTTTTCATAATATTTATTAAGCTGCAAATATCTGCATAACCCTTTTAAAAACGTATAGGAAATATATATTTTTTAATTAATTTCTTAACAGTTTAAGATAACAATGTTAAAAAATCTAGAGTATTTTTTCCGTCAGCATAATCCCAAAGTTTTGGATGTTGAGCTTTTCCGAAGGCAAAATGCTTTTCTTTTTCTTGATTAGAAGTAATGCATTGGATGCTATCTTGCTCTTTGATAAGTTTTTTCTCCAAAGTTTGGAGATCTTTATAATATTCATAATGTAAGCAAGCAACGGGAGAGGAATATGTCGAATCTTCTTTTAGAATAAAAAAGCCATTGTCTAAGATGTTGGACTGACTCATAAGATATACCGCTTTGTTGTAGTCGTAATTATTAGCAAATTTATCAGAATCCATTAAATGACTGTGTGGATATAGTGCACCAAAAATTAAATTTAAGTCGTATTTATAGGGTATAAAAATTTTAGCTGTACTTCGGCAACCGAGTCCGTAATATTGAACAATGTCGTTAGCCAAAGCCTCCAGTTGTTGTTTGGTTTCACTGCCATCTAAAATAGCAATGCCGTTTCTGTTAGAACGAATCAGGTTTGGAACCTTTGAAAAATAATATTCGAAGTAGCGAGCTGCATTGTTACTTCCGGTTGCAATTATACCGTCGTAAATTTTTAAAACGATCCTTGGTAAACTCTACAGATTTGACAAAAGAGGGCTCAAATTCTTGTATTTTTTTAATTAAAAAAGGGATTAATAAAGGGTCGGAAGAGGAACATTTTATCAATGCCTTATGACCACTTACTAAAACACTTACTACATCATGAAAACCAACTAAGGGAATGTTTCCTGCCAAAACCAGACCGACAGTTTTTGGAGGTTTTTTCAAGAAAGTGTAGGAATTTGTCCATTTGGTCAAGTTTTTTGTGTTGAGGCAATCTCCCCATTGAGAAAATGCATAAAGTACATTCTTACTTGAAAACCAGCCATTAACATTCTTTGCTCTGTTGATTACTTCAAAAAGAGAATCATAATTGGAATCATTTGGATTAATATTTCGAAGAAATTCTCCAAGACGGTCTAATGCAAATATTCTTTGTTCTAGTTGAATCATTTATTTGTAGAATAAGGTATAAGGTCTTATTTTTGATGCAAATTTAACTAAAGAAATCCTACTATGGCTATTATTATTACAGATGAATGCATTAATTGCGGAGCCTGTGAACCAGAATGCCCAAATACAGCTATTTATGAAGGAGCTGATGATTGGAGATACAGAGATGGTACTTCATTGGAGGGAACAATTGTTTTGCCCAAAGGTAATCAAGTTGATGCTGATGAAACTCAGGAGCCTATTTCCGATGAGTTGTATTACATCGTTCCCGATAAATGTACTGAATGTAAAGGTTTCCATGATGAGCCTCAATGCGCTGCTGTATGTCCAGTAGATTGCTGTGTTCCAGACGAGGATCACCAAGAAACCGAGGAAGTATTATTGGGAAAACAACGTTTTATGCATCCAGAAGATTAGATAATGAGTTTTTTTTATTCTTAATCATATTTTTTTGACCACTAGTTAAGACTTCTTAACTTGGATATCGGGAGTATTTAAAAAACCAATTTAGCATGTTCAGTCAGTCAGGTGAGTATTTATATGTCATTAATTTTGTTTTTGTAAGCCAGTATTTTGTGTTTTAATCCAAAAAAACACAAAAGATTGTTTAAGATGACTAAATTTGCCGTTTTAAAATTAAATACATGAAAGCAGGAATTGTAGGATTGCCTAACGTAGGGAAGTCAACCCTTTTTAATTGTTTATCCAACGCAAAAGCTCAAAGTGCAAATTTTCCTTTTTGTACGATTGAACCCAACATCGGGGTGGTTAACGTCCCTGACCCAAGATTGGAAAAATTGTCCGAATTGGTAAAACCCGAAAAAGTAATTCCTGCTACCGTAGAAATAGTTGATATTGCTGGTTTGGTAAAAGGAGCAAGTCAAGGAGAAGGATTGGGAAATCAATTTTTGGCAAACATCAGAGAAACCGATGCAATTATCCATGTTTTGAGGTGTTTTGATAATGACAATATCATCCATGTAGAAGGATCAGTAGACCCAATCCGGGATAAGGAAATCATTGATATTGAATTGCAGTTAAAAGATCTTGAAACCATTGATAAACGTTTAGAAAAAGTCAATCGTGCTGCTCGTACAGGAGATAAAGAGGCTCAAAAAGTCCAGGGCATTTTACAAAAAATTAAAGGTGCTTTGGAACAATCCAAAAACGTACGTTCTCTTGATCTAACAGAAAAAGAAAGAGAGGAGGTTGTTGACGTACTTCATCTACTAACCGATAAGCCTGTTTTGTATGTTTGTAATGTTTCTGAAGATGCTGCAGCAAAGGGGAATAACTACGTTAAAAAAGTGCAAGAATTTAATGCTGACGAGCAAGCAGAGGTATTAGTTTTGGCAATCAGTGTAGAAGCTGACATAAATGAATTGGACACTTATGAAGAACGCCAACTTTTTTTAGATGATTTAGGACTTGAAGAACCTGGTGCAGCTAAACTAATTCGAAAGGCATACCAATTACTCAAACAGCAAACCTATTTTACTGCTGGAGAGAAAGAAGTTCGCGCATGGACTATAAACATTGGATCAACTGCTCCGCAGGCAGCAGGAGTAATACATACTGATTTTGAAAAAGGATTCATTCGTGCCGAGGTTATTTCTTATGAGGACTATTTAACTTTCAAAACAGAAGCAAAGGCAAAAGAGGCCGGACGTATGCGGGTAGAAGGAAAAGAATATTCAGTAATTGATGGGGATGTAATGCATTTCCGTTTTAACGTTTAAAAAAATAAAAGAATGGAACAGACGGTTTACATTTTTGGACAGATGAAAGTCAAAAATTATGAAGACTATTTCACGAAATACGGTTCTCCTTTTCTTCCGATACTAGAAAAGTTTAAAGGTAAGTTATTAGCGGCTACCAAAAATGGGAGAACTCTCGAGGGCGAGGCTATTGGAAATTGGACGGTATTGATGGATTTTCCCTCTAAAAGAATGGCTTATGGGTTTGTGACCTCCAAAGAATATGCTCCTTTGATGGAATTACGTGTAAATACTTTAACGGATGAAACTCATGCAGTACTTATTCCTGGAGAGATTGCTGTTATGTAAAAGTTTATTTTTCATATTCCTATGATTTTTTTAAATTGTTAAAAAACAAATCTTTATTATGAGAATTACATTTTTAACAGCAATAATTTTGCTATGTGCTCAATGGACTAATGCACAAAGCAAGACTTCTGATATTAAAACAGAAACGGTAAAAAAGCATATTTACACTCTAGCATCAGATACAATGGAAGGTCGAAAAGTTGGTACCCTTGGAATTGAAAAAGCAGCTCAATACATAGAATCTGAATTTGAGAAGATTGGCTTAATTCCCTTTGAAAACTTAATAACTTTTAGACAAAATTTTACAGCAAAGGGAATTGAAATGTTCAACATTATTGGTGTTTTGGAGGGTAGAAGTAAGAAAGACGAATATGTAGTTATTTCGGCACATTACGATCATTTAGGTAAAAAAAGTGAGGGTAAAGGAGATTTGATTTATAATGGGGCAGATGATGACGCTTCTGGGACTACCGCTGTTCTTACCTTGGCCCAATATTTCAAGGAGCTTGGAAATAATGAACGTTCCTTGGTTTTTATTGCTTTCACTGGTGAGGAAATGGGGCTGTTGGGTTCAAGGCATTTTGGTAAAGACGTAGATGCTTCAAAATTCATTGCAGGAATTAATATTGAAATGATAGGGAAAACTTCAACTTACGGTCCAAAAACAGCTTGGCTTTCGGGCTTTGAACGATCTGATTTTGGAACCATAATACAAAAAAACTTAGAAAAAACAGCTTATCGACTTTTCCCAGATCCTTATCCAAATCTGCAGTTATTTTTTAGATCAGATAATGCAAGTCTCGCAGAATTGGGGATTCCCTCACATACCTTTTCTACAGGGCCAATTGATGTAGACATCCATTATCATCAAGTTACAGATGAGCCTCAAACCCTTAACATGGAGGTGATTGCTGAAACCATTCGAGCAATTGCTTTGGGTACCCAATCCATAATTAGTGGAAAAGATACTCCAACTCGTGTAGTTCTCAAAAAAGGTGAGGGAAGAGGAAATTAAGTTTTTCCATTAAAGTAGTTTGCCTACATCGTTCGCTAATTTTTATAATTTTAAAATTATAAAAAACTGATGCAACAAGAACAACAAAAAATATATTGTTTAGGATTCGAGTTGGGTTGATAAATTCCTCTAAAATCCAAAATGTTTTTATATTTTTGTGGAAAATTAAAGGGATTTAAAATGTTTAGCAGCAAACAGTTTTGTAAAAATACTTTAGCTTTGGTGCTTTTGGGGGCTTTTTTGTTGCCTACTGCTGTACAATTTGCCTCTGCCTTTGAGTCACATAATCACTTTGTTTGTTCCGAACAGCAAATTCACGTTCATCAATCTGTTGTTGAGTGTGAAACATGCTCCTTTAATTATTCTCCTTACCATTTTAGTTTTGTCATTTTCACGAATTTGGAAGTTGTTTTAATTCCAGAAGCCACTAAAGTAAGCTTTGCTTCCTTGTTGTTTCATTCGTTTACAATTACCAACACTAAACTTCGTGGCCCACCAGTATTAGCATAAATAAACGACTGTTTTTTATGTTAATTCAATCAATCTATGCGCATTAATGTTCTAGTGTTGCTGCTTTTGAGCAACCTCCAAGCTTTGTCACAAAATTGTGGCTTTACTCTTTCCGGAATTCTCACGGATCTTCACGACGGTTCTGTACTTGAGGGTGCAACACTAATTGTTGCTGGTTCTGAACTCACTTTTGTAACTGATTTTGAGGGAAAATTTACTATTTCAAATTTATGTAATCAGACCTATTCTATTCAGGTGTCTCATCCCTTTTGTTTGACCAAAGGTTTTCGAGTTAGAATATCCGGGGATACATTCAAGTCTTTTAAATTAGAACATCACTTGGAGGAACTTAATGAGATAACCGTTGACGGAAAAATTACGAGTAAAGAATCCAAAACACTTCAGGAGAATACTATTTTGAAAGAGGAATTAGAACGTTTTAGCAGTGGAACATTGGGAGATGCTCTCAACAGTTTGAGTGGTGTTTCGTCATTGAATACAGGAAATACAATCGTAAAGCCAATGATTAATGGACTTCATAGCAGTCGTGTTGTTATAATTAACAATGGTGTTCGCATGGAAGATCAAGAATGGGGAGCCGAACATGCTCCAAATATTGATGTGAATGCAATCAACAGACTAACTCTGATTAAAGGAGCTGGCGCACTTCAATATAGCGGAGATGCAATGGGAGGAGTTGTTGTTGTTGAGAGTGCCAAAATCCCTGTTAAAGATAGTCTTTATGGGAAAACACTATTTGCTTCAAATTCAAATGGAAGGGGATCCTTAATTACTTCAAAACTAACCAAGAGTTATGCAAGCGGATGGTATGCAAGTTTACAGGGTACATTCAAAAGGTTTGGTGATTCTGAGGCACCGGACTACGTTTTGAGTAATACAGGGGTAAATCAACAAAACATTTCTGTAAAAGTTGGTTTAAATCGATTTGATTATGGAATGAATTTTTATTATTCATTCTTTAAAAATCAGATTGGTATTTTAAGGGCATCTCACCTAGGAAGTGCACAAGATTTATATCGAGCAATCAAAAGTGACATTCCTTTATTGATCAATGATTTTACTTATGACCTCTCGGCACCCAAACAAGATGTTGGTCACCAATTAGCAAGAATGATAGCTTACAAAAGGTTTGGCTTTGGAAAGTTAAGTTTTCAGTATGATTATCAGCGAAATGAAAGATTGGAATTTGATATCAGACGGGGTTCAGATCGAGGGAAAGCATCTTTAGACTTGCAATTAGACACCCATACAGTATTACTTGATTTAGATACTAATTTGAGTGATAACGTTGATTTAAAAACAGGTTTAATGGGAAGCTATCAAAATAACTATGCACCCAATACCGGGGTTCGTCGGTTGATTCCTGATTATAAAAAATACGATTTTGGAATTTATGTTGTTTCGGATTATCAGCTGGATAGTAATTGGCTTTTTGAAGCAGGAGCGCGTTTTGACTACACCTATATGGACGTTTATAAGTTCTATCGCACCTCTTTTTGGGAATTGAGAAATTATGATGATGATTTTTCTAATTTGGTCGTCGAAAAATTGGTTAATCAGGTTTTAGCTCGACCTCAATTTAATTACTACAACGGCTCAACCACATTGGGAGCAACCTATGATTTTGGTGGGGATTACAAGTTGTTTCTGAATTATTCAATTGCTTCAAGAACTCCTAATCCATCTGAGCTTTTTAGTGAAGGTTTACATCACTCTGCTGCTCGAATTGAATATGGCGATCTGAAGTTTAATTCAGAAGTTGGTCATAAATTATCCTTGACACTGGAGCGGATTAATGAAAAGTTTAGCTTTTCGTTAAATCCGTTTATAAACACTATTTCAGATTTTATTCTTATTGAACCTGTCGGAATCAATAATTCAATTCGAGGAACTTTTCCTGTTTGGGAATACAGACAAACCAATGCCCAGCTTTTGGGAATGGATTTCAATGCCTCCTATGTTTTTTCGGAAGAACTTCGTTTTGATCATCTGTCATCAATGGTAAAAGGATATGATCGTTTGCAAGATGAGCCCTTGATAAACATACCAGCTATAAATACTAAAAATGAGCTTGTTTATTTTAATCCCAAAATCAAAAATTTACGATTAGCGTTACAAAGCGAATATGTATTTCGTCAAAATGAATACCCCGACACTAATTTTGAAATATATATCCCACAGACCGAAACCAGAGAACTGGTTGATGTAAGTTCACCTCCCAATGCATATCACTTATTAAACTTTAATTCAAGTATTGATTTTGATTTCTCAGAAAAATCATCATTAAGCTTGGGTTTCGGAATTACAAATCTGTTCAATACATCCTACAGAAATTACCTAAATCGCTTGCGTTTTTATGCCAACGATTTGGGTAGAAATTTATTACTAAATATCAAATTCAATTATTAATTTTAAAATCACAAACAAATGAGAAAATTAAATTTTTTAGCAACAGTTCTTTTTACAACCCTATTATTTGTATCCTGTTCAAAAGACGATGATTCCACTCCAGAACCTGTAAATGAAGAGGAAGTTATTACTACGTTAACAGCTACTCTTGTGCCTGCAGGCCAGGGAACAAGCATTACACTTAAGTCACAAGATTTGGACGGTGATGGTCCTAATGCACCGGTAATAACGGTTTCTGGAAACTTGTCAGCAGGTGTTATCTATAATGGTACTATTGAGCTTCTCAATGAAATGGAAAGCCCAGCAGAAGACATAACTGAAGAAATAGAAGAAGAAGATTTGGATCACCAGTTTTTTTATACCATTGGGGGTGGACTAGATGTTACAACTTCTTATGAAAACAATGATTCAGAAGGAAATCCATTAGGAACAGAATTCACTCTAGTTGCCGGAGCAGCAAGTTCAGGAGCTTTGACATTTACCTTACGTCACGAACCTACAAAACCAAACACTGGTCTTGATGACGCAGGAGGTGAAACAGACATATCAGTTACATTTAATTTAACTGTAGAATAGGTTAAAGTAATTACATTTTTTGCTTTTGATGAAACACCCTTTACATATTCTGTGAAGGGTGTTTTCATTAGAAAACTTAAGTTACTGTTCCAAATAAATTATAATCGCACTTTGGCATCTAAATATTTGACCAATTCATCTAGAATATTATTATAAAACTTATCTTGTAAGCAAGGTGGAACAGAAAAGGATGTATTTTGCTTATATTTTTTTCTAAAAACAAGAAATTATGAAAAAAACCTTAATCATATTCCTTTTATTCACTGCAGGAATTTTATTAGGCTGTTTTTGGGCTAATTTCAAAATTGATCAAGTCAAAATTGATAGTGATCTAATAATTAGAAATGGTATTTGGGGATATTTCCCTTCCATGGATTTAGCAGCAAATGATCTTCAAAAAGCTTATATAGGTAAAATAGGACTGTTCGCATTACAAGATTCTGAGGTAATTTATTTTATTGCTTCAACAGATGAAGAAGGAAACCCATTATCATCTTTGAACGATTATAAATTAACAGGGGCTAATTTTGATGCACGTTATTGGAGTTATGCACTCTACGGTGAAGATCATTTTTTGATTCCTAATGATGAAAATGTTTTTAGTTTTAACATGGAAAACATAGTTTATAGAGATTCTCTCAAAAGTACTTATGAGCTCTATGTTTCAAAAAATCCACAAAACGGAAATTGGTTGCCTTCTGGAGATGCCAATAATATGAGTATTTTACTTCGTCTTTATAATCCAGCAACCCATATTTACATGAATAAAGCTTCGATTAAATTACCAACCCTAAAAAAAATCAATTGATGAAAACTCATCGTATACTTTATGGTGTTGTATTGATTCTCGGGTTTGTAATGGGTTTTAAAGCATTTCTTAACTTCTATCCAGAAATTTTGTTTCAAGGAGCTAAGAAAAAAATTGGGGGCTTAGAAAATGTTTTGAGGCTAGGTAATTTACCCGATCATACAAGTAAAATGGTTGTTAAGCCAAATCCAGATTTTATGTATGTCAGTTGTTTTTATAATTTGGAAAACGGACCCCTTCAGTTGACTGCAAATGTTTCAAATGCAAACTATTGGTCTGTTGGTTTTTATGAGCCCAATACGATTAATTTTTATGTTAAAAATGATAAACAATTTAATTCCAATAAATTAAATTTTATAATCACTCATAAGGGCTATTCTCTCCCAAAAGCTGATGACAACATCGAAGTGATTAAATCTAAAACAAAAAAGGGATTGATTTTGTTTCGGTTTTTAGTCAATTCTAATGATGATGTTAAAAAAATTAAGCGCATTCAAAAAAATATTCAGATCAAGCAATTTGAGTAACTTTTTTTCTATCAAAAAGGCGAGAAGTTCTATTTTTCAGAGATTCTAACTTTTTTATCTCAAAAATCTTTTCAATTTGATTTCCTTGAGTCATATCATCAACAATCGCAGTTTTAACAGCACTTAATTCTTTAAAAAGTTCTATAATTATAAAATTAAAGTTAAATTTAAATATGAAACGAAAAGAATTCATTCAAAAAACCGCTCTACTAAGTTCAGGATTTTTAATAGGGTTACCTCATTTTTCTTTCTCAAAAAAGAAACATTTCAAAATGGGTTTACAGCTTTTCAGTGTCCGAGATGCAATGAAATTGGCTCCCCTAGACACTTTGAAGAAACTCAAAACTATGGGCTATCAAGATTTTGAGATTTATGGATTTCAGTCCGATACAGAAACCATTTACGGATATAAAATCATTGAATTTAAAAGAGTTTTAGACGATTTAGGTCTTTCAACAACTAGTGGTCATTATAGTTTTCCAGACTATTTTAATGCATCCACGGATCAATTAAACCGATATGTGGATCAATGTATTCAAACGGCAATAATTTTAAATTCATCCTACATTACTTGGCCCTTCATAAAACCTGAAAACCGAAATCCGGAAGGATTTAAACATTTATCAGATAAACTTAATGTTATTGGTGAACAAGCAATAAAAGCAGGAATAGGTTTTGCTTATCACAACCACGGATATGAATTCGAAGATTGGGGCGGAACTTCTGGGCATCAAATTTTAATGCAACTCACAGACCCCAAATTTGTAAAATTACAAATGGATATGTACTGGTTGGTTCATTCAGGAAAAACTCCAAAAGACATGGTTACTCAAAATCCTGGGAGATATGTAATGTGGCATATAAAGGATATGGATAAAGTTACACGCGACTACACCGAACTTGGAAATGGTTCTATAGACTATACCACAATGCTACCCGATCCAAAAATCTCTGGTTTGGAATACTTGTATATTGAGCAGGGTGGTAATTTTGCTGAATCATCCATGCAAAGTGCAGCTGACAGTGCACTTTATTTTAAGCAAAATTTAGAAGGTCTTTTGTAGTATTTTACAATTTCATTATTGTATTCTCAGCTGGACTTCCTCCCTTGATATGGATGGCATTGGTGTACTTTTTAAACCAGGTTGTTTGGCGTTTGGCGTAGCGACGGGTATTTTTTTTAATTTCATTTGCTACTTTTTCATGAGCAATTGATCCATCAAAGAAGGTAAACCATTCTTGATATCCAACGGTTTGGAGTGCATTAATTTCTTTGAAGGGATAAAGCTTTTTAGCTTCTTGCTCCAATCCTTGAGCAATCATTTGATCTACTCTAAGGTTGATGCGTTCATAAAGTATTGCTCTTTCCCATTGAATTACCAGCTTTTGTGTTGTGAAAAAATTAGGCGCTTTTTTGTTTCCCAAGAAAGAAGAGTAGGGTTTTCCACTAGACAAACTAATCTCGAGTGCACGAATCAAACGACGAGGATTTTCAAGATCAACTTTTTTGTAATGGTTTGGGTCGTATTTTTTCAAAAGCTTTTGGAGTGCAGTAATACCGTCTTCCTCGAATTGTTTTTGAAGTTCCTTTCTGAGTGAAGAATTAATTTTTGGAAAATAATCTAAGCCATCAATAAGTGCATCAGCGTATAAGCCAGATCCACCAACTAAAACAACCTTATCTTTTGTTTGAAATAAGGTTTTTAGTAAATCTAAGGCCTCTCTTTGATAATCCCCAACCGAATAAGGGTTTTGAATGCTTTTTTGTTGAATAAAATGATGTTTAACATCAGCTAATTCCTGGGAAGAAGGGACGGCAGTTCCGATTGCCATTTCTTTATAAAACTGCCGAGAATCACAAGAGATGATTTCGGTTTTAAAATGTTTTGCCAATTTAATAGCTAAGGAAGTTTTTCCAGAGGCTGTAGGACCCGCTACATAGATTAGACGTTTAGAATTCATCGTTTAATAGGCTGCCGCAATGATGACAATAGATTGCACCATCTTTATGTTGTTCTGTATTGCATTGAAGACATACTTGGGTGTTGGTGTCCACTTCTTTGGTTTGGATGCTCATTTCAGCCGATACAATTCCAGTAGGGACAGCTATTATTCCATAACCCATGATCATAATTATGGATGCCAAAAGTTGCCCTAGCGGGGTCTGAGGAGCGATATCCCCATAACCCACAGTGGTCATTGTAACAATCGCCCAATAAATGCTCCTAGGAATGCTTGTAAAGCCATTGGATTCTCCTTCAATCAAATACATGATGGTTCCAAATATGATGCAAAGAATGAATACTGCAAAAAGAAAAACTGCAATTTTGGCTCGACTCGCATACAAAGCTTTAACAAGAAAATTAGATTCTCCAATAAAGCGGGTAACTTTTAAAATTCTAAAAACACGAAGTAGTCTTAGAGATCTGAGAGCTATTAAAGACTCAGTACCGACAAGAAAGAGTGAGATATATTTCGGAAGGGTAGATAAAAGATCAATTATTCCATAAAAGCTGAATACATAGCTAAAAGGTTTTTTAATCGCTATTAAGCGTACAATATACTCTAGGGTAAACAATCCAGTAATTAGCCATTCAACTATATTGAATTCAGTTGCATACTGGTTATGAATTGAGGTTATACTTTCGAGCATAACTAGGATTACACTCAAAAGAATTAGGATTAATAAAATTAGATCGAAACGTTTTCCGGCTAATGTATCTGCTTCATAAACAATTTCATGAAGACGATGTTTCCAGTAGGGTATTTTCTTATTTGACATCTTGAAGGGTAAAGTTAAGAAATTTTAACAGGGATCTAAATCTATGATTTTTTTATACTGTTTTTTACCAATAAAACTTCGAATGAGAGCTTGGGAATCTCTGTTGTTTTTTATTGGAATCAAACGTTTTTCAATTGCATCAATTGTCTTTATTTGATGATTTAGGCTATAATACCCATAGCCCTGAAAAACAGTATTTTTTATAAAAATAAAACTTTGTTCACCTTTTCTTTTTCCTTTACCAATAATCAGCATGTTACTATGAGGATACCTCAATTTATTTTCAATTTCTAGAATACGCTGATTATAAACTTTAGGGGATTCGTCCCCAACACAAGCTCCATTACATTTTTTTATTCCATGACCAAAACATGCTTTTTCAGAATTTCCCAGAGAAGTTTTACCTTCGCATAGATTAAATTCTTCCAACCAAGTTCGTAATTTTCTATTTGCATTTCTCTTATTTTTGAATACCTCTAAGTACTGTTTTTCTTGGTTTACTCGTTCGACTACTAAATTATGATAAGGACTTGAGTGGTTGATTCGAATTCCCATTTTAAAAAGATGGTATTTCATTGAATGGTTTAGTTCAGGTTGATTTTTTTTTATTTCGTGCTGTTCTTTTAGAAGAGCAATACATTCATTTCCAGAGAGTTCAAACGAAACACGAGCTAATTTCTTTTGAATTTTTTGCGCTTTTACGGTTTCTCCAGTTAAGTGATTTAAAACCCTTTTCTTAATGTTTTTACTTTTACCTATATAAATAATTCTACCCTCTGGGTCATGAATATAATACACCCCAATTTCCGAGGGCAATTCTTCAATAATTTTTAGAAATCTAGGAGCTACTTTATTGTTGTTCAGTTCTTTTACATAAGTGCTAATTATTTCTTTTCCAGAATCTTTTTCGAGTAATATCTTAAAGAGTTCAAGGGTAGCCAAGGCATCACCATGGGCTCGATGACGATCGGCAATAGGAATCCCAAGAGAACGAACTAGTTTTCCGAGTTTATAAGACTCTGCTTCTGGTAGAAGTTTTTGAGCGAGTGCTACTGTACACAAAGATTTACTTTCAAAAGAATATCCAAGCCTTCTAAATTCGGTTTGTAAAATACGATAGTCAAACTCGGCGTTATGGGCAACAATAATACAACCTTCCGTAATTTCAACTATGCGTTTAGCCAGTTCAAAAAACTTAGGAGCATTAACAAGCATTTTACTGTTGATTCCTGTTAAACGTTCGACAAAGGGTTGGATTTTTCGATTTGGATTAACTAAACTTGATACTTGATCGAGAATCTTTTGTCCATCGTATCGATATATTGCAATTTCGGTAATTCCCTCCTCATTATATTTACCACCCGTAGTCTCGATATCTACAATTGCGTACATCTGCTATTAATTTCTATGCCCAAAAATTTTACTTCCAACACGAATCATAGTACTTCCTTCTTCAATAGCTATGGAATAATCTCCACTCATTCCCATTGAAAGTTCTGTAACCTCTGTGAGTTGGGTTTGAATCCAATCAAAATTTTCTTTTAATATTTTAAATTCTTCTCTGATTTGATTTTTATTTTCAGTAAAAGTAGCCATCCCCATCAATCCTTTGATTTTAATATTTGGCAAAGGATGTATTTTTAGATCATTAACAACTTCTTTTAATTCTCTTTGATTAAAGCCAAATTTAGTTTCTTCTTGAGCAACGTGCATTTGAAGTAAACAATTGATAATACGATTATTTTTAGCACCTTGTTTATTGATTTCTTTTAAAAGTTTATATCGATCAACTCCATGAATCAAGCTTACATAGGGTGCCATATATTTGACTTTATTGGTTTGTACATGTCCAATCATATGCCATTGAATATCTTTTGGAAGGGTTTCCCATTTTTGGGTCATTTCTTGAATTTTATTTTCTCCAAAAATTCGTTGACCAGCTTCATATGCTCGTTCTAGATCAGCATTTGGTTTTGTTTTTGAAACCGCAACCAAACGGACTTTTCTGGGGAGTTCTGCTATTAATAATTGCAATTGCTCTTGAATCCCCATGCTATAAAAACTGACTTGCTACAGTTGGCTTTTTTAAATCGATTTTATAATCATAAAATCCAACTCCAGATTTGATTCCCAAGTTTCCTGCCTGGACCATATTGACCAGTAGGGGACAGGGAGCGTATTTTTGAGCACTAAAACCATCATGCAACACATTTAAGATAGATAGGCATACATCCAATCCAATAAAGTCAGCAAGTTGAAGAGGTCCCATTGGATGTCCCATCCCTAATTTCATAATTTGATCAATTTCAGAAACACCGGCTACCCCTTGAAAAAGTGATTCGATTGCTTCATTAATCATGGGTAATAAAATTCTATTGGCAACAAAGCCTGGATAATCTTGGGATAAGAGGGGAGTTTTATATAAAGTTTTTGAGACCGTCAAAATTTGATTTAAAGTATCGTCATCCGTCTTGTATCCCTGAATTACCTCAATCAGATTCATGATGGGAACAGGATTCATAAAATGCATTCCAATAACTTTTTCTGGACGTTTAGTAAAAGCCCCAAGTTTGGTGATGGAGATAGATGAAGTATTTGAAGCTAAGATACAATGCGAAGGAGCAAATGAATCCATTTTCTTAAAAAGCTCTGCTTTAATTTTAATGTTTTCAGAAGCAGCTTCAACAATTAAATCAGTCTCTTTTAAAGAATTTTCAAGAACGGTTGAAGTTTGTATTCGGTCTAATGTTTCACTTTTTTGTAGCGTTGTTATAATTTTTTTAGCAACCTGGCGATCTAAATTTTTGCTGATCGTAGAAACAGCTTTTTTAAGTTGATTTTCAGACAAATCAACCAAGTTAACATTGAATTGGTTTTGGGCAAAGCAATGGGCTATTCCATTACCCATAGTACCACTTCCGATTACAGTAATATTCTTCATTGTGGATTATTTAAAACAATCAATTATTTGATGTGCTACTCTCAGTGCGTCAGAGGCGTGCTTTAAAGTAACAATAGGTTCAGTTTTGTTTTGAATGGCTTGTGCAAAAGTATTTAGTTCCTCTAAAATTGCGTTTGATTCTTCTATTTTTGGAGGGTCAAAATAGATTTGTTTTTTCACACCTTCAGCATTCTGAAGAATCAAATCAAATTCCTCTGGTTTTTTGGGAGCATCTTTCATTTTAACAACCTCAACTTGTTTGGTAAGAAAATCAACTGAAATATAAGCTTCTTTCTGAAAAAAGCGGGTTTTACGCATGTTTTTGAGCGAAATACGACTGGCTGTTAAATTGGCAACACATCCGTTTTCGAATTCAATTCGAGCATTTGCTATATCTGGGGTTTCACTAATTACAGAAACTCCTGAGCTACTCACATTTATAACAGGTGAATTCACAACACTAAGAATAATGTCAATATCATGAATCATCAAATCCAAAATAACAGGTACGTCTGTCCCTCTTGGATTGAATTCTGCCAGACGATGAGTTTCAATAAACATTGGTTTGTCAATATGTTCTTTAATGGCTTTGAAGGCTGGATTGAAACGCTCTACATGACCAACCTGACCCTGAAGGTTGTTTTCTTTGGCTAGTTGAACAATTTCTTCTGCTTGGATAACTGTTTGAGTAATTGGTTTTTCTATGAAAATATGTTTTTTAGCTTCCAAACAAATAACAGCCATTTCATGGTGATAGGGGGTGGGTGTAACAATGTCAACCACTTCTACTTCAGAAAGAAGTTTTTCTAAGGATTCAAAAGCAACATAACCTTCTTTTTTTGCCAATTCATTTGCCGTATTTTTATCAGAGTCAAAAAAACCTACTAAGTCATAAAATTCTGATTCTTTTAATAATCTAAGATGAATTTTACCCAGATGTCCTGCTCCTAAAACTCCTATTTTCAACTTTTTCATTAATCTTTTTATGAGATTTGCAAGTATAAATCAAAGGTACATTTTTTAGACTTAATTTCTCTTTATACATCCCAAGAAAAGGCATTTTATTGTTATTTTTACACTCATGAATACACCTTTGGATACAGCCAAGCATAAAGGACAAAGAAAATTACTTATCGACAAATTAGTAGCAATGGGAATCAAAGATTCTAGTGTTTTAGAAGCGATGCTTGAGGTACCAAGACATTGGTTTATGGATTCTGGTCTCGAGTCTCATGCTTATGACAATAAAGCTTTTCCAATAGCAGCAGATCAAACCATTTCACATCCTTACACAGTTGCTTTTCAATCTCAGCTTCTAGAAATTAAAGCAGGAGATTTGGTTTTGGAAATAGGAACTGGATCAGGTTATCAAACTGCAGTTTTATTGGCACTTGGTATTAAGACTTTTACCATAGAACGTCAACAAGAATTATTCAAAAAGACTCAGCGTTTGTTTACCAAATTGAGGTTAAAACCAAAAAAAGTAGTTTTTGGTGATGGATATTTGGGGCTGCCAGAATCGGCTCCTTTCAATGGGATTGTAGTCACTGCTGGAGCCCCAGATGTTCCTAAACCCTTACTACAACAACTTACTGTTGGTGGACACCTAGTAATACCTATTGGTACAGATGAACAAATAATGACTCGATTTACGCGTAAGTCTGAAAATGAATTTGACAAGGAAACCTTTGGTTTGTTTCGATTTGTTCCCATGCTGAAGGACAAAAACTAGCTTTATAAGGAGCTAAAAATCAATAATAAATCATTTATTTGAGAAATTTTTTTTGACTCGATCTAAGTCACGTTTATTGTCTCGGTCTTTTAATGTGTCACGTTTGTCATACAATTTTTTACCTCGAGCTAGAGCAATAACCATTTTAGCGAAGCCTTTATCTGTAATAAATAGCTTTAAGGGTATGATAGTAAGACCAACATTTTTAACTTGCTTATTGAGCTTTCTAAGTTCTTTTTTGTTGAGCAATAATTTTCGAGTAGATCGGGGTTTGTGGTTGTAATGTGTTCCAAATAAATACTCTTCGATGTACATATTTACTGCGAACAATTCTCCTTGCTCATTGAATTCACAAAAGCTTTCCGTTATTGAAGCCTTACTTTCTCGGATGGATTTAATTTCTGTTCCTGTCAACACCATACCAGCGGTATATTGATCGAGAATTTCGAACTCAAACCGGGCTTTTTTATTCTGAATGTTGATTTTCTTTTGCATAATGGCAAAGGTAAGTTTATTCTTTTAGATTATTTATGCTCTTTTTCCCTGATTTAGTAGAGAAAAGGAATTGATATTGAGGAATTAAGACTAAAAATGAGATAAGAATTTATTAGTCTAAGCAATCACCATTTGTTACATAATGCCAAGCAAGTGACATTAAGCTATCGTGTTCTCTTTTATTTCCTTCAAATAATAAATCATTTTTTTGTGTACAAGAATTTATGCTTTGTTTTTTAATACCATAGTTTTTAGAGAACTCTGATATTTGATTTGAATTTATTACCTTATTGTAACCTATTCCAAGCTTGTTTTTTCTTTTGTTATTTAGCAATGAATTTCCAAAACTGTAATACGTAAAATTAGATGGAGCTACAAGTTCTATGAGTGTTGGTGCGATGTCTATATGGCTTCCTGGATTACAATTAGACTCTGATTTTCCAACAATTGATTTGCCATATAATATAAAAGGTACAGAAGAGCTTTCATACAGGGTTGGAGATCCATTAATAAATTTCCTTCCAAAATGATCACCTGTAAAAGCAAACAATGCGTTAGGGTATTTTTTTTCTGCTTTATTCACGAATTTTCCAATAGCCATATCTGCATACCAAATATGTCCTAAAGTTTTAATACTCAAATTATCCTCATTGTAAATTTTTCTTAATTTATAGGGTAATTCTTCTTTTGAACTGTAAGGGAATCCTTTTGAAAAAACATCAATTTCATAGGGAGAATGATAACTAGTGGTCAGTATTATATTGAGTGAGTTTTTTTGATCATCAACTTTTGCCAATACTTTTTCGAAAAGAGATTCATCGTTTACTCCCCAAATTCCTTTGGAACCTCCGATGTTTCCAGCTCCAAAAACATTTTCGACTCCTTGTTTTTTTGTGAAATTTTTAATGTTCTGCCAACTCAAATACCCGCCGTAAAAAAAATTAGTTTGATATCCCAAGGTTTTAAATTGCTTGAAAATTGAACTTGGATAAGATTTATTTGCACCTATAATACTCATGTTAACCCCTGAATATGGAATATTTGTAACTATAGAAGCAAATGAATTCATGGTTGAGTTAGAAGCCGGCAAAAAATTCATAAAACTTATCCCCTTATTTCCTATACTTTTCAAGTTATTTGAAATATTAAGATCTTTATATTTCTCTATCAAAGGCCATGAGTCATAACTTTCCATTACAACTAAAAAAATTTGTTTTGTTTGACTTCTAAAGAATCTGATGTAGTTTTTTTCTCTAAAAGCTTTTTAATTGTTTTACTCTTGGCGCTGATTTTAGATGAAATTTTACCAAAAGGATTTTTACCAAAATTTTTGTTTATCTCATTGTAATCCGAAACAGCATTATTGAGTGATCTGAAAGGATTAATAATGGTTTTATTTAAAAACTCATCTGAGCTTATTGATGCATAGAAGAGTCTAACGGGATATTCTGTAAAAGATCCTCTGAGGCTAAACACTAATAAAATTAAAAAAAGAACACTAATTTTCAGCTCTTTATATTTGAATTCATACGAGTTTATGAATTTATAGATTCTTGATTTTTTTTCATAAAAACTCAATATCTTTAATGAAATAAAAATTAACACAAAAATTAAAATTGCGTTTTTAATTGGTTCATAATTTTTTAGAATTGTTTGAAGAACCGCTTTTTTATCATCATGGAGTCCCATGAAAAGAAAATGATTAAACTGGTTTTTGTACTCTTTATAATAGTTTAATGTAGTAATTATGATAACTATAGTTGAATAAATAAATAATTTTTGAAAAAATATCCGTGTTTTAATAACCCAATTCATTTTGTCCAGAAACACTAATATGTAATTTAATAATAAGGAAAAACTATGAAATAAGATATTACTGTAATATCAAATCGAAACCCCATATAAATGACTTTTAAAAACTCTGAAATTTCTGTTTGAGGATTAATATCAGAGCTGTTTAATCCAATAAATGAAATGCGAAAAATTAAAAAATAAATGACTCCAAAAAACCAAAAAAACAGAAGATTACTGAATTCAGAGATTAAAATACCCTTATTTTTTTTTGTCATTTTTTTAAATTATTTAAGCAATCTAAAAATTAAAGCTTTTTAAAAAATTCCTTTTATTCAAGTCGCTTTTAACCCAAGCCTAATATACCTTATCAACAAAGTAAACTCTTTTTTTTGTTAAATATGTTGATGAAACACACCATAATTAAATTTCAAAATGTTTTTTATTGTTATTGAAATTTTATTATTCATAAATTAAACATCATTTAGATTTTTGAGTCGTCTAGTTTTTTTTTGAATTATATGATTTTTTTATGTATAATTATATTATTTACAAAGACAATTGTGTTATATTGAATTCAAAGTATAGCGTCAGAATAATCAGTTTATTTATGTAAAATACTATTCAATGAAAAGTTTTTTAACATACTCTTTAATAGTCATATCATTTTTTCTTAATGCTCAATCAACCAAAATTCAAATAATTGATTCTTTGAGTTCAGATCCAGTACCTTTTGCAACAGTTCATTTTTCAAATAACAGAGGATTAATCACCAATGAAATAGGTTTTTTTGAGTTGCTTCCTGGACAAGTTGAAGTTAATGACTCGCTTTTTGTTTCTTCGATTGGTTTTGAAAGAGTAGCTGTCGGTCTTAAACAATTTAATGACTCCATAATTTATACCCAGCCTAAAGCAATTGTTCTTGATGATGTTATTTTGACCAACAAAAATTATACTTCTGAAAAGATAATTTCTTTGGTTCAAGACCGATTGAATGATAATTTTCATCTTGATTATAGTCAGAAGCGATTATTTATTAGAGAACTTTATGGTCAAAATATTATCAAAGTAAAAGTTGATAAATTCAAATCATCTATATCAGAATTGAACCGGTCACTACTGGACAGCATTTTGGTCAATATGCCAAAAAAAAGTGATTATATAGTTGAAACTCTTTGTTATTATTCCAGCAATTTTGAAGGAGATAATCAAAAAATAAACCTTATTAATGCCAGAAAAACATATGACAAAGGAAATGACCTCATGAAGTCTTTGACAAACCGTTTAGAAAGGGGACTTAAAGAAAATGTAAAATCAGATTCTTATTTCAAGATCCGTTCGGGGATTTTCGGAAGCGACATGACAATTCAGGGATTGGAAGAAGAGGTAGATAGTACAGATTTGGAAGCATTAAAAACATTTGAAAAAAAACAATTAGAAAAAAATAAATCAAATAAAGAGGGTTTTGCAAAGTATCGCAAAAGCAGCATTGCTGAACTATTGTCTAAATTGTTTTTTGTTGGTGATCCAGAAATTAATTGTATTAAGAAACCCAATCGTTATGTTTTTTCGGAACCAAAATTAACTACTGAAGGAAATGATTTAATTTATATAATTGATTTTACGCCCAAGAGAAAAGAAGATTTTGAAGGCACTCTTTATGTAAATTCTGCGGACTTTGCAATTACCCGATTGGATTTCAATAATACAAAGTCACTATTCAGAATTAAACTTTTAGGTATTTTGTATGACGACTATCTTAAATCGGGTAAAATGATTTTTTCGAAAATTAATGAAAAAAATTATGGGCTTTCATATTTGCAAATATCTGGAGGTGAGAAGATAAGAATTGACAGACCTATTAAGTTTATTGAGAAAAATAAATTTGTAAAAGGGAGAAAGAAACAAAATCAGATTTCGATGCGTCTTGATTTGTCGTTAATTACGAATTCTAATTATGAGGTTCGGGTTTTTGAATCCAAAAAATTATCTCAGGAAGAATTTGATCAAATTGAAGAGAAAAACGAAGTCCTGCCAAAGTATTACAAAGAGTTTAAGACCAATTTCTGGGAAGAATTTTAAAAAACTCAAAAACTGTTAATTGCTTCCTTGATAAGTTTTTTTGAAAATCATTTTTCAAGCCTAAAATAACAAGTCAAATTTGTACTTTTGTAGCTTAATTTTCAGATTATGCAAAGAGACACTACTGTTTTTGATTTAATAAATGAGGAAGAGGCAAGACAGCTCAACGGAATTGAACTTATTGCATCAGAAAACTTTACCAGCCCTGCGGTTATGGAGGCAACGGGTTCAGTATTGACAAACAAATATGCAGAGGGTTATCCGGGGAAAAGATATTATGGTGGATGTGAAGTTGTTGATAAAGTCGAAACAATAGCAATTGAACGTGCTAAACAGCTTTTTGGAGCAGCTTATGCAAATGTTCAACCTCATTCTGGTTCTCAGGCAAATACAGCAGTTTTTCATGCATTTATAAAACCCGGAGATTCAATTTTAGGTTTTGATCTTTCTCACGGAGGCCACTTAACACACGGATCACCCGTAAATTTTTCTGGACGTTTATACAAAGCCTATTTTTATGGTGTTCAAGAGGAAACAGGACGTTTAAACTACGACAATATTTTAAAGATTGCCAAAAAGGTTCAACCCAAAATGATCATTGCAGGCGCTTCTGCTTATTCTCGAGATATTGATTTCGCAAAGTTTCGAACCATAGCGGATGAAGTAGGTGCTTTTCTCTTGGCCGACATATCACATCCATCGGGAATGATTGCTACGGGTATTTTAAGCAATCCAATTCCTCACTGTCATGTGGTAACTACTACGACCCACAAAACTCTTCGAGGACCTCGTGGAGGATTGATTTTAATGGGAGAAGACTTTGACAACCCCTTTGGAATAACACTTAAGAACGGAACCGTTCGCAAAATGTCTCATTTATTAGATATGGCTGTTTTTCCAGGAAATCAAGGAGGTCCCCTAGAACACGTAATTGCTGCCAAGGCTATTGCCTTTGGAGAGTGTCTACAACCCAGTTTTAAAGAGTATATCTTGCGCGTTCAAAAAAATGCAAAAGCAATGGCTGCTGCATTCGTATCAAGAGAATACAAGCTTATTTCAGGAGGTACAGACAATCATATGATGTTAATTGATTTGCGCAACAAGAACATCACTGGAAAAGATGCAGAACTAGCACTTGTAAAAGCTGAAATAACTGCCAACAAAAACATGGTTCCATTTGATGATAAATCCCCTTTTGTTACTTCCGGGATTCGCGTGGGAACAGCAGCCATAACAACCCGAGGCTTAAACGAGGCTGATATGGAAACCATTGTTAATTTGATTGACCGTGTCCTACAAAACCCAGAGGACGATGCTAACCTTGAAGCCATAGGAAAAGAAGTACACCAATTGATGGCTGGACATGATTTGTTCAACTACTAAAATTAAGTTTAGATTTCAAAAACCTTTTACTCAGAAGAGAAAAGAGTTTTTTTATACTGTTTCGCACATCGTATGCTTCTGGCTTTTTTTTTACATTTTTTAATTTTTAACGGTCTCGTACAAGAAACGTAGGGCAGGTAATAAGCGATACGTTTCGGATTGGTACTAAGCCAAATATAAATATTTTGCGACTTTGCAAATAAACAGAGGTCTTATAAATAAGCAAAAAAGCCCTATGTTTTCATATACATTGTTATGCTTTGTTTTTTATCAGCTCTATTTTTCCAGTTTCTTTTCTGTAAATATTTGTCCAAAGAATTTCGGAAAGACTGTTAGTTTCAGTTTTGATATCATCTTTATTAATATACTTTTGGCTTTTAATTTTGTTCCAATTAATGGCATAGAGAATTTTCCTGTTTTCCCCATTATATAGATTTCATTTCCATTTTTATTTGGGTGTAGAACCATAAAAGAGCGTCCAATTTCTCCATCAAACAATTTAAATTGAGCATCTTGAAGTAATGTAATAATCGTTAGAATTACATCATCAATATTATTGTTGAATTCTTTAATGTTTAAATTATGGTTTAATTTAAATGACAACTTTTTTATAGCTTTTATAAAATCATTTTTAATGTCATGTGAATAAAATGCAGGCTTTCCTGTTACAGTTCCACGAATGAATTTTAATAAATCATCGATATATAAAAAATCCTTTTTATCAATACTCTTTTTAATCTCATAGTATCCATTAACTAGCTCATAAGCGTCTGTAACTAATGACTTAACTCGTTTCTTATTAGTTTTATAATATTTCCTATACATTTCATTCTCTAAATCATCTATTCCACCAAGAATTATTAATTCAAAAAGTGACTTTTCAATCTTCTCAGTTTTTATAAAATCCAGCATTGTGTGGTAAAAAACCTTTCGGGCTTATCTTTATTTTCTCTAATAAACTCAGGAGTCAATTTTGCTTTAGTATTTTCCTCAATGAATTTTAATTTGGCATATCGCACATCAATTTTTTTATGGCAAATACCTTTGTCTCTTTCCGAATGAGCAACAAAATGACAGATTTCGGTAAGAAACCTATTTTTTTTAGTCTTTCTCTAATTCAATTAACAATAACTTTATATCGTCCTCGGTAAATGTCGAATTTTCGACTGTCTTTATTCTTCGAACAATATTTATGTCTGTTTTTTCAATTATAAAGGTTGTTTTGTCTAAATAAAGCATAATTTGTTTATATCCACATATTGCGTTTATTTCCTTTATATTTCACATGTAATAATTTATTGTAAAATATTGTTTATCAACATTTTTGATATACAAAAATGACATCTAATGTACTTTTTATAATTGCAAGGAATTTTTTATTTACACAGGTGTAAATCTCAATAGTTTTTGGTGGGTACATAGATGTAGGTTTTTCATGACGAAGAACAGATTTGGGTGCTGTTAACTCAAAAGTAACAAAAAATAAGGTGCTCAAAATGAGCTATCTAATTTTAAAGCAAGGAGTTCAGGATTCCAGATGAGTTACCTTGAGTACTTTCAATATACCCAATTGTTTAAGCGAATAACGCATGGATATCATCTGGAATACGTAAGAGTTTTTGGGTAGTAGAATCGAGGTAGCACCATTGGGTACTACATTGAGCAACTAGGGTATTGGTGTGTTCAAGATAGAAACGAACAATACGTTCACTCAAAAAACCTTTGGTAAGTTCAACATGGGTAACCGCCCTCAGGTTATCCCCTAATTTGGCTTGACGTTTGTATTCGATGTGGTGCGAGCGAACCACCCAAAGCCCAAAGGTTTTTGTTTTCCCAGCGATAAGGGATTGCCAGTGTGCTCCAGCGATGTCTTGAACCCATTGCAAGTATTGTACATTGTTAACGTGCTGAAGTTCATCTAAATGAGCTTGGGTAACCCGAATTGTTTGTTCAAAAGGCTTCATTTATTTTTTTGTAGGGTTACCTCAAACATCTTGCTCCAGTTTTTACCCGTTACAAAAAATGTTTTGCGTTGGCTATGATATGCAATTCCATTGAGGACATTGAGGTTAGGAATTTGATCTACTTTATCTCTCAGTCCTGCAAAATTAACCAAACCAGTGATTGCACCATTTTTAGGATTTATTATGATCACAACGTCCTTTTTATCTTGGTAGGTATTGGCATATATTTGACCGTTTACCCATTCCAACTCGTTTATTTTCTTGACAATTGATTTATTGGTGGTTGCCTGAATATAAGAAAGTTCTTTTTTTGTTTTGGAATCTAGTTTCCAGATTTTTGCTGTTCCATCAGATTTATAAAGGAAGGAACCATCATTACACAATCCCCATCCTTCTTTACTGTTACCATAGGTGAAGCTACTTTTTATATCCATGGTTTCTCTGTTGTAGACCAAACCTGTATTTTCAAGCCAGGTAAGTTGTATGATTTCTCCATCCAAAAGGGTAAGCCCTTCCCCAAAATATGACTGGTCTAGGTCTATTTTTTTTTCTACATTCCCTGTTTTGTAATTTACACGTCTCAGACTCGACTTTTCTTTCAGTCCAGTGCTTTCGTAGAGTTCATCTCCAAAAAACTCTAAACCTTGGGTATATGCATCAGAATCATGGGGAAATTCATTCAGTAGGGTGTAAGAATATAAAATGGGCGGAACATTATTTAGAAGGCGAACATTAGTTTCAGATTTGATTTCTTTTCCGTTTGCAAAAACAAGAATTTCAACAGAACTATCTCCCAAAAGATCAATCTCAGAAAAAACATAGGATGACTCAATTTTTTTGTTTTTCAGGAAATAGTGTATGGAGTCGAAAGGTCTATTTTTATTGTTCTTAACGCTCAATTTCAAAGTGTCCCCAACAATAAATGTTTTTTGATTGACTTTTATTTTAAATTTTGGAGAGTCAATACCACTACCACAGCTTTTGAGCACAATGATAGTCAGGAGCATAGTAATCCATTTCATAGAAATAATTTTAGTTAAAAATAGTTTATGAAATTTAGACCACAAAATGATTGTTCAAAAAGAGTTAGGATAGTATATTTGCATCGGGCAAGTCCTACACAACCAGCTCCTGCTGAATCCCCCAGGGTGGGAACACAGCAAGGGTAGGTGGTCGTAGCGGTGTGATGTAGGTAGCTTGCCCTTTTTTTATATTTACAAAATATTTATGGGTCAAGTTGTATTGGTTACCGGCGCTTCATCTGGCATAGGAAAGTCAATAGCTACTCATTTGCACTCTTTAGGATATCGTGTTTATGGAACCAGTAGAAGTCCCAAAAAATACATTCAAGATTTTCCATTTTCTTTATTAGAACTTGATGTTACAAAACCCGAATCAATTTTACAATTGATAAATAAAATCAATCAAAAAGAAACAGGAGTTGATGTTTTGGTCAATAATGCAGGTATTGGAATTACTGGTCCCATAGAAGAAACCTCAATTGAGGCTCTTCGAAACAACTTTGAAACTAATTTCTTTGGTCCGTTAACCATGGTTCAGCAAGTATTGCCTTTGATGCGTAAACGAGGTAAGGGAATCATTATTAATATTACATCCATAGCAGGGTATATGGGACTTCCTTTTAGAGGGGGATATTCTGCATCCAAAGGAGCCCTCAATATCGTCTCAGAAGCTTTACGTATGGAAGTTACAAGTCATGGAATTACCGTATTTACCCTTGCACCCGGAGATTATGCTACGGACATAGCCTCAAGAAGATATCATGAGCCTGTGAAACAAAATTCACCCTATGAAAAGCCCTATCAAAAAAGTTTAGATACTATGAATTCCCATGTAGATACTGGGAATGACCCCATCGAAATTGCACACAAAGTTGCCTCGCTTTTAAAGAAGAAAAACCCAAACCCCCATTATGTGGTTGGATCATTTTTCCAAAAATTTTCTCTTACCCTAAAAAAAATACTCCCACAAAAAGCTTATGAAAAATTACTAAAAAACCATTTTAAACTTTAATTTTACAAGAAACAATCCGATATGAAATTTTTTATTGATACTGCTAACCTCGACCAAATCAAAGAAGCTGAAGCCTTTGGAGTTTTGGATGGAGTAACTACTAATCCATCATTAATGGCTAAAGAAGGTGTTACTGGTCGTGAAAATATTTTAAAACATTATGTTGCCATTTGTGAAGCAGTCGAAGGAGACGTTTCTGCAGAAGTAATAGCAACCGACATCGATGGGATGATCAAGGAAGGCGAAGAACTTGCTGCTTTGCATCCTCAGATTGTTGTTAAAATTCCAATGATTGAAGATGGAATAAAAGCTTTAAAATACTTCTCTGATCAAGGAATTCGAACCAATTGTACTTTAATTTTTTCAGCTGGTCAGGCGCTATTAGCTGCAAAAGCTGGTGCTACTTACGTTTCTCCTTTTATTGGTCGATTGGATGATATTTCAACTGATGGTTTAGGATTGATCCAAGAAATTCGTGATATCTATGACAATTATGATTTTGGGACTGAAATTCTTGCAGCTTCTGTTCGCCATACAATGCATGTTATTGATTGTGCTAAAATTGGAGCAGATGTGATGACTGGACCTCTAAGTTCTATCAAAGGATTAATGAAACACCCACTTACAGACAGTGGATTGGCTCAATTTTTAGCCGATCATCAAAAGGGGAATTAAGCATTGTTTATAGCCCACATGGGCTGAGCTGCGATCGTTTTGGGATATATTGGGCAATTTTTTTCATGGGCTCCTTCTAGATACCCATTACTCATCAAAAATTCTTTGGTAATTTCTTTTCCTGTAAACTTAAATTTTTTTTTAAAAAGTTTCACCCATTCTTCCTCGGGCAAGGGGTGGTTTTGATCCAACCAATTTTCAAAAGACCCAAACTCTTTTTGAAAAATAAGAACTTGTTTTGCATTGTGAATGATCGCTTCAATCTTGGCTCTCATTCGGATTATTCCGGGATTTCTTAATAAGGATTCGATGTCTTTTTCTGTAAAAGTTGCAATTTTTGAAATATCAAAATTTACATAAGCTTTTCTGATAGATTCTTTTTTGTTTATAATAGTATTCCATGATAAACCGGCTTGATTAATTTCAAGAATTAGTCTGCCAAAGAATATATTGTCAGATTCTGCCTTAAAGCCATATTCTGTATCGTGATATGTTTTGTGTAATTTGGATAAAACTCCAGTGTTTACATCAGTACAATAGGATTTTTTTGATTCCATTAAGGGTTGTTTTCTTCAAGAATGCTATTAAAATTTGGGGAATAAAAATTGCCAAACCCTTCAAGTATAATCCCTTTTTCATCAACTACTATTCCTTTATTTAGTAATGTTAACACCCATTTCTTACTTGCATTTTCGAAATCAACAAAGGCATATTGATTCCTAGTGTCAATCTCCATTACTTTTTGATAATCTTGAACCAGTTTATTGTAAGGTTGAATACAAACACCTACATAACGATATTTAGGGAACTCCTTTTTGAATGCCTTTACTCGCTCTTGTGTTTTTTTGTAGTGATTCATTTGAGTTTGAGACCAAAAGTAAATCACAGTTGGTTTTCCTTTTAGAATGGCGGTACTTGATTCCTTTCTAAATTGAGTGTCTTCCAGCATAATGTCGGGGAGAGGTTTTTTCACTTGCATTTTTTGTAATGCCGCTTGAAGGCTCATTATTTCTGCTACATATTCTGGAGAAGTATTCATTGCTACGAAATACTTTAAAAATTTTGAATGTTTTTTGAAATTTTTGAAATTGATAAGTTCTTCATATGCAACAGATCGAGCTAAATTATTTCTTAAATCATCAGTTTCTACTAACTCACCGATCAATTCTAAGCGTCGGATATTAAAATCTGTTTTGTCTTTTGCTTGAAAAAAAACTTCATCTTCTAAAAGTGCTTTTTGATTAAGAAAATTTAGCATATATGTGATATAGGGCTCAAAGTATGCCAGTTCCCTTTCTCCATAATTTAAGTCTTTTCTAAAGTTAAAATAAGTACTGTCCTGTTCAGTTATTTTTTTTCGCCCTCTAATCAAGGCATAGCGTTCTTTTCGATTAGCATAAGGATATATATATGAAGCTTGAGAAATTATCTTGGCTTTTGGGGTTAATTTATTTAGGGAATCAAACTGAATCCATTTTTCTTTTTTTTGCTCAAAAAGTGAGTCAATTACATTTTCAAACATTTTGCTGTTCTGCCCATACTGACTCGCTAAAAATCTCGTTTCTTTTTGAAGTGATAAATAAATTTCCATTAAAAAATTATTTTTAGCAGAACCACGACCAGAAAAAACAAGGGAGGAATTGAAGTCAGAGGTATTGGTTCGAAACCAAATACTATCTCCTTTTTCAAGCAATAAATTTTGACTCTCAGGTAGGTGTTCAAATTTAAAAACTCCATAGCTTAAGGAATCATAATTTCTTTGAAATCGATTCTTATCATCTAGAACAATAGAGTCAATAAGCTTATTATTTTTGAAAAGGGAAACGGTTTTTGAGGAAGGATTTATAATTTGACCTCCCAAAAAAGCACCATCATAATCTGGTTCCGAAATACAGGAACAATGACAAACCAATAAAAACATGTAGAACCCCTTTATTATTTGAGTCATTCCAATTTATTTAAACCACTAAATGTTTCTAGAATTAAAACTACAAGTTAAAAAAAATATTGATTAAGCTATCAATTTGCTTACTTTTGCGCTATTAAAAAATACAAATATGTTATCTGTTTATAATCTCTCTGTTCAATTTGGTAAACGTGTACTCTTTGACGATGTAAACATTACATTTTCGGGAACAAACTGCTACGGAATTATTGGAGCTAATGGTGCTGGAAAATCAACATTTCTGAAAATTTTATCAGGAAAGCAAGAATCCAATTCAGGAAGTGTTTTTTTAGAACCCGGAAAACGATTGTCAGTTTTGGAACAAAATCATAATGCTTTTGACGAATACACGGTTTTAGACACTATTTTGAGAGGTAATCAAGAACTCTATAAAGTGAAAGCCGAGATGGATTCGATTTATGCAAAGAAAGACTTTTCTGATGCTGATGGTGAAAGGGTTGGTGAGTTACAAGTTATTTTTGAAGAGATGGATGGCTGGAATGCAGAGAGTGAAGCTGCAACTTTACTTTCACATTTAGAAATTGAGCCTTCACTTCATTACAATAAAATGGTTGATTTAGACGGGACTCAAAAAGTAAGGGTTTTATTAGCTCAAGCTCTTTTTGGAAATCCTGACGTATTGATTATGGATGAACCCACTAATGACCTAGACTATGAAACAATTGCTTGGTTAGAACAATTTCTTGCAAATTACGAACATACCGTAATTGTTGTTTCACACGACCGTCATTTTTTGGACGCAGTTTGCACTCATATTTCTGATATTGATTTTGGGAAAATTCAACATTTCTCTGGCAACTATACTTTTTGGTATGAATCAAGTCAGTTAGCAGCTCGTCAACGAGCACAACAAAACAAAAAAGGAGAAGAGAAGAAAAAAGAATTACAGGAATTTATTGCTAGATTCTCTGCTAATGTTGCAAAATCTAAGCAAGCAACTTCTCGTAAGAAGATGATTGAAAAATTAAACATAGAAGAGATCAAACCTTCTTCTAGAAGATATCCAGCGATTATTTTTGAACAAGATCGAGAGGCAGGAGATCAGATATTAAATATTGAAAATCTTTCCTATTCATTAGAGGGCGAAACCTTGTTTAGTAATATTAACATAAATCTTGGAAGAGGGGATAAGGTGGTGGTTTATTCTAAAGATTCAAGAGCTGTTACTGCTTTTTATGAAATTTTAAATAATTCGAAAAAAGCCAATACAGGTTCATTTCAGTGGGGAGTAACTACAGGTCAAGCGTATCTTCCTTTAGATCATGATTCTTATTTTGAAAATGGAGACTTAAACCTAGTAGATTGGCTTCGACAATTTGCATTAACCGAGGAAGAGAGAGAAGAAGTATATATTCGAGGCTTTCTTGGTAAAATGATTTTCAGCGGAGAAGAAGCTCTTAAAAAATCAAATGTGTTATCTGGGGGTGAAAAAGTTCGTTGTATGTTGTCAAAAATGATGATGAGTCGCTCCAATGTAATAATGATGGATGAACCGACAAATCATTTGGATTTAGAATCAATTACAGCCCTGAATAATGCATTGACTAATTTTAAAGGCACACTCTTACTAACTACACATGATCATGCTTTCGCCCAAACAGTGGGTAACCGCATAATTGAACTTACTCCAAAGGGTGTAATCGACCGCTTTTTAACATTTGATGAATATATGACGGACACAAAGTTGAAAGAACAACGATTGTCTATGTACAACATCTAAACCTAAAAAGTTTTTCCTAATCAGGCAAAGACAATATAAATTGCAACAACTATTATTGCAATTAAAAGCCCCATAGGTTTTACTAATTTCCAAGGAGTAATATCCACTTGCTTAGTATACTCTAATTCAAAGGCTTCAGTTCTTGGCTTAAAATAACCAATTGCTAACATTAACAATACATTGAAGGAAAATAGAATTGCCATTACATGTAAATAATGGGGATAAGTACCTCCTGCAGCTTCAACTTCTCCTTTTAGGTAGAATTGACTAAAACAATATAAAATAACTCCCGAAAGCATCGCAACTTTAGCAGCTACAGCAGGAACTCTTTTTGTAATATATCCAACAATAATTATAGTTAAAATTGGGATGCTATAACAACCATTAATTTCTTGTAAATAGCCAAAGAGACCATCAGGTGCATTGGCGATTGTTGGTGCTATGATCATAGAAAACAATGCCAATCCAATCCCAAAAGTTTTACCTGCTTTTACCACCTGAGATTCATTAGCATCTTTTTTGAAATACTGTTTGTAAATATCCAATCCAAATAAAGTAACTGAACTATTTAAAGCTGAATTGAAAGAACTTAAAATGGCTCCAAACAATACAGCAGCAAAAAAGCCAACTAACGAAGCGGGTAAAACTTTAGAAACGAGTAATCCATAGGATTGATCCTGTTTGGATACATCCAACTCATTTCCGAAAATATGGAATGCTATGATTCCTGGTAAAACAACGATAATTGGTCCAAGAATTTTTATAAATCCAGCATATATTAAACCTTTTTGACCTTCTACTAGATTTTTTGCTGCAAGAGCCCGTTGAATGATCGCTTGGTTTGTTCCCCAGTAAAATAATTGCACCAACATCATCCCTGTGAAAAGGGTTGAAAATGGAATTGATGAATCGGGGGCACCGATAACCTTAAGCTTTTCAGGGTTTGAAGCTGCTAATGCTTCAATACCTTGGATAACGCTACCATCACCAATGTAAATTAAACCAAATATAGGCACCAAGGTACCACCAATCAAAAGGCCTACAGCATTTACTGTATCCGAAACTGCAACTGCCTTGAGCCCCCCAAAAATTGCATAAATAGATCCAACAATTCCAATGGACCAAACGGATATTTTTAAAGCTGTACTCTCAGAAACGCCTAAAACGGTTGGAACATCAAACATTCCGTTTAAGGCAAGAGCTCCTGAGTATAAAACAATTGGTAAAAGAACAACCATATAACCACTCAAAAATAAACCTGAAGTAATTGTTTTGGTCATGGTGTCGTATCTTTTTTCTAGAAATTGTGGAACCGTGGCAATCCCACCTTTGAGGTAGCGAGGAAGCAATACAATTGCGGTTACTACCATAGTTAAAGCTGCTAAAGTTTCCCACGCCATTACCAATATACCTTCCTTGTAAGCCGAACCATTAAGACCTACCAATTGTTCTGTGGATAAATTTGTTAGAAGTAAAGAACCCGCAATCACCATTCCTGTAAGACTTCTGCCTCCCAAAAAATAGCCGTCTGAGGAATTTTCATCAGTGTTACGTGTTGCTAAATAAGCAATTACACCGACTAAAGCTGTAAAGGCAAGAAATATAAAAAAATGCATAATTAATTTAGTTTAATTCAATTTGAAATATAGGGAAAGTATTTTTAATAAATGAAATAGAAATTGATATTTATTGACGAATTATTTTAGACTTTCAACAATTCGAATTGCAGCATCTAATTCGTTTTTATGAACAAATACTTCCTGCAAACCTGGAGCTATCATTCCAAAGCCTGCTAATCGTGCTGATTCTGAATCATCCTTAATAATTGGAACTATTTTTTGCTTTAGCAATTTATTTCGAAGAGCTAGTATTTCAATCGTATTCCCGGTAAAAATTTTGATGAAATCTTCAGGTGTTTTCATTGTAATACTAATTAAGATTTATCGTATTTACTATTCCATATTGCAGGATTGAAATTTTTACCAAGTGCAAACCCATAAAAAATAACAATAGAGGCGATTGCTTTGAACATAAAAAAATAAATCATCCAAAAAACACCCCAGTCATTTGATTTTGAAAACAATTGGATTGGGGTTATTAAAGTTGCAACCCAACTTAATAAAAGAATTAGTACAAATAAATTTGAAATTGACTTGAAAGGCCACATCAAAAATTTTCTGAAGGGGTGAAGGTCTTTTCCCCATTTGTGTATTAAGTAATAATACCCATTTCCTATAGGAGCAAAGAGTAAAGGATCATCGTAATCTTTTAATTTAAAAAGCTTGGAGGGAGCCATGATTTTATAACCTCCTAATCGAGTATTATGCAATGAATTAAGCCTATTTATTTCATCAAAAGCAGCTTGTGGTATTTTATTTTTAAAGTAACGAGAATCCAAAAATCTGAGTCGATAATCAATACATGTTTTTTTAATATCTTGAACATGAAAAATACGATCACGTTCTAAATCATCAATGTTAAATTGATTCAACTTTGTTTTAGAAAGATAGGTTTTTGAAAAGAGTTCATTCAAATCTTTTGAACGTATTTGCTTTAATTGTTCTTCAATATTTGTGTCAGAAAAAATCTTTAATCCCATATTTTTTAATCTTAATCGTTGTAAAATTAAACAATAAATTTCAAAGAATACTTCATGTTTTTATCTTGAAACCATGGAACGATTTAACTATCTTAAAACAGCTCCAAAATTTTGTTCAAATTCTTTTTGAAGTTTTTGCATTATTCGATCTATATTCTTGTCTGTTAAAGTTTTATTTGGGTCTCCAAAATGAAAACTTAACCCATATGATTTTTTTCCATCAGGCAAATTTTTCCCTTCATAAACATCAAAAAGAGAAACACTTTTTAAGAGTTTACGATCGGTTTTAAAAGCGGCATCCTCTAATTCTTCAAAATTTATACTGCTATCAACAAGTAATGCAAAATCTCTTCTTGAGGTTGGAAATTTTGAAATTTCTTCGATTTTAATTTCTTTTTTGAAAGCATTTTTTTGGATTAAATCCCAATCAAAATCTGCATAAAGAACTTCAGCATCTATCGAAAAATGTTTAGTTATTTGACTTTTAACAACGCCTAAATCAACAAAGGTTTTATTATTTAAACTAAGTGATATTCCTTCAGAAAAAATATCTTGAGAAGTTTTTTGCTCTTTAAATGAAAAAATTCCCAATCGGTTTAATATGTTAATTCCAATTGCTTTTAAGTCAAAAAAACTGATTTTTGATGTTTGACTGTTCCACATTTCAGAATGTTTATTTCCAGTTATACAAACTCCTAATTTTTTTGATTCCACAAAGGATTCTTTTGATTGGCTGTATGTTTTACCAAATTCATAAATTCTTAGATCTTTCTGTTGACGATTACTATTAAATAGTACAACCTCTAAAAAAGAAAAAAGTAAACTTGATCGTAATTGGGATAGATCTTGTCCCAAGGGATTCAATAGATTTACTTTAGAAACATCCTCTAATTGTTTACTTAAGTTTGAATAAGCTGGATTTGTTAATGAATTATTCATCACTTCAGAAAACCCTTGCCCTATAAGTGATTGAGCAATAATTTGCTCTACCTTGTGGGGTGTTTTTAAATCAAAGCTTGGAAATACAGTCCTAAGGGTATTGCTTAGTTCTATATTGTTGTAGCCGTAAACTCTGAGTATTTCTTCAATAACATCTGCTTCTCGAGTTACATCAACACGATAACGAGGTATAGTCACAACAAATCCGTCCTCAGATGAATTATTAATCTCCATTTCTAGAGAATTTAAAATCTTTAAAAGGGTGTCTTTTGGAATTTTTTTACCAATAACACTATTAATTTTATCAAAGTTTAGAAATAAACTTACTTTATCGGGAAGGGGTTGAGCGTGTTCTTGAATAGCACTACTAATTTTTCCTCCTGTAATTTGCTGAATTAATAGCGCTGCAGTTTTTAGAGCAAAAATTCCTATTTCTGGGTCAATTCCTCTTTCGAATCGAAAAGATGCGTCAGTGTTTAATCCATGACGTTTAGCTGATTTACGAATGCTTACAGGATTAAAATATGCACTTTCAAGAAAAACGGAGGTTGTATTTTCGGATACGCCCGAGTTCAAACCTCCAAAAACACCAGCAATACAAAGTGGACTTTTATCATCACAAATCATTAAGTCATCTTTATCAAGATTTCTTTCTACTCCGTCAAGCGTTGTGAATTTAGTTCCCGATGCAAGAGTTTTTACATGAATTTTACCTTTTATTTTCGAAGCATCGAATGCATGGAGGGGCTGACCCAAATCATGTAAAATATAATTTGTAGCATCTACAATATTATTTTTGGGTGTTATTCCTATTGCATTTAATCGATTTTGAAGCCAGTTCGGGGAGGGCTTCACTTCAACTTCAGTAAGGGTAATTCCATAATATTGAGTACATCGCTCTTTGTCATCTACATTAACTTCAACCGTAAAACTTGTATCATTAATTTTAAAATTATTGATGTTTGTTGATTTCCATTCAGAGGGCACATCAATTTGGTTACACCCAGCTCTTAAATCTCGAGCAACTCCCATATGGCTCATTGCGTCTGATCGGTTTGGCGTTAGTCCAATTTCTATGACAGTATCTGTTACAATTTCAAAAACTTCAGAGCAATGTGTTCCAGGAACTAAAGTGTTTTTTAAAACCATAATTCCTTCGTGTGAAGTACCAATGCCCAACTCATCTTCTGCACAGATCATACCATGACTTAACTCTCCTCGAATTTTACTTTTTTTAATTTCAAAGGGATTTCCATCAGCATCATACAATGTGGTTCCAACTGTAGCTACAGGAACTTTTTGTCCAGCAGCGACATTGGGTGCTCCACAAATAATTTGAACATTTTCATCTCCTCCAAGATTGACTTGAGTTATCAGTAAGCGATCTGCATTGGGATGTGGTTTACAAGAAATTACTTCTCCTACAAGCACACCTTTTAAACCTCCTTTAATTGATTCAAATGAAGTGGTTCCCTCAACCTCAAGCCCCAAGTCAGTGAGTAATTCTAGTTGTTTTTCAAGAGGTAAATCAATTTTTAGATGTTCTTGTATCCAGTTATGGGAAATTTTCATGTGCTTATTATTTTATAAAGATCAATACTCTCTTTAAACTAAATGACAATATATGTTTTGGTTAATTATTTTGAGTACATCAATAAAAACACAAATATAAGCATCTGTATCCTAAAATAAAGGACTAACTAATGTAATTCCAAATGTTTTTGTGAGTTGTAATCTTTGAATATGTAGTTCTGACTTCTCGATGTTTAATATCAGAAAGTTCAGGATCTTCTGAAATAATTTTTTTTGCATAAAACCGAGCAGTTTTTAGTAGTTCTTGATCCCGTAATAGGTCAGCAATTTTAAGTTGGAGAACCCCACTTTGCTGAGTTCCCATAAGGTCTCCAGGTCCACGCAAACGTAAATCTACTTCCGCAATTTCAAAACCATCATTGGTTTGAACCATGGTTTGTAATCGAGTGTTAGCCTCTTTTGATTTTTTATGACTACTCATTAGGATACAATAGCTTTGCTCATTTCCTCGACCAACACGACCTCGAAGTTGATGTAATTGTGATAATCCGAATCTTTCTGCGCTTTCAATAACCATAACCGACGCATTTGGAACGTTTACTCCAACTTCAATTACAGTAGTAGCAACCATAAGTTGGGTTTTTCCTTCAACAAAACGCTTCATTTCAAAGTCTTTTTCTTTGGGTTTCATTTTTCCATGAACTATACTTATGCGATATTCAGGGAGAGGAAATTCACGAACTAAACTTTCATAACCATCCATGAGGTCTTTATAGTCCATCTTTTCTGATTCCTGGATCAATGGATAAACTACATAGATTTGTTTTCCTTGGGTGATTTCTTCTCGGATGAACTGAAATACTTGTAACCTATTAGAGTCGCTTCTCAAAACTGTTTTAATTGATTTTCGTCCTGGAGGTAGTTCATCAATTATCGAAATATCTAGATCTCCATAAACACTCATTGCAAGCGTTCTAGGAATTGGAGTGGCGGTCATTACCAAGATATGAGGAGGGAGTTTGTTTTTACGCCAAAGTTTTGCTCTTTGGGCTACACCAAAACGATGTTGTTCATCAATAATAGCGATTCCAAGGTTTTTAAATTGAACCTTTTCTTCAATGAGTGCATGGGTACCGATTAATATATTAAGGCTTCCGTCTTGGAGAGTTTCGTGTATTGTTTTACGTTGTGCGGTTTTGGTTGATCCTGTCAGCAGAGATATTTTTACTGGCATACCGTCCAAGCTCTCCTGAATTGATTTAAAATGTTGTTGAGCAAGTATTTCGGTAGGTGCCATCATACAAGCTTGAAATCCGTTGTCAAGCCCAATAAGCATAGTCAGTAGTGCTACCATGGTCTTTCCAGAACCAACATCACCTTGCAACAAACGATTCATTTGCTTACCCGTGCCCATATTGTTTCTTATTTCGCGAATTACTCTTTGTTGAGCTTTGGTCAATTGAAAGGGAATATGATTGGCATAAAATTTATTGAAATAAGTACTTACATGTTCAAAAACATAGCCTTTGACTTTTTGTTTTTGTAATCTATTTTTTTGAAGCAGCTGCAATTGAATGTAAAATAACTCTTCAAATTTTAATCTAAATTGTGCTCGAGTCAGTTGATGCTGGTTTGCAGGAAAATGAATTTGAATTGTGGCCTCTTTTCTTGAAATTAGTTTTAATTCTTCAAGAATATAGGCAGGAAGTGTCTCGTTAAATTCTTTGTGGACTTGACGAAACAAGTGTTCCATAGACTGTTTCATTACACGTTGACTAATTCCTTTGTTGATCAGCTTTTCTGTTGAGGGATAAACGGGATGGAAAGCCCCTAAAGTGCTTTTTTGATAATCAGCTTCTGGAGTGAGTTCGGGATGGGCAATAGAAACTTTATTACCGTACCAGTTCATTCGACCAAAGACTACATAGGGAGTATTAATTCTCAAACTTTCCTGAATCCATTTATATCCTCTAAACCAAACCAACTCAAGGGTAGATGTTCCATCAGAAAAAACTGCAACTAAACGTTTGCCTTTTGCTTGAGGGATTATTTTATGTGAACGAATGGTTCCTTTAAGTTGAACTTCCGAGTTGTTCCTTGGTAGTTGATTGATGGTATAGAATGTAGTTCTATCGATGTAACGGTTTGGAAAAAAATGTAAAAGATCTTGATAGGTTTTGATTCCCAGATCTTCTTTGAGTAAACTAGCTCTGTTGGGCCCAATGCCTTTTAGATATTCAATAGGAGTTTGAAGTATATCCATACGATCTCACGAAGTTACTTGTTTTTAAGATTTTTAAAAATTCATTTTAATTAAAAACATCGTAAATTTAAATAACCAATTCTTAAAGCTAAAATATGTCAAAATCAGCATTAGTAATTTCTGGGGGAGGAAGTAAGGGAGCATTTGCCGGGGGTGTTGCACAATATTTAATTGAGAAAGAAAAGCAAGATTACGATATTCTCATAGGGACATCAACGGGTAGTTTGCTTGTTTCACATCTTGCTGCAAATAAAATTAGCGCCATAAAGCATGCATTTACCCATGTAACTCAGGCATCAATATTTTCAAATAATCCATTTATAATCAAGCAAAAAGGGAAAGCTTTTAAAACCAAGATTAATCATTTTAATGTAATTAAAAATTTTATTCTCGGAAAAAAGACTTTTGGAGAAAGTTTAAATTTAAGACAACTTCTAGCAAAAGAAATTTCGCATTCACTCTTTAAAGAAATACAAAAATCTTCTAAGGAAGTTGTTGTTTGTGTTTCTAATTTCACATTGAATAAAATAGAATATAAATCAATTTCAGATTGTTCCTATGATGATTTTATCGATTGGATATGGATTTCGTGCAATTACCTGCCTTTTATGAGCATGGTTGTAAAAAACCGATATGAATATGCCGATGGAGGTTTTGGATGTATAGTTGCTATTGAAGAAGCCATCAAGCGAGGTGCTAATCATATTGATGCAATTGTTTTAACAACTCAAAATCAACAGACCAATAGGATGCGTTCGCGTAATGCTTTTGATTTGTTATTATCTACTTTTGACTTTATGGGTGATCAGATTTACCTAGATAATTTAAAGGTCGGAGAATTATTAGCAAAAAAACACAATGTAAAACTCCGAATGTTTTACACTCCTCGAGTTTTAACTACAAATAGTCTTGTTTTTGATCAACAAGAAATGGAGCAGTGGTGGGAAGAAGGGAGGAATTACCCCCAAAATACTTTAAAAAATAATCGGTAATAAAAATTAAATATTTAGACAAAATTTCATTGGCTTAAATAATCTATAGCTAATTGAGTCAATGCTTTTACACCATAGATCATTCCTTCATCTTGTACTAAAAAATCAGGAGTGTGGTGCGAAGGAGCCTCGCTCGGATTCATAGCTGGATCCATTCCCCCCAAGAAAAAATATAAACCAGGAACTTGTTCTTGAAAGTAAGAAAAATCTTCGGCTCCAGTTATGGCTCTCATTTCATGGACATTAGAAGCCCCAACTGCTCGTTCCAAACTGGGTATCATCTGTTTTGTTAACTTTTCATCGTTGTAGGTCAAAGCCGCAGTTTTTTTGATAGTAACCGTTGCTGTACCTCCATAAGCATTTGCAATTTGTGGAATCATTTCGTACATCTGTTTATGAATAACCTCTTGCATGTCTGCATCTAGAGTTCGTATGGTACCTATCATTTCGGCAGATTCAGGAATGATATTAGAACGTATTCCTGCATGTATAGCCCCAACAGAAACTACAGCCCCCTCCTTGGTAAGTTCTGAGTTTCTGCTGATCAGAGTTTGTATCCCATTGATAATTTGAGATGAAATCATGATGGGGTCAATACTTTTCCATGGGGTAGATCCGTGAGATTGTTTTCCACCAACTACAATTTTATAGGAATCAGCCGCTGCCATAATTCCTTTTGTTTTATAAGTAATATGACCTACCGGTGTTTCAGAATTAATATGCAAACCAAAAACAGCATCAACATCTGGATTTTTGAGGACACCCTCCTTGACCATTAATAAAGCTCCTCCTTCTTCACCAGATGGAGGTCCTTCTTCCGCGGGTTGAAAAATAAACTTTACTGTTCCTGCAAAATTTCGATTTTTGGATAATATTTCAGCAACACCCATAAGTATTGCAACATGAGTATCATGACCACATGCATGCATAACACCTGTTTTTTGTCCGTTAAAAACTGCTGTAGCTTTTGATTTATATGGTAAATCGTTTCTTTCATTAACAGGAAGTCCATCCATGTCCGCTCGAAGAGCAACAACTTTCCCAGGTTTATTTCCCTTTAAAATCCCTACAACACCAGTATGAGCAACCCCAGTTTCAACTTCAATACCCAGAGATTCAAGATGTGTAGCTACGTATTTTGCTGTTTTGAATTCCCGGTTTGAAAGTTCGGGGTTTTTATGAATGTGATGACGCCACTTAATCACTTTGGGTTCAATAGAATTTATTGTAGACTCACTAATTTGAGCCGACAACCAAAAACTACTCAATATTCCAAAGATGCTGACAAACTTGAATTTATTGATCATATTGACTTTGTTTAATTTCATTTTTCAATAACTTAAAAGTAAACAAATAATGCATATAACTACCTTGAAGAAGCTAGATAACTTTTTTAATGGCTTTTTTTTTAAAATTTTTAATCCAACAAAAGGGCCTGAAAATAAAAAGATTTAATGTCTTTTTTGAAGTTAATTTGAAGAAAAAATATATGCTCACAACGGTTCATAATTTATTATATAAAATGAGTTATTTATGCATTTATACGTTTTCAAAGTATTATTTTAGTAAACGATGAAACAAGATTTATTTGCCCACTTAAACACGCTTAATGAAGCTCAAAAAGAGCCCACATTACACAAAGATGGACCTTTAATAGTAATAGCTGGTGCAGGTTCAGGTAAGACACGTGTATTAACTTATAGAATCGCATATTTGATGAGCCAGGGGATTGACTCTTTTTCAATTTTAGCACTAACATTTACTAACAAAGCTGCACGAGAAATGAAAAGTCGTATTGCTGACTTGGTTGGAGATGGGGAAGCAAAAAATCTTTGGATGGGAACTTTTCATTCTATTTTTGCTCGTATACTAAGAAGTGAGGCCGACAAATTAGGATATCCAAGTAATTTTACAATTTATGATACTCAAGATTCTGATCGACTTATATCTTCTATCATCAAGGAAATGGGACTCGAAAAAGATGTTTATAAAATAAAACAAGTGCGGAGTAGAATTTCTGCCTTTAAAAACAGCTTGATTACGGTTCGAGCATATTACAATGATCCAGATTTACAAGAATCTGACTCAATGTCAAGAAGGCCTAAAATGGGGGAGATTTATAAAGAGTATGTGGATCGATGTTTTAAAGCTGGAGCCATGGATTTTGATGATTTACTCCTTCGTACTAATGAATTACTAAATAGATTTCCAGATGTTTTAGCAAAGTATCAGGACCGTTTTCGATATATTTTAGTGGATGAGTATCAAGATACAAATCATTCGCAATATCTTATTGTTCGTGCCCTTTCTGATAAATTTCAAAATATTTGTGTAGTAGGAGATGATGCACAGAGTATTTATGCTTTTCGTGGAGCCAACATCAATAATATTTTGAACTTTCAAAAAGATTATGACAATGTAGCGATGTATCGTTTGGAACAAAATTACCGTTCTACTCAGAACATCGTCAACGCTGCCAACTCCATTATCAATCACAATGAGACAAAATTGGATAAAAAGGTTTGGACTGCCAATGGAGTTGGCAGTAAAATTAAAGTCCAACGTTGTCCTACAGATTCTGATGAAGGACGCCATGTAGCGGGTAGTATTTTTGATTTTAATCTCACAGATCAAAGAATATACAGTGATTTTGCAATTCTTTATCGTACAAATGCTCAGTCTCGAGCTATGGAAGATGCTTTGAGAAAACGAAATATTCCTTATAAAATTTTTGGAGGATTATCTTTTTATCAGAGAAAAGAAATAAAAGATGTTTTAGCCTATTTAAGAGTCATTGTCAACTCCAAGGATGAAGAAAGCTTAAAACGTATCATTAACTATCCAGCCAGAGGAATCGGGCAAACAACTATTGATAAACTGGTAGTTGGTGCAAAACAAAATGGGCTAAGCTTGTTCCAGACTGCAGAGAGAGCGGCAAGTTTGGATATTGGCATTAATTCAGGAACTGCAAGTAAATTAGAACAGTTTGTGATTTTAATCAAAAGTTTTCAAATTTTTAACGAAACTGCCAATGCTTTTGAAATTGCAGATGAAGTAACTAAGAAGACACAAATTGTTTCTGCTTTAAAAAAGGATGGAACTCCCGAAGGTGTTAGTAAGATTGAAAATATAGAGGAGTTATTAAATGGAATAAAAGATTTTACTGAAGGACAAAAAGAAATTGCAGATACGACTGGGGCTCTTACTGAATTTTTAGAAGATGTAGCTCTCGCAACAGATTTTGATAATGAAAATAAAAGTGAAGATACAAATCGGGTATCTTTAATGACTATTCATTTAGCTAAAGGTTTAGAATTTCCTTACGTATACATCGTAGGGATGGAAGAAGATTTGTTTCCATCACCCATGAATCTCGATTCTCGAAGTGGGTTGGAGGAGGAGCGACGCTTATTTTATGTAGCAATTACTAGGGCCGAAGAAAGGGCGTTTTTGTCGTATACTCAATCTCGATATCGATGGGGTAAGCTTAATAGTTCAGAACCCAGCCGATTTATTGAAGAAATTGATGAACAGTATTTGGATCATCAAATTCCTAAATCTGATTACGAATTTAAACCTTTGATTAATAAATCAATTTTTGGAAATGTTGATCAACCAAAAAAACAATTTAAAAAGCCAAACTCATGGGACGGGAAAACCAACAAAAGTCCAACTCCAACCCAATTGAAAAAACTAAGGAAAATTCAATCTGAAAATAAAGTAACTTCCTCAAGTCCTGAAAGTTTAATTGCTTTACCGATTGGCACTCAAGTTGAACATCAACGTTTCGGCAAAGGAGTTGTGACTGAGGTTGATGGTGTAGGAAATGATAAAAAAGCTACTATAAATTTTAAAGGAAGCGGTGAAAAAAAATTATTACTCCGTTTTGCAAAACTTAAAATTATTGAGTGATGGCTATTTTGCATGCTCTTTATTCCTCCAGTCCAAATACCAAAATCATCAATGAAGTTGCTCAAGCATTAATTCATGGAGCTATCGTAATTTATCCTACCGATACAGTATATGCAATGGGATGTTTAAGTAGTCACACCAAGGCACTTGATCGTTTGAGTAAGATAAAAGGAATCAAAGTAGCGCAAGCACCTTTTAGTTTTTTATTTAGCGACTTAAGTGAATTGTCATCATATGTTCAACATTTTGATTCCTCAACTTTCCGCTTATTAAAATACACTTTACCGGGTCCTTACACCTATATTATGAAAGGTTCAAGAAAACTTCCAAAACCTTTTGATAAACGAAAATCAATTGGAATTCGAATTTCAGATGATCCTATTTTAAAAATACTTCTCCCACTTTTACCGGTACCATTGATAACAACATCTCTTCATGACCGAGATTCGATAATAGACTATACCACGGATCCTGCTTTGATTTTTGAAGAATGGTCTTCGATGATTGATTTTATGATTGATACAGGAATTGGAGGAAATATTCCCTCCACTGTAATTGATTTAACAGAAGAAAAACCTCAAGTTATTAGATATGGCAAGGGTTCTGTAGATTTTTTATAAAAAAAACGCCCTAAATAAGGGCGTTTTTAAATATTATAAGAAATGCAGTTTATTGGGCTGCTTCCATTCCTTTATTAATTAAATCATAGAATTGATCTAATTTTGGAAGAACCACAATTCGAGTTCTTCTGTTTTTAGAACGATTAGATGGAGAGTCATTTTCCAATAGAGGTGCATACGAACTTCTTCCAGCTGCAGTCATACGCTGAGGCGGTACGTTAAAGTCATTTTGAAGTACACGAACAACTGAAGTAGCTCTTTTTACACTCAAGTCCCAGTTGTCAATAACACAGTCGTTGCTGATTGGTACATTATCGGTATGACCTTCAACCATAAACTCAAGTTCTGGTTTGTCCAATACTACTTTCGCAACTTTTCCGAGTACTTCCTTTGCTCTCTTAGTTACTGTTGAACTTCCACTTCTGAATAGTAATTTATCAGAAATTGAAATGAATACTACTCCCTTTTCAACATTTACCTCGATGTCTTCATCTCCTAGGTTTCCAAGAACACCTTTAAGACTTGTAACCAGGGCAAGGGTAACAGAATCTTTTTTGGTAACAGCGTCTCTAAGGCTAGAAATACGAGTGTCTTTTTCTTTCAAACTCTCTAATGATTTTTCAAGATTTTCAGCTCCTTTTTGAGAAAGGGTAGTAAGGTTTCCTAAGTTATCAATCAAATCAGAGTTATTTTCTTTCAAGAAACGAATCTGTTCTTGAAGAGAGGCAACAGATGCTAGTGCGGCAGCCTTTTCTTCATCACATGTATTAAGTTTCACAGTAGCGGAATTCAATTGGTCAACCGTAGTGTCTTGTATAGCTTGAAGCTCCGTGAATTTTTTTTGAGACACGCAAGATGTTAGAAGAACTGTGATTAGAGGGGTGTAAAGAAATAATTTTTTCATTTATATTTATTTTAGTTTAAATTTTGGAGAATAAAGTTAATGTAATTTAGGACTTAGGGAATTTTAATTCAGAATATTTACACTTTTTTAAGATAAAAAATTGAAATATGATGCAATTAAGGGAAAAATAGGGTCTATTAACAATTAATTCACTTCTTTTTTGCAACATTTTAATCAAATTAAAATATACAAAAAAATGAGCCTTAACAATACTTAAGCAATTTTTCGTCTCACCTTTTAAGAGAAAACGTATTCCAGCAATACCATCTAGGATTAAACGGGCAATGAAAATAAATAACAAAGGGAATAAGGGAACATTTTTTAAAATCGTATACATGGAATTCCTAAAATTGTAAAAAACTTTTTTAGGAGAATCCGGAAGACTTCCGCCTCCAAGATGATAAACTTTTGATTCCCCTATACTATAAATCTCTTTTCCTTGATTGTAAATTCTCCAACAAAGATCAATTTCTTCTTGATGCATAAAAAAATCTTTATCAAAACCTCCAACAGATTTAAATACTTCATTTCGTATGAAGAAGCAAGCACCAGAAGCCCAAAGAATTGATTTGTTTTTGTCATATTGCCCGTGATCCTTTTCTAAATGATTAAATATTCGACCTCTACAAAATGGATAACCCAAACGGTCAACATAGCCCCCAGCAGCTCCTGCATACTCAAATCTTTGAGGATCTTTCTCATCAAGTATATGGGGCTGAGCAATTGCTGTGTTTGGATTTTGCTTGAAAAAATTAATTATTGGGAGTAGCCAGTTTTTGGAAACTCTAATATCGTTATTGATTAAACATAAAATATCTTCATTAATTTCATGTAAACCGGTATTGTAACCCTCAGCATACCCAAGATTATTTTGGTTTAGTATAACGTTTATTTCAGAGAATTTCTTTTTGATAAAAGGAACTGAATCATCGTCTGAACCATTATCAATAAGGTATATTCTTGCTTCTTTACTGTATCGAATAAGATCAGGGATGAATTGTTGAAGAAGATTTTTTCCATTCCAATTTATAATAACTACGGCAACACTCATATTTGATACTTTGGAAGTTTTCGGATAAACCGATAGGCTTTATTTTTAAAATCCATTTCACAAAAGTAGTGTTCTTTTCCGTTTGTTAGCATCAAAAAGCGACTATTTAAAGTCAAATTGTATCGAGCAATTTGATCGAAAGTATCTTGGGAGATTTTAATTGATGGAGCTTTACATTCAACCAAAATTTCAACATTCCCATCATTACTATACACAACAAGATCATATCTTTTTGCCCGACCGTTGATTAAAAGTTGTTTTTCTAAATTGATAAGACTTTTGGGATACCCCAATTCATTAATTAAAAAATGTACACAATGTTGTCTAACCCATTCCTCAGGAGATAATAGTAGATTCTTTTTGCGGATTAAATCGAAAATATACACCTTATTTTGCCTACTTTTGAGGATAAATGAGTAGTTGGGAAAATTAAGTTGTTCCATACTGCAAAAGTGAACAATTTTTAGCTTTGAAAGACATAAATCAAATATTGAGTTCTATAAAAAAAGGGAGTTTTGCTCCAATCTATCTTTTGATGGGAACTGAACCTTTTTTTATTGATCAAGTTACGAATTTGCTTTTGAATTTCGTGGTAGATGAACATGCGCGTGATTTTGATTCAACAATCTTATATGGAAAGGAAACCCTCCCAGAGCAAATTATTGAAACTGCCAAGCGTTTTCCGATGATGGGGTCTCATCAATTGGTTGTTGTTCGAGAAGCTCAATACTTGGACCGGTCAATGGACTCATTGCTTCCTTATCTAGAGAATCCCCAGGCTCAAACGGTATTGGTTTTTTGTTATAAACACAAAAAATTAGATAAGCGTAAAAAATCGTATAAATCAATCGCGAAGTCTGGAATAATTTTAGAAACAAAACCTTTATACGAAGATCAAGTAGCGACTTGGATTAAGGATCGCGGTTTGAAATATAGTTTTAATTTTCATCCACATGCTATTCCACTGCTTGTTTCATTTTTGGGAACAGATTTAGGTAAAATTGACAAGGAATTACAAAAACTAAGCAATCAGGTTACCCAAGGTCAAGAAATTACTCCTTCAATTATAGAAAAGTATATTGGATATAGTAAAGATTTTAACGGATTTGAACTTCAAAAAGCACTAGGTAAAAGAGATCTTGAGCATTCTTTTAGGATTATTCGTTATATGGCTTCCAATGTTAAGAAACATCCCATAACACTTACCATAACAATTTTGTTTAACTTTTTCCAGAAGCTTTTATTGTTTCAAGGATTGCCTTCACCTTCAAAGGCACCAACCGTTCTCGGAGTTTCTCCTTATTTTGTGAAAGATTATCAGGCAGCTGCTCGCTTTTATTCAATGAAGCAGATTGCTCAAGTAATTGGTCACATTAAAGAGGCAGATATGAAAAGTAAAGGGGTAGGGGCACAAAATATTTCAACCGAAGAACTTTTAAAAGAATTAATTATTAAAATTATTTCTAGCTAGATTTTTGGAAATACTACTGGGTTTGATTCATGCATAATTCCATATACTTTTTCAAAAATATCATCTCCTGAGGGCTTAGAAAAATAATCTCCATCACTTCCATATGCTGGGCGATGAGCTTTTGCAGTCAATGTTTGCGGACTACTATCTAAAAAGGGATATATATCTTGAATATCAATTAATTGCTGTAAAATGTATGCACTAGCACCCCCTGGAACATCTTCATCAATAATTAATAATCGATTTGTTTTTTTTATGCTTTTTAAAATATCTTGATTCAAATCAAAAGGCAATAAAGTTTGAACATCAATTACCTCTGCATCAATATTATATTGAATAAGTTCTTTAGCTATTGACTCAACCATCCGCAAAGTAGAACCATAAGACACTAAAGTAATATCTGCGCCTTCTTTTAAAACTTCTACTTTTCCAAGAGGAACTCTAAATTTCCCAAGATTAGATGGTTTTTTTTCTTTTAATCTATATCCGTTTAAAGATTCTATTACGATTGCAGGTTCATCACCTTCGAGTAAGGTGTTGTAAATCCCTGCCGCTTGAGTCATGTTTCTAGGAACGGCAACGTTGATACCTCTCAATAAACTTACAATACCTCCCATTGGCGATCCACTGTGCCAAATACCTTCTAGACGATGCCCACGGGTACGAATGATTAAGGGAACAGATTGTTTACCAACTGTTCTGTAATGATATGAGGCTAAATCATCACTTAAAGTTTGAAGGCAATAGAGTATGTAATCTAAATATTGAATTTCTGCAATTGGACGTAAACCTCTGAGTGCCATTCCAATTCCTTGACCCATAATAGTTGTCTCTCTTATTCCAGTATCAGCAACTCGAATTTCCCCATATTTGGACTGCATGCCTTCTAGACCTTGATTAACATCTCCAATAACTCCTACATCTTCTCCAAAAATTAGAAGTTTGTCGTTACTTTCAAGTAATGAATCAAAATTATCTCTTATAATTATTCTACCATCCACTAATTCTGCATCATCAGAGTATTCGACTGGAATAGGAACAATTTTATCTAACCGGTATTGGGATTCGCTGTAAAGATGAGAACTAAATTTTGGATTGAGTCTTTTGGTTAGTTCCTCTTTCCAGTTTCTGATTTCATCCTTGACAGGATGATTGAATTGAGTTAAAATTCTTAATGCCTTGCGAGAATTATGCAGTAAGTTTTTATAAGTAGGTTCTTCAATCTGATTAATTTGGGTAGAAATTATTTGAAAATTAGAATCATTGTTTGTGGCTAAAATTGCTTTTTTTATGAGTCTTTGAAGTTCTTTTTTTTCTTTTTTTATTGGGTTTTGATAAGTATTCCATGCATCAATTTTAGCTTGGCGGACTTCTTTTTTACATTTTTCTTCAATATTTTGGAGTTCATCTTCATCAGCAAAACCATTACTCAAAATCCAGTTTCGTGTTTTTAGATTACAATCAAATTCTTTTTCCCAATTCAGACGGTCTTCAGATTTGTATCGCTGATGAGATCCTGAACTTGAATGACCAAGAGGTTGTGTTAGTTCTTGAACATGAATTAATACAGGAACATGTTCGTTTCTCGCTAATTTTTCGGCATATTGATAAGTTTCTACTAATGCAGTATAATCCCAGCCTTTTACAGTTATAATTTCAAAACCTTTTTCTTGCTCGTTTCTTTGCAACCCTTCTAGTGCCTTTGAAATACTTCCTTTGGTAGTTTGTTGATCATTATGAACTGATATACCATAATCATCATCCCAAACGCTTATTACCATTGGGATTTGTAATACTCCTGCTGCGTTAATTGCTTCAAGGAAAAGACCTTCACTAGTACTTGCATTTCCAATAGTACCCCATGCAATTTCATTTCCTTTATTAGAAAAGCGTTCGCTTCCTTCTATGTTTAATGCTCTGTATACTTTTGAAGCTTGGGCTAGCCCAACAAGCCTAGGTATTTGACCTGCAGTAGGGGAGATGTCTGAGCTGTGGTTTTTTTGGTCCATTAATGTTTTCCAAGACCCATTTGAATTATGACTTTCAGTCACAAAATGTCCTCCCATTTGACGACCACCAGACATGGGTTCTATATCTATATCGGGATGTGCGTACAAAGCAGCAAAGATTTCTTGAGGACTCAAAAACCCTTGTTCCATAAGAATGGTCTGATCTCGATAATAGCCCGATCGAAAATCTCCTTTTTTAAAAAATTTACTTAATATCAGTTGAGGAAGTTCTTTTCCATCACCAAAAATTCCAAATTTAGCCTTTCCTGTCATAACCTCTCTTCTTCCAAGTACAGAGCAGGATCTACTGATGCACAGTAACCTGTAATCTGAAAGGATTTCAGCTTTGAAATCTTTAAAAGAAAGAGGGGTTTCTTCAACAAGGTTTTTTTGAGACATTCTTTGAATTTAGCTTTGCAAATTTACAAAATTTTAAGCAGAGTAACTCAATGCAATAATTCCTCTATTAATTCTCTAAAACACAATATCCTAAAACCATTTCCGCGTAAAGAGTTGTTTAAGGTTATTGATGTCGATTGTCAATACAAATCGTACATTAGAAAAATAATTTTGATCATTGAGTACATAATTTTCTGAATTTTGAATTGGAAAGTAAAATTCTAAATAATCAGGAACTAAATTTAATCTTAAACCGGTATCATAAAAATAATTTTCTTTCATGTTTTTATTTTTTGTAATACCAAAATCAGTATAGACTTCAATCCATTTCCATAGACTATACCCCAGGTTTGTAGCTAGGATGTAGTCATTTGCATTAGGGTTTGCAAACTTAGATTTAAACCCACCTTCTGACATAATAAACTGTTGACTATAAATCCCAGTATCGTCTGAACGTCCTAAATAATTATAATTAAAAAGATAATCAGATGAACGATTCAAACTAAAATCAAAATAAGTAGTGTTTTGCGTGTTGTTCCACAGAAACTTCCCTCCATAAAAACGAAATGAAAATGTTTTACCGTTATGAAAAAGATGTCGAAAATCCAGGTTTAAACTGAGTTTACCCAATAAATCAGAAAATTCTAATCTACCTCCTGTACTAAATACTCTAATTCCTTCTTTGTTCGAATACAAATAACGGAGATTTCCAATACTGTAATTTGGAGTTATGTTGATATTTGTTCCGTATTCTCGATTCACTTGAACTAGGTTTATTGAGAAAAATTCTCTTTTATTTGATCTAAAATCACTTGGGCGTTTTGCAAAAGTTATTGAAGGAATAAAAGTTTGATATCTCAAATTTTCATCATAATGGTAATTACTTCCATAAAACCCAATACTAGTCAGATAAAAAGATGATTTTTCCTTGTAAATCAAATAATTAAATTTAATCGAACCAACAATTTCATTGAGCTTTAAGCTATACATAGGAGTTATTTCATAAATAATTGGTTTACGCTCAAATGATTTGTTGGAAAGTCTAGTTCCTAAAGTTAGACCTTCATATGCATTAAAATCGGTTATTGGGTTGAAGAAAATTTGATTTCTTTTTGGATCTTCAAAATCTTTGACAAAAGTAAACTTCAAAGGTTTTATGGATGTTTTACTTACTCTTTTATAATTGTTGAGTTGATTAAATTCCGGTATTTTAACTTTAGGATTAATCACTACATAATCCGACTGTAAGTTTTTCAACTTAAAGTGATGTGTTTTTTTGTGGTCTTTAATATCGATAGATTGAATAATCGAATCTTCTTTTATTTGTGCGATCGTAAATGGAATTAATCCTTTTTGTTTTTGGGTTACCTTGAAAGTCAGGGTATCTGGTTTGACTTTTAAATCACTGATTTTAAGATCAATAAAACCTCTACTTTTTAAATAATCTCCAAAAAACCATGGGATTTCTAATTCTTTTTCTAATGAATGAATCAATTGATCTTGAGATTGAATAATTCCAATTTGATTTTTAATTGCACGAATAATTTTTTCTTTACCATGAAACCAATAGGCATATCGAATTCCATGAGCTACTTGACTTGGAGTGGCAACTCGCTCATTAAATTTAATTAATTTATCTTTAGGAGTAAGGGCAGCTTGTTGAATGTTATTTCTAATTATGTATTCAGAAGAATACAAATAACCGTGATTAAAAGCTACATTACCTAAGCTATATTTATTTACAAAAGGCTTTATAAGACGTTTTTCTGGAATTTTACCCAATAATTTTTGATTGGGATAATAACGATCTACGTATTCCATTAACATCATGGCATGAAGCCCACCTGTAAGCCAATGAACCTCTCTTGGATTCATTAAAAACTGTTCATTTAAATGGTGATCTAAGTAAACACTTAAGGCTTTTATTTCAAATTTAAATTGGTTTGAAAAGACAGAAAAAACTAAGGGAAATAAGGAAAGACTGTAATAAGGTCTCTTTTTATAATTATACTTTGAAATTTGCATTTTTCTGCGAGGATATTTACCTAGATATTCATCGACAAAAGATTTAATTTGAATCAGACTTGGAATAGGATTAAATAGGCTGTCAACAGCCTCTTTTAAGTCAGTTTCAATGATAAGTTCATTAATAATGAATGATTGATGCTTTTGTTCATGGATATGAAATTGAATCGCTCTGGTGTCTTCAGCTGATAGGGATAATATTTTTCGATTTCCATTTTTTATTTCTCTACGCTGAGTCAAATTAGAATTTAAAAATAAATTTATTGGAATATTCCATTCCATTGAATAATCAGAAATTAAATTACTGGTTTCTTCGAGATCTAAATTGCTGTTTTTTATCCATTCTCCATTTATGTAAGGAGCCAATTGAATAAAACAGTTTTTTAAAAAATATTCATTTTCTGAAATTTTACCATATCCAGTGTAACGAGCATCTGGAAGTTCTAAACTGTATTGAAGAAAGATTTCAATGGTTTCCCCGATTTCGAGTATTTTGTCTAAACTAATTTTTATGATATCAATTTGATTATCAATCCTTTTCCATTCAATCTCTTTTCGGTTAATTGAAATTTTCAGTCCGAATGTTTTTCCTCTTTTGGATTTAATTCCTAAGTAAAACCTTCGATCATATTCCTCTGCAAGCCTTTGTGCTAAAGGCGATTTTGAGGAACTGTATGCATGTGACCAGTCGTTAAAAAAAAAATCAATTAAACCCTCAGAAGTGTTGTTTGTTAGTTTAATTTTTTGAGAAACTACTAATGTTTTTTCATCAGTTTTCAGATTTACTGAAAATTGATTTTTAACATTCAACCCTTGACTCAAAACTAATGTAGGGAGGTTAAGGATCAATAATAACGTAATCTTCCAATAAAAATTCAATGGTTTTAAAAATTTGGGTTATATATACCTTTAGTATGAAATTTTTCTAAACAATTAAGTACTTCTTCTTGGGTGTCAACAACTGAAAATAAATCAAGATCTTGTTTACTTATCATTTGATTTTTTATAAGAACAGATTTTATCCATTCTACAAGTCCTTCCCAAAACTTTGTTCCAACAAGAATAATAGGTACTCGTTTTATTTTTTTTGTTTGAATAAGTGTAAGCGATTCAAATAATTCATCTAATGTTCCTAGTCCACCAGGCAATACAACAAAAGCTTGGGCGTATTTAACGAACATTACTTTGCGAATAAAAAAATACTCAAAGGATAAGTTTTTATCCTTGTCTATATATGGGTTTGACGTTTGTTCGAAGGGGAGCGCAATATTTAGACCTACCGAAATTCCATTTACTTCTTGAGATCCTTTATTGGCAGCCTCCATGATTCCTGGACCACCCCCTGTAATAATTCCGTATCCTGCCATTGCTATTGAATTAGCTACACTTGTAGCTAATTTATAAAAAGGATGATCAGGTTGAGTTCTAGCCGAACCAAAAATTGAAATACAAGGTCCAATACTATCCATTTTTTCATAGCCATGAACAAATTCGCCCATGATCTTGAAAAGAGACCAAGAATCGTTTGTTTTGGTAGTATTCCAGCTTTTATTCTTTACTTTTTTCATTACATTAAGTTACAATTCTTTTGCCAAATAATGCGCTGTATGGCTTTTGGCTACCTTGATGAGTTCCTCTGGGCTTCCTTCAGCTATGATTTGACCTCCGTTTTTACCGCCTTCATAACCAATATCAATGATGTGGTCAACTTGCTTTATTACATCCAAATTATGCTCTATAATTACAACAGTATTTCCTTTATTAACTAAGTGATTTAATACTTCTAAAAGTACTCTTATGTCTTCAAAATGTAAACCTGTGGTAGGTTCATCTAGTATGAATAGTGTATTTCCTGTGTCTCTTTTTGATAACTCAGTGGCTAGTTTGATTCTTTGAGCCTCTCCTCCAGAAAGTGTAGTTGATGATTGTCCAAGAGTAACATATCCTAAACCAACGTCCTGTAATGTTTTTAGTTTTTTGTAAATTTTTGGTATGGACTCAAAAAACATACAAGCTCGATCAATGGTCATTTTCAATACATCCGATATTGATTTTCCTTTGTATCTTATTTCAAGAGTTTCCCTGTTGAATCTTTTTCCTTGACAGGATTCACATTCAACCAATACATCGGGTAGAAAGTTCATTTCAATTACTTTCATCCCACCACCTTTACAAGTTTCACATCTCCCTCCGCTGACATTAAAACTAAAACGACCAGGCTTGTAACCTCTGATTTGAGCCTCTGGAGTTAGTGTGAATAAAGATCTTATTTCACTAAATACTCCGGTGTAAGTTGCTGGATTACTTCTGGGAGTTCGACCAATTGGGCTTTGATTTACATCAACAACTTTGTCTAAATTTTCTAATCCGGAAATACTTTTATAAGCTAATGGTTTTTTTACTCCATTAAAAAAATATGCGTTTAAGATTGGATATAAAGTCCCATTAATTAAAGAAGATTTACCACTTCCAGAAACACCTGTAATACCAACCATCATTCCCAAGGGGAGGGTTAGGGTAACATTTTTCAAGTTATTACCCGTACAATTTGACAACACGAGAGATTTGCCATTACCAAGCCTTCTTTTTTCGGGAACTTCAATTTTTTTAATTCCAGTTAAGTATTGAGAAGTTAGAGAGTTTCGATTTAAAATATCTTTTGGTTTACCTTCAGAAATAATTTCTCCTCCATTTTTTCCTGCAAATGGACCGATATCAATAACATGATCAGCTTTTACAATCATGTCTTTGTCATGTTCTACAACCAAGACAGAGTTTCCAATATCTCTGAGTGAGAAGAGAGAATCGATTAAACGCTCATTATCACGTTGGTGAAGACCAATACTTGGTTCGTCTAAAATATACAGCACACCAACCAGCTGGGATCCTATTTGAGTAGCTAAACGTATTCTTTGTGCCTCACCACCCGATAATGATTTTGAAGAACGATTGAGAGTCAAATAATTTAAACCCACATTCAGTAAAAATTGAAGCCGTGATTTTATTTCTTTAATAATTTCCTCTCCAATAATCATTTCATTTTCAGACAAAAATTTTGGGAGATTTTCGAACCAAGAATAAAGTTCATCCAAATCCAACTCTGCTAATTCAGCAATGTTAAGGCCATTGATTTTAAAAAAACGAGCTTCTTTTCTTAAGCGAGAGCTATTACAAGATAAACATTCGTTTTGATCCATAAAATCATTTGCCCATCGTTTTATATTGGTTGAAGTTGCCTCTTCATATTGGTTTTTTATGAAGTTTTCAATTCCTTCATAATCGATTTTATAATTACGTGTAATTCCAAGAGTTTTTGACTCAACAGAAAAAGATTCTGCACCACCTTTTAGAATAACCTCCAATGCAGCAGCAGGGATTTTATTTATGGAATCAGATAAATTAAAATTGTAACGCTGGGCAATAACCTCCATCTGCTTGAAACTCCATGACTTTTTTTGAGTTCCTAGAGGTATGATTCCACCTGCTTTAATAGAAATAGAATCATCGGGGATAATTTTATTTCGATTGATGATTTGTTGAGTCCCAAGTCCTTTGCAATCCGGACACATTCCCTTTGGAGAATTGAATGAGAAAGTGTTGGGTTCAGGCTTTGGATACGCTATTCCCGAACTCGGACACATCAAATTTCTACTAAAATATCTAATTTTACGGCTAACTTCATCAAATATAAGCAAGGTATCACCTCCTTGGTACATTGCCGTAATTAAAGATTCATGAAGCCTCTTAATACCTGAAACACTATTACTAATTCGAAGGCGATCAATAACCAACTCAATGTCATGAGTTTTATACCGATCTAATTTCATACCACTAGTGAGTTCTACAATAACTCCATCAACTCTTACCTTTAAAAACCCTTGACGAGCTAGATTTTTAAAAAGGTCTCGATAATGCCCTTTTCTAGATTTTATTATTGGAGCTAAAATAATAACACTTTGATCAGCATAATCTTTTTGTATGAGCTCTAGGATTTGATCATCAGTATAACTGACCATCTTTTCATGTGTTTGATGACTGTAAGCGGTTCCAATACGGGCAAACATTAGTCTTAGAAAATCATAAACTTCTGTAATCGTTCCTACAGTCGAGCGTGGGCTTTTTGATGTTGTTTTTTGCTCAATAGCAATTACAGGGGATAATCCATCTATTTTATCAACTTCTGGACGTTCTAAATTCCCTAAAAACTGACGAACATATGCAGAAAAAGTTTCCATGTACCGACGTTGCCCCTCGGCGTAAATGGTGTCAAATGCAAGGGATGATTTTCCACTACCAGAAAGTCCAGTAATTACAACCAGTTGGTCTCTGGGAATCCGAACATCAATATTTTTTAGGTTATGAACACGTGCTCCTTGAACCTCGATGACATTTGAATTTTTTTTCATATCAAAAATAAGATGTAAAAATACAACTTTAGGCTGGACTAAATTTCCTGCTGACTAAAAAATAAAATATATACAATTGAAATAAACAAAACCTAGTAAGCTACTGCTGTATCGTCTCCACGATAATCTGCTCCTAAAGTTATTATTCCATCACTAACAAGAATGGCGTCAACTTTTCCAATAATTTTAGATTTTTTTTCTTCAGAATTATAGCCTATATTTTTTAAGTTTTGGAGAAGCTTTGGATCAAATTTATTGGGTTCAAAAGTTATGCTGTCGGGCAACCATTGGTGATGGAATCGAGAGGCATTAACAGATTTCTGAATAGGGAAGTTATGTTCATAAACATTCAGTATCGTTTGAAATACAGAGGTAATTATGGTAGAGCCTCCTGGACTACCCAAAATCAGATACAATTCTCCTTTTTTCTCAACAATCGTTGGAGTCATTGAACTTAACATACGTTTTTTTGGTTCAATTGCATTGGCTAGATTTCCAATTAATCCAAACATATTTGGAGCCCCGGGTTTACTGCTAAAATCGTCCATTTCATTGTTCATAAACACCCCGATTTTATCAATAAATACTTTTGAACCATATGCACCATTGAGCGTGGTTGTAACTGAAACAGCATTTCCTTGATCATCAAGAATAGAAAAATGAGTGGTTTCATCACTTTCAAAATAATACGAATCTCCTGGTTTTATTTCAGATGAAGGTGTAGCCTTTGTCCAGTCAAAACTGCTCATTTTTTTGTTTATATAGGCAGAATCCAATAAAATATTTAACGGAACTTGTACAAAATCAGGATCGCCCAAAAACTCACTTCTATCAGCGTATGATCTTTTTTCAGCTTCAACCATAAGCTGAATGCTTTTTTGTGTGTTATGTCCCATTTCTTGGATATTATAAGGCTCAATCATTTTCATCATTTGATTTAAGCAAATTCCTCCACTTGATGGAAGTCCTATAGAAATTACTTTTAAATCTTTGTAGAAAAAAGTTAGAGGATCTCTCCATTTTGGTTTGTAATTGACCAAGTCTTTTTGAGTTAAAATACCACCAGACCTTTGAACACCAGAAACAATGGCTTCAGCCACCCATCCGGAGTTAAAACCTTCAATTCCTTTAGTTGCAATCTCTCTTAGGACTTTAGCGAGAGCTGGGTTTTTAATAATATCTCCAGCTTTGAAATCCTTGGCATAAAAAGTGTCAGGGCCATTTACTTCAATAAACAACTCTCTGTATCCATTAAGGCTACTTACTTGTTTTTCAGTAACTGCATACCCATTTTCTGCTAAATCAATAGCGGGTTGAATTAACATACTAAGGGGGAGGGTTCCTAATTTTTTATGAATTTCTAAGGTCCCTGCTACCGTTCCGGGAACACCAACAGCCAAGCCTCCCACTGTGCTTTTTTTTGGAATAACATTTCCTGCTTCATCTAAATACAAGTCTTTGAAGGCTTTTTCTGGAGCTTGCTCTCTATAATCCAGTGTTCCAGAACTACCATCAGCATTTCGATAGACAAAAAAACCACCTCCCGTAATGTTTCCTGCAACGGGATAAACAACAGCAAGAGCAAAATTTGTCGCTACCATCGCATCATATGCATTTCCACCAGCTTTTAGAATTTTAACACCTACTTCTGAGGCATACGGCATTGCAGATACAACTCCACCTTTTATTTTGGTTGAAGGTTTACAACCAATAAAGACAAAGGATAAAACAAAGAAGGATGTTTTTATTAAATTTTGGATGTTTTTCATAAGTATGATTAGGTTAAATGGATTGAATTTTGGAAGATACAAATATTTGTAAGTCCTGAAAAAATACAACGAATCCATTTTTGAAAACATCGTAATTTTCCACTAGATTTGAGATTGATTTTTTTAGGTTTGAATCAAATTTTGTACGGTTCTCCATCTGCTCTAAAATAAGTTCTAAACCACTGATTGTTCGGTACTGTAATAACCAATTCTGGGATTTCATATACGGAAAAGCTCTTTTCATTTTGTCAGGAAGTAGTTCGAATTCTTCCTCAATTTGATCATAAAATTCTTTGGTAAAGTCTTCAAGTTTTTGGGAATTATACTGAGACCACAGGGAAGCTAAAAAATGATCGTAATACAAATCAACAATTACCCTGCTGTAGTGCCGATAGTCTTTAAACAACAATTTGGTGTGTTTTCTAAATATGTTATGGTTATCTGTGAAATCATCAATCGCTCGGTGCAATAAAATTCCCTTTTGAATTGTTTCCGAGTAGTTTTTATATTGCTTTCCAGCTACTGAATCAGCAATAAAATTACCAAACTTCAATTCACGATTTACACCAGATAAATAGATATGTGCTAAATAATTCATTTGCTAAAACTAGTTTTCTTTTTTCAAACACACTTTATTTAATTCAAAAACAAGAAAAAATTTTTAGAACTAGATTATCTTTGAAAAAAATAACTTCATGACATTGATTAAATCTATTTCCGGAATTCGAGGAACAATAGGAGGAAAACCCTCAAGTAATCTGACTCCACTTGATGTTGTTCGATTTTCAGCTGCCTACGGTGAATACATTAAATCTCAAGCTAAATTTGAAAAATGTACGGTTGTAATAGGACGTGACGCTCGTATTTCTGGTGAAATGGTTCAAGCTCTGGTGTCAAATACCTTAGTTGGATTAGGGATTGATGTTGTTGATTTAAATATGGCAACTACACCTACAGTAGAAATGATGGTTCCAAAATTAAAGGCTCAAGGGGGGATTATTTTAACCGCAAGTCACAACCCTAAACAGTGGAATGCACTTAAACTATTGGATTCAAATGGTGAGTTTTTGAATGCTAAAGCTGGGGAGCAAATTCTTGCAATTGCCGAAGAAGAGAAATTTAATTTTGCAGCTGTAGATGATTTGGGAAGCATTAAACAAGATAAAACCAGTTTGGATATACACATAAAAGCTATTTTGGAGCATCCTTTTGTAGAAGTACAGAAGATAAAGGCAGCACAGCTTAAAGTTGTTGTAGATGGCGTTAATTCAATTGGAGGAATAGCGATTCCAGAACTTCTTAGAGCTCTTGATGTGGAAGTTGTTGAACTTTATTGTACACCAAACGGAAATTTTCCACATAATCCAGAGCCTTTGAAAGAACACCTAGGAGATCTTTCAACAAAAGTAATTGAAACAAGCTCAGATTTTGGGATTGTAGTTGATCCAGATGTAGATCGTTTAGCTTTTATTGATGAAAAAGGTGAAATGTTTGGAGAAGAATATACCTTAGTTGCCTGTGCAGATTATGTACTTTCTAAGAAAAAAGGAAATACTGTTTCAAATATGTCTTCAACCAGAGCTTTAAGAGATGTTACAGAAAAACATAAAGGAAAATATTTTACCAGTGCTGTTGGAGAGGTTAATGTAGTTCAACAAATGAAAACTTGTAATGCCGTAATTGGAGGTGAGGGTAATGGAGGAATCATTGATCCATATTTACATTATGGTAGAGATTCATTAATTGGAACTGCTTTTTTTCTTTCCTTGATCAGTGAATGTAAACTTTCAGTATCTGAACTAAAAAAAACCTATCCTGAATATTATATGAGTAAAGGGAAAATGGAATTAGAGCAGGCAATGAAGGTCGATGATTTACTTGAAAAAATAAAAGAACAATACAAAGCCCAAAAGCCCAATACTGTGGATGGACTTAAAATTGATTTTAAAGATTCCTGGGTTCATTTGAGAAAATCAAATACAGAACCTATCATTCGAGTTTATACCGAAGCTCCAACACAGAAATTAGCTGACGAATTGATGAATGGATTCAAAGATAAGTTACTGTCTTTAAATTCTTAGAGTGGTTTTTTACCCATATGTTTAAAACGATTATGGGTCCAAAAGTATTGAGTAGGATCTTTTCGAATTTGCTCTTCTAATCTTTCTGTAAAGAGATCAGTAATTTCATTTTTTTTAGTTTCTGTTGGGTTTTCTGAAATCATGTCAATGTTGATTTCATAATGCCCTCGTTTTATTCTGTTAATATCTGCAAACACTACTGGTAAATCAAATTTTACCGCCATTTGTTCTGCCCCATTAAAAACGGGAACTTCAACACCCAGGAATGTTCTCCAATAGATTTTGGGTTTTGGTTGGGGAGATTGATCTGCAGCCAAACCGTATACATAAGTAATGTTGTTTTTTTGATTATGGTGAACATCACTCAATACTTTGTATCGAGAACCTAAGTGAATAAGATGCTTCTCCCTAGACTTTACAATTAGTCGTTCATAGTATTTATTGGTTAGGGGAGTATAAACAGCGTACCCTTTTCCTTCAATATGATATCCTATTGAAAGCATTCCTTCCCAGCTTGAATAATGTCCACAAACCAAAACAACCCCTTTATTATTTCTTAGGTACTTATTGACTAATTCTGTGTTTTTGAATTTAAAACGTTTCAAAACCTGCTTTTTTGAAACCGTAAGAGCCTTTATCATCTCAACAAAAATGTCACAAAGATGTTTGTAAAAAGCTTGTTCAATATTCTTGATTTCTTTTGCGTTTTTGTCAGGAAAACATAAGTTTAAATTTTTACGAACCACTTTTCTTCTGTAACCAAATGTTTTGTAAAGAGTTAGATAAAGAAAATCGGATAAACCATAAAGCATGAAATGGGGTAAGATGGAAATCCCAATTAAAATGGGGTAGCTTATTAGGAAAACAATTAACTGCACAATTTTTTTTGTAAATATAAGTATATTTAAGCCCAATTTTATATTCAAAATGCAATCACTTTCACCAATAATTTCAGGAATAATTTTAATAAACCTAATAGTTTCTTTAAAAGGTTTTAATGATCCTTTATTCTTCAATAAATTTAAATTTAATATTGCTGCAATTAAAAGTAGACAATCGTATAGGATTTTTACCTCTGCATTTTTACATGTTGATTGGTCGCATCTGGGATTCAACATGTTTACTTTATATCTTTTTGGGCCTCAAGCGTTAGCAGGCCTCGGATTTTTTAACTTTATTATTTTATACTTTTCGTGCTTAACTGCAGGTAATCTTTATGCTTTTTATTTCCACAGAGAAAATTTATATTACAGTGCAGTAGGTGCAAGTGGAGCAATTATGGGAATTTTATACGCAACCATATTAATGGTTCCAGAAATGAGATTAAGCTTTATTTTTTTTCCTGTTCCATTACCAGGATATGTATTTGGTGTAGGGTATTTGGTTTACACCCTCATTGGCATGAAAAAAAAACAAGACAACATAGGTCACACTGCTCATTTCGGAGGGGCTATTGGTGGAATAGTTGCTACTTTAATTCTATCACCTTGGGTTATTCAAAAATCATTTACAACCCTAGTTCTTCTGATAGTTGTTACACTTTTAACAGGTATGATACTGTTCAAAAAAAGTAATTAAATTCTTTAAAATTGAGTTAAAATAAAATATAGTCAGTAGTAATCTATTGTTTTAAAAGCTCTTCGATTTTAGCATCGAGTTGTGTTCCTCTAAGATTTTTTGCAACAATAACCCCATCTTTATTTAGAACAAATGCAGCTGGGATACTTCGCACCCCATATAATATTGCAATGGGATCTTTCCAGTACTGAAGGTTTGAAACGTGATTCCAATTAAGCCCATCGTCTTTGATGGCTCTTTCCCAACTTGCTTTACTTTTATCTAAAGAAACTCCAACAATCTCAAGACCCTTATCATGCATTCGCTTGTAAAGTCGAACTAAATTAGGGTTTTCTATGCGACAAGGACGGCACCACGAAGCCCAAAAATCGATTATGGTTACTTTTCCTTTGACAGCTTCCAAATTAATTAAATCTCCATTTGGTGATGGCCCTTCAAAAACAGGAGCTTTTTCACCTATTGCAGTTGGATTTTTAGGCCTGTTGAGGATAGAAGCTATTTTTTTACCAGAAACACTGTTTTTAATTTTTGGGTCAAAGCTATTGTAAACAGGTTTAGCTTCAGATGATGGTAATGCTTTTGTACTTATCAGTCGCTCCAAAATAAGAGCAGCAATGTAGGACTTTGGATTTGAATTCATAAAATCCTTTTCATAAACTCTTAGATTTTTTTCTACAGTTCTGTATTCAGAGGTTAAGTCATCCGATAAAATATTGTCTCCTAATGAATTAGCTTGATTTATCTCTTTGACTAAAGTTTTCATTGTATTGGCAAAACTTTGAGTAGAAGCTCGATAAGTTGATAAGTCGTCATTCGATGGAGTTCCACCAACTACAGAGACATTTATACTGTCTTTAAAAATTTGAGTTTCAATCAAACCTTCTTCAATGACAAAGGGAATATTTCCATTGATTTCTTCTAAAAAAATAAAATTAATATCAACTTGATCCACAAGTCCTTTTAGTTCAAAGCTGCCGTTAACTACTTTTGTAGAATCAATAGTTATAGGTTGTCCATTTGGCCCTGCTTTTATACGATAAATACTTTTTCCATCAGCATGATCAGTAGTACCTTTTAATACAAAATTATTGGATTCAATTGTGGTACATGAACTCACAAGGAAAAATACAAGACATGAAGTAAGGAATAAGATTTTTCTCATATGCAAATATAAGAATTAAGGGATTAATTCATTTCTACAATAATAATAAAAATAGAGTTTACTTATGATTTCAAGTGGTATTTAATATAGTATATTTGTAAATCTTATTTGATTGAATATGGCAGGAAATAGTTTTGGAAAAATTTTTAATGTTACCACTTTTGGAGAATCTCATGGTCCAGCTTTGGGAGGAGTACTCGATGGTTGTCCAGCGGGAATTGAGTTGGATATGGATATCATACAACATGAACTCAATAGGCGTAAACCAGGCCAGTCTGCAATTGTAACTCAGCGCAAAGAAGCGGATGAAGTTGTTTTTTATTCAGGAATTTTTGAAGGTAAGACTACTGGAACTCCAATTGGTTTTGCCATATACAACACGAATCAAAAGTCTAAAGATTACGGCCATATTAAAGACAGTTATCGTCCTTCTCACGCTGATTTTGTTTACGATAAAAAATATGGTTTCCGTGATTATCGGGGGGGAGGAAGAAGTTCTGCACGAGAGACGGCAAGTAGAGTTGTAGCTGGTGCTATTGCAAAACAATACTTATCTAACATTAAGTTTACAGCATTTGTTTCTGCTGTTGGGCCTATCAAAATAGAAAAACCTTATCAAGAACTTGATTTTAAGACTATTGAGAAAAATCCAGTGCGCTGTGCAGATTCTACTACGGCAAAAAAAATGGAGGAATATATCCGTCAAATTAGGAAAGAAGGAGACACTGTTGGAGGAGTAATTACTTGTGTTATTCAAAATGTTCCCGTTGGACTTGGTGAACCAGCATTTGATAAGCTTCATGCAGAGCTTGGAAAGGCTATGCTGTCCATTAATGCCGTTAAAGGCTTTGAGTATGGTAGTGGTTTTGCAGGGTCTCAAATGAAGGGAAGTCAACACAACGACCCTTTTAATACAGACGGGACTACTCAATCAAATCGTTCAGGAGGTATTCAAGGCGGAATATCTAATGGAATGGATATTTATTTTAATGTCGCCTTTAAACCCGTAGCAACTGTTATGCAGGCTCAGCAAACAATAGATAATAAAGGCAAAAAAGTTGTTATGGAAGGTAAAGGAAGACATGACCCATGTGTAGTGCCAAGAGCTGTGCCTATTGTAGAAGCTATGGCAGCTTTGGTTATTGCAGATTTTAAATTAGTTTCTTCAACAAATAAAATATAAATATGAAAAAACTTGCCCTGCATTGGAAAATTTTAATCGGAATGCTACTCGGTATTATTTTTGGATTAATAATGTCTTATATTAATGGTGGTTCACAATTTGTGGCAGATTATATCAAGCCATTCGGAACCATTTTCATTAATTTATTAAAATTAATAGCTATTCCTTTGATTCTTGCATCTTTAATCAAAGGAGTTTCTGATTTAAAAGATATTTCAAAACTTTCCTTAATGGGAGGAAGAACCATATTAATTTATTTGTTAACAACCTTGACCGCTGTTACCATTGGTTTGGTACTAGTTAACATCATACAACCCGGTAAATCCTTAAGTATAGAGACACGGAAAGAGCTTGTTGAGGCATATGCTACCGATACTCAAGCCAAACAAGAGGTTGCGGCTAAAAGAAAAGAAGAAGGACCATTACAACCCTTGATAGAATTAGTTCCCTCAAACATTTTTGCTGCAGCGTCAAGCAACAAAAACATGCTACAGATTATATTCTTCGCTTTGTTCTTTGGTATCGGGATGATTTTATTACCCAAAAAAAAGTCCAAACCCGTAAAGAAATTTTTTGATTCTTTCAATGACGTAATTCTCAAAATGATTGATATGATTATGAAAATAGCTCCTTATGGAGTATTTGCACTTTTAGCTGCTTTGGTAGTGGAAGCCCCTAGTTTGGAATTGTTTAAAGCCCTAGGGATGTATGCTATAACCTTGATTCTTGGCTTAGCATTTATGATTTTGGTTTACATCATTATCGTAAATGTTTTTACCAAACGCTCAACTTCTTTTTTTATGAAAGGTATTGCTCCCGCTCAATTGCTAGCATTTTCTACCAGCTCAAGTGCTGCAACACTTCCAGTTACTATGGAATGTGTTGAAGACAATCTTAAGGTAGATGAAGAAGTAGCTAGTTTTGTTCTTCCAATTGGAGCAACAATCAATATGGATGGAACCTCAGTATATCAAGGAGTAGCAGCAGTTTTTATTGCACAAGCATTTGGTCTCGATTTGAGTCTGAGTGCACAGCTTGGAATTGTTTTCACAGCGACTCTAGCATCAATCGGAACCGCAGCTGTTCCGAGTGCTGGAATTGTAATGCTAGTAATTGTTTTGGCTCAAGCAGGGATTCCTGAAGCTGGATTAGCGCTGATTTTTGCTATTGATCGTCCATTGGATATGTGCAGAACAGTAGTCAACGTTACTGGTGATGCAGCAGTTTCAATGCTCGTTGGCAAATCAATAGGGAAGCTTAAATAAACCAACCCTTTATTCTGTGAAGATCTGCTATCCAAACAGAAAATAAAGCAAGAAAAATAATGATTCCTGGAAATATTATCTTTGTAACTCCAAAAGTTTCGATTGCCCCTGCAATAAATAAACTATGATACATTTGAACTATTACGCATAGCAAAGAGCCTATTAAAATATTTTTCGCCCATATTTTCCTTTTTAACAAGCCTAAAGTTCCAATTGTTCCTAGGCTGACAGCTAACCCGTAAACTATTTTTGTCCAGAAAGGAAATCGTGATTTAAATTCTTGATTGATAGCATCTAAAGTTGAAGGATCAACAATTTGATCTATCAAAAAAGCAACACACCCATAATATTCCAAATTAAAAGCAAAATTAGGGTGAGTTTGACCAAAGCAGGAGGGTGTAGGTGTTTTGTCATGAGTACAGTTTTGGTTTGAAAACTAAGTAAATATCATTAAAAATAAAACCTCTAAATTCACAACGTTAAAATTACGCAACATGGTTTTGTAAAATTAAATGTAATTTATAAGTCTGATTTTAAATACCTTATAAATTTAAATAAATAAAACCAGTTTTTTGAAGACTTTGTTAAATTATTTAAGTTTGAGAAAAGTTAATCTAAGAATTTATGTTTGTATTTTGGATTAGGAAGGTGACAATCGCTTGATTTTCCAAACCATTTATATCGATTTCTTGCAATCAATCGATATGTTTTTTGAGTAATGAAGTTAGGAAGAAAGTTAAAAACAGTAAGTAAACCCCATAAGCCGCCAAGAGTTTTGAACATCTCGAATATAGCTTTAGCTTCGATAGCGTACATCTCCTTAGGCTTCCAAAAAACTACAGTTTCCATTGAATTCGGATTTAAGTTATGTTCTTCAAAAAAAATTTTCGCAGTGTTGCTTTCTAGAGTTGCAAAACGCAAAACATCTTTGCTGTCCCAGCTACACAAACGTCGAACCCATGCATTACATAATAAGCAAGAACCATCGAAAAGAATAATAACGTTTTTCATAAAAATAAATTTATTTTTTGTTCTTAATTGCTTGAACTAAATCAAGTGCTTCTAGTCTAACCTGAGTTGTAAACATTCCATAATTTACGATGGCTTTATCTTTTTCAATTGAATCGATCGTACCTACAGCTTTGCCATCAAATAAGCGTACTTGATCTCCTATTTTGAAATTTATTTTTATTTTAACCGCCACAGGGTCTGCTTTTTTCTTTTTCTTTTTCTCTTTTCGAATTCCAATCATAGCTTTTGTAGCTTCTTCATTCGCTTTTTCTTTGGCCGCTTTTTCTTTCTTCTTGACAGCCGCGGATTTTTTTTTACGTTTAGAGTTTTCGGATTCAACTAAACGAAGTAAATCGGTAATTAAAGGGCGCTTTTTCCCATTTTCAAAATAACGATCAGCGACATCATTAACCTTATTCCCAAGAATAATCATGCGTTGATTATGGTCAAAAAGTTCTTGATAACCAATGAGTTTATCCTTAATTTTTTTATTCAAAAGTTCCAATCTTTGATTCTCCTCAATGGCTTTACTTTCTTGTATTCTCAAAGATTTTCCAGTTTTGGTCATCTCAGAACGCTCTTTTTGGAGTTTTGCAATAGTCGCATCAAAACGTACTTTTCCATGCTCAATTTTTTTCTTAGCTCGGTTGATGAGACTGAAGGGTATACCATTTTTTTGAGCAACTTCAAAAGTAAAAGAACTTCCTGCTTCTCCTAATATTAAATTAAAAATAGGTTCGAGAGTTTTATTGTCAAATTGCATATTTGCATTGGACATATTCGGAAGTTCATTCGCCAATACTTTGAGGTTAGAGTAATGGGTAGTTATGATTCCGTATGCTTCTCGGTTATAAAACTCTTCTAGAAAAGATTCGGCCAAAGCTCCTCCCAATTCAGGGTCTGACCCAGTTCCAAACTCATCAATCAAAAAGAGAGTGTTTTTATTGCACTTTCGTATGAAGTACTTCATGTTTTTTAATCGATAAGAGTAGGTACTTAAATGATTTTCAATGGATTGATTATCACCAATATCGGTTATGATTTGATCAAAAAAACAAACAGTACTTTGCTCATGAACTGGAATCAGTATTCCCGACTGTATCATAAGCTGTAATAAACCAACCGTCTTTAAAGTGATACTTTTTCCTCCAGCATTTGGTCCTGAAATAACAATTATTCTCTGTTGCTTTTTTAAAGTGATGTCTTGAGGGTAAGTTGTTTTACCTTCTAATTTATTGGATCTGTAGAGTAGGGGGTGATATGCTTTAACCAAAGATAGCTCTCTGTTGGAATTAATTTTTGGGAGAATACTTTTCGTTTTTTCCGCATATTTTGCCCGTGCATAGTAGCTGTCAATATTTATCAAATAATTCTGATAGACTATCAGTAATGTGCGGTAAGGTTGTAAATATTGGGTTAGTTGTAATAAAATACGTTTAATTTCGTCTGTTTCTTCAAATTGAAGATTATTAAGCTCTCGAGTGTGTTGTAGAGTGGTTTCGGGTTCTATATAAACGATACTCCCCGTTTTGGAACTTCCCATAATCGCTCCTTTAACTTTTCTCCTATGCATTGCTTTTACAGCTAAAACACGACGATTTTCAACTACAGATTCTTTAATATCATCCAAGAAATCAGCAGTGCTGTACTGACTCAAAGCCCTCTGAAAGCTTTGACCAATTTTTGAACGCACACTTTGTATGTTTTTTCGAATTTGAAAGAGTTCAGGAGAAGCATCGTTTCGAACTTCTCCAAATCGATCAATGACATTATTTATTGAGGTAATGAGTTCCTTAGTAATTTCAATTTCTGAGCCTTGAGAATATAGATTTGGGTAATATTCTCTAAATTTTTTAAAAAATTTTAGAAGAATATTGATGGTTTCAGAAGCACTTGCTATTCGCCTAAAACCCTCAATTTCAAGAACTGAATTTTCAATTTTTAAGAGATTAATTTCTGTCGATAAGTCATCAAATCCATGATTGGGAATACGATTTTCATTTCCAAATGAAGATGCAAATTCTGAAACTGAATGGAGTTGAAGAATCAAATCTTCTTTGTTTTCGATAGGGAGCAGGCTAGTACACGATTCTTTCCCCAAATCAGTAATTGCAAGTTGGGAAAGTTGTTCGAGTACCGAAGTAAATTCTAGGTCACTAAATGCTTTCTTTGGTATTTTCATATTTTAGCTTTACAAAAATACATAATTTCATGCAGGAACGAATACCTCCATGTTGGGAAAAAATAACGGGAAAATCCCAACAACAGACTTACTTTAAAGAATTAATGGGTTTTGTAAACCGTGAATACGAACAAAACCGATGCTATCCAGAGATGAATAAGATTTTTGCAGCATTTGAATGTTGCACTTTCGAACAATTGAAAGTTGTTATATTGGGGCAAGATCCTTATCACAGAGATGGGCAGGCACATGGACTTAGTTTTTCTGTACCCGAAGGAGTGAAACACCCTCCATCATTAATTAATATTTTTAAAGAAATAGAAGCTGATCTCAAGGTCTCTTACCCAAAAAATGGGAATTTAAAACGATGGGCAACACAAGGAGTTTTATTGCTCAATGCTGTCCTTACTGTTAGGGAGGGGCAGGCAGGCAGTCATCAAAAACAAGGTTGGGAAAAGTTCACCGATGAAGTTATTAGTCAAATCTCAACCGAATGCGAATCCATTGTTTTTTTGATTTGGGGTGGATATGCAAAAAATAAAATCAAATTAATTGATGAGTCTAAACATTTTATATTAAGTACAGGACACCCCTCTCCATTAAGTGCAAATCGAGGTTATTGGTTCGGAAACAAACACTTTAGCAAGTGTAATGAATACCTTAAAATTAAGCAAAAAACTGTAATCGAATGGTAGGAATTTTACCCTCCAACACGCTTAACCTTGTGCCCCATATCCAAAAGAATTTTCATGAGTTGCTCTCTGTAGTTTCCTTGGATGATGATTTCTCCCTGTTTAAAGGTCCCACCAACTCCTAAAGCTTGTTTTAGAGTTTTTCCAAGTTTTTTTAGATCACTTTCATTCCCTTCAAAACCCTTAATAATAGTAACTGTTTTCCCAGCTCTACCTTTATTGCTGAAGTGAGCCTCGAGCTGTTGCTTTACAAATGAAATTTCTTCATTTTCTTGAGGCAGAGGGTCTGGTGCCAAATCATCAAATTTTAGCTTAGCTAAATCGGCAAGGCTGTTTAATTTCTTTGACATCTGAAAAGCTTTATTGATGCTAAAATACTATTTTAGAGGAATAAAATAAATAAATGAAAAATCTAATTTTACTTTTTCTTTTCATCAATACTTTGGCTATGGCGCAAGAAAACAACACCAATGAAATCCCCTTCAAAACAATTCCAGAAGCAGCATCTAGCTATAAAGCAGGAAATCTCATTGTTCGTATGATTGAGGGAGCTGGTTATCGATATTATTGGGCAACAGAAATGTTGACTGAAAACGACTTAGCTTTTAAGCCTTCTGATAGCGGGAAATCAACTTGGGAAACTTTAGAACATCTTTATGGTCTTTCCAAAATGATTGTAAACACTGCATCCAATAAGGCGACTATTAGAACTGAGGCAAACACCCCAAAAGAGTGGTTAAAACTTCGATCAGAGACATTATTTCATTTAGAAGTTGCAGCAAATATTTTTAAAGAAAAGTCTCCAGAAGAGCTTAATGCTTTCAACGTGATTTTTGAGAGAGGAGGGGAGCAGTCAATATTTCCACTTTGGAATTTAATTAACGGTCCCATTTCTGACTTCATTTATCATACGGGTCAAATTGTTAGCTTCAGACGTACCAATAAAAACCCAATTCCTAGGGGCGTAAATGTTTTTATGGGAAGAACTAAGGAACAATGAATATAAAAATAACCCACAAGCGTAGATACAAAAAAACACTCGCTTTTTTAGACAAACACCTTCCAAAAGGGTCAAGTTTATTAGATTTAGGAACAGAAAATCCTTTTACACCTTTTCTAAAAGAAGCTGGATATGAGGTTCAAAATACTCAGGGTGAAAATCTTGATGATGATTATAAAGAAATTGCCATAACAGAATGTGATTGTGTGACTGCTTTTGAGATATTTGAGCACTTATTTGCACCCTACAATATTTTAAAAGAATTCAAATCAAACAAGCTTGTGGCTTCAGTTCCCTTAAAGCTATGGTTTGCTCAAGCTTACTGGAATGAAAATGATGATTGGGACAAACATTATCATGAATTTGAACCCAAACAATTTCAATTTTTATTAGAAAAAACGGGCTGGAAAATCATGGATTATGAAATGTGGACGTCTCCAGATCCAAACAAAATAGGAATACGCCCTTTGTTAAGGTATTTTTATCCTCGTTATTTTATTGTTTATTGTGAGCGAACTCAGTAATCATTTACACTATGGTTACCAGAATTAAATTGGTAATAGAACAGAAACATTCTTCATTTAATAGTAACAGCAGTTCCATATGCAAGCATTTCTGAACAGCCTTGCATAACCATGGTTGTTGTAAAACGTAGATTAACCACAGCGTTAGCACCCAATCTAGAGGCGTCTTGTTCTAGGCGCTGTAGCGCTTGATCGCGTGAATCGGCTTGTAATTTAGTATATTCACTAATTTCACCCCCGACAATATTCTTGAGACCTGCAAAGATATCCCTGCCAACATTTCTGGCTCTAACGGTACTTCCACGTGCAATTCCATGGACTTCTGTAATTTCTTTGTTGGGTACGGTGGGAGTGTTTACAATAATCATGGTTTAGGGAATAAGTTTTTATCAATAACAGGAAGTATGCGTAAAGCATTTTTATAGTAAAGCTTTTGAAGTACGGAATCGGGTAGGGCTAACCCATACATTTTCCAATGGGCATGCCTTTTACGGTAATAATCAAAGTACTCGTCATCAGTCTCTAAAACTCTAAAATAAGTGTAGTATTCGGAAACCTTGTAACTGTCTTTTCCAAACAAAATTCGATCTTGATATTCAATCATGAATTTACGAGCTTGTCGGGGTTGCCTTCCTAACTCGGCAAGGACAGCTCCGATTTCAGTTACAACATTTGGATAGGTATCTAGATGAGTTGCCAAACGCTTCAAATCATTTGCCATCCAGCCCATATGTGCATTGATGAAGGTAGTGTTGGGGTGTTTTTTGAATACATCATGTTGTTCTGCAATAATAGACTCAAAAGAAGGGATTATTTCTGGATCTCGATAACGACTTGGTTTTTGTTTTAATTCAAGCCAACGCTCATTGTACTTGTCTTTAGGTTTCCAAAAAGAAGCCGGTTCTGCAGAATGAATTAAAACTGGGAAACCCAATTTACCACATTGATTCCAAATAGGATTTAGTCTTGGATCATTTACTGCAATTCGATTGCCCTGAGCATCTTTATCTGTTAGGCCTAAAGATTTATATACCTTCAAACCAACAGCACCGTCTTGTTTTGCATTTTTGAGAAGCTCAAGATTGGAGGCAATAAAATCAGGTGCGTTAATTTGTTCAAAATCCAAATTCACAAAGATTCCAAAGCGAGAAGGAGCGTTTTCTTTGACGTTTTGAAGGGTTTCTTTGAGGTAAATTCCCCGAAAACCGCTCAAATTTATCATAAAGCCCATGTTAAGGCTATCCATTTCTGCAACCAATTTAGACAAGTCCTTTACAGGCATATCGAATTGATGGTTGTGAATGTCTACAAAAGGATATTTGGAACGTTTAACCTCATTCACAGGGGATATTAGGGTCGAAACTGGACTGTATTCTTCAACATCCATCAGATTATTTTTGTACTGGACCTGATCAACTACGTAATAGATGAAACTACCCAAAACAGCGACAAAAAGAATCCCCTTAACAAGGTTTTTAAAGGAAAAAGTCATCAATTAATGGGTAAGGAAACCGAGGTTGTATCCCAACGAAAACGTAAAGAAAGGCTGTTGTCATCTGTTTCAATAAAATCAATGGTAAACTGTTCTATGGAGTTCATCAACTTTGCTGAAGCAATGTTAACACTCATTACATCTTTTTCATAATCGGGCTCAGAATAACCAAAACTTCCAAATTCAGAATTCAAACTTACAACCCAATGATCTTCCTCGGGAACAGCATAAACACGGTATTTACCAGGTTGAAGAGGACGACCTGCAAAACTAATTTCTTGGTTGGTTTCGAAAGTAGTGGCAAAATTAGCCCCCAAACGCCAGTAATTGGAGTAAGGTACTAAGGCACCGTCTTCTTTAGAGCCAAAAATAAGACGGTCTTTTTTGTAAGGACGACTGTAATCAACCTCAAGCATAAGCTCTTCTTTATTCAGAGTCACGGTATCTCTTGGGCTCTTAGGATTCAAATAAATCCCATAAATTAAAAAAGAAGATACAAGGACTAACAATGCAAGAAGCAATAATCCAAAGATTTTTAATTTTTTCATTGTGTGTGTTTTTTTCAAATATAATAAAAGACCCTTACAGTGGTGGAGTAAATTTCTAAAATAATCTATTTTACATAATGTTAATTATAGTTAATGCTAAATATTTTGATTTTTTATGAACTAATAGTGAGACAGGCACCTTGTGTTCAAAGAATGCCGTGTACTTATAAGCTGTATAACAGTTATTAAACACTGCTTAAGAGCTTTTTTTCAAATAGTTTAATCTTGGAATCAAGAACAGCTTCAAGTTCAGCGTTTGTTATTTTATTATCCGAAAAATTATCCTCAAAAGATGGAAATGAAAAATCAGCAACAATATTCCCTCCCAAACGCGGAAATCCGGCCAAGGCAATTCCAATTACAGTTTTAGCGCCACGAGCTCCAGGAGAAGTTCCCATAAGCAACATGGGTTTGTTTTGCCAAACCTTTCCGTCAATTCTTGACAACCAGTCGAAAACGCTTTTGAAAGCTACAGAATAGCAACCGTTGTGCTCGGCCAAAGAAATAACAAGCCCATCGCAAGTTTGGATCTGACGATTGAGTTTATGAGCATTTTTAGGAATCCCGTTGGCTGTTTCTTCATCAATCCCAAACATGGGCAAACCCAGTTCTTTTAAATCAACAACAGTAACGGTTGCATTTTTGATTTTATTGGCAGCATAAACTGCCAATTTTTTATTGATGGACTTAGCACTATCGCTTCCACCTAATGTGACAATTTTTAGCATTTTAAATTATTTTAATTCATTAATTAATTGAAGAATAAAAATTAATAAGAAAACAGCACAATTCTGGTTTTTTAATTACAGAAATAATGTAACTATTTATCGATTGTTATTTTACAATAAAATAAATAAAATATTGTGACAATGTCGTAGTTTTTGATTCAAGAAGCTATTTCATGATGTTAAAAGTTTAAAACCCTTCTAAAAACACATAATCTGTTAATAAACTTTGGATAATTCCTTCTTGATTGAGGGTTTTGCAACTTCAAAAGATACTAAATTTATTAAAACAAACATTTCATGATCGATAGACCCAACGATTTGCTCCGTATTCGTCCAGAGCTAAAAAAAACCAAACAATTTTTATCAATGGGTACTGAGGAACGTTTTCAGAACGAAACCCTTCGCCCCATTCTTAAACTCCAAAACCCATTGTTTATAAGTGTTTTCCGAAATTATATAGAAAAAAGAAAGGGTGTTTTCTATGATTTGAGTGTCCCTAAAAAGCTGGCGTACATCGAAATGGCGTTGATAAAAGACCAGAAATTCCGAAATTCTGTAAAAGGAATGATTTTGGGGCAATTTACTGTAAAAGAATACCAAACCTATGCTTCCAATTCTTCAGCCTTAAATAAGCGAATGATGAATATGACAATTGAACGGATCAAAGATCAGGTTCAGCTTTTTGAAAAGCCCAAGGAACTTTTGGTAGTTAATCGATAACGCTTAGCAACAGCCTGACCCTGGCGTGCACTTTTCGGTTTTTATCTCATTGGATTCAGGGATTATTTGACAAGCATCCAAAGCCAAACATGCCGTTTGTTTATTGATCAGGGCAAAATGATTCGCTTTTAGATCCAACCCAAATTTTTGAATGGTGTTTCCTTGATATTCTACTTCAATATCTACGTCCTTTAGATTGAATGCCTTTTCACCGATTTCGATTATTTGGAGCATCTTTTCTGGATGCAAACGATGGTCGTAGTCATCGGCTTCCCACAATTGGAGGCTCACAACTTCTTCTTTTCGAATAATTCCTCCGCAATCGATAAAATTTTTGGTTACTTTTCCAACCTCTGTAATATGGAAATGATTGGGAACAAGACTGCCATCGGGCAATTCAAATGCTAATTTTTTTAGTTGCTTTAGTTCTGTTTTTAGTTGGTGTAAGGTCATAATTTTTAATTTTCTAGGATTGAAACGCCATTTAAATCAGTAGTAAGTACGCTACTCATATAGTCTAAAAATGGGCGTATAGCTTTAAAGTCATCAATTATGCGTTCAAAAAAATCAGCACGAAGAACTTCCGCATCAGTGAAATTTTTTCTGAAGAGATACATTTTTTTTCGTATTAAATCAATATTAGGATCATCTTTTGAAAATCCTTTGGGAGCTGTTTTAACTTCATCTCCCTGAAGCGCCCCCCATGTTGATTTGAAATTTGGTTGTTTGATCAAGGTTCTGAATTCGTCAGGAGCAAGTTCCATTTCTTTTCGTATTCTAAGAAGGTCTTCCTTATTAGGCCCCCAAAATCCACAGGCGATAAAACAATCTTTGGGCTTTATATGAATGTAATAGCCTCCACGATGAACAGGTTTTTCTCTGTGAAAACTCAGTCCAAAGTGAGTTTTGTAGGGGGTTTTATCTTTAGAAAAACGCACATCTCTGTAAATCCGAAACAATTTCACCTGGTCTACATATTCTGTCAAGGCAAGAGTTTCTTTGAGCTGTTCTCCAAAAATTTTTACTTGGGATTCAATTTCTTTGAATTGTGGTTTGTTGACTTCAAACCAATCTCGGTTATTATTTCTCTCTAATTTTTTAAAAAAAGGGAAAAGTTCTTCAGGTAGTTTGAGCATAACTTTTTCTTAAATGTATAAAAAATTATTTCTTTCGGTTTTCAAGAGCGACAACAACATCGTCAAGGGTGTATCCTTTTGCTTGTAATAAAATCAAATAGTGGAACAACAGATCAGCAGTTTCTGAAACGAAGAGTTCATCGTTAGAGTCTAGAGCTTCAATGACGGTTTCTACAGCCTCCTCTCCCACTTTCTGAGCTATTTTGTTTATTCCTTTTTTAAATAAAGAAGCGACATAGCTTTGGTCTTCCTGTGCTGCTACCCTTCTTTCGGTAATGGTTTTTTCTAATTCAGTCAAAAATCCGTAGGTCTGAGTATTACTTTCATTCCAACAAGTGTCCGTCCCTTTGTGGCAAGTCGGCCCGGCTGGGTTTACTTTTATCAAGAGTGCATCCTGATCACAATCTTTTGAAAGACTAACCAATTCAAGGAAGTTACCACTCTCCTCTCCTTTAGTCCACAGTCGATTTTTACTGCGACTAAAAAAAGTAACTTTTCCAGAGGATTTTGTTTGCTCTATAGCATCTGCATTCATATACCCTAGCATCAATACTTTGAGTGTTTTAGCATCTTGAACTACCGCAGGAACAAGTCCATCGGAGTTTTTGTTAAAGTTTATTTTCATTTTATACTAAGTTAAATTCGAATGGCAATTTGATGATTTTTAAGTTCTTTTTTTAAGTCAGGTATGGATATTTCTCCAAAATGGAAAATACTTGCAGCCAAAGCAGCATCAGCCTTTCCATGAGTAAAAGTATCTATAAAATGTTTGGGTTCCCCCCCCCCTCCTGAGGCTATCACAGGAATGTTAATTTCTTCTGAGATTCGAGCCAGGGCTTTATTAGCAAAACCAGCTTTAGTACCGTCATGATCCATTGACGTAAAGAGTATTTCACCGGCACCTCGATCGGCTACTTCTTTAGCCCATTCAAATAAATCAAGTTTTGTTGGGACTTTCCCACCTATTAAATGTACTATCCAACGTTCATTGATTTGCTTAGCATCAATAGCCACAACAATACACTGAGAACCAAATTTGGCTGCTAATTTGTTGATTAGTTCAGGTTCTTTTACTGCTGCAGAATTTATGGAGACTTTATCAGCACCATTTTTGAGCAAAACTTCAACGTCATCAACGGAGCTAATGCCCCCACCAACAGTAAAGGGGATGTCGATTGCATGGGCAACTTTACGTACCAAATCTGCCAAGGTTTTCCGTTTTTGTTCTGTTGCTGAAATGTCCAGAAAAACCAATTCATCAGCATTTTGTTCTGCGTACTGACTGGCCAATTCTACAGGATCTCCAGCATCTCTAAGGTTCACAAAATTGACTCCTTTTACGGTTCGCCCATCTTTAATGTCTAAACAAGGAATGATGCGTTTGGTTAACATAATCAATTGTTTTTTGTGTTTAAATTAATCCCATCATAAAACCCTAAATCTTCCTGTGTGAGTTGCTTTACCCAAAAAGCAATTTGTCCAGTATGGTATGAAAAATGCTCTACAGCGTGCATAACTACTCCAACTCCTGATAGTTCAAATCCCTGCACTAGTCTGATTTCTTTATATTTTTCAGGAGTTGTTTTTTCGATCGTTCTTTTTGAATCTTCAACTGTTGTTTTTAATTTTTGTAATAAATCATCTAGAGTAATGGATTTATCAACAACAAATTCAAGGTCTCGTTTTCTTAAATCTTCTTGTATTCCCAGAGATGAAATGATGTATTGGGTCATATTACCACAACTATGCAAGATTTGATTTCCTAAAGACATTCCGTTTTCAACAGGGAGTCTCCAAAGGTCATCCTCTTCGATTTTACTTAAAGCAATACAAATCATTCGCAGACTTTCATCCAATCGGAAAAGTGCATTTTTTTTGAATTCTTCTAAAATAATGTCTTTCATGATTTCGAAAGTATGAATTGTTCAAGATCTTTTAAAGCAATTTTATTTTCATAGATGGCTTTTCCTATAATTGTTCCTTCACACCCCAAATTTGCTAATTTTGGAAGTTCCTCAAATGTTGAAATTCCTCCTGAAGCAATTAGCTTTATTTGAGGTTGTTTCTGTAACAGATCTTCATAGAGTTCAAATGCAGGCCCTTCTAGCATCCCATCTTTACTAATGTCGGTGCAAATTACATATTGAATTCCTTTGCTTTGATAATTTTGAATAAAATCACACAAGGGATAATCTGAAGTTTCAAGCCATCCATTAATTGCAATTCGTTTATTTTGAACATCTGCCCCCAAAATTATTTTTTCGTTACCATATTGGGTAATCCATTGTTCAAAAACCTTAGGCTTTTTAACTGCAATGCTTCCTCCTGTAATTTGATTAGCTCCGCTTTCAAATGCAATCCTTAAGTCTTCATCTGACTTCAAACCACCTCCAAAATCGATTTTAAGGCTTGTTTTAGCAGCAATGGTTTCCAAAACCTTATGATTAACTATGTGTTCAGATTTAGCTCCGTCTAGATCAACTAAATGTAAATATTCAATCCCATGATCTTCAAATGCTTTTGCAACTTCCAATGGATTTTCATTGTAGGTTTTTTGAGTAGCGTAGTCTCCTTTGGAGAGTCGTACGCATTTTCCTTCGATCAAATCAATGGCTGGTATGATTTTCATGAATTAATGTTTAAAAAGTTAAAAAGTAATTGACTCCCTGCTTTACTGCTTTTTTCTGGGTGGAATTGTACCCCATAAAAATTATCTTTTTGCAAAGCACAACTGTAATTCAATCCGTATTTAGTTTGAGCAATAGTTTCTTTGCACAAAGCTGCGTAATAACTGTGAACCAGATACATATATTCATTATCCCTTATGTTTTGAAATAATGCAGACTTGATGTTGGTCAGCATATTCCAACCCATTTGCGGTACTTTTACATCCGAATTGAAGCGTTTTACAGGTACTTCAAAAATACCCAAACCGTGGATGTCTCCTTCTTCTGAATGTGAACACATGAGTTGCATTCCCAAGCAAATACCCAATACGGGTTGTTTTAATTCAGGAATCAAAAGATTTAATCCAGTATCTTTGAGTTTTTTCATCGCGCTACTAGCCTCACCTACTCCTGGGAAAATCACTCTATCTGCTTCTAGAATTTCATTTTTATCAGCACTCAAAGTAGCTTTAACATTCAGGCGTTCAAGAGCAAATTTTAGGCTTTGAATATTTCCTGCTCCATAATCGATTAGGACTACTTTCATTGGATTTATCGTTTTCAATTAAAGGGTTCCTTTTGTACTGGGTAAAATCATTTTATTAGGGTCTTGTTTGATCGCTACTTTTATGGCTTTAGCAAAAGCCTTAAATATGGCTTCAATTTTATGGTGTTCATTTTCTCCTTCTGCTTTGATGTTTAAATTGGCTTTAGCTCCATCTGTAAAAGATTTGAAAAAGTGGAAAAACATTTCCGTGGGCATTTTACCAATCATTTCCCGTTTAAAATCCGCCTGCCAGACCAACCAATTTCTACCCCCAAAATCAATCGAAGCCTGCGCTAAAGAATCGTCCATAGGCAAACAAAAGCCGTATCGCTCAATCCCTAATTTATTTCCCAATGCTTTAGCAAAAGCTTCTCCCAAAGCAATAGCTGTATCCTCTATGGTATGATGTTCATCAACCTCCAAATCTCCTTTAACATTTAATTCCAAATCCATAGCTCCGTGACGAGCAATCTGGTCTAGCATGTGATCAAAAAATGCAATTCCAGTATTAATTTCACTTTTTCCTGTTCCATCTAAATTCAAAATCAAATCAATGTCTGTTTCATGTGTAGTTCGTTTCTGAACTACAATTCGCTGATCCAGTTTGAGAAAGTTATATATTGCCTCCCAATGGATAGTTTTAAGAGCTATGGAATCGTTCGCGTCGCCAGCTTTTACTTCATCAACCCCCAAAGTCTCATCATTTGCAATAAAAATTCCTTTAGCCCCCATGTTTTTTGCCAGTTCCATGTCTGTCATTCGATCTCCTATGACATAAGATTCATCCATGTTGTATTTTGAACGATCTAAATATGGAGTAAGCATTCCTGTCCTGGGTTTTCGTGTATCAGTCATATCATCAGGAAAAGAATTGTCAATACATACTTCTGAAAAAGTTATGCCTTCGTTTTTGAAGGTTTTTATCAAAAAATTTTGAGTGGGCCAAAAGGTTTCTTCTGGAAAAGATGATGTTCCCAATCCATCCTGATTGGTAACCATAACCAATTCATAATCCATTTCTTGTGCTATTTTACCAAGATATTTAAATACTTCTGGGTAAAATTCAAGCTTATCTAATGCATCCAGTTGATAATCTTGAGGTTCAAGAGCTAATGTTCCGTCTCGGTCTATAAAAAGTACTTTTTTCATGGGATTAGTTTTGTTGATCCATTGCCTTGAAAGCAGTTATTAGCGCTTGGTTTTCGGTTTTAGTCCCCAGGGTTATTCTCAATGTGTTTTCACACAAGTATTGATTTGAAGGATTACGTACTACAATCCCTTTTTTGATTAATTGATCGTAACGCAACTTACTGTCATCAAAACGAATCAAAATAAAATTTGCATCTGATGGAAATATTTTTTTGATAAATTTAATGTCTTTAATATTTAATATAAAAGCCTTTTTTTGTTCAAGTAATAGTTGAACTTCTTTTTTTACTTGATCGGTTTTATCGAGGCGATCAAAAACTGCTTTCTGGGATAAAATATTAAGGTTGTAGGGAGCTTTTATTTTGTTGAGTACTTCAACTATTTCAGAATCTGCAAAAGCCATGCCTACCCTAGCTCCTGCTAAGCCTTGTGCCTTAGAAAAGGTTTGTAAAACCACCACGTTTTGATATTCTTTTAACCAATCTATTGCGGTTTCACCTGGCGAAAACTCGGCATAAGCCTCGTCTATGACAACTAAACCAGGAAAATTTTCAACAATTTTTTTCAAATCTTGTAATGGAAATCGATTTGCACTTGGATTGTTGGGGGTTGGGATGAAAATCATTTTTGTCCTTGTTGATGCTTGTTTCAAAATTTGATTTACATCCAACTGAAAACCTTTTAAAAGAGGTACTTCCATGATATTAACAGCGTTGAGATCTGCTGAAACCTTGTACATACCGAAGGTTGGAGGTGCAATCATGATTTCATCTGTTTTGGGTTCACAAAAAGCAACCATCAATAAATTAATCAATTCATCGCTTCCATTTCCTAAAAATATATTCATAGGATCGACACCCTTTACTTTCCCTAAACGCTGTTTTAGCTTGTTTTGCAAAGGATCTGGATAACGATTTAAACCATTTTCAAAAGGGTTTTCGTTTGCATCCAATAAAATCATTTTTCGACTTGATCCAACAAATTCTTTTCGAGCTGAGCGATATGCATTCAGTTTTTGAATGGTCGGTCTGGTGATTTTTTTTATATCAATACTTCTTTTCATTTATTCAAATCGTTTAATCTTAAGGTTACAGCATTTTTGTGTGCCTGAAGCCCCTCAGCTTCAGCCATTAATTCTATAGATGGTCCCAAATTTTGAATTCCTTGTTTTGAAATCTTTTGAAAAGTCATTTGCTTTAGAAAACTATCCAAATTTACGCCACTATATTGTTTTGCATAACCGTTGGTGGGTAAAGTGTGATTGGTTCCAGAAGCATAATCACCAGCACTTTCGGGAGTATAATTTCCAATAAAAACAGAACCTGCATTCATGACTTGACCGACATACAGCTCCTGTTGTTCCACACATATAATATAATGCTCTGGCCCATATTGATTGATGAATGCTATTGCATCTTCATTGGAATCAAAAGCAATCATTTTGGAATTTTCGATTGCCTGCATCGCAATTTCTTTTCTTGGCAATAGCGGAAGCTGTTTTTTTATTTCACCACTTACCTTTTCAAGGATTGGATAGTAGGTAGTTATCAAAATGACCTGACTGTCTGCACCGTGTTCTGCCTGAGAAAGTAAATCTGATGCTACATATACTGGATTTGCACTTTGATCTGCAACTACAAGAAGTTCACTGGGTCCAGCAGGCATATCAATGGCAACATGGTGTTGAGTTGCCATTTGCTTTGCAACCGTTACGAATTGATTTCCGGGGCCAAATATTTTAAATACTTTGGGGATGGTTTCTGTACCAAAGGTCATTGCAGCAATTGCCTGTATTCCTCCAACTCTAAAAATTTGAGTTACACCACATAAATAAGCGGTATATAAAATTACATCGGAAACTTTACCCGTTTCATTAGGAGGAGTGCAGAGAACAATTTCTTTACACCCAGCAATTTTTGCAGGAATTGCTAACATCAGAATTGTTGAAAACAAAGGAGCTGAACCCCCAGGTATATAAAGTCCAACTTTTTCAATTGGTCTTTTCTCTTGCCAACATTCGACTCCTGATTGTGTTTCAACAGAAACGACATCTGTTTTTTGTGCCCTATGAAAAGATTCAATATTTTTTTTGGCGAGTTGAATAGCTTTTTTTAAATCGGATGAAATAGATTTTTCTGCACGCTCAAAGGCCTCAGATTCAATCGTAAAAGAGGTTATTTTTTGTTTATCAAACTCAAGCGTATAATCAGTCAAAGCTTGATTTCCTTTTGATTTAACATCCAAAAAAACTTGCTCAACTAAAGGCTGTAAGTCTTTGTAGTCTGCTGTTGGTCTTTCCATTAAAGCATCCCAGTCTTTGGGTTTTGGATTGGTGTATTGTCTCATTATCGAACCATTTTTTCAATTGGGCAAACCAAAATATCCTCTGCTCCTGCTCCTTTTAATTGATCGATGACTTCCCAAAAATCCCCAGAATTTATTACAGAGTGTATCGAACTCCAACCCGCTTGTGCTAAAGGCAATACGGTTGGGCTTTTAAGGACTGGAAGTATGGCTGTAATTGCTTCAATTTGATTGTTAGGGGCATTGAGTAGGATGTATCGAGATTGTTTGGCACGAAGCACAGCCTGAATTCTAAACTGCAATTTCTCAATCAAATCTTGTTGATCCTTATTAAGGTTTGGTGCTTGAACCAAAACAGCTTCAGATTTTATTATCTCAATCACTTCTTTCAGGTTGTTCTTGAAAAGAGTGCTCCCACTAGAAACAATATCACAAATTGCATCTGCCAAACCGATGTTAGGAGCAATTTCAACAGAACCGCTGATGACATGAATGTCTGCATTGACTCCTTTTTCTTTTAGAAACTGTTTTATAGTATTGGGATATGAGGTTGCAATGTTTTTTCCTTCAAGGTCCTGTATACTTTCAAAAGCAACACCCTTGGGTACAGCAAGAGATACTTTGCATTTTGAAAACCCAAGGGATTCAATTATTTCGAGATCATTACCTTTTTCTACCAAGAGATTACTCCCTACAATAGCTAGATCTACTACTCCATCTCGAAGATATTGTGGAATGTCACCATTTCTGAGAAAAAACACCTCCATAGGGAAGTTTCGAGCTGCAGCTTTGAGCTGATCCTTTCCGTTATCAATTGAAATCCCACAACTTTTTAATAAAGCTAATGAATCTTGATTTAAACGCCCTGATTTTTGAATTGCTATCCGAATCATATTTTTTATAATAAAAAAAAACCCGCTTGAATAATCAAACGGGTTCTTGAAAAATGTATATACATCAATCTTAGAGCTCGTTTGAGTTCGTAAAATGATGATGGTTATGTATTAATATTTGTTGCATTAGGCTGCAAATATAAGTGTTAATTCTAATTTTACAAATAAGGAATTCGTAAAAATTTACTGATTTCCGAGTATAATTGGTAAACCAGACTCTCCACTTCCTATTACAATTACTTTAGAGTTTGGAGATTCTGAAAGCTTCATTGTAGCTTCTATTCCTTTCTCTTGTAAGATTTTATCTGTTAAAGAAGCACTTAATATACGGTTTGCAGTTGCTTTTCCTTCAGCATCAATTCGCTGACGTTCTGCTTCCTGCTTTGCTTTTTCAATTCTAAACTCATATTCCAAAGCCTCTTGCTCTTGATTCAACTTACGTTCAATAGCTTCACGGATTGCAATAGGTAGTGTTACATCACGAACTAAAACTGCGTTAAGTTGGACGTGTTGATTTTCAACAACCTTTTTGGTTTCTTCATATATTTCGTTTTGAATAGCATCTCGCTTAGTAGAATACAATTGTTCTGGAGTATAGCGTCCTACTACAGATCGAGCTACTGCTCTAATCTGAGGAATAATGATAATGTTTAAGTAGTTCTCTCCTTTTGTTTTGTGAAGTAATCCCAATTCGGCTATTAGCGGTTGATAAAGTACTGAAATGTCTAATGAGATTTCCAATCCATTTGATGATAGCACCTGCATTTTACTTTCAAATACTTCTTGTTGCTTAACATTATAAACATAAACTTTATTCCAGGGTGCGATGATATGAAAACCTTCTCCAAGGACGGGTTCATCTACTACTACACCACCTCCGAATGTTTTAAATAAAACTCCAGCTTCTCCATAACCAATGTTTATGGAAGATTTTGAAATGAAAATAAATAAGATAAAAATTCCTGTAATTACAGGAAGACCAATTTTAGGTAATTTTTGCATAATTTTATATTTAAAATTTTAAGTTAACATTCCACCATCGACATTCAACACTTGTCCAGTAATGTAGCTGGATAAATCTGATCCTAAAAACACACAGGCATTCGCTATGTCTTCTGGTGATCCACCTCTTTTAAGGGGTATTGCACCTCTCCATTCTTTTACAAGTTCTTCGGAGAGTTTTGCAGTCATTTCAGTTTCTATAAATCCTGGAGCAATTACATTACTTCGGATGTTTCTTGATCCTAATTCTAAAGCAATGGATTTTGAAAATCCAATAATCCCTGCTTTTGAAGCTGCATAATTTGCCTGACCAGCATTTCCCTTTACCCCTACAATCGAACTCATATGTATTAGAGATCCTTTTCGTTGTTTGAGGAAGGTTCGTTGAACTGCTTTGGTCATATTGAACACTGATTTAAGATTAACATTGATTACTTGATCAAAATCTTTTTCATTCATGCGCATCAATAGATTATCTTTTGTTATTCCAGCGTTGTTAATCAGAATATCCAAACTTTCAAAATCTTTTTGAACATCTGCAACCAGTTGATCTGCTTGGTCAAAACTTGCTGCATTACTTTGATACCCTTTAGCGTTAATCCCCAAAGCTTTTAATTCTGTTTCAAGAGAATTAGCGGCTTCAACAGAACTACTGTAAGTAAATGCTACGTTACAGCCGTTTTGAGCAAAAGTTAAGGCAATTCCTTTACCAATACCTCTACTAGCACCAGTAATAATTGCTGTTTTTCCTTCTAACAATTTCATAATGTATTTTTTAAGCGAGTACTTCTGCTACTTTTTTTCCAATCGCTGCTGGAGAATCTACTACATGGATCCCAGATTCAGCCATTATGCGTTTTTTGGCTTCCGCTGTATCATCTGCACCGCCTACAATAGCTCCTGCATGTCCCATAGTTCTCCCAGCTGGAGCGGTTTCTCCTGCAATAAAACCGATCACAGGCTTTTTATTTCCAGTTTCTTTGACGTATCGTGCAGCTTCTGCCTCTAATTGCCCTCCAATTTCGCCAATCATTACAATTGCTTCGGTCTCGGGATCATTTAAAAAGAGTTCAACAGCATCTCGAGTTGTCGTTCCAATGATTGGATCTCCACCAATTCCTATTGCAGTTGTAATTCCGTATCCCTCTCGAACAACCTGATCTGCAGCCTCGTAAGTAAGTGTTCCAGATTTGGATATGATTCCAACATTTCCCTTTTTAAAAACAAACCCGGGCATAATACCAACCTTTGCTTCATCCGGAGTAATTACTCCAGGGCAATTGGGACCTATCAAACGGCAGTCTTTGTGCGCAATGTAATTTGCTGCCTTAACCATATCCGCTACTGGTATGCCCTCAGTTATGGTGATAATAACTTTAATTCCAGCATCGGCAGCTTCCATGATTGCATCAGCGGCAAATGCCGGAGGAACAAAGATAATTGTGGTATTGGCACCTACTTTTGTAACGGCTTCTGCTACGGTATTAAAAACCGGGCGATCTAAGTGAGATTGCCCTCCTTTTCCTGGAGTTACACCTCCAACAACATTGGTACCGTACTCAATCATCTGTGTTGCATGAAATGTACCCTCACTTCCTGTAAAACCCTGTACTATTATTTTGGAATCTTTGTTAACTAAAACACTCATTCTGGCTTATTATATTTATAATTAATGATTTACTGATTTTTTATTCAGCTTTATGTATTTATTCTTTGATGCGTTCTTGATACGTTCCTTTTTCAGTTTCGATCTTTATTTTATCTCCCTCGTTTATAAAAAGAGGGACATTGATACGTGCCCCAGTCTCAACAGTTGCAGGTTTTGTAGCATTAGTTGCAGTGTTCCCTTTTACACCTGGCTCGGTATGAGTAACTTCCAAAACCACGCTTATTGGCATGTCTACTGACAAAGGCATTCCATCTTCGGTATTTATGGATATTGAAACCACCTCTCCCTCCTTGAGCAAGTTGGGTGCATCCAATGTGTTCCTTTCAATGGTAATTTGATTGTAATCCTCTGTATTCATAAAATTGAAGGTGTCACCCTCACTGTATAAAAACTGAAACTTACTGGTTTCAACACGAATATCTTCAATCTTATGTCCTGCAGAAAAGGTGTTTTCTAGGACTTTACCAGAGGTAACACTTTTAAGTTTTGTTCTTACAAACGCAGGACCTTTTCCAGGCTTTACATGAAGAAATTCAATTATTTTAAAAATATCGTTGTTGTGTTTGATACACAGACCTTTTCTAATATCAGATGTAGATGCCATATTTATTTTTTAATTTTTTTGAAAGTAACCTTTCATGATTCCTCTTTGAGAATCTTTGATAAATTGTAAAATTTCATCTCGTTCTCGGGTAACTTCCATTTCAGCTTCTAGGATTTCAGCTGCTTGAGTTGTATTGTAGTTTTTCTGGTAAAGTATTCTATAAATATCTTGAATTTCCCTGATTTTTTCAGCCGAAAATCCTCTGCGTCTCAATCCAACAGAATTGATCCCTACATATGATAGAGGTTCACGAGCTGCTTTTACATATGGAGGAACATCTTTACGTACCAATGAACCACCAGATATGAATGCATGGTCTCCAATAGAACAAAATTGGTGAACAGCTGTCATTCCAGCTAGAATTACATGATTACCAACGTTGATGTGTCCTGCTAAAGTACTGTTGTTAGAAAAAATACAATGATTTCCAACGATGCAGTCATGGGCAATATGTGAATAGGCCATGATTAAGCAATTTGAACCTATTATAGTTTGTTGGCGATCAATAGTACCTCTGTTTATGGTAACACATTCTCGGATTGTAGTGTTGTCTCCGATAACGGTTAGGGTTTCTTCTCCTGAATATTTTAAATCTTGTGGTGGTGCAGATATTACTGCTCCAGAATAAATATTACAGTTTTTTCCAATTCTTGCACCTTCCATTATAGTTACGTTTGAACCAATCCAGGTTCCTTCGCCAATGATGACATTGTTACTGATAGAAACAAAAGGTTCAATTACTACATTATTTGCAATCTTGGCTCCAGGATGTACGTAAGCTAAGGGTTGATTCATAAACTATCTTTTCTAATAATTTGTGCCATTAATTCTCCTTCAGTGGTTATTTTCCCGTTTGCAAAGATATAACCTTTCATGTGACAAATCCCTCTTCTTATTGGGGTAATTAGTTCCAATTTAAAAATCAGAGTGTCGCCTGGGTGCACAGGATTCTTGAACTTAACATTGTCAATTTTCATAAAAAGGGTCAAATAATTTTCAGGATCAGGTACAGTATTGAGTACCAATACCCCTCCTACTTGAGCCATTGCTTCAACTTGTAAAACTCCCGGCATTACTGGAGCACCAGGAAAATGACCAACAAAAAAAGGTTCATTCATGGTTACATTTTTTAATCCAATGACATGGGAGTCAGAAAGTTCGAAAATCTTATCTACTAATAAGAATGGAGGTCTGTGTGGCAATATTTTCATTATGTCATTGACATTCATCAATGGGGATTGATTGATGTCAATGGAAGGAGCATTTAAGCGTTTCTCTTGTTTAATTATTTTTGAAAGCTTTCGTGCAAATTCTACATTAACTTTGTGGCCAGGTTTGCGAGCTATTATTTTTCCTCTGATGCGTTTACCTACCAAGGCTAAATCTCCAATAACGTCCAATAACTTATGGCGTGCAGCCTCATTGGGATAATGCAAGGATAAATTGTCAAGAATTCCATTGGGCTGGACAGATATTTTGGTTTTATTAAATGCTTTTTTTAAGCGAGCCATGGTCTCATCCGACAATGCCTTATCAACATAAACAATAGCATTGTTTAAATCCCCACCTTGAATTAAACCATTTTCTAAAAGCATTTCTAATTCATGAAGAAAGCTAAACGTTCGGGAAGAAGATATTTCTTCAACGTAATCACTTAAATTCTCTAGAGTTGCATTTTGAGTACCAAGAACTTTAGTTCCAAAATCTACCATAGTTGTTATTTGATAGTTATCCCATGGAATTAGAGTCATTTCACTTCCTGATTCTTCATCCCTATAATGAATAACTTCTCTTACTACATATTCATCACAATACTCCTTTAGGGTTTTCTTTTTTGCTTTTTGTAAAGCTTCAACAAAATATTTTGAAGAACCATCCATAATTGGAGGTTCTGGAGCACTCAATTCGATGATGCAATTATCAATTTCAAGTCCAACTAGAGCCGATAGAACATGTTCAGATGTTTGAATTTTAATATTACCCTTTTCAAGATTTGTTCCCCTTTGAGTATCTGTAACATACTGAACATCAGCTTCTATTGAGGGTTTGCCTTTGAGATCGGTCCTAACAAAAACATATCCTGTATTTGAAGGAGCAGGTTTAAAGGTTAGAATTACATTTTCTCCAGTGTGTAAACCAACTCCTTCGAGGGTTACTTCTTGAGCTATTGTTGATTGTAAGGTAGGGTTAATTTCCATTGATTTCTTTTTCTAATTGATTGAGGCGTTTTATGATTTTTGGTAAATTTTTAAAGTGAATGAAGGATTTACTGTAACTTTTGAAATCAATAGCTGGTGTTCCTTGGAGTACTTGATTGTCTTTGATATTTTTTGTAATTCCAGCTTGACCCTGAACTTGAACTCCATCCCCAATTTTTACATGACCTGTTATTCCGACTTGCCCACCAATAAAACAGGATTTTCCAATTTTAGTAGAACCCGCAACTCCGGTTTGAGCAGCTATCACAGTATTGGATCCAATTTCTACATTGTGTGCAATTTGGATATGATTATCTAATTTAACACCGTCATTTATAATTGTAGCTCCTAGTGTAGCCCTGTCTATTGTTGAATTTGCTCCAATATCTACGTTGTTGCCAATACGAACAATCCCAGTCTGGGGTACTTTTTTAAAGGTCCCATCTTTTTGAGGTGCAAATCCAAAACCTTCAGATCCTATGACACATCCTGGATGAATAACACAATTTTCACCTATTTCTGTTCGAGATAATATTCGAGCTCCATTAAGAATAACGGAACCGGCTCCTATGGTAACATCTTCACCTATATATACCTGCGGATGAATCTTTACATTTTTCCCAAATTGAGCATTTTTCTTTATGACGGTAAACTCACCTACATAGCATGATTCATCCAAAACAACGCTTTCATGTATGGATACTGGCTCAAAAATTCCTTTCTCCGAGGATTCTTTAGTATTGTAGTATTCTAGTAAAGTAGAAAAAGCACGGTATGCATCTTGAACTCTAATTAAAGTAGTAACGATTTCTTTTTCCAATACAAAGTCCTTGTTAATGATGACAATTGATGCATTGGTTTCGTATAAAAAAGAATTATATTTTTTGTTAGCCAGAAAGGTAAGTGACCCCGATGTACCCTCCTCAATCTTGGAAAGTTTATTAACTTCAACACCTGGATCCCCTTCGATATATCCGTTCAATATACCTGCAATTTGTTTGGCGGTAAATTTCATTCCTGCAAAAATATAAAAATAACCTCACAAACTAGGCTTTGCAAAGCACAGATAAAATTTTGATTCAATATTTGAAAACGAATTCCCGACAAACAACTCCGATTCCTCTTGTAAAGAACTCACGATTCCTGATTTGGTTAAAATTTTTATAGTCTTAGTATCAGGTACATAGGCTTGATTGGAAATACTTCCCGAAAATACATAATTGTCTAATTGCTTGGGATTTAGATTCCATGACGAAAGAAGTGCTTTTTTTTCTAAAATTTGAGCTTCAGTAAAAGGGGTGTTCTGAATGCGAATTTTCAATAAATGTCGATTCAATATTCTTCTAGATAAGTCCTTCAAAACAAAATCAGAATGATGTTGCCATTCTTTTAGAGATGATATAATATCGTAGTCATCTAATAATGCGAATCGATTGAGGAGTTCATCCGAATCTATTGAGCTAGTATCATGATTTAAAAAATAAGTTAATGATTTCGAGGTATTTAACTCTATTCCTTCTTTGTAAAGTTCTCTAACATGAATTAATAAACGTTCTAGCAGCAGTTCACCAACCAAACTGGTTTTATGTAAATATACTTGCCAATACATTAAACGACGAGCGATAAGAAACTTTTCAACAGAATGAATTCCTTTTTCTTCAATTACCAATTGATCGTCGATTACATTGAACATTGTTATAATTCGTTCTGAATTAATGTTTCCTTCTGTTGCGGCAGTGTAGAAACTGTCTCGCTTAAGATAATCCATTCGATCTAAATCAATTTGACCAGAAACCAACTGATGCATGAACTTTCGAGAATATTGGTTTTGAAAAATAGAAATGGCAAGTGTGAGTTGTCCGTCAAATTCTTTATTTAAAGATGACATGAACTTTAGAGATAGGGATTCATGATGAACTCCTTCAACAAGAGAGTTTTCCATTGCATGTGAAAAGGGACCGTGTCCAATATCATGAAGTAAAATTGCGATTTGCATAGCAACAGCTTCATTTTCGTTTATTAAAACTCCTTTTTCTCTTAGAACAGTAACGGTTTTCTGCATCAAATGAAGACATCCTAGTGCATGCTCAAAACGACTGTGCTTGGCTCCTGGATAAACCAAAGAAGAAAGTCCCATTTGAGTAATTCTCCTCAGGCGTTGAAAAAACGGATGCTCCAATAATTTAAAAATTATAGGAGCATTGATGTGAATAAATCCGTAAATTGGATCGTTTAAAAGGGTCAATTTTTGATTTATTTTCAAACTTTTTATTTTTTCAAATATAATGAATCTACAGCCAATAGAAATCTTATGGGTCGACGACGAAGTTGACTTACTAAAACCACACATTCTTTTTCTTCTCGATAAAGGCTATCAAGTAACTTCGTGTAATAATGGTCTTGAAGCAATTGAACTTGTTCAAAAGAACCGATACGAGGCAGTATTATTAGATGAAAATATGCCTGGATTGAATGGACTTGAAACATTATCTCGTTTAAAAAACAAGCAACCCAAACTTCCGGTTATCATGGTAACTAAAAATGAAGAAGAACACATTATGGAAGACGCTATTGGCTCTAAAATATCCGATTATCTTATAAAGCCCGTTAATCCGAATCAAATTTTACTTTCGTTAAAGAAAAACTTATTAGACAAGAATTTAATTGCTGAAAAGACTACCCGGAATTATCAGCAAGAATTCAGAAAAATAAGTTTGGAATTAATGGATCTAAATACTGCGGAAGAATGGCAAGAATTTTATCAGAAAATGATCTTTTGGGAACTTGAGTTAGAATCTTTAGTTGATCACGGCATGATCGAAATTTTTCAAAGCCAAATGAAAGAAGCAAATCAATTGTTTTCAAAATTCATTAAAGAATCTTATGAAAATTGGTTGATCAATCCTGAAGAGGCTCCTGAATTATCTCATCATTTATTTAAAAACAAAATAAAACCACTTCTAAAAGACAACCAACCCACCCTTTTACTTGTGATAGATAACCTCAGATTGGATCAATGGAAAACAATTGAGCCTTTTATAATTGATTTTTATCAAAAGGAAAAAGAAGATACTTATTTCAGCATTCTTCCAACAGCTACTCAATATGCCAGAAATTCCTTGTTTTCGGGTTTTACACCTTTAGAAATATCTGTACAACATCCCCAATGGTGGAAAAATGATTCTGAAGAAGGTGGAAAAAATTTATTTGAAAACGAACTTTTGGCAGCTCAGCTCAAACGCCTGAATATAGAAGGCAAAATGAGTTATCACAAAATCACCAACATTAAAAATGGAAAATTTCTTGCCAAATCGCTTGCTGATCATAAGAATGAAAAATTAACAACCGTAGTTTACAATTTCGTAGACATGATTTCTCATGCCAAATCAGAGATGGAGATTATCAAAGAATTAGCCTCCGATGATAAAGCATATCGTTCTTTGACTGGGAGTTGGTTTAAAAATTCCCCTTTGTTAGAAATTATTAATGCTGCTAGTGAACATAATTATCAATTGATACTGACAACAGATCATGGTACCATAAACGTTACTCAAGCTATTGAGGTAATTGGAGACAAAGAATCCAGTTTAAATTTGAGATATAAAACGGGAAGGAGCTTGACCTATAACTCAAACAAGGTTTTTGAAGTCAATGAGCCAAAAAATATCGGCTTACCTAAAATCAGTATTAACAGTAAATTCATTTTTGCTTTAGATTACAGCTACTTTGTTTACCCCAAGAACTTCCATCATTATGCTGATCTATATAATAATAGTTACCAACATGGAGGAATATCTATGGAAGAAATAATAATTCCTTTTGTAGTTTTGCAGCCAAAAAGTAATATTTAAATGACTCAAACATATCAATTGAAGGAAGTTGATGCCATAGTTCAAAAAATAATAGCCTTTTCTAAACACAATATTTTCTTATTTAAAGGCTCTATGGGAGTAGGAAAAACTACTTTAATTAATTCTTTTTGCAAGCATTTGGAGGTTATTGACACGGTCAGTAGTCCAACGTTTTCACTTGTAAATGAATATAAAACTTCTTCTGAAGAAAGCATCTTTCATTTCGATTGTTATCGACTCGAATCAGAAGAAGAAGCTTTTGATTTCGGAGCTGAAGAATATATAGATTCAGGCTGTATATGTTTAATTGAATGGCCTGATAAAATACAATCTTTACTTCCTGATCAAGTTCACTGTATTGAATTGGAGTATTTAAACCAAAATACACGAAAGATTAACTTCATATAATTTAAAAGAGCATTATTTTTACCTAAATTTTAAATATGAGTTTTTTAAAAAGATTGGGGTATTATTTGGGAGGCTTTTCAGTTGGTCTAATTTTTTTAGCCTTTTTTTTTAATGGTAAAAGAACACAGTGCAATTATAGTCCAGAAGCAAGAGTACTCAATGATCTTTCTAAAAAAGAGTGGAGATTTGCATCAGATATTAAATCCATAATTCAGTTAGACTCAGTTTCCATTCATTCTTTGGTTAAATATTCAGATGTAGATTTTAGATCCAGTAACACATCAAAAGATAGTTGTAAGGTTTATCAAATCGAAACCGAATTGAAATTAATTAATTACGTTTTGAGAATTGAGAATTGTGCAAAAACTGCTACAATTTTAAAAATAGAGGTTCTAGATTAATCGCTTACCCTTTTTATTAAAAAAAAAGCAGCCCATAAAAACGGACTGCCCTTTCATAAATAAAAATAGTGTTTTATTAATCTAGGGCATTTCAAACATAGGGCTTTTACTTAAATAAAATGCTTATTTTTACAAAAAAAAATAATATTGATGAAACCCATTGCTGCAAAGAGATACAACATTGAATTCTCTGAAAAACAATATCTTATACTAAACAATTTTGTAGATAACCATCAATATTCTTCCATTTTTATTCTAGTTGACACCCATACTGAGAAACTTTGTCTACAAGAATTTTTAAGTGAATTTAATTCTAAAAACACAGTCGAAATTATTTCAATAGATGCAGGAGAATTGCACAAACACATTGAAACTTGCTCTGGAGTTTGGGAAGCTCTGTCCGAGTTAGGAGCAGATCGCAAAAGTTTATTAATCAACCTTGGAGGAGGTGTAGTAACAGATCTTGGTGGCTTTGTTGCATCAACATTTAAAAGAGGAATAGATTTTATAAACATTCCTACTACTCTACTTTCTATGGTTGATGCCTCTGTTGGAGGAAAAACTGGAGTAGATTTGGGAGCTTTAAAGAACCAGGTCGGGGTGATTGTAAACCCAAAAATGGTTTTGATTGACCCAAGATATTTGAATACTCTTCCTTCAGAAGAATATAGAAGTGGATACGCAGAAATGTTAAAACATGGATTAATTCAAGATAAAATGTATTGGAATAAACTTTCCAATTTTAAAAAAATCAGCACAGATGAAATTAAAGAATTGATTCATCATTCGGTGAGCATAAAAAATCAAGTTGTTTCTGAAGATCCTTATGAACACGGAGTTCGAAAAACACTTAATTTCGGACATACTCTTGGACATGCCATTGAATCTTTTTGCTTGACTCATAAGGAATCAACCACCTTGCTTCATGGTGAGGCTATTGCTGTAGGAATGATTTTAGAAGCTTATCTATCAACTCAACTGACTAATTTGAGCATTGAAGAATGTGACAATATTAAAGATGTTTTTGACTCAATTTACCCTAAAGTAGATTTTACTGAAGAAAAAATTGATTCCATATTGCAGCTTTTGCAATACGACAAAAAGAATAGCCACGGAAAAATAAAGTTTGTGCTTTTAGAAGCAATTGGCAAGCCCATTGTAGATGTTGAAGTGCCTTCAGGTTTATTTAAAAAAGCATTTCAGTATTATTCAGAAAGTTAATTTTAACAAGAATTTCTGCTTGCGTTTATGTTTCCGAATAAAGACCGAGTAACCAACTTTTCAAAAACTTCTTTTTGTTTTTCAGAATGCTTACCGGATTCATTTAACTCATGAATAGAACTCAAAGCATATTGTTGGATTGTCAACAAGGGTTGAACTATTGCCTCCCGCATTTCGATGGAATGTTTTCCTGCTGGTTGATCTTCCATTAATTCAGAATACCCTGTAAGTTTTAAAAGCATTTGTTTAGATAAAATATACTCGTTGTGAATGATGTTCCAAAACTCTCCAAACTCCTTGTCTTTCCCAATGTGAGCAGTAAGTTTGAAAAACGATTTTGTTAAACTCATCATACTATTTGCTATCAAGGTTCTAAAAAATGCTGAATTTTTGTATAAGGAATCTACTTTATTAAACTCTCCCCTGATTTCAAATGACTGAATTGCTGAACCAACACCAAAAAATCCAGGAACATTTTGTTTTGATTGACTCCAACTTCCAACAAACGGGATTGCTCTTAAATCTGAAAAGTTTAGCTCTTTTGAACTTCCTCTTTTAGAAGGACGGCTTCCTATGTTGGTTTTTGAGTAGTATTTAAGAGTACTCATGTTTTCTAAATAGGGAACAAATTTTGGATGTGATTTAAAATCACTGTAGGCTTGATAGCTAATTTCTGCTAATTGTTGCATCGTTTTACGATCTTCATCAGCTAAATGATTGTCATCATTTTTAAATACTTGATTTGAAATTCCAGAACTCAACAACTGTTCAAGATTAAATTGACTTGAATCTAGAGTTCCAAAATTTGAACTAATGGTTTGTCCTTGAAGGGTCAATTGAATGTCGTCAGCTTGAATACGATCTCCCATCGAGGCGTAGAAGTGATGCGTATTCCCCCCTCCTCTTGCTGGTGGACCTCCTCGTCCATCAAAAAATGCAACAGAAACTCCAAATTCGTTTGATACATCAGATAACTCCTCTTTGGCTTTGTAAATACTCCAATTCGCCATAAAATAACCTCCGTCCTTTGTACCGTCAGAAAAACCTAGCATGATGGTTTGCTTCATGTTTCGACTTTGTAAGTGCTTTTTGTACACAAGATTTGAATATAAAGCATTCATGATTTCTTGAGAAGCTCTTAGATCATCAACTGTCTCAAAAAGGGGAATTAAATCAACAGTTGGTTTTTCCCAGCCACAAATGCGATGTAAAGCAAATAGCTGCAACATATTCTCTATACTTTGGCAATTGCTGATTATATATCGATTACATCCTTTTTCCCCATTTCGCTTTTGAATGGTTTTCATCGCGTAAATAGAGCCCAAGGTATGTTTAACAATATCATCATCAAAAAGCGACTCAGGTACCTTTCCAGTTAATTGAGGTAAAATGGCTAGACGTTCATCTAAATCGAGATTTAAATAATTTGAGGGCAAACCTGAAACATAGTCTTGTATTTTTGGATGCGAAACAATAGTTTCAAAAACATGATTATGAACTCGAGAGTCTTGGCGAATATCAAGGGAAGCAAAATGAAAACCAAAAAGCTTAACTTTATTTCTCAAGTCAATTATTTCATTTAAATAAAGACTGTTGTGCTTTTCCTTTATGATTGCCTCTATTTGCATTAATTCATTAATTACAAATTCTGAACTAATTTCTTTAATTTTTTCTGACTCAAATAAGGTGTGATACAAAGTTGATTCTAAATCATTTATTTTCTGATCAACTAGATCAAACGTAATTTTTCTTTTAAGTTTGCGTAAATCTCTGTAATAATTTCTCAGGATTGTAAACCTCAATTTTTCAGCAGTTTTCAATGTTATTTGAGGAGTAACAAATGGGTTTCCATCACGATCTCCTCCAGGCCAAAAGCCTAAATCAAAGATTGAATTATCTATAAATTCTCCTTCAAAAATGTGCTGTTCTATGTAGTTGTATATGACCGCAGCAGATTCATAAAAAACATTCTCCAAAAACCATGTAAGGCTAATCGCCTCATCTAAAGGAGTTGGTTTTATCTTATTGAAAAAACGTGTTTTTCCAAGCTGAGCCAACAATAATTTAATTTGTTCTAAATCATCTTTTTTAAGTGCTTCAGCTAAATCTGTAATAATCCCTAGGACTGAACCAGGATAAAATTGAGTCGGATGTGCAGTTAGAACAATTCTGACCTTAAATCGATTTAAATATTCTTTAAGTTCCGTAAAATTATTTTTTGACTTGGTAGCTTCTTTAATATAGCGGAGTGTTCCTCTACCATGCATATTATTTACATAGGAAAAACCTGCGTCTTCGATCGCATCAAACAATACAATTTGACGTTCAATGTATTTCAAAAAACTAAACAATAAATTATGTTGATCTTCGGCATCCATTCCACGAGCAAAACTCTCAAAAAAAAGATCTACAATCTTTTTTGGTGACAAATCGGAATCATAGCCCTTGGAACAGAAATCCTTAAACAAAGGTAGTAAGAGTGATGTTTGCGGTATAGAATCAAAAGGAAGTGTTAGAAAGAGGCTATTGTATATTTCGAATTTAGAGACAACATAATCATTAAATCGTTCAGACTTTGTTTTTCTTGCCATTATGGGTTTAGGATTATATTAAAGTTCGTTGAAAATACTATGCATTAAACGTTTTTTATCATTGATACTTTCTTCTAATGAAATCATAGTTTCGGTTCTCAAAACTCCAGGAATGTCATCAATCATAAAAATAATGTCTTTCGCATGTTTAGTATCCTTAGCTCTTACTTTACAAAAAACATTAAACTTACCCGTTGTAATGTGTGCTACAGTTACATAAGGGATTTTTTCAATATCCTTAAGTGCTTGCTGTGTCGCACTGTTTTTTTCTAGGAAAATACCAACGTAAGCAATAAAAGAATAACCCAATTTTTCATAATCTAAATTTAAAGAGGAGCCTTTAATAATTCCTGCATCTTCCATTTTCTTAACACGAACATGAACTGTTCCAGCAGATATTAATAGTTTTTTGGAAATATCTGTGAATGGAACACGGGTATTATTAATTAGAATATCAAGGATTTGGTGATCTACTTCATCTAATTTAGATTTTGGCATAACTAACTTTTATAAATTAAAACACAAAAATACTTAAAAAGAAGGCATGTAGACGCTGAATTGGCATTATTGATGTAAACTTAACAAAGAAATCATTTTCGTTATATTTTTAATTTCATCAAAATTTACTGAAATATCTTTTAGATATGGGTGGTTTTTAGCATTTATTTTATTTAACCCCACGTGCTCCGCATTGAAGCTATCAAAACAAGGCAACCATAGAACCTTTCCTTCTTTTTTCTCTTCTTTGTATTGAATAAACACCTTGTTTTTACTTGACGAAATCCCCTTTGAGGTGCCTTTAAGGTTAAATATCTCAATATCCCTGAGGTTTTTATGATTTTTTGGTATTTCGGAATAATCGGCAATAGAAAAAGAATGGATTTTTTTTAAAGAAATTATTTCACACATTTGAATTATAGAATCAAAAACTGCCTTTCTTGATTTTGTTCTTTTGTAATCCCCTGGGTAGTGCCCTGCTTCAAATAACACGGTTGGGGTTCCTTGATAAGTAAAATAATCCCCTGCACAGTTGATGTTAAAAGCATCATCATAGCGCCCTATGGCATTGGACAAATAACTTTGAAGTTTATTTTTTGCCGCTACAATCAATTTCATTGCCATTTCTCTTGCTGGTGTAAGAGATCTTTCAGGATCGGCAGAAGGTGCCAAAAAAGATATTGTAGCTGGAATGGAAGTATTGCCTGCTGAAAAAATTGTTCTTTGCCCGTGGAGGTTAAAACAATAATCAGGCTTAAAATCATCAAAAACCTCTTTGAGCAACCTACTTTCGGGTTGACTTAAATCAATAAAATCTCGATTCAAATCAATCTTATTAGCATTCAAACGAGTATAAGCTTCAGAACCATCTGGGTTGAGTTGAGGAATCATGAGAAACGTGCATTCTTTCAATATAAATTCTGCCTGACCTGTATTCAAATAACCCCAAAAATCTACTAAAGATTTGGTTGTAGTTGATTCATTTCCGTGCATTTGAGACCACATAAGGATTCTATTTTTACCCTCTCCGACCACATATCCATAAATGGGACGCTTTTCTGCAGAGGTTCCAAAGGTTCTTAGACAAGACATTAGATCTTTGTCCTCAATGTAATCGTAAAGCATTGATGGAGTCAATAATCGGTTGTGATTGAGGTTTCTTGTTTTCATGTGTACAAATGTAAACACAAACATGTTTACAACGTTATACAATATTTTGTTACAGATGTATACAAATTAAATGCTCTAAGTTTACAAATTGTTACAAAGTAGAGGTTCTGAGATTATTTTCCATAATTAATTATTAATAATCAATTACTTAATAGTATTATATAAAGTAATTGTTTAAGAAAAATTGAAATAAAAGACAGCTGAAAGTTAAAATTTTATAATTATATTGCAGAATAATCCTCAATAAGTTACAATGTTAAACTATGATGAAATTATTATTCGGATAAAGAAATTAATCAGTGAAAATGAATTGAATGCTGCAAGTTTTGCAGAAAAAATTGGAGTACAACGTTCTGGGATTTCACACATATTGTCAGGAAGGAATAAACCCAGTCTTGAATTTTTATCAAAAATTCAAACAACATTCGATGAAGTAGAGTTCGATTGGTTGCTTTTGGGTAAAGATAAAAACTTCACCCCTACACAAAGTAATTTATTCGATTCACATGAGGGTGAACAAGAACCTCTAAGTTTAGTATCTAAAAATCAAACCATTCAAAAATCAAAGCCCACAAAAGATTTAAAAGAAATAATTTATATTTATGTGGACGATACATTCAAGGTAATTGAAAGAAAATCTTAGTACTTTTACTGAAAATTCCGCATGAAACCTTCTTTTGCTACTATTTTACTTCTAATGTGTTTATCTTGTTATTCCCCCCAAAGAAATTGTAATCAGTTTCATAAGGGTACTTTCGAATTTAAAACAATCGTTGGAGATGAACTATTAGAGTCAACCTTTGTAAGAGATGAAAATTATGAAATTGAAACCTTCAATGGAAAGATAGATTCTGCCAGCATTCGCTGGGTAAATCCTTGTGAATGTATTTTGACTAAATTGAACCCAACTTCTAACCAAGATAAACGTCCGCTATCTATCAAAATCTTGACAACAAACAAAAATCAATATACTTTTGAATACGCTATTGTTGGAGATAAAAAAAACATTCAAAGAGGAACAGTTACTAAAATAGATAACTAAACCCGCAACAATTCCTCAACTTTCAATTATTTTTTTTAAAAATTGAATTTCTAAACATAAAACTCAGAGAGAAAAATAATCAATCTTTATAGTTCTAATTTGATTTGAGATTCGTCTTCATCTAAATTTTTAACTTCCTTGGCATCAATTACTTGAACTTCTTCCACAGGATCTTCGGATACGGCTTCATAGGGAAGAGAATCAATCAAAACCACATCTTTCAGCTTGTTACTAGTCAATTGATTACCCAATGCTTTAAACCCTTTAACAGCTATGAATTCCTCAACATTGATCTTCTTATTGGGTGCTGCAACACCTCCACGAGGTTTAGCAAAGACTAAATCAATAACGGGTCTCCATTCTGATGAAACAAACAGTAGTTTTGAATCTTCCTTCAAGAAATTATCTTCTCTATTTTCGTTTTCAATTAAAAAACGTTTAATGAAATACCGATCTTTTTCTGGGTCAAAATAAACAGCTGTAATGGGTCTGTTTTCGACCCAACGTTCTAGTATTTTTGGTGTAAGATCAAAATGCAAGCTCAAATCTGGGATTACAGTTTTGGAATCTCCTTTATCATTAATAATCAATAATTTATCCTCGCCTCTAAAAGCACCTAGGAGATACCCTCTTTCATCGACATTTAATTTTAAAACTGTTGGATCAAACCATATTTTTCGGGGTTTTAAGGTAGATACACCTTTTTCTTTTAATTCAACTCGAAGAATATTGTGTTTTGAAACAATATTCCCTTTTACACCTCTTCCTTTGATTTGAAGATCTGCAAAATCAATATCCCATTTCAATTTCTTAGCACTTCCTGAATTTCGAAGAAGTATAGATACTATTTCTGCTTCCCCATTGGGATTGGCAGTAAAGTATAAAATCTTAGTTCCAGGCTTACCCTGAGTTAGATCATACGCTTTATCTCGGGTAACACCCGAAACTGCAAACCGCTTGATGAATGAACTTCCCGTTTTACCGTCTTTGTAAATCAAATTATATACTGTTCGCAGATCTTTTTTCTTAAAAACAGCGGCGTAAATAATGTTCTTTTCAATAAATACCTTACTGTCGACTTTAACTACTTGCATTTTTCCACTTTGAGTAAACACAATGATATCATCAATGTCTGCACAATCGCAAACATATTCATCTTTTTTAAGGGAAGTTCCAATAAAACCTTCTTCTCGATTTACGAATAATTTTAAATTTCTTACCACTACTTTGGTAGCATCTACATCGTCAAAAACACGTATTTCTGATAGGCGCTCTTTTCCTTTACCATAATCTTTCTTGAGCTTTGCAAAATAATCAATGGCGTATTCAATCAGGTTATTCAAATGATCTTGAACTTCTGAGATTTCAGTTTCCAGTGCATCGATTCGTTGTTGAGCTTTATCGATATCAAATTTTGAAATTCGTTTGATTTTAATTTCTGTCAAACGGATGATATCGTCTTCAACTACCTCTCTTTTTAAAAGTTTATTATATGGTTTAAGGCCTTCATCAATTGCATTTAGTACGCCTTCCCATGTATCTTCTTCTTCAATTTCACGATACACCTTATTTTCAATGAAAATTCTTTCTAAAGAAGCAAAATGCCATTGATTTTGAAGTTCATGGAGTTTTACTTCTAGCTCTTTTTTTAAGATTTGAACTGTTGTATCTGTGGATATTCTAAGCATATCCGAAACGCCAATAAAATGAGGTTTATGGTCAATAATAACACATCCTAGAGGTGATATTGAGGTTTCACATGCTGTAAAAGCATATAATGCGTCAATGGTTTTATCGGGTGATATTCCATTGGGTAAATGAATTAATATTTCAACATTGGCAGCTGTATTGTCTTCAATTTTACGAATTCGAATTTTACCTTTTTCATTTGCTTTTAGGATTGATTCGATCAAACTCGTAGTAGATGTACTGAAAGGAATTTGGGTTATGACTAAAGTGTTTTTATCGACTGCACTTATTTTTGCCCGAACCCTAACCTTACCTCCCCTAACTCCATCATTATAATTTTGAACATCAATAATCCCACCCGTTTGAAAATCAGGGACTAAAGTGAATTTTTTTCCTTTTAAATAGGAAATGCTTGCCTGTATTAGTTCATTGAAGTTATGCGGTAGTATTTTTGTTGATAATCCGACTGCAATTCCTTCTGCTCCCTGAGCTAGAAGTAATGGAAATTTAACCGGTAAATTTATAGGTTCTTTTTTTCTTCCATCATAAGAGAGCTGCCAATTGGTAACTTTGGGACTAAAAACAACTTCATTTGCAAATTTTGATAACCGAGCTTCAATATATCTTGAAGCCGCTGCACGATCACCGGTAAGAATATTTCCCCAGTTACCTTGCATGTCGATCATTAAATCTTTCTGACCTATTTGAACCATAGCATCAGCAATACTGGCATCTCCATGTGGATGATATTGCATCGTATGGCCAACAATGTTTGCTACTTTATTGTACCGCCCATCATCTAAATCTTTCATAGAATGAAGTATCCTTCTTTGTACTGGTTTTAATCCATCAGAAATTGCAGGAACAGCTCTTTCTAGTATAACGTAAGAAGCGTAATCCAAAAACCAATCTTTGTACATTCCAGTAACTTTGACAAGGGTATCAGCTACGTTGTCAGCAAATCCACTATTTTCGTTGTAGAATTCTTTTTCTTCCATACTTAGCTTGTCGATTCTGCTAAATCTAATTCTACTTTTAGATTATTGATAATAAATTCTTGGCGGTCTTGGGTATTTTTCCCCATGTAAAACTGTAATAATTCTTCTATCGTAGTGGCTTTATCTAACATGATTGGATCCAACCGGATGTCTTCTCCGATAAAATATTTGAATTCATCAGGAGAAATTTCTCCTAAACCTTTAAATCGTGTTATTTCTGCTTTCCCTCTCAACTTTTCAATCGCATCGATTCGTTCTTGTTCTGAATAGCAATAAAAGGTTTGTTGCTTGTCTCGAACCCTAAATAAAGGAGTTTGTAGAATATATAAATGCCCTTCTTTGATTAGTTCTGGAAAAAACTGAAGAAAAAAAGTAATCAATAATAAACGTATGTGCATACCATCAACATCAGCATCTGTAGCAATTACAATATTGTTGTAGCGCAAATCGGCTAAACTTTCTTCAATGTTTAGAGCTGCTTGCAACAAATTAAATTCCTCGTTTTCATAAACAATTTTTTTACTCATCCCGAAGGTATTCAGGGGCTTTCCACGTAAACTAAAAACCGCTTGTGTATTAACATCTCTTGATTTCGTTATAGAACCACTCGCAGAGTCTCCTTCGGTAATAAAGATGGTTGAATCCAGTCTTCTATCTTTCTTGAGGTCTCCCAAATGAATTCTACAATCTCGTAATTTTTTGTTGTGCAAACTCGCTTTTTTTGCGCGATCACGAGCTAGCTTTCTAATTCCAGATAATTCTTTTCGTTCCTTTTCTGCTTGTAAGATTTTACGCTGAAAACGTTCAGCAGTTTCAGGATTTTTATGAAGGTAATTATCCAGTTGATTTTTCAAAAACTCATTTATGTAGGAACGAACTGTGGGCATTTTTTCACCCATTTCGGTGGATCCCAATTTTGTTTTTGTTTGAGATTCAAAAACAGGCTCCATAACTTTGATGCTTATTGCTGAAATAACTGATTTTCGAATGTCAGAAGCATCATAATTTTTTCCAAAATATTCACGTATTGTTTTTACTAATGCCTCTCTAAAAGCTGCAAGATGTGTTCCTCCTTGAGTAGTGTTTTGCCCATTGACAAAAGAATGATACTCTTCACTATATTGAGTTTTACTATGCGTTAAAGCAACTTCAATATCTTCTCCTCTAAGATGAATAATGGGATATAAAAGATCAGATTCATTAACAATGTCTTCTAACAAGTCCTTTAAACCGTTTTCAGAAAAATATTTTTGACCATTAAAATCAATTGTTAATCCGGGATTGAGATAGACATAATTTTTAATCATTTTCACAATGTATTCATTGCGGTAACGAAAATTTTTAAAAATGGTATGATCAGGAGTGAAACTTACTTTGGTTCCTTTTCTTTTAGAACTTTCAACAGCCTCAGCTTCCTCTGTCAAATTCCCAGCTTCAAATGTGGCAAACTTGGTTTTATTTTCACGATTTGACTCTACTCTAAAATATGCGGAAAGAGCATTCACAGCTTTTGTACCCACTCCGTTTAGTCCAACTGATTTTTTGAAAGCTCGGGAATCATATTTCCCCCCAGTGTTCATTTTAGAAACCACATCAACAACTTTACCTAAGGGTATTCCTCGTCCGTAATCACGAACACTTACTTCTTGATCTTTTATTTGGATTTCTATGGTTTTACCAGCTCCCATGACAAATTCATCAATACAATTGTCAAGTACTTCTTTCAATAAAATATAAATGCCATCGTCAGATGAGGAACCGTCACCAAGTTTTCCAATATACATCCCAGGACGCATACGGATGTGTTCCTTCCAATCAAGGGAACGAATGTTATCTTCTGTATACTGTGCGTTTTGAGCCATAATGTAATCAGCTAATTTAGTTGTTCCAAGTAAAAAGCGTAAACTAAAACCTTGAAAGTAATTAACAAATTCCGTTTAAAACTATTAATTGATTGTCTTCTAATGGATTTAAAAAAAAACTTGAAATTCAATTCAATTGTTTTGTCTTTAAATAAGAAAGAATGTTTTGTTCAATGCGATTTTCAATTGAAGAAACATCCCCTTTTATAAATTCATTTCCGGTAATTTTTTCATACAATTCAATGTATCGATCAGAAATTTCCTTGATGTATTCCTCACTCATTTCAGGTATTTTTTGCCCTTCAAGCCCTTGAAACTCCTTTGATATCAGCCATTGTCTAACAAATTCTTTTGAAAGTTGTTTTTGTGGTTCTCTTCTAGCTTGACGTTCCGCATATCCTTCATCATAGAAATATCTCGAAGAATCTGGGGTATGAATTTCATCGATTAATACAATCGTTCCATCTGAAGTTTTCCCAAATTCATATTTGGTATCAACCAGAATTAGACCTTTTTCTTTAGCAAGTTGGGTTCCTCGCTCAAACAAAGCTTTAGTGTACTTTTCTAAGATAGTATAATCGTGTTCCGAAACAATTCCTTGCTTTATAATTTCCTCTCTGGAAATATCTTCATCATGTCCTTCCTCTGCCTTGGTTGCAGGAGTAATGATTGCATATGAAAAACGATCATTTTCTATCATTCCATCAGGCATTGGTACTCCACAAATAACTCTTTTTCCGAGTTTATACTCTCGGGCAGCATGACCGGATAGATATCCACGAATAACCATTTCAATTTTAAAAGGTTCGCATTTTTTTCCAACTGCGACCGATGGATCTGGGGTTGCTTCAAGCCAATTTGGAACAATATCCTTTGTAGCCTCCATCATATGGGTAGCTATCTGATTCAAAATTTGTCCTTTATAAGGAATCCCCTTTGGCATCACCACATCAAATGCTGAAAGCTTGTCAGTAGCTATCATTACAATCAAATCGTTTTCAAGGCTAATTACCTCCCTAACTTTACCAATATATTTGGATTGCTGCCCTGGTAGTGAAAAGGAGGATGCTAGTAGTGTATTCATTTATTCTAATTAATTTTGATGCTCTATATTTTTGTAGGCCTCTATGACTTTCTTAACTAATCGATGTCGAATAACATCTTTATCATCCAAATATATCATTCCAATTCCCGGGGTTTCTTTCAATACCAGCAAGGCTTCTTTCAATCCAGAAATCGTTCTGCGAGGCAAATCAATCTGACCGGGATCACCTGTAATTATGAACTTAGCATGAGCCCCCATTCGAGTTAAAAACATTTTCATTTGTGCATGAGTAGTATTTTGAGCCTCATCTAAAATTACAAATGCATGATCCAGTGTTCTCCCCCTCATAAAGGCAAGAGGGGCAATTTGAATGGTTCCCTTTTCTAAATATGAATTGAGTCGCTCAGATGGAATCATATCTCTTAGAGCATCGTATAAAGGTTGCATATAGGGATCTAATTTTTCTTTCATATCTCCAGGAAGAAATCCCAAATTCTCACCAGCTTCAACTGCTGGTCGGGTTAGAATAATACGTTTAACCTGTTTTTCTTTTAAAGCTTTAACTGCAAGAGCTACTGAGGTATATGTTTTTCCTGTTCCAGCAGGTCCAACTGCAAAAAGCATATCATTTTTTTGACTGGTTAAAACCAAACGCTGTTGGTTAATGGTTTTGGCTTTGATTACCTTACCACCAACTCCATGGACAATAAATGATTCTTTATCATCAACAGCTTCAAAATCTTTAGCTGAATCTGCAGTTAAGATTTGTTCTAAAATGGTTTGATCAAGTTTGTTGAATTTCTTAAAATGAGAAACAAGCATAACGATACGTTTCTCAAATTCCTCTAAAATTATTTCTTCACCAAAAGCTTTTACTGTATTTCCCCTAGCAACAACTTTAAGTTTTGGGAAATAATTCCTTAAAAGCTCAATATTAGTATTTCGATCTCCAAAAAACTCTCTTGGGTTCACTTCCTTTAACTCAATTTTTATCTCATTCAAAAGCCCTGTTGTTTTAAGGTTATTTAATTTAAGGATTTGTAAGTTTGTATTTCAAAATTACATTTTTAGTTTAAATAACTTTTAAAATATATGATTTCTTTATGTCTTTAGTAAGCCTGACAACCGATTTTGGACTTAAAGACTATTTTGTAGCAGCAATAAAAGCTGAATTGTATCAAGAAATTGAAGGAGTTAATGTTGTCGATGTTTCTCATCAAATAAGTCCATTCAATCATACTGAAGCTGCTTATGTTCTAAAAAACGCTTATTCTGCTTTTCCAAAAGGCAGTATTCACATTATCGGTGTAGATTCTGAATACACTCCAGAAAACGTACATATTGTTATGCTTTTAGAAGGGCATTATTTCATTGGTGCAAACAACGGTATTTTTTCACTCATCAAAGAAGAGCGAATTCCAGAAAAAATTGTTGAAATTAATATTCATAAAAACATTGTTTCTTCGTTCCCAGTTCTGGATGTTTTTGTCAAAGTTGCTGGACATATTGCACGCAAAGGAAGCCTTGATGTAATTGGTAAGAACATCAACCAAATTAAAGAAGTGACTGATGTTAAACCAGTTATCAACACTGCAGAAGATCAAATCCTTGGAAGTGTTATTTATATTGATAATTTTGGAAACGTAGTTACCAATATCAACAAAAAAGTTTTTTTGGAATATCAAAAAGGAAGGGCATATACAATTTTCACTAAAAGTGTAAAACTGCATACTATATATAACTCCTACACGGAGGCAATAAATTTTTCGATCCCAAAAGAAAATAGAGAGGAAGATGGAAAAAAAATTGCTTTATTTAACGCAGCAGGACAACTTGAACTTTCTGTTTACAAAAGCAATCCACAAACGGTAGGAAGCGCTAACAGTTTATTTGGATTGGAGTTTCGAGATACCATAACCATTAAATTCAAATAATATGCTTGCTATAGCCAAAAGAGAAATCCTATCCTTTTTTACCACCCCAATGGGCTATATTATCTTAGCTGTTTTCTTTACCCTAAACGGTTTGTTTCTTTGGGTTTTCTCAAATACTTTTAATTTAATTGGATCTGGATTTGCAGATTTAAACTTATATTTTGAACTAATGCCTTGGTTATTTTTATTCCTTATTCCAGCCATTGGAATGAGAAGTTTAGCAGAGGAAATAAAATCCGGGACTATTGGTCTTTTAATGACTAAACCTATTACTCTATGGGAACTGGTTTTGGGGAAATTATTGGGGATTATTTTTCTAATTCTCTCAAGTTTGTTGTTGAGTTTTATATACACATTTGCAATTCTTCAGCTAAAGATGAACAAGGATGTGTTTGATTGGGGCGCATTTATTGGGTCTTTTTTTGGCTTATTATTTTTGGCAAGTGTTTTTTGTAGCATTACACTTTGGTGTTCTTCATTAGCCAAGAATCAAGTTATTGCTTTTTTATTGTCATCACTTTTTTGTCTCCTTCATTTTTATGGTTGGGGAGAGTTATCTCTCTATTTTTCTGATAACCGTGCATATGATTTTTTTAATTCAATTGGCATTCAATCCCATTATATTAAAATGAGTAAGGGTATTCTTGCAAGCTCTGATGTCATTTATTTTTTTGGTCAGATGTTCCTATTCAATTACCTCACTGTTTTTCGACTTAAAAAAATTAAACAATAATGTTCAGAACTAATTTTTTAAGAATTCTGTTTGTTTTTTTAGGCGTACTAATAATTCAAATCTTAGCTTCACGATTCAATTATCGATGGGACCTAACCGTAGATAAAAGGTATTCCTTATCCAATGAAAGCATAACGTTTATAAAACCCATCAAAAAATCCATTCGAGTTGATGTATTTTTAAAAGGGAAACTTCCACAAGAATATCAGCGCTTGCGTTCAGAAACAGAAATTTTACTGCAAAGTGTCATTGCTCAAAATGATCGCTTTTATTATAAGTTTATTGATCCGTATAAGGGCTCAACTAACACTGAACAATTGATGAATGAAATGAGCCAATACGGTTTATATCCCGAAATGGTTGTTGAAAATACAAATCAAGCCACTGAACAATCCTATGTTTTCCCTTGGATGCTTTTGAATTATGAAGATAGAACCATTCGAGTTTCACTGCTTCAAAAAAATCTAGGAGACCAACCAGAGCAACGTATTTTAAAATCCATTCAACAATTGGAATTTGCGCTTATGGATGGTATTCATCAAATTTTATTAGATGAAAAAAAGAAAATTGCAGTTTTGAAATCACACAATACTTCCCAGGATATATTGATTACTAGTTTTTTGCAGGATTTACTCCCCTACTACAATTTAGCCTCCTTTGATCTAAAAGCATTTCCAATGACCCCTCAAAAAACATTAGAAAATTTAAACCGGTTTGATTTACTTTTGGTTTCCAATCCTAAAGAATCATTTTCAAATACAGAAAAGTTTATTCTTGATCAGTACACTCAACAAGGAGGAAACAGTATGTTTTTAATTGATCCTGTAAATGTTCAAAAAGACAGCTTGTACAATTTATCTGGATCAACAGTTAGTTATGGTAACTTCTCGGAACTTGATGATTTGTTTTTTAAATTTGGATTTCGGATGCGTCAAGAGCTTGTTAAGGACCTATACAGTGCTCCTATAGTATTGGCACAAGGCAATGAAAACAATTCTCAATACCTACCCTATCCATGGCCATATAACCCTCTAGCTGCACCAGATCAAAGTAACTCCATTGGCTCAGCAATAGGAAATGTACTTTTTCAATTTGCAAGCCCAATTGATACTTTAAAAAACAGCTTAAAAAAAACTATACTCATTAAGTCATCACCTCTTTCTCTGATCGAAGGAATCCCCTCTATGATTAAATTAAAAACCGCAACAGAACCAATAAAACCTTCTGTATTTACCGATAAAGAACAAATACTTGGGCTTGTTCTTGAAGGGGAATTCAATTCCTTATACACCAATCGAATACATCCATTTGAATGGGATGTCAAAGAATCAAAAAAAGCCCGAATTGCTGTTTTTGGAGATGGAAATTTAATCGAAAACCAAATTGATAAAGGAAAACCTCTAGAATTGGGTTATGATAAGTGGACCAATAATTTCTATTCCAACAAACAATTTTTTAAAAATACAATTCATCACCTAATTGGAGAGGATGATTTACTCCGTTTACGCTCCAGAGAAATTAAAATCGCAATGTTGGATTCTGAAAAAGTGAATTCAAAAGGAAGCTTCTGGATCTATTTTAGTGTTTTTAGCCCATTGATTTTTTTATTTATAATTGGATTATTTTTCAATTGGTTCAGGAACAAAAGTTATAGTCAATAACTGTTAATAAGTTTCTTTCGCATTTAGAAGCATTTCAAATATCTTTGAATTAAATCAAATTCCGTACATGAAATTTATCGTATCAAGTAATCAATTGCTAAAGCAACTTCAAGCCCTAGGCGGAGTAATCAACAACTCGAACACTCTCCCCATATTGGATAATTTTTTATTTGAACTTCAAACGGATCGTTTGACGCTTACAGCATCTGATCTTGAAACAAGCATGTCATCAAGTATTACTGTAGAATCTGATTCCAGTGGTACTATAGCCCTTCCTGCACGTTTATTATTGGATACCCTAAAAACTTTTCCAGAGCAACCCTTAACATTTATGGTATTGGAAAACAATACAGTAGAAATCAGTGCTAACAATGGAAAATATGCATTAGCCTATGTCCCTGGAGATGAATTCCCAAAAGCAGTAAATCTGAAAGATCCAAGCAAAACAGTAATCGTTGCTGATATTTTAGCTACGGCAATAAATTCAACTTTGTTTGCTTCTGGAAATGATGATTTAAGACCTGTTATGAGTGGTGTGTTTTTTCAATTCTCAACAGAATCATTGACTTTTGTTGCAACGGATGCCCATAAACTCGTAAAATATACCCGAACAGACCTCAAAGCTGATGCTACAGCTGAATTCATCATGCCCAAAAAGGCACTTCAAATTTTAAAGGGGATTTTACAAGGAAGTGAGGAAGAAATAAGTATTGAATACAATGAAACAAATGCGCAATTTACTTTTGGAGCTACCTCACTTAGTTGTCGTTTGATTGAGGGGAAATATCCAAACTACGAAGCTGTAATTCCGAAAGAAAACCCTAACGTGATGACAATTTCTCGCGAACCCTTCCTAAATTCACTAAGAAGAGTCAGTATTTTTTCTAATAAAACAACCCATCAAATACGTCTAAAAATGGCTGGTGCCGAACTCAATATCTCTGCAGAAGATTTTGACTTCAGTAACAAAGCTGAAGAACGTCTGAATTGCCAGTATCAAGGAGATGATTTACAAATTGGATTCAATTCTAGATTCATCATAGAAATGCTAAGTAATTTATCAGTTGAAGAAGTTTCACTGGCAATGTCTTTACCAAACAGAGCTGGAATAATCACCCCTATCGATGGTACTGAAGAAGGAGAAAACATGACAATGCTCGTTATGCCAGTAATGTTAAATGAATAATTAAAAAAGATTATCTTTTTAAATTAGTTTAGCTTGATTAGGAAGCTGCTTCGATACCAGAAGACATTCGTTTATATACATTCCCTTCTAACCGCTCTCTTATTGTAGAAAATGCATCCAATGTTAGTGTAATATCCTCTTGAGTATGTGTAGAAGTTGGAATCAGTCTTAAAAGAATAATTCCTTTTGGAATAACTGGATAAACAACAATAGAACAAAAAATATTGTGATTTTCACGTAAATCTTTAACCAATACCATTGCTTCTGGAATGCTTCCTTTAAGGTATACTGGGGTTACACAGCTTTGAGTAGTTCCAATATCAAAACCCCTTTCCTTTAAACCAGATTGTAAAGCATTTACATTTTTCCATAATTTTGCTTTTAATTCTGGATGCGAGCGCAACATATTTAAACGCTTTAATGCTCCTTCAACCAAAACCGATTGTAATGATTTGGCAAACATTTGAGATCTCATATTGTATTTCATGAAATCAATAATCTGTTTGTCTCCTGCAATAAATGCACCTGTGGATGCCATAGACTTGGCAAAAGTTGCAAAATAAACATCAATGTCGTCTTGAATACCTTGTTCTTCTCCTGCGCCTGCTCCAGTAGCTCCTAGAGTCCCAAATCCATGTGCATCATCAACAAGGAATCGAAAGTTGTACTTCGACTTAAGTGCTGCAATTTCTTTTAAACGACCCTGTTCTCCTCGCATTCCAAAAACTCCTTCAGATATTACTAATATCCCACCTCCAGTTTTTTCCGCGATTTTTGAAGCTCTGACCAAGTTTTTTTCTAAACTCTCTATATCGTTATGCATAAAAGTAAAGCGTTTTCCTGGGTGCAAACGAACACCATCAATTATACAAGCATGAGCGTCTACATCATAAACTATAATATCGCTTTTTGACACCAAAGTGTCTATCGTTGACAATATTCCTTGATATCCAAAGTTGAGTACATAAGCAGCTTCTTTATTAACAAAATCAGCCAATTCTTCTTCAAGTTGTTCATGTAAATCCGTATGACCAGACATCATTCGGGCACCCATTGGATGAGCAGAGCCATATAAAGCAGCAGCATTGGCATCTACTTCTCGTACTTCAGGATGATTGGCAAGCCCCAAATAATCATTAACGCTCCATGTAATGACTTCTTTTCCTTGAAATTTCATTCTATTAGAAATTGGCCCCTCTAGTTTTGGAAACATAAAATAGCCTTCTGCCACTGATGCCCATTTACCTAAAGGACCTTTGTTGTCAAGTATTCTGTCAAATAAATCGTTAATCATAAAGGGTTGACTATAATATCGTTATTTTATGTATTCTAATTTTTTGGGATCTTGAGCATGTGCACTATCAAAAAAGCCTTGCTCTCGCATCCATTGATCGTTATATATTTTGCTCATGTATCGAGATCCGTGATCTGGGAATATACAAACAACTTTACTGCTATCGTTAAACATATTTTTTTCATTAAGCTTTTTAATTGCCTGTACCGCAGCTCCACATGTATATCCTACAAACATACCCTCTTTTAGTGAGGTTTCACGTGCACTGTGAGCACTTTCTTCATCAGACACCTTTTCGAAATGATCAATTACCTCAAAATCAGTAGCAGTAGGAATCATGTTTTTTCCTATACCTTCTATTCGATAAGGATAAATTTCATTCAAATCTAATTCTTGTGTTTCATGGTATTTTTTTAGTACCGATCCATATGCATCAACTCCAATAATTTTAATATTGGGGTTTTGTTCTTTCAAAAATCGACCACATCCCGATATTGTCCCACCGGTTCCACTACAAGCAACTAAATGTGTAATTTGACCGTTAGTTTGTTCCCAAATTTCTGGCCCTGTAGTTTGATAATGTGCTTCAGTATTCAAATCATTAAAATATTGATTGATGTAAAAAGAATTTGCTGTTTCCTTATGAATGCGTTTAGCAACTTCATAATAAGATCTTGGATCATCGGCTTTTACATTTGCTGGGCAAACATAAACCTTTGCTCCCATGGCGCTTAACATGTTAATCTTATCTTCAGAGGATTTGGAACTCACAGCCAAAATACATTCATAACCTTTGATTAAGGAAACCATCGCAAGACTAAAACCGGTATTACCAGAGGTAGTTTCAATAATCACACTACCTTTTTTAAGAAGCCCTTTTCTTTCAGCTTCTTCAATTATAAAAAGTGCGATTCTATCTTTGTTTGAATGACCTGGATTCGCCGCTTCCCATTTTGCATAAAAAGAACCTTTGAGGCCTTTTGAAACATTTTGAAGCTGAACTAAAGGAGTATTTCCAATTAAACTAAGAACATTTTTTGAAGATTGAATGTTATTTTTCATGCAATAGGTTAGAATAAAAACAGTGCAAATTTAATTAAAAAAAATCACATAAACTTATTTTCTAACTCAAGCAAAAAAGAGTACTTTTTTGCTGTTTCATGCAGCGGATCAAAACGCCCTGAAGCTCCACTATGTCCCGCATTCATGTTGGTGTAAAGGTATAGTTGTTTATTATCAGTTTTTAATTTCCTTAAACGAGCAACCCATTTTGCAGGTTCCCAATATTGTACCTGAGAATCGTGCAATCCAGTTGTGACTAAAATATTGGGATAATCTTGGACCTTTACATTTTCATACGGTGAGTATGATTTAATGTAATGATAATAATCCTTATCATTAGGGTTTCCCCATTCATCATATTCTGATGTAGTCAAGGGTATCGTATCGTCAAGCATCGTGGTTACTACGTCAACAAAAGGAACAGCAGATATTACTCCATTATATATTTTAGGTGCATCATTCAAGATCACACCCATCAACAAGCCTCCTGCTGAACCTCCATAAGCATATAAATGATCTGAGGAAGTCATTCCTTCTTCAATCAAGAATTTAGAACAATTAATGAAATCATAAAAAGTATTTTTTTTGTTAAATAGTTTACCATCATCATACCAATTTCGTCCCATATATTCTCCGCCTCTTATATGGGCAATAGCAAAAGCAAAACCACGATTCAGTAAACTTAATCGTGTTGTCGAAAAGTTTGGATCAATAGTTGATCCATAAGAACCATAAGCATACAGTAAAATTGGAGTATTTGAATTTAATTCAGTTTCCTTGTGATGCACAATTGAAATTGGAATTTTAACCCCATCTTCTGCAGTAGCCCATAAACGGTCAGAGGTGTAATTATTTTTATCAAAATCCCCCAAAACTTCCTGCTCTTTAAGTATATTCTGCTCTCCTCTTGCCATGTCATATTCTATTACTGAAGAGGGCGAGGTCATCGAATTAAAAACATATCGCAATTTCGTTGTGTTGAAATCAACATTTGTAGAAGTATAAAGAGAGTAAGTTTCACCTTCTATGGGTAAATAGAAGTCTTTTTTTCCATCCCAAGATTGAATTCGGATTTTGGTGAGCCCATTTTCTCTTTCTGTAATTGCAAAATACTCTTTGAAAATCTCTAAATCTTCTAGAAGAACATTCGGTCGGTGTTCAACAAAATTAACCCAATTAGATCGTTCTGTTCGAGAAATTGGAGTTTTCATAACCTTATAATTCTCAGCAGAATCTGCATTTGTAAATACATAAAAATTATCTTCAAAATGAGAAATACTGTATTCTAATCCTTGAATTCTTTTTTGAAAATATTTAAAATCACTCAAAGGTTCATCTGACTTGATGTATTGAAATTCAGTGGTAAGAGAGCTGTAAGACGAAATAAAGATGTAGTCCTCTGATTTAGAATCCATTACATAAACTGAAAACGTGTCATCTTCTTCTTCATAAACCAAGGTTGTTTCATTATTTGGTGCATTAATATTATGTCTATAAATTGCTTCAGAACGCAAAGTAATGGGGTCTTTTTGGGTGTAAAAAAGTGTTTCACTATCCTTTGCCCATACGCTACCACCTGTAGTGTTTTTGATTGATGTTCTTAGAAGATTTCCAGTAACCAAATCTTTAACCTTTAAAGTATATTGCCGACGGGATACCGTATCTACTGCAAATGCAGCTTTGGTATTGTCTGGGCTAATACTTATTCCAACTAAGCGAAAATATTCAAGCCCTTCTGACATTGTATTACAATCAAAAAGAATTTCCTCCTCAGCTTCTAGGGTCGCTTTCTTACGAGTGTAAATGGGGTAATCTTTCCCTTTTTCATAACGACTTATGTACCAATAACCATTGTAAAAATAAGGAACTGATGAATCATCTTCTTTGATACGAGCTTTCATTTCTTCGAAAAGATCGTTTTGTAAATCTAGAGTATGATCAGTTGACTTTGCGTAATAGTCGTTTTCTCGTTCTAAATAATCGATTACCTCTGGATTATCTCGGTCTTTCAACCAATAATATTCATCCTCACGAATATCATCATGAATCTTATGTTGATACGATTTCTGTTCTGCAACGGGAGGAAGAAGGTTTTTCATAGAAGTAGCTTTCATATCAGAATTACATGATTGAAGGAAAATTACGCCAAAAATAAGGATAAGAATTAAGTTGGTATTAAAATTTACATAAAGTTTCATAGGTCTAAAATTTAAGGGCTTTAATTATATCAAGAACATATTCGTGTTGTAATTGTGAGTAATCTCTGTGTGTAACCATCCGTAATTTACCTTGACCCATGGAAATAAATCGGATACCCAATGCATCTAATTTTTTTATAAAATCATTTTCTTCAATTGAATCAATAAGTTTAAATATAACTATATTAGTGTCTACTGGCTCTACTCTTTGGATGTAATTTAAAGTTTCTAAACAATCCTTTAGTTCAGATGCTTTTCTGTGATCTTCAGACAAATGTTCCCAATGATTGTCTATAGCATAGGATGCAGCTTCTGCCAAAAATCCTGCTTGTCTCATACCACCACCAAAAATCTTTCGTATTCGAATAGCTTTTTCAATATCCTCATTACTTCCTAATAAGGCAGAGCCCACAGGAGCTCCTAATCCCTTACTAAAACAAATTGAAATCGTATCAAACAAACTTCCAAATATTTCAGGTTTCTGACCAGTTGCAATCATTGCATTCCATAATCGTGCTCCATCGAGATGCAAGCCCAAATTATGTTTATTACAAACAGATCGAATGGCTTCTATCTCCGAAACTTCATAATAAGCCCCTCCTCCTTTGTTGGTTGTATTTTCTAAACAAACTAAGGTTGACAAAGGGGAATGATAAAAATCTGGCGGATTTATTTTAGAGGCAACTTGTTCTGCATTTATTCTTCCTCGATCTCCTTCTATGAGATTACAAGAAACCCCACTATTAAAGCTAATACCTCCACCCTCATAATTGAAAATATGAGAATAGTGATCACAAATCAGCTGTTCTCCAGGTTGGGTGTGTAATTTTATAGCAGTTTGATTTGCCATAGTTCCGGATGGAAAAAACAAAGCATTTTCTTTTCCAAATAATTTAGCAACCTTCTCTTCCAAAGCATTTACAGATGGATCTTCCTTAAAGACATCATCCCCGACTTTTGCTGCATACATCGCGTCTAACATGCCTGGGGATGGAAGGGTTATGGTATCACTTATTAAATTTACTTTCATTTTAGTAAAAATACGGCATATTGAATTTAAATATAATACTTATTTAAATAATTATATTTTGAATTGACTACAAAAAGTGTCCATCCCTATAGGTGAGCCGTCAGGGAGAACTGGAGTTTCTTGTACTTCAAAATCATCGGGATTAATTATGAATCGTTTTATTTTACTTAAATAATATGATTTGTAAGGTTGTTTACTTCTTTTAAGATCATCTTCAATGTCCTTTAAAATTTCAAAACTAATAGCTTTAACTGATGGAGTGGTTTTATTGTTTACATGAAGTTCAAAAAGAGAATTCAAATAGATTTCTTTTAGTTGAGATTGTATTGCATTAAAATAAGCATCATCATATGTCTTTTTAAAAATTTGTTGAGTTAATTGATCGGCTAGTTGCTCCAGAGACAATTGATTACTATCGAGTGATTTTTGTTGGACTATTCGAGATATTCTTTGAGGATTCAAAATCATTTGAATGATTCCTTTTCCAAGGGAAGAAGGTGCTCCCATAACATCAAAAACTCTTCCAGTTTGAGAACGAAAACTTTCTCGAGTTGATGAATATCCAAAAGCAGTTGGTGGAAGTTGATTTAAAAGAGTTTTAGGAATCGCTAGGGTTTTTGGAGAAAGAGAATTTATCATAGTAGCTAAAGCCTCTTTTTGGATTTTTGAGGAGATGGTTTCAATTGAAAAGGGAATATTTCCTTTAACTCCATAGGAATAATCCACTCCTCCTATCAACTTAACAATTGCCTCTGCTTGATATCGGTGTAAAAAATAAAGAGGTACGAGTCGATCGTTTAAAACCGAATAGGGTTCTCCAACTCTCAACTGATCTTCCGAAAAATTTTTCAATGCAATAGACCTAACATTCAAAAGATGTTTATACTCTTCAATAGCACTTTCACCATTATCCCATAAGTGAGCATATGGATGTGCTCCACCTATGGGTCGTGCATCTTGATCAGAAATAAAACGATTTCCTTCTTTTATACTCTTCTCTAAAATTGAATTTAAGGCTTTAGTCACATCAGTTCCATCTGGAAAATCACTGTATGAATATTGTACTGAGGTTTTGTCCCAGGGACCAATTCCCATAGCATAAGCATTTGAATAGGAAATTTTACCATCTACTATATCGATTTTCGGGTGAGGATAATCCATTACAGATGCTCTACCATTAGTACTAGCTGCAAAATTATGCGCAAAACCAAGGGTATGCCCAATTTCGTGAGCAGATAATTGTCGAATTCTAGCAATTGCAAGTTCAGACATTTGACTTTCATCAGTATTTCCATTGGCGTAAGGTGCATTTGTCAATCCCTGCGCAATCAAAAAATCTTGACGAATCCGCAAACTTCCCAAACTAACATGACCTTTTAAAATTTCTCCTGACCTTGGATCTACAACACTTGCACCATAACTCCAACCTCGAGTTGACCTATGAACCCATTGGATTACATTGTATCGAACATCCAAGGGATCTACTTCATCGGGTAACATTCTGATTTGGAAAGCATTCTTGAAGCCTGCTGCCTCAAAAGCTTGATCCCACCAACTCCCACCTTCTAAGAGTGCTGATCTTACGGGTTCTGGAGTGCCGTTATCTAAATAGTAAACAATGGGTTCCTTAGCCTGACTTAGAGGCTCAGAAGGGTTTATTTTTTCCAAACGGTGTCGTAAGGTGTAAACTTGTCTCGTTGATTCTTCAACTGGGGTAGAATAATCATAAAACGAAAATGGAATTGCCCCACTTCTAGGATCAAATTTTCTTGGTGCCAAGGGGATTTTAGGTAAAGCCACAAACGAATGATGTAGCTTTACACTAACACTATTAGGAGATGGAGTAACCGATTGAATCCATCTCCCCGATGCTTGCCCACCAAAAGTAAGTAATACATCTAACTCAATGTTTTCTGGAAAAGCCTTGGTTCTAGGAAGAGAAATAGCAGAACGAGATTTATCTACTTTATAAATACCTTGCTTAGACTGTTTCAATCGTTGAGCAACCCCATGTGTATCTTGCATTAAAAATGGAGTTAAATCAACTAAATAATGATTAATTGTTGTTTCGATAATCGGAAAACCATACAAAACGGACTCAGCAAAGGCCTCTTTCACAGATTGTTTTTCTAAAATATTTACCGTGCTGGTTCGATATTTTAGATTGGGTTGAATTAAGAGAAGCTTATTTCCCGCTTTAGAAAAATAAACTACGCGTTCGTTACCCAATTGTCCGCGATCCAGTCCAATGTCATTACTACCAATACCTGCACTCAAACTATTAATGTATAAAAACTCAGTGTTGATTTGATTTTTTTTATTCACCTTTAAAAAAACCTTTCCACTACTATCCTCATAGAAAAAATCAAAAAACCCATTAAAGGATTTTGCGTTGTTAATGAGGTTTTCCAATTGACTTTTTTGCGAAGCATTTCCTTTTTTCTTGGAACGTTGAGCCTGTGTTGAAAAAGAAAATAAAAGAGTTAAAATAAAAGAAAAACTGATAATTTGTTTCATCATTAAAAATTTTAATGTAAGCTAAAAAAATATTGTTAAAAAAAGGGATTCCGAGACTTTAATTCTACTTTTACAGAAAAATGAATATGATTACACAAGATCAACAAAAAGGTCTTTTAGAGCGTCTCGGCGCATTAAGGAGGTATCTTTGACATTGATGCCAAACTGATCGAAATTCGAAATCAAGAAGAAGTAACGCTTGATCCTAAATTTTGGAATAAGCCCATAGAAGCTGAAGCACACATGAAAACCCTTCGTACCCTAAAAAAATGGGTAAGTGATTACGATAAACTCGTTCAAAAAACGGAAGATTTAGAAGTTCTCATGGAATTTTTTAAATCAGATGATGTTTCAGAACAAGAGATTATGAGCCTTTACCATTCCATAACCTGCGATTTGGAAGATGTAGAGTTTCGGAACATGCTCTCTGATGAAGGAGATTCACTTAGTGCTGTGATTCAAATCACTGCAGGTGCTGGAGGTACCGAAAGTTGTGATTGGGCCGAAATGTTAATGCGTATGTATTTAATGTGGGCTGAAAAGCAAAACCATAAGATCATAGAACTTAATAATCAAGCAGGAGATGTTGCAGGGATTAAGACTGTGACACTCGAAATTGAAGGAGATTTTGCTTTTGGATGGTTGAAAGGCGAAAATGGAGTACATCGTTTGGTTCGAATATCACCTTTTGATAGTAATGCCAAACGCCACACCTCTTTTGCATCGGTCTATGTGTATCCCTTAGTTGATGAAAGCATTGAAATTCAAATCAATCCAGCACATATTTCATGGGAAACCATGCGCTCTAGTGGAGCTGGTGGACAAAACGTCAACAAGGTCGAAACTGCAGTGCGATTGAGGCATGAGCCTTCGGGTATCGTAATTGAAAATTCTGAAACACGCTCGCAATTAGACAATAAAACCAAAGCCATGCAGCTTCTTAAATCTCAATTGTACGAGATCGAATTACAAAAAAAACTTTCAGCTCGAAAAGAAATTGAGGCATCCAAAAAGAAAATAGAATGGGGTTCTCAAATTCGTAACTATGTGCTTCACCCCTACAAATTAGTGAAGGATGTAAGATCACAACACGAAACTGGAAATGTAGATGATGTTCTTAATGGAGAAATTGACCCATTCTTAAAATCCTATTTGATGATGATGGGCCAAAATGAAACCAAGTAAAAAAATAAACCTAATCTTAAAACCAAAATATAATGAATAAAAACATCAATATTAAAAACATCATTTTTGATCTAGGAGGAGTACTAATCGATTGGAATCCTGATAAGGTATTCATTAAAGTATTTGAAGGTGATAAAAAGAAAATGGAACATTTTTACTCGGAAATTTGCACTCAAGATTGGAATGAAAATCAAGATGCTGGATATCCTATAGCTCAAGCCACCGAAGAGCGGGTTGCATTATTTCCAGAGTTTGAAAAAGAAATTCGAATGTACTATGATCGTTGGGATGAAATGCTAGGAGATCAAATTCAAGGAACTGTAGATATCTTAGAGAAGTTTTCAAAATCACCTCAATACAAAGTTGTTGCTCTTACCAATTGGAGCCATGAAACCTTCCCTAAAGCATTAAAAAAATTTGAGTTTTTACAATGGTTTGAAGGGATTTTGGTTTCGGGAATAGAAAAAATGAGAAAACCCTTCCCTGAGATTTATGAACTTACCCTGAATCGCTTTGACCTTGTTGCCGAAGAATCATTATTTATTGATGACAATAAGAGAAATGTAGAAGCCGCAAGAGCTTTAGGAATTCACTCCATTCAATTTCAAAGCCCGGAACAACTGGCTCATGAATTAAATCAATACACAAAGCTTTAAACGCATCAAATGAAATATACAATTTACCATAACCCACGCTGCAGAAAATCTAGAGAAGGACTGGATTATATTAAATCCAAGGGATTAGAGATAGAAATTACAGAATATCTAAAAAACCCGTTGACTGTTTCACAACTCGAAAATTTAATTGAATTATTAGGAGTTGAACCCTTAAGCTTGGTCAGAACCAATGAAGCTATTTGGAAAGACAATTTTAAAGGTAAAACTTATGCTCCTGATGAAATTATTAACATTCTAGCTGAATATCCAAAACTCATAGAAAGACCTATAATTTCCAATGGAATAACTGCAATTGTTGGAAGGCCATTAGAGAATTTAATTCATTTTTTTGGAAGTTAATTAAACCTTATCCTTTTTCTACAGTCCAAAGGGAAATTATAATAAATGAATCAAAATTATTATTTAAATAAACTCACTTTAATTGGTTTATTTCTTTTGATTGCCAACAGCACTTTTGGACAACGACCACAAAACATAAGGAAATTTATTCTTACCGGAATAGTCATCGACCAAGAAACGGAACAACCTCTTGAATACGCCACTATTACTTTAAAAAACCAACGCCGCCCAGAAATGCTTCAAGGGGGTATAACCGATGTAAACGGACGTTTTTCACTTGAAGTTTTCCCAGGAAAATACGATATTAAAACTGAATATATTTCATTTAAAGCCGCAAAAAATGAAGGGGTAATTATTCGATCCAATACTGATCTTGGAACAATTCGTTTGGAAATGGAAACCTCTAGTTTAGATGAGGTTGAATTAGTGGCAGAAAAAACTACTGTTGAAATTCGTTTGGATAAACGGATTTATAATGTAGGCAAAGATATTACGGTACGAGGAGGAAGTGTATCTGATGTATTGGATAATGTTCCGTCAGTTTCTGTTGATGTGGAAGGAGTTATTTCGCTTCGAGGAAATGACAATGTGCGAATCTTAATCAATGGAAAACCATCTGGTTTGGTAGGTTTATCTGGTCCAGAAGGGTTACGTCAAATTCCAGCCGAATCAATTGAAAAAGTTGAAGTAGTAACCTCTCCATCCGCTCGTTATGATGCAGCAGGAACCGCAGGGATCTTAAACATCATTTTAAAGAAAAATACCCTGGAAGGTTTTAATGGTTCAATTATCGTAAACGGAGGGATTCCTAAAAATTACAGAGGAAGCGCTTCTTTAAACTGGAGAACAAAAAAAATTAACTTTTTCAGTACCACCACTCTCAGTGATTCTCAATCCAATGGGGGTGGACTTTTTAACAGTGAGTTTTTTAACAACTCTAATCCAAGTAATTTTTCAAATGAAAAAAGAGATTATGATCGAAATCGTAAAAATTTATTTGTCAATCTTGGTGCTGAATACAACATAGATGAAAACACCTCTTTAACCCTTTCGGGCTTCCATAGAGATAGCGACCGTAATAGCTTGGTTTCTACATCTATAGAGACAATTACTTCAATGGGTACTTTTAATTCTGATCGCTTTGAAGATGAGATAGAATTGGACAAAACTAAACAATTTACAGCTAACTACACCAAAAAATTCGATGACAAAGGACATGAGTTAGTTGCCGAATTTCAATATGAAGAAAGTAATGAGAATGAAGATTCAGATATCATGAGCTCCACTCCTGAGGAGGTATCTACTATGGAATCTCAAAAAAGAGTTTTGTACCAAGTAGACTATGTATGGCCAGTAGATAAGAAAACCCAATTTGAAATCGGATATCGAGGAAATTTCAAGACACAAAAAAATGACTATCAGGTTAATATAGAAGAAAATAATGTTTTTGTACTCAACACCGATCTGTCAAACGTTCTAGTGTACACCGAAAATGTAAACGCTGCTTACTCACAATTTGGAAAAAAAATAAATCAATTCTCATATTTATTGGGCTTACGGATGGAACACTCCAATATCATCATCGATCAGCAAACAACCAACGAAAAAATAGAAAAGAACTATTTGGATTGGTTTCCAACCTTTAATTTATCTTATGAATTAACAGAAAAAGAAAGTATAACTCTTGGATTTAGTAGAAGAATTAGACGACCCAGAGGTTGGTCATTAAATCCATTCCCCTCCCGCTCTAGCATTACCTTTTTTAGACAAGGAAATCCTGATTTAGATCCCACCTATTCCAATGCTCTTGATCTCGGATATTTGAAGCGTTGGGAGAAATTTACATTTAATGGTTCCGTTTATTTTCAAAAATCAACTCAAAATATTGAACGTATTACAGAAGCTACTGGGGATTTTGTGGAAGTTACAGCTGATGACGGTACCATCAACTTGGTTCCAGCACTTCGATCAATATCCGTAAATTTATCTGAGAATATAAGAACGGGAACCGAGTTTACATTGACTTATTCTCCCTCCAGAAAAATTCGATTGAGCGGGAATTTTAATATTTTTAATTCTCAAACAAATGGTGATTATAACGGCGAGAATTTTGATGCAGAAATTATAAGCTGGTTCAGTAGAATCAACGCTAGTCTTAAGCTCCCAGGAGGATTTGACACGCAAATTCGCGGATTTTTTTTAGGACCTCGAGCAAATGCTCAAACAAAATCTGAAGGTATTTTCACTCTTTCAGGTGCAATCAATAAAAGTATTCTTAAGAAAAAAGGGACACTTTCCCTTCGAGCAAGTGACTTGTTGAATACTCGAAGACGTAAAAGCACAACGACAAACGAAAACTTTAATACCTATTCCGAATTTCAATGGAGACAACCTACCTATGTCCTGACATTCACATATAAAATAAACGAAAGTAAAGCACGAAAAAAACGTAGACTTAACCGAAATAACTCCGGTGATGGAGGAGATGAATTTGATTTCTAATATTTTCCGCAATTCTCTTGAACAACGAAACCTCACAAATTTAAAATTTGTGAGGTTTTATAATTTATTTTTTAACCGTATTAAAAGGTTAAGGTGTTTAATATTTATTCTTGTAGTTCAGCCTTTTTAGCTTCTTTACGTTCTTTCAACCACTCGAGTAAAGCTCCAGTTAGCCAATAAGGGATAACAAAGGTTAAAAGAAATATCATTAACCAAAAACCAATGGTTAAAATGGTTAAAAAAGATAAAAAACCTAGATATTGATCGAATTCAAACATTTTTGTAAAATTTTAACAAAATTAAGTTTTTTACTCTATTAATCCCAACGTTCTATTTGTTTTTTTGCGCAAGAAATTAATTCCTAAACCGAAAAATCTTCTTAGTCCCTAATCTAAAAATTAGTATTTTAGTATTCACAAATACTAAACCAAAATATAAAATGAAATATCGCATAGAAAAAGATACCTTGGGAGATGTTAAAGTTCCAAAAGACGTATACTGGGGAGCACAAACAGAACGTTCTCGTTCTAATTTTAAGATTGGTCCATCAGCCTCTATGCCTATTGAAATTGTTCATGGATTTGCTTACCTCAAAAAATCTGCTGCGTTCGCAAATCATGAATTGGGTGTTTTGGATATCACAAAACGAGATTTAATTGCTCAAGTATGTGACGAAATCCTTGAAGGAAAGCTCGACGATCAATTTCCTTTGGTTATTTGGCAAACTGGATCAGGAACTCAAAGTAATATGAATGTCAATGAAGTAATTGCGAATCGTGCACATGTATTGGCAGGGAATACACTCGGAATAGGCGATAAAACACTCGCGCCTAATGATGATGTGAATAAATCTCAATCTTCAAACGATACCTTTCCTACTGGAATGCATATCGCAGCCTACAAAAAAATTGTAGAAACAACGATTCCCGGAATTGAACAACTTCGCAAAGCATTAGATAAAAAGGCAAAGGCGTTTTCTGATGTTGTTAAAATTGGGCGAACCCATTTGATGGATGCTACTCCCTTAACATTAGGTCAAGAGTTTTCTGGATATGTTTCCCAATTGGATCATGGTTTGAATGCACTAAATTTTACTTTAACTCACCTCTCTGAGATTGCTTTGGGTGGAACAGCAGTAGGAACTGGCATTAACACTCCAAAGGGATACTCCAAAAGAGTTGCCGAATACATTGCCGAGTTCACCAAACTACCCTTCATAACTGCTCATAATAAGTTTGAAGCTCTTGCGGCTCACGACGCTATTGTAGAAACACATGGAGCATTAAAGCAATTGGCTGTTTCTCTAAATAAGATTGCAAATGACATTCGCATGCTATCCTCTGGGCCTCGTTCTGGAATTGGAGAGATAATGATCTCCGCAAATGAACCTGGAAGTTCAATTATGCCCGGAAAGGTTAATCCTACACAATGTGAAGCAATCACAATGGTCTGCGCTCAAGTAATGGGGAATGATGTTACTATTTCGGTAGCTGGAACCCAGGGACACTACGAATTGAATGTTTTTAAACCCGTGATGGCAGCAAACATAATTCAGTCTGCTCAATTAATTGGAGATGCGTGTGTAAGTTTTACTGAAAATTGTATAAATGGGATTGAACCAAATCAAAAACGTATTGACGAATTAGTTTCTAATTCTCTGATGCTAGTAACCGCATTAAACACAAAAATAGGTTACTACAAAGCTGCTGAAATAGCCAATAAGGCACATGAAGAAGGCACTACACTAAAAGAAGCTGCATTAGCTCTGGCATATGTAAGTTCAGAGGAATTTGATGCTTGGGTAAAACCCGAGATGATGACAGGAGAAAAATAGTTACATGGAAATCATTCCCTATGAATCACGATATGCAGAGGACTTTCGCCTTCTCAATGAAGCTTGGCTTGAAAAGTACTTTGTTGTGGAGTCTTATGATTCTAAGCTTCTGAGTCAATGCGATGACATAATCATAAAACCTGGAGGATTTATCTTTTTCATAAGAATTGCGAACAAAATTGTAGGAACAGCCGCTTATATTTTTAAATCAAAAGGAGTTTTTGAATTAGGGAAAATGGCTGTTGATCCATCTTTCCAAGGGCGAAATCTAGGGCAAAAGCTGATGGTTTATATGCTTGAATTTGCTCAAAAACATCATTGGGATAAAATTATCCTCTATTCCAGTACCAAGCTAAAAAACGCCCTATACATTTATAAAAAGCACGGTTTTATTGAAGTCCCGCTTGAATCCAATCTGCCTTATGACCGATCAGATATTAAAATGGAATTGAATTTAAAATAAAAATCATGGTATTTAAACGTTTCAATCCATACATATTCTTTTTGATACTGTTTTTCGAAACTTTTGTTCAAGGACAAACAAAAAAACAACTTCCAAATTCTACTTTAGTAATTCCTCCCAAGCAAATTGTTCGGATAGACTATCCTCACATGAAAGGTTTTAGTGTTAAAGTCTGGAATAAATCAAAATTTGAACTAGGTGTTTCGGCAAGGGAACATCATTCAGACTCCCTTTACAAAGGTTTTGGGGTTGGTAAGAATGAATTTGCTACCCTTACGATTGAAGAAAATCAATATTTACAGCTAGAAAACAGGTTTATTGCCCCCCTTAAAATGGAATATACGCTATTCAAATCAGGTTCAGGCAAAAAAAAACGTACTGTAGCAAACCGAACCGTTGCCTTTTATTTGGTTAACAGTACTGTTCAAACACTACCCATACTTATACCAGGAATCATGAATCCTAAACTTACTCCTTTTTCTCAAATGGGTGTTGAGCTTCCATGGGGGCAAAAGATTTTTTTAAAAACACCTGGAGAAAGGTTGCTCTTACTAACTGTAACCGATAGTATACGAAAAGGAGCAGGAATCGATGTTGCAGATTTGATTGATGCGGCACTAAACCCAAAGGATTAAATCATTCATTTGCAAGGTTCAGCAATGAAAATTGATAACATAATACCTTATAATTCCCTAGGAATCATGCTGAAATCTTTTTCTTCTTAGGTAAATGCTTTTTTAGGTCATTTAAGAAACGGTGAAAATCAACAGTAATGGTATGTCTAGAGCTGGAAATTTGTTTTATATGAGGATGAGTGACTTCGCGTTCACACAAAGCTTTAATATTCATCGGGCGTTTCCATTTACCTTTCAATGCTCGAGCAGCAAGCTTACTCTGCTGTTCTGATCCCGGCCATATACAACCCAAAGGTTGGAACATACCGATAAAGTACAAGTTTTCATAGGTCTCGTGAAACATTTTTAAATACAACGGAACTGAACCAGAACTATAATCAATAAAGTTTTTATCAAAAAAAGGATGGCTCAATACATAGCCCGTACAAGCAATAATAGCATCGAATTCTTCATTAGTACCATCTTTAAAATGAACCTTGGCTTCATCAAAATGACTGATATCTACTTTGGGATGTACTTTCCCGTGACGGATCTTGTAAAGTAATTCACTGTTTAGTGTGGGATGTGTTGCTCCCATTTTGTGTGTTACTTTTTGGAGGCCATAAAATCGGTTAGGACCAACAATAAGTCTTGCAATCATTCCTGCTAATAAATTTCGGATTGCTGTTGGAATAAAAGAAATTTTTGATGCAAATATATCTGTAGGTTTACCAAAAATAAATTTAGGAACTATGCGGTACCCTCTTCTCCAACTTATGGAAGTTTTTTTGCTTATACGGCTTGTCTCTACCGCAACATCACAAGCTGAATTTCCTCCACCAATAACCAAAACCTTTTTATTTGCAAATGGTGCCGCTTTTTTAAATTGATGTGAATGAATCATTTCACCACTAAATTTCCCAGGATAGTTTGGATATTTGGGTAACCAATGGTGTCCATTACACACAACAAGGTCTGTGAATTCCTCTATTCTTTCCTTTCCGTTTTGTTTAATTCTAACGCTCCACTTGGTATTATCGACCCGTTTACAATGTTGGACTAAGGTATTAAACTCTATCGAACGGTATAAGTCGAAGTGTTCAGCATAAGATTGGAAATAAGTATATAATTCTTGATGTGATGGATAGTCAGCTACACTGGGGTCAAAAGGAAAATCTTCGTATTGAGATAAGGTTTTTGAACTGATGATATGTGTAGTTTCGAAAACACTAGAATGACTGCTTTTTTCATTGTAAATCCAATTACCTCCAACATCATGATTAGCATCATAGCCTACTACATCAATCCCTACTTCCCTAATGTTTTTAATGGCGGCTATTCCCGAAGGTCCAGCCCCAATCACACACACTCTTTTCTTCATAAATCAGAATAGATTATGAAGCTAGTAAAAAGTATTGATTTTTAAAAGTAAAGACTAGTCTTTTGAAGAATTGTTATCAAAATTAATTCGATCAAGGGATCTAATCTCGTGAAAGCTTTCGATATTGTATTCTTTTGGGCATTATATCTTGACCCAGCCTTTTCTTTTTATTTTCTTCATAATCTGAATATGAACCTTCATAGAAATACACTTGAGAGTCTCCCTCAAATGCAAGAATATGGGTGCAAATTCGATCCAAAAACCAACGGTCGTGAGAAATTACAACAGCACAACCCGCAAAATTTTCTAACCCCTCTTCTAGCGCTCTTAAGGTATTGACATCTAAGTCATTAGTCGGTTCGTCTAAAAGTAAAACATTACCTTCTTCTTTAAGGGTCATTGCCAAATGAAGTCGGTTACGTTCCCCACCAGAAAGGGTAGAGACCTTTTTGTTTTGTTCATTTCCACTAAAATTAAAACGACTTAAAAAAGCTCGTGAATTGACTTGTTTTCCTCCCAACATAATTAAATCTTGTTCATCACTAAAGTTTGACCAAATTGACTTTTCAGGATCAATATTGGAGTGTGATTGATCTACATAGGCTAATTTTACGGTATCTCCTACTGCAAAGCTCCCTGAATCAGGTGCTTCCTCTCCCATGATCATTCTAAATACTGTAGATTTACCTGCACCGTTAGGGCCAATTACACCTACAATCCCTGCCTGGGGAAGATTAAACGAAAGGTTGTCGTATAAAAGTTTCTCATCATAAGCCTTTTTTACGCTTTTCGCTTCAATTACATTAGTACCTAATCTTGGTCCGTTTGGAATAAAGATCTCTAGGTTTTCCTGCATCTTGGTTTGATCTTGGCTTACTAGTTTGTCGTAATTAGACAAACGAGCTTTTTGTTTGGTTTGTCTTCCTTTTGGAGCCATACGAACCCATTCCAATTCTCTTTCAAGAGTTTTTTGACGTTTAGAAGCTGTTTTTTGTTCCTGTGCCAAACGAGTAGATTTTTGATCCAACCATGAAGAATAGTTTCCTTTCCAAGGGATTCCTTCTCCACGATCTAACTCTAATATCCATCCAGCTACATTGTCTAAAAAATAACGGTCGTGTGTAACAGCAATTACAGTTCCTTTGTATTGCGCTAAATGATGTTCTAACCAATGAACAGATTCCGCATCCAAGTGATTTGTTGGCTCATCAAGCAAAAGAATTTCTGGATTTTGCAATAACAAACGACAAAGAGCTACTCTTCTGCGCTCTCCCCCAGATAATACACTCACTTTTTGATCTCCGGGAGGTGTTCGGAGGGCATCCATCGCAATTTCTAATTGGTTGTCCAATTCCCAAGCATTGGAGGCGTCAATTTCATCTTGTAATACAGCTTGACGATCCATGAGTTGCTGCATTTTATCTGCATTTTCATAAACCTCGGGAAGTCCAAATTGATCATTGATTTTATTATATTCATCAAGAATTGCAACGGTTTCAGCAACCCCTTCTTTTACAACTTCAACTACTGTCTTCTCTTCATCCATCAGTGGTTCCTGCTCTAAGTAGCCCACTTTATAACCAGCAGAAAATGAAACATCTCCTTGATAGTTATTTTCAATTCCTGCAATTATTTTAAGTAATGTTGATTTCCCAGACCCATTGAGTCCTAAAATACCAATCTTTACACCGTAGAAAAAGCTTAAATAAATATCTTTAAGCACTGGTTTATTTCCAGAGGGGTAAGTTTTTGATACCCCTGACATGGAAAAAATTATTTTCTTATCATCTGACATTATTATATCCTCCCTTTTAAAGCATTAAAAGCCCATGCTACAGAGTAAAATCCGACACCTGCTACGCAAAATCCAATGGCATATTCAGGATACTTAATTAGTCCTAAGGTTATTAAAACAGTTCCCAAAATTAGCATTGCAAGGGCAGCGTAACCAAAGATTTTATTTTTATTTAAACTCATGTTTATAATTTTACAACTAAGAGACAAATATCGCTTATTTATTTTAAATCAAATAAATTATTTCAAGTCAACCAAACAAAGAAACCAGATGATCTTGAACCAAGGTCCCTTTAAAATTTTGTAATTTTACATTAAATTTTGTGTATGAACCTAAGCTTCAACAAAAATGAGGATCATAATAAATTATTATGGTCATCGATTCGACAAAAATTGATTGCCATAACTTTTGGCGGTGGTAAGAAACAGTTACAAAAAATAAGAAATCAAGGGAAGATGACTGCACGTGAACGTGTAAATTATCTCATTGATTCAGATACTGAAGCCATAGAAATCGGAGCCTTTGCAGCTGAAGGTATGTACGAAAAATACAAAGGATGCCCCGCCGCTGGAGTTATCGTTGTCTTGGGATATATCCACAAACGCTTGTGTGTTATTGTTGCAAATGATGCCTCTGTCAAAGCTGGAGCTTGGTTTCCTATGACTGGAAAAAAGAACTTAAGAGCTCAAGAGATAGCTTTAGAAAACAGACTTCCAATAATTTATCTTGTAGATAGTGCAGGAGTGTTTCTTCCACTTCAAGACGAAATTTTTCCTGATAAAGAACATTTTGGAAGGATTTTTAGAAACAATGCTAAAATGAGCAGCAAAGGAATACTTCAAATTGCAGCAATCATGGGAAGTTGTGTTGCTGGCGGAGCATACCTACCCATCATGTCCGATGAATCATTGATTGTTGACAAAACCGGAAGTATCTTTTTAGCAGGAAGCTATTTAGTAAAAGCTGCCATTGGGGAATCAATTGATAATGAAACCCTAGGAGGAGCTTCTACACAAACCAAAATTAGTGGCGTAGTAGATTATAAGGTTAAGGACGATGCTGCAGCCTTAGATCATATTCGAGCTCTTATAGATAAGGTTGGAGCGCCAGAAACAGCTGGATTCAATAGATCTGAATCGGCTCCACCAAAATTTGATGAAAATGAATTATATGGTTTGCTACCTTCTTCAAGAAATCAACCTTATGACACCTATCCTATTTTAGAACGCCTTGTTGATAATTCTGAAATTCAAGAGTATAAAAAAGATTATGGAAAAACACTCATTACAGCCTATGCTCGAATTGATGGATGGTCGGTAGGTATTGTCGCAAACCAAAGAAAAGTTGTAAAATCTGCTCAAGGTGAAATGCAATTGGGTGGTGTGATTTATGGAGATGCCGCAGATAAGGCTACTCGTTTTATAGCCAACTGTAATCAAAAAAAAATTCCTCTTTTATTTTTACAAGATGTAACCGGTTTTATTGTGGGTAGTAAAGCCGAACACTCAGGAATTATCAAAGACGGGGCTAAGATGGTAAATGCAATGTCCAATTCAGTTGTCCCAAAATTTACTGTTATCATAGGAAACTCATACGGGGCAGGAAATTATGCAATGTGTGGTAAAGCATTTGATCCAAGACTCATCGTTTCTTGGCCGAGTGCCGAGATGGCCGTTATGGGAGGATCACAAGCCGCCAAAGTGTTGATGCAAATTGAAGCTTCTTCAAGAAAGAAAAAAGGAGAGCTGATTGATGAAGCTCAACAAGAAAAACTATACCAAAAGGTAAAGGAAGGATACGATAAGCAAACTTCTCCAATCTATGCAGCTTCTCGTTTATGGACGGATGCAATTATTGATCCGATAACTACCCGAAAATGGATCAGCAGAGGGATTGAAGCTGCAAATCAAGCTCCAATTGAAGGAAACTTTAATATGGGAGTTTTACAAGTTTAAGACACTTTATATGTGATTCAAAAGTTGTTTGAGGGTTTTACTTCTCATCAACTTACCGTTTCCTGTGTACGCAAATGATTTTAGGTGGTAAACTTCCTTTGGTATTTCATAGGAACTCAGAATACTCTCATCTTTAATTTGCTGAATCAAGTTTTCTTTATCTTTATCAGATTCTAAAACTAAAATAACTTTTTGCCCAAATTGTTTGTCGGGTAAGCTTCCAATAAAAAAATTAGAATCAATAAGTGAGTATATTTTTTGCTCTACTACTTCTGGAATTATCTTGACACCAGCTGAGTTAATTACTGAATCCATTCGCCCTAAAAGTTTAAAACTTGAACTACCCTCTAATGATACAAGATCATTGGTTATGATGGTTTCTTTGCCCAAATAAGGAACATCAATACATAAGCACTGTCGCTCATCAACTGAAATTTTAACACCCTCAAGAGTTGAAAAAATTGTTTGATCTTTATTAATTGACATTGAAGCGATATGAGTTAAGGTTTCCGTCATTCCATAGGTAATGAAGCTTTTAGTTTTTTTTGTTTTAAGAGCATGAATCAGTTGAGTTGATGTTGCTGCTCCACCGATGAGTAGAATTCCAATTTGATTTAGACTAGAAAGGCTGTTCTCTACTTGTAGAGGGACCATTGCAGCAAAATCGTATGTATTGGTGTTTTTAGATAGGACATTTCCATTGGGTTCAACAATATCCAATTCAAGTCCTAAAATCATAGCACGAATCAACATCATTTTTCCAGCAACATATTTTGCAGAAAGACAGTGTAATGCTCGATTACCAATTTCAATACCAAAATGATTTCCAGTCGCTAAGGCCGAATCAACCAAAGCTTGCTTTGGAAAACGAATTGTTTTGGGTGAACCAGTAGATCCTGAGGTTTGAAACACAATATCATCTTTTGAATCAATCCAATCCATCAGGAAATCCCCTATCTCTTTATGATAGAGGTCTCCTTCTTTTATAAAACTACAAGCCACTTCATGAAGATCATCATATGAATAAGTATTCCCATTCAGTTTGAATCGGTTATGAACATTTCTGTGGCTCGGTTTATGATTCATCAATACTTGCAGTTAGTTTATGTTTCCAATTCGACCAACTATATTTACGAGCAAGTACGAATAAACTTATGGGATACATCAAAAGTAAAACTGCAACCAATTGGGGCCATAAAGTGGGTTCGGAAATATCTTTAAAGATTGAATTTGTTTGAAATACCGTCCAATCTGCTGTAACCAAAAGTGCTGTCAATAAATTATTTGCGATGTGAAAGCCTAAGGCTAATTCAATTCCTTCATCCATCAAAGTCATAATACCAAAAAAGAAACCCGTACCAATATAATACAGTAGAATTCCCATTCCTAATTTTTGAACTTCAGGATTAAAAATATGCAATGAACCAAAAATAATTGAGGTTAACACGAGTGGCAGCCATCTATTTTTTGTCAATTTAGCAAAACCTTGCATCAAATAACCTCTGAATATATACTCTTCTAAACCCGATTGAAATGGAATAAAAATGACAGAAATTCCAAACATAATCAGAAATGGAAACAGTTGAAAAGATATTACATAATCCTGAGGGAATATCAGAAAATCAACTAAAACAGTAAAAATGAGGATAACTCCCCAAAATCCAAAACCAAAGAAAAAACGTTTAATATCAATTGATGGCCGAGCAGTAGTAACACTTATAAAACTCTGCCTGTGCATTTTTTTGAGTACAATCAAAAAACCAATAAAGGCTATAAAAAAAGAGAAAAGCAATAAAAACAAGAGTAAGTTTGGATCTAAATGGACAAACATAGTCATTGGATTATTCGGATCCATTACAGCATTAGATTCTTCAGAAGTAAAAAAAAGCATTGGGAATTGACCAACAAAACTAAAGATAATAATGATCATGGATCCCAAAAGATACCAAGCAAAAGGCAATCTTTTATTTAAATCATTTTCTAAAAATCTATTTATTTTATTTCGCTCCATGTTTTTTCATTGTTATACCTAATAAAACCTTTTTTCACTTCTAATGGAGAATCTACATTATTACTATACAGACTTCCTGTCCCCAAACCTTGGGGTCCGTTTGGATTCAAAGTATACGCCCATTGGCTTATTGCATTTAAACCAATATTGCTTTCTAATGCACTTGTAATCCACCAGCCAATGTTTTCTTTTTTAGCCAAATTTATCCACTCTTGCGAACCAGTAAAACCTCCAATGAAGCTCGGTTTTAAAATAATAAAATGAGGCTTAATGGAATCCAATAAAAGTTTTTTTTCTTCAAAATCAAATACACCTATGAGTTCTTCATCCAATGCAATTGGAAGAGGTGTACTTTCGCACAGGGATGCCATCACGTTCCATTGTCCGGGTTTTATGGGTTGTTCTATAGAGTGTATATCAAATGATGCCAATTGTTCAAGCCTAGAAAGAGCTTCTTTTGAACCAAATGCTCCATTGGCATCTAATCGTATTGTAATTTCATTTTTGGAGAAGCGTTCTCGTATCTTTTTTAAAATAAAAAGTTCCTTTTCAAAATCTATTGCTCCTACCTTCATCTTAATACACTTAAAACCAGAAACTAATTTTTGTTCGAGTTGATCCAACATAAAAGACTGATCTCCCATCCATATAAGTCCATTAATTTGAAGTGTATCTTCAAACTCGGTAAATTTTGAAGGAAATAATTTGAATGGGTCTTTTGCATTCAAAGAGATGAAGGCTGTTTCAATTCCCATTTGAATGGATGGAAACGCTTTCATTTCCTCATACAAAACTTCTTTTCCCAAATGGATGTGTTCACAAACCCACTTCAATTTATCTTCATAATCGGGTCGATCATCACAACTCAACCCCTTCAATAGGCCGCACTCCCCTATTCCCCATTGCTCGTTTTTATTTAACTTTATAAACCAAGTTTCTTTTTGCCTTAAGACACCACGAGAAGTTCCACTAGGCTCTTTAAAATTTAGTATGTGTTTAAAATAGCTTGCTTTCATTTTAAACAAGTTGGCCTGCAGAAAACAATAAGGCAAATAAAAATGTGCACAGAGCGAGTCGCTTCAACTCGGGATCAAAATCTTTGGGATCTTCGTAACCCAAAACCCGTTTTAAGTGATACATCATTGGCAATACAGCAATCATAAAAAGATAGGACGTTTGGGTATATAATTTTACATAAAATACCGCTGACAAAACCGCAGCAAATAGTAAAAAGGAATGATAAATTTTGGATTTTTTTGCTCCCAAAAGAAGAGCCATCGTTATCTTGTTCGATTGTTTATCGGTGTCGATATCACGCATATTATTAAGATTCAATACTCCAACGCTCAAAAGCCCAATAGCAGACGCCGGCAATACCAGTGTTGCATCAAGCGTTTGTGTTTGTAAAAAATAAGATCCTAAAACACTTACACCTCCAAAAAAAATAAAAACAAAAAGATCTCCCATTGCTCTGTATCCGTAAGCATTTGAACCAATTGTATACTTAATAGCAGCAACAATAGAAAAAATTCCTAGCAGTATAAAAATCAGCGTGTATTTCAATTCAGATGTTCCAAAAGATATAAAAACCAAGGATACAGTTAAAATTAATGCTACTGCAGTACAAATTTGAATTCCTTTTTTAAGTTCTTTTCGGGAAAGTAAGCCTTGTTGTAAAACACGTGGAGGACCAATACGATTCACATTGTCAGTTCCCTTTATCCCATCCCCATAGTCGTTAGCAAAGTTAGATAACACTTGAAAGGCTATAGTAGTTGCCAATGCAAATACAAATATTACCCATGAAAATTTTCCTGAAGCAAAGGCTAAGCCATTACCAACTATTATTCCAGAAAGTGACAAAGGAAGTGTTCTAAGTCGGGCAGCTTTTAACCAAGTTTGAGTTTTGAAATACATTTATTTAATCATTCATTCAAAATTATGCGTTTATCGTTTTCATAAGCAACTACCCATGCATCTTTAATTCCTAATTTAATAATCTCTTTTTTAAAATCTTCTGCTTCTTCTTTAGTTTTAAAATTTCCTAGTGAATAGCGATTATATTCTTTACTTTTTGTCTTTTTGAAATTCACTAAATCTTTTGAAAACAATAAAAATGGATCATTTTTGGTTGCGGCAATTTGCACGGTATAAATTCTTTTAATCCGAAGGTTTTTATTGAATTCAGCAGGGATGATGTCATTGTTTTTATTTAGGTTAGGAATACTAGTGGTCTTATCAACTTTAGAGGTAATTACTTTTTCTGAGCTAGATTCATATGTCCAAACGGTTATAACAAAAAGAAGAGTTAAAAAAACAATTATCGAAAGGTTTTTATAAAAAGTGCTTTTAGAAATTTTCTTTTTAGACTTCAAATAAAGGTCTTGGAAGTAGGTAGAAGAATTTCTTAAGTCATCAACTTCCTTATAGAGTTCAGCTATTTTATTTTCATCAATAAAAGGCATGTCAAATTAATTTAGGGAAATTTAGGGTATTGTTTAAAGTTAGGATCTCTTCGCTCTAAAAAAGCGTTTTTACCTTCTTGTGCTTCGTCCATAAGATAATACATCAAGGTTGTATCGCCAGCCAATTGCATGAGTCCGTGTTGACCATCCAATTCAGCATTCAAACACCGTTTTACCATGCGCAATGCTAATGGACTTCTTTTTTGCATGATTTGACACCATTCTATTACAGTAGATTCAAGTTCTTCAAGTGGAACTACTTTATTGACCATGCCCATTTCTTCAGCTTCCTTGGCAGAATATTGCTGGCATAAAAACCAAATCTCACGAGCTTTCTTTTGCCCAACATGGCGAGCTAAATAAGATGACCCAAAACCACCATCGAAGCTACCTACCTTGGGTCCTGTTTGACCAAATATCGCATTTTCGCTAGCAATAGTCAAATCACAAACAACATGCAGAACATGTCCACCTCCGATTGCATATCCATTTACCATTGCGATTACTGGCTTTGGGATTTCACGTATTTTCTTATGTAAATCAAGGACATTCAAACGAGGAACTCCATCCTCACCAACATAACCTCCAACACCTTTTACATTTTGATCTCCTCCACTACAAAAGGCTTTATCACCCATTCCCGTAAATACAATAACATCGATGTCATTGCGTTCTCGACAGATGTCCATTGCTTCAAGCATTTGATTATTGGTTTCTGGACGAAATGCATTGTAAACATCAGGTCGATTAATTGTTATTTTAGCGATGCCTTTATGGATTTCAAATAATATATCTGAATATTCTTTCAGAGGTTCCCAAACGACTGTTTTCATAAATAAATTTTAATTATTTTTCTGTTAATGTGGAATTATTTTTTAAAAATACAAGTTTTTAGTACATGGCTTTAAAGTAATCCAACAAAATTTGATCGTTACTTTTTCTCGGGGTAAATATTTCCATTACTCGTGGTTTATTTGAAGTTTTAAAAAAAGATTTTAACTTTCTTTTTAATCGTCTTCCTGAGTGAATGCTGGTGTAATCAAGATTAAAAGATTTAGAGAGATTTTTAGCGTTTCTGTGATGAATCGTTTCATAATATTGATCATAGACTGGAGTATCTTTTTGGCCGGGTAAAATTCGAAAAATACCTCCTCCCTGATTGTTGATGATGATGACTCTAAAATCAGGCTTCCAATAGTTATTCCACAAGGCATTGATGTCATAAAAAAAACTTAAATCTCCAGTAATCAATAGGGTGGGGTTGTTTGAAATATAAGCTGCTCCTATTGCTGTAGAACTGCTGCCATCTATACCACTAGTTCCTCGATTACAAAAAACACTAACAGTTTTTGGTAAATCAAATAATTGTGCATATCGGATGGTTGAACTATTGGCTAACTGAAGTTGCATCAAATCAGGAATATATTTAAAGATAATCTCAAAAGCTTTTAAATCTGAAAACGAAATTTGTTTGAGATAATCTGAACCTTTCAATTGGTTTTGTTTGTACAACGATAACACGCTTTTGGCATAGGAACTTTCTGCAAAATTTTTGGTATTGTTTTGAAGGTGTTCAAAAAAACTTTGAGGATTCATTTTAATGTGATCGGTCAAAATATAAAAAGTGTTGTATGCTTTTTTGGGGTGAATGTGCCAATGTTGTTTAGGAGGGTATTTTCGAAGGTAATTTTTTATTTTTTTTGAAACAATCATCCCTCCTATTGAAACTAATAAGTCGGGTTGAAGTTGTTCTAATATATCGTCATTCTTATTTTCTATAGGTGCAATTAAAGAATCAATTGCGTCAATAAAATTGGGGTGTTTTAAGTTTGAAGTTTTTTCGGTTAACACAACAATGGAGGGATCATTTGCCCAATATTGCTGAATTTCATCTGAGATTGAATTAGGAGCCAATACACCCACCAATATTATTTTTTTCTTTGAAGAGTTCCAAGTATCAACTAATAACGTCGGAGGTTTAATAATTTTTGGAGAATCAAACGTACTTATATTTTTTGGTACAATTTCAATATTAGTGGTTCCATACAAGGGTTCTTCTAAGGGTACATTAAGATGAACTGGTCCTGAATTGCTGATGGATTTATTCAATACAGAGTTTATAAGCTTTTCATTTGTTTTTTGAATTTCTTCTTGTTTACTTAACAAATCACTCTTTGATGCATTCTTTGAAATTAGTTCCTGCATTGGATTTTGCAACAAAGTATCGGTTGCATGGCATACATCCGGTATGAGATAGGCAGCAGCCTCTAAATGGGGTTCAAAAACCTCAGGCTGACGTATGGTTTGTCCATCACCAATATCAATTCGGTGAGGCAATCGATCAGCTGATATAACCACCAAAGGAATATCACTATAAAAAGCTTCGGAAACTGCTGGATAGTAATTGAGCAATGCAGAACCCGAAGTACAAACAACTGCAACGGGGTGATTTAGTTGCTGTGCCAAGCCTAAAGCAAAAAAAGCTGCTGAACGTTCATCTACAATACTGTATGTATTAAAAAAACTGTTTTGAGTAAATCCTTGGGTCAAGGGAGCATTTCTAGAACCCGGTGATATAACAATATGCTGAATTTTCTTAAGGAAACAAAAATTAACCACAGTCTGAGCTAAAGGAATTTCAGAGTAAAACTGCTTTGGGATATTTTTCATTGCTTACAAAAATACAAAACAACAAAGATTGGATAGTGTTTATTGAAAAATTATTCAAAGAGCTTTACAAAAAGTATTTGCTTTTCGTTGTGTTTCTTGCCATTCTGATTCGGGCATACTCTTTGAGGTAATACCTGCTCCTACATAAACCTTGTATCCGATTGAAGTAAATTCTGCACAACGCAAATTAACATAAAAGTCGGCTTGTTTATTTGCAATAAAAGGTCCCAAAAAACCGGTGTAAAATTTTCGGTCATATCCTTCGTTTTCATTGATAAAAGTTAGGCTTTTTTCTTTGGGAACTCCCCCTACTGCTGGAGTTGGGTGCAATGTTTTTATGACATTTAGCAAGTTTAAATTTTGATGCCTTGCTTTTATATCTGTTTTTAAATGCCATAAAGCCCCAGCACGAATTGAGTCCAAAACTCCTACATCAACCTTTAGATCGGGTATCAGTTTAACTAAAGAAGCTTTGATGTAATCTGTAACCAGTTGTTGTTCTTCGATTTCCTTGTCCGACCATTTTGCAGCTTTACCCTCCTCAACTTGCGTTGTTCCTGCCAAAGCAGTAGTCCTCAAAACACCTTTATTTAAATTGACAAAACGTTCGGGAGTTGCTCCCATCCAACACCCAGTCTGTGGGTGATGCCAGAGATACACAAAAGCATTGGAATATAATTTAAGTAAATTCTGAAAGGTTTTGAGCGGGTTTTTATCGGGGACTTTGTAATCTATTGCTCTTGAAATAACCACTTTTTGTAATTCTGTTTGCTCCAGCTTTTGTTTGGCTTGATTTACTAAATCAATAAAAAATTCTTTATTATCCTCGTTAAGAATTCCTTTTTTATCAGAGACAGGTTCATCGGAAGTAATTGTAAACGAATCTTGGTAAGTACTGGGAATGAAACTGTAAAAATCAGTTTCGGCAAAGGGGGCCATTAAAAAACCTGTTTCTGAAAAATCAAAGGTTAAATGAAGTTCATCATTTTTTTGATAAAAAAGTTTTACTTCGTCTGAATTTGGAAGTTTGTAAACTGCAAAGGCTACTTTTTTATCTTGTAGGTCTTTTAAATGTTTGAGCATTTATTTCTTGGGTAAAGTGATTGTAGTGAGTTTACAACTTGAAATTAGGTCTCCATCATCGTTGGTTACTTTTATTTCCCATACTTGAGTCGTTCGGCCATTGTGCAATGCTTGAGCCCTCGCATACACATATCCCTCACTTATTCCTTTTAAATGATTTCCAGACATCTCAATACCTCTAACCATAGGACTTTTGGACTTGTTGAACAAATAAGCCGCAGCACTTCCAACGCTTTCTGCCAAAGCAAAAGTTGCCCCTCCATGCAATACCCCATCGGGTTGATGGACTTTTGGAGTCACAGGCATTCGAGCAATTAAGAAATCATCCCCTGCATCAACAAATTCAAAATCTAAGGTTTTCATCAACGAGTCTTGTTTAGACCCATTCATCATTTCAAGTAATTGATTTTTTTCCATGAGGAGTAAAAATACAAAATCTAAAAAAAATGAATTAGGAAAATCGTATTAAAACGCCAAATGAATTAAAATCTAAGCCAGTAAACTTACCATTTTTTAAGACCTAATAATTTCTGACCCAGTTCTGATAGTTCAGCCTTCTCATAGTGCGTTTGTTCTTTTTTTCTAGGGTCACCCGGAAATGCATGACCTTCTGGGGCAATACGATTCTTCCAAGAGTTGATTCGCCAGTTTACCAAATCCGATTCCTCTTCTTGTGCAGGCATCATTGATAAATATTGAGCTATCCTAACCTTGTCCTTAGAATTATTGGGTCGTATTCCATGAGGTTGTGAGCTATTAAAAATCAACAAATCTCCAGCTTCCATCTTTACTTTGACCAGCTTATCTTCTAAACCTGAAATGTCTGGTTTAAACCGGTTTCGATCTTCAGGCTGTGTCAATTTCCAAGTATCGTAATTTTGATAAAGCCATGGAATGCATTGAAAACCACCCATTTGATCATCGGTTTGATCGTCTAAAGCCAAAACACCTTGAACATTTTGAGGTTTGGTTTCTGGATCATAATCCCAATGGATAAATCCTTTGTACTCAAACCCTGGACGAATCGGAAAGTTCAGGTTGGCACGATCTATTGATACCCATAAACGCTCAGTACCCCATATGTCAACAAATGCATCATATACTTTTTGGGTTTGACGGTTATTCCAAAGATGTTGATTGTTGTATGCTTCGACCATTCCAGTTCCTGCCAATTCCTTCATTTGCATTTCGGCTCGTTGTGCAGTATACCAACTAGATTTATCATCTGCTTTTTTGTCTTCAAATTCCCAAAGAAAATTTGCAGTTTGTTTCACTTGATTTGCTGGGACCGCATTTTTTATGACTACATACCCTTGATCTCTCCAAAACTCCCATTGCTCTATTGTTAATACCCTGAGACTATCGAAAGTAGCTTCTGTTCGTAAGGACACTGAACTGCTTTTTGCAACAGAAGGGTTTCCAGGGATATCTTTGTGTTCATTAACTAAATGATTGTTGGTTGTATAGGGGATTTTTTGTTTCATCTTAATGTGAATTTATATTCTAAATTTTGAACAAAGTTCCTTAATTATCATCCATGCTTTTTTAATTAACTTGGCTGATATTTGAACAATATTGACTAAATTATAGAATTTATCCTTAATTCATAAAAATTATGAAAATTCAGCTTGAGGCAATCAGCAGTAAAGACAGCTCATTTAGCCTGATGTTTAACCCACGTCTGAGTGATTTATTTTATTGGCACTTTCATCCTGAATATGAGCTGGTTTACATTGAAGCCATGAAAGGTACTCGACACATTGGAGATCATATTTCTACTTATGAGGAATCTGATTTAACTTTGATTGGCTCCAATATACCCCATTTAAATTTTGATTATGGGATTAAAACAGAATATCAAAAAGTAGTTGTTCATTTTAAAAAAGACTTCTTTGAGTCTCATTTTCAGAGGGACTCCAGAATTATCTTCATTAGCCCAGCTATTTGAACAATCTAAACATGGATTGGCTTTTCATGGAAAAATTAAAAAATACATTGGGAAAAAATTATTCCAATTAGAAAACCTTAAACCTTTTGAACAATACATCCAAATCCTTGAAATCCTTGAAATACTGGCAGAAACCCAAAATGTAAAATTGTTACACCAGCAGCGCTATAGGAATAAATACAGTGAACGTGACCAAGGGAGACTCAGAAAAATTTATGCTTTTGTGGATAAAAACTACCATCAAAAAATAACTCTTGAGCAAGTTGCAGAAATTAGCAATCTTTCTAAGGAAGCTTTTTGTAGGTATTTTAAAAAAGTCAGCCAATACACCTTTGTTGAATTTCTAAATCGTTATCGAATAAGCCAATCCAAAAGACTTTTAATGTTAGGACAAAGTGTGGGTGATGCTTGTTTTAATTCCGGTTTTGAAAGTCTATCCTATTTCAACCGAACGTTCAAAAAAATAAGCCAAGAAAATCCAAGTGATTTTAGAAACCGATATTTATGAAATAAGAATACACTACTGTATTTCTTTTTAAAAATATATTAAAAAACTCATAACTTAGTTCTTTTAAAGTAAGCATGAAAAAACTTATTTTTTACCTTTCTTCCGTTTACCTGTTTATAGTTTCGTGTTCACAATATGAAAAGTTAGACAACACTACTGGTGTTGCCATGGATTTAGCTCAATATCGTGTAGAGCAAATTTCAGATGTAAATTATCAGCTGAGCTTTTTGGTGCCGCTAAAAAAAGAAGATCCAATTTTTTCTGAGTTAAACCTTACCCTAACCCTTCACGACCTTACTAACCCCCTATATCTCGATTTCAAAGAAGATACATCACATTTAAAATACCTTAATGTAAATGGCCAAGTAATCAATATTATACATGAAAATGAACACCTTGTTATTCCTCAGCAATATTTTGTATTAGGAGTTAATCGGGTTAAAATTGAGTTTCAGGCTGGAGATTTATCCCTAAATCGTAATGATGATTTCCTCTATACCTTATTGGTTCCCGATCGGGCAAGAACCTTATTTCCCTGTTTCGATCAACCCAACCTTAAAGCAACCTTTAAGCTCAGTGTTAAAGTTCCTAAAGAATGGAATGTTCTGTCAAGTTCTCACTTAGAATTGTTGGTTAAAGATGGAGTTTATACAAACTATAAGTTTAAAGAAAGTGATTTGATGAGCACCTACCTTTTTTCATTTGTTGCTGGTAAATTTAATTCCCAATTGGCTCAGGTATCCACTTATAATATGGATTTTCGTTACCGAGAAACAGACGTTAATAAAACAAGCATCAGTATACCTGAAATCTTCCGTTTACACAACGCTTCCCTGAATTATTTACAAAACTATACTGGGAAACCCTTTCCTTTTCAAAAGATTGATTTTGCTTCTATCCCCGGTTTTCAATACGGAGGCATGGAACATACAGGGGCAATTCAATACAGAGAATCTATCTTGTTTTTAGATGAAAATGCTACACAGGCTCAAAAATTATCCAGAGCAAAATTAATTGCCCATGAAAGTGCTCATATGTGGTTTGGAAACTTAGTTACAATGAATTGGTTCAATGATGTTTGGATGAAAGAAGTTTTTGCAAATTTTATGGCGGGTAAAATTGTAAATCCCCTCTTTAAAAACATCAATCATGAACTACAATTTTTGACTTCTCATTACCCAAGTGCCTATGGTGTTGATCGAACTCTAGGAAGTAACCCCATTCGACAAGAACTTGATAATTTGGAGCGTGCTGGATCACTTTATGGAAGTATAATCTACAATAAAGCTCCTATTATGATGCGACAATTGGAACAAATTATTGGAGAAAATGATTTCAAAGCAGGGGTTCAAACCTACATCGATCACTTTGAAAACAGCAATGCTGACTGGAATGACTTAGTCAATATCATGGACCAAAAAACTGCATTGGACATTAAAAAATGGAGCAAGGTATGGGTTAATTCCTCTGGGCGTCCTATTTTTTCAGATCACATTGTTTATGATGAAAACAATACCATTAAACGTTTTGAACTGCATCAAAAGGCAGAGGATGGTTCCAACAAAATTTGGCCACAATCTTTCGAAATTAACCTAGTTTATCCCAACGATACAAAAACTTTTAAAGTATTGAGCAATAAACAAGTGATAGAGCTTTCAGATGCAATTGGTCTCAACAAACCAAATCAGATTTTGTACAATAGCAATGGATTTGGTTATGGTATTTTTCCCACAAATAAAAGCCAATTAAAATACGTGTCAAGTATAGACAATGAGGTGTCTCGAGCTCATGTATACCTCAATGCCTATGAAAATATGTTGCTGGGCATGCTTGATGTCAAAGCGGTTTTTGATCTACTTCTAAATGGAATTAAAACTGAAAAAAACGAATTGATTTTGCGCCTTATCACCCATCAAACCCAAAATTTATTCTGGAATTTCCTCTATCCAGAAAATGATTTAGATCAACAAATCAAAATTGAGCATGCGCTCTTATCCAGATTGCAAGCTAAAGCGTCGAAAAACATCAAGAAAACAATATTCAACAGCTATCGCTCTATCGCAAATTCAGCAGATGGAATAAATCAGTTGTATAGCCTGTGGAATGAGGACGTGGCAATTGAAGGACTTTTTTTGAATCAGGACGAATACACTTCTTTAGCACAAACACTGGCCTTGTTTGGACATCCCAATTCAAAAGAAATTTTGGAAAAAGCCAAAGCTAAACTTACTAATTCTGACAAACAAGAACGCTTTGAATTTATGGAAGCTGCACTTTCTAATAATCCAGAAACTCGAACAGTATACTTTGAATCTTTTAAATCGCTTGTAAATCGAGAAAAAGAAAGTTGGGTTCAGACTGCAGCAGCCTTTATGCATCACCCCACAAAACAAAAAGAAGGAATTAAAACCCTGGAGTTGAGCCTAGAACTGCTCGAAGAAATTCAACGTACGGGTGATATTTTTTTTCCAAAACGATGGTTAGATGCAACGGTGGGTCAATACACCTCAAAAAAGGCTTATGAGCTTGTTATAAACTATTTAAATGCAAATCCAAACTTGAGTCCAGACCTTAAAAATAAATTACTACAAGCTTCGGAAAAGCTTTATAAAAGACATGGAAGTAATTGAATATTCTACTGTTAAAATCCATAAGTGTTTTTGGCACTTTTAATTTGTTTTGATTCAGTCGTTTCAGGAAGTTTTGCACTCGGTTTTTGGTTTACAGATGTTGTCGTTTTTGTGGGGGCGGAAGACTGTTTTAAGTGGGTGTAATCGATAAATACTTTTCCTTTTAAGTTTTGATAAAAAGTATTCAATCTAAAATCAGCTTTTGGAACATACCGACACCGAAGTGTTCGGCTCCGTCATATTCCTTTTTGAACTTTAACCAATGAAATCAACTCATTGTCATAAGTAAAATCTACTTTGACAACAGCTTCTTGTTTGTGAAAACCGGGGATGAGCCGTAGGTTTTTCATGAGAGTATAACAGATTAGGGGACTGTTTCAAAATAAATATAATGAAAAAAGCACCCTAAGGTGCTTTTTTTAGTGAAAATAAAAAATGGGGTTTACTCTTTAACTTCTTCGAAGTCAACATCTTGAACGTCATCGGATCCGGAAGCTTCAGCAGCAGGCTCTGCCTGAGCATCAGCACCGGCTTGTTGAGAAGCTCCGTCAGCTTGAGCCTTATAAAGCTCTTCAGACGCATTTTTCCATGCCTCATTGATTTTCTCTAAAGCAGGTTCAATAACAGCTAGGTCTTTAGACTCGAATGCTTTCTTGAGTTCTTCCAATGCTTCTTCAATGGGTTTCTTTTTATCATCCGATAATTTGTCCCCAAATTCTTTCAATTGGCTTTCTGTTTGGAAAATCATTTGATCAGCACTGTTGAGTTTGTCAACCTGTTCTTTTGCAGCTTTATCAGCTTCGGCATTTGCCTCTGCCTCTTGTTTCATCTTTTGGATTTCTTCCTCGGTAAGTCCAGAAGAAGCCTCGATGCGGATATCCTGACTTTTTCCAGTTGCTTTATCCGATGCAGTTACTTTAATAATCCCATTTGCATCGATATCAAAAGTAACCTCAATCTGAGGAGTACCTCTTGGTGCTGGTGGAATACCATCCAAATGAAAGCGTCCAATTGTTTTGTTGTCCGATGCCATAGATCGTTCTCCTTGGATTACATGAATTTCAACAGAGGGTTGATTATCAGCAGCAGTAGAAAACACCTGAGACTTTTTGGTTGGAATGGTCGTATTGGATTCAATCAACTTAGTCATTACACTACCCATGGTTTCGATTCCCAAAGAAAGAGGTGTAACATCCAATAACAAAACATCTTTAACATCTCCGGTTAAAACACCCCCTTGAATTGCAGCACCTATGGCTACAACTTCATCTGGGTTTACCCCTTTAGAAGGTTTTTTACCAAAGAATTTTTCAACTTCTTCTTGAATAATTGGAATACGTGTGGATCCACCAACTAAAATAATCTCATCTATTTCAGAAGTAGACAAACCTGCATCATCCAAAGCTTTCTTAACAGGAGCCATAGAACGACGAACCAATTCATCTGATAATTGTTCAAATTTTGAACGAGATAAAGTTGTTACCAAGTGCTTCGGTCCAGAATCAGTAGCAGTAACATATGGCAGGTTTATTTCGGTTTGTGCAGAAGATGAAAGTTCAATTTTAGCTTTTTCAGCAGCTTCTTTAAGACGCTGTAAAGCCATTGGATCTTTACGAAGGTCAATGTTTTCAGCTTTTTTAAAATCTTCAGCTAACCAGTCGATCAAAACTTGATCAAAATCATCTCCACCCAAATGCGTATCTCCATTGGTAGATAAAACTTCAAAAACACCATCTCCCAATTCAAGGATTGAAATGTCAAAAGTTCCACCACCAAGGTCATAAACCGCAATTTTGCGATCTGCTCCATCTTTCTTATCTAAACCATAAGCCAAGGCTGCAGCTGTGGGCTCGTTGATGATTCTTTGAACTTTAAGGCCTGCAATTTCTCCTGCTTCTTTTGTAGCTTGACGCTGTGCATCATTAAAATATGCAGGTACTGTAATAACCGCTTCAGAAACATCTTGACCCAAGTAGTCTTCTGCTGTTTTCTTCATTTTTTGAAGAATCATAGCCGAAAGCTCTTGTGGGGTGTACATACGTCCATCAATATCCACACGAGGAGTATTGTTATCTCCTTTAACTACTTTATAGGCAACGGTCGAAGCTTCTTTTGAAGATTCAGAAAATTTATTTCCCATAAACCGCTTAACAGAGGCTATGGTTTTGGTTGGGTTGGTTACGGCCTGACGTTTTGCAGGGTCTCCTACCTTAATCTCTCCAGCTTCTACAAACGCGATTACAGAGGGAGTTGTTCTCTTCCCTTCCGCATTCGGGATTACTACAGGTTCGTTCCCTTCCATCACAGAGACACAAGAGTTGGTAGTTCCTAAATCAATTCCAATTATCTTACTCATTATAAATTATTTTTAATTTCAATTCATAATAGTCAAGGAGCATGCCATTAAATAAAAACTGACAGCATGTCAGCGTAATATGTCCGAGGCATAAATGCTTGTCATTAATATTAGTTCTAAGAAAGTTTAAAAAAACAAAACTCAAAAGAAAAAGAGTACATTTGAAAAAAAATAATAGCATGTCTGTCGCAAAAAACACATACAATAGAGTTACCACAAATTCACTCTTGAAAATGAAAACCAATGGAGAAAAAATATCAATGTTGACAGCATATGATTTTACTCTTGCCGGTTTAGTTGATCAAGCTGGGGTTGATGTGATTTTGGTTGGAGACTCAGCATCTAATGTAATTGCCGGTCACGAAACCACGCTCCCGATTACATTAGATCAAATGATTTACCATGCAAGTGCCGTAATTCGTGGGGTTAAACGTGCATTGGTGGTAGTTGATCTCCCATTTGGCACCTATCAAGCAGATTCTAAAGAAGCACTTCGATCGGCAATTCGAATCATGAAAGAATCTGGTGCACATGCAGTAAAATTAGAAGGTGGAATTCAGGAAAAGTCCTCAATCGAACGAATTATTCAAGCAGGAATTCCAATTATGGGGCACTTAGGACTCACTCCACAATCCATATATAAATTTGGAACCTACACCGTTAGGGCAAAAGAGGAGGTCGAAGCAAAACAACTCATCGAGGACGCAAAAATGTTAGAAAAAACAGGATGTTTTGGATTAGTTTTAGAAAAAGTACCTGCGGATTTAGCTAAAAAAGTTGCTTCAATTGTTTCAATACCTGTGATTGGAATCGGAGCTGGAAATGGTGTAGATGGCCAAGTTTTGGTGCTTCATGATATGCTGGGAATGAGTAAAGAATTTAGTCCGCGATTTTTGAGACGCTATTTAGATTTACATACCGAAATTATTGGAGCTATTCAACAATATACAAATGATGTAAAAAGTAAAGATTTTCCAAACGAATCTGAACAATACTAAATTCATGAAGTTAGAAGTTCTTTATGAAGATAATCACTTATTAATTGTCAATAAACCTCCAGGGGTTTTGGTTCAAGGGGACATAACAGGAGACATTCCTTTGGTTGAATTGGCAAAGGCCTATATCAAACAAAAACACAAAAAACCAGGTGCTGTTTTTTTGGGAGTAATACATCGACTTGATCGACCAACAAGTGGTGCAATTGTTTTTGCAAGAACCTCCAAAGCCTTAAAGCGATTGAATTTGCAATTCAAAGATCGGGTGACCAAAAAAATATACTGGGCAATTATCAAAGCCTCCCCTAGCCCGAGTTCGAATACACTAATTCATTGGACGGTTCGAAAGCAAAAACAAAACAAATCCTATGCTTACCAAAAGGAAGTTCCAGAATCCAAAAAGGCAATTTTAAAATATTCGGAAAAGAAAAAATTGAACAACTACTCTTTACTGGAAATTGAGCTGGAAACAGGAAGACATCATCAAATCCGATCTCAACTCTCGGCAATTGGATGTCCAATTAAAGGAGACCTGAAGTACGGTGCGTCGAGGAGCAATCCAAATGGAAGCATTCATCTTCATGCACGCTCCCTTGAAATTCTTCATCCCGTAACCAAAGAACCTGTGAAATGCATCGCTCCTTTACCTAAAGATGCTCTGTGGGATGCTTGTCTTTCCGATTAATTAAATGTGCTTTAGCATGAATAATCTCGGCTACCGTTTTGTTTTGAATTTTACTTTCTAGCCAGGATAAAATATCCAAATACAAAAAGGCTCTTCTTTCGTAAGGATCTTGTTCGTATTGCTTTAATTCAGCATGTAATTTCTTGAAAGCATCTTTTAATTCGTGTGGATAAATATTTCCGAGTTTTCGAACAAAACGTATCAAAGATTTTTGGACTTCATGTAAATCCCCCATTTTTAGCAAAAACTTAAAGGTGTCTCGAATGTGGTGATCAATATGATAATCAAAACCAGCCTCATAATGAGCAATGAGATTCAACAAACGAGTAAAGCAAAGCAAATCTTCTCTCATTTTTAATTTCTTGTTGTTTACAATTTTATTCAAATAAATAATTGATTTTTCAAAATCATTAGAACCAAAATACAAGCAGGCAATTTTATAATAAAACATCATTACATGATGCTCATCAATTTGACCCTTAAACTCTTGAACTTTTGATAGCAAGGGCTCAATGATTTCCTGACCTTCTTTGAAGTTTCCTTCGAGGAAATATAAATTGAAACGGTTGTTGTAATCGTATAAAAATACCAAAGCACTCAAATTATCATTTTCTGGAAAAACTTCAGAATTTACAGTATCTGTCATTTTTTTTAAAATCTCCCGAAACTTCACAGGATACTTTAAAAGGGCAATAGATTCCATTAAGTAGTTGTTCCCTTGTAAATAAAAAACTGGGTGCGAATTTATCATATCGGGTTGCTCATCAAACAAACCAACCCATTTTGTAGAATAACGATAACTAGACAAAAAATCCTGTGTAAGTAAACTATACCAAACATGAGCCTTAAAAAACCATAGTTTTTCTCTAAAGCCAAGGTCCTCGAAAGAAAACTTGGGAAGTCGTTCCAAAAAAAACTTCGTTACCGATCGAAATTCATCATCACTTTTAGCATATCCTGCTTTGATAAGACGCTCATATAATTCTAAAGACAAATTCGATAACTGGCTCGAAATATGATTTTGAGTACTGAAATAGGTTGCATCTTGAACGAGTACTTCGGTACGGTTACTCATACTTCTAGTAATGTACTGAGATTCAATAACTTTTTCTAACTCAACAATTTCAAAGGCAGCGTATTTTTCTTCAAACTTTACAGCAATGGTTTTTGCTCGATCTAAAATCTTTAGGCTTTGGTTGTACAATCCTTTTTGGTAAAGTACTGTTGCAAAATCCAATTGTTCTCGGATTTGCATTCGTTTGTTTTGTTGAGAAGGGTTAAGACGTAAGCTAATCAAAATTTGACGATACAAATGTGCTTTTAAGTTAGACAGTTGCTGTTTAGTCACAAAACCTTTTTTGAGAATAATTTTCTCATCATAAACATTCAATTTATCCAAAAGATTGAATAAACTCAGAAATTTTGAATCTAAATTAGAACCCATTCTTCCTACATAGAGCTTAAACTGTCTTTTTTCTGATTTTGACAAAGATTTTATCAAAACAAAGAGGTTTTCTTTTTGATCGCTTGTCATTGTAGCAAATTTTAATATAAATTATTAATATAAAGCGCTTTATTCGTAATCATACAGTCTCTGGTTTCGTAATAAAAGTAATTAAAAAATTAAAAGTTTATGCATATAAATACTAAATTCGTATTGCTATAATTAAATAGAGTATATATGGCCCAAGAGCACGTCCAAATTTTTGATACTACGCTTCGTGATGGAGAACAAGTACCTGGGTGTAAATTAGACACCAAAAGTAAACTAATTATTGCCGAAAGGTTAGATGTTCTTGGGGTAGACATTCTCGAAGCTGGGTTTCCAGTTTCCAGCCCCGGAGACTTCAATTCAGTAGTTGAGATTTCTAAGCTTGTTAAAAATGCTACGGTTTGCGGATTAACTCGTGCCGTTGAGAACGACATCAAAGTTGCAGCAGATGCTCTTAAAGATGCCAAAAGACCCCGAATTCATACGGGTATTGGTACTTCTGAATTTCATATAAAGTACAAATTCAATTCCAACAAAGATGCTATCATCGAACGAGCTATTGCTGCTGTTTCCTACGCAAAATCATTCGTAAAAGATGTAGAGTTTTATGCTGAAGATGCGGGAAGAACGGATAATGAATTTTTAGCTCGTGTATGTGAAGCAGTCATCAAAGCAGGAGCAACGGTACTCAATATCCCAGACACAACAGGTTACTGTTTACCAGAAGAATACGGGGCGAAGATTAAATATTTAAAAGAAAATGTTACTGGCATTGACAAAGCAGTACTGTCTTGTCATTGCCACAACGATCTCGGATTAGCTACTGCCAATTCAATTGCAGGAATAAACAATGGAGCACGTCAAATCGAATGTACCATTAACGGAATTGGAGAACGTGCAGGTAATACCTCTCTCGAGGAAGTAGTTATGATTTTACGTCAGCACCCCTATTTGAAATTGGACACAAAAATTGATTCAAAACTTTTGTACTCAACCAGTCAAATGGTTTCTGATCTAATGGGCATGATTGTTCAACCCAACAAAGCAATTGTAGGCACCAATGCCTTTGCTCACAGTTCTGGAATTCATCAAGACGGAGTAATAAAAAACAGAGAAACCTACGAAATCATCAACCCTCATGACGTAGGTGTTACAGAATCTGCAATAATACTCACAGCTAGAAGCGGTCGAGCAGCATTGGCCTATCGTGCTAAAAACATAGGTTATGAGTTAGAAAAACTTCAGTTAGATAAAGTGTATCAAGAGTTTTTAAAATTAGCAGATACACAAAAAGAAATCACCGATAAAGATATTCCAACGATCATTAAAGCAAGTAATATCGGCTTGATTTAAAATTATATAAAAAACATATGAGTAAAACATTATTCGACAAAGTATGGGATTCGCACGTAGTGCAGCAAATTGAAGATGGGCCTGACGTCCTGTTCATCGATCGCCATTTAGTACATGAGGTTACAAGTCCTGTAGCTTTTTTAGGGTTAAAAAATAGAGGTGTAAAAGTGATGAGTCCTAAGCGTACATTTGCTACTGCAGATCACAATACACCAACAATAAACCAACATTTACCTGTAGCTGATCCCTTGTCTGCAAACCAACTCAAAGCTCTTGAGGAAAATGCAAAAGCACATGGGATTTCATATTGGGGATTGGGCCATGAAAAAAATGGTATTGTTCATGTCGTGGGACCTGAATATGGAATTACACAACCCGGAGCCACAATAGTATGTGGAGATTCGCACACCTCTACTCACGGAGCTTTTGGAGCCATAGCATTTGGAATTGGAACTTCGGAAGTTGAAATGGTATTGTCAACCCAATGCATTATGCAACCCAAGCCCAAAACTATGCGAATCAATGTAAACGGTTCCCTAAGCAAAGGGGTAACTCCGAAAGACGTGGCATTGTTTATAATCTCACAACTTTCAACCTCTGGAGCAACCGGTTATTTTGTAGAATATGCTGGAGAAGTTTTTCAATCCCTTAGTATGGAAGGGCGAATGACTGTTTGTAATTTGAGTATTGAAATGGGTGCACGTGGAGGAATTATTGCTCCCGATGAAAAAACTTTTGAATACATTAAAGATCGAGAATTTACTCCTAAAGGAGCAGCTTGGGATAAGGCAATGAATTACTGGTCAACCCTTAGTACAGATGAGGATGCAACTTTTGACAAAGAATACACTTTCGACGGAAGTGCAATCGAACCCATGATTACCTATGGAACTAATCCGGGTATGGGAATGAGAATTTCTGGAGGTATTCCAACTGCTGAGAGCCTTGATGGAGGTGTTGCAACCTACAAAAAATCTTTAGACTACATGGGTTACAAAGAAGGAGATTCAATGATTGGTAAAAAAATTGATTTTGTATTTCTTGGAAGTTGTACCAATGGACGTATCGAAGACTTTAGAGCTTTTACTGAAATTGTAGAAGGAAAAAAGAAAGCAGATCACGTTACGGCTTGGTTGGTTCCAGGATCACACAAAGTATTGAATGCAATCAAAGAAGAAGGTTTACTGGACACTTTACAAGCTGCAGGTTTTGAGTTGCGGGAGCCCGGTTGCTCTGCTTGCCTTGCAATGAATGATGATAAAATACCTGCCGGAAAATACGCAGTAAGTACCTCAAATAGAAACTTTGAAGGGCGTCAAGGGCCTGGATCAAGAACCCTATTGGCTAGTCCTACAGTAGCTGCAGCTGCAGCTGTAATGGGAGTTGTAACCGATCCAAGAAGTTTAGTTTAACATAAATAACCACAATGGCATACGATAAATTTAATATCTTAAAAAGTTCAGCGGTCCCCTTGCCGATTGAAAACATAGACACCGATCAAATAATACCTGCACGATTTTTAAAAGCTACTGAACGCGTTGGTTTTGGAGATAATCTTTTTAGAGACTGGAGGTACAATCAGGATAATAGTTTAAAAAGTGATTTTCCACTAAACGACAATCGTTTCAGTGGAAAAATTTTAGTTGGAGGTAAAAACTTTGGTTCAGGTTCTTCAAGAGAGCATGCAGCTTGGGCAGTTTATGATTATGGCTTCCGCTGTGTAGTATCCAGCTTCTTTGCAGATATTTTCAGAAACAATTGCCTAAACATTGGAGTACTTCCGGTACAAACATCCGCCGAGTTCCTCCAAAAAATATTTGATGTAATCGAAAGTGACTCCGACACTCAATTAATCATTGACTTGCCAAAACAAACCATAACGATTGATTCCACTGGAGCATTTGAAAATTTTGAAATTAATTCCTACAAGAAAGAAAATATGCTCAATGGTTTTGATGACATTGATTATTTAATGAACATCAAAGATCAAATTGGGGAGTTTGCAAAGAATACGCCCCTGTAATTAAATTCTATTCTAAGGTTTATGAAACCAAGAACAATTGAAATTATGGACACTACCCTTCGGGATGGTGAACAAACTTCTGGAGTATCTTTTTCGTCATCAGAAAAACTTACCCTTGCCAAACTTTTATTGGGTGAGTTACAGGTAGACCGTATAGAAATTGGCTCGGCTCGTGTTTCCGAAGGAGAATTTAAAGCGGTTAAAGAAATCACTTCTTGGGCAAAATCAGAAAATCTAATTAATCGTATTGAAATCCTGACCTTTGTTGATAAAGGGGTATCAATCCGATGGATGGTAGATGCTGGAGCTCGTGTACAAAATCTTTTAACCAAAGGCTCGCTCAATCACCTTACCCATCAACTAAAACAAACGCCCAAAAAACATTTTAAAGGTATTGCAGAAACAATTGCTTTAGCCCAATCCAATAATATTGAAACCAATGTTTATCTAGAAGATTGGAGCAACGGTATGCGTGATTCTAAAGATTATGTGTATTCTTTCCTTGATTTTTTATCCACTCAACCCATAAAAAGAGTTTTACTCCCCGATACATTAGGTGTACTCTCTCCTATCGAAACCTATACTTTTTTATCAGAAATTGTAGAACGTTATCCGCAGTTACACTTTGATTTTCATGGTCATAACGACTACGATCTAAGTGTTGCAAATGCTATGGAAGCGATTAAAGCTGGGATTCATGGATTGCATCTTACCGTAAACGGAATGGGAGAACGTGCCGGAAACACTCCCTTGGCAAGTTTGGTTGCAGTTGTAAATGATTTTCTTCCCGGAATTGAGGTCAATATTAATGAAAATTCATTGAATAAAGTAAGCCAACTGGTGTCAACTTTTTCAGGTTTTAGAATACCTGTCAACAAACCCGTTGTTGGAGCCAATGTATTTACACAAACAGCAGGAATTCACGCAGATGGTGACAGCAAAAAAAACTTATATTTCAACGATTTGCTCCCCGAGCGTTTTGGTCGTAAACGAAAATACGCCCTAGGAAAAACATCTGGAAAAGCAAACATTCAGAAAAACCTTCAAGAATTAGGATTGAGTTTGGACGATGACGCTCTAAAAAAAGTAACCAAGCGTATAATTGAATTAGGAGATCGAAAGGAAAAAGTAACCGCAGAAGATTTACCCTACATCATATCGGATGTAATGAACAGTGGAGGTAACACCAAAAAGGTAATAGTAAAATCCTATGTACTTACACATTCAAAAGGATTAAAACCCTCAACTACTGTTGCTGTGGAAATTGACAAAATAATTTACGAAGAACAGGCAAGCGGTGACGGTCAATACGACGCATTCATCAATGCTATTCGTAAAATTTATAAAATCAAAAAAATTGAACTGCCAAAATTAATTGATTATGCAGTTCATATCCCCCCCGGTAGTACATCAGATGCACTTTGTGAGACAACCATTACCTGGCAACAAATTAATAAAAACTTTATAACTAGAGGTTTGGATTCAGATCAAACCGTTTCAGCAATAAAGGCAACCGAAAAAATGCTCAACATAATAGAAACACAACCATAAATCATAGATTACAAAAAATGAAATTAAACATAGCTCTTTTAGCCGGTGATGGAATTGGACCCGAAGTCATCGATCAGGCAGTAAAAGTATCTAATGCCATCGCTCAAAAATTTGAGCATCAAATCAACTGGACTCCTGCTTTAACTGGAGCAGCTGCAATTGATGCAGTAGGTGAGCCCTATCCCGATGAAACCCACCAAATTTGCTTGGATGCAGATGCTATACTTTTTGGAGCTATCGGTCACCCTAGATTTGACAATGATCCCTCTGCAACAGTTCGTCCAGAGCAAGGTTTATTGAAGATGCGCCAAAAATTAGGCCTTTTTGCAAACGTTCGTCCGACCTTCACATTCCCCTCATTACTCGATAAATCACCTCTTAAGCAAGAACGTATTGAAGGAACTGACTTGGTTTTTTTAAGAGAACTCACTGGAGGGATTTACTTTGGAGAACGAGGACGAAAAGATGATGGTAATACCGCCTTTGACACCTGCACCTATACCCGATCAGAAATTACCCGAATTGCAAAGAAAGGTTTTGAATTGGCAATGACTCGATCAAAAAAACTGTGCTGCGTTGACAAAGCTAATGTACTGGAAAGTTCGCGCCTATGGAGAGAAACTGTTCAAGCAATGGAAAAAGACTATCCTGAAGTTGAAGTTTCTTACGAATTTGTTGACGCTGTAGCCATGCGCCTTGTTCAATGGCCAAACAGTTATGACGTCTTGATTACCGAAAATCTTTTTGGAGATATTTTAACAGATGAAGCTTCAGTAATATCAGGGTCTATGGGATTGATGCCCTCAGCTTCTGTTGGATCAGAAAATGCTTTGTATGAACCAATACACGGGTCTTTTCCGCAGGCAACTGGATTAGACATCGCTAACCCCTTGGCCACAATACTCTCTGCTGCAATGATGTTCGAAATGAGTTTTAACCTTCAAGAAGAGGGAGCGCTTATTCGCAAGGTTGTAGATCAAGCACTTGCCGAAGGTTTTGTAACTGAAGATCTTGCAGATGGTGGAAAGGCATATAAAACCTCTGAAGTTGGTGATTACCTAGTTGCTGCAATATTAAAATAAGCTCCAGAACCTGTTAGAAACAGAATTTTAATAATGTCTTTACATGTCATATCTTAGTAAACATGAAAGATCTATTATTAAATGACGGTAATCGAATTCCACAATTGGGCTTTGGTACTTATAAAGCTACAGAACAAGAAGGTATTGAAGCTTTGAAATATGCTATTTCAAAAGGCTATCGACTAATTGATACAGCCTCTATTTACAACAATGAAGTTGCTGTTGGAAAAGGCATTATAGAAAGTGAAATAGACCGAAAAGAACTATTTGTTACAAGTAAAGTTTGGAGAGAAAATCTAGGGTATCAATCTACAAAAATAGAGTTTGAGAAAACTTTAGATCGACTTGAATTAGAATACTTGGATTTATATTTAATCCATTGGCCTGCAAATGCAAAAAATTATGATAACTGGCAAAAAACAAATGCGGATACTTGGAGGGCAATGGAAGAATTACAAGCAGATGGAAAAATCAGATCCATCGGAGTAAGTAATTTTTTTCAAGAACATTTAGAATCCCTGTTCAAAACAGCAAAAGTAATTCCTGCCATCAATCAAATTGAGTTTCATCCTGGATACTGGCAACCTGAGGTAGTTGATTTCTGTAAACAACACAATGTTACTGTAGAGTCATGGTCACCATTGGCTCGAGGAAAAGTATTTGGAAACGAAACCTTAATTAAAATTTCTAAAAAATACCATAAGTCTGTTTCTCAAATTTGTTTACGCTGGATTATACAACACGAAGTGGTAGTCATTCCAAAGTCTACAAATCAAAATCGAATGTTAGAGAATATGGAAATATTTAATTTTGAATTATCAAAATCCGAAATGAATCAAATCAATTCATTACCCGAAATGGGCTTTAGTGGAGAATTACCCAACATCTGGCCAGACAGACTTTAATTTTAAAAAAAGTATATGAAACTCAACATTTATCAAATTGATGCTTTCACGGATACTATTTTTAAAGGAAATCCAGCTTGTGTTGTCCCATTAGAAAAATGGCTGTCAGATAAAACCCTATTAAAAATAGCAAAAGAAAATGCAGTGGCTGAAACTGCTTTTTTTATTGATCAAAAAGATTTTATTGAACTCCGTTGGTTTACTCCAGAAATTGAAATGGATTTATGCGGACATGCTACCCTTGCTACTGCACATTGCCTAAAAACAATACTTAATTTACGAAAAGATAAAATTATTTTTAAAACTTTAAGTGGAAATCTGACTGTTCAGGTAGAGAATGACTTGTACACTTTAAATTTTCCATCTCGAGTGCCCATAAAATCTGAATTACCGGAATCCATAAGCAAGGCATTAAACATTCAGCCCAAAGAAGTTCTAAAATCAAGAGATTATGTATTGGTTTATGATACTGAGGAAGAAATTAAAAATATTGAAATCAACAGGACTGTTTTTGATCAGATAAATTTGGATCCCGGAGGAGTAATCACAACTGCAAAAGGAGAGGACTGTGATTTTGTATCGCGATTTTTCACCCCCCAAGCATCAATTTTAGAGGACATGGTAACGGGCTCTGCACATTGCTCTCTTATTCCTTTTTGGTCCAAACGATTGAAAAGAGAAAAACTGATTGCAAAACAAATTTCTTCTCGAAGTGGAACTTTGTTCTGTCAAAACAATGATAAAAACGTTCTTATCAGTGGGAAAGCAGTGACTTATTCTATAGGAAACTTTTGGATTCAATAATCAATAAAATAAAGCCTTTAATATTATACAATTACCCTTCTCAATTCTCTTCAATCAAAGTTTAGACAAGTCATCATATGACTGAAGAAATAAAGATAGAATACTGATTAAGGAAATGTTATTTAAACCACATAATCATTCTTATTATTTGATTATCTTGGAGACTAGTTTTTAAGAAAAATAGTCTATGAAAATTCCAGGGAAAAATCAATTTCAAGTTATAAAATCAAATTTTACGAAAAATAACATTCAAACAATTCCAGATGAAAATCTGACCCTTTTAGAGGGTGAAATTTTAGTTCAAGTGGATTTATTTTCTTTTACATCAAACAACATTACCTACGCAGTTTCTGGTGATATTATTCGCTATTGGGAGTTTTTCCCCGCCGTTAATGAAAACATTGAAGAATGGGGAGTTATCCCAGTTTGGGGATTTGCAGATGTAGTTGATTCAAAAACAGAAGAAGTCCCAGTTGGAGATCGAATTTTTGGTTACTTCCCTCCTGCCACTCATCTGAAGATGAAAGCAGACCGCATTACCAAAAAAAAATTCATAGATGGTTCTGAGCACCGATCCACATTACCACCCACTTATAATTTATACAAACGAGTACTTTCAGAACCTAATTATAACAGAAGCTTTGATCGAGATCGCGCTCTGTTTTACCCACTCTACATCACCTCTTTTAGCCTTTGGGACTCACTCAAAGAAAACAGTTGGTATGGCGCAAAACAAATTATAATTCTAAGTGCATCAAGTAAAACAAGCATTGGATTAGCATATGCACTAAATCAAGATGAATCTTCACCCAAAACGTTAGGAATAACCTCTAGTCGAAATTTAAAAGCGGTAAAACAATTGAATTTTTATGACACATCCCTAGCATATGATCAACTCAATAGTATAGATAACAATATGCCAACTGTAATCGTAGATATGTCTGGGAATAATGGAGTTTTAGTTGATTTGCATAAAGCATTGGGAAATCGAATGAAATTTACCCTTAAAGTAGGTTTAACGCATTGGGAAGAATCCAATCCAAATGAGGGAATTATCAGGGAACGTTCAAAATTTTTCTTTGCACCAAGTCACATCGAAAGACGAATTAAAGATTGGGGAGCAAGTGAATTTGACAACAAAACTTCACGATTTTTACTGGATGCTACTGCTAAAACCAAAAAGTGGTTGAACTACAAAGATTTAGATGGTCTAGAGGAACTTAAAACCCTATATCCAGATGTTTGTAGTGGATGTCTTCCAGCTGACATCGGATTGATTGTTAAAATGTAAAAAATATGGTTTTTAATAAGGCAACTCCAAAGCACCGTTCAATACATTCCTAGAAATGATGATGCGTTGAATTTCGGAAGTACCCTCATAGATTTGAGTGATTTTTGCATCTCGCATGAGTCGTTCAACATGGTATTCTTTTACATATCCATTACCACCATGAATCTGAACAGCTTCGACGGTATATTTCATTGCAATATCAGAGGCTTTTAATTTTGCCATTGCACTCGCATAACCAAAATCTTGACCGGAATCTTTGAGGTAAGCAGCTCGATAGACCAACATTCGGGCAGCTTCAATTTCCATAGCCATATCGGCAAGTTTAAATGCTATTGCTTGATGTTTCCCTATCGGTTTCCCAAAAGTTTCTCGTTGATGTGCATATTGTACGGACAATTCATAAGCTCCCGCAGCAATTCCTAATGCTTGAGCAGCAATCCCTATACGCCCACCCTCAAGGGTTTGCATCGCAAATTTAAATCCAAAACCTTCTTCACCAATACGGTTTTCTTTAGGTACTTTTACGTCCGAATAATTGATCGAATGCGTATCTGAAGATCGAATCCCCATCTTATCCTCTTTTGGACTGATATTAACACCTTCCCAATCACGTTCTACAATAAAAGCATTGATTCCTCGATGTCCTTTATCTTTATCCGTATGGGCAATAACCAACTGAATTGCTGCCTTTCCACCGCTTGTAATCCAATTTTTCACACCGTTCAAAACATAATGATCACCTTTATCAATAGCAGTTGTCCTTTGAGAAGTAGCATCGCTTCCCGCTTCTGGTTCTGAAAGACAAAAACAACCGACTTCTTTACCTGAGGTAAGGCTTGGAATATATCTTTGCCTTTGTTCCTCAGTACCATATTTTTCAAGACCCCATAAAACAAGTGAATTATTAACAGACATGATTACTGAACAACTGTTGTCAATCTTCGAAATTTCTTCCATTGCAATAACATAAGACAAGGTGTCCATTCCACTTCCTCCATATTTAGGATTTACCATCATGCTCAGAAAACCCAAATTCCCCATTTCCTTGACAAGTTCAGTTGGGTATTCCATAGAACTGTCTCTATCAATAACCCCTTCTTTTAATCTGGTGTTTGCAAATTCACGAGCTGCTTCTTTTACGCTGATGTGTTCCTCTTCTAATTTAAATATCATTTAAATATATTTTTTAGTGGGCTTATTTTATTTGTTCTCTTATTAATCCTTCTTGGGCTACCGAAGCTATTAATTCTCCTTTTTTATTGAATATACTTCCTCTAGCAAAACCAAGAGAGTTAGATGCACTTGGGCTATCCATAGCATAAAGTAACCATTCATCAATTCGAAAATCACGATGAAACCACAAGGCATGATCTAAACTGGTGTAAAATATATTTTTATTATTCAATTCTTCCCGATGTGGAAAAGTTGCAGTGCTCAATAAATTATAATCAGATGCATAAGCAAAAATTTGATGATGAATTGCTGTATTTTTCTGATCTAAAACCTCTGAAGTCTTAAACCAAAGGTTATCAAACGGGGATCCATTTTTAGAATACTTGGTTAAAAAACTTTCTACAGATCGAATGTCAAATACCTTGGGAAGTACGCTTTTTAAACGATTGTAAATTTTTGGTGCAAATTTTTCTAATACTTTAATTTCATCTCTTGAGGTGTTAAGGCTTTCTGGCTTAATCAAATTTGGCATGGGGATTTGATGATCTACTCCTTTTTCATTTTTGTGAAATGAAGCCGACATATTAAAAATTGGTACTCCATTCTGTTTGGCTACAACTCTACGAGTAGTAAAACTTTTGCCGTCACGAATAGAATCAACTTCGTATTGAATTGGAATACCTAATTGACCTCCCAGAATAAAATAAGCATGCATGGAATGAGCAAAACGATCTTTAGGCACAGTTTGATAAGCAGCATGAAGAGATTGTCCTAAAACTTGTCCTCCAAAAACTCTCCCCCATGGAGTTTCATAATTTCCGCCTACAAATGTATTATCATCAATTTTTTCAAGCGTCAACAGGGCAATAACTTCTTGAATGGTATCCATAGAATCTAACTAATTTTTGTAGTCATGAATTGATTTTCCAGCTTCAGATAAGGCTCTCAATCCACTTGGAACGGAAAAACGTTCTCCAAATCGATTTGCAAAATCATCGCATTCAGCAACAAACTTTTGCATTCCTACGAAATCAATGTAAGACAATGCTCCTCCCGTAAAGATAGGGAATCCCCAACCGAGTACAGAACCCAAGTCTCCATCAACTACACTATTTAAAACACCTTCCTCTAGACATCTAAATGCTTCAATAGCCTGACGATGCATGATTCGTTTTCCAACGGTTTCTTTGTCTAAATAATCTAAATTAGAGCCATATTTTTCTGCAAGACCGGGCCAAAGTTTCTTTGGCATTCCGTTGGGGTAGTCATAAAATCCTGCCCCCCACTTTTTACCTTTTCGATCATGGTTGTCAACCAAATCTTTTTGCATTTTGTATGAACGCTCTTGAAATGCAGGTTTGTTTGGGGTGGGATCACTTTCATAAACATGTAACCCTAAAGTAAGAGTTACTTCATCAATAACAGCTAGTGGACCTACTGCCATTCCTTCGGCTTTAGCAACATTTTCTACCATTGCCGCAGGAACTCCTTCTTCAACCATAAAAGATCCTTCAGAAACAAAAGTTCCAAAACAACGTGAAGTATAAAATCCACGACTATCATTCACAACAATAGGTATTTTACCTATGGCTACAGTATAATCAACAGCTGCAGAAATTGCTCGAGCTTCTGTTTTTTTCCCTATGATAATTTCAACCAATGGCATTTTTTCAACTGGAGAAAAGAAATGAATACCAATAAAGTTATCAGGACGTTCAGAGGCTTTTGCTAATTCAGTAATAGGAATTGTAGAAGTATTTGAAGCATATACTTTATCAGCACCCAAAACAGCTTCGGTTTCGGCAGTTACAATTGCTTTTAATTTTGGGTCTTCAAAAACAGCTTCAATTACCAAATCGCAATCTTTCATTGAAGTTGGATCTGAAGTCGGCAAAATTCTAGACAATAAAGCCTCTGCTTTTTCAGGGGTAGAACGCTTTTTTGATATAGCTTTATCTAAAATGGCTTTGGAATAAGCTTTTCCTTTGTCTGCCCCTTCTTGTGAAACATCTTTTAGAACAACATCCATTCCTGCTTTAGCAGAAACATAAGCAATCCCTGCACCCATCATTCCTGCTCCAAGGATTCCCAGTTTCTTTGTTTCATATTGAGGTTCTGATTTTGGACGAGCAATTCCTTTTTTGGCTTTTTGTAACTCTGTAAAACCTGTACGAATCATGTTTTTAGCTTCTTTAGAAGCCAATAACTTCGTGAAATAACGTGCTTCTATTTCTAAGGCACGGTCTATATTCAAAGGCAGTCCATCGTGAATTACTTTTAAAATATAATTTTGAGCAGGATAGTTACCATGTGCTAACTTACCTAAGTTTCCTGCTGCACCTACCAAAGTCTGCACTCCATTAGGTGACCAGACATTACCCCCTGGCACTCGATGTTTTTTATTGTCCCAGGGTTGTGCTGGGTTTGGATTAGAATTTATCCAATCTTTAGCTTTCTGGATCAATTCCTCTTTATTTTCTGCCAATTCATCAATTAGTCCATCCTTTAAGGCTTGGGCTGGACGTACTTCTTTTCCTTGTAGCAAATACATCAAAGCATTTTGTATACCCATTAAATAGGGTACCTTAGAATTTCCACCTCCTGCCGGAAGTAAACCAACTTTAGCTTCTGGAAAACCTAATTTAATTTTAACGTCATTCAAAACAATACGATGGTGACAAGCTAAACAAAGTTCTAAACCTCCACCCATAGCAGTTCCATTAATTGCTGCAACAAAAGGCTTCCCAGAGGTTTCTAACGCTCTGAATGCGTGATGCATTTCCATGGTGCTTTCAAATTGTTCTTTAGGATTAGAGCCCATGTTTTTCAATTCACGAAGATCAGCTCCTGGCATAAACATGCTTCTTGATGAAGTAATTATTACTCCTTTGACATCTTTATCAGCAACTGCTTCTTGTGCAAGTGTGAGGTATGCGGTAACAAATTCTGTGCTGAAAAGATTGGTTGGATTATTGATTTGATTAATCGAAAGAACTCCGATGCCATCTTCTCCAACTTCAAATTCAAAAAGGTCGTTTTTAATATTTTCCATTTGAAATATTCTTTTTTCTTAATTATTAGTTAAACACGTTCAATGATTGTTGCAATTCCCATACCTCCTCCAATACAGAGGGTAACCAATCCAGTGTTCAAATCTCTTCTTTCTAACTCATCCATCAATGTTCCTGCAATCATACAACCGGTAGCACCAAGTGGGTGTCCCATTGCTATTGCACCTCCATTTACATTTACTATGGAATGATCAACCCCTAATTTATCCATAAAGTACATTGGGATTGCAGAAAACGCTTCATTAACTTCAAACAAATCAATATCATTAATGTTCATCCCTGCTTGCTTCAAAGCTTTAACACTCGATGGCACCGGGCCTGTAAGCATTATTGTTGGGTCTGTACCTTGGACTGCAGCTGCTCGAATTTTAAATCGAGGTTTCATTCCCATTAAAGCTCCAACTTCTTTGTTTCCGATTAAAGTAGCTCCTGCACCATCAACTATTGCTGATGAGTTACCAGCATGATGAATGTGATTGATTTCCTCAACTTCGGGATATTTGTCTATTGCAACAGCATCAAAACCTCCCATACTACCCATCATGGCAAAAGAAGGTTGAAGACTACTTATTCCCTCTAATGTTGTTGAAGGTCGTATGTTTTGATCCGTACTTAATACATTTATTCCGTTGATGTCTTTGATTGAAATACGGGACTTGAATCTATTATCAGCCTCAGCTTCCGAAGCTCTTCTTTGAGATTCAACAGCGTACAAATCCGCATCGTTTCTAGAAAAACCATATTTGGTTGCAATTAGATCAGCAGAAATTCCTTGAGGGACTAAATTCCTTGGAATAGCTTGTAAGGGGTCCATTAAAAAACCTCCACCATCAGATCCCATTGGAACTCGAGACATGCTTTCTACTCCCCCAGCAACCATTAAAGAACTGAATCCAGACTTCACATAAGCTGCCGCTTGATTCATTGCCTCTAATCCTGATCCACAAAATCTATTTAAGGTAACGCCACAAAGGTGGTCTCCATAATTTGATTCCTGTGCAGCAGATTTTGCGATATTTACTCCTTGATCTTTTACCTGTGCAACGCAACCGAAGATCACATCTTCTACTTTTTGGGTATCCAATGCATTTCTCACTTTCAACGCTATTAAAACTTGTTTGGATAATTCTGTTGGTGTTACCCCGTACAAAGCACCTTTTTTATTTCCTTTACCGCGTACCGAACGAACGGCATCATAAATGTAAGCTTCCATCTCTCTTGGTTTTATTTTTTAATATTATTCATAAACTCTTTCATGACAGTCTGAATATGTGGGTCTGAAAAATTATCAGCCAAATCAGCTATCTTTTGGGAAAAATCACCGTCAACTAATTTAAGTAAGTTTTTGCGCATAAAACGTTTTGTTTCTCTAAAAACGGGTGGATAAATTTTGATCAAGCTTTTTAAATAATTTTCGGAACGTTCAAGAACTTCTTCAACTAGGACTGATTCGTTTACCAAACCTACTTCCAAAGCCTCATCACTATTAAATAATTGTTTTAATTGTACTGCTTCCCAAGCTCGTTTTTCACCCAAATGATAAGCATAAATATCTGAAAAAACTTCTGGTAGCGACATTGATAGTTTGAATTCATGCATCCCCACAACGTGTTTTGCACCTTGTCCCATTATTCTGTAATCTGCACAGAGTGCTAAAATGGTACCCCCAGCTGGGGCATAGCCTGTTATTGCACAAACAAAAGGTTTTGAAAAACGGATCATCGCTTGAAGGGCTTCGTGATAAAATTTCCAAAAATCTTTGACGTATTGGGCACCACCTGAAGCAAGGCTTGCGATATCTAAACCGGCACTGAAACCATGGGGTCTTCCAGATAAAATAAGACCCAATATTGAATCGTCTTGATCCAATTCAAGAAAAACATTTTTCAAATCACGAACCATAGCAGTGTTGATTTGATTTACCTTACCCCCATCTAACTGGACAATGGCGTAGTTATCTTTTCGTTCAACTTTGAGAGTGGTGTAAGACATTCAACTTAAATTTTAATTATCACAAATATATAAATTAATTGGTTGTATTCTTAATTGATATTAAAATGAGTGTAAACTATTTTTAAAATTGATTAAATATTAGTTAATTTGGGGTTAAATGGAAGAAAACAAAAAGAGAAATACTACAAACAAACGAAAAAGAGGAAGACCTAATGAAAAGTCGGGTATTGATTTAAATAAAATTTTAAACATTGCCCTAAAAGAGTTTTCAAAATTCGGCTTTGAAGGTACAAGTATTAATAAGGTATCTTTACTTTGTGAGGTAAATGATTCTCTTCTTCACTACCATTTTGGGAACAAAGAAGATCTTTGGAAAAAAGCAGTTAGTAGAGCTTTTGATGCCTATATGAAAGAGTCTGTAGCTACTTTCAAACTTTTAAAACACCTGTCATTGAAAGATACTGCAAAAACATTAGCTAGGCAGTTTATTTATTATAACTCTAAGTTTCCAGAACTCTATTTGGTTATTATTCATGAAATGACACATGAATCTCCCCGTAGTGATTGGTTAATTGAGAATGTTCTCAAACCACTAACTTTAAAAACCAGTCAACTCCATGGAATGTTGGTTGAAAAAGGGCTTTCTGAAGATTTCCCCATACCCAATTTAACCACAATCTTTTTTAGCGCAGCAAACTCTATTTTCTTATTTAATTACCAAATGAAAAAACAATTTGGAATTGACCCGTTTGATGAAAAAGAAGTTGAAAAACATGCCGACATAATTGTCAAAATATTTTATCCCAACATTTAACAGTTTGGGAAAGAAACAGAAACATTCATTGTCAACACTCCCTCTGCAGTTTCTTTGAATTTAGAATTCATCGCTACCCCAGTTTCCCAGATGGTTTTAACTACCTGATCAAAATTTACAATTGCATCCTCTGGATTACCATTGAGCGCTAAATTATAAGCCATAATTGCCTTGATAGCACCCATGGAATTTCTTTCAATACAAGGCACTTGAACCAAACCCCCTATAGGATCACAAGTTAGCCCAAGATGATGTTACATTGCAATTTCTTCCGCTACCGATAAAAATTTCTTAACATCTTCAATTCCTCTGTTTTTGATGAAATAGTGATGATACAATAAAACTGCCGGTATCACTCCTGATGCCCCATTGGTCGTAGAAGTTACGATTCTTCCCATAGCTGCATTTTCCTCATTTACAGCCAGGGCAAAACAACTTATCCAAGTATTAAGCGTATCAAAAATTAAAGGCTCATTTCGAAGCGCAGCATCCCAAGCATTAATTGATTTGTATTGATGTTTCTCCAATAATTTTGAACACAAGGAACGAGCTCTTCTTTTTACATTGAGATATCCCGGAAGAAACCCCTCAGTAATACATCCTCGATAAGCGCTCTCCTTCATGACTTCAAATATTCTTGAAATATTCTGATTGATTTCATCTTCAGATCTAAAATATTTTTCGTTTTCAAGGACAATGTCCCAAATTGATAGATTTGTATTTTTTGAATAACTCAGTAAATCTACTCCACATTGAATTGGAAATGGAAGTAAGATTTTTTCATCATTCCTAACTTGAGAATACCCCAAACGTTGAATAAATCCTCCTCCAAGAGAACAAAAAGTATCTTCTAATACAATTGATCCTCTATGAATAGCTTTAAAGCTAATTAAATTGGGATGAGCTTTATGCAATGAATTGCAAAAAACAATGTCTTTTGATGGGAAAAAGTGATTTTTGAACGATTAATGAATAGGTTCTCAGTTATTTTTATTTGCTCAAGAATACGTTTGATTTCAACTGAGTTAGTGGTCTCTGGAATTAAACCTGATAAACCCAATTGAACTGCTGAATCTGTTTTGTGGCCTTTCCCTGTTTTTGATAGTGAACCAAAAAGAGAAATTTTTATTCGATCAAATGAAATTTTAGTCAAAGAATCACGAAAAGATAAAGCAGCTTTCCACGGATTTAATGTATGACTACTTGAAGGTCCTATGCCTATTTTAAAAATATCAAAAATACTGAGCTGTTTCATTGGGACGAAATAAATTAGTATTGTATCGAAATTTACAAAAACAAAATTACGATTAATTGATTACAAGTGTTTTTGTCTTTTCTTTATTAAAAGAAATCATATAATAATTAAATTCATTAAAAATTCATTTAACTTGGTAAATGAATTTAATTAAAGATTTTCATGCCATGAACAAAAACAAATTCATAAAGAGCTTTTTAAAATTTTGTTCACTTTTTATTGGTTTAATCCTTATTCTATTTATTTTTTTTAGAAACTCAGATATTGATGCTGAAACCTTAAAAGAACTTTACTCAGATTCCCACTCTCAATTCATTTCAATTAATGGATCAAAGGTTCATTACAAAGATCAAGGAGCAGGCTTTCCAATTATTTTAATCCACGGAACGAGTGCCTCTCTTCATACATGGGATGTTTGGACTGAAAATTTAATCGAAAACTACCGAGTAATTCGGATGGACTTACCTGCTTTTGGTTTGACTGGAGCAACTAAAAATATTTCCTATGATTTAGAAAGCTACAATCGATTTTTAGAATCCTTTACCAATAAAATTGGGGTTTCAGAGTTTGCTTTAGCAGGAAATTCATTGGGAGGTTCTATTGCATGGCATTATGCCTCAAATCATCAAAAACAAGTAAAACAGTTGATACTAATTGATCCCGGAGGGTTCCCATCAGAAAAAGGAAAACCTTTTGTGTTTAGACTAGCAGAGATCCCTATTCTCAATCTACTATTAAGATACATCACTCCTAAATCTTTTATTAAAGAAAATCTTGAACAAGTGTATTATGATGATTCAAAAATAACCTCAGAACTAGTAGACCGCTATCATCATATGATTTTGAGAGAAGGAAGTAGAGATGCATTTATCAAAAGATCAAAAATAGTTTTCAAAGATCAAACAGGTCTTTTAGAAAAAATAAACACGCCAACTCTAATTCTTTGGGGAGAAAATGATATTTGGATTCCTGTAGAAAATGGTCCAAAATTTGAAGCTAAACTTCCCAACAGTCGATTGGTTATCATGAAAGAAACCGGACATGTACCTATGGAAGAACGACCAGAAGAAAGCTTAATCCATCTCTTAAATTTTATGAAGGAATATGATTTGGAAACCCTTGATTTATCTGAAAAAGAAAATCTATGAACATCATTCAACTTTATCTAATGGGTGGAATTTATTTTATCCTAGGAATCATACACTTTACCCATACTGGATTTTACAGACCGCTAATGCCAAAATTTTTACCAGCCCAAAATACTCTTATTCTTTGGAGCGGTGTAGCGGAAATAGTTTTAGGCTTGGGGATTTTTTTTCCAAGTACCAGAGCAATTTCATTGATGGGTATTATTGCAATGCTAGCAGTCTTTTTGTTGGTTCACGTAAACATGTTGTTTCCTGCAAATCGACTGGGGGTATCTCTGTGGCTTTTATGGTTACGCTTAATCATTCAATTTGTTCTGATGTACTGGGCTTATGCAAATTTACCTTAGTATTTCAAAACATACATTTTGGTTAAAAAAAGGTGAGAATTAGAGGAGATACTCCGTATTCACAAAATTAGATTCTTTGGAATCCATTAAAGCATCCAATATTTCATTATTGTATGGATTATCTTTAGCAGCTACAAAAGTACGTATTGAAAACGACCGCAAGGCATCAAAAACACTAAGCGTTCCTACAGCAGAATTTTTTCGTCCTGTAAAAGGGTAAACATCTGGTCCGCGCTGGCATGCACTATTGAGATTAACTCGACAAACCAAATTTGCTAATACATCAATTAGTGGAGCAAGTTTTCGAACATCTCTTCCAAAAAGACTTACTTGTTGTCCATATTCTGAGGCAGCCATTGCATCCAAGGGTTCGTTAATATCACTGTAAGATATGATAGGAACTACAGGACCAAATTGCTCTTCATGATAGACATTCATTTCTTTGTTTACAGGATATAGAACTGCTGGAAAAGAGTAATTTTCGGTCAGCTCTCCTCCTTTCTTGTTCATAATTTTGGCGCCCTTAGAAACAGCATCTTGGATCAATTCTTGAATGTATACTGGTTTTCCGGGTTCTGGCAAGGGAGTCAAAAAAACATCCTCTTCCCAAGGCAATCCAAATTTCAGAGCATCCACTGCTTTCGAAAACTGTTTATTGAATTCATCAACTATGGATTCATGAACATAGAGTACTTTGAGTGCTGTACATCGTTGTCCATTGTAGGAAAGGGTTCCAGAAATACATTCTTTTATAGTAGAGTCTAAATCAGCATCAGGAAGTATAATTCCTGGATTTTTGGCTTCCAAACCTAGAACCAATCGAAGGCGATTCTTATTTGGATGCAAGTCTTGCAAAGCAACAGCAGAAGAGCTATGGCCAATTAATGCCAAAACATCAACTTTACCTGTTTCCATTATTGGTGAAGCAATCTTCCGTCCACGTCCAAATAGTATATTAACTACTCCTGGAGGAAAACTTTCTTGAAAAGCATTGAGTAATGGAGTGATGAGTAAAACTCCATGCTTTGCAGGTTTAAAAATCGCTGTATTACCCATAATAATTGCAGGAATAAGTAAACAAAAGGTTTCGTTTAGCGGATAATTATAGGGACCCAAGCACAATATAACTCCTAAAGGCCCTCTTCTTATGTGAGCGTGAATTCCAGATTGTTTATCAAACTTAGCACTTTTGCGATCAAGTTTTTTATAAGCTTCAACAGTGTCGTATATATAGTCTACAGTACGATCAAATTCTTTGTAAGAATCGGCTTTATTCTTGCCAATCTCCCACATCAATAATTCTACAACCTGTTCTCTAGATTGCTTCATTTTTTCTGCAAATGAAACTAAACAGCGTAATCGGTCTTTTACTTTCATTGTTGGCCAAACTCCTTGGCCTCGATTGAATGCCTTTTCGGCAGCACCTAGGGCTGCCAATGCAGTATCTGTTTCCATATCGGGGATAGAGCCTAAAAGTGTTGGACTTAAAAACCCTTCCTTGTCCTCAGAATGTATTGTTGAATATACTTTACTGGTATTTCCATTCCAGGTATGCAATACACCATCAACAAGGTATTGATCACAATGAATAGGCGAATTAAACTTTGGAGGAGAAACTTTACTGCTTTTAGATTGATGTGTCATAAGATTATTTTGTTTAATCTTTTGTTTTAAATATTAAACTAAATTAAGGATTTTATTTTACAATATAACTAAGTAACAGAGTAAAAATCAAAGATAAGAAACAAAAATATTGTAGGCAGGTCTCCCAATATAAAATTAGCTCAAACTAAAACTTGTTAGACAAATAAAACACTACTATCTTTAAATTGTAATAATAAGTATAAAAGCATGAATAATTTATTGGTTTCAAAAACAATAGGTCTATTTTTAGGTCCAGTGTTATTTTTACTGTTAATACGCGTACCCATTGTAAATTTATCATTTGAAGCTAGTGCTGTCCTTGCCTCTGCCAGCTGGATGATCGTTTGGTGGATTACGGAAGCTGTTTCTATTTCAGTAACTTCTTTACTTCCTTTAATATTATTTCCATTGAGTGGGGTAATGGAGGTCAATGATGTGGGTGCCAATTATGGAAGTTCAATTGTCTTTTTATTTTTTGGTGGATTTGTTTTAGCCTTAGGGCTGGAAAAAGTAAACTTACACAGAAGAATAGCCTTAACAATTATCAAAAAAACGGGAACTACTCCCAATAAAGTAATTTTAGGTTTTATGATCGCAACTGCTTCTATGAGCATGTGGATCAGCAACACAGCAAGTACTGTAGTAATGTTGCCTATTGCCTTATCAGTTATTCATTTATTAACCAATGAAAATAAAAACCCAAATAAAAATGAAAAAAATTTTGCTTTAAGTGTAATGCTAGGAATTGCGTTTTCAGCCAATGCTGGAGGGATAGCTACGGTTATAGGAACTCCTCCAAACTCTGTACTTATAGGTCTTCTAGAAAGCGAATATCAAATTCAAATTTCTTTCGTGAAGTGGATGATGATAGGACTACCATTTGCATTAATTTTGATTGCCATCATATATGTAGTACTTGTACATTGGATTTTCCCTACTAAAGATTTGCAATTTAAAACCTCCAATAATGTCATTGATGAGGAACTCAAAAAATTAGGGAGTATTTCACCTCGGGAAAAACAAGTATTATGGGTTTTTGTAATAATTGTGTTCTTATGGATTTTTAGAACACTGATCAATTCGATATTTCCCTTTTTAAAATTATCGGATACAACCATAAGTATTATCGGAGCATTAGCACTTTTTGCTATTCCTGTAAATTTAAAAAAGGGGGAATTTATCTTAAAATGGGAAGACACTCAAAAATTATCTTGGGGAATCTTAATCCTATTTGGTGGTGGATTAGCTTTAGCAAAAGGAATGTCTTCTACTGGAATTGTTTCTTTGATTACAAACTACATAGCTGATGGAAACTTTAGTGTGCTCTTAACAGCATCTCTTCTCATTATTTTAATGTTATTTATGACAGAATTGATGAGTAACGTGGCTTTAGTCGCAGTACTAGCACCCGTAGTTGCAGGGATTGCAATTGGCTTGGAAATCCCGATCCTTTATCTTTTGATTCCTGTAACAATTGCAAGTAGTTGTGCTTTTATGCTTCCCATGGCAACGCCTCCCAATGCAATTGTATTTGCTAGTGGGTACATAAAAGTTCATGAAATGGCGCGAATAGGAATAATAATCAATTGTATTTCAGTTTTAATTTTAATCCTACTTTTTAGGTTTGGAATTCCTTTAGTTTTTTAAAAACTTAAACAAATCGGGTTTGTCATTAAGATATTCACTAAAAAAACCTTGTGCTTTCATACGATCAAGAAGGGATTGAAAATCTGTGGCTTTCTTCAATTCAACTCCGAGCACAGCTGGAGCAAAATGTTGATTACTCTTCTTAGTAAATTCAAAGTAAGTAATATCATCATCAGGACCTAAAACATTCGTTACAAAATCTTTGAGCGCTCCAACTCGTTGTGGAAAACGAACAATAAAGTAATGCTTTAGTTGAGCATAAAGCAATGCCCGTTCTTCTATTTCAGGAGTTCGAGTAATATCATTGTTTCCTCCACATAAGATAGCAGCTACTTCTTTACCTTTAATTTCTGAAGCATATTGTTCTATACCTGCGATAGACAATGCTCCAGCAGGTTCTGCTACAATTCCTTCCTTGTTGTATAAATCTAAAATTTCTTGACAAATTCTACCTTCATCCACTGTAACACAATCATCTAAAAGATTTTGGCAAATCTCAAAACTTAAGTCCCCTACCCTTTGAACAGCGGCGCCATCAACAAATTTATTGATTTTCTTCAGTTTGGTGTTTTTTTGATTTTGAAGAGAAATTTTCATGGAGGGTGCACCAAGAGGTTCTACTCCTATTATTTTGGTTTGGGGAGATAAAATTTTAAAAACTGTAAGCATTCCAGAAATTAAACCTCCACCTCCTATGGGAATAAAAACATAGTCTAGGGGTTTGCTTGCTTGTTTTATCATCTCAATTGCAATGGTCCCTTGACCTTCGATTACATCAACGTCATCAAAGGGATGGACAAAAACTTGATTTTGTTTTTTACAATGTTCTAATGCTGCTTTTTGTGAATCATCATAGGTGTCACCTCCCAAAACAATTGATACGTGGGGTCCCCCAAACATTTTCACCTGTTCCACCTTTTGGCTGGGAGTAGGTATTGGCATAAAAACGGTGCCTGATATTTTAAGTTGATTGCAAGAAAAAGCAAAACCTTGTGCATGGTTTCCTGCACTGGCACAAACAATTCCCTTTTGAAGTTCACTTTTTGAAAGAGAATTTATTTTATTAAATGCACCTCTTATCTTAAAAGAACGTACCTGTTGTTGATCTTCTCGTTTGAGGTAAATAAAAGATGAAAAAGAATTTGAGAGGCGTTCATTAAATTGCAAAGGAGACTCAAGCGCTACTTCTGATATCAACTGTAGCGCTTTTTGAACTCCTAATATTGTAGGTTTTTTTTGCAATATTTAGACGATTTTTTTCATCGCTGTCATAGAATCACGAAGTTCATACCCTATCATTTCGATGGGATGAAAACGAATGATTTCGTTAATGTCGATGAGTTGTTTGTTGTCTACACCATTGTTTTGGTCTACTGCATAAGCAGTTCCAATTACATCTGTATTTATCTTTTTCATGAAATCTGTTAGCATTGGCTTACAGGCATGGTCAAATAAATAACATCCGTATTCTGCCGTATCTGAAATTACACGATTCATTTCAAATAATTTTTTACGTGCAATTGTATTGGCAATCAAAGGAGTCTCGTGCAAAGATTCATAATAAGCCGATTCTTCTTTAATTCCTGCTGCAACCATAGTATCGAAAGCTAACTCTACTCCTGCTCGAACAAAAGCGACCATTAACACCCCATGATCAAAAAATTCTTGTTCTGAAATTTCTTGGTCTGTTACCTTGGTTTTTTCAAATGCTGTTTCACCAGTAGCCGCTCTCCAACCCAATAAATTTTTATCATCATTCGCCCAATCTTCCATCATTGTCTTAGAAAAATGTCCCGACATAATATCATCCATATGCTTGTGAAACAAGGGTTCCATGATTTCTTTTAATTCCTCAGAAAGCTCAAATGCTTTGATTTTTGCAGAATTAGATAAACGATCCATCATGTTGGTGATTCCACCGTGCTTGAGTGCTTCTGTAATGGTTTCCCAACCGAACTGAATTAGTTTTGCTGCATAAGATGAATCAATTCCTTGTTCTACCATTTTATCAAAACATAAAATAGAACCGGTTTGCAACACTCCACAAAGAATGGTTTGCTCTCCCATCAAATCGGATTTTACCTCAGCCACAAAGGAAGATTCTAAAACTCCAGCTCGATGACCTCCAGTAGCCACTGCATAAGCTTTTGCCTGAGCTAAGCCTTGACCTTGTGGATCATTTTCAGGGTGAACTGCAATAAGTGTTGGAACTCCAAAACCTCTTTTATATTCCTCTCTTACCTCTGATCCTGGACACTTTGGTGCAACCATAATTACAGTTAGATCTTCCCGTACCTTAGTTCCTTCCTCAACAATATTAAAACCGTGAGAATAAGAAAGCGTTGCTCCCTTTTTCATCAAGGGCATTACTGCTTGAACAACTGGTGTGTGATTCTTATCTGGGGTAAGGTTAATCACAACATCTGCATCTGGAATCATTTCTTCATAACTTCCAACAGAAAAATCATTGTCTACCGCATTGTTAAAAGATGCTCTTTTTTGATCTATTGCCCCTTGACGAAGTGCATAAGCAATATTCAATCCTGAATCTCGCATATTCAACCCTTGGTTGAGGCCTTGAGCACCGCATCCTACGATTACAATTTTCTTTCCAGCCAAGGCTCCGATACCGTCTTCAAATTCTGAAGCGTCCATAAACCGACATTGAGCTAGTTGATTGAGTTGTTCTCTGAGTGAGAGTTGATTAAAATAATTTGCCATTGTTGTTGTTTTAGTCTTTATGTTGTTGTTTAAATGTATTTAAAATTTCTGAGATCCCCATTTTTTCTTTGGTTATGGAAATTCTTCCCGATCGCACAAACTGCATAAGTCCAAAGGGTTCAAGTGATTCTCGAAGTTCTTCTGTTTCATGTCGAAAACCTGTTTTTTCGATTACAAAAAAATCAGGAGAAACGGTAACGATATTTGCATTACTGTTTTTGATTGTATTTTGAATCTGACGTTCTTCAAACAATGAGCTTGATTTTACTTTATAAAGTGCAGACTCCTGAAAAATCGTTTCTTCATCGGTATGATAGTAAGCTCTGATTACATCGATTTGCTTTTCGATTTGCTGTACAATCTTTTTGACACCTGCTTCTGTCATTTTTACCACAATGATGAATCGAAAAACATCGGGGATTTCTGATTGAGAAGTGGATAAACTTATGAAATTGATGTGCCTTTTTAAAAAAATTGCAGATACTCTGTTGAGTAAACCGATATTATTCTCAGTATAAATCGAGATGGTATATTTTGTGAAATCGCTCATTTATTTTAATCTTATGTCTGAAACCGATGCTCCCGTAGGTATCATTGGAAACACATTAGCTTCTTTTTCTACACAAACTTCAAGAAAATAGGGTTCATCAGAAGCAATCATCGTACTTATTGCAGCATCTAAATCTTCTCGTTTGTTTACTCGTTCCGCTTTGATGTTGTAGCCTTTTGCAATGGTAACGAAATCGGGATTAATCATTTCTGTTGAAGCATAACGCTTATCAAAAAATAGTTGTTGCCACTGGCGAACCATCCCCAAATAGTCGTTATTCAAAACCACAATTTTGACCGCTGTTTTATTTTGAAAAATTGTTCCCAATTCTTGAATGGTCATTTGGTAGCCCCCATCCCCAATAACTGCGACTACTTCTCTATCGGGTGCACCCATTTTGGCTCCAATGGCCGCTGGAAGTGCAAATCCCATGGTTCCTAAACCACCTGAGGTTACATTACTTTTTGATCGGACAAACTCAGCATATCGACAGGCAATCATTTGATGTTGACCAACATCAGTAACAAATACAGCATCTCCTTTTGTATGTTTATTGATCCCAACAATTACTTCTCCCATTGTCAAGCCTTCTTTTGTTGGCAATATATCTCCTTGGATTACACTTTCATATTCTGTTTGCATATGATTCTTAAAAAGCTGTTTCCAGTTCTTGTATTCTTTATGATTTACTAAAGAAGTCAACAAGGGTAAACTTTCTTTGCAATTCCCCAAAACTGGATAATGTGCTTCAACATTTTTATTTACTTCTGCAGGATCAATTTCGAGATGAACAATGGTAGCCTGTTTGGCATAAGTATCTAAATTACCAGTTACTCGGTCGTCAAACCGCATTCCCACTGCAATCAAAATATCGCATTCATTGGTAAGAATATTAGGCCCATAGTTTCCATGCATTCCAACCATACCAACATTTAGCGGATGTTTTGTAGATAAGGCCGATAGCCCCAGAATTGTCCATGCGGCTGGAATTCCCGTGGCTTCAACAAAGTTTTTGAACTCCTCTTCAGCTTCACCCAGAATAACTCCTTGTCCCCAAATGATCATCGGCTTTTCAGCCTTGTTGATTACTGCCGCCGCAGCCGATACCTGGTCTTGCTCTAAAGCCGGAATTGGAGTGTAGCTTCGAACAGCTTTACATTTTTTGTAAGAAAAATCGAATAGATCGAATTGTGCATCTTTGGTAATGTCAATCAAAACCGGTCCAGGTCTTCCCGATTTAGCAATATAAAAAGCTTTTGCTAATATTTCAGGGATTTCGCTGGCCTTAGTTATTTGATAATTCCACTTTGTAACAGGTGTAGAAATACCAATTATATCGGTTTCTTGGAAGGCATCTGAACCCAATAAATGAGAACCTACTTGGCCTGTAATACAAACCATTGGCGTAGAATCAATTTGAGCATCTGCAATACCGGTAACCAAATTTGTAGCTCCTGGGCCCGAAGTAGCCATTGCTACTCCAACCTTACCCGAAGTTCTTGCATATCCTTGAGCAGCATGGGTAGCTCCTTGCTCGTGCCGAGTTAAAATATGCTGAAGAACATCAGAGTATTTATAAAGCTCATCGTAGATGGGCATAATAGCACCCCCTGGATAACCATAAATTAGATCTACTTTTTCAGCTAAGAGGCAACGGATAACAGCTTCCGCTCCTGAAATATGATTGGTTTCTTGATTTTTCATTTTAAAACTCGTCCGTTACACAACCTTCGGAAGCTGTAGAAACATTTTTAATGTATTTGTATAATACCCCTCTTTCAAATTTGTATGCAGGTTCTTTCCAATTTGCTTTTCTTATTGATAACTCTTGGTCACTTACCAAAACATTCAACGTATTGGTCTCTGCATTTATTTCAATAATATCTCCATTTTGGATAAGTCCAATAGCTCCACCTTCTTGGGCTTCGGGGACAATATGTCCAACCACAAAACCGTGTGTTCCTCCAGAGAAACGACCGTCCGTAATTAGTGCAACATCTTTACCTAAACCAGCACCCATAATCGCTGCAGTTGGCTTTAACATCTCGGGCATTCCTGGACCTCCTTTTGGACCTTCATATCGAATTACAATCACTTCACCTTTTAGAACTTCTCCTTTTCCAATTCCTTCATTGGCTTGATATTCGCTGTCATAAACACGAGCTGGTCCTTTAAACAACAACCCTTCTTTTCCTGTGATTTTTGCTACAGATCCTTGCGGAGCAATATTTCCCTTGAGGATACGAATATGACCTGTTGCTTTGATGGGGTTATTTATAGAATGAATTAAATCTTGTTCTTCTTTTAGGTCTTCCACTAATGCTAAGTTTTCGGCTAAGCTTTTACCAGTGACTGTAAGACATTCTCCGTGTAACATACCTTCTGCTAACATGAATTTTAAAACTGCGGGTACCCCACCTATATTGTGTAAATCTTCCATAAGATATTTCCCGCTAGGTTTAAGATCTGCTAAGAATGGAGTAGTATCCATTATCGCTTGAAAATCATCTAAATTAAATTCGATTTGCGCAGCTTTGGCTATCGCCAAAAAATGCAACACTGCATTGGTTGATCCCCCTAAAACAGCTACCAAACGAATTGCATTCTCCAATGATTTTTTGGTTACTATATCTAAGGGCTTAATATCATTTTCTATTAAATGCTTTAGGGCTGAACCAACTTTTTCGCATTCTACTTTTTTGTCCTTACTGATTGCTGGATTAGAAGAATTATAGGGTAATGCCATTCCCAAAGCCTCAATAGCTGAGGCCATAGTATTTGCGGTGTACATACCCCCACATGCACCTGCCCCAGGACAGGCGTTTCTAACAACTTGTTTGAATTCATTTTCCTCCATAGTACCAGCAACTTTCTCACCCCAAGCTTCGAATGCCGAAACAACATCCAATTTTTTGTCTTTGTGACAACCGGGTGCAATGGTTCCTCCATAAACAAGTATTGAGGGTCGGTTTAATCGCAACATAGCCATTAGAGCACCAGGCATGTTTTTATCGCATCCTACTACTGTTACCAAAGCATCATATGACATTGCTTGAACTACCGTTTCCATTGAATCTGCTATTACATCTCGGGAGGGGAGTGAAAATCTCATTCCAGGAGTACCCATAGAAATACCGTCACTCACTCCAATGGTATTAAAAATAAGCCCAACTAAATCCGAAGCTTGTACCCCCTTTTTGATATCAACCGACAAATCATTGAGGTGCATATTGCAGGGGTTACCTTCATAACCTGTTGATGCAATGCCTATTAAAGGTTTTTTAAAATCTTTCTCCGTCAATCCAATTGCGTGCAACATGGCTTGAGCGGCGGGTTGAGTAGGGTCTTGGGTAACCGCTTTACTGAACTTATTGTATTCCATTCTGTTTAAAATCTAATTCGAAATTATAACACTAAAAAAAGAGTGGTATTTTTTTTTTCAAAAATGCCCTACATCTAAAATCATTATTTATTTATAAAATATTATAAAACAATTATTTAAATATAAAAATAAACGATATTCAAGTTCATTATTTACACATAAAATAAGGAACAAAATAAAACAAAAAAAACGACTCTATGAACCAAAAGAACTGCTTTTATTGATAGCTCATAATTTTTAAGCTTTATCTAAAGAATTTAGATAATATTAATTTATTCGCTTGTTTTATTGTTTTATCCATAAAATAAAAACAATTCATGAAATTAGTTTTATGTTTTAGATGACAATAATATCCTATTTTTGTAGGAAAAATGACAGAAAAAACAGTTAGTAAGGCTATTGAATTTAGAAGATCAGTACGAAAATACGATGCAAGTAAAACACTGAATAAAGAGGAAGTAAGATTATGCATCCAACAAGCTACACTGGCTCCGACAAGCAGTAATCTTCAGCTATGGGAATTTTATCATATTACCAAAATCAAAACCCTTAAAGAAATATCTATCGCTTGCTTTAATCAATCAGCAGCAGCAACTGCATCTCAATTAGTGGTCGCTGTTGTTCGAAAAGACTTATGGAAAAAAAGGGTAGCATCCAATATTAAGTTTCTTGAACAACAGTTTGGAAATCAAAAAGTAAAGAACTTCAGAGATGAAAAAAAATCTATGGACTATTACAAAAAAATAGTTCCTGCGGTTTACAGTGATTTTTTTGGACTCTTTGGATTGCTTAAAAAAATATTGACCACTTCAATGGGGATGTTTCGCCCAATGTATCGTGAAGTGAGTCCGGGCGATCTTAGAGTTATTGCTCATAAAAGTACTGCTCTTGCTGCACAAAACTTTATGATCAGTATGGCAGCATTGGGTTATGACACTTGTCCTATGGAAGGGTTAGATTCTAAAAGGGTTAAAAAAATTCTAGGTTTACCCAAAAAGGCAGAAATAAATATGATTATTGGTTGTGGACACCGAGCTGAGGGAGGGATATACGGGACACGTTTTAGAGTTCCTTTTGAAGAGGTTTATCGTGAAGTTTAAACGATATTTTATCTCCCGCTTTTTTCTGGGCTAAAATACTGAGAGCGTCTTCGCAAAGTTGAAAAATTCTTGGATAACCCCCCGACACTTGCCCATCCATTCCAGCAATTAATAGGGTTCCAGAGGGTGTCATTTGAACAGTACCCGGTTGGACAGCGCAACTTAGCATCGACTTGGGTTTTGAATTAAAGGGAGTTTTTATCCGATATCCCATTCGGTTCTGACTTTTTATTTTAAATTTAGCTATTGTTAGGGATTTTTTCAATGAATCTTCGAACAAATCATATTCTGGTCCCTTCTCAACTTCCAATTCATCAGAAAACAAATAATCATCTTTTACTCGAACACGTGAATTTTTGGTTTGAAAACTTGTTTTGGATTTTAACCAAAAAAAAATGGCTTCTTTTTTTAGGACTGCTTCGGAAGTAATGGGTTGGTAAAAAGAGGTACTGCCCAAGATTTTGGGAATAATCAGGGAGTGATTAATTTTTATGTAGGTTCGTATTCCGTTAAGGGCTTGTCTCAACTTCAAAATATCTCCGGAATTTACAGCAACAACCTCATTGTTTGTGATTGGTATATCATTTAGAAAGGTTTCCATTTGAGCACCTGTTATCACAAGTGAACAAGACTCATGAAAACGCAAAATTGGGCCAACTAAGGTGCATTCAATTAAGGTTGTATCAGTTTTGATACCCAGGAGTGAATGTGCTAGATCAAATGCCTTACGATCCATTGCACCCGAAATGGGAATCCCCAAATGTCGATATCCCATTCGACCTCGATCTTGGATAGAAGTATAAAAACCTGGATCGAGAACTTCAATCATAAGTCACTTGATTTATTAAAGCGTGGTTTTTTTTGTTTCGGATTGCCAACAAAACCTCTTGATGTTCCTTCTCTGAAATTTCAAAAAATCGGATTCGATCTCCAACTTCAATAAGGTTAGGTAGGGATTCCTCAAAGTCGATTAAGGGTATAGGACAATTGCCTATCACGTGCCACCCACCAGGACTGTCTTGAGGATAAATCCCAACTTGACTTGCCCCTACCGCCAAACTCCCCTTGGGAGTCAATCGATTCGGAGTTTTTTTTCTGGGAATTATCAATTCTTTAGACAACCCACTTAGATATGGAAAACCAGGCAAAAATCCATAAAAAAAAAGGCAGTATTCCAGTTTCATAAACTGTTCTATATAAATATTTACTTGTTGCTTATCTCCGTTAAAATGATCCAAGAGGTCCCTATTAAATTCATCAGCAAAACATACAGGTAGCTTCCAAAGCTTGGTTTTTTTAGTCTTCATGATTTTCAGATTATCAATAGTGCTAAAAATCTTTTTTTGCATTTTATCGGAATCAAACTCACCCATGAAAAAGAGGTTGAGGCTGTTAAACGAAAGGCTAATATCTTCCAGTTGATTTCCAAATGTTTTTCCTAAATCTGTCCTCAGCTGCAGAATAAATTGTAATGCTTTGTCGCCAGTACGGTAAGGAAAATTTAATATTAGGGTGTTTCCCAACTTGCTGAAGCTAAAATCTGTTTTAGTGTACATCAATTAATTCCCTTTATTTTTAAAAGCTGATTAACATGCTTGATTATTTCTACTGCTTTGGGGTTATCTCCATGTAAACATACGGTTTGAACATTCAAGTCTATGGTTTCGTCAGCTCCAATTGGAACTTTTTTTTCGGTAACCATCAACATAAGCTGCTTTTCAATTTGATCTAAATCATTTAAAACTGCTCCTTCTAGGGAACGTGAACGAAGAGTAGCATCGGGGTTGTAAACTCGATCCATAAATCCTTCCAACTTTACCTTCAAACCAACTTTTCGACATTCTTTTTCTAATAAACTGCCTGGGGAACAATAAATATAAGCATCGGGAATAAGCTCTTCAATGAGTTCAATAAAAACTTCTGTAGGAATTTTATAGAGAAACATATCGTTGTATAAAGCCCCATGTGGTTTTATGTGATGAATGCTGCTTTTTGTTAGGGCACAACATTCCATAAATCGTTTTAATTGTTGTTTCAAATGTTGTTTTAGTTCATGTATGGACAAAGACATTGATTTTCTGCCAAAATTTTCAGGATCTGGATATGCGGGATGAGCCCCAACTTTCACCTTGTGCTTTTTTGCCAAAATCAAAGTTTCTAAAATTGAGTTTCGATTACCGAAATGACCCCCACAAGCAATGCTACAAGAACTTATGTAAGGCATTATCAAGGAGTCGTTTCCAATTCCTTCGCCCATATCGCAATTGAGATCGATTGTTGACATATTAAAAAATTAAACCCAAACTTTTTACACCTAAAAAAAGAAGAAATAATTCAATAAATGATAAAATTATATTGGAAGTAACAGAGGCTGTTTTCCCTTGCATCAGTTTGGAATTATTAACCAAAAATACTAAAAACAATCCCACTACTGGAAGTAAAATCCCATTGGTGATTTGTGCAAATCGCACCACTTCAATGGGTCGAATCTGCATAGAAGAAAGAATAACCCCAGTTGCGAGAACCAAAAGTGCAATACTCTTGTATCCCTTTGAATTTGTTCGCCATCCAAAACATTCACAAACTACAAATGCAGCTGCCATAGGTGCAGTAATAGCCGAGGTAATCCCTGCAGCAAACAAACCCAAAGACATCAATGTGGTTGCAAAATCTCCATACAAAGGTGCCAAAGCTTGCCCTAAATCTGAAGCGGACTCAACCGATTGACCCTCCAGTGCAGCGGCAGAAATTATTATGCACAAGGATACCAAACCTCCTAGACCAACAGCAAACACCGTATCCCGCCTAAGAGACTCCAGTGAAAAATGTTCGTCTTTTACCAATGCAGCATGTAAAAATAAATTGTAAGGCACTACTGTTGTTCCCAATAAACCAACAATAGTAAGCGTATCTTTTGAATTAAAAGTGGGCATAAAAAGACCGTATAAAAGGTCTTGCAGATTGGGTTTTGTCAATAGGGCGGTAATAAAAAAAGATACACTCATCAAAAGAACAATGCTGACCAATACATTTTTTAGAAGCTTATTGGAACCCAACAAGATTAATCCAGCAACTAAGATTCCGATAAAAACAGGAAGGAAGTCAAAACGAGTTCCAAAATGAAAATTAACATCAGAAATGATCGATTGGAATCCAATCAAAGCACCAGACAAATTCCCCGCTTCATAAGCAGCATTTCCAATAAAAATAGCACTAATGAGTAGTAAAGCCAAAAGAAGCTTAAAAAATGGATTTGATGTTTGAAGCAGCAAACTCTCTGCCAATCCTTTCCGGGTAGTGTAACTAATTCGGGCGGTTGTATTCTGAATAAAAATTGTAATAAAAATAGACAACAACATTGCCCATAGCAACGAAAACCCATTTTGAACTCCCGCTAAAACACAAAGCGTTATTGTTCCTGGACCAATAAAAGCAGCCGTAATTATTATTGCTGGACCTCCATTAAACTTTGGAAACATATTTTTCCAGTGAAGTTAATCATTTTAGGATAGCCAACAAGACAATCCTTTTTTTAGTAATAGAACTAATCAAATAAAAACTTTAATTTAAAAATCGAAATTCGTTAGGAGAATACCCAACCTTTGACTTAAACAATCTGCTGAAATGTTGCGGATATTTAAACCCCAGTTCATAGGCAATTTCACTTACAGATTTGTTTCGGTCGAAAACCTTTTCTTTAGCGATTTCAATAAGCTTGGATTGAATGTATTCTCGTGCTGATTTACCCGTTTCCTTTTTTATTAGATCCCCAAAATAATTAGAAGATAAATGTAATTGATTTGCAAAATGACTAACTGATGGTAATCCTAATCTTTGAGGCTGATCTGAGGTTAAGTAAGCACTTAAAAGAACATCGAACTTTATTAATACGTTGTTATGTGTGGTTTGTCTTGTAAGAAATTGTCGGTCATAAAATCGTGAACAATAGTTGAGCAATAATTCAAGATTGGAAGCAATTAACTGTTTACTGTGTTCGTCTAAATTCTGTTCCAATTCAAATTGAATATTTTTCAGCACACCAAGAACGAGTTTTCGTTCTTTGGATGAAAGATGTAAAGCTTCATTTACAGCATAAGAGAAAAACGAATAGCTATTTATTTTTTTTCCAAAATCTGTTCCCAAAAGTAAATCAGGATGAAATAATAAAGCATAACCTTTTGGGACATAATTTTTGTCATAACTAAAACCAACAGATTGCTGTGGAGCAATAAATACCATGGTACCATCATCATAATCATATGACTTACCACCATATTTCATTTTACAAGATTTATTATCCTTCAAGAAAATTGCATAACAAGCAAAGTTGAATCCATTGTGTTCGGGGACTACATTAGGTTCTGGCTTAAAATTATCGAAATTTAAAATACCTATCAAAGGATGTAATAGCTCATAATTTCGCAATTTGAAATAGGTGCCAACACTATCAATGGTTATGTAATTTTCCATAAATTCACATCAATTATTAACGTAAATGTAATACATCTAAAATTAGGATAATGATGCCATCAGTAATAATGGTAAGCGTATCTGTAATTGTGGTAAGTCAGTACTTCTAATAAAGTCTATTTTTGATGTAAATTTGTTTTTGATAGTTAACCTATGAAATATTATGGCTTACTTTTTGAATTCTTGTTAACAATAACAGCTTGTAAATAAGAGAATACTATAATAATCAAAGACCAGCTCGCTTTAAAAACATTGGTAAACACCTTTAGTAATCTAATAGATACCAAGAATGTTGCTAAACAAGTGCTTCAGTTTACAAAAGATGCTAGCGTAACATAGTTTAGTAATGGAAACCAAAAAATAATGACAACTTATGGTATTCGATATGATGACGACTACCTTAAACAAGATGAGAAACAGTTGATTTACGTCCGAAAATCGAAATTTTTATGGGAAGACTCCAAAACTTGAGACTAATTCAAAAGCCTATACTTTTGGGTTTAGTTACCTTAATTTTTCAAAACATAACTGCACAAGAAGTATCAAAAGGACTTCATGCAAAATACACGACTCAAGCCATTGAACTAGATGGAGAATTGAGTGAACCAATTTGGAAAACAGCTCAAAAAACTACCGACTTTTGGCAGTATTTCCCCTCAGACAGTATTGCTGCCAAATATCAAACCACTGTCCAAATTGCATACGATGATACCGCTTTGTATGTTGGTATTAAAGCAGAAGCAATAAACAATGATTTTGTAATAACTTCATTACGACGCGACTTTAGCGGAATTCGTAATGATAATGTAACTATTCTGTTGGATACCTTTAATGACGGTACAAATGCTTTTGGTTTTGGCATCACCCCATATGGGGTCCGGAGAGAGTTTTTGGTGTACTCTGGTGGTGCAGCTCGCGAAAATTACAATTTTGCTTGGGATGTCAAATGGCAAGGGGAAAGTAAAATACATGACACCTATTATACAGCTGAAATGATGATTCCTTTTACTTCACTAAAGTTTGAAGAAGGTGCAACCAAATGGCGTGTACGTCCGTATCGGTTCAATATTCAATCCAATGAAACGAGTACTTTGGCTAGGGTGCCCCAAACACAATTATTAGGAACGTTAGCATTTGCCGATAATCTTATTTTTGAAAAACCGCTAGGGAAATCAAGAACCCCTTTAACTTTAATTCCTTATGCTAACGGATTGGCTCAAAAGGATTTTGTAAAAAATGTTCGCGATAATTCAATTACAGTTGGTGGCGATGCCAAAATTGCTATTGGTGATGGTCTAAATTTAGATTTAACCTTTAATCCCGATTTTTCTAATGTGGAAGTGGATGAAATTTTTACCAATCTTACACGTTTTGAAATACGTTTACCCGAACGACGACAATTCTTTATTGATAACAGTGATTTATTTGGTTCTTTCGGAAACTTTTTTAGAGAGGCTCGACCATTTTTCTCTAGACGAATTGGATTAGCACTTGACGCTAATGATAATCTCATTCAAAACGACATTATCGCTGGAGCGAGGTTAAGTGGCAAACTCAATGAAGATTGGCGATTAGGAATTTTGAATATTCAAACTGCTGCTGACGAAGCAAATGAAATTGCATCCAATAATAACACCATGATTGCCCTACAAAAAAAAATAGGGAAACGTTCAAATATTAGCGCGTTTATGGTTAATAGAGAACGCTTCAAGGAGTATGACTTTTCAGAAGTAAATGACAAATACAATAGAGTCTTTGGTGTGGATTACAACCTAGCGTCTGAGGATAACACCTGGTCGGGTCGTTATTACCTTCATAAGTCTGTCAATCCTGATGATAAAGAAGGTAATTTTTCAGCGGAGGCAATCACCACCTACAATAAAAACAACTGGGTCTTTATCAATGATTGGGTCTATGTGGACAATGACTTTACTGCGGATTTGGGGTTTGTTCCTAGAACAGATATTTTTAAGATGGGAAATTTTGCACAACGTTTTTTTTTTCCAAAAAACAGGGAAATTGTAAATAGAAATAATGTACAATTACTATTCATCAACTACTTTAGAACCAAAGTCGATTTTAAACTCACTGATTACTCATTGCGAGCTACTTGGGAAACAGAGTTTACAAGCAATGCTAAAATTACGGCTAATGTATTCAATCAATACATATTTTTGACAAATGATTTTGATCCCACCCGAACCGATGGTGGTACTCCATTGCCAGGAAACAAAAGGTATTCGTTCAATTATGCAAATATTGAATTTACTACGAACAACACAAAGTTATTTACCTATGCACTGAATACAACACTGGGTCAATTCTTTAATGGAAATAGATATTCTGTTGGTGGAACTATAAGTTATCGATTGCAACCTAGGGGACAACTTAGTATAAATGTGAATTATGATGGTATCAAATTGCCTGAACCTTATGAAAGTGCAAATTATTGGTTGATTACACCTCGTATGGATGTGACATTTAACAAATCATTATTTCTTACCGCTTTGATACAATACAGTAATCAGCGTCAAAATTTTGGAATTAATGCCCGTCTTCAATGGCGTTTTGCACCGTTATCGGATTTGTTTTTGGTGTACAACGATAATTATTATACTACTGGATTTTCTCCTCGATTTCGGTCGATTAACTTAAAAATGACCTATTGGTTAAATTTGTAATATTAATTAAAAATCGATTCTATGAAAAGTGCATCTTACATTTTAGTGTTTTTTATCTCTGTTAGTATTTATGCTCAAGATTCTGATTATGTGATGTCTTCATACCTAAACGAAGGGTTTAAAGCCCCAAACACACATTACATAGGTGAAGCATGGCTTAATAGATTGTTACAAGCTGATGATGATTTAGCATACAATATTACCAAAGCAACCTTTAAAGCAAATTCCACTTTAGATTGGCATAAACACACCTCTGTACAGGTGTTAATTGTAGTTGCTGGGGAGGGTTATTATCAGGAAAAAGGAAAGGAAGCTGTGAAAATGAAAACTGGTGACATTATTAAATGTGAAAAAAACACGGAACACTGGCATTCGTCTTCAAAGCATAGTGATGTAACTTATCTTGCATTGTATGGTGGTAAAAAACCTACCATATGGACTGAAGTCCTAATCCAAGAGAATTATGATAATATTGCTCAAAAGCTGGAGCAATAATGTAAAGAATATGACATACTTTAAAATTGGTGTAAATCCTTTCCCCAATTACAGTATTTAAAAAAACTATTGTGTTATCGTTTGTGATATTCAAATTTTAGCTGGAAAGCCTAAAAAGAGTGCTACCCATATTAAAAACACTTTAAACTTATCTTTTAATACTTGAATAGCGATGGATAAAGCATCTTTAATCGGTCGAAGCACCATCAAAAGCAATCTCTCCCATGACCACATAATCGCTTAATAAGTTTGTTTTGATTTGACTAGAAACTGCTAAAATACCTGGAGCTAGAGACAAATCATAGGCAAAACCTTCTTTTCGTAAATTGGCAGGAGCCATATTGATGTTGATTTTTTTACTGTAAGTCGGTATCATGAATTTTGAAGTGCTGCTGCAATTCGAAAATTACTTTACTTGATGACATTATCAGGCAAACCGACAAGATGATAACCAATAACGTTATCAATATTTACTTGGATAGTAATGGGGTGAGCATCTATCCCGTAGACTACGCTCCCAAATATTTGAACGAACATAAGCATAAGATTTGGAATTCCAATGTACTGCTATTGTTTTAGAAAAACAATAATTTAATAGTCAAAACAAAACTTAGCTTGAATTTTTATTCTCTAACAACTCCAGCCAATAACCACTGATAATAAGACTTTGAATCGGTATACTGTATTGGGCTGTTCAGGAGGGTTCCGTCTGCTTTCATCAACACATAAAAGGGTTGTGATGCAGTATTAAAGTTGAGGCTCTGAAATGCTGCCCATTGTTCTCCAACTGTATTTATTTTCTGAATTCTTCCATCAGGAAATTGAAAATTAAATTGGGAAGCTTCATCCAATTTTTTTCGATCATCTACGTACAAAGAAATCAAAACAACCTCATTTTTTAAGATTTGATAAACATCTTTCTGAGACCAAATATTTTCTTCAACCTTTCTACAATTTACACAAGCCCAACCTGTGAAATCCAAGAGGATAGGCTTTTGTGATTCGCGGGCAACTGCCATACCCTCCTCAAAATCTTTGTAACAATCGAGACCTAAGGGGCAATCATTTTCAGTAGAATAAATGCTGTAAAATTCAGGTGGAGGAAAACCACTCAATAACTTTAGGGTGTTTTCTTTGGAAACTAATCCGATGGATAAGTAAACCGTAAAAATTAAACTGAGCCCCCCTATTGCAATTCTAGTTTTTGAAAGCTTAGCTTTTTGATCGTGTGGAAACCCATAAACTCCAAAGAGATATAGAGTTAGTCCCAAAGCTAAAAGCAGCCATATTCCCAAAAACACTTCGCGCTTTAAAAGTCCCCAGTGAGAAACCAAATCTGCATTGGATAAAAATTTCAGTGCCAGTGCAAGTTCCAAAAATCCTAGAGCTACTTTCACAGTGGTCATCCAACCCCCCGATTTGGGAAAGGCATTGAGTGCATTGGGAAATAGGGCAAAAAGAGCGAAGGGTAATGCCAGAGCAAAACCAAAACCTGTCATCCCTGCAGTGAGCTGAAAAGCACCACCATCAGTTGTTAAACTTCCAGCCAAAAGGGATCCCAAAATTGGACCCGTACAAGAAAATGAAACGATTGCTAAAGTGAGTGCCATAAAAAATATTCCCAATCCTCCTTGCATTTCAGATCCAGAATCTGAAGAATTTCCCCAACTGCTGGGCAATGACAATTCATAGTATCCAAAAAAAGAAAAAGCAAATAAAATAAAGACCGCAAAAAACAAAAGATTTAAAGAGACATTGGTTGCAATAGAATTCAGTATCTCTGGGTTGATCGAATCAATAAAATGAAAGGGCAAACTCAAAATTACATAGATCAAAACTATAAAAAAACCGTAGAGTAAAGCATTTGAAACTCCTTTACGCAAACTTTTAGCTTGCTTTAAGAAAAAGGAAACCGTGAGGGGTATCATGGGAAAAACGCAAGGAGTCAAAAGAGCAATAATCCCCCCAAAAAATCCAAGTAAAAATAAATTTAAAAAAGGGTATTCCTTCTCGGAATCGTTGAGGCTGCTTTTTAAATATTCTTTGTTCTTTAGATTTAAGGTTAATGCTTTTGAACGCTCCAAACTTTTCTGGTCCAATTCAAGTGAAGAAATTGTCGCTCCCTTCTTCAGGGCAATTGCAAAATTTTCTGACCTAAAAATACATACTCGATCGTCACAAGCTTGATACACGATTTCGCCTGCAATTAGATCTAAACTCGAATCAATTAAATCAACTACTTGAGTGAAAATGGCTTCACCATCAAAAAAAGAAAGATCAATTTCAAAAATTGGATCATATTCGAACTTAGGAATACTTTGTTTTATGGGTTCGTTTAGTGCAAATTTTGTAGAATCTATCTCAAAAATAAATTCGGTAGGTAGAGGCCCATCCTCGGGTAATTCGATCCCGTACAAATGCCATTTTTCGAAAACAGTAGCCTTAAATTGAATCTCAATTTTTGTGTCTGAGCGACGTTCCCAAGAATAGTCCCATACTACAGGCTCATCATCGGTTTGAGCATAGATGCCCATACAAAAAAATACAAATAGAATTAGTAGGTGTTTTTTCATTTTGTTTTCAGTATTAAACAATTGCTGTTTGTTGGTTCAATGGTAAATCTGCGATCAGCTCTTCTATTAATTACCCAAACAATGGTATGCCCGGAACACAATAACCATTGATTTTCTTTATCAATTTGAGAATACTTTTCATCTTTAAAGTACTTACTTAGTTTTTTCTTTCCTTGCATTCCTGTAGGATAAAAATAATCACCTTCTTCAAATTTACGCAACTTTAGAGGATAAATTAAACGAGATTTATCAAGAGATACACAAGAATTATTATTTTCAAAAGTCGAATCCACATGTAGTTTTATGGGCTGTAGAAGGGGCTTTTTTATATCCCAAAGGACCTCAGAAATCTGGGTAAAACTGTTTTCTTCCAAAATCCATTCACCTCGATTGACCAACAGGCGGTGAGAACTAGATTTCAAGTACTTCCCGCTTTGAGCATTCAACAAATCTTTTAAATCTCTTGTGTGAAAGCCATAGGGAGAAAATAAAGCATTGAGATAGTATTCGACTGGGGTTAATTTTTTAAAGTCTTTCAAATCAATGTGAATATGAGCCCCTTTATGAATGAAGTGTTGTTCCTTCCATTGATTCACAATAAAATCCAGAGCATACTGACTTTGTTTGATGTAGCTCAGAGTGTCCTCAAAATTAGACATCAAGTGAGGAGCATAGGTTTTCCATTTGGAAATTACTTGATTTCGAAGTGCATTTCTCAGATATACATCTGAAGAATTTGAGGCGTCCTCTCTCCACTCTAGATTTTCTGCTTGGGCATATTCCAAAATTTCTTTTCGAGTAAAGGGCAGCATCGGGCGTGCAACTCTTGAAGTGTTTTCGGGAATTCCAGTTAATCCAGATAAACCAGATCCGCGACCTGTATTGATCATAAAAGTTTCCAATTGATCGTCTAAGTGATGGGCTGTTACAATTTTATCGTAATCCTTTATTTCTAGGAGTTCTTCAAACCAGGAATACCGCAATTCTCGGGCAGCCATTTGTGTGGAAATTTTATGTTTTTGTGAATAAGCTTTGGTTTCAAATTTTTTGATTTCAAAAGGTATTTGATTTTTTGTGCAAATTTCTTCTACAAATTTGGCATCCGAATCGCTTTCTTTTGCACGCAATCCAAAATTGCAATGAGCTACTCCAAAACTCAGTTTACATTGGCTCAATAAGTGAAGTAATACCCTGCTATCCAGTCCCCCACTGATTGCTAACAGTAATTTTTGGGTTCTGAATTCTTTAAATTTTTTATTAATATTTAATTTAAAACGATCTATCACACCACAAAAATACATGAAACTAAAACAAAATGAATATTTTTTATGAAATTCAAAAAAATCGAGACAAGTTTGGTATTTAAATTAGAATGCATCAACTTTGTGGATTATTATGAAAGAAAATTTTACACAGTCAAACAATCCTGCTGTTTCAACAAACAGAAATTTCCCGTGTGTATTCCGTCGTCGCCCCTAGGGGTGTATTTTTTTCAGAATCTCGGTGTGTCCGGATTCATTTTCAATCAAAACTCAATTTTAAATTTTAATCAAATATTTCAATAATGAAAATCGTTATTGGTAACGCTTCACATATTCAGTTTGCAAAGACCATTAGCCAATGCATAGACGAGTCAGCTAAAGATCGTGGAACAGGAATTGCACGAAGGACTCCAGAATACATTATCAAAAAATTACAAAATGGTAATGCTGTAATTGCACTTGATGGTGATCAGTTTGCTGGGTTTTGCTACATCGAAGTATGGCAACACGGAAAGTATGTTGCCCATTCGGGTTTGATCGTTTCACCTCAATACAGGGGTAAAGGACTAGCAAAAGCTATTAAGAAAAAAGTTTTTGAATTGTCCCTTGAAAAATACCCTGGAGCTAAAATTTTTGGAATCACTACAGGCCAAGCTGTGATGAAAATTAACTACGAACTCGGTTACAAACCCGTACATTTTTCTGAATTGACTGACGATCCAGAATTTTGGAAAGGATGTCAGACTTGTAAAAACTATGACGTTCTTACCCGAACCGATCGTAGCATGTGCTTGTGTACAGGAATGCTACACGATCCCAATGATAAAAACAAAACAAAATCTAAGACTACTGCTTTTCTGAGTGGTCTTTTCAAAAAAAAATCAAAATGAAAAAACTTGTGCTAGCTTACAGTGGTGGTCTGGATACTTCTTACTGCCTTAAAACCCTTTCTCAAGAGGGCTACGAGGTTCATGCCGTCAGTGTGAACACTGGTGGTTTTATCCCAAAAGAAATTGAAGAACAAGAATCCAAAGCAATGCTTATGGGTGCTCATAGCTACAAGTCAATAAATGCTCTTGAATCATTTTACCAGAAAATTGTAAAATACTTAGTCTTCGGGAATGTTCTAAAAAACAACAGTTATCCGCTTTCTGTGAGTGCCGAGCGAATTGTTCAAGCAGTTGAAATCATTGAGTATGCCAAAAAAACTGATGCTAAATTTATTGCTCACGGAAGTACAGGTGCCGGGAACGATCAAGTACGATTTGATCTGATTTTTCAGGTATTGGCTCCAACCATTGAAATCATTACTCCTATAAGAGATCAACAACTTTCTCGTGAGGATGAAATTGAGTATTTAAAGAATCAAGGAATTGAAATGTCTTGGGAAAAAGCCCAGTATTCAATTAACCAAGGCCTATGGGGAACCAGTGTTGGAGGAAGTGAAACCTTAACTTCTCGAAAAGCATTACCAAACGAGGCTTACCCCAGTCCATTATTGGAAACAAATCCTACAAAGATCAGATTGAAGTTTGAAGGCGGAGAGCTCATCGAACTCAATGGCAAAAAGGCTGATGCTGTAATGCTTATTCAAGAACTTCAAGATTTGGCTAAAACTTACGCAATTGGAAGGGATATTCATGTTGGCGATACCATTATTGGAATCAAAGGCAGGGTTGGTTTTGAGGCAGCGGCTCCTCTAATCATCATTAAAGCACATCACCTCTTAGAGAAACACACTCTCTCCAAATGGCAACAATTTCAAAAAGAACAATTAGGGAGTTTTTATGGTATGCAATTACATGAAGGAAATTATTTGGATCCAGTGATGAGGGACATTGAGGCTTTTTTGGAAAACAGTCAAAAAACAGTTAACGGGGAAGTTTTTATAACACTTCACCCCTATCGTTTTGAATTAGAGGGTATCGAATCACCGAATGATTTGATGAATGCATCCTTTGGAAGTTATGGTGAAATGAGTAAAGGTTGGACTGCAGCAGATGCAAAAGGATTCATCAAAATCACTGCAAATGCCCATACCATTTACAAAAGTATTAATAAAGAAGAAACAAAATGAAAACAGTAGGAATAATAGGTGGATCTGGTTACACGGGAGGTGAACTTCTAAGATTGGTTCTTCAACACCCAAATTTAGTTTTGGAGTTTGTTTACAGCACAACCCGGCCCAAAACTCCTCTGAGTGACACCCATCAAGATTTATTAGGAACAACAACTTTGAACTTTACAGATCAAATTAATTTAGATGTAGATATTGTTTTTCTTTGTTTGGGGCATGGGAACTCATCCCTGTTTATTGAACAACATGAGTTTTCAAAAGAAACAGTTATTATTGATCTGAGTAATGATTTTAGATTGAGTGCAGATAGAAATTTTCGGGATAGGACCTTCGTTTATGGTTTACCCGAACTTCAAAAAAATGAAATCAAAAATGCTAAATCCATAGCCAATCCGGGTTGTTTTGCTACCGCAATTCAGTTGGCTCTTTTGCCCTTGGCTGATTCAAAAAAACTAAAAAACACTGTACACATAAATGCAACTACAGGAAGTACTGGTGCGGGAGTTGGGCTTTCATATACCTCACATTTTACTTGGAGAAATAACAACTTGTCATGGTACAAACCCTTTACACATCAACATTTGGGTGAAATTCGTGAATCATTAAACACAGTACAAGGAGACGATACTGAAGTGATTTTTTTACCGCAACGTGGAGACTTCACGCGTGGTATTTTTGCAACAGCATACACTTCCTTTGATGGGAGCATTGAAGATGCCTTAAGTCTTTATACAAATTATTTTAATGAGCATCCCTTCACTCATATTTCGACCCAAGAAATCGCTTTGAAACAAGTAATCAATTCAAATAATTGTTTTATTCATCTGCATCTTCACCAAGGTATTCTTTTGATTACCTCTGTAATTGACAACTTGATTAAAGGCGCCTCGGGTCAAGCCTTACAAAATTTGAACTTAATTATGGGTTGGGAAGAGCGCTTAGGACTTGAATTGAAAACAAATATTTTTTAAAAAAATAAAACATGAAAATAGCAATCATAGGAACTGGAAATCTCGGTTTAAGCATCGCTCAGGGGTTGGTCATCAACAATACGATAACAACCCTTTATTTAACCAAAAGAGATGTAACTTCTCTTTCCGATTGGGAATCGCATAAAAACGTTAATGTAACCTCAGATAATTTGGAAGCAATACACAAATCTGATATCATAATTTTTGCTGTTCAACCGGGACAATTTGAAGAAATTTTAAAGTCTATTAAAAATGTATTAACCGATAAACATGTTTTGATTTCGGTAATCACAGGCTTTAAAATTGAACGTATTGAATCCATCATTGGAACTCAATTCCCTATTATAAGAAGCATGCCAAATACAGCAATATCAGTCCGAAAATCAATGACTTGTATTTGCTCAAACAAAGTTGGTGAAAAACGGATTGATATTGCCAGTGCAATTTTTAATGGATTGGGAACATCAATAACTATTGCAGAAGAACATATGCAAGCCGCAACTGTAATTTGTGCTAGTGGAATTGCATTTTGGATGCGTTTGATTCGAGCAATGACCCAAGGTGGAGTTCAATTGGGGTTTGAAGCTAAAGAAGCGATGGATATGTCTGTATTCACAGCTTTGGGGGCAGCCACCCTTTTGATGGAGAATAAATCCCACCCTGAAGAGGAGATCGATAAGGTCACCACCCCCAGAGGATGTACCATTACAGGACTCAATGAAATGGAACATCAAGGATTAAGTTCTTCATTAATTCAAGGTTTAGCGGCTTCTTTCAATAAAATAAACGACATCTCAAATCAATAACTTATGAAATTATTTGATGTTTATCCTTTGTATGATGTAACTCCAGTAAGGGCTGATGATGTTTATGTTTATGACGAAAAAGGAACAGAATATTTAGACCTCTATGGAGGGCATGCAGTAATTTCAATTGGGCATGGGCATCCGCATTATGTAAAGAAACTCAAAAATCAATTGGATCAAATTGGTTTTTATTCCAATGCGATTCATAATCCATTGCAACACGAATTGGCAGCTGCGATTGGTCATCAATCTTGTTGTTCAGATTATCAATTATTTTTGTGCAGTTCAGGTGCTGAAGCAATTGAAAACGGTTTAAAATTAGCTTCATTTCAAACAAATAAAAAAAGGGTTATTGCATTTAAAAACTCCTTTCATGGTAGAACAAGCGCAGCATTAGCTGTAACCGATAATCCTAACATCAATGCCCCTTTAAACAAACAACAAGAAGTCACCTTTTTGGAGTTTAACGATTCTGCATCCTTAGAGAAAGAACTTAAAAAAGAAGATGTTTGCGCGGTTATCTTTGAGGCGATTCAAGGTGTTGGAGGTTTAGACGAACCTTCAGAGGAATTTATCTACGACATGGATCGTCTATGTAAAGAAAATAAGGTGTGTCTGATTGCAGATGAGGTCCAATCTGGCTTTGGAAGAACAGGAACCTTTTTTGCTTATCAAAAATACAAAATTGAACCACAAATTGTAACCATGGCAAAAGGTATGGGAAATGGATTTCCTATTGGTGGAATTCTAGTTCACCCGAGTATCAAAGCTAAGTACGGAATGTTAGGAACAACTTTTGGAGGAAACCATTTAGCCTGTTCGGCATCTCTAGCAGTCCTAAGGGTTTTGGAAGATGAAAGGTTACAAAACCATGCTTATAAAATGGGTGTTTTCTTCAAAGAACAAGCTCAAAAAATTAATGGAGTGAAAAAGATTAAAGGAAGAGGGCTAATGCTGGGGATTGAATTTGATTTTGAAGTTGGAGCTCTTCGCAAAACTTTAATTTATGATAAAAAAATATTTACTGGAGGAAGTAGTAATAAAAAACTTTTGAGAATTCTTCCTCCATTAACTGTTCAAAAAACACATATTGATCTTTTTTTTAAAGGATTAAAAGAAGCTCTAAATGAACACAAAAATCAGTAGTATGAAAAACTTTATTTCTTTGAATGATCTCCCTGATTTTGACGAAGCATTGTCTTTAGCCAAATCGTTAAAAAAAGATCCTTTTGCTTTTAAAAAACATGCAAAACAAAAAACTTTGGGTCTCTTATTTTTCAATCCCAGTTTGAGAACCCGTTTAAGTACTCAAAAAGCAGGTCAAAATTTAGGGTTCAATACCATGATTATGAATTTTTCAAACGAAGCTTGGGCATTGGAATTTGAGGATGGTACAGAAATGAGAGGTATTCGATCAGAACACATTCGAGAAGCAGCTGCAGTAGTATCACAATATTGTGATATGGTAGCAATTCGAGCTTTTGCTTCTCTAACAGATAAAGTTCGAGATGAAGCAGAAATTGTTCTAAAAAGCTTTGCAAAATATGCAAGCATACCTGTTATTAATATGGAGAGTGCAGTTGGACATCCGCTTCAAGCATTAGCTGATGCAATTACCCTTGATGAGTATCCTACTCAACACAAACCCAAAGTAGTGCTTACCTGGGCACCTCATCCCAAGGCACTTCCTCATGCTGTAGCAAATTCTTTCACAAAAATGATGGAGTTTAGAGAAGCAGATTTTATAATTGCACAACCTGAAGGATATGAGTTGGATCCAAGAATTACTAAAGATGTTCCTGTAATTCACAACCAAGAAGAAGCTTTAAAAGATGCTGATTTTGTCTATGCAAAAAACTGGTGTTCATACTCCAGTTATGGCTCAATTTTGAGAACCGATAACGAATGGACCCTTACTGAAGATAAAATGAAACAAACCAATAGCGGAAAGTTTATGCATTGTCTTCCGGTACGAAGAAATATTGTAGTTGCAGATGGAGTACTTGATCATCCAAATTCATTGGTTATTGATCAAGCCAACAACAGAACTTTTGCCGCACAAGCAGTACTAAAAACCCTTCTCGACAATGACCAAAGTTAGCATTATAAAAGTAGGAGGAAATATTATTGAAAATCCTATGGATTTAGATAATTTTCTTAAGGATTTTGCATCAATTACCGGTCCAAAAATACTGGTTCATGGAGGTGGAAAAAAAGCAAGTCAATGGGCAGAACGGCTGGGTATACCAGTTGAAATGAAAGATGGAAGAAGAATTACCAATACAGAAACTCTTGAGTTAATTACAGGAATTTACGGAGGTCAAGTCAATAAAAATATCGTTGCTTCCTTACAGGGATATAATTGTAATGCGATTGGATTGTCTGGTGCCGACGCAAATGCAATTCAGGCCATAAAACGACCTGTTGAAAATACAGATTTCGGGTGGGTTGGTGATATTACTTATGTAAATACTTCTTTTTTTAAACTTCTCCTAAATAATGCATTGAGTCCCATTTGCTGTGCCTTGACCCATGATGCCAATGGGCAAATTTTAAATACTAACGCAGATACAATTGCCTCAAGTATTGCGGTTGCTTTGGGAAAAGATTTCGAAGTAAATTTGTATTATTGTTTTGAACAGAGTGGAGTTATGAAATCATTAAAAGATCAGAATTCATTAATTGAGCACATTGATTCTCGGATTTACAAAGAATTGAAAGAAGAACATATAATTACCGAAGGAATGCTTCCAAAGATGAAAAATGCATTTGATGCACTTCAAAATGGGGTTTCAAAAGTTCATATAGGAAAACCTGAAATGATTAAAGAAATAATAAAACATACCACTATTACCCTGTAATATGCAAAAAGAACTTACCAAAGAAGCACTAGAACTATTGAAAGATTTAATTGCCATAGAGTCTTTTTCAAGTGAAGAAAATGAAACTGCTGCTCGTTTAGAACAATGGTTTATGGACCATGGAATTCCTTTTTTTAGAGAAAATAACAATGTATATGCCTTCAATCATTTTTATGATAAAAAGAAACCTAATTTACTTTTAAATTCTCACCACGATACCGTGAAACCAAACGGTGCATATACTAAAAATCCTTTTGATCCTCATATCGAGGATGGAAAACTTTATGGATTAGGAAGTAATGATGCTGGAGGGGCTTTGGTTTCTTTATTGGCTTTGTTTACTTTTTACTACAATCATCCCAATCCAAAATATAATCTGATAATTACGGCAACAGCAGAGGAAGAAAGTTCGGGTCCATTGGGTTTAAATTCTCTTCTAAAAACACTTCCTCCAATTGATGTTGCTATCGTTGGAGAACCTACACTAATGCAATTGGCCATTGCCGAAAAAGGGTTGGTAGTTTTTGATGGACTAATTGAAGGAACTGCAAGTCACGCAGCCCATCCCAATGAAGAGAACCCAATCATGAAACTTCCAAAAGTTTTGAATTGGTTCAAAGAATTCTCTTTTAAAAAAGAATCTGAAGTACTTGGGCCTGTTAAGATGACCGTAACGCAAGTAAATGCAGGAAAGCAACACAATGTAGTCCCTTCAGGAGTTAACTTAGTCATTGATGTTCGGGTTAATGACCGTTATTCTAATGCTGAAATTATTGAGTTACTCCAAAAAGAAGCACCTTGTAAATTAACTCCTCGTTCGACTGATTTAAATTCTTCCTCCATACCACTAACTCATAAACTGGTTACTGCAGGAATTGAACTGGGAAGAAAACCCTATGGATCACCCACACTTTCAGATCAAGCAAAACTAAGTTGTCCATCTTTAAAATTAGGTCCAGGAGACTCTACTCGATCGCACACAGCAAATGAATTTATTCATGTGCATGAAATAGAAGAAGGAATCGCATTGTACATTAAACTTTTAAACGAAATCTTATGAAACTTTGGCAAAAAGGAAAGGCTGCCCATCAAAAAGTAGATCATTTTACCGTAGGTAATGATCGAAGTTATGATTTAGCATTAGCAGCATACGATTGCATTGCATCAAGTGCTCATGCTCAAATGCTTGCAAAAATTGGACTCCTCGAACAGAAAGAAGCAGATCAACTTTCGGAAATGCTTGATAAACTCAAGCAAAAAGCAGAAGCTGGAACATTTATCATCGAAGATGAATTCGAAGATATGCATTCCAAAATTGAACATGTATTAACTGAAGAGTTGGGAGATTTAGGTAAAAAAATTCATACAGCCCGATCCCGAAACGATCAAGTTTTGGTTGCCACTCATCTCTATCTTAAAGAAGAAATCAGTATAATTAAAAAAACTGTAATTGAACTTTTTGATCTTTTAATGCAATTAGCTGAACAACATCAAAAAGCTTTACTGCCTGGATATACTCATCTTCAAGTTGCAATGCCCTCCTCTTTTGGGATGTGGTTTTCAGCCTATGCCGAAAATCTAATTGATGATGTGCAATTTCTAAACACCGCATATTCTTTAGCAGATCAAAATCCATTAGGAAGTGCTGCAGGCTTCGGAAGTTCTTTTCCAATTGATCGAGAATTTACCACCGAATTACTCAATTTCAGCACCCTAAAATACAATGCAGTTGCTGCACAAATGAGTCGTGGGAGAGTAGAAAAAACATCAGCAATAGCTTTGAGTATGATAGGTAGTACTTTAGCAAAATTTTCTATGGACATCTGTTTATATATGAGCCAAGATTTGAATTTTATTTCCTTCCCAGATGACCTAACTACAGGCTCAAGTATTATGCCTCATAAAAAGAATCCGGATGTTTTTGAATTAATCCGTGGAAAATGTAATGCATTGCAAGGTTTACCCAATCAACTATCGTTGTTAACAACGAATTTGCCTAGTGGTTATCATAGAGAATTACAATTAGCTAAAGCACCAATCATTGATGGGATTCAAGAAATCAAAGCATGTTTAGAGATGCTTCTTTTTAGTCTTCCTAACATCGAGATTAGTTATAATATTACCGATCAAAAAAAATACGATTACCTATTTAGCGTTGATATACTAAATGCTGAAGTACAATCTGGAAAACCTTTTAGAGATGCCTATCGTGAACTTGGAGAAGCTATTGAAAAAGGAAACTATCAACCCAATCGGTCTGTAGAACACACACATATCGGTAGTATAGGCAACTTGGGGCTTAAAGAAATTCGTAAGAAAATGGAGCAAATCAAATAGTTTGAATATGTGGTAGTTGTTCTGAATAAATTTGTAAACAACTTCTGTAATCTCTAAAAATTTTTAACAGATTCATCAATTTTATTTATTTGAAATGGGTAACTGTTAGAAACAATTCATTTCTTATCTTTTGCCAAAATGTTTGAAGTTTATGAGTTCAAAAGAACGCTTGTATTTTTTAGATGCACTTCGAGCCTTTGCAATTTTAATGATGCTTCAAGGACATTTCATCAGCGGAATATTAGCTCCTGAGTTTAAGCTTGAAGAAAACTTATTTTATGATTTTTGGCTCTATTGCAGAGGATTTACAGCTCCAGTTTTTTTTGTAGTAACTGGATGGGTAGTGATGTTTTTACTTCTCAGAAATAAGGTACAAGGGTTTAAAAATCCAAGAATAAAAAAAGGGATTCGCCGTGGTTTGGAATTAATTATTTGGGGGTATGTATTGCGTTTAAACCTTCCTTTGCTTTTCAATGGAGAGATAAATACTTCATTTTTTAAGCCCGATGTACTTCAAATCATCGGTCTGGGATTGATTTTTGTTGTTGGAATTTATACTCTCTTAAGTTTTTTAAAAAAAGGGTTGCTCCTCGTTTTCCTTGGGTTTGGTTGCCTTGTTTTTCTGTGTGAACCTATTTATGCAAATAAAACCTTCTCCACACTCCCCTATTTTTTGAGCGCTTATTTGACGAAAGCCAATGGAGGTGTTTTTTATATTTTCCCTTGGATTGGATATATCAGTATGGGTGCAAGTATTGCAATAACTTTTGGTTCCAAGACGAAAAAACTTATTTTAAAAAGTGTAGGATTTACTCTATTGGGAATCCTTTTGATTTTTAAATCATCCGCACTTTTTATTTGGATTTATAATCAAACCGATTGGTATCTTTTTCGACAAGTTGCTTATAATAACTTCTTGTTCATTAGACTGGGAGATGTTTTTGTTTTACTGGGAGTATTCATAATTATGAATCGCCTTTTCTCAAGAAGTTTTTGGGTTTGGATGGGGCAAAAAACTTTGAGTATTTACATCATTCATTACTTTATTTTTTATGGAAGCCTAAGTGGAATTGGGGTTTACAAATACTTTAAATATTCTGGCTCATTAATTCAAAGCAGCGTTGGAGCGTTCTTCTTTGTTATTATATGTTTATTGCTTATTATGCTTATTCATCATTACAGAAGTGAATTATTTTTAATACTTTGGAGAAAATTAAAATTCAAACAAACACCACCCTATAATTAGTTTTTATGAAAAAAATAATTTTATCTGTTGTTGGAATCATTGTTGTTTTACTTCTTTTTAAAGTTGGAGAGATTGGTTTGATGGTTTACAAAGCAAAAATTGGATGGAAAACCTTTGAAACTATTCCACCTGAACTAAATCTTGATGGGAACAATTTCAATGTTTTATTGTATTCCAAAGCAAATGCCTGGGTTCATGAAGAAGCAATTCCAGCCGCCAAAAGCACCTTCAAAAAATTAGCTTTAGAAAACAACTGGAAACTTACTATTTCTGATAATGGTGCAATTCATAACCAAGAGCAACTATCTCTTTTTGATGTTGTTGTTTGGAATAATGTTACAGGTCAGACTTTAAATAAAAACCAACGAATCGCTTTCAAAAATTATATCAAAGGTGGCGGTGGTTTTGTCGGTTTTCATGGAACTGGAGACGATTCGCACCAATGGGACTGGTATTACGATGAATTGATTCGTGCTGTATTTTCTCATCATTCAATGGTACCGCAGTTTCAAACAGGAACGATGAACAGAGAGTCTCCAAAGAGCTTTCCAGCCAGTGATAAACTTCCTTTGACTTGGGAACGCGAAGATGAATGGTATGTGTTTTTTGAAAGCCCGAGAGATAAAGGGGCTCATGTTTTATACACCCTCGATGAAACCGATATGATTATGAGTGGGACACTCGAAAATGGTTTATTGAAAAGTAAGGATTTTGGTATGGGAGACGATCATCCTGTTGTTTGGTACAATTGTGTGGGGAAAGGAAAATCTTTTTACAGCGCACTGGGACACAAAGCAAGCTATTATGAGGAACCCGATTACCAACTCTTATTGACAGAAGCTGTAAACTGGGCTGGAAATCCTGAATTAAATTGTGAATTATGAAAATACTAAGGACACCAAATTCTGCATTTCAAAACCTAGAAGATTATTCTTTTCAAGAGAAGTATTGTTCTGTTGAAGGTAATTTACGTCTGCACTATCTCGATGAAGGTGATCCAAAAGGTCTTGTGGTGTTACTCCTTCACGGAGAACCGAGTTGGTCGTATCTTTATCGGAAGATGATTCCAATTCTAATTAACGAAGGTATGCGAGTTATTGCACCTGATCTTATTGGGTTTGGTAAATCAGACAAACCAGCAAAGCAATCGGATTATACTTATGCCAAGCACATCAATTGGATCCAAAACTTATTGGATCATTTGGGTTTAAAAAACATCAACATGTTTATTCAAGATTGGGGTGGATTGATTGGATTGCGTTTACTAACTGCTAATCCTGAAAATTTTAAGTCAGTTGTCGCTGGAAATACCATGTTACCCACAGGAAGTGCAAAACCTCCTCAAGCTTTTTTAGATTGGCAAAACTTTGCAGCAACCAGTCCTAAATTTGACGTTGCTACCGTTCTTCAGAATGCAACCACTACAACTTTGTCCGATGAAATTATCAAAGCCTACAATGCACCATTTCCAAGCGATGAATACAAAGCTGGAGCTCGTGTATTCCCTGCTTTAGTTCCTACTTCAGAAGAGAATCCAGAAAGCGACAACAACAAAAAGGCTTGGAAAATTCTAGTTCAATGGAATAAACCCTTTTTAAACTTATTTAGCGATCAAGATCCTATTACTAGGGGTGGAGATCAAGTTTTTAAAAAATTAATTCCTGGAACAAAAGGCATGGACCATAAAACAATTTCAGCAGGTCATTTTTTGCAAGAAGATGCAGGGCCTGAAATTGCTGAATTAATGGTTTCATTTTATCAAAAAAATAAAATAATTTAATTTTTTATGTGTTAAAATATTTAAAACCAATTAATTATAATGAACAAAAAGCATATATTTGGTTTCCCGTCAAAAAAATACCTACTTGCTTATGTTTTTAAATAGATTCCTCTTAATTTTTCTGCTTTTATTGTTTTTTTCAAGTGAAAAGTCAAGTTCATCAACAGATGAAAGAATAGGAAAAATGAGAATTAATTATTAAACAAGTACTTGCTCAGGAGCTTTTTTTTTCTTTTGAATGTTTCAATTTTCAACTTGATGACGAAATAGGAAGTGATCAATGGAAAACACAATTCTTTGTAATCGAGGGTTTCGATTTTATTTATGGTTATGTGTATGGCATAGTCGTCGAAGTAACACCTATTGATAACAGTAATTGTGCCGATGATTGTCCGGAGAATCTATATAAACTGATTCAAATTAGCTCGAAAACAGAAGTACAAGATCCATGCTTAAGTAAGCCTCAAAAAAATTAAATTTGTACTTTGGAGTATGCACCAGTCTGTGGTTGTAATGACTTAACATACGGAAAGGCGTGTGCAGCTGCGGTTAGCGGGGTAACAACTTGGACTCTTGGTGAATGTAATTAAATGTGAAGTGGTCGGTTTTCAGTTGCAGCCAATGCAGCTTCTTTTATTGCTTCAGCATAAGTAGGATGCGAATGACTCATTCTCGAAATATCCTCTGCTGAGGCTCTAAATTCCATTGCTGTTACTGCTTCGGCTATTAAATCTGCAACTCGAGCTCCAACCATATGGACTCCAAGCACTTCATCTGTAGTAGCATCGGCTAGAATTTTGACAAAACCATCGGTATCCATACTTGCACGAGCACGCCCCAGAGCCCTCATGGGAAATTGACCACTCTTATAGTTTACACCTGCTTCTTTAAGTTGTTCTTCTGTTTTACCAACCGAAGCAACTTCTGGCCAAGTATAAATAACATTGGGTATCAAATTATAATCAATATGAGGTTTTTGACCTGCTAAAAACTCCGCAACCATTACTCCTTCTTCCTCTGCCTTATGTGCTAACATCGTCCCACGAACCACATCTCCTATTGCATAAATATTGGTCGTAGTAGTTTGTAGATGATCGTTTACTTCAACTTGTCCCCTTTCGTTCAGTTGCACACCCGCTGCATCAGCATTTAAACCAGCAGTATAGGGTTTTCGACCCACAGAAACTAAACAATAATCCCCATCAAAAGTAACTTCAGATCCTTTTTTGTCGGTTGCAGTTACTTGTACAGTAGAACCTTTTCTATTTACTTTGTTTACGCCGTGTGACAAATAAAATTTTATTCCTTGCTTTTTCAAAACTTTTGTCAATTCACGAGAGCATGCACTATCCATTGCAGGAGTTATTCGATTTGCATATTCTATTACAGAAACCTCTGCTCCTAGTCTTCGATAAACTTGACCAAGTTCTAAACCAATAACCCCACCTCCTATTACAATAAGATGTTTGGGGATTTCTTTCAACTCAAGGGCCTCTGTAGAAGTTATGATGCGTTCTTTATCCAAAGAAATAAAAGTCAACGTAGCAGGTTTGGATCCCGTAGCTATGATACTGTACTTTGCTTCAATGGTTTCTTTTTTTGTTCCATCAATTTTAATATGAGTTGAGTCCACAAAACTTCCTAAGCCATGATAAACGGTAATGTTATTTTTATCCATCAAAAACTCAATGCCTTTTGTGGTTTGTTCTACAACTGCGCGTTTGCGCCCAATCATTTTTTCAAAGTTGATTTTTATTTCACCAGGAATTTCAATTCCATGCGTATCAAAATGCTTGATCGCATCCTCGTAATGATGTGAAGAATCGAGCAGGGTTTTAGAAGGAATACATCCAACATTCAAACAGGTTCCACCTAAAGTACTGTACTTTTCTATCAAGGCTGTCTTCATTCCTAATTGTGCACATCGGATAGCGGCAACATAACCTCCAGGACCCGATCCAATTACAGCAACATCATATTTACTCATCATTACTTTTTTTAAAGATTGTAATACAAAAATACAAATGTTTCTAACTAGAGTGAAGAAAATATTTGATTTTCAGTTTTTTTTATAAATTGGTATAACCAAATTGAAACCATGCAACTCATAAAAATTATAATCTCATTTTTAGGCGACAAAGAATATCGTAATCTTCTGGGCATTACTGTTTTTATTATCAGTATCGGCACAGTATTTTATCATTATGTTGAAAATGGTCTTGGATTGATGCTACTTATTTTTCGGCGATAACTCTAACTAAATAGGTTTTGGAGATTATTCTCCAGCTACAGACCTCGGAAAACTCTTTACTATTGGTTATATAATCTCTGGTGTAGGTGTTATTTTAGGATTTATCAATGCGGTTTACCATCATTATAAATATCAAAACAAAAAATAAAATAACAATTAAAAATCGTATCATTACATCAAAGTTATTGATATGTCAGAAAAGACTGAAGCCCTATCTATTTCACAGGCACTCCTGCCAGTAGTAATACTCGTTCTCTTACTATCCTTCAACGTAACTGTATACGGTGATGATGCATTGGGGGGATCGAACCAATTTATTTTACTCATTGGAGCTGCTGTTGCGGCAGTTGTAGGTTTTAAAAACAAGGTGTCTTATAATCTAATGATTGAAACGGTGGGAACGAATTTAAAATCTACTACAGGCGCACTATTAATTTTACTTTTTGTTGGAGCATTAGCAGGAACGTGGCTTTTGAGTGGAATCATTCCTGCCATGATCTACTATGGACTTAAGATTTTACACCCAAGTATCTTTTTACCAGCTTGTATAATCATTTGTGCTATCATATCGATTGCTACTGGGAGTAGTTGGACAACTTCTGCGACAGTTGGGATTGCTTTAATTGGTATTGGTAGGGTGTTGGATATTCCAGCAGGAATGGTTGCAGGAGCTTTGATTTCAGGAGCTTACTTTGGTGATAAGCTTTCACCTTTGAGCGATACTACTAACCTTGCTCCAGCTATGGCTGGCACCGATTTATTTACCCACATTCGGTACATGACCCATACCACAATACCAAGCATTATTATAACCTTAATCGTATTTTTAATCTTAGGTTTTTTTCAGAATACTTCGGGAACAACAGATACGAACGTTTTATTGAACAGTATTCAAGATAGTTTTACGATCAATTTAGGCTTATTTATTGTTCCGTTATTGGTTGTTGTTTTGATTATTAAAAAAACACCACCTTTGGCAGCTTTATTGGCAGGAACAATTTTCGGAGGTGTTTTTGCATTAATTTTTCAACCTCATATAGTTACTGAAATTGCTGGAGCTACTTCTTTGACATTCATTAGTGCCTACAGAGGTGTTATGAATGCAATCATCAGTGACATCTCGGTAACAACATCCAGTGATTTACTGAATGATTTATTTAGTTCTGGTGGAATGAAGGGTATGCTCGGAACCATTTGGTTGATTATTTGTGCAATGGTTTTTGGAGGAATTATGGATGCTATTGGCGCTCTAAAAAGAATAAGTAATGCCTTGCTCAGTATGGCTAAATCTACTTTTCAATTGTTTGCCAGCACAACTGCTTCTTGTGTAGTAATAAATTTAACAGCTTCTGATCAATACCTTTCCATTGTTTTGCCTGGTAAAATGTTTGACAAAGCTTTTGAAAATAAAAATTTAGCTCCTGAAAATTTGAGCAGAACGCTTGAAGATTCTGGGACTGTTACTTCTGTCCTTATTCCTTGGAACACTTGTGGAGCATATCAATCTGGGGTTTTAGGAGTCGGAGTTGGTGAGTATTTTGTTTATGCAATCTTCAATTGGATAAGTCCTTTCATGACCCTTATTTATGCATATTTCGGGATTAAAATCAAAAAAATTATCCCCTAGAAATTTTCGAGTAAAAAATTATTTCCTTTGTTCTTAGATGTTTAAATCAATACCAAAGGAGGTTAAAATTCGATCATCAAAAAAACTTATTTTAAAGTAAATTTATCCAATTTGTTTTCTTTTTTAAACGAGTAATTTAAAGCTAATTTTGTCGAAATTTTTAAACATAATTAAATGTCAACAGTAGGAAAACAATTCCCCGATTTAAGTGTAAATGCAATGAACGAAATGGGTGATACCATAAATATTAATGTATTAGAAGAAGCAAAGAACAACAAGAAAAAAGTCCTTTTGTTTTGGTATCCAAAAGATTTTACTTTTGTGTGCCCTACAGAATTACATGCATTTCAAGAAGCACTTTCAGAATTTGAGAAAAGAAACACAATTGTAATTGGTGCTTCTTGTGATACTCCAGAAGTTCATTTTGCATGGCTCAACACCTCTAAAGACAACGGTGGTATTGAGGGTGTTACATATAATCTCTTGGCTGACAGTAATCGAAACCTTGCAAGTACTTTGGATATACTTGACAGTACCAACGAACGCTATGATGAAAACACTGGAGTTCTTTTGATGGATGGAGATAATGTATCCTTTAGAGCTACCTACCTTATTAATGAAGAAGGAATGGTTTTCCACGAAGGAATTAATCACATGCCTATTGGTAGAAACGTAAATGAGTACATCCGTTTAATTGATGCATATACTTATGTTCAAGAAAAAGGTGAAGTTTGCCCAGCAAATTGGGAAGATGGAAAAGATGCAATGAATGCTAACCGTGAAGGTGTACAAGAATATTTAAGCTCTCATTAATTTTATATGTTTCAAGAAATAACAGATGATTCGCTTCAGCAATTGATTGATACAAATGACAGGGTATTGGTACAATACTCTGCTGGATGGTGTGGCAATTGTAGAATTATGAAGCCAAAATTCAAAAAAATGGCTTCAGAAAACCAAAGCATACCCTTTGTAATAATCGATGCTGAAAAAAATCCAAACTCAAGAAAACTTGCAGACGTTAGTAATTTACCAACCTTTGCATCGTTTAGAAATGGAAAATTAGTTAATCAAATTCAGACCAACAAAACTGATTTATTAAATACATTCGTCCATGAGGCTACCATTAATTAAACACCTATCGAATTTTGTTTTTGACAATGATGAGGATTATTTAATCGAAACGCTGGAGGTTTTGGAACATATTTCAGAGCATTCAGGAATAAAAGATGAAGAGATTGATGTATTGGGTGAATTGATATCTAACCTCTATGGAACTTTAGAAGTACAGAAAGACATAAAGGCTGGTAAGAGTCAAAAAGAAGCATTAAATGCTTTTATAAAACGAGTCCAAAGAAGTATTGACAACTAATAATTAGCCTCCTTTAATGGGGGCTTTTTTAGTTTTAATTCAATCATTATTTGTATTTTTGTTAGGAATGCAAAACCGGAATGACTGCAAAAAAATCTTCATCATCCAAAGTACCTAAATTCTTCGCTACCTCTGAAAAGAATAAGCGTACCCGCGAGATTTTAATTGGAGGATTTTTAGTTCTAGTTGGTTTACTCTTTTTTATTGCTTTTACATCTTATTTTTTTACTTGGGAAGAAGATCAAAGTAGTTTAAACGCCTTGAGTGACCGATCTGTCCTAAGTAAAAATTTACTTTCTAAATTAGGAGCAAGCATCAGCCATTTTTTTATTTATAAACTTTTTGGGCTAGCAGCCTATATCATTGCTTATTTAATAGGTTTTACTGGATTTACTTATTTTTTTAATACCCACAAAGAAAAACTACTGCAGCAATGGACATGGGGCCTATATTATACGCTTTGGTTTTCTCTTTTGTTTGGTTTTTATTCTAGCTCCTTTCCATTACTAAGTGGAGTAATGGGATTTGAAATGACTGATTTTTTATATGATTATATTGGAGAAATTGGTGTTGGATCACTTTTGGCTTTTGGAAGTTTAATTTTCATCGTTCTGCATTGGAACATTACTCCTGAAGTGATATTAAACCGCTTAAAGTCTCTTTTTGAAAAAGATGACCAGGAAGAAAAACAGAAATCCAAATCGTTTGAAGAAACAGCATTTGATAAAAGTGAAAACATAACCCCTGAAAGTATTCCTGAAAAAGTTGAAAAAAATGAAATTCCATTGGAAATCCCGGTTTTAGAAGTTGAAAAAACTATTGAACCAGAGGAAGAATTGGAAATTGAAATCAATACCACAAAGGAAGAACTCTTGGAAAACAATATATCCCAACAGTTAGTAGAAAAGTATGGTTCCTATGATCCAACTTTGGAACTGAGCAAATATGTATTTCCAACACTAGATTTATTAAAAGACTATGGAGATGGAAGTATAACCATCAACCAAGAAGAATTGGAGGCTAACAAAAGTAAAATTGTTGAAACCTTAAAAAATTATAAAATTGAGATTGCTCAAATTAAGGCAAATATTGGTCCTACAGTAACCTTATATGAGATTGTCCCTGCTGCCGGTATTCGTATTTCGAAAATTAAAAACTTAGAAGATGATATTGCTCTTTCGCTTTCAGCCTTAGGAATTCGAATTATCGCTCCAATCCCGGGTAAAGGGACTATCGGAATTGAAGTTCCAAATCAGAAACCCAGTATAGTTTCTATGCGATCTGTTATTGCCTCACAAAAATTTCAAAATGCACAAATGGAGCTTCCTATTGCTTTGGGGAAAACCATTAGTAACGAAACTTTTGTAGTAGACTTAGCTAAAATGCCCCATCTACTTATGGCTGGTGCTACAGGGCAAGGGAAATCTGTTGGATTGAATGCCGTTTTGACATCCCTTCTATACAAAAAACATCCTGCTGAAGTAAAGTTTGTTTTGGTTGATCCAAAGAAAGTTGAACTCAATATTTACAACAAAATAGAACGTCATTATTTGGCTAAACTCCCTGATTCTGAAGATGCCATAATTACTGACAACACCAAAGTAATTCATACCCTGAATTCGTTGTGTATAGAAATGGACAATCGCTACGAACTACTCAAAAACGGTATGTGTAGGAATTTAAAAGAATACAATACAAAATTTAAAGCTCGTAAATTGAATCCAGATGATGGACATTCTTTTTTACCCTACATTGTTTTGGTAGTTGATGAATTTGCAGATTTAATAATGACAGCAGGAAAAGAAGTAGAAACACCAATTGCTCGGCTAGCACAGTTAGCTCGTGCCATAGGAATTCATTTGATTATTGCTACCCAACGTCCCTCTGTAAATGTTATTACAGGTATTATAAAAGCAAACTTTCCGGCTCGAATTGCCTTTAGAGTAACCTCTAGAATTGATTCGAGAACAATCTTAGATAATGGTGGAGCTGATCAACTTATCGGGCGCGGAGATATGCTTTACACCCAAGGAAATGACCTCACTCGAATTCAATGTGCTTTTGTTGATACTCCTGAGGTAGAAAAGATAGTAGATTTTATTGGTGGACAAAAAGCTTATGCACAGGCACACTTACTACCAGAATTTGTAGGAGAAGAGACATCTACACTAGACATCGATATCAATGATCGTGATGCCCTTTTTAGAGATGCAGCAGAAGTCATTGTGAATGCTCAGCAAGGGTCAGCCTCATTACTTCAACGAAAATTAAAATTAGGCTATAATAGAGCTGGTAGGATAATCGATCAAATGGAGGCCGCAGGAATTGTTGGCCCCTTTGAAGGTAGTAAAGCTCGACAGGTTTTGATTCCCGATTTAACTTCTTTGGAACAGTTATTGAATAATGAATAATCTAAAACATCAGCTCATGCGCTTATTAATAATTTTAATTGGATCATCTTCGCTTCTTTTTGCTCAAGGGCCTGAACAAGCCAGATATTTACTTGAACAAGTATCGAACAAAATTGAAAAGCAAAAAAACATGCGTTTTGAGTTTAAGTATGTATTAGAAAATAAAGAAGAACAAATTCGTCAAGAAACAGAAGGTAAGGTTACCCTAGCGGGCGATCGCTACAAATTAGAATTTTTAGAAATCATTCAGCTTTTTGATGGAGAGAAAATCTACACAATCGTCCCAGAAAATGAGGAAATTACTGTGAGTATTCCACAAGATAGTGAGGAAATTAATGTAAACCCCTCCCAGATTTTAAATTTTTACAAAGAAGGCTATGACTATCAATGGGATATTTCTCAACGGGTTATGGGACGAAATATTCAATTTATAAAACTAATCCCTTCTGAAGAAAATACCGATATCAAATATCTTTTATTGGGAATTGATGTTGATCAAAATTCCATTTACAGATTAATTGAAATTGGAAATGGTAAAACAACAACAACACTGACCATAAAAAATCAAGAGGAAAACATTACGCTCCCTCCTAATTTTTTTGAATTTAACGTGGGTGATTATCCAAACTACTACATGAATAACTAATTAATGAAAATTCTGGATCGCTATATCTTGGTTTCCTACATTCAACGATTGTTAAGTGTTTTTATAATCTTGATGCTGATTTTTATTATTCAAACGATTTGGTTGTTTATTGATGAATTTGCTGGAAAAGGTATTGACATTGGAACCATTTTAAAGTTTTTACTTTACTATTCCCCTAAACTTGTTCCTTTAGTTCTTCCCTTATCTGTTTTGTTGGCCTCAATAATGACCTATGGAACCTTCGCTGAGAATTATGAGTTTGCAGCAATGAAATCAACCGGAATTTCCTTGCAAAGAGCCATGTTGAGTCTTGTTCTTTTTCACTTTTTTTTAGGGATTGGAAGTTTTTATTTTACAAACTATATCATGCCTTTTGCCGAAGTAAAATCATTTAATCTAAGAAGAAACCTTGCTAAACTAAAACCTGCACTTGCCATAACCGAAGGTGTGTTCAATGATTTAGGACAAATGAACATCAAGGTAAATGAAAAATATGGAGATGAAAATCGTTTATTGAGGAACATAATCATTCATGAAAAAATCCCAAATCAAAAAAATAACATTGTAATAAAAGCAGCTACTGGAGAGTTGAAAAGTGCTGAAATTGGTGATCAACTTCAATTGTTGCTTTTTGATGGAAATCGATACGAAGAAATTACTCCTGAAAAATCTGAAGACAAAAAAAAGATTCCACACAGTAAAGTAAAGTTTGAGAAATACATCATGAATATTGATTTAACGCAATTCAATAATGTAGATCTTTCTGAAGAAAATTATAAAAGTACTTTTCGAATGCAAAAAGTGGATCAATTAGATGAAAGTATTGATTCCTTAGAAATAAAGTACAACAGAATTCGAGAGCTATTCGCCAAAAATTTTAGAAAAATAAATGGATCTGATGTTCTCAAAAGCGCTGAAGAAGGAGTTGTTTTAAATGATTCAATCTTCAATGAATTAAGAAATCCTTTGAGTTTCATTACCAATGAACGTCATTACAGACACAAACAAGTAATTCACACAGCCCTAATGAATGCTAGAGGAATTCTCAGGAATATTGAAGGAAAGAAAAAGAATTTTTTTATTCAACAAAAGCTGATTAACCTCCACAAAAGTTCATTCCACGATAAATTCACTTTGGGTTTTGGAGTGTTTTTTTTGTTCTTGGTTGGAGCTGCTTTGGGAGCGATCATCAGGAAAGGAGGCTTAGGTTTACCTGTAGTATTGGCAATTTTAATTTTTCTGTCCTATCACTACATTGGTTTGTTTGGAAAAAATGCAGCTGAGGATAGTAGTATTAGTCCTTTTATTGGAAGTTGGACCTCTGTTCTGATTATTGGGCTATTTGCACTTTATTTAACAAAACGAGCTTCAAGAGATAGAGGAATTGTTGACTTAGATCGAATCATTATTCCTTTGAAAAAAATAAACGAGCAATTAAAGAATTTAATAAATAAAGCTACTTATGCCAAAAGATAGATTAGATAAAATATCAGATGCTATTCAAGCCATTAAAAATGGGGAAATCATTATTGTTGTTGATGATGATAACCGAGAAAACGAAGGAGACTTTTTAGCTGCCTCAGAAAAAATTACTCCCGAAATGATAAACTTTATGGCAACCCATGGCAGAGGTTTGATTTGCGCTCCCTTAACAGAAAAACGTTGCGACGAATTGAAATTGCATCGTATGGTTGATAACAATACTGACCCAATGGAAACTGCTTTTACGGTTTCTATTGATTTAAAAGGAAATGGTGTTACTACTGGTATTTCTGCAAGCGACCGAGCTAAAACGGTTACAGCATTGGTAGATGATTCTATACAAGCCCATCAACTTTCAAGACCTGGACACGTTTTCCCATTAATAGCGAAAGAAGGTGGTGTACTAAGAAGAACAGGACATACAGAAGCTGCAATAGACTTTGCCCGGCTTGCTGGAATGAAACCGGCTGGAGTTATTGCTGAAATTATGAATGAAGATGGAACTATGGCTCGACTTCCACAGTTGCTCAAAGTTGCAGAAAAGTTTAATCTCAAGTTAGTTTCCATTGAAGATTTGGTGTCTTATCGAATGCAACATGACAGTCTTATTCTAAAACGTGCGGATACAGAAATTCAAACTCGTTTTGGAGAATTTCGTTTAAGAGCATATCAGCAAACTACAAACAGTCAAGTTCATGTAGCCTTAACCAAAGGGAGTTGGGATGAAAAGGATTCTGTTTTGACACGGATCAACTCTTCACAAATAAACAATGATATTTTAAGTATGTTAGCCGGTTCGAACGAAAAAGGAAAGAACTACTTACAATCCTATTTAGATGATATTTTCAATTTAATCAATTCAGAGGGTAAAGGAGCAGTAATATTTATAAATCAAGCTCAACAATCCGAAAACTTATTGGCTCGGATAAATGAATTGACTTCACTACAACTAAAAGGTGAGCTTCATAAAGTTCCCCCTATGAAGATGGATTACAAAGATTTTGGAATTGGAGCTCAAATACTTCATGATTTAAGAATCAATAAACTAAAAGTCATCAGCAATTCAAATCAAGGACCCCGAGTAGGTATCACAGGTTATGGACTAGAAATTGTTGAGTATGTAAAGTATTAATCTAAAAAAACCAAAGTTTTACTGACATCAAACTTACCATAATAATCATTGCAATTTTGATAACCCCTTCCCCTTTATCCACAGACCAACGGCTTGACCACCATGCTCCCAAAGAAGTGCCAAGCCCCAATACCAAACCCATCACCCAATCAACAGTACCGTTATAGGCAAATAGAGCCAAAGCTCCGGCAGTATAAATAAAGACAATTGAAACTTTTGTTGCATTTGTTTTAATTAATGACAAGCGATTCAAATTATTCAAAAAAAGAATGATTACAAAACCAATACCGGCATTAATAAATCCTCCATAAATACCTATGAAGAAAAATCCAACAATGGCATAAAAAAGATATTTCCCTGTCATACGTTCTGGTAAATTCAGGGACTTTGTTTTGGGTTTAAAAACAATAATTGCAACAACAATTAGCATTATTATTGCCAAAACTTTATTGAAAATAGCTCCACTTATGTCAACAGCAATTTGAGCTCCTATTAGCGAGCCAATTAAGGCAGAAATTCCTAAATACAGATTGAAAGGAAAATTAGAAACTCCCTTAGAACGATATCCTGCGGTTCCTACAAAAGCTTGAAAAACAATCCCTATTCGGTTGGTGGCATTGGCTACGTTTGGCGGAAGACCAATAAAAATCAAAATGGGAAGGGTCAATAAAGATCCACCACCAGCTAAAGTGTTGATTGCCCCAGCTAATATTCCAACAATTATTAAGAATCCATATTGAATTAAATCACTCATAAATTATCTTTTAAATGAAGATATCTATTTTAAAAATAAAAAAAATGAATTTATCGTTTTAAAATATTTCATTAGTTGGAAAAGGAATGTATATTTGCAACCGCATTGGAGAAATGGCAGAGTGGTCGAATGCACTAGTCTTGAAAACTAGCGAGGGTCACACCTCCGGGGGTTCGAATCCCTCTTTCTCCGCTTTATCAATTTAAAACCCCTTTATTTACTGGGGTTTTTTGCATAAGAGTTTTATTTGACAGCTTAAACTTGCCTTTAATAGCTTAGTAAAGTTTACTAAAAAAAACAGAGTTTTTTTACAGGTATAATAAGCTTATCCTCCTACATTTTCAGGACTTCCTAAATAGGCAAATATAAAGGTTTCAAGAATTCAATAAATCAGTATTCCTAGAGTTTTTATATCTTGTAAATAAATATAAAATTAGTGCTAAAAACTCCACGTAATAATTAATACTAGCTTGTTTCAATATCCATGAAAAAATATTTACTTCTTATAATATCACTTTCATACTTTTTAAATGCTTTTTCTCAATTTACTGGAACAAATCAGATAATAAATAATGGGAATATGCGATTTGGAGATGGCACTGAAGTATCCATAACCGTATCTGGAACATTAAAACAGCCATTTTACCTTAGTGATGATAATGGGTGGAGGCAATTAACATATACTGATATTAGGGTGTTACCTTCAAATAAATACCCTTTGGATTGTTCGTTTGGTGTTGGTGGAGATGGAACTAATGAATGGAATATTAATGGTGTTGTCAAATCAAATCCTCTATTTGAATCAGCTACTTTTGATTCAGATAGTTTCAATATTTCTGGGAGTTTTGGAACAGGAAATATTAAGGTTAAAGGAGAAGTCACAATCGGAACTTCACAATTAGAAGTAATTAATGACTACAGCATTGGAGCTGGAGATAATTTTATTAAGGTAACAACAACAATTAAAAATATTGGATCAGCAGCTGTTACTAATCTAAGATATTGGGTTGGTACCCGAGATGACTACGTTGGCGGTACAGACGAACCAATAAAAGAAAGAGGCAACTTGGTTAACGGATCTTTTCAAAAATTATCTTCAATTACTCAACAATCATCAGCACTGAGGATCTTAACCCTTGACGAAGGAATTTTATTTTTTACTAAATCAACGAATGCAAATACCTCTGTTGCAGATTTTGATTTTAATTATAATGTTTCGGAGACTGTAACTCCATCTACAGTTCAAATTTCAACTGAAAATGACGGATCATACAGTTTGTATGTTCGTATGCAAGATATAGCAGTTGGCGAATCCGATTCTTTTATATGGTATTATGCAGCCGCACCTTTAGACCAACTAAATGATGTTGTTACAGATGTTGCTATATCTAGTTGTCCAACTTGTATTGTAGATACAGATGGTGATGGCTTGTTAGATCCAAATGATAGTTGTCCATATGCTGCTGGTGTGTCTGTTTTAAATGGATGTCCATGGTCTATTTATGTAGGTAATAATTACAAAACTACTACAGTTTCTAATAGTATTGAAATCGCTAATGAAACATTTTTATGCTCATCAACTGATCCTAATTATTATAATATTGCTTATCACACTGGAGCTTCAGCTGAGCCCATCGTTGGAGACAACCTCATTTACAATAACAACTACCCCACTCCACATGGCTTATTATTTGAAAATGAAGGTTTTGCCTACATGAAACTTCGCGATTTTAACAAAATCATTGAAGTTAAAAAATCAGATGGTGAAATTGTGGCTATTTATAATTGTAATTAGTATTAAACGATATTAAAATAAACTGAAAATACGGAATCTAGATAAAACCGTTTTAACGAAAAAAATCATTAATAATTTCCAACTTTGTAACTATGTCAAATTCTTTTGTAAAAAATTTAGTTATTATTTTACTTTTTGTTCCACAGGTTTCTCTTGGGCAAAATCAAAATCAGGCTCCCGTAGAGATAAGCAAATCTAAGAAGTTAAAAAAACAAAAGACCCGCCTAAAGGCCTCAACAAAAGTTATCAAACCAATAACAGTTAATTTTAATAACTATTCTCATGTTGCTTTGGTTACAATAAAAAATTTAAACTCCTCAAGTAAAGGCTGGTATGGTATTTATCAAGAACGCCTTTCAGCTTCTCCATTAAAAATTTTAAACCCTTTTGATGTTGATGAAAAAAAAGCGATTTACGATCGTGAGTTTCTAAAAAATATTCATAATCCAAAGTATTTATATCTTGAATATTACAGATCAAATGGTTCTAAAAATGATCCTCCCGAAACTAAATTGACCAAAATAGTTGTTCGAGATTTTAAGAACAAAATTCTTTACTCTGTGGAGCATACTAATTTTTCTATGGAAGAAACTTTGTCCCCCTTCATAAATTTCTAATTAAATTTCATTTTTTATCAATATTCCCCCAGGTGTTTTAACTCATCATAGTATTTCTATATTTAAATTAAAAAACTTTAAATAAACATATTAGCTGTTCTTTCTGCTAATATTTACTAAAAAAATCCCAAATTAAAGAAGGTGTATGGAGGGTGTTGTTTCTTCCCATAGGAACACTATGATCTAAATCTTCAATCAAGTAATACCAAACCTCGTTATTACTATTTGAATTGAGGTATTTCGTAATTTTAGTTTGATCCTGTTCAATATATTCTTGCACATCGTATGCATTCAATTCTGCCCAAAACAGCATAATATCAGATATTTTCGGAGCTCCACCCCAACCTCCATAAAGATTGGTTAATCCATTCGGAGGAACCACTCGATCGAGCCCTCCAGAAAGCTGTAAAACCGGTACAGCTTGTGCAAGAGATCGGTCACTCCACGTTTTTAAGCTCATGGTTCCCGATATACTTGCTGCTGCTCTGAATATTTCAGGTTTCTTCACTATTAATTCATAACTCATAAATCCACCGTTTGAATATCCACTTGTAAAGGTTCGGGCAGGATTAAGTTGGTAAGTCTCTTGTAGGTAAAGTGCTAGTTCACTTAGAAAATCTACGTCATCAACATTGCTTAATGTAAGCCCAGCATTCCAATGTGTTCTTCTCGAACTATCTTTTAGTCCCTGAGGATAAACCAATGCAAATCCGTGTTCATTAGCCAATTCGCTCATTTCAAACCAATCCATGAAATCATCAGCATTTGCATTGTAACCGTGTAAAACGAATAGCAGAGGAGCATTCTTAGGCATGTATAATGGCTGATAATAGTGATACAATCTATTTTGTCCACCATGATAAAAATTATAACTTCCCGAGGGGTTAGCAGATGGTGTTTCTTTATATGTTTGCTGGGCTAAATTTTGTTTTGTAAATATATTGGGGTCGTTATTTTTTGAGCAAAAAAATAAGATAAAGCAAAATGAGAAGAGAGCTATTTTTTTCAATTTTCAAAATAATGATTTCAAATCAGCTAAAAATAATATTTTTTTGCTGATTGTTTTATTTGAGCTAAAGATTTAGTGCATTTTTGAATATACAACTATAATATTATTAATAGACCTTACTAATTTTTTCATTTCTGTTTCTTTTGAGCTGTTCAACTGAAGAACCAGAAACTGAGTTTCAAGAAACATTTGGTAATTGGTTACCAGAGTTTACTAATCAAACATCAACAGTTTAAGAATTCTGATCGAAAAAAATATACTTTAGATCAAATCAAAAATTATCTCCATACCCTACAAAGAAATTTTATAAAATTTTGACTCATTATATTCTCAATATCTTTTTTGGAATATCCTTTTTTAGAAAGCATTGATGGTATCTTTTGAAGATCGGCTATGGTGTCTATATCAAGAGGAGATTGTTCTTTCCCAAACGCTCCATCTAAATCCGTTCCAATTCCAACATGAGATGAATTTCCAGATAATTGACAGATATGATCGATGTTATCAATCATTTGGTCTAAAGTTACTCCCATACTCTTTGGTGTAGATTTTCCTCTAATCCAATTGGGCACCATCATCCAAGCATCCAATGCTATTCCAATAACCGCATCTCTTCCGATCAATTCTTTAATTTGTTCATCAGAGAATTGACGATTATGGTTTACAAATTTTCTACAGTTATTGTGACTCGCCCAAACAGGGCCCTCATAAACTTTCATGGTTTCCCAGAAACTTACATCACATAAATGGGTAGCATCAAGAATTAAATTTAACTCTTCTATTTTTTTTAACAAAGCTTTTCCTTTGACTCCTATTCCACCGACAGAATCAGTTCCATGCGCATAAATTCCTGGTCCATAATGAGCTGGACCAATTGCTCTTAATCCTTGATTGTAAGATTTTTCTAGATGATCCATATTCAAAATTGAATCAGCACCCTCTAAACTTAGAATATATCCAATTGGTTTTTTAGAAACGTCATCGTTTTTCCAAAGGGTTAAATGCTCATTTAGTTCTTTAATATTTGTAATCTTAACCATTTCGCCTAAATCCTCCATAGCCTTGTACCAAGCCAGCTGTCCTTGAGTCTGGGCCCACGCCTGTTGTGGTGAGCTCCAGCCTGGTAATTCACTTTCTTTTTTTACGTAACGAGCAATCTGAGTGGCTACGCAAATGCCTATATTTCCTTTCCGCATAGCATCTAGAGAAACAGTATTTTTTTCTCTGTCTGGTTTATCGGTCATTCCGATTTCACTTTTTCTTATATCCTCAACCTTCCAAGTTAAATCTCTGTTCCATTCCATGGCATTCATGGCAAGGTCAAGGTGTGCATCGAGTATAAACATATTATCTATTTAATTTTCATGAGGTCTCAATTGAGTGGTCCCTTGCTGCTATCTTCCAACTCCCTATTATTTCTCCCCCAATTACCGTTAACACTTGATTATATCTGGTAACCGTTGGGCAAATGTGGGTAGGTATGGAGTAACAAACTTCACCGATTGGATATTTTTCAGATTCATCACACTCAACAACAAAATGTTCTTCACTATGACTTACTGGTTTGTAATTCTTAAAATTGAGAAGTTTTAATCTAGGAAATTTCATTTCTGCTGCAACAGACTTATGCCCTAGGTTTAAACAAATCAAATTAGGATCAGGTTTACTTACGATATTACCAACTAAAACAGCAGCCCTATGAAATTTTAAATCTTTGTATAAATCGGCATATCCTTGATCCCACAATAAAGATGTTCCTGGACTTACCTCCACATTGTTTCGTTTTACATGAATAGGAAAAGTAGGAGTTCCTCCAGCGACAATGGTTTTGATTTTTATTCCGAGAAGTTCTATCTGATTTTTTAGTTTTAGAACCAAATCAAAATCTTTATCACAAATTTCCTTCCGTAAATTAAAATCCGATTCATGAATATGCCCATCATAAACATGTAGTCCTTTGGCAACTAAATTTGTAGACTTTTCTATTTTTTGATACAACAATACCGCTTCATTATTGGGTTTTATCCCAGTTCTATTCATCCCATTGTTGATGTCCATCCAAATCGGGATTTGCAACTGCTTTTTGCAGGCTATGGTGTTGATCTTCAGCCTTATTTCTTCATCATCTATAATTGTTGCTATTGTTGAATTTGGATACTTGATTGTCAATTCAAAAAACCTTTTGATATGGATACCCGCAGGTTGCATGGCCAGAAGAATATCTTGAACTCCACATTGAGCAAGTAATTCAGCTTCAGCAAGGGTTGCACATTTAAATTTTGTAATTCCATATTTTAATTGCAGGTCTATAATCTCTGCAATTTTATGTGTTTTTATATGAGGTCTCAAGGAATTGGCTCCTCCTGAGATTTTAATCATCATTTTAATATTCTCAACAATTCTATCTGGATACACCAAAAGGGCTGGAGAGATTACCTCTTCAATATTATCTACCTCATACCAATTACTCCCTTTACTCATTTAATGTAACTCAAACATTGCTTCTACCTCTACTGGAATACCATCTGGTAAAAACATACCTACAGCACTTCTTACACCAATCCCCTGCTCTTTTCCAAACACATCTGCCATTAATTCGCTAAATCCATTCATAACATAAGGTTGTTTTTCAAAATCTTGTGAAGAATTAACCATACCCAATACCTTGACTACTCTTTTAATTTTATCTAAACTTCCAAAATGTGTTTGAATACTCGATAGCATAGTCAAACCTACTTGGCGTGCTGCTAATTTTCCTTCCTCTAAATCTAAATTATCTCCCAAGCGTCCTTGCATTAATGTTCCGTCATTTTGCATTGGGCCCTGTCCCGAAACATATAAAAATTTATCTACAACTAATACGGGTCTATATACACCAGCAGGTTTGGGAGCTGGGGGAAACACTAAGTTTAATTCTTTTACTTTTTGTGAGGGTAAATTATTCATTTCTTAATTTTATATAAATATGTTTAGTATTAAAACGCCTATTAATCCCATAATTCCAATGGTAGTTTCCATAACGGTCCAGGTCGAAAGTGTTTCTTTAACAGAAAGATTGAAGTATTCTTTGAACATCCAAAAGCCCCCATCATTTACGTGAGATAACATCAGACTTCCAGAGCCTATAGCTAAAACCATCAGCTCAGGGCTAACTTCGGAGCTTGAAACTAGTGGGAGTACTATCCCTGCAGCTGTTAAACCCGCAACAGTTGCCGATCCTACACATACCCTAATAATGGTTGCAATTAGCCAAGCTAAAAATAAAGGAGATATGTGAGAACCTTTTAATAATTCTCCTATATAGTCGCTAACCCCACTATCTATTAAAATTTCTTTTAAAGCACCTGCTCCTGCAATAATTAATAAAACCATTGTTATGCTTGAAACGGAACTCGATATCGAATTCATCAAGACTGTCATCTTTTTTCCACGCAAAATACCAAGGGTATAGATTGCTACCATAACAGAAATTAGCATTGCTACTACAGGATTACCCAGAAAAATAACAGCATCGCTAAAAATAGAGTCTTTAGCTATAAAAAGGGTTAATAATGTTGAAAGAATAATTAATATGACAGGAAGTAATGCAGTAAATACACTAATGCCCATACTAGGCATTTCTTCATCTTTTAGAACGATTGGATTATAAAATTCTTTTAAGGGAGTGGCATTAATATTTTTAATGGTTCTTGAAAATAATGGACCTGCAACAATGATTGCAGGAATGGCAATGATAATTCCGTACAATAAGGTTTTACCAATATCAGCACTAAACATATCTGCAATAGCTGTGGGTGCTGGATGAGGAGGTAAAAAACCATGGGTAACCGACAAAGAAGCAAGCATGGGTAAGCCTACATAAATCAAAGGTAATCCTGTTGAAGCTGCAACGGTAAAAACCAAGGGGATTAAGATTACAAAACCTACTGAATAAAACATGGGAATACCAACAATAAAACCCGCTACAACAACTGCCCATTGTATGTTTTTTATTCCAAAACTTGAAACTAATCTTGAAGTAATTCTTTGTGCAGCGCCACTATCGGCAACAAGTTTTCCAAGCATTGCTCCAAACCCTAAAATCATAACCAAAAAACCGAGTGTATTTCCCATCCCAGTTTGAATTGATTTGATAATGGTTTCTAACTCCATACCCTGAAAAACTCCTACAAAAATGCAGCTAATGATAAATGCTATAAATGCATTTAGTTTAAATTTTGCTATTAAAACGAATAACAATAATATTCCGAGAATGACAATTAATAAAGGCATATGTCTAGTGAGTTCTTTTTATTAAATTTAAATTAGCTGAATCCAAAATAGGCTTTATAAAACTAACAATTCTAAAAACTCTCTAATTTTTTTTGGAATAGAAACCGATTTGTTCTCTATTCTATTTACAAATACGTGAACAAATGATCCGTATGCACAAGGCAAAGTTTCTCCTTTTTTAAATACCGCTAAACCATAGGTTACAGAACTATTACCGAGTTTATTAACACGAAGGCCTACTTCAATTTGATCTGGATAAGAAATTGCAAAAAGGTATTCACATTGTGAGTTTACAACATAGCCTAAAACATCAGCTTTATTTATATCCAGACCAGCACAATCAATGAGATAATGATTTACCGTTGTATCGAAATAAGAATAATAAGCTACGTTATTTAAATGTCCATAGATGTCGTTATCCATCCACCGTGTCGTTATAGAATGAAAATATTTATAATCCTCTCTATTGATTTTTTTAATTTCTTTCATGATTTATTTTATCCCCCAAAAGAGTTTCTTTTACATTAGCATAAGCTCCAGGTTCGCAAAGTAAAGCTCTGCTTGTTTGACAATAAGAGTAATTTATTAATGATTTCCAATTCCAAAGCATGAGGTAATTGTCGAAGTCGACTACCATCAATTACTGATAAATCATAATGAAATAACCCAGCATCTCAAATTTTTAAAACAACTTCATTTAGACCCGAATTATCAAGTTCTGCTTTTTTAATTTTTAATGGTTTTGAAATTGTATAAGGTCATTCTAATTACATTTTATCAAGAGCTGCTCCTTTGTTTTTTATCATTATAAAATATAAAAAGAATATGAATTTATTAAAAAAACATACCCCTCTCTCCTGTAAATATACTAAAACTAATTCTGTTCTAAATACGAATAGTTATTCTTTTAATTTGATGTATTTAATCAACAATCGAAAAGATAAATAATATCTATTTAAATTTTATTGGTTATGATATCATCTAATTTTTTGATACTGTCATCCTAAAAAAATACTTTTCTGTAAATCAACTCATATGAATTAGGAGCTTTATTGAGAATACTAAGTGCAAAATAATAAGTGAAAGGCACTATATATAAAAGTTTCATCTATTATTGATAAAATCTATTATTTAATAGTAAAATCTATGACCTTAATTTTGTAGTTTTACGGTCAATTAAAAAAAAATATGGCATTTGACATTGAAATGATAAAACAGGTTTACGCTAGACTAGATAAAAGCGTATCAAATGCGCGTCAGTTAACAGGAAAACCTTTAACAGCATCAGAAAAAATATTATATTCACACTTATGGGATGTAAAATCAGATCTTCCTTATACTCGAGGGGCAGATTATGTAGATTTTGCTCCAGATAGAATTGCACTTCAAGATGCGACTGCCCAAATGGCTTTGTTACAATTTATGCAAGCTGGAAAAGCAAAAGTGGCTGTTCCTACAACTACTCACTGTGATCACTTGATTCAAGCGAAAGAGGGAGCTTCGAAAGATTTAAAGTCGGCAAATTCTACCTCTTCAGAAGTATTTGATTTTTTAGAGTCTGTTTCTAATAAATATGGACTTGGATTTTGGAAGCCAGGTGCTGGAATTATCCACCAAGTAGTTTTAGAAAATTATGCTTTCCCAGGAGGAATGATGATAGGAACAGATTCCCATACTGTAAATGCAGGTGGACTGGGAATGCTAGCCATTGGTGTTGGAGGTGCAGATGCTGTGGACGTTATGGCAGATATGCCATGGGAATTAAAATTCCCAAAACTAATTGGGGTAAAACTAACTGGGAAATTAAACGGTTGGACTGCGCCAAAAGATGTTATTTTAAAAGTAGCGGGTATCCTAACTGTTAAAGGAGGTACCGGCGCAATCATAGAATATTTTGGAGAAGGTGCTGAAGCCATGTCGTGTACTGGAAAAGGAACCATCTGTAATATGGGAGCAGAAGTTGGAGCGACAACCTCTACCTTTGGTTATGACGAATCAATGGAACGTTATTTGCGTTCTACAGGTCGTGATGATGTCGCTGATGCTGCCAATGCTGTCAGAGAACACTTAACAGCTGATGCAGAAGTATATGCTAACCCAGAACAATATTTTGACGAAGTAATCGAGCTTGACTTAGATACTTTAAAGCCACATATCAATGGACCATTTACGCCAGACTTAGCAACGCAAGTAAGTGATATGAGCAAAGTAGCGAAAGAAAACGATTGGCCATTACAAGTTGAATGGGGATTAATCGGGTCTTGTACAAACTCTTCATATGAAGACTTAGATCGAGCTGCTTCAATTGCTCGGCAAGCTGTTGACAAAAAACTAGTTACCAAAGCTGAATTTGGAATCAATCCTGGATCTGAACAAGTTCGATATACTGCTGAACGTGATGGTTTACTAGTGCCTTTTGAGGAACTAAATGCTAAGATTTTTACTAACGCTTGTGGACCATGTATTGGTCAATGGGCACGTGAAGGTGCAGATAAAGAAGAAAAAAACTCCATCATCCACTCTTTCAACAGAAACTTCTCTAAGCGTGCAGATGGAAACCCAAACACGCATGCATTTGTTGCCTCTCCAGAGATGGTTGCAGCAATTGCGATTTCAGGTCGATTAGATTTTGATCCAGTAAATGATACCTTAATCAACCAAGATGGTGATGAGGTTAAATTAGATCCACCGTCTGGAAAAGAATTACCTCCCAAAGGATTTGATGTGGAGGACAATGGCTATTTGGCACCGCAAGAGGATGGTTCAAATGTAAATGTTGTTGTAGCTGATGATTCAGAACGCTTACAAATATTAACACCTTTCAAACCTTGGAATGGCTCAAATTTAATAGGGGTAAAACTATTAATCAAAGCACAGGGAAAATGTACAACTGACCATATCTCTATGGCTGGTCCATGGTTACGCTTCCGAGGACATTTAGATAATATTTCAAACAATTGTTTGATTGGTGCAGTGAATTCTTTTAATGAAAAAACAAATTTTGTAAAAAATCAATTGACAGGCAAATTTGCTGGAGTACCAAGTGTACAACGTGAATACAAAGCTGCTGGAATCGAAACCGTAGTTGTTGGAGATCACAACTATGGGGAAGGGTCCTCACGAGAGCATGCAGCTATGGAACCTCGTCATCTTGGGGTTAAAGTTGTTTTGGTAAAATCATTTGCAAGAATTCATGAAACCAACCTTAAGAAGCAAGGGATGTTAGGGATTACTTTTGATAATGAAGCTGATTATGATTTAATTCAAGAAGACGATACTTTCAACTTTATTGATTTAAAAGATTTCTCAGCTGGAAAGCTAATTTCTGTTGAAATAATTCATGCAGATGGATCAAAAGATATGATTAAGGCAAATCACACATACAATGAACAACAAATCGAATGGTTTAAAGAAGGTTCTGCATTGAATTTAATCAAAAAACAAAACAAAGCTTAAAACTTTTATAAAGAACGCTGAAGATGATGAAAAAATATGTAGACATGGACACTCTAAAGTTTGTTCTTTATGACGTACATAATTTAGAGGATATATTAAAAAGAGAACGTTTTGAAGATCATGATAAGGAATCTTTAAATTTGTTTTTAGAGTCATCAAAAGATTTTGCAGACAAGGAACTTTATCCCTATTTCAAAGAAATGGATGAACAACCTGCTTACCATAAAGATGGAAAGGTTTATGTCCACGATCAAGTAAAAACAATGATGCGCGAAGGGGGCGAATTAGGAATTATATCTGCTCCATTTGATTATGAAGATGGCGGGATGCAAATTCCACTAGTTGTCCAAACTGCAGCAACCTATATCTTGGATGCTGCCAACAATCATTTGCCAGGTTATGCTGGACTTACCCAAGGAGCAGCTGAACTTATAATTCACTTTGCAAACGAAAAACTTAAAGAAATTTACGTTCCAAAAATGTTGTCCGGTGAATGGGGAGGCACCATGTGTTTGACAGAGCCCCAAGCGGGAAGCTCATTGTCTGATATTGTAACCAAAGCAAAAAGAACGGAAGAAGGATCTTTCAGAATCAGTGGTCAAAAGATTTTTATTTCAGGAGGTGATAATCAATTTACAGATAATATCATTCATCTCGTACTTGCACGAATAGAGGGAGCTCCTATGGGTACAAAAGGAATCTCTTTGTTTGTTGTTCCAAAGAACAGACCTAAAGCAGATGGTTCACTTACACCGAATGATGTAACGACTGTAGCAGACTTTCAAAAGTTAGGACAACGCGGTTATTGTACAACTCATCTTGGGTTTGGAGATGCAGATGATTGTCACGGCTGGTTGGTTGGAGAGGAAAACCAAGGACTAAACTATATGTTTCTGATGATGAATGCTGCAAGAATTGCTGTAGGAAGAGGGGGTTCAGCAATTGCCTCTGCAGCGTATTACGCTTCATTACAATATGCCAATGAGCGTCCACAAGGAAGAAAATTATCCAGTGATGGAAAGAAAAATATGGAGGACAATCAGAACTTAATCATAGAACACCCTGATGTTCGTAGAATGTTATTGCTTCAAAAAGCAGTAGTAGAGGGATCTATGAGTCTAGTTCACTTAGCAGCAAAATATTACGACTTAGAACTTACAGCAACATCAGACAAAGAAAAGAATAAATACAATACTTTACTTGAAATGATTATCCCTGTAGTGAAAACCTATCCATCTGAAGCTGGAAGCTATGCTGTTAACAATGGTTTACAAGTACTCGGTGGTTATGGTTTTTGTTCGGATTTTATTCTTCAACAATACTACAGAGATATTCGGATAAATTCTATTTATGAGGGCACTACTGGAATTCAATCTCAAGACCTTTTGGGTAGAAAAATAACCATGGGCAATGGATCGGGTCTCCAGCTCTTAGTGACTGAAATTACAAATGCTATAGCAGAAGCAAAGAAACACGAAGATTTGATTCCATATGCTGAAATTTTAGAAGAAAAAATACAGCTAACTCAAAAAGTACTTGAAGAATTAATGCCCCACGCAATGAAAGGTGATTTTGAAAGATATTTGGCGGATGCAAGTATTTTTATGGAATTCTTTAGCCTCATTATCGTTGCATGGACATGGCTCGAAATAGGTACAAAGGCACAAGAAGGTTTAAACAATAATACTTCAAAATTTTCCGATGACTTTTATCTTGGAAAAATAGAAACGTTAGAATATTTCTATGCTTATGAACTCCCGAAAACCCTAGGCCAAGCAGAAACCTTATTGAACCCTTCTACAGTTACAATAAAAAAAGAATTTGAGTATATCAACTAACAAAAAAATTATCACAACGTATATTTTTAAATAATCATAATTAACATCATTGAACTTTTATTATGAAAGAATTTTTCAATTTTGATTTAAAACATTTGAGAGGAGACCTTTTTGGGGGTTTAACTGCTGGTATTGTAGCTTTACCTCTTGCCCTTGCTTTTGGAGTTAGCTCTGGTTTAGGTCCCAGTGCAGGACTATATGGTGCAATCTTTTTAAGCTTTTTTGCTGCACTATTCGGAGGCACATCTACCCAGATATCAGGGCCAACTGCACCTATGACTGCGGTGAGTATGGTATTTATTGCAGAAATTATTTCAAATTTTAATGGGAATATTGAGAAAGCTTTACCAACAATTCTTTCTGTTTTTTTATTGTCGGGAATTTTACAAGTTGGTATCGGAATCATAGGTCTTGGGAAATACATACGTTACATCCCCTACCCAGTAGTTTCCGGTTTTATGACGGCAATAGGGGTTATAATTTTGGTGACTCAAATACCTCCTTCATTTGGCTACTATCCCAAAGAAGATACCAACTATGTTGAACAGTTCAAACCTCAAGCCGAAGAAATCATTTTAGAAAACATCCTCAAAGACGAAATGAATGAAGGTACATTGGTGTTAGAAGATTTTAAAACAACCATTGAGCGAGCAGGTCAAATCACTGAAGATGAAATATTAACTGAAGCACAAACTTTAGCAGGTAAAAATGCTTCTGGGGTAATGGGTACTGTAAGAACACTTCCAAAAATATTTGCTGGAATTAACTTAATAGAAGTAGGTTTAGCATTTTTTACAATCTTTATTATATACGGATTTAAACGAATAACTACTGTAGTGCCTAGTACGCTTGTAGCCCTTTTTATAGTTTCTGGATTAGCAATTGGATTTGGTATAGATTATCGACCAATTTCAGCAATTCCCTCTGGGCTTCCTCTTCCAAAACTTTCACTATTCAGTACTTTTGGCTTTGATACATTTACAAAATATATTTTCACAGCCATAACTCTTGCCTTCTTGGGTGCTATTGATTCTTTATTGACTTCAGTAGTTTCGGACAATATGACCAAAACAATGCATAAACCCAACAAAGAATTGATAGGTCAAGGAATTGGTAACAGTATCGGAGCAATATTTGGAGGAATACCCGGTGCTGGTGCTACAATAAGAACTGTTGTAAACATCAATGCAGGTGGTAAAACCCGATTATCAGGAATGATTGCAGGTCTACTATTACTTATCATATTGCTTGCCTTAGGACCAATCGCATCTAAAATTCCAGCAGCTGTTTTAGCTGGAATTCTAATAACAGTTGGTGTTGGAGTAATGGATTATAAAGGATTGAAAGCAATGCCAGCAATGCCAAGAGGTGAAGTTATTATTTTAATAATTGTACTTGTTCTTTCAACTTTTTGGAACTTAGTATATGCAGTAGGAATAGGTTTAGTAATTGCTTCTTTGATGTTTATGAAGAAGATAGGGGATTTAACGAGCGAAAGTTTGAATGTAACACCATTTAACCCAGAGGAGGCATGGGAGGATGAAAAAGATATTCAAAAAATACTTGCGAATAAAATTTTCATCAAACATATTGATGGACCTTTATTCTTTGGTTCTACATCTAAATTTACAGAAACAGCAAAACAAATTCCAAAAACAGTATCTACATTAATAATTCGGTTGGATAAGGTTCCCTATCTAGATCAATCAGGTCTTTATGCACTTGAATCTGTAATACTGGAACTAACTCAACAAGGGAAAAAAACACTCTTGGTAGGAGCTGCAAAACAACCAAAATATATGATGGGACGTATTGATATTATTCCTGATTTAATTCCAGACTCACAACTATTTGATGAATTTGAACAATGTTTTGAATGGCTCAAAAAAGAGGAGATTTCATAAATTTAAATGAAGAAATCGTTTGGACCTATTTAGTATCTATATTCGCTAATTTAAACAGATCTTGTCGCATTAATTTGTAGTCTCTAATGTCGTTTTCGATTACTACAAAATCATCTAAATCTTGGTTCTCTGAAAACCAATTATTTGCGATGTCATTAAACTCAACATCTAAATTTCTTCGACTCCACATCGCCATTTCAAAAATTACAGGATACAAATCAATTCCCATATCTGTCAAATAGTAATATTTAGTTTTCTTATTATTGGGAGCATAGGTATAATCAATAATTCCTTTAGACAAGAGCGACTTGAGTCTGTCTGTCAAAATATTTGTAGCTATTTTTTCTGGTGAGTCAATAAATTGTTTGAATGTATTTCGTTCAAGAAAAAAATCTCTTATTATCAAAAGAGACCATTTATCTCCGACCAAATCAACTAAATTTGCAATTGGGCAACCGGATCTATGTTTCATTGAGGTAGTTTTTTTTAAAATTACAACAATGTAGCAAATGAAATTCGTTATTTCAAAACAATAATAAAAATTGTTGATAAAAAAAATAATTATTAACAAAAAAAATATTTTCAAAAAATAAAAAAGTGATCTTTTGTTAGAGAGAAAAATATAAATGTCACACGAAAATCAAAACTAACACTGTTTGTTTACTTTTGTATTTCAAAAAAAAATCATGAATTTACTTTCTGTTGAGGGCATTTCAAAATCATATGGTGAAAAAGTAATTTTCGAACCTCTATCTTTTGGAATAAACAAAGGACAAAAAATTGCTTTGATTGCCAAAAACGGAAGCGGTAAGACATCAATCTTAAATATTATTTCAGGAAAAGATAATCCTGACCAAGGAAATGTAGTTTTCAGAAAAGGGACGCAGATAGCCTATTTGGCTCAAGAACCTAATCTAGATTCAAAACTTACTGTTGAACAAAGTATTTTAAAAGCGGATAACCCCACACTAAAAATAATTGCAAATTATGAGCGAGCATTAGAAAATCCTGAAGATCAAGAAGGCTACCAAAAGGCATTTGAAGCAATGGATCAAAATCAAGCTTGGGATTTTGAATCACAATACAAGCAAATTTTATTCAAATTAAAATTGGATGACTTGTCTGCACTGGTAGGAAGCTTGTCGGGTGGCCAAAAAAAGAGAATAGCACTTTGCATTGCGCTACTCAAAAAACCAGACTTAATTATTTTGGATGAACCTACGAACCATTTAGATCTTGAAATGATTGAATGGCTAGAAGAATATTTTACAAAAGAAAAAACAACCCTTTTGATGGTCACTCATGATCGGTATTTTTTGGAACGCGTATGTAATGAAATTTTAGAATTAGACGAAGGAAAACTATACACCTACAAGGGCAACTATTCATATTATCTAGAAAAAAGAGATGCTAGATTGGCTCTAGAAAACATTGAGGCGCACAAAATAAAATTACATTTTAAAAAGGAATTAGAGTGGATGCGAAAACAACCCAAGGCAAGAACCACAAAGTCCAAATCTAGAATTGATGATTTTAAAGCAATCAAAGAAAAAACGCACAAAAGAAGAAATGATCATCAAATTCAACTAGAAATCAACATGGAGCGTTTGGGCAGTAAAATGATTGAAATGCACAAAGTTGGAAAATCATTTGGTGAGAAAGTAATTTTGGAACATTTTGATTATATCTTTCAACGCAACGATAGAATTGGGATAATTGGGAAAAATGGAACTGGAAAATCAACTTTTTTAAACCTCCTAACCTCAAACGATACTGCTGACACAGGGAAAATTGTTTGGGGAGAAACACTGAAGTTTGGTTACTACACCCAAAAAGGTATCCCCATAAAAAAAGACCAAAAAGTAATTGATATCATTCGAGAATATGGGAATTATATTCCACTAAAAAAAGGGAAAAAGATATCTGCACAACAACTTTTAGAGCGTTTTCTGTTTGATCGTAAAAAACAATATGATTTTATTGAAAAATTGAGTGGTGGAGAAAGAAAACGTCTTTATTTATGTACAGTTCTTATTCAAAATCCAAATTTTTTAATTCTTGATGAACCTACGAATGACCTTGACATTCTTACCCTCAACGTACTCGAAAATTTTTTACTAGACTTTCCTGGATGCCTGATAGTTGTATCTCATGATCGTTATTTCATGGATAAAGTTGTAGATCATTTATTTGTATTTAAAGGAGATGGGGAGATAGAAGATTTTCCAGGAAACTACTCCGACTATCGTGTTTATGAAGATTCACAAGTGCAGGAAAAATCCACTTCAAATGAAGAAAAAAAAATCAAAAAGGAATGGAAAGAAAAATCAATTAAAAAAACCTTAACCTATGAGCAGCAAAAAGAGTTTAAAAAATTAGAGCGAGAAATTCAAAAAATTGAAACTCAAAAAAAAGAAATCCAAAATCGCTTTACAACCGAATCATTAGATCCAAAAGAAATTGAAGAGTATTCAATTAAACTTGGTACTCTAGAACAAGAACTGAATCAAAAAACAGAACGCTGGTTCGAATTATCAGCATTGCAAGAATAAAACAAAATTCATTACTAGTTCTTGCAAATCTCTTTTTGTAGTTTTACTAAAAACTTACTTATGAAATTTCGTTTATTATTAATCTTCATAGCTTTTACCGCAGGAATTAGTGCCCAAAAAAAAGATTCAAAAAATAAGCAATCAAAAAGTATTGATTCGTTAACCAAAAAGATGACTCAAAACAAAGGGTTGATAACAACTTATTTGAATGAAGAAAATAAGTTATTCTTTGAAATCGACAGCTTAATTTTGAATAAAGACCTTCTTGTCGTAACTCGAATTGCACAAATTCCAGCCAACTATTCACCTTATTCCAATGCGGGTTCAAAAACCGCTCAACAAGTTATTCGCTTCAGTAAAAAAGGAAACAAAATCCTTTGGAAACAAGTTTCTTTTAGCAATGTTGCCTCGGAAAAAGACCCCATCAGTTTGAGTGTTGCAGAAAATAATTTTCAACCCATTATCGCAGCTTTTGAGATAAAAAACATTGAGAAAAATCGTTTTCTGATTAATGTAAGTGATCACTATTTAAAAGACTCACCGGGTTTTAATATCATCCGAAAAACACAGAAAGAAAAATATAAAATAGGAGGAGTTGATAAAAAAAGGAGCCTAATTGATAGTGCAAAAAGTTTTCCTCAAAACACAGAAATACTTCATACATTGACTTTCAGTGCATCAAAAGTAACTCGAGCTAATCCGAGCAAAACGTTTACTTTTCAAATCAATCATTCATTCATAGCACTATCCGATGATCCAATGAAGGTCCGTCATAGCGACAAAAGAATTGGTTGGTTTTCCATAAAAAAAATTGATTACAGCTCAAACGCTCTTAAGTCAGACGAAATAGAATTGATTCGCCGTTGGCGTTTAGAACCAAAAGACCCAGAGGCATACAAACGTGGGGAGTTGGTTGAACCCATAAAACCTATTATTTATTATTTGGATCCTGCAACTCCACTCCAATGGCGGCCATACTTCAAACAAGGAATTGAAGATTGGAATACTGCCTTTGAAAAAGCAGGTTTTAAAAATGCAATTCTAGCCAGAGACCCACCTACTCTGGAAGAAGATCCAGACTTTAGTCCTGAAGATATTCGATATTCAACGGTTCGATATGTTGCATCCACAACCCGAAATGCAGTAGGACCAAGTGTATCAGATCCCAGAACTGGAGAAATTATTGAAAGTGATATTATTTGGTACCACAATCATCTTCGATCCTACCGAAATAGATATTTATTGGAAACGGGAGCTGCAAATCCAAAAGCTAGAACACTAAATACTCCTGAAAAAGAAATTGGAGAAATGATGAGAAGAGTAATATCGCATGAGGTAGGTCATGCTCTAGGCTTACCACACAATATGAAAGCAAGCTCAGCCTATCCAGTTGATTCATTACGCTCTGGAACATTTACACAAAAAATGGGGATTGCAACCACAATAATGGACTATGCTCGATACAATTATGTTGCCCAACCAGGTGATCAAAACATCCGTTTTGTTAGACAACTAGGCCCTTATGATGACTATGCAATCGAATGGGGATATCGATATTTTGGAAATAAAAAAGTAGAAGAGGAAACAAAAATTTTAAAAGCATATATAGACAAAAAATCTTTGAACCCCATCTACATGTTTGGAGGTAGAGGAAATGATCCAAATTCACAAACCGAAAACATCGGAGATGATCCCGTTAAAGCAAGTAACTATGGAATTAAAAACCTAAAGATTGTAGCTAAAAACTTAGCCGAATGGACCTTATCCGAATCCTCAAATTACGATGATTTAGAGGAACTTTATGGGGAAATGATTGGGGTTTACAGAAGATATATTTATCATGTTCACAGAATTGTAGGGGGTGTCGAAACAACATTTCATAATTCAAACCAAAACGAAGTGTTTACCTACACCAACACATCAAAAGTAGATCAAATTAAAGCTCTAAATTTTTTAAATAAAGAATTGTGGAATACTCCAAAATGGTTAATCGATAAATCTTTAATATCCAACATCAAAGCTGAAGGAGGTCTATATACAATCCAAAACCTCCAACGTTCTGCACTCAATAGACTTTTATCTAAAAAACTTCTTAATAGAATGTTGTCAACCAGTCAAACCCTTGTTGGAAATGGACTTCAAGTAAATATACTCTTACAAAAACTATTTGACCAAATTTTTGTTTCTCGGAGCAAACCTGATTCTTTTGAACGAGCGCTTCAATTGAATTTTATCGCCCAAATAAAAAGTTTAACAAATGATGATGAATTACAACCCGAAATTAAGGCATCCTTGAAGATGCTCAAAAAAGATATTCACAAATGGTCTAGATCTAAAAAATATGCAGCCGATAAAATACTAAAAGCTCATTTTCAATTTTGTTTTCAGCAAAGTAACGAGGATTAATTCAAAGTGATTTTTAATAAAAAAACTTAAAAAGAACCCATGCAAATGAGACAGAGTATTTTCTATTTTTTATATTTATAAAAAATTTAAACTATGTCTATATCTGAAATTTATTCTTCTGGCTTTAAAAATAGAAACCGTGACCATTTTGCTGCTATTGTTCGTGTAGCTTTATCCGATGGAATCATAACTGATGAAGAGAAAGCATTCTTAAATCGCACGGCAATTAACCTTGAAATTGAAGAAAATGAGTTTCAGACCATCTTAGAAAATGCGGATCAATACGCTATCAATCCTCCTGCTACAGAATCTAACAGATTAGAGCGCTTGTATGATCTTACTCGCATGATATATGCAGACCATATTGCTGATCAAGGAGAAAAACAATTGTTAGGTCGTTTGGTTGTCGGATTGGGATTCAATACTCAAGATGCTCAAGCAATAGTATCTAAAGCACTTGACCTTGTAAGATCTGGGCATGATGAAGATGATTTTGTAGCGGCATTCAAATAAACAATTAATTAGTTTTACTTGGAATGAAATCAGCGAAAGCAAGTCTTATTTCTTCTTCTGCGATCATTAAACTCATATCAAAAAATATTTTCGTATAAAACCATAGGTTAAATCAAATTCCAAGTTAAATTCTTCAGGATCATTTTCTAGATTATTCATAATATATTTGAAACTTTGATTTATTGTAAGGTAACCTTGATGAATAGAAACATCAAATAATTCTCCATCAACACTAACAATCAAATCATTTTCGATTATAAGTTTATTTGGCCCTAAGTGTTCGGGTAAACAAAAACAAGAACGTGTTTGAGTATAGCTATAAGAATCAATACCTTTTGAAAGCCAAAGTTCTTGTGCTTGAATTAAGTTTAAAGGTGGAACATTTATTTCAGATTCTTTTTTCGAACAAGAAATAATTAATACTAAAATCGAACTTAAAACAAGGTTAATAATTTTCATTATTTATAATTTCTTGGAACGCAAGCTTTCTATAACTACGGTAAACAGGATAATAAAACCACCAAAATAAACATTCATGGACGGTATTTCGTTTAAAAAAATATATGCTAAAATTATGCCAAAGATTGGCTGTAAACTACTTATTATACTAGCGGTACTTACTTCAAAATAATTTAGGCTTTTCACGAAAAGAGTATGCCCAAGTGCTGTTGTAATCAAAGCAAGCATTAAAAGATAGGGCATCTGAGAGGGTATTGCAGAAACATCCATAAAAAACAAGAATGGAATAAGCAGAACACTTACAATGATCATTTGATGAAAAATAATAACTGTTCCACTGTATTTTTTTACATGTGGCTTCAAAAGTAGGGTTCTGAGCGCATAAAGCAATGCAGAAAAAACACCCACAAAAATCCCCAATACCTGATTATTTTCAATATCAAATTCGGGTAACAACACGTATAGTCCTATCAAAATCAAAAGGCCAAGAAAAACTTGGATCAAACTTATTTTAGACTTAACAAAAAAGGGTTCTAATAAAGCCGTTATTACTGGAAAGGTGTACAAAGAAAGTATACCAAGTGCAACATTAGATAACTTTAGGGCATAAAAATAAGTGATCCAATGACCCGCCATAAATATTCCGCTCAACATTAAAGTTGGAATATCTTTTATAGATTGGATTTTTAAGTTAATTTTTTTGTAGTGGCAATAAAAATAAAGAACAAACAATGCAAGAAAAGCTCTGCACCAAATGATAATAGGAGGATCCAATGCAATATGTTTTCCTAAAACTCCGGAGGTACTAATAAAAAGTGTAGCAAATGTAAGCTCTAAAAAATGTTTGCTGAAATTACCTTTCATCACTAATTTATCAATACATTTTTTTGAATTTCCAGTAAGATGCTCCCCCCAAAAGGGTTACAAAGAGGATTGCATAATAAACAAAATCGGGTGTGATGATCTTATCTCCACTTGCATATGAATGTAATCCAGAAAGGTAAAAATTAACCCCAAAAAAAGTCATCATTATACTTCCAAAAGCAACTACACTCGCAAGGTTAAACAACCAACGACCTTTGAGAGCTGGTATCAGTCGCATATGGATTACAAAAGCATAAATCATAATGCTGATTAAAGCCCATGTTTCTTTGGGATCCCAACCCCAGTATCGTCCCCAACTTTCGTTAGCCCACATACCACCCAAAAAATTCCCTATGGTAAGCATAATAAGACCAACCGTTAGAGAAAGCTCATTAACGATGGTAAGCTCTTTGACGTTCAAAGCAATTCGGGTTTTATTTTTCTTAGTAGTCAATAAAATCAAAAATAAAGTTACAACCCCAATGATCATACTCAAAGCTAAAGGTCCGTAACTTCCAACAATTACCGCTACGTGGATCATCAACCAATAACTGTCTAAAACCGGTTGTAAGTTTGCTATTGAAGGATCCATCCAGTTCCAATGAGAAATCATCAAAATCATCGAGACTACAAAAGTTGTAGCAGCTAGGGTCAAATTTGATTTTCTTCCAAAAGCAAAACCAAAAAACATTGTTGCCCAAGCTACATAAATCATAGATTCGTAAGCATCACTCCACGGAGCATGCCCAGATACAAACCAACGTGCAATGAGTCCGGCCGTATGCAATAAAAATAAAAATATAATTGAGGATTTGAAGAAAATAATGCTCCAGTTGATCCACTTGGAATTTTTGAAAATCTGAACCATAAGGACTATAAAAAACAAGCTGCCTACATAAAGATACCAGCTGAATAGCTGTTTAAAAATATCGTATTTGTTGTACATTATTTCAGCATGGATTTTATCTTCCGAGGGTCTTACCTCAGCTCCATATCTTTTTTGAAACCCAACAAGACTTTCCAATAATTCTTCGGCTTGTCTGTAATCGTTTGATGTTTTTCCAGCTCTTAGAGATTGAAAATAAAGCGGCAATACGTTTCGAACATATAAAGAATCTGTTCCTTTAAAATTAGCTTCTTCCAATTCTGGAAAAGAAACCCACTTGTTATTTTTGTCTTCTGGGACAGGAAAAATTCGTAAAACTTTTCCTTCTAAAGCGGCGTAAAGCAGATTTACGCGTTTGTCTATTTCAATGAAATCTTTTTGAAATTGGTTAGGAATTGCTGCACGATAAGCACTTTCCAATTGAGAAGAAAGTTTATAAACCCCAGTTTCATCAAAAAATGAAACCAAAGGAGCATATTTAGCTTTAGCATCAATACCAGTGATCGCTCGAATGGAATCGTTACCTCTTCGCAAGTTAATAATTGGAATATTGTACCAAAGCGCAGGTGCATTCAAAATAGATAATAAAACCTGATTAGAATCCATTCCATTGTATGTATCCGATTTACTAACTTTTCTCAATAGTTCTGAAGAAAAAGTGTTAGCAGGTTTCATTCGTCCTCCCAAGTCTTGTATGACCAGAGAACCAAACTTAAGGGCATGTTCTTTGGAAAAAGAATCGGCAACAACCAATGAATCAAAGTTAATTTGACTTTTATTATGTTGGTGACCTTGAGACCATCCCGATGAAAGTGCTAGCAACAATATTAAAGTGAGCTTTGCTTTTTGGGCTTTAATTTTATCTAAGCTTTTGGATAAGTTTTTAAAACGAGTTTTTCCAATGAAAAAAATTCCCATCAAACTCAGGTATAAAAGAAAATAACCAGAATAAGTTACCCAAGTCCCCCAAAAGTCGTGATTAACTGAAAGTACTGTTCCTTTTTCATCAGGAGAAAAAGAGGATTGAAAAAAACGATAACCGTCTTGATCCAAAACATGATTCATGTAAATATCATAATCATAAGGATCTTCGTTTTCAACTACAATTTTACTTTTAAAAGAAGAATAACTTTTTTCTGTCCCTGGATAGCGTTCTGCAATAAAATCTTTCAATTTTATATGGAAAGGGAGTTCAAGAGATTTTGATCCATATTTTACATAAAACTCAAGATTACCTACTGTAATTTTCTTAGGGTCATTAGTCAAACCCTTTCCACCCAATACGGTAATTAATTTTGCCTGATCTTGGGTTTCAATTTCTAAACGCAAAGCATCTTGCTGAACTGCTTGGTCTTCTTCGGCTTTGACTATATCAAATTTTCCTCTCAGAACCGGCTCGGGGATTACAAATTGAAAATTAGGTAAAGCATATAACGACCTAAGTTGAAGTGGTTGAAGACTGTCTTTAACCAACTGCCCTTGAAACTGATCGGCCATGCGCATAAAAGTCCCTTCAAAAGGACTACTAACAAAGTATTCTCCATCAATGACCTCAATATTGGTTGCACCATCTATAGGGTTATTAAGGGTAAAAAGTAGGTTGTGGATATTAACCACCTCCCCTTCTTTGATGTAATGATCGTGTCTACTTCCATCGCTTGCTTCAACAATTTTTAAATATCGTTCACCTTCAGGATCTAAAACAAGACCCTCAGTTGCATTTTCTAGATAATCTACAAAATGAATCGAAAAGTCTTGACCCTTAAAATCATCTTGAATCTCAAAATCATGAGCTACGTGTTCCGACAAAAGAACCTCATTCATTAATTGCTTTCGCAAGTCACGACCCCCGAACTTACCGTCAACCAAAATTTCTAAAAAAGTTTTTTCAGACAAAAAAACATTAGTTGATTCTCCTTCGCGAATGGGCATCATCCCTTCATAACCAATGTAACGCGTTATAAAAGCACCTACTAATATTAAAACAAAAGAAAGGTGAATACACAAAACTGCCCATTTCTCTTTTCTAAAAAGTTTGTATTTAAACATGTTCCCTATGAAACTGAATACAAACAAGCCCATCATTAACTCAAACCACCATGCATTGTATATCCAAATTTTGGCGGCGTCAGTTGAGTACCATGTTTCTAAAAAAGTTCCTATTCCCATCGCAGTAGGAAAAGCTATAAAAAGTGAACTCATTAAACGATTAGAAGCAAGGTAGGTAAGTAATTTATCCTTCATTAAAATGATTCTGAAATTTTGCACAAAGATACTTGATGCAATTCAAATAGTCCTTCAAATGATGATAAAACTATGTTAATAAGGTTATTTAAACTTTGGATCTCCCTTCAAATATGCTTATCATAATTTTAGTTTCCATTTTACGTGCACGATTCTTAGCTAATTCTACTGAACTTCCTTCGTAATAAGTATCTAACTTATCATACCAAAGATTCAGCCAAATTCCAAAATGTCGAGCTTCAATAGATTTGTTATTTTCCAAATCAACTCTAAGGTGGACTTTTAATGGATCTTCATTGAATTTTTTTAAAAAATAAAATCGATTCCCAAAAGTTCGTAAGATGTTCCAAGTGGTGTTGCCAATCATCAATTGCATCATTGAAAATTGGTTCCAAAATAGAATTCGTTCCAACTTTTGTATAAAAGTTGTCAACTAAGAAAAAAACATCTGCCCTATTTTTAATTTCTTTTTTTATAAAACAACTTTTTTTTTAAAACTCAATGAAAATTTTTAAAACCAAAAAAATAATTTGAAAAAGCATTCCCCAAATAAAAAAATTAAATACATAAACCGGTTTTATTTGAGCGAGAACAGTAAATAAAAACCCCATAGATGCTACTCTAACTAAAGCCATTTCGAGGATTGCTTTTCCGTCATTTCCGCCCATATTAATAATCATAACATTGATGGATCCAACAACAGAAATTATGATAATAGAAGCTGCAACAGCAAGTAAATAATAGGATAAATAAATTCCGCGTAATTTTAGGTATAAAGACATGGTTAATATGATTTAGGACTTTAAATTTAAACAAATAATGTTTTACTTTTATAATATGATTAAAATTATTATTCTGGGTGCCGGAAATATTGGTACTCATTTGTTTCGGAATTTTAACAGCTCTAAAAAAACTGAAGTTGTTCAATGGTACAATCGCTCTCTAGATTCAATAAATCAATACAAGAAAGAAGTTCCAGTTACAAATCAAATAAAGGAGCTAAAAAAAGCTGATGTGTATCTTCTTGCTCTGAGCGATGACACAATACCGAAGATTGCTAAACAATTAAAACATTTAAAAGGAGTAATTGCTCATACAGCTGGAAGTGTACCCATGTCAGTATTAAATGAATCAGATAATTATGGTGTTATTTATCCCTTACAAACCTTTTCAAAAAACAGAGATGTTAATTTTGAAAACATCCCAATATGCATTGAAGCAAATAATGAAACCAGTTATCAAACTCTTTTCGAATTGGCTTCTGCACTTGGAAACAACACCAACAAAATTAATTCTGAACAAAGGTTGAACTTGCATACAGCAGCTGTTTTTGTCAACAATTTCACTAATCATTTGTATCATTTGGGAGATATGATTTGTAAAGAACAAAATATTTCTTTCAATTTACTTCAACCCTTGATTAAAGAAACCGCAGCAAAAATCGAAAATATGACCCCAAAAGATGCACAAACAGGACCAGCATTAAGAAACGATAAAAATACCCTTCAAAAACATCAAGATCAATTCCCTGATCCCGACATTAAAAACTTATATTTATACCTTACAGAATCCATTCAAAAAAACAATGAACAAAGCAAATTATAAAGAAAATCTGAACCACGTTAAAGCTTTTATTTTTGACGTTGATGGCGTTTTAACCAACGGTAATGTTCTAATAACAACCACTGGTGAAATGTATCGTGAAATGAATACCAAAGATGGATATGCCATGAAATTGGCATTGGAACAAGATTTTAAAATTGCCATTATTTCAGGAGGAACAAATGAAGGAGTGCGAAGCAGACTTAAAGCTTTGGGGGTTGACAGTGTGTACTTAGGTGCACATCACAAAATAGAACCTTTTGAAGATTTTATTTTCAGTTATCACCTTAATCCTGAAGAAATCGTTTACATGGGAGATGATGCTCCAGACATCGAAGTAATGACTAAAGTTGGAGTAGCATGCTGCCCACAAGACGCTGTAATTGATGTAAAAGAAGTTTCTGACTATGTTTCACATAAAAAAGGTGGGGAAGGTTGTGTTCGAGACATAATTGAACAAGTTCTTCGAGTCCAAGGAAAATGGAAAACCAACTTAGGGGCCAAAAATGATTAGGATGTACGCTGATAAATTCAAATCCTATGAAATCATTTTAGCTTCAAATTCACCCAGAAGAAAACAGTTTTTAAAGGAGTTAGGTATCCCATTTTCAGTAAAGACTTTTGAAGTAGATGAAATTTTCGACCCCAAGCTAAAAGGTGTAGAGATATCAGATTATTTAGTAAAACTAAAAGCTGAACCCTTTCTTGAGGATCTCGAACCGAATCAAATTGTTGTTACTGCTGATACCATTGTTTGGGGTAATGAGCAGTATTTTGGGAAACCCGAAAACAAAGAGGAAGCCAAAAAAATGTTATTTCAACTTTCGGGTAAAAGTCATCAAGTAATCACTTCAGTTTGTTTTACCCAAAAAAATCAACAAAATATAATTAACGAAACCAGTTCGGTTACTTTCAAGAAACTTTCGAGTTCAGAAATTGAGTATTATGTAAATGAGTTTAAACCTATGGATAAAGCTGGGGCCTATGGAATTCAAGAATGGATCGGAACTACAGCTATTGAAAAGATTAAAGGAAGTTATACCAATATAGTAGGATTACCAATGGCACAAGTATTGCAGTACTTAGAAAAACTCACTTCTAATTAAACAAATGAAAAAACAAAACAACAAAACTCTTTTCACACTAGTCTTTTTTTGGGGCCTAATGAACAGCAATGCACAAAGGGTTTCTGAACAATTCAAAGCACATTGGTTTGACGGACATGCGGAAATTAGTTCATATGCTTTAAGTCAATCTCGTTATGGTGAAAATCGAGAGGGTACTGCTGTATTGCTTTTTGTTACTGAAGATTTTTTAAAAAAAGAACAAGTAAAGGCCAATCAAAAATCAAAAGAAACTTTGCCAGTTTTAAAATTGAACCGAACAAAAAAATTCCTCACAGGGATATATCCTTACTCGATTATGAGTAGTTCTTTTAGTCAACTTAGGACCCCACAAGCTGTGATCAAAAATAGTGCTTCAATTCAAGAATGGTGTGGTCAAAGCTATTTGCAAATGAATGTTAATGAAGAAAAAATTAATATCACTTCTCATTCCTATTTTGAAGGGGAAGCAGATCAAAATTTCAATTTAGAAAAGAATCTTACCGAGGATGAGCTTTGGAATTTAATTCGCCTCAAACCTCAAGCACTACCACAAGGAAAATTAATGCTGATTCCAAGCTTAGAAAGCAGTAGAATGAATCATGAAAAAATTGAGGCATACAGAGCCAATTCATCCATAGAGATAAACGAAAAATATACAATCTACACCATAGCGTATCCCCTACTAAAACGGTATTTAGCCATTAAGTTTTTAAATGATTTTCCTCATACGATAGAGGGATGGGTTGAACAAACGATTAAGAATGGAAAAGAATTGACTTCAACAGCCAAACGAATCCATACAGAAAGAAGGCAATATTGGAATGAAAATAATAATGCCTCAGAAAAATTCCGTGTTCCATTTAAACTCGATTAATATGAAAAATAAAACCTTTGTCTCCTTTCTTTTCATTTGTTTGGTATTTAATCTTAATTATGGACAACAACCTAGTACAGAAATTTATAAACAGCTCGAAAAGTTAAACTTTTTGGGATCAGCATTATACATCGCTGCTCATCCCGATGATGAAAATACAGCATTAATTTCTTATTTGTCTAATCATGTTAATGCTCATACCGCTTATCTTTCGCTGACTCGAGGAGATGGAGGTCAAAATCTAATTGGAAATGAACTAAGAGCCTTATTGGGTGTTATCCGAACGGAAGAACTTATCAAAGCTCGAAGTATTGATAATGGAAATCAATACTTTAGTTCTGCAATTGATTTTGGGTATTCAAAGCACCCCAATGAAACTTTAAAGATATGGGATAAAGAACAAATTTTAGGAGAAGTAATAGGTCGTATTCGTGCTTTTCAACCAGATATCATTATTAATCGCTTCGACCACAGAACAGCAGGGAGAACCCACGGTCATCATACCTCTTCAGCCTTGTTAAGCAAAGAAGCTTTTGCCTTAAGTAATGACCCAAAATCCTATCCTGAACAACTGGACAATATCAAAGTTTGGCAACCCAAACGTCTGTTTTTCAATACTTCCTGGTGGTTCTATGGAAGTAGAGAAAATTTTGAAAAAGCTGATAAAAATAATCTTTTAGCTCTTGAAATTGGTATTTATGATCCATTAACTGGTACTTCAAATAGTTCAATTGCAGCCGCTAGTCGTAGTTCTCACAAATCTCAGGGATTTGGCAGTGCACCAAGTCTTGGAAAAAGAACAGAATACATCGAAATTATTGAAGGGGAACGTCCAAAATCTAATGATCCTTTTGAAGGAATCAATACAACTTGGTCGAGACTTAAAGGAGGTTCATCTGTCGGAAAATTGATTGAAACTGCACTTCAAACTTTCGATTTTAAACAACCCGAAAAAAGTGTAAATGCCCTAGTGAAAATTCATCAAGAAATTGAAAAACTTCCAGCCACACTATGGAAAAAAAGAAAACTTGCAGAAACCAAACAACTGATTCTTGATTGTTTAGGTGTTCAAATGCAATTTAATGCAGAGCGATTATATGGAATTGGTGGAGAGCAATTGAAAATTAATCTTAATGCCGTACAACAAAGTTTACACTCGATAAAACTAGAAAAAATAAAAACAGTTGATGGACTCAAAAAATTAGATCAGATACTAAAACCTAACAATCGTTTTAGTTATTCTTTTGATGTAACTCTAGACCATTCGCTCAGTACTCCCTACTGGCTTTTAGAGAAAGGAAGCCTAGGAACTTTTTCTATTGAAAATAAAGATTGGATTGGAAAACCACAAACTCCCAGACCCATTACAATAGAATATTACCTGAACATATACGGGGTTTCGATTCCGTTTAATACCTCGGTAAAACACCGCAAAACAGACCCTGTTCGTGGCGAGGTAATCAACCCTTTTTATATTTTGCCCAAGCTAGGAGTTACATTTGATCAACCCGTATTCCTTTTTGCGAATGATGAAGCGCAAATTGTCCGATTAAATGTAACCAGTTATGGAGAAAGTTATGAAGGTGCAATCGAATTGAGTCATCCCAAAGGATGGAAAATAAACCAAAAGAGCTTGCCGGTTAAGTTGGAAGGAAGAGGAAGCTCCAAATTCTTGGAATTTCAAATAAAACCATATGCTGCAGCCGAAAGTGGGTCGTTAAAACCTATGGCGGTAAAAAGAGGAAGTAAAGAAAATGTCTTTGCCGTTCAAACCCTAGACTACACTCATATTCCAAAACAGTTTATCGCTCAACCAAGTGAAGCAAAAACTGTTCGCTTGAATCTTAAAATTCCAGAAATCAAAGTAGGATATATTGCGGGTGCTGGCGATACAGTAAAAAAACGCTTGCAGACTGTTGGTGTAGATGTTCGTTCGATTGACATCGAAACGGTTACACTTGCAGAACTCAAAACCTACAATGCAATTATTGTTGGGATTCGAGCATACAATGTACAAGAATCCTTAGCTTACAAGAATCAAATGTTGTTTGACTTCGTTGAAGCAGGAGGAACGCTTGTAACCCAATACAATACAAGCAGAGGTTTAAAAACTAAAAAACTAGCCCCCTACTCCATTCAACTATCAAGAGACCGAGTAACAGACGAGTTTAGTAAAGTTCGGATTTTAGATCCAAATCATTCTGCTATGAATTTCCCACATAAGATAACTGCTCAAGATTTTAAAGGGTGGGTTCAAGAAAGAGGTTTATATTTCCCAAATCAGTGGGACGAAAATTTTACGCCTCTCTTGGGTATGAATGATTTTGGAGAGACAGAAAAACTTGGAAGTATTCTTGTTGCATCCCATGGAAAAGGAACTTTTGTATACACAGGGCTAAGTTTCTTCAGAGAACTTCCAGCCGGTGTACCTGGAGCTTATCGAATTTTAATTAATTTATTAGCTTTATAATAATGTTCTCAAAAAAAAATAGAATTTATTTTTTCTTAATTGTAGGTAATATCCTCTATTGGATTTTATTTGTTTTGTTCATGAATACATTTAACAAATGATGACAATAGATTGGATAATCTTGATAGGAACCCTAGCCTTTATTGTGCTTTATGGGGTTTGGAAAAATAGAAAAAATAATTCTATTGAAGCGTATCTAAAAGGTGGAAATGAAAGCCGTTGGTGGACCATTGGCCTTTCGGTAATGGCAACGCAAGCGAGTGCTATTACCTTCTTATCTACCCCAGGTCAAGCATATCATGATGGAATGGGGTTTGTTCAATTCTACTTTGGACTACCCTTAGCTGTGGTAATTATTTGCTTGTTTTTTATCCCAGTGTATCACCGGTTAAAAATATTTACTGCCTATGAGTTTTTAGAAGAACGCTTCAACCTAAAAACAAGAACACTAACCGCAATATTATTTCTGGTCCAACGAGGACTAGCCGCAGGAATTACCATTTATGCACCTGCTATTATCTTGAGTGTTGTCTTGGGATGGAACCTTAAATTACTGATCCTAATCATTGGAGTAGTTGTAATTTTTTATACCCTGATTGGAGGAACTCGAGCAGTAAACGTAACACAAAAACAACAGATGTTCATCATTTTTTTTGGAATGATTACTGCCTTTGTTTTCATCATCAAAAGTTTTCCAAGTGATATTGGGTTTATCAAAGCCTTAACTGTTGCAGGAGCTAGCGGAAAACTCGATGTTATCGATTTTAGTTTTGACCCCAACAACCGCTACACTTTTTGGAGTGGAATTACAGGAGGCCTGTTTTTAGCCCTCTCTTATTTTGGAACGGATCAAAGTCAAGTACAACGTTATTTATCCGGAAAATCTGTAAAAGAAAGCCAACTGGGACTCATTATGAACGGCTTTCTAAAAGTACCTATGCAGTTTTTTATACTGCTTGTAGGAGTTATGGTTTTTGTATTTTATCAATTCGAACCCGCACCCATTCATTTCAATCCAAAAGCAGTAGAGGCCGTTCAAAATTCGACCTCTTCAGGGGAGCTCAAAACCTTTCAAAAGCAATTGGATCGAATTCAAGAAAAAAAACGCAGCCTTCTTCTCACATCCAAAGTCCTGGATTTAAAAGCTATAAAAAGCCTAGACACTCGTGAAAAAGAAATTCGTGTTGAGGTCAAAACACTAATTCAAAATGCTGACCCAGAAATTGAAGTCAATGATAAGGATTATGTATTTATTTCATTCATCTTAAAATATTTACCTCAAGGACTTATCGGACTCCTAGTTGCTGTGATCCTATCCGCTGCAATGAGTTCAACCGCTTCAGAACTAAATGCGCTGGCTGCAACCACAGTTGTAGATCTTTACAAAAGAAATCGAAAGCAGCAATCCGAAAAACACTATGTTAATGCCTCCAAACTCTTTACCCTCCTTTGGGGAGTCATTGCAATTCTATTTGCGGGTTTTGGAAGTTTAGTAGAAAACCTTATTCAATTAGTTAACATCATCGGTTCTATTTTCTACGGAACAATTTTAGGTGTTTTTGTAGTTGCTATTTTTATAAAACGAATCAAGGGACAAGCCATTTTCTATGCAGCCATAGTTTCTGAAATTTTGATTATTGGGTTTTTCTATTTGGATTTTTTCAGCTACCTCTGGTTGAATGTTATTGGAACTGCCCTTACCGTAACCTTGGGTCTAGTCATCCAAATTCTTCTGCCTAAAAAGAACTAGGTATTTGTTTGTTATTATTTTTTAGTTAATCTGCATTAACCCAATCTTATCTACTTCAATGAATTAACTAAGCTATTTAATTCCCTTGATTTAGGATTGGCATCCTAAAATTAAAATAAATGATCTGGACTGACCTAAAAGGTGTCGAACAAAAAATTGTTGAAAAACAATATTCAGACAAAGAGGCACTTAATTATTTTTTAGGAATTGTAATCCTTTACACGCTTGGAAGCTTTTTATTTCTTGAGTATTTTGAAAAAATTTACAAGCTAACTGTTACTCCTGCGTTTATCATTACCATAGTAGGAACTTTAAAGTCATTTGAAGTTTACACCAAAAATCGAGGTTCTGACTTCTTCAAAGACTTTTTTGCATTGAGTTGGGTCTTACATTGGAGAATGTTTTTCTTTGGGATTGAAATCTTTATTGGCTCAATACTAGTCAGTTCCATGCAGCAGCCGAAGCGGCATATCAAGTTGATCCCACCCACATGACCTTTATAAAAGAAGCTGAACATCTTTGGAAAAAAGTAATTGTTTATGATGCTACCCCCATTGATACAAATAATTTAGATGCAAACGAAAAAACCAACTGATTAAAAATCAAAAAACCCTGCCGAAACAGGGTTTAATACTTACTAATCAATGGTATACTTTTATTTTGCCCACTCAGCAAGAGATGCCTCGTTTAGAGCAACATAATCTGGGTTACCGGCTTTTGTAGCCAATTCTAGAGATGTTTTAGCCGCAGCAATTGCACCCTCTATATCGTTGAGCCCAGCAAGAATTAGCGATTGTTGACGAAAATACCAATAAGCATCGCTTTTACCTTCTGCTGCCTTTGCAATCCATTCTTTGGCTTGATTTAAATCCTGACCTTCTTGAAGATAATAAACCGCCGCACTGTAATAATCACGGTGTTTGGGATTGTTTTTCATAACTTCTTCAATAGAAGCCGATGCTTTTGCAACAGTAGGGACTTCAAAGGGAATGGCTATCCTTGATGTATCCCAACCAATATTTAAGGTAGCTCCATTGTTGTGGAGGTTCGAAATCCAAATAGAAAAAGACTCTACAGATCCCCCTTCAGTGGGAGCTACTTCTATTGCTGCAGCAACCTTTTCAGCATCCCATTCAGCCGGGGTTCCCCAGTTTGATGTATCGTTGTAAAAAATAACTTCCCACATTGCTTTTCCAGGACGTGTAAATATTGCATACTCTCCAGCAGCAAGTTCTTGTCCACCAATGGTAATAGGATCACTAAAGCTGATTGTAGTGTTTTTGTTTGCTCCGGTTCTCCATAGCTCTCCATAAGGAACTAAAGCACCAAAAATAGCTCTACCCTTTTTTCCAGGGCGCGAAAATTTCACATTCACTTCTGTTAACCCAACAGTTTGGGACAATTGTGAACTAGGGCTTGGTTGTGGGGTCTGTACCTGTGCCGAAACAAAAGAACCTACCAAAAAGATTAAAGATAAAATTGTGTTTTTCATAGAAACTAGTTTAGTTATGTAAACTCAAATGTAAGAATTTGTATTGAATTAATATGTTAATGAATCGGAATACAGTTTTGAGGTATATAATTTAATAACTTAATGATAATTAGTATAATAGATTAAATTCTTAAAATAGATAAGCTAAAGTTTACAATTAAGATGAATTAAACCTGGCGTACCAAACCTACAACTAAAGCAATTGAAATTATTTCTGACTTTAAAACTTCAAAAGAAGCATATTTTGTATAATCATAAATCATGGCCAAATAATCTTGATTGGCTGATTCATTTATTCTTTTGAATAGAATACCCTGGCTTTTTGTTGCAACAACGTGAACCCGTTTCCACTGAATAAAATCATCTATATCGACAATCGAGCAAGCTACAATATCACCAGCCTTGTATTTAGTATTCATTGTAGATCCTTCAATTTCTATCATAAAATCAATAATTGCAGTTTTTGGTACAAAAGTGATAGAAACCTCGTAAGGAAAATCTTCTTCCTGAACGGTGGGAGTTGTGTCGTTAGAAAAAAATGAAGTATTTAACCACAAATGAAAAAGGATATTCACACAAAGGAAATTTTAATAACTGCCTCGCAGAAAAATATTATTGTTCAAGAATTTAAAACCACTAGACAAACTGTTTATTGTGCGTTAAAGTATTACACTAATTCTAAACTAGCCAAAAGAATACGCTTGAAGGCAAAAGATCTTCTGTATAAAGATGTTAAAAAAATTGAAAGTGAAAATTAAATCATAATGCTTCATTTTGTTGTCTAAATGTGAAATTTTTAGTGGTTTAAATCGATTTTGAGGATGGGTTATTACGTTTTAAAGTAAATTTGTTTAATATTTTATTAAATTTGTTAAACATTTGTATCTTTAAAAAAAAATAAATGAAAATCTACAGACTTAAAACCATCCAAAAGCTTCCAATTACAATATCTAAAGCCTGGGAATTTTTGAGTGATCCTAAGAATTTAAAAACCATAACACCCCCTTATATGGGATTTAAAATTTTGGAAGGAAATGAATCTAAAATGTATGCAGGACAGATTATCAAATATACTGTAACTCCAGTATTCGGTATCCGAACAGGATGGGTTACCGAGATCACCCATGTAGATTACCAAAAATACTTTGTTGATGAACAACGTTTTGGACCCTATGCACTTTGGCATCACAAACATTTTATAAAAGAAATAAAAGGAGGGGTAGAAATGATTGATATCGTAGACTACAAACTACCCTTTGGGTTTTTAGGACGATTGGCACACCCCATATTAGTAAAAGGAAAATTGAAAGAGATTTTTGATTTCAGATACAATAAACTAATTGAACTCTTTGGAGTTTTTAAAGACCAATAAATGAAAAAAAATATTCTCATAATTGGAGGTTCCTCTGGTATTGGTAAAGCCATTGTAGAACAACTGCAAGATGAAAACAACGTTTATGTTGCTAACAGGTCATCTGAAAACCTAGACCCACAAAAAGTCACTTATATTTATTATGATGCAATCCAAGAGTCTCTTGACAGTTCTCTTTTACCTGAACAACTGGATGGATTTGTCTATTGTCCCGGAAGCATCAACCTAAGACCTTTTCGTGGACTAAAGCCTCAAGCTTTTGAGGATGACTTTAAAATTAATGTGATAGGAGCCATCAAGAGCCTGCAATCAGTATTGAAAAATTTACAGCAAAGCGAACAAGCCAGTATTGTTTTTTACAGTACTGTTGCTGTTCTAACTGGCATGCCATTTCACACATCAGTTGCTACATCAAAAGGAGCAATTGAAGGGCTGACCAAATCACTTGCGGCTGAATACGCGCCTAAATTTAGGGTCAATGCCATTGCTCCGTCCTTGACCAACACACCTTTGGCTGACAAATTCCTAAACAACGAAACAAAACTGGAAAAAGCGAGTGAAAGACATCCACTTAAAAAAATTGGTACTGCAAAAGACATTGCAGAAACAACGTGCTTCCTTTTAAGTGATAAAAGCAAGTGGATGACAGGACAAATTATCCATTTAGATGGTGGAATTGGAAACTTAAAAACAAACTGATTGGAACAACTGTCTATATTTTGGTTTCGAAGAGACTTGCGACTTGATGATAATGCAGGCTTATATCATGCATTAACAGATGTCAACAAAGTACTCCCAATTTTCATTTTTGATACCGAAATATTAGAAAAATTACCTTCAAAAAAAGACGCCCGCGTCGAAATGATTCATACGGCCTTGGGAAAACTTTCAGATGCAATGATAGAGAAAAAATGTAACGTTGGAATGTATCATGGAAAACCCAAAGCCGTTTTTGAAAAACTTTTAAAAAAATACAGCATAAAAAAAGTATTTACTAATCATGATTATGAACCTTATGCTAGAAAACGAGACGAAGAAATAAAAAAACTCCTTAAAAAAAATGGATCAGACTTTGAAACTTTCAAAGATCAAGTTATTTATGAGAAGTTAGAAATTACCAAAGATGATGGTTTACCCTATCGGGTTTATACTCCTTATTCAAAAAAATGGATAGAGAAAATGAAAACTGATGGAATTCCAAGTTATAAATCAGAAAACCATTTACAAAACCTAGCTTCCATCATACAACCTGAATTAGAATTAAATGATCTGGGATTTGAAAAAACAAATAAACCTTACCCCAAATATGTCCTGAATAGGGCAATTATTGGTAATTATGAAGCAATACGAAATTATCCAGCATTAGATCAAACCTCTCGAACGGGATACCATCTACGTTTTGGAACCCTAAGTATAAGAAAGATGGTCTCTGATGCTTCAATGTCAAAAAACAATACCTTTCTCAAAGAGCTCGTTTGGAGAGAATTTTTTATGCAAATTCTATGGCACTTTCCAAACACAACTAGCCAATGTTTTAAACCAAAATATGAGCGGATTGAATGGAGAAACAATGAAGATGAATTTAAGAAATGGTGCGAAGGAAAAACAGGTTACCCTTTTGTGGATGCGGGTATGAGAGAACTCAATAAAACCGGATTTATGCACAATAGAGTTCGAATGCTTACCGGAAGTTTTTTATGTAAACACCTCCTAATCGATTGGCGATGGGGAGAAGCTTATTTTGCTCAAAAGTTATTGGATTATGAACAATCTAGTAATGTAGGAAATTGGCAATGGGTTGCTGGATGCGGAGTTGATGCCTCACCATATTTTAGAATCTTCAATCCCACTCAGCAAATAAAAAAGTTTGATAAAAAAATGGAATACATTCAAAGATGGGTTCCAGAATTTCAAGAAATAACTTATCCAGAACCTATCGTTGAACACAAATTTGCACGTGAACGCTGCTTAAAAACATTTAAAAAAGCAGTGAATCCAGAATGAAAACTGTCAAAAAAAAGAACCTGCCTCAAAAAATATGTCCAACATGCCAACGCCCCTTCAGCTGGAGAAAAAAATGGGAACGCAATTGGAATTTTATAAAATATTGTAGTAAAAGATGCAAAAAATAAAAGAAACTGCACTAATATGGTTTCGAAACGATCTCAGATCAACGGATCATTTTGGATTGCTACAGGCAACACAAACCTATGAAAGAGTAGTTGCATACTTCAGCTTTGACCCAAAATTTTTCAAAAAAACAGTGTGGGGCTTCAGAAAAACAGAATCTTTTCGTGCTCAATTCCTAATTGAAACTGTTGAACAACTTCAAAAAGATCTCGCCGCTAAAAACATTTCACTAATTATTGATAAACAAAGCCCATCTACTGGAATTCCTTTGCAAATGGAAGTAGAAAAAATTACAGCTATTTACTACCAAGAGGAATGGACCAAAGAAGAAAAAAATATTGAAATTGAACTAAAAAACAATCTCTCCCCTAAAATTAAAACCCATTCATATTACGATCAGTTTTTGTATCATCCCGATGATCAAAAAACAATAATAGATGAACTTCCTGAAATATTTACAACATTTAGGAAACAATGTGAAAAAAAAATTCCAGTAAGGAATTGTTATCCAACAATAGAAATTCAATGCAAATCGAGTTATTCAAACAAAAAATATAAGTGCCCTACCCTAGTCGATTTAGGATTAGAAGAAATAAAACCAAATCTTAATACAGCTTTTCCCTTCAAAGGTGGAAGCAGTGCTGCCCAAAAACGAATAATACATTACTTTTGGCAATCTAAAAAATTATCGTTTTACAAAAAAACAAGAAACGGTATGCTTGGTGTCGATTATAGTTCAAAGTTGTCTGCATGGTTGGCAAACGGATCTATATCTGCTAGGCAAATTTATTGGGAAGTGAAACGCTATGAACAAGAAATTGAGAAAAATCAATCCACATACTGGTTGATTTTTGAACTCCTTTGGAGAGATTATTTTAAATACATTGCTTTGAAACATCAAAATAAAATATTTCAGATTGGAGGCATTTTCAATAGAGAATACCATTGGAAAACAGATTTAAAAAGTTTTGAACGATGGATTGATGGAAAAACTGGAGAACCTTTTGTTAATGCAAACATGTTGGAACTTAAAAAAACAGGTTGGATGAGTAATCGCGGAAGACAAAATGTAGCTTCTTTTTTCTCAAAAAATCTTCTGATGGATTGGCGGATGGGTGCTGCATACTTTGAATCCTTATTGATTGATTATGATGTTCATAGCAATTACGGTAATTGGGCTTATGTTTCTGGGGTAGGAAATGATCCTAGAGACCGAAAATTTAATATCTCATTTCAAGCTGAACGCTATGATTCCTCAGGAAAATTTCAACGGCTGTGGTGTCAACAAAATTTATTTGAATGATTTTACGATTAATCCTTGGAGATCAACTTAATGAAAATCACTCTTGGTTCAAACAAGTTGATGATAACAATATCTATGTTTTGATGGAAATGCGTCAAGAAACAGATTATGTAAAACATCATATTCAAAAAGTTGTTGCCTTTTTTTCTGCAATGAGAGCCTTTGAAAAAAGGATAAAAAGCAAAGGCCACAGGACTCACTACATCAAATTAGATTCTACTGATAACAGACAAACTATAGAAGCCAATTTGAAATCATTAATTAAGCAATACAAAATTTCCCAATTCCAATATCAATTGCCAGATGAATACAGGTTAGATCAACATCTTATTGAATTTTGTAAATCATTGAATATCAATACCGAAGTATTCGACACTGAACATTTTATGAGTAGTAGAACAGATTTATCTGTTTTTTATGAGGGTAAAAAACAGTATGTAATGGAATTTTTCTACCGTAATATGCGTAAGAAATTTGATCTTTTAGTAGAAAATAATCAACCCTTTGGAGGTCAATGGAACTTTGATAAAAACAACCGTAACAAATGGAAAGGAAGCCCTGAGATTCCAAAAGCCTATCTTCCTAAAAATGAAAATTTAGGAGCCATCAAACAAATGATTGAAGAAGTCGGAATAAAAACCTTAGGAAAGTTTAATGAGAATCATTTTCTTTTTCCATCCAATCGACCTGAAGCCCTTGAACAGCTCAATTACTTTTGTAAAAACCTTTTGATACATTTTGGAGATTATCAAGATGCCATGCATGAAAAGGAAATAAATCTTTTTCATTCGCGAATATCTTTTGCTTTAAATGTAAAACTAATCAGCCCTTTGGAGGTTGTTCAGGTTGCAATTGAATTTTACAAACAAAATCAGGATAGCATCGAACTTTCACAAATTGAGGGTTTTGTGAGGCAAATTATAGGTTGGAGAGAATACATTCGTGGAATTTACTGGAAAGAAATGCCAAGCTATGCTTCAAAAAATGTTTTAAATAACACCAACCCGCTCCCGGACTTTTATTGGACAGGAAAAACTAAAATGAACTGCTTAAGTCACAGCATCAACAATTCATTGGAAAATGCACATGCTCATCACATTCAACGTTTGATGATTACAGGTAATTTTGCACTTTTGGCTCAAATACATCCTCAAAAATTAGATCAATGGTATCTGGGAATCTATGCCGATGCAATTGAATGGGTTCAACTCCCCAATACAAGAGGAATGAGCCAATGGGCAGATGGAGGTATTGTAGCGACCAAACCTTACATTTCTGCTGCCGCTTACATCAACAAAATGAGTACATATTGTTCAGGTTGTGGTTACGATAGAAAAATACGTACTGGAGAAAATGCATGTCCATTTAATAGTTTGTATTGGAATTTCTTAGACGATAAAAAAGAACAGTTTGCAAAAAACAATAGAATGGCCATGATGTTGCGTTTATTAGAAAAGATCCCAGTAGAAGAACTAACGGCAATTAAGCAACGTGCTGCAAGCATTATACAAAATCCAGATGAGTACTAAAAAATCATCTTTGGGGATAGTTTGGCTTAAACGGGATCTACGACTGAATGATCATGAGCCTCTACACAATGCACTTAATGAGAATAAGCAGATCCTTTTACTTTATGTTTTTGAAACTATTTTTGCTCAAGACCCCCATTATAGTTCTCGACATTTTGATTTCATAAAACAATCCTTGGTAGAACTCAATGAACAACTTGAAAGATACAATACTACCATACTCATTTGTCAAGGCTGCATCATCAAAACATTCGAAAAAATTAAACAAACATACAACATCAGTCAACTCTATTCTCATCAGGAGACTGGACTTAATATAACATTTATCCGAGATAAATCAGTTAAAAAATGGTGTGTAACACAAGGGATTTCTTGGAAAGAATTTAACCAACAAGGAGTTTTTCGCGGTTTAACTAATCGAAAAAAATGGTTAGCAAAGTGGACTGAATTGATGAATAAAACTCAATATCCAATTCCAGAAAAAGGAAGTTCATTTTTACAAAAAAACAAGGTTAAGTCTTTGAGTAAATTTTTGGTAACTCCTACTTTAAAAACCAAAAGTTCTAGAAAAATTCAAATTGGGGGAAGTACACAAGCTCATCGGTATATGAATTCTTTTTTTGAAAAGCGACACTACAATTATCAAAAATACATCTCAAAGCCAAAACAATCTCGAGAAAGTTGTAGTCGGCTTTCACCTTATCTAGCTTATGGGAATCTTTCGATGCGACAACTCCTTCAAAGAACCGAACAAGAAAAGGCAAGAGGAAATACAAGTAGAGGACTAAAGTCTTTTGAATCACGATTACGCTGGCAAGCTCATTTCATTCAAAAATTTGAAATGGAATATTCAATGGAGTTTATGTCGGTTAACAAAGGATACCATGATTTAGCTAAACCAATCAATAGGGAACATATTGAAGCATGGGAAAAAGGATTAACAGGAGTGCCAATAGTGGATGCAGCAATGCGTTGTTTAGCAACTACAGGATATTTAAATTTTAGAATGCGTGCATTAGTTGTTTCCTTTTTTGTACATCAATTGTGGCAACCCTGGCAATCAGCCTCAGCATATTTGGCACGCGTATTTTTGGATTTTGAACCTGGAATTCATTTTCCACAATTACAAATGCAAGCCGGAGAGACAGGAATCAACACCCTAAGAATTTACAATCCAGTAAAGAACGGTATTGAACATGATCCGCTTGGAACTTTTACTAAAATCTGGGTCCCAGAACTTACTCCCTTGCCAGACAGTTTAGTTCATACCCCTTGGGCAATTACACCTTTTGAAGAAGTGATGTATAATTTTTATCCTGGTAAAAATTATCCCAAACCTATTGTAAATCTTAATGAAAGTAGAAAATTGGCAAGTGATGTCTTGTGGAACATGAAGAAAAAACCTCTAGTACACAAAGAAAGTAAACGCATTTTAAGTAGACATACACTCTCAAATAAAAAAAGAATACAATAAAAATGAAAAAAGAAATGGATTTTAGCGAGCGAGAACTGGATAGAATCATAGAAATGGCATGGGAGGACCGAACACCTTTTGATGCCATTTTAGATCAATTTAAAATAAAAGAACAGGAGGTAATTCGAATTATGCGACTTGAGTTAAAACCTACAAGTTTTAGACTCTGGCGAGCCCGTGTTCAAGGAAGAAAAACAAAACATAGAAAATCACGTGGCATGGAAGTAGATCGATTTCGTTGTAGCAGACAAAGGGGAATCAGTAATAATAAGGTTTCTAAAAGATAAAATTTGTCGTTTTAGGTATTAATTCGTTCTTAAAAGATTGTACAAAACCATTTTTTCTATAAAATAAACCCAAATCTATTGCTATGAAACCCAGCAAAACAATTCCTACAATAAACAAAGTTTCTCTGTTCATAGACCAACTGAAATCTCACCAGCAAAGAAAAGACAGTCGAGTACTCATTGAATTGATGGTAAAAATAACGAATAAAAAGCCCATAATTTGGGGAACAAGTATTATTGGTTTTGGAACCTATCACTATAAACACAAAAGTGGTAGAGAGGGAGACTAGTTTCTAACAGGATTTTCACCACGTAAAAACGCAATGACAACCTATTTAATGTGTGATCTAAAACATCAAGATTTAAATTTTGATGGACTTGGTAAATATAAGAAGAGTAAAGGATGTATTTATTTCAAAAAAAATGATGACATTGACTTAAATGTACTCTCAAAAATTATTGAAGATTCTATTTCTATTATTAAAAAAATGTATACGAACTAAAGTTATGTTCTTCATCAACAGCTATCAAAATTTGATAAATGAAAATAAAAAAACCCTTAGTTTTCTTGATAAAAACTAGGGTTTTTAGTGAGCCAGAAGGGATTCGAACCCCTGACCGTCTCCTTAGAAGGGAGATGCTCTATCCAGCTGAGCTACTGGCCCGTATTTAATGTTTTTTGTCGGGGTGGCAGGATTCGAACCTGCGACCTCCTGCTCCCAAAGCAGGCGCGATGACCGGGCTACGCTACACCCCGAAAATACATCATATTTTGCTTTCGCAAAACAAAGCGCAAATATATCTCAAAATTTATAAATCCCATAAGGAATGAATGCTTATTACAAAAAAAAATGTTTTTGCTTTTTTTTTCAATCGCAACCTACAATTAAAAGAAGATTTATTAACCCATTATTGAGTTCCATAAAAAAAATCATCTTTAAAACTGAGATTGTTTTATTAAATACTCAAATTCTAGAAGAATCAGAGTGAAATTTGAAACGATTAAATAAAAAAAAGAAGCCAATAATTAACTGTAATGATTTAAGGGATTTGCAAATAACAGAATTGATCCTTAGTATTTAAATAAATTCTAATTCTGTTTGACAAAAGCTCAGTATAATATTTAACTATTGTGTATTTTTACATCCCAAGTCATTTATTCTTATCTAAAATAAATGAATTTATTAATTTATAAAAACAAGAGTAATTCCTTAAAAAAAATTATACTCTTGTTCATATTATTTTCTGGGTTTACCTTTGCTCAAACTAGTGTATCTGGAATTGTAAAAGATAAAGATGGAGAACCAATTCCCTTTGTAAATGTCTTTTTTAGTGGAAGTCAAATTGGTTCAATTACCGATTTTGACGGGAAATTTACTTTATATTCAAATCAGGTTCGTCAAGAACTTTCAATAAGTCTCTTGGGATATCAAAATCAAAAAATTAATTTACCTAAAAAAAGAGTTCGAAATTTACTAATCATCCTTCAAGAGGGAGAACAGTTAAAAGAAGTTGTTGTGGTTCAAAAACCAAAAAAAAGACTTCGGAAAAAAGAGAACCCTGCTTATCCTATTCTGAAAAAGATTTGGTCAAAAAAACAAATCAATGGACTTAATATGTTCTCGTCATATGAATATCAAAAATTCACTTCAACCGAAGTTGGCTTAAAAAATATTGATAGTTTATTTCTTAAAAAAATACTGCAAAAAAGTTATGACTCTATTCACACCACATTAAAACAAAATGCCAATAACAACGTATATATTCCTTTGAATTTAAAAGAAAAAGTTGAAAAAGTATATGGTAATGATAGTCTCAACATCTCAAAAGTTACTCCTTTAGGTGAGCGTTCTAGCGGGATTGCTCCTAAAGGATTCTTTTTTGATCGAATTCAAAGAGTTTTTCAGGATATAGATGTATATAAAAAAAGGCTTTTGTTTGCGGATAAAGTATTCGAAAGTCCTCTATCTAAAAGTGGATTTGCGGTTTATGACTACATACTCTTGGATAGTGTTGAACTTAAAAAAGAAAAACTTTACACCCTGTACTTTTTTCCCAGAAGAGCAGGTGATCTTGCATTTACTGGTAATTTTACTGTATCCGCACCAAGTTATGCTCTTACCAAAATTAATATGCGTATTGATCCAAACATCAACTTAAATTTAGTTAGTGATTTAATAATAGAAAAAACATACATCATACAAAATGACAGTGTTTATCTTCCAAAACGTAATCGATATGAGGGTGATTTTTCAGTAATTAAAAAAGAAGAAAAAGGTAAAAGAGTAACGATTAAAAAAAGTGAGTTTTTTGATCAGTATGTTTTTAACAAACCCAAAAAGGCCTCATTTTATCAAAATAAAAGCGTGCAACTTTCAAAGAATGAATACTTCCAAGATGAAACCTTTTGGGTGCCTTACGAAAATAGCGAGAATTATTCTCAAAGTACTCGGAAAATTTTATCTGAAATTAAGGAAAATCACAAAATAAAGTCTCTTGTCAGTTACACGGATTTTATTACCGGAGGGTATGCAGATATTTTACCAGGGATTCAGTTTGGTAAATGGTGGAATTCTTTTAACAATAACGACGTAGAGGGAAATAGGCTTCGTTTAGGTTTTAGATCTTTCAAAACCATGGATGATCGTTTTCGGTCAAATGCATATATAGCACATGGTTTTGGTGATAAAAAAACAAAATATGCAATAGACGCTAAATACCTTATTCACAAAAAACCTAGAATTGCTGTCGGAATGGTTTATTCAAATGATTTTGAGCAGTTGGGAATTAGGCTTTTAAAAACAAAAGACCTTATTGATTTTAGGGCAGGTGGAAGAAACTCCTTCATAGCAAGAGGATTGAATTATTATTTATCTGACATCGAAAGGTTTGGGGTTAATTTAGATTTTGGTCTTACAAATAATTTCCACTTGGGTTTAAATATAATATCAGAACAAATAGCTTCTGCTGCCAATGAATTTTTCTCCATAGCCTTCAGGAAAAATCAAAAAACACTTACTGAATACAGAAATATTAAATTCAATGCCTATTTGAACTACACTCCCCGAAGAAATGTATTTGGTTATGGAGTTGATCAAAAATACGGCAAAAACCTTCACCCAGAATTTGTTTTTAAGTACACTGCAGGAGTCAAAGGAATTTTTGGTGGAATGCTTGATTATGATAAAATTCAAATGTCCTACAAACAAACCTATTTACTTAATTTTCTGGGGAATCTTGAAACTAATTTAGAAATAGGTAAAACCTATGGAATCGTTCCACTACCCATTCTTAGCGCTATTCCATCAAATCAAGGATATTCATTAAAACCAAAAACCTTTGCGCTATTGAATTATTACGATATGGTAGCAGATGCTTATTTGATGGGACACTTTGAACACCATTTCAATGGTTTTGTTTCAAATAAAATCCCTTTAGTTAAAAAATTAAAACTCAGGACCCTAGCAACTTTTCGATTTGCTTATGGAAGCACAACTTCAGAAAATGTTGCAGCTAATCGATCAAATATCAATTATAACAGTCCTGACTCAGATATATATTACGAATATGGTGTTGGTTTTGAAAACATAGGCTATGGAAATATTCGTTTTTTCAGAGTAGATTTTATCTGGCGTAGCCCCCTATCTGATTCATTTATGTACAACCCTTATTCCAGTAAACTTCCTGATTTTGGTATAAGAATAGGTGCTAAACCAAGTCTATAAAGTACTGATGAATATATTTCAATTTCTTTATAAAAATAACCTTAGGTGTAAAATTTTGATTTATCGGATCTTCGATTGATGATGATGTAACATTAACTGTTCTCGATTGTTGAGTCTCATCAGAACTAGTTTTTGTTTGAATAAATGTTGATGACGCAGGTTTTTTGAGCCAATTGGCACTTTACTTGTAAGAAACTTACCAACTCAACCCTTCTCAAACCTTTGCAAGTGGATATTCGAACGGTGGCTTTATGAGTTATGAATTGATAGTGAAGAGACCTGAAATATTCAAAGCAGCAGTAAGTATAAAAGGAACCATGAACTTAAAAATATGGAATAATCCAAGTCTTGCTCGTACGGTTCCAATTTTACAGATTTCTGGAGGACTTGATCGAATAGTTCCTGTAGATGGTCTGACCAATCTCTATGGAGGATGGGGAGGAGCTCCCAAAACATTAGACATTATAGTGTTTTGGGCTGAATTAAATGAATATAATCTTCATGAAAATTCTGAGCAAGATCAAACTAAAATAACGAAATACATCAACTCGAAGAGCAACAATGAAGTTTAGTGTTATTTAATCGAAAATTTGGACCATAGATTTGCTATGGGTGAGAATTACAACCTTCGGACCACTTCTTTAATTTGGGAGTTTTTTAGTAGATATTAAAAATTGATTTTACTACTCTAACTCTAAAAAATTGTTTTTTTTATAAAATCACTATGGGTTTAGAAACCCCATACCCAAAAGCATGATGAGTTTCCTCATATTTATAAAAAAATCCTGAGTTATCTTCTGTATAAAGCATATTTTGACTTAAATAAAAAAATCCCGAAAACAAATAGTTATCGGGATTAATTTGCGGAGAGACAGGGATTCGAACCCTGGCAACGCTTACACGTTGACAGATTAGCAATCTGCTCCATTACCACTCTGGCACCTCTCCAAAATTAAAATAATAGAAGTGCAAATGTAATTTTTTAATCATTATTAAGCAATGCTTTTTTTAAAAAAATAACTGCCAAATTATTCAGGGTATTCAACACGTAAATGGTAAATATTAATAAGCTTATCGATGAATACTTTTTTTACTAATTCGATATCGTATAAGGTAATGTTTGAATTCATAAATTGTTTTTCATCCATTTGTTGATCAACAATTTTATTTACAAAATCTTTTAATAATTCTATGGTAGGCTCTTTCAAACTTTTAGAGGCAGCTTCTACACTGTCAGCCATCATTAAAATTGCAGTTTCTTTTGAAAAAGGCTTGGGTCCAGGGTATGAAAAATCTTCGCTTAAAGCCTCTCCATAGAGCTCTTCTTGTTTTTTATAAAAAAAATAAACTTTTGATGTACCGTGATGTGTTCGAATAAAATCGACTACACGATCTGGTAGATTTATTTTTTTGGCCAATTCTACTCCCTTAATAACATGATTAATTATTATGCGTGCACTTTCTTCGGGGTTAATATCATTGTGAGGAGAAATACTTCCTCTTTGATTTTCGCTAAAAAAAATGGGGTTTCCAATTTTTCCGATATCGTGATAAAGTGCGCCAACTCGAGTTAATAATGCATTTGCTCCAATTGTACTTGCTGCAGATTCTGCAAGATTAGAAACTTGAAGAGAGTGATGAAAAGTACCCGGTGCTTTATCAGAAAAGTCTTTGAAAAAATCAGAATTCGTGTCTGATAATTCGAGTAATGAAACATCGGATACCAAATTAAATAATTTTTCAAATAAATAAATTAGAGGTTGTACAAATAAGGTAAATACTCCATTGAGAACAAAAAGCATTATAATATTGAACGAAATTCCAGTTATTCCTCCTTCGTGTATTATAAAAAAAGCAAAATAACCGATGAGGTAAATAAAAATAATCTGTCCAACCGATATAAAAAGGTTGGCTCTTTTATATAATTCAGAGACAGATAAAATCGTCACAATCCCCGCCATGATTTGTAAAAAAATATACTCAAAGCTGTTGGGAACAATAAAACCCAATAACAAAACGGTAATGACATGAACAAACAACCCTAAGCGAGCATCAAAAAAAGCCTTTAAAAGCAGGGGTAAGATACAAATAGGGACTATGTATAAAAACCTATTGTCAAAGTTTAATACGCTGATAGTAAGACTTATAATTAAAATAACATTACAAAAAATAAAAGTCAACTTTGTATTGTTATCAAAAATCATTCGACGGTATTTGTATATGAAGAGAAACAACATCAAAAGAGTGAGTCCAACCAACAAAATATAACCAGCCAAAATCCAATATATATTAGCATCACTATACAAACTGGAATCGTATTGTTGTTTTAGTGAAACTAATTCTTGAAAATTGATTTCATCAATCAATTCCCCTTTAGAAATCAATAAACTCCCCATTATGATGATGTCTCTCGAAATGGCAAGGTTTGAATAAGCTTCTTCCAGAAGTTGATCATTGAATCGAGCATCATATTCCAGATTAGGTTCTATACTTTCAAATAAGAGCTTATAATATTGATTTTTATATTGTGAAAAAGGGCTAGAAGAAAGTTCACCTTCTATGTATTGCGAAAGTTCTTCGGGTTTAAGTAAGTCATTAAACTTCATTTCAATCTCATCACGACCTTGTATCAAACCTACCTGTTCCCCACCCTGATGAACATAATTCAAGGGTAGAACACCTGTTTTATATACTTCTCTAAGTAAATCTAAGCCAAAATCAAAATGCTCTTTATAACGGTTAGATTTTACTGGAAAAGTAAAATAAGTAGGGAAGCTTTGCGTATAAACTGCTTCTGCTTTAGTAATAACTAATTCATTTTTATTAAAATAGGTTGGTGTTTCTTTTTTAAGTTGTTCTTTTTCTAACAAAAGCTCCTCCTCGGACTTTAGTATCGCAAAATCAAAAGGCGCATATAGGTTCTCATTTTGCCATGCCTGTCCTTTTCTAAACTCATATTTAAATTGACCTTTGGTAGGAAATAAATAAACAATAAATAAACAACTGAAGACATAAAGAAATGCCTTATAAATCATTGATTGGTAGTTGAAAAACCATTGCAGTATTTTCTTCATAAAATAATTTCTCCGGAAATGATTTCTATTTAATATTGATTGATGATCAAAATCTGTTGATTTCAAAGGTAAGAAAATGATTCCTTCGTTGTTATTTTAAATTATCATCTCTGCTGGTGGACTAAAATTGATTATTTTAGCTGCAGTTTTAAAACGGGTCTTATTAAATATACTTTTTAAAATGAAGTACGGCATTTGTCCATTGGGGATTATTCCTTTAAGAAATGATTATAATCACAGGAGTGAATTAGTTTCTCAGGTACTTTACGGTGACTGTTTTAAAATTATTGATCAGAGAAAAGGATGGTTCAAAATAAGGAATCAATGGGATGGATATGAAGGATGGATTACAAAGAATCAATGTGTTGAAATTCCTGAAGAAGTATACAAAAGACAAGAATCATCTGAATTAAAACACGCTGCAAACCTCATTGACTGCATTAGTCTTCCAAATTCAGAACTGTTTCCAATCCCCTTAGGTAGCGATCTTCGTTCAATTGATTTTTTAAATCATAAATTTGAGGGAGAATTTACAACCACCAAGAATAAAAACCAACTTGTAAAAACAGCTTTCACTTATTTACATGCACCTTATTTGTGGGGAGGTAAAACACCCTTGGGTATCGATTGCTCAGGTTTTACACAAATGGTTTATAAACTCAATGGCATCGCTTTAAAACGAGATGCCTCAGAGCAAGCAAAACAAGGCACTACATTAAGTTTTATTGAAGAAAGTGAACCCGGAGATTTGGCTTTTTTTGATGATAAAGAAGGAAACATCATTCATGTAGGAATCCTATTACAAGGGCACAGAATTATTCATGCCCATGGTAAAGTCCGAATTGATTCAATTGATCAAACTGGAATTTATAACAAAGAAAGCCAAAATCACTCCCATAAACTTAGGATGATCAAGAAAATTATTGAATAAAAAAAGCCTTCATAAATGAAGGCTTTTTTTAGGTTAAATATTTTAAATTATTCTAAAAGTTTTTTCATTTCCATAAACCCTTCATTATCTCCTATTGTGCCGTAGATATTCTTTAAAGTACGAATTGCTTCAAGATTTGAAGAATTAATCGAAATAAGTTTTTTGAGAACCGGAACACATTCTAGATAAACAGATTCACGTTTTTCTTTTAAAACGTCGTAACTAGCATTATCTGCTCTTGAATTTCCTAGAGAATTCATTTCTTCAACTATGGATGATTCGTCTTCTAAAATCAAAGCTACAAGGTTCAAATAAGCACTTTCCATGGAAGGATCCAATTCAATTGCTTTTTCATAATAGGTTCTGGAACTTTCTTTATTTCCCAAATCATTATTAACAACCCCTAGGTTGAAATAAAGGTTTGCATTTGTGGGATCCTGAGCTATTGCCTCTCCCATAAGTTCTTTGAATTTTTCTTTTTCACCCAGCTCAATGTATATATTTGCCTCTGTCAAAATTAAACCTAAATCACCTGGATTTTCTGATCGAGCTTCTTTTACCGCTTTTATTGCATTTTCTTTTTGACCCAATTGATTGTAAATCAAAGCAATATTTTTAACGATTTCTGGAAACCTTGATTCTGAATCTTCAGTCCTAAAGTTGGTGTATTCAGTAGATTTTTGAAAAATATTATATTCCGATTCCGAAACCTCTCTTTCAGTATTGTTTTCTGCTTCGGTAACAAAATACTGTGTTTGTATACCCGAATACTTTAAGTCTTTTAACTGGATATAAAATTGAAGTGCTAATTGATAATCAGGCGCATTTACAGCATTTGAAGCTGCATAATACAAATAATCTATATTCGCTTCTTTGTCGCACTGGTAACCCAAATATAAGTTATTAGCTGAAGCAAGAAATTCTTTATTTTCAGATTGATCAATTGCTGTTTGGACTACCTCAGCGGCAAGTAAATCGTTCTGATCTTTAACCTTTGTTTTTAACGCAGGGTCTTTTGCAGCTAGTTGAAGAAAATCATAAGAAGCTTGATACTCCTTTTCAGCAAAAGAGATTTGAGAAAGTAATAAGTTATATGCTGAAAAATATTTCAACTCAGCTGCTTCGAGAAGGTTCTTATTAGTTTCTAAAGATGCTTTTGCTTCAGAAATTTTTGCGGATTTAAATAATTTCTGAGCTTGTTTAAGTTCCTTTTTTTGGGACCAAGTAAAAGTTGTTACAAAAACAAAAAGTAGTGTTAATAGGTGTTTCATTTTTATGGTTTGTTGTTTAATAAATTTTATTCAATGTTTGTGCCATCATTTTCTGGTGTTGGAAGCTCCTCAGTATTGTCTGAAATTTCTTCTTCATCCTTCATTACTTTGGCTACAGCAGCAATGGTATCACTTCCTTTGAGATTAATTAGTTTAACCCCTTGAGTTGCTCTACCCATTACGCGTAGGTTAGCAACATCCATACGGATTGCAATACCTGATTTGTTGATGATCATCAAATCATCCAAGTCACTTACGTTTTTAATGGAAACTAGACTACCTGTTTTATCTGTAATTGAGAGTGTCTTCACACCTTTTCCTCCACGATTGGTAGTTCTATAATCTTCTAGGCTTGATCGTTTTCCATATCCATTTTCGGAAACTACCAAGATTTCAGTCTCAGGATCACTCACAGAAACCATACCTATTACTTCGTCCGTTGGCCCGTTGAGAGTTATTCCACGAACTCCAGAGGCATTTCGACCCATGGGACGTGTTTTATTTTCTTCAAATCTAATTGCCTTTCCAGACTTTACAGCAAGGAGAATTTGACTGTTACCTGTGGTTAGTTTAGCTTCAAGTAATTCATCATCATCTTTGATGGTAATTGCATTGATACCGTTAGCTCTGGGACGAGAATATTGTTCTAATAAAGTCTTTTTAACTTGACCTTTCTTAGTAGCCATAATCACATAATGATTATTGATATAGTCTTCATCCTTTAGATCTTGGGTGTTAATGAATGCTTTTACTTTGTCATCCTGTTCAATATTAATTAGATTTTGAATGGCTCTCCCTTTTGCGATTTTTGAACCTTCTGGGATTTCATAGACTCGCATCCAAAAACATTTCCCCTTTTGGGTAAAGAATAGCATATATTGATGGTTAGTTCCAACAAATAAATGCTCTAAGAAATCTTCATTTCGAGTTGTTGAAGCCTTTTGACCAACTCCCCCTCTATTCTGAGTTTTGTATTCTGATAAAGGAGTACGTTTAATGTAACCTGCATGAGAAATTGTAATGACTACTTTTTCATCAGGAATCATATCCTCGATACTAAAATTCCCGCCAGCAAATTCAATAACAGATCGTCGCTCATCTCCATACTTGTCTTTAATCACAAGGAGTTCATCGATAATGATTTGCATTCTCCGTTCTTTTTTGTCAAGAATATCTTTAAGATCCTTTATGGTTTTCATTAAAGCCTCAAACTCTGCTCTTAATTTATCTTGTTCAAGACCGGTAAGCTGACGCAAACGCATCTCAACAATTGCTTTTGCTTGAATTTCTGTTAACTTAAAGTTTTTAATTAATTTTTCACGAGCCTCATCGGCATTAGAGGAAGAACGAATCAAAGCAATAACTTTATCAATATTGTCTGAGGCGATGATTAGACCTTCAAGGATATGTGAACGATCTTCAGCTTTCTTGAGTTCAAATTTTGTTCTTCTAACAACCACTTCATGTCGATGCTCAACAAAATGATGAATCATTTCCTTTAAATTCAAGAGTTGAGGTCTTCCATTCACTAGGGCAATATTATTTACACTAAAAGAAGATTGAAGTGAAGTATATTTAAAGAGTTTGTTTAAAACGATATTTGGTATTGCATCTCGTTTCAAAATATAAACAATTCGCATTCCTTTTCTGTCTGATTCATCTCTGATATTAGAGATTCCCTCTATTTTTTTATCATTTATCAACTCAGCGGTTTTGCGAATCATTTCAGCCTTGTTAACTTGATAAGGTATTTCTGTTACAATAATACACTCGCGCCCATTAACTTCTTCAATGTTGGCTTTTGCACGAAGGACTACTCTTCCTCTCCCCGTATGAAAAGCATCACGAACACCATCATAACCGTAAATAGTCCCTCCAGTAGGAAAATCTGGAGCCTTTATGGTTTGAATCAATTCATCAATTGAGATATCATTATCATTAATGTATTGAATAGTACCGTCAATAACTTCAGTAATGTTGTGAGGTGGCATATTAGTTGCCATACCCACTGCAATCCCAGAAGCTCCGTTTATCAATAAATTTGGAACACGTGTAGGAAGGACTTTGGGTTCTTTCAAGGTGTCATCAAAATTCAATTGATGATCTACAGTTTCTTTATCGATATCTGCCAATAAATCCTCTGACATTTTGCGCATTCTTGCTTCAGTATATCGCATTGCTGCCGGACTATCTCCATCTATCGAACCAAAATTACCCTGACCATCCACTAATAAATAACGTAAACTCCATTCTTGAGCCATACGAACCATAGTATCATAAACAGAAGTATCTCCGTGGGGATGATACTTACCTAAAACTTCTCCAACAATTCTTGCAGATTTTTTGTAAGAAGTACTCGAACGTATACCAAGTTCATGCATTCCAAATAAAACACGTCGATGAACAGGCTTTAAACCATCTCGAACATCAGGAAGTGCACGTGACACAATGACAGACATTGAATAGTCAATGTAAGCCGATTTCATTTCATCTTCAATATTGATGGGTATGAGTTTTTCCCCTTCTGCCATATTAATTTCGTTTTTTATTACTAACTGCTAAAATATGTATTTATACCCTAAACTCTACAGCTATTTAAACTTTTTGTACTTGAATTTATCAACATTTTCAAAGTGTTAAAAATAAAAAATTAACTGCAAGTCATTTTGGAATTATCAAAAAAATTTTGTCTATTAGCTATTGTAATCTCTGATGTTGGAACAATTTTTGAAGTAATAGAAAAAAAACCAAAAAAGCATGGATGATAATTTTTCACCAAGAGTTAAAGATGTTATTTCTTTCAGTAAGGAAGAGGCACTACGTTTGGGTCATGATTATATAGGCACCGAACATTTAATGCTGGGGATTTTGAGGGATGGAGAAGGAAAAGCAATTTCAATTTTAAATGCAATTGAGGTTGACTTGGATAATCTTAGAAGAAAAGTAGAAATTCTAAACCCTGCTCTATTGGATCATAATGGGCTAGAAAATTCGAAAAAAAACTTACACCTTACACGTCAGGCAGAAAGAGCTCTCAAAACCACTTTTTTAGAAGCTAAATTATTTCAAAGTGATTTAATAAATACAGCTCATTTGCTTTTGTGTATTCTCAGAAATGAAAATGACCCCACAACTAAATTACTTGAAAATCTAAACATTAATTATGACTCAGTAAAAGAACAATTCAAGCTCCTGCTTACATCTGATAATGATTATTCTGATTTTAGCACTTCGGCTTCTTTTTCAGACGAAAAAGAAGAAGATGCTGATGATGGAAAAAAGAATCCTTTTACCCCTACTTCAGAATCCAACAAAGGAAAGAAATCCAAGACTCCAGTTTTAGATAATTTTGGAAAAGACATTACTGCTCTTGCTCGACAAGATAAATTAGACCCTGTAGTTGGTCGTGAAAAAGAAATTGAACGCGTTTCTCAAATATTAAGTAGACGTAAAAAAAACAACCCGCTTCTTATTGGAGAACCTGGTGTTGGTAAATCTGCAATTGCAGAAGGGCTTGCTTTACGTATTATTCAAAAAAAGGTTTCTCGTGTTTTGTATGGAAAACGATTAGTTACACTTGATTTAGCAAGTTTAGTTGCTGGAACCAAATACCGAGGACAATTTGAAGAACGCATGAAAGCCGTTATGAATGAATTAGAAAAGAATGATGACATCATTCTTTTTATCGATGAAATTCATACCATCGTTGGGGCAGGTGGCGCAACGGGAAGCTTAGATGCTTCAAATATGTTTAAACCAGCATTAGCAAGAGGTGAGATCCAATGCATTGGAGCAACTACCTTGGACGAATATCGTCAAAGTATTGAAAAAGATGGAGCACTTGAACGTCGTTTTCAAAAAGTCCTTGTGGAACAAACTACCGAAGAAGAAACCATCGAAATTCTTCAAAATATAAAAGATAAATACGAAAGTCACCACAACGTGACTTACAACGATGATGCAATAACTGCTTGTGTAGAGCTTACCAGTCGTTATGTTTCTGATCGTTTTCTTCCCGACAAAGCTATTGATGCTCTCGATGAAGCGGGATCACGTGTTCACATCAATAATATGAATGTTCCCCAAGAAGTCATCAACTTGGAAGAAGAATTAGAACGTGTAAAAGACCATAAAAACGAAGTTGTAAAAAAACAAAAATACGAAGAGGCTGCAAAACTCAGAGATGACGAGAAAAGAGTTGAACGTAATTTACTAACCGCTCAAGAAAAATGGCATGAAGAATCAAAACTCAATAGGGTTGAAGTAAATGAAAAACACATTTCTGATGTTGTTTCAATGATGACTGGTATCCCAGTTAATAAAATCATCAAATCCGAAAAAAATAAGCTTTCTAAATTAACTGAAACCATAGGATCTAAACTCATCGGCCAAAAAGACGCTGTTGAAAAGGTAGTAAAAGCTATACAGCGCAATAGAGCTGGATTAAAAGCTGCTGACAAACCGATAGGATCATTTATTTTTCTTGGACAAACTGGGGTCGGTAAAACCCAACTGGCTAAAATATTAGCTAGCGAAATGTTTGAATCTGAAGAAAATTTGATTCGAATTGATATGAGTGAATACATGGAGAAATTTGCGATTTCAAGATTAATAGGAGCACCTCCTGGTTATGTAGGTTATGAAGAAGGTGGTCAGTTGAGTGAAAAAGTAAGACGCAAGCCCTATTCGGTTATCTTATTGGATGAAGTAGAAAAAGCACATCCAGATGTATTTAATATGTTACTTCAAGTATTGGATGATGGTTTTTTAACAGACAGTTTAGGAAGAAAAATAAATTTCCAGAATACAATAATTATAATGACTTCAAACATTGGTGCTCGAAAGTTAAAAGACTTTGGAACAGGTGTTGGGTTTTCTACCGCTTCTCAAAAAGCACAAGCTGAAGATATCGAAAAAGGAGTAATTGAAAGTGCTTTGAAAAAAACATTTGCACCTGAGTTCCTTAACCGCGTAGACGATTTAGTAATCTTCAATACCCTTGAAAAAAAGGATATTATGAAAATTGTTGATATCGAGTTAGAGAAGCTTATAAAACGAATAAGCAAATTGGGGTACCAGATGAGTTTAACTAAGAAAGGAAAAGATTTCATCGGGGAAAAAGGCTATGATAAAAAATACGGTGCTCGACCTCTTTCAAGAGCAATTCAAAAATATCTAGAAGATTTAATAGCAGAAGAAATTGTAAATAATCGAATTAATGATGGTGATAAAATCTCTTTGGACTGGGATGGAAAATCAGAACAATTATCCCTTAAAATAAACGGATAAATTTCATTGATCGTAACATTTTTAGGTTAAAATTAATGAATAAACATTTTATACAAAAAAAATGACTAATTAGTTTTAATTCAATCTCGTTTGGATTATTTTTGCCAAATGAAACTTACGAAAGAATCTTTTTTTGATTTTTTAGGTACTAATACTGATGTATTAGTTTTTGCCTTTACTTTTTTTTTAACTACAGTAATAACCCCATAGGGGTATTCCTCAATATTTAAACTGTAGCAATTGAATTCATTTCAAAAAATAATATCTTATATCGCGAAAAATTGGGTTTTAATTTTTACAAATTCCTGATTTTTAGCTCTTTACAAAATACAATCGTATGAAAATCCTAAAATTCGGCGGAACATCAGTAGCTAATTCAAAGAACCTAGACCTCGTGTCCGATATAGTAGCATCTGAAAAAGAAACTAGTGTAATTGTAGTCTCTGCATTAGGTGGTATAACCGATTTACTAATATTAGCTTTAAACAAAGCTGCAGAAGGAGAAAATAATTTTACTCAAATATTAGAAGAAATTGAACAGCGTCATCTTGAGCCAATTCGATCGAGTATTCCCTCAACAAAACAAAGCGGGATTATTAGCTTTTTAAAGTCAGAGCTGAATCGATTAGAAACGATACTTGAAGGTGTTATGATGTTAAGGGAAGTAACTTCAAAAGCTACTGCAAAAGTTTCGGGTTATGGAGAACGTTTGTCCAGTACAATCATTTTTGAAATATTCAAACACAAAGGTTTTGATATTATTTTAAAAGATGGAAGAGAATTAATTGAAACTCAAATTCAAAACAAAAGATTAGTAATCAATTGGAAAAACACTGAATTCAAAACAAAGGAATTTTTTAAAACTAATACTGCAAAAATAACTTTAGTGCCAGGATTTGTAGCTCGGAATGAAGAAGGAACCACTACAACCTTAGGAAGAGGTGGTTCTGATTTTTCTGCAGCTGTTTTGGCTCATGTCTTAGATTCTATTTCTCTTGAAATATGGACAGATGTGAGCGGAATGTACACCGCTAATCCAAAAATTGTAACACAGGCCAGACCCATACCAAAGCTTTCTTATTTAGAAGCAATGGAATTATCTCATTTTGGGGCAAAAGTAATCTTCCCTCCTACATTGCAACCGCTGGTAGAAAAAGAAATTCCAGTTTACATTAAGAATACCTTTGCACCTCAAGATCAAGGGACAAAAATTGACAGCAAAATTAGTAAACAAAACGGAACTGTTGTCAAAGGGATTAGTCATATAGACCAAATTAGTTTGATTAGCCTTGAAGGTAGTGGAATGGTTGGAATTCCGGGTTTTTCAAAACGTTTATTTGAAGTATTATCTTTTTCTCAAATCAATGTAATTATGATTACTCAAGCTTCCTCGGAACATTCAATTTGCATTGCGGTTCAAACTGATGAAGCAAAAGAAGCAAAAAAGGTAATCGATGAAGAATTTGCTTTTGAAATTTCTCTTAATAAAGTTGCACCTACAAAAGTTGAAGACGAACTTGTAAATATTGCTATTGTTGGAGACAACATGAAAAGCCATCAAGGAATTAGTGGTAAAATGTTCAGTACCCTTGGAGCAAATAATGTCAACATTCGAGCAATAGCTCAAGGAGCTTCTGAACGGAACATCTCCATAATGATTAACAAAAAAGATACTCGAAAAGCCCTGAACACCCTGCATGAGACCTTTTTTGAAAATGACATTAAAGAATTAAACTTGTTTGTTATTGGAGTTGGTAATGTAGGTAGTAAACTTTTAGAACAAATTCAAAAACAACAAGAATACCTAAAAGAGAATTTACTGCTTCGGATTAGAGTTATTGCAATTTCAAATTCAAGAACAATGGTTCTGGGGAATGAAAATTTAGATTTAAAAAATTGGAAATCAGAAATTGAAAAAGGCCAATCAGCAGATGTAAATAAATTTTTTGAACACGCAAAAAGTCTTAATCTAAGAAACAGTATTTTTGTTGACAATACAGCAAGCACATCAATTGCATACGAATACGAGCGCTACTTAAATAATAATATCGGTGTGGTTACTTGTAATAAAATTGCTTGTGCCGATACTTTAGGAAATTATATGAACTTAAAAAAATCCTCTCGCAAATACGGAAGTCCATTCTTATTTGAAACTAATGTAGGAGCAGGATTACCTATTATCGATACCTTAAACAACTTAATTGCTTCCGGAGATCAAGTATTAAAAATTCAAGCGGTTCTATCTGGAAGTTTAAATTTTATATTCAACAACTTTAAAGAAGGAACTAATTTTAGAGATGTTGTTATTGAAGCTCAAACTGAAGGATACACTGAACCAGACCCTAAAATTGATTTAAGTGGAATAGATGTTGCACGAAAAATTTTGATTTTAGCTCGTGAGAGCGGGTTGAAAATCGAATTAGATGATATTGAAAATGTACCCTTTTTACCACATGAATGTCTTGAAACTCCAGATAATGAAACCTTTTTTGAATCCCTTACTAAACACAAAGAGCATTTTGAATCATTATTGACTCAAGCTAGATCAAAAAATTCACGACTCAAATATGTTGCTCAACTCGAAAACGGGAAAGCTAAAGTAGGGCTTCAAGAAATTCCAGAGGGTCATGATTTTTATAATCTTGAAGGCAGTGACAACATTATTTTATTTTATACAAATCGCTATTTAGATCAACCACTAATCGTAAAAGGAGCTGGAGCTGGAGCGGAAGTTACAGCCTCTGGGATTTTTGCAGACATCATAAGAATTGGTAAACGATAATTTATGAATGAAATTAAACTTTTTTGTCCAGCTAGTGTAGCCAATGTTTCCTGTGGTTTTGATGTACTTGGTTTTTGTTTAGAACCGATTGGTGACGAAATGGTTATCCGTAAAACTTCAAAAAAAGGAATTCATATAATCAAGATTGAGGGTCAAAAACTTCCACTCGAAACTCAAAAAAATGTTGCTGGTGTTGCAGCTTTAGCACTTCTTGAGGACCACCCTTGTAATTATGGTTTTGAAATTGAAATATATAAGGGAATCAAAGCAGGAAGTGGAATAGGAAGCAGTGCTGCAAGCTCGGCTGGTGCCGTTTTCGGAATTAATGAACTTATGGGTAAACCCTTGAGTAGAAATGAGCTTATTAAGTATGCCATGAAGGGAGAAAAGCTAGCAAGCGGATCAGCTCATGCGGATAACGTATCACCCGTATTGCTTGGAGGTTTTACACTTGTACGATGTTCAAAAACACCTGACATTATTGCCTTGCCTTTTCCTTCAGAGCTTTACGCTACCGTAATCCATCCCAAAATAGAGTTAAGAACATCTGATGCTCGTGCGGTTCTCAAAAAGAAAATTTATTTAGACAAGGCTATCGAACAATGGGGTAATTTAGCAGCACTCGTAAGTGGATTATACACCAATAATTTTGACTCAATCAAAAATTCTTTGGTAGATGTTATTATTGAACCCCATCGATCAGCTTTAATACCAGGTTTTCAAGAATTGAAAAAAGTAGCTATTGAATCAGGGGCATTAGGTTGTGGAATTTCAGGTTCAGGACCCTCAGTTTTTGCTCTTTCCAAGGGCCATAAAACAGCACTTGAAGTCCAAAATGGAATGAACAATACTTATAAAAAGTTTAATATTGAATATGAACTTCATTTATCTAGAATTAATCCCAAAGGAATTCAAATCATCTCAAGCAAATGATCTATTACAGTTTAAATAAAAAGTCAACTTCGACTGAGTTTCCCGAGGCAGTTGTAAGGGGTATTGCTCCAGATAGAGGATTATACTTTCCAGAAAAAATTCACCGACTACCTAGTTCTTTTTTTGAAAACATAGAAAATATGTCTATTCCTGAAATAGCTTTTAATGTAATTGAACCCTTTGTGAAAGGAAGTATTCCTGAAAAAGAGCTTCGAAACATCATTGAAGAAACTTTAGATTTTGATTTTCCTGTTGTTCCCATAACCGATCAAATTGCAACCTTAGAGCTATTTCAAGGACCAACACTTGCATTCAAAGATGTTGGAGCGCGATTTATGGCTCGTTGTTTAGGTTATTTCAACAAAAAAAATAATGCTCAAAAAGTAACGGTTCTTGTCGCTACATCTGGGGACACTGGTGGAGCTGTTGCCAATGGTTTTCTGGGAGTCCCAGGAATTGAAGTAGTAATTTTATATCCAAAAGGAAAAGTAAGTAAAGTTCAGGAACAACAACTAACCACTTTGGGTGAAAACATAACTGCATTAGAAGTTAATGGTGTATTTGATGATTGTCAAGACATGGTAAAAACAGCCTTTTTGGATGAAAGCATAACCAATAATAAACAGCTGACTTCAGCAAACTCAATTAATGTTGCTCGTTGGTTACCACAAATGTTTTATTATTTCATTGCTTACAGAACCTTAAAAAAACAAAACAAATCACTTGTTTTTTCTGTACCAAGTGGGAATTTTGGAAATATCTGTGCTGGTCTTATGGCACGTGAAATTGGTTTGCCAATTGATCATTTTGTGGCTAGCACAAATATCAATGATGTAGTTCCTGAATATTTACAAACAGGCATTTACACTCCCAAAAAATCATCTCCTACCCTATCAAACGCAATGGATGTAGGAGATCCATCAAATTTTATTAGGATTTTAAAAATCTTTGAGAATGATTTTGATCTTTTAAAAGAAACTTTATCCGGTTATTGTTTTACAGATGCTGATACTCGAGAAGCATTAAAAGAAATTCATGAAATATCGGGATATGTAGCTGATCCTCATGGAGCTGTAGGATATTTAGGTTTAAAAAAACATTTGAAAAAACATCCTGATAAATATGGAATTTTTCTTGAAACAGCTCATCCAGTCAAATTTCTTGACACTGTAGAAGAAACTTTGGATTTAAAAGTCGAAATTCCAGATCGACTCAAAGAAACTTTATCCAAAACCAAAAATAGTATTTCCATTAAAGATTATGAAGACCTCAAAGCATTTTTGCTTAGTTAAAGAATCTCTAATCTAACTGGGGTAAAAGAAATTGATCTAAGGGGCTTGATTCTTTCATGAGGACTTCAATATCCTTCCAAGACCTTGGTGCATTGGCTGATAAGTTAACTGGACCGTTTTCTGTAATCAAAATATCATCTTCAATTCTTATTCCTATTCCCCACCACTTTGGATCACAAGGGCTGTTTTTGGGAATATAAATCCCTGGTTCAACTGTGATAATAGAATTCGCTTTGAATGGTCCATAATTCGATAAATCATGTACATCCAATCCAATATGATGAGCAGCGCCATGAGGATAATAAGTTCTAAACTGATTCTCTGACTCAATGATCCCCAAACTCTTAAGCCCTTTTGCAACAACCTTCTGGGTAATTTGGGTAATTTGAGCAGAAGTGTTTCCTACTCGAGCTGCTTCAATCCCAGCATTCTGAGCTTCGTACACAATTTGATACAAGAGTTTCTGAGGTTCTGAAAAAATACCACTTTTTGGAATCGTTCGAGTTACATCAGCAGTATAACCCTCGTATTCTGCTCCCAAATCCATTAAAATTAAATCTGAATCCAAACCTGCTTCATCATTTTCTATGTAATGCAATACGCAAGCATTTGACCCAGCCCCAACTATTGAAGGATATCCTTCATAAGCTGCTCCGTATTTTTTGAATACAAACTCATGAATTCCTTGAATTTCTCGTTCAGTCATATCAGGTTGCATTGCTTTCATCACCTCTCGTTGTCCAATCGCTGATATTTCAATGGCTTTTTTCAACAAGTATATTTCCTCTTCCGCTTTAACCTCTCTCATATCACCTAAAATTTTTTCCAAAAGTTCTACATCAAAAAATTGATCTTTAAGAATAAAAGCAACTTGCATCTTCAGATCATCTGGAACTTCTAAAGTTGAAGAATTTAAGAAGTTTTGAATCGCTGGATTTTCAGCTATAGACTGATTTCTTTTTGAATGCCATCTAATTTCATTTTTAAGTTTTTCAGCATTTTCTGATTTAACAGTTCTAATTCGTTTTAGAAGTTGGTGCTGTAAACGATTAAAATCTTTGGGGTAATTAATATTTTCTTTAAAAGTACGTTTAAGATCATAAAGGTCATATGGATCGTTCTTATCGTTCCTAACATCATTATTAAAATCAAAAATCAAAACTTCGTCAAATAAAGTGAAATTCAATTGATTCTCTACAAAATCAGAGCGTAAGGAAATTCGATCAATACCCAAATTTTTAGCTCCCTCTAGGCCTAATCGGGATCCATTCCATTGTTCCTCTCTTGCATTTCGTTCTTGTATAAAAAGTTGATCAAAATAATACCCATCATCGTCCTTTTGAGGATTTTTATAAATTACTAAAACCGCTTGAGGTTCTTTGAATCCGGTCAAGTAATAAAAATTAGGATCTGGATGATACATATAATCTACATCATTTGCACGATTACGCACAGGATTAGCAAATAAAACAGCTATACTATTTGCAGGCATTTTTGAACGCAATGCCTCACGTTTGGATTTGTGAAAGTCAGGAGTCAATTTTGATTTTTGTGCACTTATTGAAACAATAAAAAAGAAAAAAATGACAAAAGGAAGAAATGGTTTTTGCATATTGATTTTAATTTTTTCAAACTGAAAATACGTTAAAAGAACCTATCTTTATGCTCAAATATACCAATAAAAAACCCAATCAAAATGTTAAAAACTATTCTTCATGACACCCATGTTTCCCTTGGAGCAAAAATGATTCCTTTTGGTGGCTTTTTGATGCCAGTTCAATATGAAGGAGTTACAAAAGAACATCTTACAGTTCGGAAAAATATCGGAGTTTTTGATGTATCGCATATGGGAGAGTTTTTCGTAGAAGGCCCAAATGCAATTGGATTACTTCAACACATTTGCAGTAATGACATAACAAAACTCAGTCCAGGAAAAGCACAATATAATTACCTTCCCAATACAAAAGGTGGTGTAGTTGACGATTTAATTGTTTATCAATTGACAGAAAATCGCTATTTATTGGTTGTAAATGCCTCTAACATTGAAAAGGATTGGAATTGGATAAATGAACAAAACAAAATTTACAATGCAAAACTTATAAATGCTTCCGATGAATACTCTTTATTAGCTGTTCAAGGTCCAAAAGCTATTGAAGCTATGCAATCCCTGACTACAATTGAACTTAATCATCTTCCATTTTATGCACATCAAACAGGAGTTTTTGCAGGTATAAGTGACATATTAGTGGCTACTACGGGTTATACAGGTTCTGGAGGTTTAGAAATCTACATCCCCAATGCTAAGGTTAAAGAGGTTTGGAATGCAATATTTGAAGCCGGTAAGGATTTTGGAATCCAACCCATTGGATTAGCTGCAAGGGATACGCTCAGATTAGAAATGGGGTACTGTCTTTATGGTAATGAAATAAATGAAAACCAATCTCCAATAGAGGCAGGATTGGGTTGGATAACTCGTTCCGAAACTAAATTTATAAATGCAGAAACTCTAGGCAAACAAAAAAGAGAAGGAACTGATATTAGTTTAGTGGGATTTGAATTACAAGAACGAGGAATTCCAAGAACCGATCACAAACTTTTTGATAACAGTGGTAATTTAATTGGACGAGTAACTTCTGGAACTCAAGCTCCCTCATTAAATATTGGGATTGGCTTGGGATATGTACCAAAAAAGTTCAGTGAAGTTGGTTCAGAAATACAGCTTCAGGTTAGAAATAAAATGCTTAGTGCCAAAATAATCTCATTACCTTTTTATAAGGCATAAACCGATTTCATTTTGAAAAAAATATTAATTCTTGGAGGAAGTGGTTTTATAGGCAACTCACTTTACCGAGAATTGAACCCTTATTTTGACACCTCCGGCACCTATTTCAATGAAAATAAGTACTCAAAACAACAAAATTTTTTTTATTATAGTCTTAAAGACAGCAATATACTATCGATTTTAAAAAAGGTAAAACCACAACTTATAATATCCTGCTTACGAGGCCCCTTTAAAGAGCAATTAAAATGTCATGAACATCTAGTAACCTACATTCAAAACTTCAATTGCCGTTTAATGTTTCTCTCTTCCTCGAATGTGTTTGATGCGTTTGAACACTACCCATCTTATGAATTTGACAAAACATTGTCTGAAAGTCCTTATGGACGTTTTAAAATTAGAATTGAAAACAGCCTTTTAAAATTACCTCCCTCCAGATACGTAATTGCTCGTCTCCCAATGGTTTTTGGAAATAATGCTCCAAGAACTAAAGAAATTGAAATTCTGGTTGCATCAAATCAGCCTATAGAAGTATTTCCCAATACAATTATAAATGTAACAAGTGATCGCAAACTAAGTCAACAAATACATTATATCATCAATCAAAAATTAACAGGAATTTTCCACCTGGGTAGCGTTAATTTAATAACTCATTTTGATTTCATAAAACGAATCATATTAAGGAGAAAACTGAAGGGTGCTATTTTTAAGCAAATATTTACCTCCAATCAAATGAGATATTTAGCTGTACTTCCTAAAGAAAATAAACTCCCCTCCCACCTTAATGTTTCTTATGAATCTATTCTAGAAGATTTATATTCACTGTAAAACTAGTTACAGAACGTTTAATACTTTTTTATATTTGCATAAATGTAAAAAGATTGAAATGGGAAGAGCATTTGAATTTAGAAAAGCAAGAAAAATGAAACGTTGGTCAGCTATGGCCAAAACCTTTACACGAATTGGTAAAGATATCGTAATTGCTGTAAAAGAGGGAGGCCCAGACCCTGATAACAACGCTAGACTCAGAGCTGTCATTCAAAATGCAAAAGCAGCCAACATGCCCAAAGATAACGTTGAGCGTGCAATAAAAAAGGCTTCTGACAAGAATACAGAAAATTATAAGGAAGTACTTTTCGAAGGATATGCTCCCTTCGGAATTGCAGTTTTGGTAGAAACAGCTACAGATAATAACAATAGAACTGTTGCTAATGTTAGAAGTTATTTTAACAAAGCAAATGGAAATCTAGGTACCTCTGGATCTGTAGAGTTTATGTTTGATCGTACCTGCAATTTCAGAATCAATCCCAAAAAAATTGACCCAGAAGAATTGGAATTAGAGTTTATTGACTATGGAGTTGAAGAAGTTTTCGCTGACGATGATGGAGTATTACTTTATGGGCCATTTGAAAATTTTGGCGCCATTCAAAAGGAGCTTGAAAACAGATCCTTCGAAATTCTATCTTCAGGCTTTGAAAGAATACCTCAAAACCTAACCAAATTAAGTCCTGAACAAGTAGAAGAGGTAGAAAAACTATTTGAAAAAATAGAAGAAGACGATGATGTGATGAATATATATCACAATTTAGATCTTACAAATTAAAAATCCCATTTGCGGGTATTTTACCTTTTACACCTTTGAAATAATTTTTCATTTTAATAAAATCTTGCTCTACATTATTTGTGGGGGTAAATAAGGGATAAAATTTGATTACCCTTTTCGAATAATCAAAGGCTACCAGTTGAATCGGAATTTTAGCACCTTTTGCAATATAATAAAATCCTGATTTCCAGTTTTTAACAGGTTTTCTAGTTCCTTCAGGTGCTATTGCAAGACGAAATGTTTTTCGATTATTATAAATATTCACAATTCCTTCTACAACATTTTGATTGCCTTTTCTATTCAAAGGGGCCCCACCCAAACCTTTGAAAAACCATGAGGTAAGTGGGTTGAATAATTCTTTTTTTCCAACATAATTAATTTCTTCTTTTAAAATACTTCGAATCATTATTCCAACCATAAAATCATAATTGCTGGTATGTGGAGCCACAGCAATAATGAATTTTGGAAGTTTTGGAAAATCCCCAACTACTTTCCATTTTAAAATATTGAATAATATTAATTTAGAAAAGAAATGAAACATAGAGATAAGTTAATTTTTTAGAAACTGCTGAGCTTTATTTAAATCTTCTGGAGTGTCAATTCCAATAGAAATTTCATGGGTTAAAACCATTTTCATTTTTTTCCCCTGCTCTAAATAGCGGATACATTCAATTTTTTCAGCTTGTTCTAAAGGAGTCATTTCAGTAGAACTAAAATTAAGTAAGGCCTCTTTTCTAAAGGCATAAACACCAATGTGTTTAAAATAATTCTTTGGAAGTTCTTTATTTCGATAAAATGGAATTGGAATTCTCGAAAAATAGAGCGCGCAATTGAATTGGTCTACAATTACTTTTACATTATTGGGGTTTTCTACTTCCTTTTTTTTATTAAATGGAATCATTAAAGATGCTAGGTCTATTTCCTTGTTCAAATCTGTTTCAAAAACTTCAAGAAGGGCTTTAAGACTGTTTTGGTTTAAAAAAGGTTCATCTCCCTGAATATTGATTACAATATCTGCATCACTATGTTCAACGGCTTCAGCGATTCGATCACTACCACACTCATGTTCTTTCTTGCTGCGGAAAACAGATCCACCTAAGGTTTCAATTTCATTCTGAATAGCATCATTATCAGTAGCTACAATAACCTCAGAAAACAATGCAGTTTGTAAAACATTTTTATAGGTCTGCCCTATTACTGTAGAATCCCCTAGAGGTTGCATAAGTTTTCCCGGAAAACGACTGGCCTGATAACGGGCAGGAATAACAGCGATAATTTTCATAAACTATAAAATGATATTCAAAAATACTAAGTGTAAACTTAACTTTAGCTTTTGTTTTGTTTTATTTCAAGAAAAAATCATTCTTAAAACCAACTAAATATAAATTCGATTTTGCTCGAGTGATTGCTGTATACAGCCAACGGAAATAACTAAAATCTGGACCATCAGGTAAATAGGGTTGTTCTATAAAAACATTTTTCCACTGCCCACCTTGTGATTTATGACAGGTTATGGCATAAGAATACTTTACTTGAAGTGCATTAAAATAAGAATTGTTTTTTACCGCCATAAAACGTTTGTATTTTGAACTTAGATGTTGGTAATCTTCCTGAACATTTTGGTACAATCTATTACTCTCTTCATAAGTTAAAGAGGGGTTTTCAGAGCTGAGAGTATCTAATAATAAAACTGTCTCAAACGGCTTCTCCTCCGGATAATCAACCAGTTGCACTTCTACTTTAGCAAATTTAAAATCATAAAGCTCATGATGGCTAAAAATACGAAGTACTTTAACCAAATCTCCATTGGCTATGAACCCTGGTAAAGAATTAGGCTCCAACCAAAAATAATTATTCTTTACTACCATCAACTGATCTCCAACCGATAATTCGGATTCTAAGAAAAGGATTCTACTTCGTATTTGTTGATTGTAAAGATTTGCTCTTTTATTAGAGCGAACAATAAAAACAGTGTCTTCTAGCCCCTCATTTCGCAAAGAATCATCCAAAAGCTCTAGAATTTCATTTCCATCCTGCAAACGTTGAATATCAGATGCAATTGATAAGTCAAATGCAAAGGATTCATTGTGCTCATGGTTAATTTGAATTCTCAATTGAGTGGCATTAGCTAAAATACCCGATTCTTGTTGTTGCCTTACAACTTCTTTCAACTCCCATTCAGTCACAATTTTATTGAATTGCCTTTTTAGATAATCTCCATCCAATGCAGGGCTTATGTTGAGATATACAGGAGGGAGCTGAGCCGGATCACCTACCAGCAGTAATTTACAATTCGAACCTGAGTCTACGTATTGCATAAGATCGTCCAAAAGAGATCCATTTTCAAATAATTTGGCATTTTGACGATCGTCTCCAATCATAGAGGCTTCATCAACTATAAAAATGGTGTTTTTATATTTATTTGGTTTCAAAACAAATTGAACTCCTGATCCTTTTTCACTTTTAGTGTAATAAATTTGTTTGTGAATTGTATGAGCCTTTTTATTTGAATAATTGGCAATAACTTTTGCTGCTCGTCCTGTTGGCGCCATCAATATGGCTTTAGAATTTGCTTTTACAAGATATTTAACCAGATGCCCTATAAGAGTAGATTTTCCTGTTCCTGCATAACCTTTCAACAAATACAAAACATTTTTCTCTTTGGTATATATAAAATCTACAATTGAATCCAGCCACTGATTTTGGGAGACTGTAGCTTCAAATTGAAAAGTTTCATTTAGCAGCTTTTTAAACTCAGTAGAAATCATTATTGAATTTTAATTTTTGGGAAGATAATTCATTTCCTAAATACTTTAATGAATAAAAAAAAATTGTAGATTTGTTTTTAACAAAAAAATTTAAAATGAAGATTGCAATACAAGTTGTACTATGGGTTCTAATTATATTTTTTAGTTACAAAATTTATGATTCAATCAATGGTCCTATAAACTTTAATAAAATCAAAAACGAACGATATGCTGATGTAATTTCTCGTTTAAAAGAAATTAGAAAAGCTCAAATTGCTCACAAAGACGTTAAAGGTTTTTATGCAAATAACTTTGATAGTCTTGTTAGTTTTGTTGACAACGGAATATTTACTTTAATCCAAAAACGTGACTCTTCTTATTTAGAGTACGACAAAATATACCGTATTGACATGCTAAGAGAAGTTATAGTGGTTGACACTCTTGGATTTATTCCAGTAAAAGATTCTCTTTTCAAAAACTCAACTGACTATGCAGAAATGAGTAAAGTTCCTGTTGAAGGTTCTGATGCTACATTCTCTATCAAAGCAGATGTCATTGATAAAAATGGATATAAAGTCCCGGTTTTTGAAGTAAAAGTAGCCAAAAGCGTTGTTTTATTTGATCAAAATGAAGACTTGCTTAAGCAAGAAAACGAAACAATTTCGGTAGATGGTGTGAATGGGCCTGATATCATCTTAGGTTCTCTTACAGATGTTAGTGAAAATGGTAACTGGCCTTCTATATTTGATGCACCTGCAAAATAAAAATCACCAAACCTCAGACTTATCCATCCTTATATTTAGGGATGGATTTTCTTTTTGTACCCAAAAGAAAACTTGTTTTTATCCAGTTGATGACTTTAGCAAAATAGATCAGGAACCATTATCGAATTGGATCAAAAAACAAGAATTGGTTTCAGACAATGTTTTTTTGATTCATTTAGAAGGACTATCAACTGTTGTTCCTACAGAATTATTTGATAAAGACAATGCCTCATTTTACATTGAAAATGGATTAACCCTAGACGAAAATCAAGAGGTTTTATTTGATGTGTTAGAATCATTCAATCAAGTGGTCGTTTTCGTAGGAAGCCCCTCAGTTAAAAAAGTTTTCAAAGAATTATTTCCAAACCATCATTCTCAACACCTCACTTCTTTCTTATTAGCACCTTTATCTCAATTTTCAATGGGAACCTCAAAAAAACAACTCTTTGTTCACTTGAGAAAAGGGTTTTTTGATTTATTCCTTTTCCAAGGAACACAGCTATTATTATTCAACACTTTTGAACAACATCATGCAGATGAGTTTTTATACTACCTTTTCTATATTACTGAACAATTTTACCTTAAACCTGAAAGCTTCAAATTGGCATTCCTAGGAGAATACGAATCCTATAAAGAATATTATCAAGGGGTACAAGAGTATCACAACGATGTTATTTTTCTGGATGCTCCCTCAGAAAACAAGAACAGTAAACACCCTACGCCCTTTCTAGAAAACAAAATTGCCTAATGCGAATTATATCGGGTTCTTTAAAAGGTCGTAGAATATTAGCTCCCAAAAAACTACCTGTACGTCCAACAACAGACCGATCAAAAGAAGCTTTATTTAACATACTGACAAACTGGGTTACTTTCAATGAAATTAAAGTTTTAGACTTATTTTCGGGGACTGGAAACATCAGTTATGAGTTTGGATCACGTGGAGTAAAAGAAATTGTAGCAGTAGATCAAAACAAATATTGTACTCTTTTTATTGAAGAAACAAGTACAAAATTTGGATTAAACATTGAAATAATTAATCAAAATGTATTTAAGTTTCTTCAAAAATCGCATCAAAATTTTGATGTTATTTTTGCAGATCCACCATATAATTTACCGCATTCAGATTTCGAAAAAATAGTTGATCTTATTTTTCATGGGAAACAGCTTAAAGAGGAAGGAATGTTAATACTGGAACATTCCAAAGAATACAACTTTGAGGAACATCCAAATTTTGAGTCATCAAGAAATTACGGCTCCAACACCTTTAGTTTTTTTGAATAAAAAAAGCAGGTCATAAGCCGGATTCTGTCGAGTCTTATCATTTATCTAGGCTTTTGATTACTCAAAAGCTCAAACCGCCTACCCTTTTACATCGAACGAGCCGCTCTCAAAAGCAAATTTACTTGGCGTTGCACCGCATAGAGTTTACCTGATTTCACTACAGCATTACCTGTACGTACTTTCTGTTGCACTTGTCCTTTTCGTTAAAAACGAAAGACGGGTGTTACCCGTTATACTGCTCTTTGGTGTCCGGACTTTCCTCTCCTCATCAAAGATGAGCAGCGATAAGAGACCTGCTGCCACAAAGGTACATATTATGTTAATAATTTAACTGTTATTTTAAAGTAGTATACTCCAATATCATAGTAGTTTTTTTTAAATTTGAAATAATATGGAACCCTTCATAGTATCTGCTTTAAAATATAGACCACAACAGTTCAAAGATGTTGTAGGACAATCGGCAATTACAGAAACTCTAAACAATGCCATTCTTAAAAATCAATTACCTCAAGCCCTCCTTTTTTGCGGCTCCAGAGGTGTTGGGAAAACTACCTGTGCTCGAATTTTAGCCAAACGGATTAACAGCAATGATCAAGACAATATTGATCCTAATCAAGATTTTGCTTTCAATATTTTTGAGCTTGATGCTGCCTCAAATAATTCTGTTGATGATATCCGTAACCTCAATGATCAAGTTCGTATTCCTCCTCAGACTGGAACGCATAAGGTTTACATCATTGATGAAGTACATATGCTATCTACAGCAGCCTTTAATGCATTTCTTAAAACTCTTGAAGAACCCCCAAAACACGTTATTTTTATTTTAGCTACCACTGAGAAGCATAAAATAATCCCAACCATTCTATCCCGATGTCAAATTTTTGAATTCAAAAGAATTTCAGTATATGATGCTCAAAATTATTTAGCAAATTTAGCAAAAGAGCAAGGAGTTAAGTATGAGGATGAGGCTTTACATTTAATTGCTCAAAAAGCTGATGGGGCAATGCGCGACGCCTTATCTATTTTTGATAGAATGAGTAGTTTTTGTAATCAAAACCTCACCGCTGAAGCTGTAGCAGAAAACCTCAATATCCTCGACAAAGCTTCCTACCTTAAATTTACTAATCTTCTCATTGATCATAAAATACCGGATAGCTTAATGTTCTTTGATGAAGTTCTTAAAAAAGGAATAGAAGGTCATCAGTTCATATCTGGTCTTGCAAAACATTTTAGAGATTTGATGCTCTGCAAGGAAATTAAAACAATACCTCTATTAGAAATAAGCGAAAGTCTTCAAAAAGAGCATGAAGAGCAAGCAAAAAAACTAACTTTAAACTACTTATTGGATGCCCTAGATTTGGCACATGGTTGTGAATTGAACTTCAAAAATAGCAACAACAAAAGACTCCATGTCGAACTTTGTGTCATGCAACTAGCTTCACTCCACTTCGATGGAGAAAAAAAAAAGGAAAGCTAATACCTACCTTCAACAATAAACCAGGTACAGATAAAACTTCTACAGAAGTCTCTCGGCCAGATGCTGAACAGGAACACCAAGTCGAAAGTAAAGAAAAAGAACAAATAAATCTTCCACCAAAACTTGAGGTAAAAAAGCCTGAAATCAAAATTAAACCCACTGAAACCAATCAAGTATCAAGTTTATCTATTTCAAGCGTAAAAAGAAAAAAAGATTGGGAACAACAACAAAAGCCAACTGAAAAAGTAGATAATCTTCCTACCGAGGTGTTTTCTGAAGAAGAACTCCTCAAAGTATGGAATCATTATCAACAAATGAAATATAAAAAGGGAGATCAAAACGTAGCCTCACTTCTCAAAATCAGTACTCCTACCCTTATAGATAAAAATTTAGTAATTTTTAATGTACCTACAGATTTAAATAAAGTTGAGCTAGAGCGTGAGTTTACAGATTTTGTACCTTATCTCAGAGCAAATTTAAAAAACTATGATTTACTAATAAAGGTCGTTGTAGATCAAAAAACCGAAAAAAACTTTATCTATACTCCAGAAGAAAAATACAACCGCTTAAAAGAAATTAATCCCGTAATTGATGAACTAAGAAAAGAGTTGGATTTGGATCTCTAGAATAGATCAAGGATTGTATTTTTTATACATAACCTTTACCATACCGTCAGAAAGACCAATTTTAGGAACGTAAACTTTAGAAGCACCACTCCATTTTAATGCTTTTAAATAAATTTCTAGTGCAGGCAGGATAACATCAGCTCGGTCTAAATTTAGTTTGTACTTCAAAACACGTTCCTCGTAACTCATTTTTTTAAATTCTTGATAAAAAGTATTGAGTGTAATAAACATAAGAGGTTTTCCCTCTTTGGTATTGGAGAGTTTGAAGAGCTTATTAATATTACCACCTGATCCGAGAAGATTAATTTTACTAGTTTTTTTGGTATTGGTTACAATCCATTTTTCAATTTCCAGCCAAACCTTGTCGTTGACCATATCATTAAGCATACGAACCGTTCCAACTTTAAAAGATTTAGATGTAATTCTTTTTCCATTTTGAAAAACACTAAATTCTGTACTCCCTCCTCCAACGTCTACATAGAGGTAGTTTTTGTTTTGACCAATACTATCCATAATTGTGGTATTGGAAATTATCTGAGCTTCTCTATTCCCGTCTATTACCTCAATCTTTATTCCTGTTTTTTTCTTTACTTTCTTTAGAATTTCTTCTGAATTATTGGATTCTCGTAGTGCAGAGGTGGCACATGCCATGTAGTGTTTTACTCCATTGATTTTCATGATTAATTTAAAAGCTTTCATTGCTTTTATTATTCGTTTAATGTTTTTGGGAGAAATTTCTCCAACGGTAAACGAATCTTCTCCCAAGCGAATGGGAACACGAACCATCTCGCTTTTCATAAAAATCGGCTGCGATCCCTCAACTTCGAAAACATTTGAAATTAATATACGAATGGCATTTGAGCCAATATCAATTGCAGCTAATTTTTTAACTTTCATTATCTAAACGTACTTTAAAATATTCATGCAATTTCCATTGTGATCGAAAGGGATGCTCTTTTGACTTCTTAAATTCGTTCTGAATAGATCCATTAATTAATCTAGCTTTCACATTATCATTCCAACTAATCATAAAGGTGTCTAACAATTGTTTTTGAAGATCAAGATCATAAATAGGGCAGGCTACCTCTACTCGGTTTTCAATATTACGGGTCATCAAATCAGCTGATGAAATATACATTTTTGGGTCGCCACCATTTTCAAAAATATAAACTCTTGGGTGTTCTAAATATTTATCTATTATACTAATTACCTGAATATTATCACTTACTCCCTTGATTCCTGGGATTAAACAACAAATCCCACGAACAATCATATGAATTTCTACTCCTGCTTGACTGGCTTCATAGAGCTTATTGATGACCTTATAATTAGTAATGCTATTTAGCTTTAATTTGATTTTAGCTGCTTTCCCTAATTGTGCATTTTCAATTTCATTCTCAATCAAGCGATTTAAAACTGTAGCCGTATAATGGGGAGATACTATTAGATGCTTATAAGTTTTGATTTTGTAGTTAACTTCAAAAAAACCAAATACTTTACCAACATCTTTCAATATTTTTTGATGCGAAGTAAATAGGGTATAATCGGTGTATACCTTAGCGGTGGTTTCATTAAAATTACCTGTACTAATAAAACCATATTTTTTTAATTTTTTATCTTCTTCACGTTCAATCAAACATATTTTAGTGTGAACTTTTAAGCCGGGAACTCCAAAGATTAATTGAACTCCAGCAGCCTCGAGTCGTTCTGCAAAAATAATGTTGTTTTCTTCATCAAATCGTGCTTGCAATTCAATTTGAACCGTTACCTTTTTACCATTCTTAGCTGCATTAATTAGAGAACTCACTACTTGAGAGTTGTTAGATAAACGATACAGAGTAATTTTTATAGTTTTAACCTTTGGGTCTAAAGCTACTTCTCGTAAAAACTTAATAACATAAGCATAATTATGGTATGGCGCGTAAAGTAAAAAATCCTTTTGTGCAATTGAACTTAATATGTTTGTATTGAGATTTAAGTCCTTTATGGGTAATGGAGTTACTTCGGGATACATTAAGTCTTTTCGATCTAGGCTAGGGAAATTCATATAGTCTCTTCTGTGATGATATTTTCCCCCCGGAATTAGACTATCTGTAGTTCCAATTCCAAGTTTTTTCATAATAAAATTAAGAGTCTTTTTTGGAATTCCTTTGTCATAAACCAAACGAACAGGGTCTCCAATCATTCTATCCTTTACACTGTTCATTATTTTTTCAACATAGCTTTTGCCTACATCTTCCTCTAAATCCAATTCAGCATCTCGGGTAATTTTCACCATATGAGCTACAATCGAACTATAATCAAACATATTGAAGATCGTATGAAAATTATAGCGGATTAGATCGTCTAACAGCATTACATATTGTAAATCTCCCTCTTTTGGCAATACTACAAAACGATCCAGCTGCTTGGGTATCTCTATAAGTGCGTATAAAGGTTTTGATTGTCCCTTTTCAATAGTATCCAATGTAATTACTAAAAAAGCTTTATTGTCGCTGAAATCCTGTATTTCATCATGAAGAATTACAGTAACCAAAGCTGGTCCTACATTTTGGTTAAAAAAATCATTTAAAAACTTTTCTTGATGTGGACTAACTTCTTTTTCGTTTAAAAAAATTATATTCTCTTCTGAAAGTTTTTTTTCAATGTCTTTAAGAATAGACAAACTTTTGCGTTGTTGATCAATAACAATAACGGTTATTTCCTCGAGCAATTCAGTTGCAACAATCCCTCCCAAGGCTTTCTTTCCGGTTAAATCTGATTGTGAAATACGTTTAACTGTAGCAAAACGAACCTGAAAAAATTCATCTAAGTTATTTGAAAAAATACCTAAAAATCTGAGTCGCTCAATCAAAGGGACTGATTCTTCGGAGGCTTCTTGTAATACTCTAGCGTTGAAATCTAACCAGCTTATTTCTCGATTGACGAATTTTTTAGTTTGTTGTTCTCTCATTAAACATTTAAAGATTTACGTGATCCACTAATTGATGTTCCATGTTCAATAGAAGACCATTTGATTGTTTGAAAAGTGAGTTGAGTCCAACAAGATGTTCTTAGGGCAGGAGCACTATTCATTGATAATTTTTGAGATACCTCAGAAAAGGCAGGATTGTGTCCTACAATGATGATATTCGATAATGCGTTATCTATTTTTTTGATGAAAGTAATCAACTCCTTGGGGTTAAAAGTATAAAGTTCTTCATTTATTCGAATTTTTTGAAGATCATAACCAATTGTATGAGCCAGGATTGTAGCGGTGTTCAAAGCTCGGTTAGCCGGGCTGGTTAAAATCAATTCAGCCTCGCTAAAAAGTTCTTCCCAATGAAGAGCAACCTTTTGAATTGCCTTAATTCCTTTTGATGAAAGAGAACGGTTTCTATCCAAAACAGGTTCTTCCCATGAAGATTTAGCATGCCTTAAAAAAATTAATTTCTTCATTTTTAAGGAGCTAATCGTTTTGCAGTCCAGCTTTTATGTTGTTCTTGTATAAATTCAATTCGGTCATGAAGGCGATTCGGTCTTCCTTGCCAAAATTCAATAGAATTAGGAACAATGAGATAACCTCCCCAATGATCAGGTCGTTTAGGGGCTTCATGTTCATAAAGTACTTCTAACTTATCCAATCTGTTTTCTAAAAAATCTCGATTTTCAATAGGATCACTTTGTGGAGATACAATTGCACCTATTTGACTCCCCTTGGGGCGAGAATAAAAATAAGTGTCCGAAGTTTCTTTAGCTACTTTTTGAGCCTTGCCTTTAATTAAAACTTGACGTTCCATCTCAGGCCAAAAAAAAGTTAGTCCAACTTTATCAAAAGCATCAATAGCCTTACCTTTATTGCTATTGTAGTTCGTGTAAAAAACAAATCCTGCTTCACTGAATTGTTTTAACAATACGATACGTCCCCTTGGAAAACCATCTAATTCTAAGGTTACTAAAGTCATAGCATTTGCTTCCTCTATCTCGGTGTGTTTGTCGGCAGCAGCAAACCAATCTTGAAACAAGTCAATTGGATTTATTGATTTAATGTCATCATTCAAGGTGTTTTTCTCGTATGATTTTCGCAACGACCCAAGATCTTTTTCTTCTTTCATAAGTGCAAGGTACAATAACCTTAAAAGAAAATTAAATTTTAAAAGATTTACCGTCCTCTGCTAAATGAACATTTTCAAAAAACCCTTTTGCTTCATCTAAAAAGGAATTCAAATCACCGTATCGGCTAGAATAGTGTCCTAAAATTAGACCTTTGGCATTAGCCATAGCTGCAATTTTACCTGCTTGTTCTGCAGTGCTATGTTTGGTTTTAATGGCTAAATCGAGGTGGTTCTTCAAAAAAGTAGATTCGTGGTATAAAAAGGTTACATTTTTAATTATTGACACAATGTCTTCTTTGTATGCTGTATCACTACAAAAAGCATAGGATTTTGAGGGTTCTGGATCAAAAGTCAAGCTTGAATTAGGAATCAATTTTTCGGTTGAATCAACAAAGTCTTTTCCAGCTTTAAGGTTTTTCATATCACAAACCTCAACACCAAAAGTTTTTGTAGCCTCTACATTTATTTTGCGTAAACCTTTTTTTTCTTCAAAAAGAAATCCATTTGTATAAACTCGATGATCTAGAGGTATAGTGGAAACCTTAATTTTATCATCTTCAAAAAGCACAACAGAATCAGAAGCATCTAATTCATGAAAATACAAAGGATAGTCGGTCCATGATTTGGCATATTTCAATTGCAGTGTAATTATTTCCTTAATACCCTTAGGGCCATAGATATGCAATTCTGCTTCTCTTCCTAATAAACGAAAGGTACTTATTAGACCGATTAAACCATAAAAGTGATCCCCGTGAAGGTGAGAAATAAAAATATGACGGATACGAGCAAATTTAACCCCTAATTTTCGCAGTTGCATTTGAGTTCCTTCCCCACAATCAATAAGAATCAAATGTCCTTTTACTTCGAGCAACTGAGAAGTAGTTTGAGCTTTTTTACGAGGTGTTGCAGCGTGACAACCTAGAATAGTTAACTCCATATGTCTAAAATCCTAGATCGCGTTGAATTCGTTCAAATTCTATGAAATCGTGTGCCTCTTGTAGGGTTGGGACAACAATCAAAGACTCTGGAACTGAATTAAATTGTTCAGGAGTTGCCACAAAAACAAAGCTTTGATTCTTTGTTTTTAAAGTGTTAAAAATTGAATTTAATGCTTTCATATGTTTATCTAAAAAAGAAAGTTTCAGGCAATCAAAAACAACATCAGCAGTTCCTATTTTTTTTTTATGGGATTGACAAAAGGTTTCAGGTTTGGAGATATCTACCTTAGTGAGTTGAAATTCAATTGTATTATTTTCATTTTTAATGATCATACTGAAGGTGTCATTATTTTTGAAGCCAAGAGATAGATTATTGCCATACGGATGGCTACTCCATTTTCTACTTGGTCTAAAATTATAGCTTGATCTGAATCGGCTACTTCTGAACTTATTTCTACACCTCTATTAATGGGACCGGGATGTAAAATAACAATTTCTTTATTTAAGCTTTTAAGAAGCGGAAGTCCAAGACCATAAAGCTGAGTATATTCTCTAATAGAAGGAAAGTAACTTTTATCCATTCGCTCATTCTGAACTCTCAAAATATTAGCAGCATCACACCACTGGAGTGTCTTTTTAATGTCCAGTTCTACGGTTACTCCTAAAGATTCAATATGTTTAGGTAACAAACTTTTGGGGCCACATAACTTAACCTCTGCGCCTAATTTTTTTAGTGCAAAAATATTAGATAGTGCTACCCGAGAATGTAAAATATCTCCTATAATGGCAATTTTTTTGCCAGCAATCTCACCAAATTTTTCACGAATTGAAAAGGCATCCAATAAGGCTTGAGAGGGATGTTCGTGTGTTCCATCCCCTGCATTAATAATGCAGGCATCAACATTCTTGGATAAAAAGGATGCTGCACCTGGGTTGGGATGACGCATAACAATCATATCTACCTTCATTGCCAAAATATTGTTTACGGTATCGATAAGAGTTTCTCCTTTTTTTACTGAGGATTGTGCAGCTGAAAAATTAATTACGTCTGCACTTAAACGTTTTTCGGCCAATTCAAAAGACAGTTTGGTTCGAGTACTATTCTCAAAGAAAAGATTAGCAATTGTTACATCTCTCAGTGTAGGAACTTTTTTTATTTTACGGTTGATTACCTCTTTGAAATGATCGGCAGTCTCGAAAATCAAATGAAGATCATTTTCATTTAAATACTTGATTCCCAGTAAATGTTTTACACTTAATTGACTCATAAGGTTTCTTTAATCAAGTAGACAGCGTCTTCGTCTGTTAATTCTTTCCACTTCACCTCTACTTTATCATTTTGCAAAGAATCTATTTGTCTACCAACATAATCTGGTTGAATGGGAAGGTGACGACTGAATCTTCGATCAATCAGAGTCAAAAGTTCTATTTCTTTTGGGCGACCAAAAGACTCAATGGCAGTTAAGGCTGCTCGAATGCTTCGACCAGTATATAAAACATCATCAATAAAAACAATATATTTATCTTCAACAAGAACGTTCATCTGCATCGTATTCGCTGCATGGGGTTTATCACTTCTTCTAAAATCATCTCGAAAAAAAGTAGTATCAAGCTTCCCGAATGCAACATCTTCTACTCCATAATTTGTTTTAAGTAAAGTAATTAATCGATCTAAAACAAAGGCTCCTCTGGGTTGAAGACCTATCAATACTGTATTTGAAAAATCTAGGTGCTTCTCAATCAATTGGCAAGCAAGACGATGTAAGAGGATGTCTATTTGATGCTCGTTAAGAAGAAGCTTGGGCTGCATGCCTTTAGTTTTATTTACAAAAATATTATTTTTTATCTAGTGATCTTGATTTATGGACATAAAAAAAACCCTCATTTTACAAAGAGGGTTTTTTAAGGTATTATATAAAAAATTATTTTCCTTCCATCTTTTGTTTCAAATCTGCTAAAGCATCTAAATCTCCAAGAGTAGTCTTTTCAGAGTTACTTGCTGCCATTTTCTTAGTTGCTTTACGTATGTTATTACGCTCTTCTTCTTTGAATAATGTAGTATGAGAGACAACTACACGCTTAAATTCTTTATTGAACTCAATAACTTTAAAGGTTGTATCTTCTCCAAGACCAAGTTTAGTCCCATCCTCTTTTTCAAGATGACGCGAAGGTACAAAAGCAGTAACATGCTCGTTGAAGTTAATGGTTGCTCCTTTGTCAACGATTTCGGTTAATTGAGCCTTGTGCGTTGTGTCAACGGCAAATTCAGTCTCGTATTTATTCCATGGGTTATCCATAGTTTGTTTGTGACCTAGACTTAATTTACGTCCTTCAACATCCAATTCTAGTACAATAACCTCGATTGTATCTCCAACTGTCAAAATTTCTGACGGGTGTTTTACTTTCTTAGTCCAAGATAAATCTGAAATATAAACTAGACCATCAATTCCTTCTTCTAGTTCAATAAATACTCCAAAGTTTGTAAAGTTTCTTACAATACCTGAATGCTTAGATTGTATCGGATACTTAGATGTAATATCCGTCCAAGGATCTTGAGTTAATTGCTTTATCCCAAGAGACATTTTACGGGTTTCGCGATCTAATGTTAAAATCACTGCTTCTACCTCGTCTCCAACTTTCACAAAATCTTGAGCCGAACGCAAGTGGGTTGACCAAGACATTTCTGAAACGTGAATCAAGCCTTCAACTCCGTCCTCAATTTCGATAAATGCACCATAATCTGCGATTACAACTACTTTACCTTTGACTTTTTCACCTTCTTTTATGGTGTCTCCCAATTGATCCCATGGATGAGCGCTCAATTGTTTTAATCCTAGTTGAATTCTGGATTTGTTATCATCAAAGTCTAAAATTACCACATTGAGTTTTTGATCCAACTCTAAAATCTCATTCGGGTGATTAATTCGGCTCCAAGAAAGATCTGTGATGTGAATTAATCCATCTACACCTCCAAGGTCTATAAATACTCCGTATGAAGTGATATTTTTAACTGTTCCTTCCAGAACTTGACCTTTTTCAAGTTGTCCAATGATTTCTTTTTTCTGCTCTTCAATATCAGCTTCAATCAACGCTTTGTGAGATACAACAACGTTTTTGAATTCTTGGTTAATTTTAACAACCTTGAATTCCATTGTTTTATTAACGTACTGATCGTAGTCGCGAATTGGCTTTACATCAATTTGAGATCCAGGCAAGAATGCTTCGATTCCAAAAACATCTACAATCATTCCTCCTTTAGTTCTGCATTTCACAAAACCGTTTACGATTTCTCCTGTGTCATGTGCATTGTTAACGCGATCCCATGCCTTAATCACACGGGCTTTACGGTGAGAAAGTATCAATTGCCCTGTTCTGTCTTCACGAGTATCTACGATTACCTCTACTTTATCTCCAACCTTAAGGTCTTGATTGTAACGGAATTCGTTGAGAGAAATAACTCCTTCTGATTTTGCGTTGATGTCGATGATTGCTTCACGGTCGGTCATAAAGACAACCGTTCCTTCAATCACATCTTCGTCTGCTGTGTCTACGAAATTTTCTTTTACTAAGGTTTCAAATTCTAACAATTGAGCATCTTCAATTACATCGATTCCCTCTTCGTAATTATGCCAATTAAAATTTGATAAAAAATCCTCTGCATTATTTGCAGTTGGTTGCGCTTGGGCATCTTGTGGAGCAGTTTGCTCTGTTGCCTCTTGCGGAGTGTTGTTTTCTTCAGCCATTGCCGATAAAATTTGTATCCTGTTGTTTTATAGAACTTTAAATGTAAACACACAGAAGTTGTTCTTAATTTTTTTTAGATCTCTCGTTCTACTTAATCATAAGAGTGCGCAAATGTAGGGATAATCTATTGATAGACAAAGTCAAGAGTGAGATTTTATAGGGTTTCTTTTTTTAATAAAGATGTTGTTACCTTAATTTCTTGGAAGTCTATTGATGTGTAATTGAAAAAATTATGAATTTGAAATATTCATTACAATCAAAAGAAACTAGCTTCTTGCTTTTAAGCTTTAGGATTAATTACAGAAAACATATGATCTAGAACCGTTTCAATAGAAAAGTTAGTGGTATCAATTTCCAAAGCATCTTCTGCTTTTTTTAGGGGAGAAATAAGTCGAGTACTGTCTTGATGATCTCGGTCTATTACGTTCTTTAAAATATCTTCTAAAACCACTTCTTCGCCTTTAGCTCTCAATTCATCATAACGTCGTTTGGCACGAACTTCAGCATCAGCAATCAAAAAGAATTTAAAATCTGCATCTGGAAAAACAACCGTACCAATATCACGACCATCCATAACCACGCTTCCAAGTTGAGATAAAATACGTTGTTGATAAACTAAATGATCTCGAACAAAACCCAATCCTGCTACTTTACTTACCCAAGAGGAAACCTCAAGAGTTCTCAACTCGTCTCCATAAGAAGAACCATTGAAAAACATTGTCTTTGAAGATTTATCCTTACTCCAACTAAAACTAGTTTTATGTAAAGCTTTCTTAAATGCATCTTCTTCAATGCCCTGCTCATTTATAAAAGCATTTTTAAGAGCGAAATAAGTGACAGCCCTGTACATATATCCTGTGTCAATATAAGTGAAACCGAGTGCGTCTGCCAAGTGTTTCGATAAAGTACTTTTTCCAGTTGAGGCAAATCCATCAACTGCAATAACTGTGGTTTTCATAGGGTAAAGATAAGAAAGAGAATGTTGCTAAACTTATTCTACTTGAATTGACTTTTTAAAATTAATGGGACTATTAACTCGTTTGTAATGAAAATCAAACACAGCTTGACTTCCTTTGATAGAAGAAACACTTAAAGTTTGAACGGGCAATTCTTTGGGAACTTGATCGCCGTATATTTCAACCAAGGCTTCACGATTGAAAGGGAATTCTTTTTTGTGAAAATTTATTATATCTTCTTGTGTTCGAAGCCCATTGGACAACCATTTTCTTAGGCATTCTTTACGTTCAACTTGCCAAGAAGATGGATATAAAGTGCTAGAAGACCAAAGGTGAACTTCTGAGTCAGATAATTCTTTTATGTGAAGTTTGATTTCATCCCAACGCAATTCTACCAAAACACCTTGATCAAAAATAATAAAGGTAAAAGGTTCCATCCCTTCAAATTCGAAACCATTAATAAAACTCTTGTAGTCTTTGTATTTAAAAAAATCAAGCGCCATTTTCCCGCGACTCATTTTGTATCCTTCTTTAGGAATATGTGGATTGAATGCACCATTCAGAATACAAACAAACTGATTCGTATTAGAAAAAACAAACCAGCTACCATTTGCATGAGTGTCTTGAGGAAAATAGAGTGACTTCTCTACTATACTAAGCTCCTGCATTGCATTAGCTGCCCTTTTGGGGTTTTCATCTCGGTTAGAGGTAAAAACAAAACCATCACTGGTTAGCGGAATAAAACTCACTGTGCACATAGGAGGTGGTTACAGGCTTTTAGCATTTTTAGCTTTTTGGTCTGTTAAGGCCAAAGCTAAAACTTCTTCCATTTCTTTGACAAAATGGAAAGTTAATCCTTTCAAATAGGTAGGTTTAATTTCCTCAATATCCTTTCGGTTGCTATCACACAAAATGATTTCTTTAATTTTTGATCGTTTTGCAGCTAAAATCTTTTCTTTAATTCCTCCAACAGGAAGTACTTTTCCTCTCAAAGTAATTTCACCCGTCATTGACAAATTCTTTTTTACACGTTTTTGAGTTAATAAAGAAACCAATGAAGTAAGTATCGTTATTCCAGCACTAGGTCCGTCTTTTGGAGTAGCACCCTCAGGAACGTGAATATGAATGTTGTACTTATCAAACTTGAAGTCATCAAGCCCTAGTCGTTTTGCATTGGCTTTTATGTATTCCATTGCAATTGTGAAGGATTCTTTCATAATCTTACCGAGGTTTCCAGTAATATTTAAAATCCCTTTCCCCGGAGAAAGAGCAGACTCTATGAACAAAATATCCCCTCCAACTGAAGTCCATGCCAATCCAATTACAACTCCTGCAACCTCATTGTTTTCATACAAATCTCGTGTGACTTTTGGAGGGCCCAATATCTCAGTCAAATCTGATGATTCAGGTTTTATTGCATATTCTTCTTCCATAGCAATGGATTTAGCAGCATATCGGGTAACCTTAGCAATTTGTTTGTCGAGACCACGAACTCCCGATTCACGGGTGTACAATTCAACAATACGCTCCATAACAGTCTTCCTGAGTTGTATGGTTTTTTTATCTAAACCGTGTTCGATTAATTGTTTTGGAAGCAAATGTTGTTTTCCAATAACAACTTTTTCTTCGATGGTATACCCACTAACATTGATGATTTCCATTCGATCTCTAAGAGCGGGATGAATATTTCCTATGTTATTTGCCGTGGCTATAAACATCACTTTGGAGAGATCATAACCCAATTCTAAAAAATTATCATAAAATTCATTGTTCTGTTCAGGATCCAAAACTTCGAGCATGGCCGAAGAAGGGTCTCCTTGAGCACTACTTCCAAGTTTATCAATTTCATCAAGTACAAAAACTGGGTTTGAAGTTCCCGCTTTTTTTAGACTTTGAATGATTCGTCCTGGTAAGGCTCCAATATATGTTTTTCGATGTCCGCGAATTTCAGCTTCATCTCTCAATCCTCCTAAAGAAACACGTACACAAGATCTTCCCAAAGCCTCAGCAATGGATTTCCCCAAGGAGGTTTTTCCGACCCCTGGAGGGCCATACAAACACAAAATAGGAGATTTCATATCGTTTCTTAATTTCAGAACGGCTAAGTATTCAATGATACGTTTCTTGACTTCTTCTAGGCCAAAATGATCCCTATCCAATACTTTTTGGGCTTTCTTTAAATCAAATTTATCAGTTGAAAAGTGATTCCAAGGAAGATCTAAAAAAAGATCCAGATAATTGCGCTGAACAGAATATTCAGCTACCTGAGGATTCATTCGTTGCATTTTCATCAACTCTTTTTCAAAATGAGCACCAACCTCTTTAGTCCAAACCTTAGTTTTGGCTCGGGCTTTCATTTCTTCAATTTCTTCTTCATATGAAATACCTCCCAACTCTTCTTGAATGGTCTTGATTTGTTGCTGAAGATAATATTCCCTTTGTTGTTGATCCAAATCGTGACGAACTCGAGATTGAATATCGTTCTTTAGCTCGAGCTTCTTGAACTCAACATTCATGTATTTCAAACACAACAAAGCACGTTCTTTTATTTTCTTTAATGAGAGAATCTTTTGTTTTTTATTGACAGAGAGGTTCATATTTGACGAAACAAAATTGATCAAAAAAGAATAGCTTTGAATATTTTTAATTGCAAAGGAAGCTTCTGAAGGTAAATTTGGATTTTCCTGAATGATTTGAAGAGAAAGCTCTTTTATGGATTCTGCAACAGCCTTAAATTCTGAATCATCTGAAGCCCTTTCGTCATCAACCGAACGAGTTGAAGCTTTTAAATAAGGGGCATCGGATATTATTTTTTCAATTTCAAAACGTTTTTTACCCTGAATAATTATTGTGGTATTCCCATCAGGCATTTTTAAAACACGCAAAATTCGAGCAACAGTCCCTAAGGTGTAAATATCTTCGAAACCTGGATTTTCGATAGCTTGATCCTTTTGAGCAACCACACCAATAACTTTTGAACCTTTGTTTGCGTCCTTAATCAACTGAATCGATTTATCTCTCCCAACCGTAATTGGAATAACAACACCCGGAAAAAGTACAGTATTTCTCAACGGTAAAATTGGGACTTCATTTGGAAGGTCCTCTTTTTCAAGAGCTTCTTCATCTTCCGGAGTCAATAAAGGAATCAACTCTGCTTCTGATTCAATGTCTTGGAGTGACAGATTGTCTAAATTTGAAAAGATTGGTTTGGCCATAATATTTTTTATACGTCATTGTGTCATTCAATCATGAGGTAGAAGTTAATCTTAACTCCCATGCCTCTAAAAATCAAAATCATTATTATAAACTCAAGAGTTATGCCAACATGAAGAAACATTAAAATAATTTTTAAAAGTGTAACAAATAAAAAAAAACTATTATTTGAAACCTTCAAATCACAAAGCCATTTCGGTTGAAGTTCCACTGAAAGCATTCTAGATGTTGGCATTAGCGGGCTCAGGTAATGTCTGTTCGGATGAACCTATTCGAACCGATAAAATCAAAACCAAAATGGCAGGTTCAGGTAAACTATGCTTGAATTTAAAAGATGAAGAAGTTTCTGCTAGTTTAGCGGGGTCTGGACGAATTGAACTTCAAGAATCAGTAAGGGTTTTGATGCAAAACTAGCAGGCTCGGGATCCATTCGAGCTCGAACAATGAAAGTGAATGAAGGGGATTTTTCTTTGACTGGCTCTGGTCGTTTAATTGTGAATTTTTCCGACAGATTAAAAGCACAAGTTACTGGCTCTGGAAGTATTCGTTATGAAGGGAAACCCTCAACAAGAGTAGAAAGTAAAGTTATTGGTTCTGGTAAAGTTAGAGAAATTAAAAACCATTAATATACTTTTTTGGGAACCCGAAGAAGCATAAACGCGCCTAAAACAAAGAATACAAAGAAAAATAAAATGGAGGTACGCATGCTTCCGGTAACCTGATCTAAAACTCCAAAAAGTACCATCCCAATAACGATAGCAATTTTTTCGGTTACTCCATAAAAACTAAAATAAGAAGTGGTATCGTCAGTTTCGGGAATGAATTTTGAGTATGTAGATCGAGATAAAGACTGTAATCCACCCATAACCATACCCACAAAACCAGCAACCATATAAAATTGATTAGGAGTTTCAATAAAAAAGGCATAAACACAAATAGCCCCCCAAATCAAGTTGATCACAAATAAGGTCTTAAGGTTCCCAAATATCTCTGAACAACGAGCAGTAAGGATTGCACCTACTATGGCTACCAATTGAATCAGTAGAATACTTACAATCAAACCAATAGTTTTATCTGAATCAGATCCCCATTTAATCTCTTCCTCTCCAAAATAAGCAGCAACCAACATAACCGTCTGTAATGAAGTACTGTATACAAAAAAGGCAGCTAAATACCGTTTCAATCGAAAATTCATAGACAATTGATTCCAAACCAACATCAACTCTTTGTATCCGTTCCATAAAATGTCTTGAGTAATCTTTTGACCTTTGTTACCTCTTGGTAGATAGTAAAAAGAAAAAAGACTAAAAAAAGCCCACCAAACACCCACAGAAACAAAGGAATACTTCATCGCAAGCATAGCTGCTTCACTCTCTGTGCCTTGAATACCATACCACTGAGGCTGCATAATCATGGTTAAATTGAAAATCAAAAGAATAACACTACCAATATATCCCAAAGAATAACCCTTTGCAGAGGCACGATCCTGTTGATCTTCAAAGGCAATATCCGGTAAGTAAGAATTGTAAAAAACCAAACTGGACCAAAGTCCAATCATTGCAAGAAAGTAAAAAAGAAAACCCAAATAAATGGTACTCAAATCAAACCAAAATAAACCTATACAAGAAAGTGAGCCCATGAACACAAAAAATTTCATAAACTTTTTCTTGTTACCAATATAATCAGCTATTCCAGAAAGTATAGGGGATATCAATGCTACTACAATAAAAGCAATTGCAGTAACAAAACTTATCATCGCTGTGTTTTTTACTGAATAGCCAAAAAAATCAATCTGATTGTTTTCGGCAAAAATCATCCCATAGTAGATCGGAAAAATAGCTGATGAAATTACCAAAGGATAAACTGAGTTTGCCCAATCATAAAAAGCCCAAGCATTAATTAATTTTTTGCTTCCTTTTACTAACGCTACTTTTGGTTTTAACATAATATAGTTTAAAAGTTCAATATAAGGTATTAACCTCAGTTGAAGCAAAAATTAATTTTTCTTTTTAAAAATTCAAATCAAAAGATGATTTAATTGGTGTAAATCTTAATATAAATAATATTTATACTTTTATTTAAAATATTTTTAATCAATGTTTTATATACAATTATATTAACTTATGATTTTATTTTATTTTATACTTTTAATGTTTATGATTAAAGTCACTCTTTAAGTTTTATTTTTCTTTAAATTTTAGTTAGAGGCATCAAAAACCTCAGTTTTAAAAATGCATTCAAAAGATTTGTATCTTTGTAAAAACTCCAAAAAAATATGAAAAAACCCTTATTTTTTTTATTACTCTTCCCTCTTTTATTGAGTTGTCAAAGCTCCAGAAAAGAACCTACAAAAAAAACTAAATATCTTTTTGAAAAAACAGAATCTGAATGGGAAGCCGAGCTTTCAAAAATGGCATTTTATGTATTACGTCAGGCAGGAACAGAACGTGCTTTTTCGGGTCAATACGATAAATTTTATGAAAAAGGGGTTTATCAATGTGCTGCATGCGCTACCCCTTTGTATCAATCCCAATACAAATACGATTCTGGAAGTGGTTGGCCTTCTTTTGATCGAGGGGAGGATAAAAACATTGAGTATGATGTAGATTACAAATTGGGATATGCCCGAACCGAACTCAAATGTTATAAATGCGGAGGTCATTTGGGGCATATGTTCAACGATGGTCCACGAGATACTACTGGAAAGCGCCACTGCATCAACTCAGCAGCACTCTCTTTTATTCCCGAAACTAATGAATAAAAATTATCCTTTCCAAAAGTCTGATGAGGAATGGCGAAAACTCCTGTCAGATGAAGAATACCGAATACTTCGCCAGCAAGGAACCGAATATCCCCACAGCGGACAATACAACACACATTACAGAGCTGGCACCTATAATTGCAGGGGCTGTAATCAACCGCTTTACAGCAGTGATTCCAAATTTGACAGCGGCTGTGGATGGCCCAGTTACGATCAGAGTATTAAAGGTGCTATTGAATATCGGAAAGACACCAGCCTAGGAATGCTGCGCGTAGAAATCATTTGTTCGAACTGTGGCGGACATCAGGGTCATGTTTTTGATGATGGACCCACGGTTTCGGGAAAACGTTACTGTGTGAATTCGGCTAGCATCCGTTTTGAACCAAAAAAGGAGGTTTAGGGGTTTTTTTCTTCCCCTTGTTTTTTTGTATTTTTGCACCATCAAAATATTGAACTTATGACAACATATGATGTAATTGTTTTAGGGAGTGGTCCTGGAGGATACGTAACCGCAATCCGTGCCTCACAACTGGGATTGAAAACTGCGGTCATTGAAAAAGAAAGCCTTGGAGGAGTTTGTCTCAATTGGGGGTGTATTCCAACCAAAGCGCTTCTCAAGTCTGCACAAGTTTTTGACTACCTTAAACACGCATCTGATTATGGACTCAAGGTAACAGACTACGACAAAGACTTTGATGCGGTAATCAACCGCAGTCGTAACGTAGCTGCAGGTATGAGCAAAGGCGTTCAGTTTCTAATGAAAAAAAACAAAATTGACGTTTTAAATGGTTTTGGCAAAATTCTCCCAAAAAAACAAGTGAGTGTTGCCCTAGATGATAAAACTACTACTTATCAAGCCAACAACATCATTATTGCTACTGGAGCACGCTCTAGAGAGCTTCCTAGCCTCCCACAAGACGGTAAAAAGGTTATTGGGTATCGAGAGGCTATGACCCTACCTAAACAGCCGAAAAAGCTTATCGTTGTTGGTTCTGGTGCCATTGGAATTGAATTTGCGCATTTTTACAATGCTATGGGTACTGAGGTGACCGTAGTTGAATTCCAAAACCGCATTGTTCCTGTTGAAGACGAAGAAATATCCAAACAACTGGAGCGGTCCTTCAAAAAAGCAGGAATCAACATTATGACTCAAGCCGAAGTTACCCATGTGGATACCAAAGGAAAAGGAGTTACAGCAACTGTAAAAACTGCCAAGGGTGAAGAAACACTCAAGGCTGATATCGTTTTATCTGCTGTTGGAATCAAAACCAATATTGAAAACATCGGTCTACAAGAGGTTGGGATTGCTGTGGATCGAGATAAAATTTTAGTTAATGACTTCTATCAAACCAATCTTCCGGGCTACTATGCCATTGGAGACGTTACTTCAGGACAGGCTCTTGCGCACGTTGCCTCTGCTGAAGGAATACTTTGTGTAGAAAAAATTGCAGGACACAGTGTGGAACCTCTTGATTATGGGAACATCCCCGGATGTACGTACTGCTATCCCGAAATTGCTTCTGTTGGTCTAACCGAGGCTCAAGCAAAAGAACAAGGCTACGACATCAAAGTTGGAAAATTTCCCTTCTCTGCATCCGGAAAAGCACAAGCCAGCGGTACTTCCGAAGGTTTTGTGAAAGTAATCTTCGATGCCAAATACGGAGAGTGGTTGGGCTGTCACATGATTGGAGCCGGTGTTACCGACATGATCGCCGAAGCTGTTTTGGGACGTAAACTCGAAACTACCGGAAACGAAGTCCTCAAGGCCGTTCACCCCCACCCCACCATGAGCGAAGCCATGATGGAGGCTGTGGCTGATGCCTATGATGAAGTGATCCACTTGTAAGTAAACAAGTTCACATATTGAAATTAAAGCCCTCTTGTTGAGGGCTTTGTTTTTTTACTATATTTGAGGTAGTTACAGTCCCCTAATCTGTTCTACTGTCATGAAAAACCTACGGCTTATACCCGACACGCATCGACATGAACCCATTGTAAAAGCAAATTTTGCTTAAGATCGAGAATTGATTGCACTTGTAAAGTCGCAAAAGGGAGCGAGATGGAGTCAAACAATCCGATCATGGTATTTCCCAGCAAAAGAATTTCGATTGGATGTTTTTTGCCGACACCAAAGCCAACGCTAAAAAACCAAAAGAGCTTGCCCTTCCCCACCAGCTTATGACCCAAACAACGGTTTGTTGTTAAGCAGAACAATTGATTCTTTATTTGACCTTAAATACATTTCATTTACAGATGATGGAACAATGATTTTCTCAAAACGAATTGCAGAAGATGTGAAAGAATTTTGGAAAAATTATAGACTTGAAGAAAATATATTAAATGAAAAGAGAAAAGAATATCTATCTTTTCACAGGACAATTATGACAGAGATAGATGCCAGAGCATAAAGCCATACACATTTGCAATTCGCACCAGCCAACGCTAAAGCCAAAAATTGCAAAAGAGTATGTCTTTGCCAACACTGAAAGACGTACGAAAAAATAAAGCCAGCAGGTAACAATGTATATAAAAAATAGGCGAAATAGCAATAAAATCGTAGGTTTTGGCTCGTATCAGACTTTGTGCTTAACCGAAAGTTTGGTGCTTCGTAACCGCCTACTTTTAATATACTAACCCTTAAACGCGCCAATCGGACTTTTGATGGGTAAACCAAGAAGAAATTTATGGAAACTCACAAGCTCAAACTCGATAAATTTAAACATATCGAAATCTTTAATTTACCCAATACAATAGATTTAGGAATTGAAACGGCTACAAAAAATTATGTCGTCTTAATATACTATGTAGACAAATTGGAGGATGTCGATACATTTATTAAATTAGTGGTTTCATCACAGCTTCCTAGAGCAATAGAACCAATATGCTATACAAAAAAGGACGTAAAGATGGAGTAAACAGAGATTCCATTTTCATTCCTTTTAAGGTAGAGAAACATATTAATTTCAAACTTCGTGCACCAATGTTGTGTTCGATATCAAAAGAATTAAGTACATGTGTTATGAGTTTTGAAAATTGAGAAATGACAAATGTAAAATTCAGTATAAAGAAATTAAAGCAAATATTCTTTAGATTTGGAACAGTCAAAGAAAAAAATAAAACCAGTGCTTACAAAGTATAAAAGAAATACTCTCCCACAGGTTACCAAAAAAATATATGTCACAATCCAACATAAAAATAAGAGTAGCTATCCCAGAAGATCTTAAAATCTTGAAAGAATTTGAACAAGAAGTAATTCGTTATGAGCGTTCTTTTGCAAAAAATCTAAAACAAGACCCAATTGTGTATTATGATCTTGAAAACTATATCAAAAGATCAGATGTACAGATTTTAGTAGCCACCTCGGAAGGTAAACCCATAGGATCTGGATATGCGATAATCAAAGATTCTGAACCATTTAAAACTCCAGAGCAATTTGCTTATTTGGGGTTCATGTATGTAGTACACGAGCAACGTGGAAAAGGAATCAATGGTATGATAATCAATGAACTTTTGAAATGGGCAAAAGAAAAAAAAATAGTAGAAATTCAATTGGAAGTTTATGCAGAAAATGAAAGCGCACTAAAGGCTTATCAGAAAATTGGATTTAAACCCGATTTATTAAAAATGAGACTAAAAAAATGAAATAGAATATCAACCCAAAAATAACATGAACTTAAATCAATATACTATGAAAACAATGACCTGCAAACAACTGGGTGGTGCATGTTAACAAAAATTTAGCGCAAATACATTTGAAGAAATCTCGTTACTCAGTAAACAACACGTAAAAGAAATGTTTCAAAAAAAAGATGCCGAACATTTAGTGGCTATGCAAAAAATGCAAATTTTGGCAAAAGATCCTAATGGAATGAAAAAGTGGTATGAGGAGAAAAAACAAGCATTTGATTCATTGCTCGAAGACTAACAAATTTCACAAAAAGCTTTCTACCGCTAAACGATAGGAATCCATACCAAAACCAAGGATCAACCCTTTAGCATTTGGGGTGAGGTAAGAGGTATGCCTGAAGTCTTCACGTGCAAATGTGTTTGAAATATGTACTTCGATAACACTAGTATCGATGGCTTTGATTGCATCTCCAAGTCCAACTGATGTGTGGGTATATGCGGCAGCATTGAGAATAATTCCATCAAAAGAAAATCCAACCCGATGCAATTGCTCAATCAGTTCTCCTTCTATATTTGATTGAAAGTAGTCAAATTCGATTTGAGGAAACTTAGCCTGAAGATCAATAAAATATTGCTCAAAAGTTTGATTACCATAAATACCCGGTTCACGTTGACCGAGTAAGTTAAGGTTAGGGCCATTGATGATGCTGATTTTCATTTGCTAGTTTTAAACAAAAATAGTCAAAGTTTTTTAGAATAATCGGCTACAAACAAAGAAGAACAAAAAGCTTATTTTTGGGGTATGAACTGGAAGGAATCGCTTAAACAATACGAACATTATCTCAAAATTGAGCGTGGTCTATCGGAGAACTCCATCTTAAGTTACGTTCTAGATGTTCAAGCATTGATGATTTTTTATTCAGAAAACACTTCAATCACACCCCTAAATTGCTCTAAAGAGGACTTACAGCAATTTTTATATGAAGAGGCAAAGAATATAGAGGCACGATCTCAAGCACGTCGTATATCAGGTTTAAAAAGTTTTTTTAATTTTTTGGTTTTTGAAGGATATCGAGAATCCTCTCCAATTGACCTAATTGAAAGTCCAAAGTTGGGGCGTAAGCTCCCTACCGTATTGTCTTTAGATGAAATCGAACTATTACTCAATGCAATTGATTTAGGAAATCCTCTGGGACATAGGAATAGAGCAATTATTGAAACACTTTATGGAAGTGGTTTACGGGTAAGTGAATTGGTAAATCTCAAGATATCCGACCTCTACTTCAAGGAGAACATGATGCTCATTACTGGAAAAGGAGACAAACAGCGACTAGTACCCTTAGGAGCCTATGCAAAAAAACATATTAAACACTACAAAGACGAGGTTCGGGTTTTAAATAAAATTACTGAGGAAGATCGCGATACTCTTTTTCTTAATCGGAATGGAAGAAAACTTACCCGAGCAATGATTTTTACTTTAACAAAGCAACTGACTAAACAAGCCGAAATTGATAAGAAAATAAGCCCACATACCTTTAGGCATTCCTTTGCTACCCATCTTTTAGAAAATGGTGCAGATTTGAGGACAATTCAAACCCTAATGGGACACGAAAGTATTACAACAACTGAGGTATACATGCACTTAGACACCCAACAGCTGTCAAAAGTTTTAGAAGAATTTCATCCAAGGAATAAATAATTATTCAGCCAATACATTTACTACCAAACGAAACCCTTCTCCATGAATGTTTAGAATCTCAACATTAGGATCTAACCGAAGGTACTTTCTCAATTTAGCAATGTAAACATCCATACTTCTTGAAGTAAAATAATTGTCGTCATTCCAAATTCTGTTCAAGGCTGTTTCACGAGAGAGTAGATCGTTCACATGCAAGGCCAATAGACGTAAGAGTTGGTTTTCTTTTGGAGATAATTTTATGGGAGTATTGTCTTTGAAGGTTAACATTCTCAATTTCGAATTGAAGTCAAAAGAACCAATTTTAAAATCAATTTCTTCGGACTCTAAATAAGGTTGTATTACCCTTCTAGAAAGAATGGATTTAATTTTGGCGAGTAATACTTCAGAGTCAAATGGCTTTGAAACATAATCGTCTGCGCCTAATTTAAAACCCCTCAGTACATCTTCTTTTAAAGTTTTTGCGGTAAGAAAGATCAGAGGAACTATGTCGTTCTTTTCTCGAATCTCTTTAGCCAAAGTAAAACCATCTTTATAGGGCATCATTACATCCAGAAGGCAAAGGTCAAATTGATCTTTTTTGAATTTCTCGAAACCTTCAATTCCATTTTTAGCTAAAGTAACATCATATCCATTTATAGATAAATACTCTTTGAGGATATTTCCAAAATTAGGATCGTCTTCAACTAAGAGTATTTTTTTATATTCTACTTTCATAATCAAAAGGTTTATTAAAATTTTTAAACACTAATTTTATCATTTACCAAGGGCAAGCAAACTCGAAAGGTTGTCCCCTCACCTTTCACACTTTCTGCATGAATCGTGCCATTGTGTAACTCAATGATTTTTTTTACATAAGAAAGCCCCAACCCATGACCTTTTATGTTGTGGATATTTCCACCTTGTTGACGATAAAATTTTTTAAAGATTAATTTCATTGTATCAGAATCCATACCCATTCCATGATCTTTTATTTCAAAAACCCAATTTTCTGCTTCATTAAAAGTTTTAACTTCAACCCGTGGAGCTTCTAGAGAATATTTAATAGCATTATCCAAAAGGTTCACAAACACATTCATGAAATGGCTTTTGTCTACAGCAACGTTTTGTTTTTCAGCAGTTAACATCGATTTTAAATTTCCATTTTTACTTTTAATTATCAATGCTACATGATTAATTGCTTCTTCAACAAGCTTATTTATTGCATGAGATTGAATTTCCAAAGGAGTAGTTCCTCTATCGAGCTGCGAGATCATCAAAACGTTTTCTACCTGCTCTTGCATTCTTTTATTTTCTTCTCTAACCATGGTCAAATAACGATCAACTTTTTCTGAATCATCTTTTACATTTTTATTTGTTAGAGCGTCAATTGCAAGGTTTATTGTTGCAATTGGTGTTTTGAATTCGTGAGACATATTATTGATAAAATCCGATTTAATTTCAGAAATCTTTTTTTGTTGCACGATTTCATAAATCGAATAAGCACAAACAATTATGATCAAAAGTGTCAAAGCAAGTGAAAGAAATGTTATCCCTACTATTGATGAACTCAAATAGCTGTTTTTTTCAGGAAATGAAACCACCAAATCATAGGTGTTTACTCCTTCATTTTCTAGAAATAAAGGAACTGAATACTGAGGTCCTTTCTGATTTTCGATATAATTATTTGAACTGACTTTGGTTGCTAAACCATCACTAAAAACTCCGAATTCAAAAGGGGTAATGATGTTTCTTTCGATAAAATATCGTTGTAAAATGACCTCCAATTCATAAGAATTTAGTCGTTTGTGAATGGGGAAAGTATTTGCCAAATCTGAAAAAAAGGCTTTGTAAGTAGCTTGTTCAAATGCGTTGATTCGTTTAATGTCTTTAAGTTTTTCAATCGACAAAGAAACTCGGTTTTCTCTATCAAATGTTTCTTTTAAGATTGTGGTTGTCCGAACTCCTTTGAAGTCTTTTAGCTTTTTATTTGATTTTGTTGCATTATCTAAACTGCTAACGGGAACATTGTATTCTTCTTCTAAAATTCCAAATGCGTGAAGAGCTGATAAATTTGAGGGTGCGTCATTATCATAAAACAAAAATACATCTCTAAACTCAGAGGTTTCAGGGGAACCCGCAGAATCAATTACGGTTTCAAACTGATCAAAGTAATAGCGAAGTTCCCGAACTTGAACTTCTTCCGCAACAGAACTAAGCGCTTGCCTTACCGTAAGAGAAAACTCTTCTTCAATATTTTTCAAGGAAGTATATATCCAATAGCCTTGAATAAATATAATCCCAGAAAGGGAAAAAAGCATGAATATTACTAAAGATAAAAATTGTTTTTTTTTCATCTGAAAAAATTGTTTAACACGATACAAATTTAACTTAATTTAATCAAAAATCGTTGAAACTAAGCAGTTAAGAGTTTCGAAGTAATTTTTGATGCAAGACCTCTATTTTAGTTAAGGTATCTTCCCATTTTATGTTTTCAATGTGGTAATCTGCTAAAGGTATTTTGTTTTCATCCAACCATTGTTTAGACATGCGATTTTTTATCTCTTCTTCCGAAGAATGGTCTCTGGCCAATACACGTTCTATTCGTGTTCTAATTGGAGCAGTAACTAAGATTACCTCATCACACTGATTTGCACCTCCACTTTCGAACAAAATAGCAGCTTCTTTAATTACATATGAAGCATCTTGAAGGTTAAGCCATTTTGTAAAATCTTTGGCAACAACAGGATGAACGAGTGCATTGAGGCGAGCTAAACTATCCATATCCTTAAAAACAAGATCAGAAATAAACAAGCGATTAAGTTTACCGTCTTGATAACTTTTAGGTCCAAAATTATCAAGGATTGCATTACGAAGATTCAGATTGGAGTTCATCAATTCTTTAGCTCGATCATCTGCAATATAACAAGGGACTCCATGTTCAGCAAAACGATTAGCTATCCTTGACTTACCACTTCCAATACCTCCTGTTAATCCAATGATTTTAGGCATACTATTTACGAATTAAATATTCTACTTCTTTGGGATTCCAACGTATGTTTTGCAATAAATCTGGAGCTTGAATGAGTTGTAAATTCATTTTTAAGTCTTCTTTCTTCAAAGCATTAAAATCAGAAGAAATAACAAAATCATTAACATCAATGGTCTTAATTCTTGAAAGACTTGCAGAAAAAACAACTTCAACATCTGCAGGAAATAATTTTAAAGCTATGGAGTCAGGAACATTTATTAATCGAATGGGAATCTTAAGAGAGGTTTCAGAAAATCGATCAATAACAGCATAGAGAGTTACTATTGATTCCGAAAACTTCAATTGATTTATCAGTGGATTTATGAGTTCAAATTGATCGGCAAAAGACTTATTAATTTTAGATTTTTGTTTTGTGTTGAGATAAACACCTTTTAAGGTATCCAAAACAGTGGAAGCTCCAGTGACATCAATACTGTCTGGAGTAAATCTCAAGGGTTCTGCAATTCCAAAGCCTGCCGATAAATCTAAACCCTTTTGTAAACCAACGGCTAAACGTTTATTGCTTAACTGGGTGTATTCAAAATTGACAGTATTTGGAAAAATAGAATTGATGGTAATTGATCCAAAAAGCTGGTCTTGTATTTTTTGAAAACTCAATTCTAAAGGCAGTGTGGCAAGTCCATCATTAAAAACACCTTTTTTAGAATCTAAAATTAATTCTGTCCTCAAAAGTTTATAAAAAAACAATTGAAAACCTGATGCTGTTAATGTTAATTGAATTTCTGAAGTAGTCTCTGATGTGGGCACTACTCCTACTGGATGTTCATTGAAACTAACCTCCAAAGGGAGTACTTCTGTGTATTGATTAGAAAACTTGGTGATTAACCAAAATATAAACGAGAGTGCTAAAAAAATTAGAAAAGAACGCGACTTACCTTTTTCCAAGGAAAAATCTTGAAGTGCATGGAGAAAAGGAAATCGTTGTTCCATAATGTAAAACTATTCTTTTTGTAACATATCAATAATGTCTTGACTTACTCCAGTATTTGAAAATCCTCCGTCGTGATATAGGTTTTGTAGAGTCACTTTTCGAGTAAAATCGGAAAACATCATTACCGTATAATCAGCACATTCTTTTGCCGATGCATTTCCCAAAGGAGACATCTTTTCTGCGTAATTAAGAAAACCATCTAAACCTTCAACTCCTTGACCTGCGGTAGTCAAGGTAGGAGACTGAGAAATAGTGTTCACACGTACTTGTTTGTCTTTTCCCATAAAATATCCAAAACTTCTCGCAATAGACTCCAAATAAGCCTTATTGTCCGCCATGTCGTTGTAGTTAGGAAATATTCTTTGAGCAGCAATGTAGGTTAATGCAACAATACTTCCACCTGATTTCATGGCGTCTTTCTTGTATAATGTTTGTAGTAATTTGTGAAAGGAAACCGCGGAAACATCCCAACCTTTGGTCATCCAGTCGTGGTTTAGATCTGTGTAGTGTTTACCTTTTCTTACATTTACAGACATTCCGATGGAGTGCAATACAAAATCTAAAGGGCCTCCTAAATGAGCAACAGCCTGGTCTATCAAATCTTCAAGATCTTGGATCGATGTTGCATCTGCAGAAATTACTGGAGCGTCGATTTTCGCTGCCAAGTCGTTAATTCTTCCCATTCGTAGTGCTACAGGTGCATTGGTTAATACGATTTGTCCTCCCTGTTCATGAACACTTTCAGCAGTTTTCCATGCGATTGACTGATTGTCTAGGGCTCCAAAAATAATTCCTTTTTTCCCAGCTAGAAGTTGATGAGACATATATAATTGTTTTGATTAATAAAAAAGCAAAGATAGGTTAATTCAACAATTCTTTGGCGTGTTGGATTGCAGTTTCAGAAATTTCCTCACCTCCCAGCATTTGGGCAACTTCTTGAATGCGTTCCTCTGGTTTTAATTTTTTTAATTGAGTAAAAGTACTTTCATTTTTGGTTTCTTTAAACACCTTAAAATGGTGTGAGCCCTTGGCAGCAACTTGAGGTAGATGAGAAATGGTCATGACCTGCATATATTGACTCATTTGATGCATTACCTCTGCAATTTTATAAGAAACTTCTCCTGAAACACCCGTATCAATTTCGTCAAAAATTATTGTAGGTAAGGTTTTAAAACGAGATAATATCGCTTTAATAGAAAGCATAATACGAGATAATTCTCCACCAGAAGCAATTTTCTTTAAAGTTCCAAAATTAGATCCCTTATTTGCTGAAAATTCAAAAATAAGCTGATCTTTTCCATGTTGTAAAAAATGATCACTTGAAGAAAGATTAATCTTAAAACGTGTATTGGGCATTCCCAAAATCTCCAAAAGAGATTCAAGTTCTTCAGTAAAAGATGGAAGAGTTTTTTTTCTATTATCTGAAAGGTTTTCTGTTAATTCTTGAAGTTCTTGTTCTAGCTCATTTACCTCTTTGTTTAATACAATTAAGTCTTGTTCGAGTGTGGCTGTGGAATCAACTTTTTTGCTCAAATTTTCTTGAATACTAATGAGTTCCTCTATGGTTTGACATTGATGCTTCGATTGAAGATCATATATTTTTTTTAAAGAACTTTGAACAAGCTCTAAGCGTTGAGGGTTGGACTCTATTTGCTCTGCTTGGGATCGAATGTCTTGACTTAAGTCCGTCAATTCTATCTTTAAACTCTCAAAACGGTCAAATAAAGGTAAATGTTTTTCAGATAAAGAAGATACTTTAAGTAAAGCTAAACGAATTTCATTCATCTGAACATCGATACCCATTTGTTCTTCTTCAATAATTTGATTAGCCTTTAGAAGATTGGTGATTATTTCCTCTGCATGAACCAACTCTTGTTCCTCTTCTTCTAGCGGAGCTAACATTCCAATTTCAAGATTAGCATTATTCAATTCTTCTAAAAGAAAGCTTGAGTAGTCTAAATCTTGTTTCTGAGAATCTCGTAGCGAATTCAATTCAAATAATCGTTTCTTCAGAATTTTAAATTTATTCAACTTGGTTTGATATATTTTTAGAAACTCTTTGTTTCTGGCCAAAGCATCTAAGACTTCTAATTGATAATCCGTCTGAGTGAGTGATAAGGTTTGATGTTGTGAATGCACATCGATTAACTCTTGTCCTAAACGCTGTAAAACATCTAAATTTACTGGACTATCATTGATGAATGCTCTTGATTTTCCTGTGGGCAAAATCTCTCTACGAATAAACGTAATTGAATCATAATCTAAGTCGAGTTCTTCAAACAAGCTCTCGAGCTTATATTCCTTAATAGAGAAGGTTGCCTCTACAAAACACTTCACATCGGGGTTTTTTAGTGTTGATAAATCTGCTCTTTTACCTAAAATTAAACCTAATCCTCCCAACAATATTGACTTTCCGGCCCCGGTTTCTCCAGTAATACTAGTCATTCCCTCGGAGAAATTTACCTCGAGATGATCTATTAAAGCGAAATTCTTTATGACAAGTCCTGTGAGCACTTCAACTGTATTTTATTAAGTTCAAATATAAATTACATCCTCTCTAATTTCAAGTAATTCGGTTAGTATTTAATGCGTTTCCATTTTGGACCAAAAAAAGGAGCTATTTTATTGAGTAAATTCAAGGTTTTTTGAAAGTCAACCTCAGGGCCATCTGAAAAAAGGTCTACAATTTCATCTGCCTTGGCATCAAAAAATATTTGGTTTAAAAAAGCATTTGGACGTCTGGAGTATAAGCGGTTGAGACTTTCAATTGATTTCATGATATTTTGCTTTGCAGCAACTGGATCCTCTAACATCCTATCAAGTCCCAATCGGTGATAACCATACATAGCAATTCTGTATTCTCTGAAAGTATTTGATGAGAGGTTATCTATTAGCCAAAATCGATTGCGATTTCCATCGGCTTGATTCCATCCTTTTTTTTGGTTTTGACTTGTCAAATTGAGTATCTGTTGAGCCACACCATAAAAAACACTTCCTCCTTTTTGTTCAAAAGTATCTGCTTCCATACCTAAACTTATGAATGCATAAAAGCTCAATAAAGAAATTAAGTTTGATTCGTAGGTTGAAGTATTATAAAAAAGGGGTTGAAATTCTTGATAGTTAAAACTAATATCTTTGTCCAAAAAATTTAATATTGGTGTCTTAAAATTTGTGTTAAAAACTGGACGCTGAACCTGTATTTGGAGAGTTCCCTCGAATTGAGTATTGCTGTAACCCGTAAGGTTCAATACCATACTACAATCTACTTTTTCTTCATTTAAGCGTTCTTGATTTGTCCATGCTTTATTATTCATAAACTCATTAATGCTTTGTTCTAGAGTTTTGAATATTTGCTGATTGGTTTGATTTACCAAATCAGAGTTTATTGTAAGCTGAAAATTAATTTCTTGAGCAACACCAATAAAACCAATTAAAAAGAAGAAGGAAAGGCTAATATAATTTTTCATGAGTTTTTAGGATTTGGACAAAAATATCGACTGCAACCTCAGTTTTTGATTTCAATTCAAAAGACAGAGGAGCTTGGTTGGATTGAATGTATGTGATTTTATTTTGATCACCTCCAAAACCTGCATGTTCGTCGTTTAATGAGTTTAATACAATTGCATTTAGGTTTTTTTTCTTCAATTTTTCTTTTGCGTTTTCCAACTCATTTTCGGTTTCCAAAGCAAAACCCAGTAAAAATTGATTTTTCTTGATAGATCCTAGATGAGCCAAAATATCGGGAGTAGGCACTAAGTTTATTTTATTGAGACCTGTACTCTTTTTTAATTTTTGTGAAGTACTGGTTTCTGGTTTAAAATCTGCAACAGCGGCAGAAGCAATAAAAATGTCTGCATCATTAAAATGTAATTTTGCATTTTCAAACATCTGATCAGCAGTAACCACAGAAACTAAATCAATAGTGTTGTCGGTTGTGTCAATCGCTGAAGGTCCCGATATCAAAATAACTCTTGCTCCAAGTTCAGCTGCTCTTTTAGCAAGTTCAAACCCCATTTTACCAGAAGAATTATTTCCAATAAAACGAACGGGGTCAATGGGTTCATATGTCGGACCTGCAGTAAGTACTACTTTTTTTCCAAATAGGGGGAGTGTTTTACTTATGTGGTTTTCCATATAAGTAAGAATGTCCTCGGGCTCTGGCATACGTCCTTTACCTTCAAGACCACTGGCCAAAAATCCTTCTTCTGTAGGAAGAACAATTACATCATTCTTTAAAAGAATTGTTAAGTTTTTTTGATTTGCAGGATGAGAAAACATATCTAAATCCATTGCAGGGGCAACAAAAACCGGGCATTTAGAAGATAAGTATGCTGCCAATACAATATTATTGCAGCGGGCTTGAGCCATTGAAGAAAGTGTATTTGATGTTGCTGGGGCTATCAGAAAGTAATCTGCCCATAAAGCCAGTTCAACATGATTGTTCCAGGTTGGATTATCATGATCTTCTGCAATCAAAGAGGAATATACAGGGTTTTGTGAAACAGTCGCTAAAGTCAGAGGGGTAACAAAGTCTTTGGAAGATGGAGTCATCAGGACTCTTACTTCAGCTCCTTGTTTGATAAAAGCTCGAACGAGCTCAGGAGTTTTGTAGGCTGCTATTCCTCCTGAGATTCCCAAAAGAATCTTTTTACCTCTGAACAAAGACATAGGCTTTATTCTTCAGTATTGCGGTGGTAAACACGATTTTGAAGCCACTCTTCCACTGCTAATGCATGTGGTTTTGGAAGGCTTTCATAAAACTTCGAAACTTCGATTTGTTCCTTGTTTTCAAAAATCTCTTCTAAACTATCATTATGAGTAGCAAATTCATCGAGCTTTTCATGCAATTCTTTTTTGATGTCCAAATTGATTTGCATAGAACGTTTGGCTATAATTGATAAAGCCTCATAAATGTTTTTTGTTTCCGCTTCAACTTCATTCTTATCATAAGTTGTAGTCGAAATTGGCGCTTGGGATTTTCTGTACTTTGTCATCTTAACTTATTTAGTGGTGGTTGTGAGTTGGTCAAATTGATTCAACTCTTTTTCTATTTTCTCAGATTTTTTATCTAAATCTTCCATGTATAAAGTTTCAGGAAAATAACGTAATAGGGTATTAGCTATTTCTTGAGCACTCTTTAATCGTTCTTCCTTTTTAGTAAAGATACTGTTTAATGCTAATTCGTAGTTAGAAAGAAATTTGTGGTATAAAGCGTCTTCTTTTAATTGAGTTCCTGGGTAATCGTTTAAAAAATTATCAAATGAGTTCATTGCGGCTTTATAGTCTCGAATTGTGAAATATTGTTTGGAGATTTCAAAAAACTTTTTCTCTATTTTTACCTGCAATTCAGCTATCAATGTGTTTGCCTCCTCACTAAACTCACTATTGGGATAATTATCCAAAAATATTTGAAGTTTGTCTATTGCTTTATTAGTGTCTTGTTGGTCTAGACTATATTTTGGTGAAAGCATATAATAAGACTTTGCAGCCAAATATGTCGCTTCTTGGATTCGATCGCTTTTGGGGTAAGATTTTACAAAACTCTCAAATTGATATGCAGCCAGGTTATAATCTTTTAATTGAAAATAGGTGTTTGCATAAAAGAAAATGACTCTTTGTGCTTGGGGCTTACCTCTAAATGTGGGGGTTATTTGTTCAAAAAGACGATTTGCTTTCCTATATTCTCCTGCATTGTAGTATTTTTCGGCAGCCTTATACTTTACATTTGGGTCGATATTATTCAATAATTTCTGGTATTCACTACAATTTGTAAATAAAAAAAATATTGCAAAAATTAATGTTGTTTTGATGGTTTTTAAAAACATGCTGCAAAAATACTAAAATATAATCAATGTGAGCTAGTAAAATTCAAATGTACCTTCTAAAAAAAAAGAGCCCTTAGTTTTATCAAAACTTTAACTCCTAATACTAAACCATGGTTTTGTGAGCCTCAAAAATTGATTGGCTTAATTTATCAGATGCTTGAATTAAGGGAAGTCTAACTTTACAAGAACAAAGTCCTAATTGTTCAGATAGTTTTTTGACCCCCGAAGGGTTTCCTTCTTTAAAAATCAACTCCATCAAATTCATCATTTGGCTTTGGTAAACTTTGGCTGCAACAACTTCTCCATTTAAGGCCAAACGAATCATCTGAGAAACTTGGTATGGAAGAGCCCCTCCAATAACCGAAATTACCCCAGAACCTCCGGACATTACAACAGCTAACGCTAAGACGTCATCTCCAGAGATTACATGAAAATCTTTTGGAGCTTTATCAATTAAAGAAATTACAGATTCTAAGTCACCTGTTGCGTCTTTAGTACCGATTATATTCGGAAAATCCTTAGCCAGACGAACTGTAGTTTCGTTACTAATAGAAACCCCTGTACGCGGAGGAACATTATAGAGAATTATCGGTTTGGGCGAGGCCTCTGCTATGTGTTTAAAGTGCTGATAAATCCCCTCTTGACTCGGTCTTGTGTAATAAGGACAAACAGATAAAACGGCTTCAAATGCTGTTAAATTTATATTTTTAATTGAAGAAACAACAGCTGCAGTATTGTTTCCTCCAATCCCCAAAACCAAGGGGATTCTATTCTTATTGGTTTCAATTATCGTTTCCACTACTTGATCGCGTTCTTGATCACTTAATGTTGCAGTTTCAGCAGTTGTTCCCATTACCACTACATAATCTATTCCGCCCTTAACAATATGTTCAAATACATCTGCTACAGCTTCGAAATCAACTTCACCATCTTCTTTAAAAGGAGTTATCATTGCAACTCCTGATCCTTTTAAAAATTCCACTTAAATTTTGTTTAAAATCTTCATATACTTAATCAACTCCTTTTTAAAGGTGTTTTTATCCGTTGGATCAATGTCAAAAATTACATCATTAATTCGGGGATCTGCTCCTCTAAAACCAATACTTAACTTGTGGTTCGTTCGAATACTTATGAGGGAAAAAAGGAGGTTTGTTGTATTGTAATAATTGATTACTAAATCATAATCATTCTTACAAAAACTCAATAGTTGTCCTTTAAACTTACTCCAATAGTTTACTTCCTTTATGTTTAGGATTTGCTTGTATTGTTTCTCTAGTTGAGAATCATTACCAAATAAAAATAAACTAACTTGAATCTTTGGAATATTAAAATCTTCTGAAAAATTAAGATAAAAATCACTTTCAATTCCAAAACTGGCATCTACAAGTATGGCAATTTTTTTAACTTTAAACGATTCTTTGAGTTTACGCGAGGATAGACTCTCTTTTAATTCTTTTTCAAATACCCGTTTACGCCAAAGATTTTCAATCAAACCCAATTTAATTTTGAATTACAAAAATACCAAAACCCCAGAACCATCATAATAAAAAAGTGTTTTTGTTTAAAAATATGTAAAAGTGTTATAAATCTAACAAAGCTAAAAAAGTAGTTTCTGACATAATCTGAATCCCCAATTTTTCAGCCTTCACTTTTTTACTAGGTCCCATCCCATCTCCAGCAACAATAAAAGAGGTTTTAGAAGAAATAGAACTTGATACTTTTCCTCCATTTTCTTCAATTAATGCCTTAAGGTCGTTTCTTGATAGGGTTTCGAAGACTCCACTGACAACAATGTTTTTTCCAACCAAAATTTCAGATGATAAAGCTTTAATCTCATCCTCCATTGTTACACCATAAACTTTTAAACGCTCTACAAGTTTTATATTTTTTGGATTTTCAAAAAACTGAACTAAACTTTGAGCAATTCGATGACCAATATCATCTACCGTAATGAGTTCTTCTTGACTTGCTTTCATCAAGTTTGCTATTGTTCCAAAATGGTTTGCAAGTCGATTTGCTACTGTTGCTCCAACAAATCGTATGCCCAAACCAAATAAAACTTTAGCAAAGGGTTGTTTTTTTGAGTTTTTGATTCCCAAGAGTAAATTATCTACTGACTTTTGAGCCATACGTTCCAAAGGCAATAATTGTTCTTCCTTAAGAGTGTATAAATCTGCAATGTTTTTAATCAATCCCTCATAAAACAACAAAGAGACTGTTTCACTTCCCAGCCCATCAATATCCATGGTATTTCTACCAATATAGTGCTGTATTTTACCAATAATTTGAGTTGAACAACCATCTACATTTGGACAATAATGCTGTGCCTCCCCTTCTATACGGACAAGTTCGGTTCCACAATTGGGACAATTTTTTATATAAGAAATTCGATTTTCAATGGATGCTCTATTTTGAGGGTCAACATCAACTATTTTCGGTATAATCTCTCCCCCTTTTTCAACATAAACTCGATCTCCAATTCTTAAGTCAAGTTTTTTGATTTGATCTGCATTATGCAAAGAAGCTCTTTTAACCGTTGTCCCTGAAAGTAAAATAGGATTCAAATTCGCAACTGGAGTAATTGCTCCTGTTCTTCCTACTTGATAAGTTACCGTTTCTAATATAGTAGCGACTTGTTCTGCTTGATATTTGTATGAAATTGCCCATCGAGGAGATTTTGAAGTAAAACCCAATAATTCTTGATCTTTTAAATCATTTATCTTGATTACTATTCCATCAATCTCATAAGAAAGATCACCCCTCTTTTTTTTCCATGAATTAATATACTCCAAAATCTGTTGCTTAGATGAAGCTTGAATTAATGTTTCTGGAACGGTAAAACCCCATGATCTCATTTCAACTAGGGATTGATAATGTTCTTTAAACCCTAAATTTTTTCCAACAAGGGCATATATCAAACAGGTTAACGGACGTTGAGCTGTTTCAGAACTATCCTGAAGCTTCAAAGAACCAGAAGCGGTATTTCGTGGATTCATGTAGGGTTCTTCTCCAGCTACAACTCTTTTTTCGTTTAACTCAGAAAAACCAGCTAGGGGCATTACAATTTCTCCTCGAACTTCAAAAAAATCCGGATAATTCCCTCTTAATTTTAAAGGAACATTCGGAATTGTTTTTACATTCTGAGTAACATCATCTCCTTTTGTTCCATCACCTCGGGTTACTGCGCGAATCAAAACCCCCTTTTCATAAGTCAAGCTTATTGAAGCTCCATCATATTTTAATTCACAAGTAAAAGACGGGGTTCTATCCTCTAAATTTTTCTCAATCCGATTGATCCAGTTTTGAATTTCTTCTTCGGAATAAGTATTTTCTAGGGAATACATTCTTTCTTTATGTTCAACTGTTTTAAAGTTTTTGGTAATTTGACCACCAACTCTTTGAGAAGGTGAATTTGAATCATAAAACTCAGGATGCTTGTTTTCAATTTCCTGGAGCTCTTTCATCAACTGATCAAATTCAAAATCACTTATCAAACTGATATCGTTTACATAGTATTCAAAATTATAAAGGTGTAATTTTGCTCTTAAAGATTCTATTTTTCCTTGAATACTCATCATATTATTTCTTGCTTCTTAGGGCTTTGACCATTCTAGGTCGTTTAAGAAAATCATTACGAACCTCAATTGAATCGAAAGAATTTTCATTTAAAAATAGGCTTAGTTCATCAACAAAAATAGGGTTAATTTCAAAATAGAGTACACCTCTTGACTTTAAGTTTTGTTTTGCAAATTCTGTGATTTTTTTATAAAAAAGCAAGGGATCATCTTCAGGTGCAAATAATGCTAACTTAGGTTCATAACCTATAACATTTGTTTTCATTTGTTTTTTCTCAGATGGAAGCACATAGGGTGGATTAGAAACAATAATATCCAAAGAAGTTATCCAATTTTTTTTTGTTAGAATATCTGCTTGATGAAATTGAACTTTGACAGAATTATTTCTAGCATTATTCTCAGCAACTTCAATTGCTTTGGCAGAAACATCAAGTGCTGAAACATGCAAACGAGGGCGTAAATGTTTTAGTGTTATTGCTATGCATCCACTTCCTGTACCTATGTCCAAAATCTCTTTGGATCGAATTAATTCCTGATCAGAGACAATCCATTCAACCAATTCTTCAGTTTCAGGTCGAGGTATCAATACAGAAGTGTTGACTTCAAACTTTAAATCCATAAATGAGCTAAAACCCAGTATGTATTGAAGAGGTTTTTCTTTTTTTAATTCTTTCATAGCTGAGTTTAAATACTCTTCTTCCTTTTTTGAAAGAACATAATTGGGTTCTAAACCAAATTTGACAGTTTCCCAGTTAAAATATGCTCTAATTATTCGTTTCAATAAATCATCGGACTCTTCAACCTTGTAGAGGTAACTTAATTTTTGACGGAAATAAGATCTGTATTCAATTAAGGTCATTGTAGTTTTTTGATTAGCCAAACATTACATGAGGTGTGGCCTGTTGAACCCATTGGATGATCTATGTATCCAAATCCTTTTTTTTGGTAGAGCTTTTGGGCAGCTTTCATATAGGGAAGTGTTTCTATGTAACACATTTCGAAATCTTGTTCTTTAGCATAATCCAGACAATGATCAATCATTTTTTCACCTAAAGACTTTCCTCTAGCTGAGGGTAAAAAATACATTTTCTGTAATTCACATATGCTACTCTTTCCTCCTTTTAGAGGTGATATTCCCGCCCCTCCTGTCAGAAATCCATTTTCTTCCAACACAAAATAAGCAGATCTTTGATCCGAATATGCTTGATACATAAAATCAAGTTCTGGATCTGCATAAGCAGTTCCAACTTTAGGAACCCCAATTTCAAGAAGAACCTGACGAATCATCGACGCCAATGATGAATTATCTTTTTCTAAAACTTCTCTAATTATTGTTCCCTTCATTTAATACTTTAGTATTTTTATACTTTCTAAAAATAATACTATTTCATTTCTTAACATGAATAAAAAAGATCCTATTCACATAAAATTTATGCAACGTTGCCTGGATCTTGCTTTACTGGGTCTTGGGCAGACCTACCCCAACCCCCTTGTAGGATGTGTTCTTGTCCATAAAGGCAAAATTGTAAGTGAAGGTTGGCACCAAAAAAAAGGAGAACCCCATGCAGAAGTTCTTGCAATCCAGAATCTTAAAAATAAATCCATCCTAAGTCAATGCACTTTGTATGTAAATCTGGAACCATGCAATCACTTTGGATCAACTCCTCCCTGTAGTGACCTAATTATTTTATCAAAGATTTCAAAAGTTATTATCGGTTGCTATGATCCTTTTAAAGAAGTTAATGGTAAAGGAATTGAAAAATTAAAAGCTAATGGATGTGAAATAGTTTTTGGAGTACTAGAAGAAGAAGCCAAAGAATTGAATAAACGCTTTTTTACTTTTCATCTAAAAAAAAGACCCTACATTATCCTCAAATGGGCCCAAAGTTTGGATGGTTTTATTGCTCCTTTAAAAAATAAACGATCGGCTAAGGAACCTTTTTGGCTTTCAAGTGATACTTCAAAACTACATTCTCATTTGTGGAGATCTCAAGAACAAAGTATTCTGGTAGGAGTTCAAACTGTAATTGATGATAATCCTAAACTAACCAATAGAAAAATAAAGGGAAGTTCGCCGTTAAGAATTGTAGTTGACCTAAAGGGTAGAATTCCAAAAGATTCAATTATGCTAAGGGATGATAATCCTACTCTTCTCTTTTCATCCAAAAAAGAGGTTTCAAACAAAGAGGTAATTATTACTGATCCCAAAAATGTATTACCAAAAATAATGTCTGTATTGTATGAAAAAAATATACAATCTCTAATTGTTGAGGGAGGAACAAAAACTATTCAATATTTTATTAACAATAATCTTTGGGATGAGGCTCGAACTATCATTTCTCCTAAAGAAATAATTAATGGTATTAAAAGCCCTATACTAGGTGGTAAAGTTAAAAGTAGAATTCAAATTGAAAAAGATGTACTACAAATTTCTATTCCTCTCCCAAAAAAAGGCTTTTAAATTTTTCTGGACAACGCATCGGCTTTCTAGTTTTTGAATTCAAAAATACCAAAGTTGTTTCTCCTAAACATACAATTTGATCATTTTGATTCTTTATTGAATAAGAAAATTTCATTTTAACTTTCGGAATTTCGTTCAATCGAACCTCCACAATAATTTTGTCATCAAAAAGTGCTGGCGTTTTATATGAGAGGTTTACATCAATGACTGGCATAATTACACCCTCCTTTTCCATTGACTTATAGGACACTCCAAGAAAACTAAGCCACTCAAGTCGAGCTACTTCAAAATAGCGCAAGTAGTTGCTGTGATGAACGATTCCCATCTGATCGGTTTCGCCATATCTAATAAGTATTGGTTTTGAAATATATTTATTCACTTGCTAAAATTCAACAACGTTTATGTTTTCCTATAAACTCCGAAAAAAAAAGTTAAAAATCAATAGGAAAACTACTTTTTTTTTAAAAAAAAAGAATTAATATTTGTATTGTAGTTGTCAAGTTAGAAATCACAACATTAAATCACATTTTTGAGTATCTATTATTAATGCAAAAAACTGCACATTCTTCTTGGAATAATTGTCTATCCTTTATAAAGGATAACATACAACCACAAGCATATAAAACTTGGTTTGAGCCCATCGTACCCTTAAAATTGAGTCAAAAAGGATTGAGTATTCAGGTTCCGAGTAAGTTTTTTTACGAATGGCTTGAAGAACATTACGTGAAATTACTTAAAATAGCTTTGACCCAAGAGCTCGGAGAAGACGCTCGTTTGGTTTATGTAATCAAAATGGAAAACACTTTAGGTACTAAACAACCCTTCACAGAAAGTATTCCAAGTTCTCAACAATCGCAAGTGTCGGCACAAAATGTTGAAGCACCCATGAGTACTTTGAGTTCAGAATTGAAGAATCCTTTTATTATTCCAGGTATTCGAAACTTACAAATTGAATCTCAACTGAACCCTAATTATAACTTTCACAATTTCCTTGAAGGGGATTCAAATCGTCTAGCAAGATCTGCTGGGTTTGCAGTTGCAAATAAACCCGGAGGCACCTCTTTCAATCCACTACTTATTTTTGGTAATGTAGGTTTAGGCAAAACACACTTAGCTCACGCTATAGGTGTTCAAATAAAAGAAAAATACGCAGACAAAACAGTACTTTATATTTCAGCTGAAAAATTTACTCAACAGTACATTGAATCAGTCAAGAAAAATAATAGAAATGATTTTATTCATTTTTATCAAATTATCGATGTCTTAATTATTGATGATGTACAGTTCCTTTCAGGAAAAACTGGAACTCAAGATGTATTTTTTCACATATTCAATCATTTACATCAAAACGGGAAGCAGGTAATTCTGACTTCGGATAAAGCGCCTGTTGACATGCAGGATATTGAGCAACGTTTACTTTCAAGATTCAAATGGGGCCTATCTGCTGAATTACAACCTCCTGATTTTGAAACTCGTATTTCTATTTTAAAGAATAAGCTCTACCGTGATGGAGTTGTAATTGAGGAACCGATCATTGAGTATGTTGCAAAAAACATTAAATCAAATATACGAGAACTTGAAGGAGCTATCATTTCACTTATTGCACAATCATCTTTCAACAAAGTAGAAATTACAATTGAACTAGCAAAAGAGATTGTTGAAAAGTTTGTCAAGCACACCAAACGAGAAGTTTCAATTGATTACATTCAAAAAGTAGTATCAGAATACTTCCAAATGGATGTTGAAACCCTTCAGTCAAAAACAAGAAAACGCCACATTGTTCAAGCAAGACAACTGGCAATGTATTTTGCTAAAAAATACACCAAAGCATCTTTGGCTAGTATTGGAAGTCAAATTGGGAAAAGGGACCATGCAACTGTATTACACGCCTGTAAAACAGTAGACAATCTCACCTTTACCGACAAACAATTCAGGAAGTACGTAGAAGATCTCAATCAAAAACTAACCTTATAAGTTTTGATTGATGGGGAAAGGAAATGTTCTTATGGTTTGCCTTGGGAATATTTGTAGGTCTCCCCTAGCTCATGGGATTTTTGAGCAACTCTCAAAAGAATTTTCTATCACAGTCGACTCCGCAGGGACAGCTAGTTACCATATTGGAAGTACCCCTGATCCGAGAAGTATCAAAACCGCTTTGAATCACGGCATCGACATTAGTAAACAACAAGCAAGACAATTTACCCGATCAGATTTTGATTCATTTGACCATATTTTTGTAATGGATCGACAAAACCTAAAAAATGTATTAGAGCTATCACAAACAGAAAAAGAAAGAAGTAAAGTGAAATTGTTATTGACAAACGAAGAGGTTGAAGATCCTTATTATTTTGGTAACCAGGGGTTCGAGATTGTTTTTAATAAAATCGAAAAAGTCTGTAAAGAAATTATTGATTCATGGAAACAATAGATGATCCCTCTAAGCAAGGAACTCTATATCTAATTCCATCTCCTTTAGGTGAGAATGCTCCTATGGAAGTACTTCCTTTAACGGTTAGGAAAGTAATTGAGGACATCAACCATTTTATAGTTGAAAATGAAAAGGAGGCTCGACGCTTTATCAAAAGGATATATCCAAAAAAAGATCAAACAACTCTTCATCTTTACCCCTTGAACAAATTCACAGCCCCCGAAGAAATGCTTACCTACCTAGACCCTGCAAAAGAAGGAATTTCAATGGGTGTGATTTCTGATGCAGGATGCCCTGGAATTGCAGATCCAGGAGCAGAAATTGTAAAAATGGCTCATCGCAAAAACATTACTGTCCGACCTTTGGTAGGTCCTTCTTCAATCCCATTGGCACTTATGGGTTCGGGGTTAAATGGCCAAAATTTTGCTTTCAATGGATATTTACCTATTGATCAATCAAAAAGAAAAAAAGAAATAAAAATTCTAGAAAAAAAATCTTTTGACTACAATCAACCTCAACTTTTCATAGAAACTCCATACAGAAATGATCAATTACTCTCTGATTTAATGACAACTCTTGATCGAAATACAGAAATTTGTATTGCTTGTGACCTATCGCTTCCAACTGAGTACATTAAAACACATTCAGTGAAACACTGGAAAAAGTTAAAAATTTCCCTGCACAAGCGCCCAGTAATTTTTATTATTAGCAAAGACCCTTTATCGATATAGTCTTTGACTATTTATCCATCTGTAGTAAATCTTACTGTTTCGAATATGGGTAATATATGTATTTGCAAACATATGATAACCCGGTTGTTTTGGGTTAGCAACGAAGTATAAATAATTGTGTGTTTCGGGATTTAGAACAGCTTTTATTGACGAGAAATCAGGCATGGCAATCGGTCCTGGAGGAATTCCTTTATTTTTGTATGTATTATAAGGAGAAACTATCTTTAAATCTTTTCTTAAAACTCTTCTGATGATGGTGTCAAAATTTTGATATTTTTCTTTTAATGAATAAATCACAGTAGGATCTGCATCCAAATGCATTTGTTTTTTCAAACGGTTGAGATAAACTCCAGCAATTTTTTTACGCTCATCAACCTTAGCTGTTTCTTTTTGAACAATAGCGGCCAAAGAAATCACCTCTATTGGACTAAGATTCAATGCCTTTGCTTTTTCTAATCGTTCTGAATTCCAAAAACGTTTGTACTCTTTCAACATTCGTTCCCTAAAACCCTCAGCACTAGAATTCCAAAATAATTCATATGAATTGGGAAGGTACATTGAAAGCGCAGATTTTTTGTTAAAACCATTAGATTGGAGAAATTTTTCATCTCGAAAAGCGTTTAATAATGATAAGCTGTCAGGAGCAATTTGTTGAGCAACTCTTCCAGCCAAATTTTCTAAACGTTCCTGGTTATTGAATATAACTTTGACAGGAGTACTTTTACTTCTTAAAACATTTACTATCTCATGGTTATTTAACCCTTTTTTTAAAGTATACTTACCTCCCTTGACTCTAAAATCATATCCTTTTTTTTGCGCTGCAATTTTAAAATCATTTATAGAAATGAGTAGGTCTTCCAGTTCTTCTAGAACATCTTGAAAACTAGATTCATTTTCAATAAACACATAAGATTCTTCGTTAGAAAATGCCGTATTAGGTTTAAAAAATACTCGATAAAAAGAGTAGGTAAAATATAAACCAATACCCATTCCAATGATGATAATAAAACTGATTATTCTTTTTCTATGCATTTATCTTTTTTTGTACTAGGATTTTATCTGTGATTAGTTTTTCTTGAAAGCCCGCTGCTTTAAATAAAGCTCGACTTGGAATATTATCAATGCCAACATAGGCATAAAGTTGACTCAAATTTAATTGTTCAACTGCATGTTTTTGAAGTAATTTTAGACCAGATTTAGCAAACCCATTTCTCCTCCACTCACTCGCAATTACAATTCCTATAGATGCTCTAGAATTTTGATGATCGTAATCAAACAAGTCGATCAAACCATAAATATTGCTTTCAAAATCGTTCAGAACAAAACGCTGTTGCTTAGCAGTAAAAAAATCTTCTTTTGAATTTTCTATATGAGTTTGTAAAACTTCTCTAGAATAGGGTTTTGTGGTATTTGAATATTTCCACAAACTTTCATCATTTTCTATCCTCAATAAAAAATTAATATCATCAGGCTCTAAAGATCGAAGATTTAATGATAGATTCAATATTAAAAGTTTAAAGTTCCTGAATACACCTGTTCTGCGGGACCTGAAAGAAAAATATTCTGGTAACCCTTTTGTGTAGGTTCAAATTCAATTTCCAAAGTTCCGCCTTCTACCTGAATAACAACTGAGTTTGAGGTTGTTTTTTTAATAAAGTGCATCGCTAAAGCAACTGCTGTTGCCCCGGTTCCACATGAAAGTGTTTCGTCTTCAACCCCACGTTCGTATGTTCTAATTGCAAATTTATTTTCTGAAATCTGCTCTACAAAATTTACATTAGAACCCGACTCATTGTAAGGTTCCCCCTCACGAATACGTTTTCCATTAGCATAAACATTGTATTGTTTCAAATCCTTTACCATTTGAACGTGATGTGGTGAGCCAGTATCCAAAAAAATATGTGTATTGAAATTTTTTACATCAAATACATCACGCATTTTTATAGAAATTATATCAGACTCGATTCGTGCATTATGAAGTCCATCAGAAGCTTCAAATTTTGTAACATCTGAAATACATCCAACATATTTAGCGAAAGCTACTGTACATCGCGCACCATTACCACATAAAGAACCGATACTCCCATTTGCATTGAAATAAACCATTTTAAAATCACTTTCAGAGGCATTTTGTAATAAAATTAATCCATCTGATCCAATTCCGAATCTTCGATCGCAAAGTTGTTTAATCAATGATTTATTTTTCTCGGGAAAGAAATTAGAACGATCATCAATCAAGATAAAATCATTTCCTGTTCCTTGATATTTAAAAAAAATCTGTTCCATATATTTCACAAATTTACGCAATATTTTTGGTAAAGATCGATGTTAAAAACACGTTAAACCACTTTAGCCCTTGGAAACACTTTTATAATTTTGGTTCAAAATAAAATCTTATGAAAACAATCTTAAAACTCAGTTTAGTATCCTTAATTAGTTCAGGATTTACGATTATGTTATTCATTTCGTTTTATAATACAAAGTCCATTGAATACGAATCTAGTCCTATAATCCCTGTGACTTTTTCAGCGAATGTTGGCAATACCTCAGTAGCTCCATCAGATTTCATTGTTGCAGCTAATAATAGTATTGGTGCTGTAGTGCATGTAAAGAACACCTCTAAAAGTGATTCAGGAAATGAATATTTAAACTATTTCTTAGGAGTAGATAGTCGTCCACGAGTTGGAACTGGATCAGGGGTTATCGTATCACCGGATGGCTATATTATGACAAACAACCATGTGATCGAAAATGCAACAACTCTGGAAATAACAACTAATGACAACAAACGTTTTCAAGCTACTTTAATTGCAACTGACCCAACCACCGATATCGCTGTTTTAAAAATTGAGACAGACAAACCTCTTCCCTACCTATATTTTGGTGATTCTGATCAGGCTAAAATTGGGGAATGGGTACTAGCAATCGGAAACCCATTTAATTTAAATTCAACTGTAACTGCTGGAATTATAAGTGCAAAATCTAGAGATTTAAATAAAGGAGATCGAAAAAATCAATCATTTATTCAAACCGATGCAGCAGTAAACATGGGAAACAGCGGCGGGGCTTTGGTTAATACTAAGGGTGAACTCATAGGAATCAATACGGCTATCACCTCAATGAGTGGTGGATTTCAAGGCTACTCCTTTGCTGTTCCAAGTAATATTGCCAGAAAAGTTTTTGAAGACCTTGTAGAATATGGAAGTGTTCAAAAAGGATTGATAGGTATTTTTGGTACACCGGTTACTCCAGACCTAGTAAATTCAGAAGGTTTAGATGTTTTAGAAGGGGTATACATTATTGATATTCAAAAAGGCATGGGTGCAGAAAAAGCTGGTTTAAAGGAAGAGGATATCATCACTGTTGTAGATGACATTAAAATCAAAAGTTTCTCTGACTTAACGGGTTATCTAGAAAGTAAACACCCTGGAGATAAGGTCAATGTAGAGTATTACAGGAATGGGAAAGTCAACAATACCGTAATTACTTTAAATATAATCAATCAAACAAATTTTCTTAGGATGACATTACAGAATATCAGTAAAGAAGAAAAAGAAAAAAAGAATTTGAAATATGGCTTAAGAGTTTTAGATTCTGGCGATTATATGACCGAACTAAATCCTGATTCTGTTCTTCTTGAGGTAAACGACAATCCTTTATATACGATTGATGATTTAAGACAATATAATTTCAATAACATTCGAAATCTTGAATATCTAAATCCAAAGGGAGAGAAAGAACGAATTTCGTTTCGAAGATAAACCTGTTTTATAATGCGGCAAAAATTAATTGTTAAAAAAATTAAAAATCGCATCTTTGTTTTCTAAAACAGATTCATGCGAATTGATATCATTACTCTTTTTCCTGAACTTCTAAAAAGTCCTTTCGAAGTTTCAATCGTAAAACGTGCTATTGAAGGTAAAAAAGTGGAGGTTTTTTTTCATGATTTGAGGGACTATACCACTACAAAATACAAGCAAGTTGATGATGCCCCTTTTGGAGGTGGAGCAGGAATGGTAATGATGATTGAACCTATTGACAAATGCATATCTATTTTAAAAGAAGAGCGTAAATATGAAGAGATTATTTATATGACTCCTGACGGAGAACAGTTGAATCAAAAAATTTCAAATGAATGTTCTCTAAAGGAAAATATAATTATTCTTTGTGGTCATTATAAAGGAGTAGATCAACGGGTAAGAGATCATTTTATTACAAGAGAGATTTCCATTGGAGATTTTGTTTTATCAGGCGGAGAGCTTGCAGCAGCAGTTTTTTGTGACAGTATAATTCGACTGATTCCAGGGGTATTGGGAAATGAATCATCTGCCCTAAGTGATAGTTATCAGGACAATCTTCTAGCCCCCCCTATTTATACTCGCCCAGCAAACTACAAAGGATGGAAAGTTCCTCCTATTCTAACCTCTGGAAACACACCAAAAGTTGAACAATGGAGAGAAAAACAAGCTTTGAAAAGAACAGAGCTTTTACGTCCTGATCTTTTGAAAAAGGAATAAAAAAACTAAGTAAACAAAAAATTAATACTTCATGAAAAACATTTACCTACTTCTACTGTTTTTCTTGATTTGTTGCTCCCAATCAGAGGATGATTCTAATACTGATTTTTCCTGTACTTTGATTTTCAAAACTGAGGTAGTTGAAGTCACTGGTGCTGCTCTAGATGATTTTTACAGTTTACGATTATCAAATGGAGATACTCTTCGTTTGGAAAATTATAACTTAAGCGATATCTACTACCCCATCCTGAATGATAATTCTATTCCGCATATTAAAGGAATTGTTGAGCGAATAGATTTTGTTTCAATTCGTCGAAATCAAATTCAAAAAACGCCCTACACCTTTGCTACAGACGACTGTCATATCATAAAAAAAAGCGGTTTGGATGTTATCAATTTTTGAAAAAAGACTTTTTTAAATTTTTATTGTAAAAAAGAATATAAAAAATAAAATATTTGGTATTTTTGCACTCGCAATGTAACCTCTGACGAAAATCGTGCATGTTGCTTGTTAAAAATATTTAAGTAAAAATAATGGAAACATTAATCAATTTTGTTCAGGATCAATTCATTGAAAAAAAAGAATTTCCTGAATTCTCTGCTGGAGACACCATTACTGTGTATTACGAAATTCGAGAAGGAGAAAAAGTAAGAACCCAGTTTTATAGAGGTGTAGTTATTCAAATTAAAGGAACAGGTTTATCTAAAACCTTCACCATTAGAAAAATGTCTGGAGAAATAGGAGTTGAACGTATCTTCCCTATCAACCTACCAGCACTTCAAAAAATAGAAGTCAACAAACGTGGAAGCGTTCGAAGAGCTCGCATCTATTACTTTAGAGAATTACGTGGTAAAAAAGCACGTATCAAAGAGCGTCAATACAAATAAAATTATAAAGGTCGCTAATGCGACCTTTTTTGTGAATTAAATTTAAACCTCTTTATCTTGTGTATTCCATTTCAAGATAAAACCTTAAAAATATCCTATGTCAAAAATAAAAGTTGCAAACCCAGTAGTAGAAATGGATGGTGATGAGATGACTCGTATCATCTGGAAATTTATCAAAGAACAATTGATTTTGCCCTACATCGATGTTGAATTGCTTTATTATGATTTAGGAATTGAAAAACGAGATGAAACCGATGATCAGATAACAGTTGATGCTGCAGAGGCAGTAAAAAAATACAATGTTGGTGTAAAATGTGCTACAATTACTCCTGACGAAGATCGAGTTACTGAATTTGATTTAGACAGAATGTATCGTTCTCCTAATGGTACAATCCGAAACATTGTTGGAGGTACTGTTTTTAGAGAGCCTATTATCATGAGCAACGTACCTCGCTATGTTCAAGGCTGGACCAAGCCAATCTGTATCGGACGCCATGCTTTTGGTGATCAATATAAAGCTACAGACACTGTTATTGAAGGAAAAGGTAAGCTAACCATGACTTTTACTCCAGAAGACGGAAGTGAAGCCAAAACATGGGAAGTATATAATTTTAAAGAAAATGGGGTAGCCATGAGCATGTATAATATTGATAGTTCAATCTATGGATTTGCTCGTTCATGTATGAACCGTGCTTTAGACAAAGGATGGCCTTTGTATCTTTCTACCAAAAATACCATAATGAAAGCTTATGACGGTCGTTTTAAAGATATTTTTCAAGAAGTATTTGACAATGAATTTAAAGAGCGATTTGAAGCTGAAAGGCTTACTTATGAACACCGTCTAATCGATGACATGGTTGCAGCCGCAATGAAATGGAACGGAGGATTTGTATGGGCATGTAAAAATTATGATGGAGATGTTCAATCCGATACAGTTGCTCAAGGTTTTGGATCTCTAGGATTAATGACCTCTACACTAGTTACTCCTGACGGAAAGACTATGGAAGCAGAAGCTGCTCATGGTACAGTAACTCGTCACTATAGACAACACCAAAATGGAAAAGAAACTTCGACAAACCCAATCGCTTCTATTTTTGCATGGACACGTGGACTAGCGCATCGCGGAAAACTAGACAACAATCAAGAATTAATCGATTTCTGTACTACCCTAGAAGAAATATGTATAGAGACAGTTGAAAGTGGAAAGATGACTAAAGATTTAGCAATTCTTATTCACGGAATTGCCTTAAGAGAAACAGATTATCTTACCACCCAAGGGTTTCTTGGAGCTCTCAAGGAAAATCTAGACAAAAAACTTTCTTAATTTTCAAAAACTCCACAATGTGGAGTTTTTTTTTGGATTGTTCTAAAAATATATCCTATTTTTAATTAATGGATTTTATAAAAATAACAGAACAAGATTCTCTACATGACGCTCTGGAAGATAAATCCATTCAAGAATTATTGAATGGCATTCACCAAGAGGATCAAAAGGTTTCTACAGCCGTACATAATGTTTTACCTCAAGTAGAACGGTTAATTACCAAAACAGTAATTCAACTTCAAGAAGGTGGGCGTTTGTTCTATATTGGAGCTGGAACTAGTGGCCGACTCGGAATTTTAGATGCATCAGAGTGTCCTCCAACTTTTGGTAGTCATCCAGAGCAAGTTATTGGAATCATTGCAGGAGGAAAAGCAGCAGTTTATAAAGCCGTTGAAAATGCAGAAGACAATACAGATCAAGGATGGATTGACTTAAAAAATTTCAAAGTTTCAGCAAATGACATTATTGTTGGAATAGCAGCTTCTGGAACCACGCCTTATGTCATTGAAGCTCTTCGAGAAGCTCAAAAAAACAATATCCCCACCGCTTGTATTTGTTGTAATGAAAACAGTCCCTTAGCAGCAGTATCCGATTTTCCTGTTGAAGTAATTGTTGGGGCAGAATTCATAACGGGATCTTCACGAATGAAAGCTGGAACAGCTCAAAAAATGATTTTAAACATGATTTCTACAGTTACCATGGTTCGCCTAGGGCATGTTCGCGGAAACAAAATGGTTGACATGCAAATGAGCAATGCCAAGTTAAAAAAACGAGCTATTAAAATCATACAAGAACAACTATCGGTTTCCCTTGAAGTTGCTTCTTCACTTCTGAATGAGCATAAAAATATTCGTAAAGCAATAGATCAATTTAACTCCAGATGAATAAAAAAAAAGTAATCAAAGGGTTTAAGAAAGTTTTTTGGGGAATAGGAATTTGTTTTGTAGCTCCAGTTATCATTATGCAAGCCTTTAAAAATTCGGGGCATCCAATGTATTGGCCTGTTCTTATGGTTGGGTTAATACTATTTTTCCTTGCAATAGCTTTTGGTTTTATTGGAATTTCTACTTTAGTTGGAGGACTCTTGGATGAAAAGAAAAAAAAACAGGATTAATGATACTGGTTGTTGTTTTGAGAACTCCAACTCATTATCTTTGCAGCTTATAAATTAATATATGATTGCAATTACGCTTCCAGATGGATCTGTTCGTGAATTTGAAAACAAACTAACCGTTTTAGATGTAGCTAAAGACATCAGCGAGGGGTTAGCTCGGAATGTACTTTCAGCACTTTTTAATGATAGCATTGTTGAAGCAAGCACAGTTCTTACAGAAAGTGGAGCTTTAAAGCTATTCACATGGAATGATGATGAAGGAAAGGCGGCTTTTTGGCATTCTTCAGCTCATGTTTTAGCTCAATCGATTTTAGCATTATATCCTCAAGCGAAACTTACTATTGGTCCAGCAATTGAAAATGGATTTTATTATGATGTAGATTTTGGTGAGGCTTCATTTTCAGAAAAAGACCTACAAAAGCTTGAAGGACAATTTTTAACTTTTAGTCGCCAAAAATTTGAGTTTAAAATGCGCTCCTGTTCCAAAGCAGAGGCTTTGTCTTTTTATAAAAAAGAAAATAATCCTTTTAAAGTTGAGTTGATCGAAAACTTAGAAGATGGAACCATTACTTTTTGTGATCATGCTGATTTTACTGATTTATGCAGAGGTGGACATCTTCCGAACACTGGATTTATTAAGGCCGTTAAATTATTGAGTGTTGCTGGTGCATACTGGAGAGGTGATGAATCCAAACCACAACTTACTCGGATTTATGGAATATCTTTTCCAAAACAAAAAGAACTTACATCTTATCTTGAACTTCTTGAAGAAGCAAAAAAAAGAGACCACAGGAAACTTGGAAAAGAGCTCGAACTTTTTACTTTTTCTCAAAAAGTTGGTCAAGGTTTACCTTTATGGCTTCCCAAGGGAGCAGCACTCAGAGAACGTTTAGAGGATTTTTTGAAAGCAGCACAAAAGAAAGCGGGTTATGAACAGGTGATATCACCCCACATTGGTAACAAAGAACTTTATATGACTTCTGGTCATTTTGAAAAATATGGAGCAGATAGCTTTCAACCGATAGAAACACCAGCAGAAGGTGAAACTTTTTTATTAAAACCGATGAATTGTCCGCATCATTGCGAAATATATAACGCTCGACAATGGAGTTATAAGGATCTTCCAAAGCGATACGCAGAATTCGGAACTGTATATCGCTATGAACAAAGTGGGGAGCTTCATGGACTTACCAGGGTCCGTGGTTTCACTCAAGACGACGCTCATATCTTCTGCATGCCCAGTCAATTGGATGAAGAATTTAAAAGGGTTATAGACCTAGTTCTCTATGTTTTCAGCTCCCTAGGATTTGAGGATTTTACAGCACAAGTTTCGCTTCGTGATCCAAACAAGCCTGAAAAATATATTGGAGCAGAAAAGAATTGGGATCTGGCAGAAGATGCAATCATCAATGCAGCAACTGAAAAAAATCTTAATTATATAATTGAATATGGTGAAGCAGCTTTTTATGGTCCAAAATTGGATTTTATGGTTAAAGATGCTTTGGGAAGAAAATGGCAACTGGGGACAATTCAAGTGGATTACAACCTTCCAGAACGTTTTGAATTAACTTATAAGGGTAGTGATAATGAACTACATAGACCTGTAATGATTCATAGAGCACCATTCGGAAGTTTGGAACGTTTTGTTGCAATTTTATTGGAACACACAGGCGGTAATTTCCCACTTTGGTTGACTCCAGAACAGGTAATTATCTTATCTGTAAGTAAGAAATATGAAAAATACGCTGAAAAAGTTTCAAATGAACTGGAAAATCACGAAATTCGCGCCCTCGTGGACAATAGAAATGAGACCATTGGAAAAAAAATCCGCGAAGCTCAATTGAACAAATTCCCTTACATGCTCATTGTAGGTGAAAAAGAAGCCGTTGATGGAACTGTTTCAGTTCGAGATAGGAAAAAAGGGGATCAAGGAAGCGTTAGTATTGCTTCCTTCATTGATAACATAAGTGTAGAAATAGCAAAAACTGTTTCGAATTTTAAAGTTTAACTAAAAAAAGAAAGTCATAGCAATACGGAGAAAAAGGAGCAATCGCCCAGGACGTGTAATCAAAGTTGACCCACACAGGATCAATCAAAAAATCACAGCAAAAGAACTTCGTCTCGTCGGAGATAATGTTGAGGTAGGTGTATATAGCCTAAGTAAAGCACTTCAATTGGCCAGTGAACTTGAATTGGATTTGGTTGAAATATCTCCTAATGCCAACCCTCCTGTTTGTAAAATTCTTGAATATAAAAAGTTTTTATACGAGCAAAAGAAAAGAGACAAGGCGCTCAAGTCAAAAGCAACTAAAGTTACCATTAAAGAAATTCGTTTTGGTCCACAAACCGACGAACATGATTATGATTTTAAAAAGAAACATGCTGAAAAGTTTCTCAAAGATGGAGCTAAGTTAAAGGCTTTTGTATTTTTTAAAGGAAGGTCAATTGTATTTAAGGAGCAAGGACAAATTTTACTTCTTCGTTTAGCACAAGATTTAGAGGAACTCGGAAAAGTAGAACAACTTCCCAAGTTAGAAGGAAAAAGAATGATCATGTTTATCAGCCCTAAGAAAAAATAAAAGAGAGTACTAATTAAATATAAACTAGAATGCCTAAAATGAAAACTAAATCCAGTGCCAAAAAGCGTTTCAAGCTTACCGGAACTGGAAAAATCAAAAGAAAGCATGCGTTTAAGAGCCATATCTTAACGAAGAAGTCAAAGAAGCGAAAACTTAAATTGACACACTCCGGTTTGGTCCATGAAAACGATGTGAAAAGTATCAAGCAACAATTACGTTTAGAGTAATGTATAGCTTAGGTTCAAATAAATGTAAACCCTGTTATGGGCAATAAACAAAAGTGTAGCTAATCCTACCGCCTTTAACAAAAAAGAAAAATTATGCCAAGATCAGTAAACGCAGTTGCCAAAAGAGCACGCAGAAAAAAAGTCCTTAAACAAGCGAAAGGATATTTCGGTCGCCGTAAAAATGTATGGACGGTAGCCAAAAACGCAGTAGACAAAGCAATGCTTTATGCTTACCGCGATAGAAAAACCAACAAGAGAAATTTTAGATCTCTTTGGATTACTCGTATCAATGCTGCAGCCCGTCTTCATGGGATGTCTTACAGTCAGTTTATGGGTAAAGTAAAAGCCAATGAAATCGAATTGAACCGAAAGGTTTTGGCCGATTTGGCAATGAACCACCCCGATGCGTTCAAAGCTGTAGTTGATAAAATCAAATAATTATTCATTCTTAAGTACTCAAAAAAAATCAGCGTAAAGCTGATTTTTTTTTATCTAATTTCAACTGGAAACTTATTCAAACTAAAAAGGCATATCATCGTCTTCTTCTCCAAAGGCATCATTAAGATCTGGAAGGGAAGAAGGATTAATAGGGGCTTCATTCATTTTGGATTGAAACTCAAATGGAGATTCAAAGTTCTCTAGATTATCAAATTTACCGAGATGTCCAATAAATTTGAGACGTATATTATCCAAACCTCCATTACGATGTTTTGCTACAATAAACTCGGCCTGTCCTTCAGAAGATGTTCTTTCATCATCATCCCACTCATCGATACCGTAATATTCAGGTCTATAGATAAATGATACGATATCGGCATCTTGTTCTATAGCTCCCGATTCTCTGAGGTCAGAAAGTAGTGGTCTCTTGGTTCCTCCTCGAGTTTCTACTGCTCTTGAAAGTTGAGAAAGTGCAATCACTGGAATATCCAATTCTTTTGCAAGTGCTTTTAAATTTCTTGAAATTGTTGAAATTTCTTGCTCTCGGTTCCCTGATTTATTTGATGTTCCTGCAGTCATCAATTGCAAATAGTCAACTATAATTAATTTAATTCCATGCTGAGAAGATAAACGTCTTGCTTTTGCACGTAAATCAAAAATAGATAAGGAAGGCGTGTCGTCGATAAATAATGGAGCTTGTTCTAGGTCACCAACTTTAACATTCAATTGCTCCCACTCATGACTGGCTAGTTTCCCTGTTCTTAATTTTTCTGAAGAAAGTCCCGTTTCTGAGGAAATCAATCGAGTAATCAATTGTACTGATGACATTTCAAGAGAGAAAAAAGCTACAGGAATGTTTTTAGTCACAGCAATGTTTCTAGCCATAGATAAGGTTAAAGCAGTTTTTCCCATACCAGGTCGAGCTGCAATAATAATTAAATCTGAAGGCTGCCAACCCGAAGTTAAAGCATCTAACTTCTCAAAACCAGTAGCAACTCCACTGAGTCCATCGCGTTTGGCTATGTCCTCAATGCGTTTTTTGGCTTGAATAACTAAGTTTTGGGCTGATTCTGATGATTTCTTTATGTTTCCTTGGGTTACATCATAAAGCTTAGATTCTGCCTCATCAAGTAAATCAAAAACATCAATAGATTCTTTGTAAGCATTATCTATTATTTCGTTTGAAATTTTGATTAAACTTCTTTGAATATATTTTTGTAAAATAATTCGAGCATGAAATTCTATATGGGCAGAAGTAGAAACCTTTTTAGAAAGCTGGACTAAATAAAAGTCTCCTCCAACTTTTTCGAGTAAGCCCATTTTACGTAGTCGAGCAGAAACCGTTAATAAATCAATAGGTTCAGAAGTCTCAAAAAGCTCATAAATTGCAGAAAATACATGTTGATTGGCTTCTTTATAGAATGCCTCAGGTTGGAGAATGTCAATAACCTCATCAACTCCTTTTTTATCAATAAGCATAGCTCCTATAACAGCCTCTTCTAAGTCAATAGCTTGTGGTGGAATTTTTCCTCTTTCAAGATTAACAAGGTTTCCAGATGTTGCGGCTGGAGCAATAATTGGCTTTCTTTTTTCCATTAATCGAAATTAGTCAAAATACTAGGATTCTTTGGTGTAAAACAAGCTCAGATATACCCCAAGTTTAAACAAAAGACCGTTTATAACTATTTATTTTTGTTGATAAGCTAAAATTAATCTTTGAATACACCCATATCATTGAACTTAGCCCTTCGAGCGTTTATCAATTCAAGTGGTTCTAACTTATCCAAAACTTTAAAAGTTTTTAGAACTTCATCCTGAACTGAATTAAATACTTGTTCACGATCAAAATGAGCTCCACCAAGAGGTTCTTTTATAATTTTATCGATTAACTTGGCCTTCTTCATATCAGTTGCAGTCAACTTAAGTGAATCTGCGGCTTGCTCTTTATATTCCCAACTCCTCCATAAAATGGAAGAACAAGATTCTGGAGAAATCACAGAGTACCAGGTGTTTTCGAGCATAAATACACGATCTCCAACGCCAATACCGAGTGCTCCTCCCGATGCACCTTCTCCAATAATTACAGTTATAATTGGAACCTTTATGGAAAGCATTTCATAAATATTACGGGCAATTGCTTCTCCTTGACCTCGCTCCTCTGCTTCAAGTCCAGGGTATGCTCCAGGAGTATCTATTAAGGTTACGATTGGTATTCCAAATTTTTCGGCTGATTTCATCAAGCGAAGTGCTTTTCGATATCCCTCTGGATTTGCCATTCCAAAATTTCTATGTTTTCGAGTCGCGGTATTATATCCTTTTTGAGTTCCAATAAACATGAAAGACTGGTTCCCTATTTTACCCAGACCTCCAATCATTGCCTTATCATCTTTGACATTTCGATCTCCATGCAATTCTAAAAATGTGTCTCCACAAATTGCCTTGATGTAGTCCAAGGTGTAAGGTCTAGATGGATGACGAGACAATTGTACTCGTTGCCATGCACTTAAATTACCGTATATTTCTTTTTTTGTAGTGAGTAATTTATTTTTTAACTGATCACAAGTGTCTGTTACATCAATCTCGCTTTCATTTCCAATAATTTTACATTTATCGAGTTGTTCCATAATGTCTTTAATCGGAAGTTCAAAATCTAAATATTCCATAATATTTTGTTGAGGGTAAAAATATAAATTTTTAATTATTTAATTAGTCTTTTTTAATTTACGTGCTTTATAAATTCCATTTCCAAGTACAGAAACAAGAATTATCAATACTCCAAAATAAAAGTTTACACTCATAATTTCTTTTTCACCAAAAATATAGATAGAAAACAAAATTGCGTAAACAGGCTCCATGTTCAATGAAATCATTATGGTGTATGGCGATAGCTGTTTCATGATTTCTACAGAAGCAATAAACGCATAAGCAGTACAAACAGAAGCCAAAAGAAATATCCACAGAGGATCATACCCTTTAAGAACAAAAAAGTCCGTAGGAATGTCCAAAATAAAAATTAACCAGATACTCAAAAAAAAGCTTCCACTCAATAATTGATAAAATGATATTGAAGTTGCCTGGTAATGCTCAATCAATTTTCCATTGAGTAGGGTAAACAAAACAGAAAGTAATGTCGATAATAATGCCACATAAATACCGATTGATGAATCTTGTTCTGCTTTAAAAATCATACTTAATCCAATTACAACAAATACCCCAAAAAACAGTTCATATATTCTAATTTTTCTTTTGTAAAAAAGGGGTTCCAAAAATGAAGTCATCAAAGAAGCCGAGGATAAAACAGAAAGGGTCACGGATACTGAAGATATTTTAATTGCATGAAAAAATAAAATCCAATGTACCGATATCAATAAACCTCCAAAAGCAAAATAAACTAGAGCTTTGAGAGGAACTTTAAATAATTTTCTTTTAAAAAAAAGAAAATATACTGCAATCAAACTAGAAGCAATTACTACTCGAAACCAAACGATTTCAAAAGGACTTTTATTCATTAAAGCCCCTAAAATGGAGGTAAATCCCCAAATAAAAACCAAAAAATGCAGGTGTAAAAGGCTTTTAAATCTAGCGTTTGGCATATGACAATAATACAATTCCTAATATTCCAAAAATTCCTAAAGGTAACCATGCTCCAATGGCTGGAGATAAATCAGTTTTGTCGACCAAAACTCCAAAAATTTTATCGAAAAAAATAAAAGTGAAACCGGCTATGATACCAAAGGCTAGATTTACTCCCATCCCCCCTCTTCTTTTGAAAGAGGAAACAGCTACAGCAATAATTGTTAAAATAAATACTGATAGTGGAATACTATAACGTTTATGTCTAACCAATAAATGAATATCGATCAATGGTGAGCCGCTCCGTTCTTCTTCTGAAATAAATTCATTGAGTTTTTTCAATGAAAGTGTTTCAGCCTTATAATTTAATGGAGTGAGATCTTGAATTTCAAAATCAAACAGGGTGTCCTTTAAATTTTGTTGTTCATATAATTCATTGTTTTCCAAAAAAGTACGTTTTCGGTAATTAATTAAACGGAAAACAGAATCCTTCTCTACCCAACGAATGGTTTGGGAAAATATTTTGAATTTCATTTCTTCTCCATCAAAATGTTCAAGGGTAAAATCGGTTGCTCTTTTTCGAGTTTGGTTGTAACCGCTTACATAAATAAATTCATTATCATTGATTTGCTTATATAAGTTTGAAGTAACCCGATCATTGTTTGTACGGCTGATATATTTATATGTAAATTCATTGAATCCTTTACTGGCCTTTGGAACAATAAACATGCCTGCTAAAAAAGCTAAAAAAGAGACAAAGGCAGCTGCCACAATGAAGGGTCTTAAATATCGATTAAAAGAAATCCCAGAACTCAAGATGGCTATAATCTCAGAGTTGTTTGCCAACTTAGAAGTAAACCATATAATTGCCAAAAACAAAAATATAGGATAAAGTAAGTTCCCAAAATACCACATGAAGTCGAAATAATAATCAATGATTGCGTCTAAAGGGACTTCTTTTTCTTTGAATTTATCTATTTTTTCAGCTACATCAACCATTATTCCTATGGGAATAAATAAAAGCAGCATTACAAAGAATGTTGCTAAATATCTTTTAATTATGTAGAGATCAATTTTTTTTAACAAAATTATAAACGTTTATCCATATTTATTACCATTTGTTCTTTCCAACTATAAAAGTCTCCAGCAATGATTCTTTTTCTTGCCTCCCGCATCAACCATAAATAAAACCCTAAGTTATGAATTGTTGCAATTTGCTTTCCTAACATTTCATTTACTTTAAACAAATGTCTAAGATAAGCCTTTGAATATTCTGTATCAACAAAAGTATATCCCGATTCATCAATTGAAGAAAAATCATTTTCCCATTTTTTATTTTTGATGTTAATTGTTCCATGGGCTGAAAACAACATTCCATTTCTGGCGTTACGAGTTGGCATAACACAATCAAACATATCTACTCCTAAAGCTACATTTTCTAGTAAATTGATTGGTGTTCCTACTCCCATTAAATATCGAGGTTTATCTTCGGGTAAAATATCACAAACCACCTCAGTCATTGCATACATTTCCTCAGCTGGTTCTCCAACAGAAAGACCCCCAATGGCATTTCCATCTGCATCTTTACTGGCAATATATTCTGCAGATTGTTTTCTCAAATCTTTATAAACACTTCCTTGAACTATTGGGAAAAAAGTTTGTGAATAATTGTACAAAAAGGGGCTTTTCGTGTTTTGAATTAGACAACGTTCAAGCCATCTGTGGGTCATATTCATAGAAGCCTTTGCATATCGATAATCACAGGGATATGGAGTACACTCATCAAATGCCATGATAATATCTGCTCCAATTTTACGTTGGATATCTATCACGTTCTCTGGAGTAAAAAAGTGAAGGGATCCATCTATATGAGATTTGAATTTGACTCCCTCTTCTTTGATTTTCCTGTTTGCTGATAATGAATATACTTGATATCCCCCTGAATCAGTCAAAATTGGACGTTTCCAATTCATAAACTTATGAAGCCCTCCAGCTTGTTCAATAATTTCTGTCTTTGGGCGCAAATATAGATGATAGGTATTCCCCAGGATAATATCAGGATTTATTTCCTGCTCTAATTCCCTTTGGTGAACACCTTTTACCGTAGCCGCAGTACCAACTGGCATAAAAATAGGAGTTTCAATAATACCATGGTCGGTTGTAATTGAACCTGCTCGTGCTTTACTTTGAGGATCATTTGCGATACGTTCAAAATTCATAATTAAAAAATATTGCCAAATATAACGAACTTGACCCTACTGATTGTGGCTTTTACAAAAATGTTAAAGAAGACGTTAATAAGTATTCTCCAGAAGTTTGTACAAGCACAACAAAGCTGTATTTTTGTGTTACATATTATTCACATTCATGCAAACACAAACAACATTAAAACAAACCGTTTCTCAAGTAAGAAGAGATATCTTGAGAATGGTTCACAAAGTAAATTCGGGCCACCCAGGAGGTTCTTTAGGGTGTACAGAATTTTTAGTTAGCCTATACAATGAAATCATGGAATTGAAGGAAGGATTCGATATGGATGGCATTAACGAAGATGTATTTTTTCTTTCCAATGGTCATATTTCACCGGTCTTTTATAGTGTTTTAGCTCATAGAGGATATTTTCCTGTTGAAGAACTCAATACTTTTCGACTAATCAATTCAAGATTACAAGGGCACCCAACAACACATGAAGGTTTACCAGGTATTCGTATGGCTTCTGGTTCTCTTGGCCAAGGACTATCTGTTGCAATAGGTACAGCGCAAACCAAAAAACTAAACAATGATCGACATTTAGTTTTCGCTTTACTGGGTGATGGTGAACTTCAAGAAGGTCAGAATTGGGAAGCGATTATGTATGCATCAGGTAAAAAAGTGGATAACCTCATTGCAACAATAGATTTGAACGAAAAACAAATTGACGGACCTACAGATGAAGTAATGCCCATGGGAGATTTATCCTCTAAATTTATTGCTTTTGGATGGGATGTCCTGACTGTAGAAAAAGGAAACAATCTTACAGAAATTATCGATACTCTCAAAAAAGCAAAATCGATGACGGGAAAGGGTAAGCCAATTTGTATTTTATTGAAAACCGAAATGGGTAATGGTGTTGACTTTATGATGAACACCCATGCTTGGCATGGAAAAGCACCAAATGATGAACAGCTAGAAAAAGCCTTAGCCCAAAATCGAGAAACATTAGGAGATTATTAAATCCTGCATTGCGGGAATACCAAAGAAATTATTATGAAAGAATATATCAATCAAGGCTCAAAAGATACTCGCTCAGGATTTGGTGATGGACTCACAGAACTTGGAAGAATAAACCCTAACGTAGTTGCGCTTTGTGCAGATCTGATTGGATCTCTTAAAATGAATCAATTTATAAAAGAGAATCCCGAACGCTTTTTTCAAGTTGGAATTGCAGAAGCAAACATGATTGGAATAGCAGCAGGTTTAACAGTTGGAGGTAAAATTCCTTTTACAGGAACTTTTGCAAATTTCTCAACAGGAAGGGTTTACGATCAAATTCGCCAGTCAGTTGCATATTCAGATAAGAATGTTAAAATATGTGCTTCACATGCAGGGGTAACTTTGGGTGAAGATGGAGCAACACATCAAATTTTAGAAGATATCGGTTTAATGAAAATGCTTCCAGGTATGACCGTTATCAATACTTGTGATTACAACCAAACCAAAGCTGCAACAATTGCCATAGCTGAATTCGAAGGCCCGGTTTATCTTAGATTTGGAAGACCATCTGTAGCAAATTTCACTGCAGTTGATCAGAAATTTGAGGTTGGGAAAGGAATCCTTCTCCAAGAAGGAAAAGATGTTACTATTGTTGCAACTGGACATCTAGTATGGGAGGCACTAGAAGCAGCAAAAACACTTCATGAACAAGGCATTAGTGCTGAAGTAATCGATATTCATACTATAAAACCTCTTGATGAAGCTATTATTTTAAAGTCTGTAGCAAAAACCAAATGTATTGTATCTGCAGAAGAACACAACTACCTTGGAGGACTAGGAGAAAGTATTGCAGGTGTTCTAGCTCTAAACCATCCAACCCCTCAAGAATTTGTAGCGACTAAAGATACTTTTGGTGAATCCGGAACTCCAGCTCAATTAATGGAAAAATATGGATTGAACAAAGATGCTGTTGTGGCAGCTGTAAAAAAAGTAATGGAACGCAAATAAAAAAATGTCCTCTAGGCTTATTAAAATCTTAACCTCAATTGTTTTTTTTCTTTCTGCATCATTATTTCTTCAGGCGCAGTTTGAATTTGGTATTAAAGCAGGATTAAACTACGATTCATTGGGTGAGTTGAAATCAGAAAGCATTAACAATACAATAAATTCTGATGGATCAGAAACAGGATATCATGTTGGATTTTATGGGAATTTAAATCTTGTAGTTTTTTACATCAGACCTGAGATTCAATTTACTAAAATCAATAGCAGTGTTGAGAATTTAAATGTTGGTTTAAGTAAATTAGAGATACCCGTACTTTTGGGTTATAAAATACTTGGACCACTGAGTGTTTTTATTGGTCCAAGTTTTCAATATATATTAGATAAGGAAGTCAAAGGAATTTCCCCAACAAAAATTAAAGATCATTTAACTGTTGGTGCTCAAATCGGTACCCGTCTTTCTCTAGGAAGATTTGGACTGGATATTCGATACGAACGAGGTTTTACAAACAATGACCTCATTTTAATTGGCATTAATGGGATAAATCAAGGACAAATCAATACACGCCCCGACCAGGTTATACTGAGTGCTTCTTATAAATTTAAATCTAAGTCTTCAGATGAAAACTAATTTTTTTTATCAGATTTAATAACTTTGATTTGTTCAAAGAAGCCTTTCGCTTTATTTTTTTGAACCTCATTCCAATTAAAAAGCATACCATTCATTGCAATATAAACCCCTGGATCAAGAACTCTTACATAAGCCATTGCAGAACCTAAATTAAAAAAACCATCAGAAGAACTTCCAAAAGTGTAAGGAATCATCGCTCCTGTTAGTATTATCGTTTTTTGTTCGATTCCAATTGCTTCTTGAGCTATTTTTTTAGCAGTATCAACCATACAATCTGTACCGTGTGTTAGTACAATCTTATTTTTCTCACAGGTTTCACAGGCTTTGATTATGGTTTCAAAATGAGTAGAGGTCATTTCTAAACTATCCAAAAGCATTAGTGTTTTTACATCAATATCCAAACTGCATTTACTTCGAACTAGCATTTGAGGTAAATGGGTTTTTTGGAAGTTTAAAGTACCTTTAATATGATCATATGTCTTATCAAAGGTTCCCCCCGTAACAAAAACTTGAATACTTTGTTCAAATCCCATAGCACGAAAAGATTAAAAAGTGTATTTAGTTTATTTTAACTATCCGAATCTAAATAATCAGGAGTACCATCGTTATCGGTGTCGTCAACAACTCCGTCTTTGTCTTTATCAAATTCATTGTAGGTAAGTATTCCATCACCATCATCATCAATATCATTGAAATTTAAAATACCATCTGAATCTGTATCATCATTGAATGGATTTCCATCTCTATCAGGGTCTTCGTTTTTAGACAAAATACCATCATTATCATGATCAGATTCATTGGTGGTATATACAGATACCGAAAAAACTAAGGGTGAATAATTAGGAATTGTAGCCAACCCCGAAGCATAATAACCTATGCCAGATGGCATGAAAATTATTCCTTGTCCAAAATCTTGAAACCTTATGATTCCACTCTCATTTACTGAGTAAGTTCCTGGAGCAAAATGTTGGAGACCATATCTGAAACCACTAACTACTGAAGCGTTATCAAACCAAACTGGACTCACACGTTCATCAAATTTATACCCTGAAAGTAATTCGCCTTTATAAGCAACATAAGTAGAATCAACAATGGCAGGTTTTCTTTCTAATTCTGATCCTTGCTGTGCAACGATATAATACAAGGTGTGATTGATAATTGCATTGTTTGCATCCTTTACAGGAACAGATATTTGTTGAACTTGATCTATAAGAGGAATTTTATCTGCATTATCACCAGAAATTGTGTCAATCTCGATGGATACAATTTCATTTTCAGATCTTGGGAAATCTTGGTTGTTATAAAAATGTGTAGATAAATAATCAACTAGTAAAGCATCATCTATTGCGAGTTGTTCAGAATAATCGTTTATTTCAACAGTTACTCTGTTATCATCTGAGCCACATGAACTAAGAAAAAAAATCAGGGTAACTAAAATAAGATAGGGTTTTGAAAAATTAAGCATAGAGATAATTTTGGTGCGCAAGATACAATTTTACTTTATTTTTTAGCGAAATTTAACGTAGTTTTAGAGAATGAGAATCGATCAATATTTGTGGGCAGTCCGATATTTTAAATCAAGAAGTATTGCTACTAAAGCATGTAAAAAAGGTTTAATTCGTGTTAACGATCAAGTTGCAAAACCATCACGAGAGGTTTTTCCAATGGATGAAATTATTATTCGAAAAGAACAAATTAATCACAGCCTTAATGTGTTGGATATTCCCAAAAGTCGAGTCGGTGCAAAATTAGTGGATATTTATCGACTCAATACGACTCCCAAAGATGCCTTTGAACAAAATAAACTTCAAAACTTAGCCCAAGATTATTATCGCGAAAAAGGAGAAGGAAGACCTACAAAAAAGGACAGAAGAGAATTGGATGATTATGCGAAAAGTATTGATCATCAAGAAGATTAAGATATCAATACTATTATTTAATAATTTACTAGAGTAAAAAGAAAACGTAAAAGTTATTTGAGTTAAAAACTTCATAACTTTGTTGAGATACAAAACATGACTTGAAATGAAAAAAGATGCTACTCTAATTATAGACGGTAAAACGATTGAGCACAGCACACGAAGGATTGCATATCAAATTTATGAAGCAAATTTTAATAGCAATGTTATTTATGTTGTAGGAATTGCTAAAAGTGGTGTCCTATTTGCTCAAAGCATCATTTCATTTTTGAAACAAATTTCTGATTTAGAAATTCATTTCATCCAATTAGAAATCAATAAAAAAAATCCCCATTTACCAATAAAAACCTCAGTTGATGTAAATGTCCTCACAAATCAATCTGTAGTTTTGGTTGATGATGTACTAAACACGGGAAGTACCCTGATTTATGCAACGAAAAATTTACTTGAAGTCCCTTTAAAACAACTAAAAACTGCTGTGTTAGTTAATAGAAATCATAAAAATTATCCGATCAAAGCGGATTATAAAGGAATTTCTCTTTCAACCTCAATAAACGAACATATTCAAGTGATTTTGGATTCAGAATCAAACGGAGTTTATCTGAGCTAATTTTATAATTTTTAATGATAGTGCTTCGGGGGTTTCCAAATCTACGTCGATGATATGGGAAGCTTTAGAATAAAAGGGCAAACGTTCGAACAAATGTTTCCCTATAAACTCCTTCAAATCTGCTTCAGTTTCTAGATGACTTATAAGCGGTCTGTGTGTTTTTTCAATACCTAAACGGGATACTAGTGTATTAATTCTTGCTTTTAAATAAAAACTTATTACTTCAGAATTTACAATGAAATCCATTGTATCATAATAACAAGGTGTTCCTCCACCTAGAGCTAAAATAACAGGGTCTTTTTGCAAAAAAAGCTGTTCTAAATAATGACGTTCTTTTTTTCTAAAATACACCTCACCGTTATTGTTAAATATACTTTCAATAGAAGATTTTTCTTGGATCTCAATATAAGAGTCAAGGTCGATGTATGGAATATCAACACATTGTGAAAGTGCTTTACCTACTCTAGACTTACCACTACCCATATACCCCAAAAGCACAATTGTTTTCTTCAAAACATCATTTTAGAATTCAAAAACAAATTTAGCCATTTAGAATATGAATTATTAATATTTGAACGTATATTTGCAGCCTTAAAATATCAAAACGATCTGGTAGCTCAGTTGGTAGAGCATCTCCCTTTTAAGGAGAGGGTCCTGGGTTCGAGCCCCAGCCAGATCACAATTGTTTTAAGACCTGGTAGCTCAGTTGGTAGAGCATCTCCCTTTTAAGGAGAGGGTCCTGGGTTCGAGCCCCAGCCAGGTCACTTCAGCGCACGTGGCGGAATTGGTAGACGCGCTAGCTTGAGGGGCTAGTGGGATTTTTCCCGTGGAAGTTCGAGTCTTCTCGTGCGCACTCAAACTTTTTATTCATTCATTTTCATCTCTTTAAATTTTATTTTGTAATTTTGTTTAAGTTTTATCATTTAAGATTAAACTAATGGATAGAATTAAGAGTAGTTTTAGTATAAAAAATCTTGAAAATATTTCAGGTATTAAAGCCCATACAATTCGTATTTGGGAAAAGAGATATAATTTATTATCTCCTGAAAGGACTCAAACTAACATTCGCAGGTATTCTCTCGATAGCCTAAGAAAATTATTAAACATTACACTCTTATACAACCATGGATTGAAAATCTCAAAGATTGCAGGATATGATGAGTCAGAAATCCCTGAATTGGTGCGTAATGTTGCATTAAAATCTAACTCAGAAGAAATTTCGATCAATGCACTTAAATTATCGATGGTAAATTTTGATACTGGTTTGTTTGACCTAACTTTTAAAGAGTTGATTCAAAAAAAAGATTTCGAATTTATCTACATGAATGTTTTTGCAGTATTAATGAATGAATTGGGCATATTATGGCAAACCAATGCGATAAGTCCTTCACACGAACATTTCATTACAAACCTTATCAAACAAAAAATACACGTCCAAACAGAAATTGTTCAATTTAACCATGACTATCATCCGAATGATCCGTGTTTTGTTTTGTTTTTACCCGAAAATGAAATTCATGAATTAAGTATTTTGTTTTTAAATCAATTAATACTATCGAAAGGTTACAAAACGATTTTCTTAGGACAATCTGTTCTAAGTGAAAGCTTAACAACAATATTATCATTCAGTTCAAATATTCACTTTGTTACTTTTTGCACCGTAGAACCCAATCAAAACAAAATGGATGATTTTATTTTGAATTTTGAAAAGGAAATTTTAACCATAAGTAATTCTCGCTTATCCATGTTTGGGCCCAGAACTCTCAGCATAAACCAAGATAAGCTACCCGCAAATATTAATGTATTTGAAGGGCTTGATGAATTTAAATTTCGCTTCCTTTCACCCAAAGTTTTTGCTTAATTTTATGTAAATTTGATTTTATTCAGAGTACATATAGCACTTTGAAACCAAACTATTTTTTGCAAATTAAAAGAAAGAAATGAAAGTTTTATTTGATCGTGTTTCTAATGAGTGTAGTAAGCTTATCACTGTTTCGTACAGTACTTCCTTTTCTTTGGCAACAAAAATGTTGGATATTACTATTCGAAAAGACATTTATAATATATATGGCTTTGTTCGTTTTGCAGATGAAATTGTCGATAGTTTTCATTCTCATGATAAAGAAGAGTTGTTGAATCGTTTTGAAAGTGATTTGTATCACGCCTTGGAACATAAAATAAGTTTAAATCCAATTCTCAATTCATTTCAAGAAACCTTTTATCTTCATGAACTCGACCTAGAACATGTAAAAGCTTTTCTAAAAAGTATGCGTTGGGATTTACACAAAAAAAATTACCTCAAACAAGAGGATTACAAAGAATATATTTATGGATCTGCGGACGTTGTAGGACTGATGTGTTTAAAGGTTTTTGTTCAAGGTAATCAAGAAAAATACGAAACTCTAAAAGATTCCGCAATGGCCCTAGGATCTGCTTTTCAAAAGGTTAATTTCTTAAGAGATTTAAAAGCAGATCAAGAAGGTTTGGAGCGATCTTATTTTCCTGAGATTGATTTAAAAGACTTCGATGAAAAAACAAAATTAAAAATAATCAATGAAATTGAAGCTGATTTCAAAGCAAGCTATAAGGGGATTCTTGATTTGCCCAAAGAAGCTAGGTTCGGAGTATATACTGCTTATAAGTACTATAATAAATTACTTAAAAAACTCAAACGAATTCCATCTAGTCACATTAAGGAGTCTCGTATACGTGTCCCTAACTACGAGAAAGTAAGTGTATTGGCTCAATCTTATTTAAATTACCATTTTAATTTCCTGTAAAATGAGTACTTTCTTTTGGATCTTAATATACCTTACTACTTTCCTTGTTATGGAATTCATGGCTTGGTTTTCTCATAAATATATCATGCATGGTTTTTTGTGGAGTCTTCACAAAGATCATCATAAAAAAGACCACAGCTCATGGTTTGAACGCAATGATTTGTTTTTTATTTTCTATGCTGTAGTAAGTATGGCATTGGTAATCCTTTGGGGTGAGTACGGCTTTTGGGCTGGATTACCGATGGCAATCGGGATTTTCACATATGGGATGACTTATTTCATTGTACACGATATTTTTATCCACCAACGTTTTAAAATTTTCAGATCTTCAAATTCTAAATATGCTAAAGGTTTAAGGAGAGCACATAAAATACACCACAAAAACATTCATAAAGAAGGGGGAGAATGTTTCGGTATGCTTTGGGTTCCTCTAAAATATTTTAAATAAAGATTCTTTATTTTTTCGACCAATTGTTTGAGAAAACACAGTTTTTGTAATCCTTATTTATGCTGACGTAGGTATCTTCTATTTTTTCTTTTGTCCATTTAGTAATGGCTTTTAATTGTTTGTCTTTTAAGGCAAGTTCTTTTATTCGAATATAATCTTGTGAATAATCAGCAATATGTTCTTCATATCGATTGGTGATCTTAATAATTTTGTATTTTTTTGAACCCGATCGATCTTCTTCTAACAAAGGCATGGAAATTTCTCCATCCTTAAGTTTGTTAACCTGATTATACAAAAGAGGATCCATTTTTGTCAGTTCAAAACGTGTGTCACCAGTAACAGGATTAATTAGAACACCTCCACTATTTCTTGTTTTTTTGTCGTTAGAAAAATTATAAGCAGCATTTCTAAAAGTTAGCTCTTCATCCACAATGCGTTTTCGAATAGAATCTAAATTTTTTTTGGATTCTTCCAACTGAAGAGGATCAACTTTTGTTGTCAATAAAATATGGCGCACATCTACTTGTTGACCCCTAATTTTATCCACTGTTAAAATATGCCATCCAAAATCTGTTTTAAAAGGTGTCGATATTTCTCCTTCTTCTAGGCTAAAAGCAGCATCTCTAAACTCTTTTACCATTCTTGGACGTTTTCTGTGAAGAGTGTATTTGCCTCCTGAGGATCGAGATCCAGGATCTTGAGAATAAAGAATAGCTTTAGAAGCAAAACTCAGCCCTTTTTCTTCAACATCATTCTTAAAATCTTTTAATTTTTCTACTACCCTTTGGGTTTCTTCATCTTTGATTTTAGGTTCGATTACGATTTGTGACAATTCTATTTCTGTCCCAAAAACTGGTAATTCATCTGCAGGAATCTCATCAAAAAAAGCTCTAACTTCTTCGGGTGTGATTTCAATTTTTGAAACAATGTCGGATTGCATCAATGAAGCAAGTTTTTGTAACTTATTGATTTCAAACAATTGTTCTCTGAATGAAAATTCATCAGGTTTGTTGTAAAACTCCAATACTTTTTCGATGCTACCCAGCTGTTCTGTAAAGTATTCAATGCTTTGGTCGACATAACTATACACTTCCGAATCACTTATCTCCAAACTATCTTGAACCGCATGATGGGCATACAATTTATCTTCCATTAATTTACCCAGTAACTGACAACGCTCTATACCTTTAGTTGGAATACCTTGGGATTGCATATCTGCTATAGTTTTATCAATGTCTGAATCTAAGATAACATAGTCTCCTACAACAGCCGAAACCCCATCAATTTTTGTTCGCTCAGAACCAACTGAAAATTCAGAGGGACCTTGAGCAAAAGATTGAAGGCCATAAACAAAAACCGTAAAAAAGAACACAATCTGGCTAGCGGTATAATTCAAATTTTTTTGTCTGTATTGCATCTTGTAATATTTCTTTATCAAATTGTTTTATGAAATCGAGTTTTCTTTTATTGAAAACTATTTTGCGAATTGTATTTTCAATAGATACCAAAGGAGCTACTTCATTCCTTAATATAAAATCATTTACAAAAAGCAAATATACCTCGAATGCATTCTCTACAAGAAAAAATTGTGATTTTTTTAAGTACTTTTCAAAGTTTTTCTCTTTAAGAAATGGGAGTGTTTTAATCATCTCTCTTTTTTTTATCCAAAAAGTATCCTTTAGTTGATAGGAATTGAATTGAAAAGAAAGAGAATCTAAAAAACGTTTGTCTTTTTCTTGAAAGCGAATCAGTTTATCTTTGATTTCTAATAAGTCAATGTTTTCTGGTGGTAGTGCAATAAAACGAAAATTTACCATTACCTCGTTTAACTTAAAATTATTCTTGTTTTTCAAATAATAAGCCTCTATTTCTTCTTTGCTAATTATAGTGTCTATATTTGATTTTACTACAAATTCTTTATACGTCCTACTCCATAAGTCAGAACGATAGGATCGTACAAGTTCTTCTAAACGTTCTTGGTCTTCAAAATTTAAATTGATTACAGCTTGATCAATTAACAACTGCTTTCTAGCCCAATTGTTAATATAATTTTCTGTTTGAATAACACTGTCAGTGTCGGATGAAAAAATTGGCAAGTTTTTTGTAAGTTGTGAACTGTATAAATATGTATTTCCTGCTCGAGCAACTATGGGATCTTGTTTTACATTGTATATTTGATCACAACTAAAAAACAAAAAAAGGGAAATCAATAACATTGAGGACAATAAATAATGGTTTCTCATGAAATTAAATTTGATGCTGGTTTGTTTCATATGAATTACTTGACCGTAACGAAAAAAATTCTGTTTATTGTGTAAATAAGTAAGTTTAATGTGTATAATTCTTGATAACTTAACTAACAATCTAATATTCAATACTTTATTTGTTTATAAATATTTTTTTATTAACAACAATATTAATAACTTGCAAATATTAATTTGAAGGAATGAAAATAAAAAATTCTTTTTTATTACTTTTTTTATTCCTCGCTTCATTCAAAGCGAATAGTATCTCGTCTCCATTTGCCGAAAGTAACATTTCCTTATATTCAAATCAAGAAATTGTTCAACTTATTTACAACAACGGTGAAATCAAGATCGAGGGGTTAACTGGGATTGGAAATGTTTATATCTACAGCATTATTGGAAACCCAGAAGGAAGTTTTTATAATGAATCATTAGAGAGCTTTAAAAAACCAATCCAACTCAAACCCAGAAGTATGTATATTGTTCAAATAGAAACTAAGGGCACCATTAAGACATTTAAGTTTGTTACCAATTAATCCACCTAAACTTATTTGATTTTTTCTTTTTATCAAGGACTGTAATTAGGAGCTTCTTTTGTAATCTGTATATTATGAGGATGGCTTTCCCTAATTCCTGAAGCTGTGAGCTGTACAAATTTTCCATTATTCTGCAAAGCTTCAACATCAGCTGCTCCGCAATACCCCATTCCAGCTTTTAAACCTCCTAAAAATTGATGAATACTTTCTACAAGTTCACCTTTATAAGGAACTCGACCAACAATTCCCTCGGGAACCAATTTCTTTATATCATCTTCGATATCTTGAAAGTAGCGATCTTTACTTCCTTTATTCATGGCTTCGATTGAACCCATTCCTCGGTATGATTTAAATTTGCGGCCTTCAAAAATAATTGTTTCTCCTGGTGACTCTTTGGTTCCAGCCAAAAGGCTACCAAGCATTACACAATCAGCACCGGCAGCAATTGCTTTTGGGATGTCACCAGTATATCGTATACCACCATCAGCAATGATGGGTATTCCACTTCCTTTGATGGCTTTACTTACTTGAAGTACTGCCGAAAGTTGAGGGTATCCTACACCAGCAATGATACGTGTCGTACAAATAGAACCAGGGCCAATCCCAACCTTTACGGCGTCTGCTCCTAATTCTACTAAGTATTTTGCAGCTTCACCGGTAGCAATATTACCAACAACAACATCAAGTTTAGGGAAGTTTGCCTTTATCTCTTTCAGAACCGATGCAACACCTTTGGTATGACCATGTGCAGTATCAATAACAATTGCATCTACTCCAGATTTTACAAGTGCCTCCGTTCTTTGAACTGCATCTGCTGTAACTCCAACAGCAGCAGCTACTCTTAATCTTCCATAGGCATCTTTATTTGCAATTGGTTTAGTGGTGTGTTTTGTGATATCACGGAAGGTTATCAAACCTACCAAGTTTTGATTTTCATCAATTACAGGTAATTTTTCAATTTTATGTTTTTGGAGAATTTCTTCGGCATCGGATAAAGAAGTACCTTCTTTTACGGTAATCAAGTTTTTTGAAGTCATAACCTCAGTAATGGGACGCGAATCGTTTTTTTCGAAACGCAGGTCTCTATTGGTTACAATACCACTTAATTTTCTGTTTTCGTCTACAATTGGAATCCCTCCAATCTTGTATTGATTCATACTTTTTTTTGCATCAGAAACAAGTGCTGTTAAAGGGAGAATAACAGGATCTAAAATCATTCCAGATTCTGAACGTTTTACCATTCTAACTTTGTTTGCCTGCTCTTCAATGGTCATATTCTTATGAAGAACACCTATACCACCTTCACGTGCCATAGCTATAGCCATTTTACTCTCCGTAACCGTATCCATTGCAGCAGAAACTATAGGGATGTTTAAAGGAATGTTTTTTGAAAAATAAGAATTAATCTTTACATCACGGGGTAAAACATCGGAATAAGACGGAGCGAGTAGAACATCGTCATACGTTAAACCCTGTTCTATAAATTTTGAATCTTTTGAAGTCATGGCAACTGCTTAGGAATTAGTTGCAAGCAAAATTAAGGAATTATGCCGTTTAAACCGTCTTAAAAGTGGTAAATTTTAATTGTTATTACTTAAGAGGTCTTTTAAAATCATAAAACCCCGAGTATGTAACTCAATGTCATTAAAATGCCTGAGAAGATTACGATATATGAAAAAAAGGAGTATCCTAACCAAATCGAATAGGTTCCTCCGAAAGTAAGAAGTACCGAAACAAATGGTTCTATGGTTATAAAAGCTTTAAGTTTTGTAGATTGTTTAGTTCCCCAAACCAAGAATATTATTTTGTAAAGAGGTTTGTTGTGCTGAGCTTAAAATACTTATTAAAAAAGTAAAGGTTATTATGAGTTTTTTCATTGCTTATTTAGATTAAATTTAAATAAAAATAGTAAGTGACTGGTTATAAGCGTACTCAAATTTAATTGGGTCAACCTGAATGGATATTTTCTGTTGATTGAAGAATGAAATCAGTTTTTCGGTGGGTAGATTACCTGTTAAGTCATCGGCAGCCATAGGGCATCCTCCAAATCCTTTAATTGCTCCATCAAAACGATAACAGCCTGAATCATAAGCTGCTTTAATTTTGATAAATGAATTTTGTGGTTGAGTATGAAAATGAGCTCCTATCTCTATCTCTGGATATTGAGCAATTGAAGCTTTAAATAATAATGATATGTCTTCAACTTTTGCTTTTCCAACGGTATCAGAAAGCGAAATAAATTTAACTCCTTTACTTGTGAGAAGATCAAGCCAATTCATTACAATTGAAACCGACCAAGGATCACCGTAGGGGTTTCCAAATCCCATAGATAAATATACAACGAGTTTTTTGCCGTGAATCTCACAAAGCTCAATGAGTTGGTTTAAAAGTAACAAAGATTCGGTTTGAGTTTTATGGGTATTTCTCATTTGAAAATTCTCTGAGACTGAAAAAGGAAATCCAATATAAGTAATGTTTTTGTGTGAGACTGCTTCTTTACATCCTCTTAAATTAGCAATAATTACCAATAAATCAGATTTGGATTGAGAAAGATCAATGTTTTGGAGCACCTCTGATGTATCTCTCATTTGAGGAATAGCCTTTGGGGAAACAAAACTCCCTACATCCAAAACATCAAAACCCACTTCAAGTAACGACTGTATGTATCCTATTTTTTTTTGAGTAGGAATCCATTTTTTCATCCCCTGCATAGCATCTCGAGGGCATTCAATAAGAACAGGCGTTTTCATGGTTTAAAGATAAGGATTTGTCTAAACAAGGAAATAAATTGCAATACAAATCAAGAGCACTCCTTGACCAAAATTAGTCCAATACATATAATTTGAACTCGATAAAATAAAGGATGAAATTTTTGAAGCAGCTACAGAAACTACAAAAAAAACAATACTTGCCTGTAACATAAAAACACTCCCCAAAACTGTGTATTGGATTCCTAAAGATAATTCTTTACTGAAAAGAAATCCTGGAAAAAAAAGCCAAAAAAACAAACTTACTTTAGGGTTCAAAAGGTTCATAATCAGTCCCTTTTTGAAATTTTTATTGAAATCAAGAGAATCTCGTTCTACTTGAAAAGCTTCTTGATTTAAGTTTCTAAAGATTTGAATGGATAGGTGGATGAAATAAATTGATCCTAGAATTTTAGCTCCTTGGACTATCTGAGGGTATGCTCCTAAAAATTGTCCCCATCCCAAAACAATGATTAAAGTGTGAAATACTAAACCACAAACCAAACCAGAAGCAAGTAAAAGACCCGCCTTTGTACCTCGAACTACACTTTCACTGAGTACCAAAAGAACATCTGGTCCTGGTGCTAAGGTCAACAAAACAGAGGCCAATAAAAAAGACAACAGAACTTCCATGATTTTTCTCTTATCAAGTGTAATAATTTCTCAAATAAAAGGATAACGAGTATATTTACAAAATTATAATAAGAGATTATGATTCATCAAATTGAAAATGAAATTAATTCATTAAAAAACCAACTCATTTACCATCCATTATACAAAATGATGGAACAAAAGGAAGACCTTCAGGTGTTTATGGAGCACCATGTTTTCGCGGTATGGGACTTTATGTCTTTGGTAAAAAAATTACAATTAGATCTAACATCAACAAGCCTTCCATGGGTACCTTCGAGCTACCCCTCTGCTGGAAGATTGATAAACGAAATTGTATGGGGCGAGGAAACAGATGTAAATAAAGATGGTTTAGCTATGAGTCATTTTGAAATGTATCTTCAAGCCATGAATCAAGTTGGTGCTTCTACCATTGGAATGAATCAATTTATAGAAAGTCTAGACTCTTCAAAATCAATTATAGATCAAATTCAAGCTACTGAACTTCCTCCTTTTGTAAAAGAATTTTTAAAATTCACATTCAACGCAATAGGAACTAATAAAACCCATATTATTGGAGCTGTTTTTACTTTTGGAAGAGAAGATTTGATTCCCGATATGTTTATAGAAGTGGTAAAAAATATTAATAAAGAATCGGAAGGTGATTTAAGCCATTTGATTTACTATCTTGAACGTCATATTGAGGTTGATTCCGGAGAACATGGCCCAATGGCGTTGAAAATGATTGAAGAGTTATGTGGTGAAGATCAAAACAAATGGAATGAAGCTTTAGAAGCCTCAAAAACTGCACTCAATCATAGAATTGCCCTATGGGATGGGATTGCAAATTTAATTTTAAAACCTATTGCCAAATGAAAACCCTAAAGTTACTTTTATTCTGCACATACCTTCTATCAGCGAATCTATCCTTTGCACAAACAAACGAATCTGAAGCTTATCTTTCGACCATTGAATCTGAGGATTTAAGACAATTATTATATGTATATGCTTCGGATTATTTCCAAGGAAGAAAAACAGGCGAGCTTGGTCAGAAAAGAGCCGTTAATTTCTTAAAAGAATTTTATCAAAATAGAGGCATAAAAGCAGCTGAGGGAACTGAAGATTATTATCAAAAAATGAACTTGAACATAAAAGGTAAAAAAGTTGCCACTGAAAATGTTGTTGCCATTATTAAAGGTTCTGAAAAACCGGAGGAATACCTTGTTATTTCTTCACATTTGGATCACATTGGAATACACGACGATCAAATCAACAACGGAGCAGATGACGATGGATCCGGAACCGTATCTATGCTTGAAATCGCTGAAGCATTTCAAAAGGCTGTTGCTGATGGAAAAGGCCCCAAAAGATCTGTTGTTTTTTTGCATTTAACTGGAGAAGAAAATGGATTATTGGGTTCCAAATACTACACCGAAAACCCCCTTTACCCCTTAGCAAATACAATCGCTAACCTCAACATTGATATGGTTGGAAGAACAGATCCAAAAAGAGAAAGCAGTAACCCCAATTATATTTATCTAATTGGTTCAGATCGTTTGAGTACTGAATTACACGTATTGTCTGAAGAAGTCAACAAGGCTACCGTAAATCTTGACCTTGACTACACTTACAATGCACATGACGATCCAAATCGATTCTATTTTAGAAGCGACCATTACAACTTCGGTAAAAACAATATCCCCGTAATTTTCTATTTCAATGGTACCCATGCGGATTATCATAAACCTACAGACACTGTTGAAAAAATTGAATTTGATTTGATGAAAACCAGAGCTCAATTAATTTTTGCAACTGCATGGGAATTGACGAACAGAGAAAATCGAATAAAATTGATTAAAAATTAGCTTTAAAACCTAAAACAATTTTTATGAAAAATCTTATCCTATTAATTATTTGTGTTTTTGTAACCCAAATCTACGGTCAAGAATTAGATAACGTTATTTTTGAAGAATCTAGCGAACAAATTCAAGAGCTTGATTCTCTAAATGAAGTGATCCATTCATTTCCTGAAACCTACAAACTAAGAAGAGTTTCTATGGGAATCAAACTCGGTATTCCAAACATTGCAGGGGTTTCATTAGAAGGAATCACCCCCCTTTTTGGAAATAGAGTAGCTCCTTTTTTTGATTACAGTTCATTTCCTGTAAATACAGATGAAACCGATATTAATCTTAAATATTCTGAATTTGGATCTAATTTTTATTTTGGAAATCAAGGGGAGGGAGTTTATTTTGGAATTGGCTTAGGAACCCTAAATACGGATATTGTTTTTAAAGATCTAACTTTTGAGGAGGATGGAAACCAAGGTACTGGAGAAGGAAAAGCTTCATCTAAAATCAGTACAACAAACCTTAAACTTGGAATCAAAACTGGAGGTAAGGTTTACTTTCGTTTGGAGTTAGGTTATGGTATTGGATCTATTCCCAATAGTATAGAGGTTACAGGAGAATTCACATACGAGGATTCTAATGGTCTAACACAAACAGATAGTGGAACAGGAACAGAAGAGTTTCCACCCATTCCAGGAGTAAGTTCAGGCGGAGTTTTGGTGGGAAATTTTGGGTTTGGAATTTCGTTCTAAATTCTAACTTTCAATGCATAAAAACTTGATGTGAATTTTTAGAATTATTGGTAAGGATAATTTTAGGATTCGATTAAAAGAAAAAACAGCTCTCCTATTCAATTAAGAAAGCTGTTTTGTTTTAAGTATTATAAAATCAATATACTGAATGGTTTTGGTAATCCATACTCAGGGGTTATTAATCAAATGTCATTCAACCATCCAAGTTGTTGAAGAAATATGTGGTTATCAAAAAAATCTTCCTCTCTGAGCACCTTTCCATCTTTCATTTGAACAAGAGTCATACCTTTGATATCAGCTTAGTCGTTTATAGGTGGGATTCCAAATAATTCTCTGTCATGTCAAATTAAAGATAGAACTTATGGCAATAGCACACGAAAAAGGAATGGTTTTAAATGAGTACCTCAACATTCTTTTGATTAATAAAATACCTATAAATATGCCTAGACCAAAAGGAAGTCCAAAAAAATAACAAGTGAAGTAAGAAGTAAACTACAAGACTTACTAGACGATTTAATAGACTTTTTGCACCTAAATGAGTTGGACAATAACCAAAGAATAAAGATGCTCAAATTGTAACTGATATTGATGCTTTTAGAAAAAGTTTTAAACCTAACACTACAGGGACATTTTACATTTGGGTTAATGGTTACCCTTCTTCTGAAGTTGTAATTACTGTTCAATAACAGGCATATCCACTTCATTTAGTTCTCGGGATTATGTATATTGTTGGACAACTTATCTAAAATGACCGTAATAAAAGAGCCTAAAAAGTGGTATTTAAAGCTATTTACATTAGGAAAAAATTTTAGCACTAAAACATTCTCTGATAACACTAAAAAATTATTATTGAATGCTATAGGTCTTTTTTCAATAGTCACCTTTACATTTTATGTAGAAAGTGTTGGAGATGATTATGAAAACAGACAAAAATATTTAGATGTTTCAAAGAGTATACTAAGTGAATTATATCTTGCTTCTGAATATACTGATGAATATATTGCAGAAACCGATTTTATCCTTCCCATGTATGAAAAACAATACGATAGATGGTATATTGATAATGACAGTATATTTATCGATTATTTTGAAAATGAGAAAGCACCAGATGGTAAATTTTATTTTGTACCATTGGCATTGTTTAATAATACCAAACCCTATGATCCACCAAGAACAGAATACAAAACCTTTTCAAAGGGGACACAAGATTTTTTTTTAATCAATCCTGAGATCTCTAATCGTATTTTCGAACTTTATGATGGGTCTGATATTCAATATCTTTCTGAAGAAACAGGGAAGAATGAAGAAAAATATTTAAATCAGTTTACTCATCGAATTGAAAGTAAATGGATTGAAGATTTACCTTGGGTTGACATAGAATCTAAGGAGTTTTGGATTGAAAACAGAAAATACATTCAAAACGATAAGTTTTTAAAACATCTTCTTAAAAAAAGAAATGATTTATGGAGACTTAATGTAAGAGAGCAGCTTTCATATCAAAACGATCTAATTAAAAAGGATATTAAAAGTTTAGATAGCATAATACATCTAATGGACAACGAAAAACATTTTTTTTATTGGAAAATAGACTAAACAATTCGTGTTGTAAAATAGTGACCTTGAAAATCAATATTTGGGTATAGCAACTTTAAAAATACTCTTTTGGGAAATGACAAGATTGTTAGGAATTCAAACGGAGAAGAGAAGAGAAGAAAAGAAAAAAAAATAATTTAATTTTAAAATAAATTGTTTCATGAAAAAATATCTATTTCTATTTATTTTACTTGTGTGCAATATTGTTTTTGCCCAACGCCCTGTTACAGGAGAAAAAATATTTAGCCACAAATACCCCTCTGAGCAGATAAATAGAGTTTCTTTCTCGTCATTAACAGTATCAAATACAATAAATGATGATATAATTGTTACTTTACGTGATGGTGGGAGACATTATATATCTCACGTTTATATTCGTGCAAATGAGAGCTACACTTTCGAAAATTTACCCGTTGGACATTTCGTATATCAATATCATAATCTTAAAATGTATTATGAATCTCCTGAACGAATACCCATCTATTTGAACAACAAAGAATTCTTGACTTTTTATTATTCAGCTGCTGCAAAAAAAATTATTGGGTTTGAGATAACCGAAGAAGAATTCTTCAAATAATCAATTGTTAATTCAAAAATCAAATAACTGGTTGAGAGGTCAACTCAAGAGCACTCTATTGTGTGTAAATTCATCTAAAATTAATATTTAAAGATTTAAAAAATTTTCCCTGATAAATCTGCTCCATAGAAAATGCAAGATCAAAATCTTTATCAGTAATCCCTCCAAAATCATTTGTTGTTAACCTAACCCGAACTTTATTATAAATATTAGTCCATTCTGGATGATGTTTTTTTTCTTCAGAAACCAAAGCAACTGTTTGCATAAATTCAATGGCTTGAGTAAAACTTTTAAAAATGAATTCTTTTTCAATAGCCTTATCTTTGAATGCCCAATCCAAATTTAATTCTTTAAGTCTCGTTTTACATTCACCAGATTTATATAATTTCATTTTTATTTGCCTTTATATATCAACACGGGATACTGAATCTATCTATCAGTCTTGCTAATACACAAATTAAATTTATCACAATTAATAAAACCTCATACGTTTTTTAAATCCAAAGATATCTTAAGCCAAATGAAATTGGTGGTATTCATTTAGATTAAAATATTGTTTTTCAGAGGTTATTCAAGATTCATTACTAGTCTGTAAATTGTTCAAATACACTCATCAAAACAACAAAAGCAATCGTTAAGATTACAACTAATGAGGGTTGCATATTGATTTAATTTTATTTGTTTTTCTTAAAATACGAAAAACAGATGACTTTTGAAAGATTTGTGTTTTTTGTTGGACAGTTTGGATAAATAGTAGTCAACAAAAAAAAGAAATATGGATTAATTTTATTTTAGTTTATTGATTACCATACCTTCCCATGAATAATAATCAGTTTCAGATTGATTATTGATCTTAAAAAGTGGCATGAGGCTTGAGAAATTATCCTGCTTTTCTAAAAGTGTCTGTAAGTTAATTGCAAACTGACAGAATTTTGGGTAACTTTTTGAGCCAAATCCTAAAATAGAAAAATTAATAGAGTGTGGTTGTGCGCTACTATTAAATCTTTTTTCAAAACGGTCAGCGTTGGATGGAGCTTCACCGTCACCATAGGTTGCCGCGAGGATAAGGATAGTTTTCGCTTTTGGAAAAATACTGTAGTTGTTCAAACTAGTTAGGCCTACAGAATGATTTTCTTTCCTCAAGGTTTTGGCTAGTCTTTTCGCAAATTGGTAAGAATTTCCTGTCTCAGTACCATACAAAATAACTACAGATGCCTCTTTGAGATTATTTTTATTTAGAGATAATAAATCCAAACTTGTTTTTGAGGTAATTTTAAGCCCAGTAAACATAAAGAAAACTAAAGCTAGGGCAGCAAGAGTTAGTATCAAAGCAACAAACAGATTGGATTCACCTGTGTGGATGAAGTAGTTCCACTGTTTAAGCAGGTGGTGAAATGGATAAATTTCCTCACTAAGGATACTGAAGTCTCCTTGACGGACAGTAAATACTCGGTCCTTCAGTTCTATATTGTATACCTCGTCTTCAGCTTTAGAGAACGGATAAGACACCCGAGCTATATCATTGAGATGGATTGTGTTGAGATCAAGGATTTTCTCACCTTTAGCATATGTTTTGGTATTTGATTCTTGATTGGTAAAAGCATTCAATCTTTCAATTGTTAAGTATGCTCCACTAAACCCAATGAGTAAAACTGGAATAAAAAACCATTTTCCTAAGATGATATGGGTTTTTCGATAGATATTTTTTTCTTTAGTTAGAAAAAAAAGCTGTTTGATACCACCTATTCTTTGGGCCAATAAGAACAGTCCAGTAATACTTAGAAGTATTAATAAAAAAGCAATAATCCCTACTATTATCCTCCCTGTATTTTTCAAAAATAAAGACCGATGAAAACTTCTGATTTGCTTAAAAAACGGTGAGGTTGGCGTTACACTATTAATCTTCAAACCTGTTTTTGGATCAACATAAAAGTGTTCAAATCCATCCTCCGAGATTCCCTGAACAATAACATAGTTTTTTTCTGAAATTGAAATTTCAAAGACTTCTTTCATGTTTGTATCAAGTGCTTCAAGAGTTGTTTTCAAGGAATGATCCTCTAGAGAATCAATAGCCTGTGGTTTTGTTTGATCCAACAAAGCTTCAATTCCTAAAATAAAACCACTTACTGAAGCTAGAAATAAAAACAGAGAGCTCCCAAAAGCCAATAAAAAATGAGTTTTACGCCACACTCCTTTCATCATTATTCTGTTGCTATGAATTGAATTTTCTTAATAAAACCTTGCCCCATATGGGCTTGCTTTAAACTTTCAGTACTCAAGGCAATATTAATGTCATTCATATGATATGCTTTGTCTTCTACTGCCGTTTCGAACCTTAGAAGATACCCATTATTGAAAAGATTTTTTGGAACCTTAATTTGAAATACTCTTCGTTCTCCACCAGAAATTGTTGGGCCAGAAATTCCATCGATTAACGGATAAAAATCTTCATCTGAAAATAAATTATTTTTTCTTAGATTTATCCAAAAGGCTTTCATCTCAGAAAACCAACTTTTGTCATCCCCTAATACATAGACTGTTTTTATGTAATTTTCTTCTTCATCTAAAACAGAGATTACAAAATAAGCCCCCTCACCACGGTAATCCATTATTTCTACCAAACATTTAATTTCAACCTCCTTATCAATAGGAAAAAAGAATAGAAGAAAGGAAATTAGTAAGATTTTGAAAAATGATTGCATGGGATTTTAATTTAGTTGAAATTGATCTGTTGATTTTTTTATTAGTTGATCGATAGTCAGGTGTTCGGTAAAGATAAATTTGAGATGATTGAATTCGTTTTGATTACAGATTAAATATCGTATACCAACATCTAAAGTTAAAGGTATTTTTACATGAAATTGCATTGTGTCTGTTGTAAATTCAAAATCATTTTTGTTAATATTGTGAATTGTTCTAATTAGGCTTTGTAATTCTTCTTTTGAAAATTGCCAAGACAAACGATTAAATTTAAAGTAATATGAATCCCATTCATAGGTTGATAGGGAACCGAATTGACTTTTATTTACAATTAATGCTTTGCGACACATAAGGAAATTAAAATTTAAATTGAGTACTAAAATATATGTTTTGATTCGGAGATGGAATAATACCAGGCCCAGGATATCCGGTAGCTCTTCTCGTAAAATAAGCTTCATTGAGGGCATTATTAACACCAAATTCGAACTTAAATTTGTTTAAGGTGTAGCTCATCGAAAAATCAAGTAAGTTATAGGTAGGAATTTGTCCAATAACACCACTGATCGATCCCTCTACTGCATTGGAGGCATCGGTAAACTGCTGAGATACATGACTGTATTGAAAGTTCAAAGCCAAGTTTTTATATCCAAACATCAGGCCTGCTTTGAGATTATCAGTTGGAACGAACTCTACCTTGTTTCCCTTAACACCAACTTTTTCTGTAGAAATGTATTCTGAATTAATGTAAGAATAATTGAGAAAGCTGCTGAGGGCATATTTGGTGTTATCCATTTTCAACCAACTAGCAAAATTAATATCCATAAGGGATTCAATTCCATAGAGTCGAGCATTTCCTACATTTCCTCGTTCACTTTTAACAGAATTGTAGCGATCTACTTTTTGAACAAACCCAATTCGGTTTTGATAAGAAATATTAAAAAGATTGAGGTCAAAAGACAGTAACTTTTTTATTTTTCCACGGATACCTAAATCAAAAGTATTCCCTTTTTCATCAGTTATATTGGGGTTAATTGTAAAGGCCGGATTGATGATACTGATATCTGTAAAAGTTACCGAGCGATAATTCTGGGAAAAATTTGCATAAAGTTCAAGTGATTTGTTCGCTTTGTAGCTCGTACCAAGACCCAACAATGCAAATGAGCGCTTGCGTGACTCGTTGTCACTTATTGTTTCATTGAGGATTACATTCCCAGCTGCATCTGTATTTATTTTTTTAAAGCTCCCATCGCTAGAGGTTAAAATATTTTCATAGCGCACTCCAGGAGTTAAGGATAATTTTTCACTTAAATAAAAGATATTTTCAACAAACAAAGCAAGATTTTTATTTGGATAAGTATAGTCAGATTGTTGGTTGTAATTTGGATAACGATTTTTGTAGAAACTAAAATCGGCATCACTTGATGCAGAACCAGGTCCTTGAGCAGAAGTGTTTTTGGCCTTATAATACTTTCCGCCGACAAGAAAAACTGCTTTTTTACTTCCAAGAGAATAGTTTTGTAACCACCTAATTTCTATTCCATAGTTGTTAAAATCTCCTTTAATAAGGTCCCGTTCTTCGTTGGAATCAATTTGATCTACTCGGTTCGATCGAAATCCGATGGCTTTTCGTTCTGCATCTAAACCAAATACATTAATACTCATATTCGATTTTTTTGAAAATGTATGCTCAAATTTGATGTTGTAAAGAAACCAATTGAGACCAAACCAATTGCGTTCTCGATTACTTTGGTATGGGTTTTCTTTGAAAATATTGTCGGTTAGTCCACCTGCTTGTTGTGCTAGGTAATCTAAATAAGTGACTTCGGCACTAACTTTGGTGTTATCATTAAAATCATGGGTGATTTTAGTAAATAGATTCGTTGAATCAAAACCAGAGTTTGGGCGAAAACCATCTCCTTTTTTGATGTTTAAAAAACTTATGTATTTCCATTTCCCAAGACGTCCACTTAGTTGGGTATAGTTTGTGTACAACCCATTGGACCCCAAAGTATTTCGTACAACTCCAGCAATGGGTCGGTAGGTGGTAGCATCTTTTAATTTAAAATTGACAAGTCCTCCAAATTGAGTTCCGTATTGTAATGATGCGGCACCTCGAATTATCTGAATTTCATCAATGGCCTCTGCAGGGGGAGTGTAATAACTTTCTGGATAACCCAAAACATCTGCACTAATGTCATATCCGTTTTGACGGGTATTGAAGTTCGAGGTTCGGTTAGGATCTAATCCTCTTCCTCCTATGTGCAATTGTAATCCCGCATCGTCACTTTGGTAAATATTAAGACCTGGCACCTGATTGAATATTTGTCGTGCATTATTTGCTGCTAAATTAGCCATGGATTGTTCGACAAGAATTACCTCGGTTTTTTTACCTGCATAGATGGTTGTTTTTTCATAGTCCTGCATTCTTTTTAAGGCAAATATTTCTTTCTTTTTTGCACTTAAAATAACTTCGTTTAATTTTTCTAATTGTCTAGATAAAACTAAAGTTAAGGTGTTCTCTAGGGTAAAATCTACTTTCTTTTCGAGAATATCGTACCCTTGAGCGATAAAAATGTATGTATCTATTGGAATGTTACTTTGTAAAAAAAAAGTTTCTCCTTCATTCACTTCATTTACAAAACCTCTTGCTTTGTTGTAAATTTTTACGGAAGAATTAAACTCATTATCTCCTTCAAGTTGAATATTTGATTTAATTTGATATTGGGAAAAACTGGATGTCCAAAACAAAAAAAGCAAGTAACTACAAACCGTATATTTCATCTTCTAAGGGAAGTACCCATTTTTTGTGTTTAAATGATTCTATTTCTTTTGAAAGATCTGTACTAGGATCAATGAATCTCTGGCTTGGACGCCCATTCAATGCTACAAAACTATCGGTAAAAACTTGTATGTTTTGATGACCTTGGTTTTCAAAATGATCAGCTAAATAGTGTGCATACTCTAGAATAAAATCTGGTTGAAAACTCATTTGCCGCTCTTGGAACGGTGTAAGAAAATCAGTATTATCTACATAAAAAGTTTTTTGACTAACGCTATCTTTTATTTTAAAAGTGGTGTACCCCTTCTTTTCCATAAGCATAACACGCCATGAAAAACGATAGCCTTGTTCATTCCAAAATAATTCTCCTGGATAAGCGAAATAACGAAACGGTAAAAGCAGTTGAATAAAAAAGAAAGTGAGAAATATTGGAAGGACATGTTTTTTTGGCTTAAATAAAGTGATGGATTTTTTTGAAGTTAATTTAGACTTTAAAAAATCAAACTTTTGAGTCAATTTTATACCTAAATAATGGAGATGAAGAAGTATGTTTTTATGCCATTTCACATCAAAAAATATTGTGGCTCCGAAGATCATGATGAATGGAAACATTCCTATTGAAGGAAAAAAGACCTTTGTCATTATGTGGAACAGAAGCACAAAAAGAAAAGCAATTTTACGAGTTTTAGGGTATAGGAGAAAAAAAGAGATAAACACATCATACAGCATTCCTGACCAGCTTGCTGTGTAGTGTATCAATTTGTACTTTAGTAACTCACCAATTAAGGGGATATCGTATTTTGAGGTTAACCATATTGAAAGTGGTTGTGCTTCGATTAACCAATCCGAATTAATTTTTGCAATTCCCGCGTAAAAATAAACAATACACAAAAAGAGTTTAATGCCATCAACCATCCAAGATGGAATAGCTTCAATTGTTTTTTTCTTTTTCAATGCATCTAATGAGAAATAATGTGCGGCGGGAAGAAAACAGAGTAAGAGTGCAATACAGCTTGTGAAGTAGTAATGATTGAGATAGGTTGTTTTATCAATGAGTTCCGTATAAGTAAAAAGAAGAAAAAGCAAGAAAATGGATAGTCTGTAGCGATATCCCAAAATAATTCCTATTGAAGATATGATGCAAATCACATAAAGTAAATAGGTGTAATTTCCGAAATCAGTTACCCAAGAAAATCCATAGTATTTAAAGTGAAATTCTGGCTCAATATAAAGTGTATGAATCCATCCATTTGCCCAAAAACGAATGAGGGTAGTTAGCATCAAGGATCCAAAAAGAATTCTAAAGACAGCCAAAGGGGCCGGGTGTATTTTGGATTCGTTTAGATAACTTTTAAACACTTTTACTTTTAAATTTTATGATTTAATCGCCATCTGCATCAGCATAATCGACACTTACATTGAGTTTTTGAAGCATGTCTACCTTGAATAGAATAACCGTACTCTGAATTGCATCGTAGGTATGGAGCATTGAGGTATTGTTATCTTCAATCTGTTTTATGAAATTCGTGTTTAACTCGTTAATTTTTGTTCGTCCGCCTTGCAGTTTTTCGTTAATGCGTTCGCTGAGTCTTTCAGCCAAACCTGACTCTACAAAATCAAGATAATCTTTTATGCTTGGTCCTAAAGTTTCAGGGTCATTGTAAGCAATTCCATTGAAGAAGTTTTCGATCGCAGTAGTGGCTTCAAGTGAGAGGATTTTTGAGTACATTTCACCATGATAGGCTTCAACTCTATTTGGGAGTGGACCTCCAGAAAAAACACCTGCAGGAATTCCAAACTTGTTCGCACGATATCCTTTTTCGAAGTAATAGACAAAGTCATTGAGCATCATGTTGATACTTGAGGTTGCATTGTTGTCGGTTGATTGCACAAAACTATCTCTATAATCACCTTCCCATTGTGCTTTTACTAAAACAGTTAGCTCTAGCATTTTTGATGTAACCTGAATCAAATAGTCATCGTAATTTAAACTCGAATCGGAATATTTTGTAAGGATTGTATCATCTTCCTGTTCAACACCAAACAACAAATAATCGAGAGCTGTGAATCCCTGAGCTGCAAAATTTGCTGATTCGTCAAAATTAAATTTTTGATTTTTGATATTACGTTCTATGCGTTCTACATTGGCCGGGAAAATATTCATCCGATTTTTAAAAAAAATTTCTTCAGCAACGCCCATATCAAACATTTCAACGTATTGCCATTTTTTGTAAGTCGTCAGCCATTGCTCACGCAACAGCGATAGGTTATTTGCATTTGGGTTAGCGGTAAAATTTGCTACATTTTCATTGAAGATATTCAATTCATTTTCAAAACCAATTATTGAAGGGAGTATGATGCTATCTGCCCAAAAACTGAGCATGCTTGAACGATCAAATTCAGCTGTGGACTTGCTGTTGTTGTCGCTCACATTTGATTGATCAGTTTTTTCAATGATTTCGATTGTATCTGAATCACCCGAACAGCCCTGAAAAATCAATAATAGTATTACAAGTTTGAAATAGATTGATTTCTTCATTTTTTTCTTTACGTTTACTAATATTAACCTAGCAAGGATGAACTTGCTAGGTTAGGTGTTTTCTTTGTTTATTCTGAGCTTAAACCCGTAATTTGTTCTAATTGGTCAGCCATAGCTGTTAATTCATCAGGAGTTCTTTCCCAAAATCCACCTGTCCCAGCAGATAGTTCATTGAGTAGTTCGTTAACCCCTTGATTAGTTAGGTAAGGAGCTCCATCTGTAGCTTTAGTAAATTGTAACCCCAATATGAATCCATAAGCTTCAGACAAAGCATGTAATGCATCCGCCCAATCTCCATTTTCGATATCTTCAGCAGCGTCTCTCAAGTAAGATTGAGCTTTGTAGCCAATAACTTTAGAAAGTTCTGAGGCAATAATTGTTGCTTGACGATCTCGCTCATCATAGTCCTTAGCAGTAATTGCTGCTCTTCCAATTGTGAATGCCTTGTATATGCGATCAGTTATTCCTGCTTCATTGGTTTGTTTGTTGACTTTATTTAGATAATAATTTAAATTAGCCGTATCTTTTCCTGTAGAGGGATCACCGAGACCCGATGCAAATTGATTATCTAGGCCTTGCAAATAACCAAATCCTTCATCCCAATAATGTTCCATTTTGGTAATAGAGGGTTCAGCTTGGCCAGGATAGGTATAGGCGTAAACATCATCTTCATGATCTTGTCTTGCACCATCAAGTTTTGAAAAAGAGAGGTATCCATTGACAATTTGATCTACTTGTAAAGCTCCTATTAATCCTTTCGAAAAAATTTGATTTAATTCAAATCCTTTAGCATTCACTTTTACTGTTCGTGATCCATCTGCCTCTGTATATGATCCATCTATACCTGAAGATGCTGTTATGTCATTATTTATAGCAGGAATGACTACAGATGTAAATTCAGTTATCCATTCGTCAAACAGGGGTTTTACTGTAGCAGATGCAATAGGAGAGGCGGCAGTTTTATTTCCAACTTTTTTTCCTGAGGCATCTAAAGAAGAGTCGCTAAACCCTTTTCCTTGATTAAACATTTTATCTATCCCAATTTGGGTTGAAGAAAGATTATTCATAGCTGATTTCAGTTCGGTAGCCATCTTCAAACGTGCAGCTTGCCCAGTGTAGTAAACTGTAGATACACCATTTCGTGTAAAGGAATACTCCTCTGGTGCAATTACTACAGTGCTGGTTACCGTTACCGTCTCAATTACGGTATTTGTTACGATTCGTTCTACTTCGACTTCTTTAATGACTTCTTCAATTTCTGTTTTAGTACAGTTAAAAAGTAGCAGCGGTAATATAAATAAATACATTTTTGTCATTTTATATTATTTTTAATTAATCTAAATAAGAATTATTTTGAACAAATATAAACTAATAAATAAGTAAAACCCAAAACTTATTTAGATTAATTTAAAATAACGATTAAAATTACCGCAAATATAAGAATTATTGACCATTGGATATAAAAAAAGGGTCAATTTTTATTGACCCTTTTTTTTAAAAAGTATTTTTGGGCTATGACCACGAAAAGCAAAGCATTCCGTCGGAAGCTGAAGTAGGATTAGGACAACCCACAGCTTTGTAATGATTACAGTTATTACAACTTGAATTTCTTGTTATTGTTCTTTTGAAATTGTGATCGTCGCATACATTATCTAGTTCTGTAGTTAGGTTATGAACAGAACAATTTATTTCTGCTGTTAAGTTTTCACAATTAATACATGCATTTGTGGATTGAATCATAGCATTAATTTTAATCTAAATTACCAAAGTTATCTTTAAGAATGAATTTAAATTACAATCAAAAAATGAATGATATTAAAATAGGTTTAGTTAAAATATTTTTTTGGATGCTGGGGTTCTGATCTATTAATTAAAATAACAATTAGAACTTTCATTTTCATATTGAACTTTATAAACCTCGAGCATTGCTTTGTTGATTGTTGTTTCCCTATAAAGATCAGTACCCACACAGAAACCGTCTAAGCCTAAAATCACCAAATTTTCTTCCCAAGTTAATTCTTGAGTTGATACAAGTTCACCATTATCATAAGTTTTTAAATATGCTTTATCACAAACTAAGCAGTCACCTGTCCCTCCATCATCGTCTCCGGAGCAGGAAGTAGTAATAATCAAAATTGAAAATAATAATATAAAACGTTTCGTAAACGGAATCGTAACTTGGACACCGGCAACGGCTGGAACATATTACTACCAATGTTCAGCTCACAATGGGATGTATGGAACTATTACAGTTCAATAACAGGTATATCATCTTCAGTGATTCAGGTCTTTTTAAGTATTAATGGAGATGTGTTATTAACTAATTATGTTCAATAACTAAAATAAAAACAGCTTGACTTTAGTGGGTGTTGTGTTGTACCTTTGGTGGGAGGAGGTTAATTAGATACTTAAAATTACTCCTAAATATTTTAAATTAAAACTCTAAACTAAATAACTAAATCATAAATCAAACTATTAATAAGTTTAAACATTTATAAGCTGCTTTTTTAGATGTAAAACAGCACTAATTAACTTTAACAAATAAATAAAACAGTTTATTTTTTATTCTAGATTGTTGAATACAGGCTTAAAGTGTTCGTTTTTTACAAGCTATGTCTACTAAATCATTGGCATATCCTCTTCATTAGTTTCAGTTACTTCTTTTAAATTAAAAGACAAAGAGTAAAGCCAATTGAGTACTATAAATTTAGAAGTGAACTGTCAAGAAAATAGAATGATTCGTTACCCCATTTGTTACCCTAAAAAAAAAGAGACAGCATTAACTATCTCTTTATAAGGGTGGAAGAGCGGTCTCGAACCGCCGACCTCCTGAACCACAATCAGGCGCTCTAACCAACTGAGCTACAACCACCGTTTGTGCGGCAAATTTAATACTTTTTTCGACCTCTCCAAAGCCAAAAAAAAAAATTTAAAACAAATTGTTAAAGGACTGTATTCCAGCTACTCTTTCGGTGGTAAAACCCTCTGCTGCATCTACTCCAGCTAATCTTCCCAAATTCTGAGCACGATAACGAACACTATCTAGAAAGTTTTGACTACTGATGGGAGTTTGAGGAGCTTTATTACTTGCATCAAAAAATTGGCTTTTGTATGCCTTTATTGCTTCCATTTTTTGGTCTATAAATTGGGATATATCAACCACAAAATCCGGCTCAATATCTTTCCACTGAATGTAGTGATAAACTTGCTTGGGTCTCCAAACCTCTTGTTGGGTATCAATTTTGATTAATCCCGATAAAAAACATGCATCACTAACGAGCTTGCTTCCCTTGGGATGATCAATATGGCGGTCATCAACTGCATTGCATAAAACCACATTGGGCTTATGCGTTCGTATGAGTTTAATTATCTCAAGTTGATGAGTTTCATCATTGACAAAAAAACTGTCTCTAAAGCCTAAGTTTTTACGGAAAGAAACCCCCAAAATTGCAGCAGCATTTTTAGCTTCTCTATCTCGAGTTTTTAAATCACCTCGGGTTCCCAACTCTCCTCGTGTCAAGTCTACAATACCTACACTTTTACCCTCATCAATTGACGATAAAATACTACCTGAACAACCCAGTTCAACATCATCAGGATGTGCGCCAAAAGCTAAAATATCTACCTTCATTTCTTTGATTTTTTTAAAGCACTATTGATGTCTTCTTTTAAGTCTTCCACATGCTCTATCCCTGAGGAAAAACGTATTAAATTATCCTGAATACCCTGTGCTAATCGATCTTCTGGCGATAAAAGACTGTGAGATGTTTTGCAAGGAATTGTTAAGGTACTCTCAACACCTGCAAGACTCATAGCAGGTTTAATGAGTTTTAAATTTTGCTGAAAAACATCCAAGCCATAAGATGTATTCAATTCAAAAGAGAACATTCCGCTAAAACCCTTCATTTGGGTTTTGGCTAAATTGTGGTCAGGATGACTTTCAAGCCCTGGATAATAAACTGCATCTACAGAAGATTTTCCTTGTAAAAACCTTGACAATTCTAAGGCATTTTGATTTTGAGCATGCACTCGTAGGGATAAGGTTTTGATACTCCTTTCTAAAAGCCAAACCGTATAATCACTTAAACTTCCTCCCAAGTTTTTTGCCATTTGAAAAACAAGATTCATTTGCTTTTCTGAGCCTACCACCACACCAGCCAATATATCGCTATGCCCTCCTAAATATTTGGTAGCACTGTGAATTACAACATCAATACCAAATGTTATCGGATTCTGATTGATTGGAGATGCAAAGGTGTTGTCTATCATGGTAATCAGTCCTTTTGAACGTGCCAAGAATGCAATTGCTTCTAGGTCAACAATTTTCATCAAAGGATTACTGGGTGTTTCCAAATAAATTACCCGAGTGTTCTTTTTAATCAAAACCTCAAAATCATCTTTTTTCAGTCCTTTGGTAAACGAATATTCAATCCCAAACTTATTAAATTCTTCGACCACCAAATTCGTTGTGCCTCCGTACAAGTCTTCTTGAAGAATTACATGATCTCCAGCCCTGAGATGAGATAATAAAGCTGTAGAAACTGCTGCCATTCCCGACCCAAAAATCAATCCCTGCTCTGCTCCTTCTAAGGCTGCTATTTTTTTTGCTAATCCTACTTGATTGGGCGTGTTGAAATAACGTGGATAGCGGTTTATTTCGACCCCATCATAGGCATAGGCTGTAGCCATATAAAGGGGAGAAATTGCACCCTTATGTTGCTCATCTACCAACTGTCCTTCATGAACGCAAATCGTTTGGACTTTACTCTTTTTCATTCTATATTATTTACTTGTGATCCAATCGATTACTTCGGGATCATCTGGAGATGTTCGGGGATCGATTACTTTTTCTAAAATCCCTTCTTCATTCAATAAATATTTTTGAAAATTCCATGTTACTTTTGAATCCATTACTCCATTCTTTTCTTTTTGAGTTAAGAACTTATAAATAGGGTGCATCTCCTCTCCTACGACATCGATTTTTGACATCATCGGAAAAGTTACTCCGTAATTAGCTTCACAAAAATCTGCAATTTCAGTGTCCGACCCAGGCTCTTGTGCCATAAAATTATTCGCAGGAAAACCAATGATAATAAACCCTTCAGATTCATAAGTTTGATACATTGCCTGTAGCTGCTTGTATTGAGGGGTCAACCCGCATTTTGAAGCTGTATTAACAATCATTGCTTTTTTACCTTTTAAAGATCCTAAATCAAAATCTTTTCCAGAAAGGTCATTGGTGATAAATTGATGAATACTTTCACTCATTTTTATTTTGTTTTATGCACTTATCCGGTGCGTTAGATAGAATATGACTAAGACAATAAACAGTCTTAATTTTATAATTTAATTTAAACTTAATTTTTGTGTAAAATACATAAAATCCATCAGTTTAAAAAGACTTTGATACTCAGTTAAACCTTTATTAATTGACTCAAAAAGTTGAGTTTTTACAAAACTTTTTAAACTAATTCAGCAGACAAACCAGCTTTAAGCAGGGAGGTACATCGAGGTTCTAAATCCTGAAAGGAACCTGTTTTTACTACACACTTCCCTTTGTAATGAACAATATAGGCGCATTGCTCAGCCTGTTCAAGGGTATGATCACAATATCGAATCAAACAATTGATGACATGATCAAAAGTATTTACATCATCATTGTACAGAATAATTTGATATTCTTTTGATGTAAGTACATCAACCTCCCCTATATCTTGTTCTTCAGGATTTAAATCCATTTTATCTTTTGCTAAATTTTGCTGCAACCCAATTTTGTTTTTCAAGATGTGAAACATACTCCAACTGACCGCCGATACAAGAATTCTGAATGTCTTTGAGGTCAGAGGTATAAAAACCACTCAAAAGAAGCGTTCCCTCGGGATTTAAACAAAGTGAATATACTGAAATGTCGTCAATTAATACATTTTTGTTAATATTTGCAATAATCACATCATACTTTTTATCAACCAGCAAACTTGAATCTCCTTGATGAGCATGAATTGACTTACAGTTATTCAATAAGGCATTTTCTTTAGTGTTTTCATAACACCATGGTTCAATATCAATAGCATCGATAGGGCCTCCTCCTTTCTTTTCAGCTAATACGGCCAAGACTCCTGTTCCACATCCCATGTCCAAAACCGATTTACCCTGTATATCCGTATCCAAAAGATACTTTAACATCATATGGGTGGTTTGGTGATGTCCTGTACCAAAGCTCATTTTTGGAGTAATAATTAATTCATATTCAGTAGCTATTGGTTCATGAAATGTTGCCCGTACAGCACAGCGCTCATCTACCACAATGGGTTTGAAATCTGACTCCCAAACCTCATTCCAATTTTTAGGAGCAATTGTTTCTTGGGTATATTGGATGTCGTATTCAGATTTTAGGATGAAAGATATATTATCCAATAAATTCTTCTTCCAATCCCCTTCTGGAATATATGCTTCTAGTCCATCATCCAACTCTACAAAACTCTCAAACCCGACCTCAGCCAGTTTTGCCACAAGAATCTCACAGGCAGGTTGAAGAGGTTTAAGCTTAAATAAAATTTGAATGTATGGTTTTGACATTTATATGGATTTGATTATTGTAGTAAAGTCAGCTGCATTTAGCGCTGCTCCCCCAATAAGACCCCCATCTACATCTAGTTTTGAAAAAATCTCTTGAGCATTTCCAGGTTTTACACTCCCACCGTAAAGAATAGAAGTTTCATTTGCCAATTCAGCGTCATACTGACCTTGGATTAAATTTCTTATAAATGCATGCATTTCTTGAGCTTGATCCGGCGAGGCAGTCTCACCAGTTCCAATGGCCCAAACAGGTTCGTAAGCCAAAATTATTTTGGACCAATCTGCTACTTTTAATTGAAACAAAACATTACTTATTTGCGCTTTTACAACTTCAAAATGATTACCAGATTTACGGTCTTCGAGTTCTTCTCCAAAACAAAAGATAATTTCCAAATCATGATCTAAGGCATTGACAACTTTTTCTGATAGTGTGTCATCATTTTCACCGAAATAAGCTCTTCTTTCTGAATGTCCCAAAATTACCGTTCGAATATCAATACTTGATAACATTGTAGAGGATATTTCTCCCGTATAAGCACCTGATTTAGCTTCGTGCATGTTTTGTGCTGAAACTTCAATTTCGCAATCATTTGTTAAAGATACAGCTTGAGCTAAATGAACAAATGAAGGGGCAATTATGACACGTGTGTTGCCAAAACTGTCTTGAGATTTTAGTGCATTTATCAAAGCAATTGTTTCATTTTGATCATTATTCATTTTCCAGTTTCCAGCTACAATTTTAGTACGCATATTCTTTTTTTAGATTAATTTAAAATGGTTTTGCCTGTGGATCAATAACCACGTAAAGCAAGTCTACAAAGATATTGATTAATATGAATAAAGTTGATATGATAAGAACAGATCCCATCACTACAGGAATATCTAATGTGTTTAAAGCGATAACAATTTCTTTTCCTATTCCACGCCACCCAAAAATATATTCGACAAAGACAGCCCCAGCGAGCATGGATGCAAAAAAACCCGATACAGCTGTAATGACCGGATTCAATGAATTTTTGAGTGCATGCCTGTAAATTATTGCTTGTTGAGACAATCCTTTTGCTTTTGCTGTACGAATATAATCTTGTGACAACACTTCAATTAGACCGCTTCGAACCAATTGAACAATTACTGCTATGGGACGAATTCCCAATACAAAGGCAGGGAGAATCAAATTCTTGAATTGTAAATCTACCTGATCTCCATAATCATCCAATTCAAAGAGACTACCTGTCATATTCAAATTGGTGAACTCAAATAACAAATACCCAAAAATCCATGAAAAAAGAATTGCGCTAAAAAAAGAGGGGATACTCATTCCAAGGGTGCTGATTATTTGAATTGAAGTATCAATCCATGTACCCTTGTATACTCCCGAAACAATACCAAAGAAAAGGCCAAAAATTATTGCAATCCCAATGGATGCAATTGCTAAAACCATTGTGTTTGGAAGTGTTTCAGTTATAATTGTGCCTACATTTTTTCCTTGACGTTGATAAGATGTTCTCAAGAAGGGAACTTTGAAAATAACGTCAACTTTTGAAAAGGATAAAATTCGATAGCCTCCATATTGATCTTTTTTATAAAAACTAAAAGCATCGGGTTCTTTCGAATGAAAAGAAAGAGGTGAAAGGTCATTCAAATAAAGTAAATATTGAGTTCCAATAGGCAAATCAAACCCATATTTTTTTTTAACCTTTAAAAGCTGTTGTTCGGTAGCGTTTTGATCTAAAACCATCTGAGCTGGATCTCCCGGAAGTACATTGAATAAGAAAAAAACAACAGTTGCTACACCAAAAAGGGTTAAGATTCCACTAATAAATTTTTCAATAACAAACCTTACCATATTTTAAGAATCCAGATGAATCAAAGCAAAAACAGCATAATTGATGATATCCTGATAATTTGCATCAATTCCTTCACTCACTAGAGTTTTTCCTCGATTGTCTTCAATTTGTTTTACTCTCAAGAGTTTTTGTAAAATCAAATCGGTTAAAGAACTAACTCGCATTTCTCTCCAAGCTTCTCCATAATCATGATTTTTATCCAACATGAGTTGATAGGTTTCGGCTAAATGTTTTTCATATAGTGCAAGTACCTCTTTTGGGTTCAAATCAGGTTGATCAGCTATTCCAAGTTCCAATTGAATCAAAGCCATCAAGGAATAATTGATAATCCCAATAAATTCACTTACCTGTCCCTCCTCGATTTTTTGCTTTTCTTTATCTTGTATGCTTCTGATTCGTTGAGCTTTAATAAAGATTTGATCCGTAAGTGACGGTAATCTAAGAATTCTCCATGCAGCACCATAATCACTCATCTTATTGATAAATAATTCTTTACAGTTTTCTGTGATTTGTTGATAATGTGCTTGAGTAGATTTCATAAGTATCGCAAATATGTGTAAATTTCGTTTAATTTATTTAGTCTTTCAAATATTCTTAAAAAAGTTATTCATGAATACTAAACATGCGATGAGCATTAATTGCAAGGGTACGCTTGTTGATTTGTCAAGGCCCAAAATAATGGGAATTCTGAACCTTACTCCCGACTCTTTTTTTGATGGCGGAAAGTTTAATGATAATGATGGTGCACTAAGACAATGTGAGAAAATGATTTCTGAGGGTGCAGACTTTATAGATATTGGAGCTTACAGTTCAAGACCCGGTGCAAAGAAAATTTCGGAAGAGGAAGAACTCAAACGCTTGCTCCCAGCTCTTGAAAGAGTTTTAAAAGAGTTTCCAGAGACTCTCTGCTCCGTTGACACCTTTAGGTCCAATGTTGCGGCAAGGGCTTTGGATCTTGGAGCAGCTCTAGTAAATGATATTTCAGCTGGAAATCTCGATTCCAAAATGCTAAGAACAGTTGGAAAATATCAAGTCCCTTATATTGCAATGCACATGCAAGGTACTCCAACTTCAATGCAACAAAACCCCACCTATGAGAATATTATTGATGAATTAATTTATTTTTTTTCTGAAAAAATAAAAGAAGCGCATTCAGCTGGCATCAATGATGTAATAATTGACCCAGGATTTGGTTTTGGTAAAACCATTCCTAATAATTATAAAATCCTGAAAAAGCTAGAAACTTTTGAATGTCTGAATACCCCAATCCTTGTTGGTATCTCTAGAAAATCTATGATTTATAAAAAACTTGGTATAGATGCTTCTTCAGCTCTCAACGGGACAAGTATACTCCATACGATTGCTCTTTCAAAAAAAACACGGATACTTAGGGTACATGATGTCAAAGAAGCAAAAGAATGTGTTTATTTATTAGAAGCACTTCAATAGTTTTTCTAATTTTACAAAAACCTCAACCCAGTGCTAGACTTAGACTTCTTAAAAATCAGCTTTATTGATGTAACCGATATCATATTGGTAGCAGTATTACTTTACTATTTATACAAGCTTGTCAAAGGAACTGTAGCCATAAATATATTTTTAGGTATTGTTATCGTTTATCTAATTTGGGTACTCACTGATGCATTGAATATGGATGTTTTGAGTAATATACTTGGGAAATTTATAAGTGTTGGTTTCTTTGCGCTTATCGTAGTATTTCAACAAGAAATTCGAAAATTTCTTTTGCTTCTTGGTTCAACAAATTACACGAGTAGAAGAAGTTTGATTCGATATTTTAATTTCTTAGGTCAAGAAAACAGTGTTGTACGATTAGATGTTTCTCTTCTCACAAGTGCATGTGAAAAAATGGCTAGTGAAAAAACAGGGGCAATCATTGTAATAGAACGCTCCAATTCTCTCGATTTTTTAACAAATACAGGAGATAAAACGAATATCAGTCTTTCCTCTCAAATTTTAGAAACCATTTTCTTTAAAAACAGCCCCCTACATGATGGTGCAATTATAATCAAAGACAATACCATCACTGCAACTCGTGTAGTACTCCCCGTTTCAGAATCCACGACAATTTCAAAACGATATGGATTGAGACATAAAGCTGGTGCAGGAATCTCGGAAAAAACTGATGCTGTAGTCATAGTAATCTCTGAACAAAGAGGACAAATCACCTACATTAAAAATGGAGAGTTTATTAATTTTTCTTCAGCAGATAAATTAAAAAGAATCTTAATTGAAGATTTAGCTTACTAAGATTGTAAGTCATAAAATTGGACTCGGTGTAGTTTTTGATAATATCCATCTTTTTTATCCAAAAGTTCCTTGTGAGTTCCAATTTCTACAATTTCTCCCTGATCCATCACTACAATTCGATCTGCTTTTTGAATAGTAGCCAAACGATGTGCTATGATAATTGAAGTTTTATCTTTTGTAATAGTTTCTGTTGCGTTCTGAATTAATTCCTCAGAGTAAGAATCAACCGATGAAGTTGCTTCATCCAAAATCAATATAGTTGGATTTGAAAGAAATGCTCTGAGAAATGCGATTAATTGACGTTGACCTGAGGACAACATAACTCCACGCTCTTTTACATTGTATTGATACCCTCCAGGCAAGGAGTTAATGAATTCGTGTACCCCAATTTTTTTCGCAGCATCCTCAACTTGCTTCAGAGATATTTGAGGATCATAAAGAGTTATATTATTAAAAATAGTATCTGCAAAAAGAAAAACATCCTGAAATACAACGGCTACGTGTTTTCTCAAATCTTTTAAATGATAATCTCGAATGGATACACCGTCTATTTTGATGTCTCCAGCACTAAATTCATAAAATCTGGAGAGTAAATTTATTATTGTTGACTTTCCTGCCCCTGTTGCCCCAACTATTGCAATTGTTTCTCCAGGATTTACTTTCAAACTTATTCCCTTGAGCACTTCTTCATCTTCTATATAAAAGAAATGAAGGTCTTCAAGATCAATTTGGCCCAACATTTTGTCTGGTGAGAAGGTTCCCTTATCCTCAATCTGGCTTTCTGTTTTTAAAATTACAAATACTCGACTTGCAGCCACCATTCCCATTTGCAGTGTATTGAACTTGTCAGCAATCTGCCTAAGAGGTCGAAATAACATCTGAGAAAGCTGAATGAATAGAAAAATAATCCCCAAAGAAACTCCGTCTCCAGCAACTACATTCAATCCACCGTACCATACCAATAAACCAATAGTAACAGATGTAGAAATTTCTGCTACTGGAAAAAAAATGGAATTGAACCATACGGTATGTAACCAAGCATTTTTATGCTTTTCGTTAATCTGCATAAAGGTTTTTTGCTCTATGGCTTCACGATTAAAAAGCTGAACAATCTTCATCCCGCTAATTCGTTCTTGAACAAATGTATTCAGTTCTGCAACCTGTTTACGAACTTCTTCGAAAGCCTTTTTCATGGACTTTTGAAATACACGAGTAGCATATAAAATAGCAGGGAGAACTGAGAAGACTATGAGTGATAATTTCCAATTTACCGAAAGCATAATAACAACTACCACAGACATTTTCAACAAGTCAGCTACAATCATAAACAACCCTTGGCTAAAAATACTCGCTATTGTTTCAATATCACTGACAGAACGGGTAACCAGTCTACCTACTGCTGATGTGTCAAAATAAGCCATTTTGAAGCGGATTAGTTTTTGAAATAATTCTACTCTTAAGTCTTTAACAATCATTTGTCCTAGCCAATTTGCATAATAAATGAATACAAACTGAAAAATGACTTCTAATATCAATGCCAACAACATTAAGAAAGAAAAAAACAAGAGCCCATCATAATCCTTAGGAGTAATGTAATCGTCAACAACAATTTTTAATAAATATGGGGTAAGGGTAGAAAAAATCGATAAAAATATTGCCGAAATTAAAACAAAATAATAGGTAAAGCGATAAGGCTTAGAATAAGCCATAAGTCGACTTAAAAGATTCAAATCAAAAATTTTACCACCTACTTTAGCCATTATTTACATATATGTTTTTAGGATACTGAATGTCTGTAAGATACAAACCATGAGCTGGAACAGAAAATCCTGCTTTACTTCTTTCTTTACTTTCTACAATCATTTTTAATTCTTCGGAAGTAATTTTGTGCATTCCTACGTCAAGAAGGGTTCCTACTATGGCTCGAACCATATTACGCAAAAAACGATTTGCTGTTATCGTAAAAACATAACCGACTCCTTCTGGCTTCCAACTTGCACTACTTATATCACATAAATAGGTTTTTACATCTGTATTGGTTTTAGAAAAAGCTTGAAAATCTTTAAAGGTCATTAGCAACTCAGCAGCTTCATTCATCAACGGTATATCAAGCGGCTCTCTAAAAAAATAAGCAAGACCTCTGGTAAAAGGGTCTTTTTTTGAAACAATATGGTATTCATAAGTTCTCAACGTAGCGTCAAATCGTGCGTGTGCTTCATCTATTACAGGAACTATTGACAGAATCACAACATCAGATTTGAGGTATTGATTCAAAAGATAAACAAGGTTATCAAAAGTTTTAACAGGAATTTCTGCGTCAAAATGGGCTACCATTAACCGAGCATGAACACCAGTATCTGTTCTCCCTGCTCCTGTAATTTTTATAGGAGACCGAAGAACCGTGGTTAGCGCTTTTTCCAAAACTTCCTGAACACTTATTGCATTGGGCTGGCATTGCCATCCATGAAATGAGGTTCCTAAATAAGATAAATTAATAAAATAGCGCACTTATATTCTTTGTTGCAAAGGTATCAGAAAAACAAGAGATGGGAAAGTTTATTCAAGGTAAGACACAATCAGACATTATTTACATAAGAACAAGTTTCCTAGGTTTATTATAAAAAGAATTTAACAGTAGTAATTATTTGGAGTAAATTGCAAAACAAGTCAAGAGGTTTTCCTAATCAAAATAGCTGTCAAAAATTCAACTCATCAAACCAACTACTATATTTTGAAAAAAATTTTACTCTTATCGGATACCCACGGTTACATAGATAAACGAATATTAAGTTACGTTCAGAAAGCAGACGAGGTATGGCATGCTGGAGATATTGGGAACCTTGATGTTACTGATCAAATTGAAGAGCTAAAACCCCTGAGAGCTGTTTATGGAAATATTGATGGAAAAGATACTCGAGCAAGCTTTCCAGAATTTCAACAATTTTATTGTGAACAAGTTTCTGTGCTTATGACACATATTGGCGGGTATCCTGGACGCTACACTCCCAGAATAAAAGAACTGTTCAGTAAATCAACCCCAAAGCTATTCATTTGCGGACATTCACATATTCTAAAAGTTATGCAAGATAAAAAGTATAAACTTTTACATATGAATCCAGGAGCTGCAGGAGTACAAGGGTTCCACAAAATAAGAACAATGCTAAGTTTTGAAATCAATGGAGATGAAGTACAAAACTTAGAAGCAATAGAACTCGGGCAGCGGGGTGTTATGAAAAATTAGCGTAACCGATCCATAGATCTTATTAAAGCCTCATCTTTTCGAATGTACTTATTTGCAAATATTAACATCAACCAACTTGTTAGAGCCAATAAAAAACGTAAAACAATAAATTGTAACTGATTATCAATTCGGTCATAAATTTCATTGAAAACCAAAATTTCGTAGCCAACAGAAAAAAACAACAAAATAATATTCATTGAGATTTGAATTTTTCGCCTCGAAAAAAGAAAAATATTAACTCCCGCTAGTATAATAAATATGTAAGGGAGGTTACTTATACTCCATAGAATTTGCTCAGATTCAATCTTAAAACCAATTGGGAAAAATAAAAAGCATCCCAATATGGTGATGACGTAACCTAAAAGAAATAAAGATTGAATTCTTTGCAGCATTATATTTTTTTTCAAAATTAAAAATTTTTTGTCGGGGGTTATATTTTTTTTGTAATATTGTTGAAGCAATCGTGCAAACTCAATTGGATTGCTCTTCATAATATACATACTTAAAACATCATACTTATCAGGTAATCCACTTCGATAAGTGAATTTTTCAAAAAAAATGTACGAAATTTCAGAATTAAAAAGTAAAAAGTTACCCGACTTACAGGGTATTGCCAAGTCTATAGGTGTAAAAAGAATCACTGGTCTCAAAAAAATGGATTTGATTTATCAAATCATTGATCACATATCTTCGAATCCTGAATCCATAAAAAATACTACCCCTACTCCAATTAATGCTCCAGAAAAAAATGCAACTGAAGCAAAACCTAAGATAAAAAAACCAGTTACTGGAGTTGACAAAAACAATTCGGAGCAAACAAACCAAGCCGAAGAAAATAAAAAACAAGACCCTACCAAAGAAAAAAGTAAAATTGATGTTCGAAATGATAAGCATCAGAATAAAAATCCCAATCAAAAACAAAACCCAAAGCAAAACTCCAATCCAAATCAAAAACAAAGAAAAAATAACAACCCTAACTACAAAAACAAAAACGGAGAACCTAATCACAATAAAGACAAGCGTAACAGATACCGTGAACCCGATTATGAATTTGATGGGATAATTGATTCTGAAGGTGTATTGGATATCATGTCTGAAGGATATGGATTTTTAAGATCATCGGACTATCATTACCTATCTTCTCCCGATGATGTTTATGTATCTCAATCCCAGATCCGTTTATTTGGTCTAAAAACGGGAGATACTTTACTGGGAACTGTTCGCCCTCCAAAAGAGGGAGAAAAATATTTTCCATTAATTAAAATCAATAAAATTAATGGTCTTGATCCCAAAGTAGTTCGTGATCGTGTTTCATTTGAACATCTAACGCCGCTTTTCCCTCAAGAAAAATTTATTCTTGCAGAAAAACAAAGCACCATTTCAACTCGAATCATCGACCTTTTCTCTCCTATCGGAAAAGGGCAACGAGGAATGATTGTTTCCCAACCAAAAACTGGAAAAACAATGTTACTTAAGGACATTGCAAATGCAATCGCTGCTAACCATCCTGAAGTTTATCAAATAATTCTACTGATTGATGAACGACCAGAAGAGGTGACCGATATGCAGAGAAACGTTAAAGGAGAAGTTGTAGCTTCAACTTTTGATGAACCTGCCGATAGACACGTGAAAGTAGCTAATATTGTTCTAGAAAAGGCAAAACGATTAGTTGAGTGCGGACATGATGTAGTGATTCTTTTAGATTCTATTACACGTTTAGCTCGTGCATACAACACCGTACAACCAGCATCAGGAAAAATTCTCAGTGGGGGTGTAGATGCCAATGCTCTTCATAAACCAAAACGATTCTTTGGAGCTGCACGAAATATTGAAAAAGGGGGATCACTCTCAATAATAGCAACTGCTCTTACAGAAACTGGATCAAAAATGGATGAAGTTATTTTTGAAGAATTTAAAGGTACTGGCAATATGGAGCTACAGTTGGATCGAAAAATTTCTAACAGACGTATTTTCCCTGCTATTGATCTAATCTCTTCAAGTACAAGAAGAGATGACATTCTTTTAGATGAAAACACAGTTCAACGTATGTGGATTATGCGAAAATACCTTGCTGATATGAATCCCGTTGAAGCGATGGAATTTATAAACGATCGATTTAAAAGAACAAAAAACAATGAAGAATTTTTGATTTCAATGAATGCATAATTTAATGTCAATTCAAAAAAAAAGTGCTATTAAAAAAATAGCACTTTTTTTTATGAAATAATAACATTCTATTACAATGCAGAAACATGTTTGGTTAGCTTAGACTTTAAATTAGCTGCTTTGTTGGAATGAATAATATTTTTCTTAGATAGTTTATCTAACATAGAGATAACTGTTTTTAACAAAACATCAGCTTCTTTACGATTTGTAAGCTCTTTGAGTTTTTTGACAGCATTTCGAGCTGTTTTGTGTTGAAAACGATTGCGCAAACGCTTCTTGTCGTTTGATCTAATTCTCTTTAATGCAGATTTATGATTTGCCATCTAAATATTGTTTTTTTATGTGTAGCCCGTAGGGGAGTCGAACCCCTCTTTCTAGGATGAAAACCTAACGTCCTAACCGATAGACGAACGGGCCATTTTTTTATGGTTGCAAATCTAAAACGAAATAATATACCATGCAACCCTTTTCGTTTAAATTTTTATTGATTTATTTATTTTTTTTTATCCACAAAAGAAGAATGTTTGAGAGCACTGATTAGTAGGCTTTAGCAAATAAAACCCTTTGTTTAGAAGGGTTCCCTGAAAAAACACACACGCCATCTTCGGGTTTTGTGTTATTAGGAATGCATCGAATTGTGGCTTTGGTAGCCTTTTTTATAGCTTCCTCAGATTTTGCTGTACCATCCCAGTGAGCAGAAATAAATCCCCCCTTTGAATTCAGGATTTCTTTAAAAGATTCAAAATCATTTACTTCACTAATGTGTTCGTCTCTATAATTTGTGGCTTTTGTATATAATGTTTCTTGAATTTCTTTCAACAAGCTTGGAATTACCACTGCAACAGAATCTTTTGAAATAAAAGACTTTGAAAGTGTATCTCTTCGAGCCAGCTCTACTTGATCTTTTTCTAAATCTTTTGGTCCAATTGCTATTCTTAAAGGAACTCCCTTGAGTTCATAATCATTGAATTTATATCCTGGCTTAACATTATCTCGATCGTCAAATTTTACACTTACACCAGCATCAACTAATTGTTGTTTAATTTCTTGAGCCACCTCTGATATTGCCGAAAATTGTTCTTCTCCTTTATAAATTGGTACAATAATTACTTGTATTGGTGCCAAATTTGGAGGTAAAACCAAACCATTATCATCTGAGTGAGTCATTATAAGGGCACCCATCAAACGAGTTGAAACACCCCAAGAGCTAGCCCAAACATGTTCTAGTTTTCCTTCTTTGTTTGCAAACTTTACATCGAAAGCCTTAGCAAAGTTTTGCCCCAAAAAGTGTGAAGTTCCTGCCTGCAAAGCTTTACCATCTTGCATCAGAGCTTCTATACAATGGGTTTGCTCTGCTCCTGCAAATCGTTCGCTTTCAGATTTAACACCTTTGATGACTGGTATTGCCATAAAATTTTCTACAAAATTGGCATAGATATCATTAATCAAAATAGTTTCGTCTAAAGCTTCTTGTCGGGTTGCATGAGCAGTATGTCCCTCTTGCCATAAAAATTCAGCAGTTCTCAAAAACAAGCGAGTACGCATTTCCCAACGAACCACATTAGCCCACTGGTTAATCAGTATAGGTAAATCCCTGTAGGATTGAATCCAATTTTTATAAGTACTCCAAATAATAGCTTCACTAGTTGGACGAACTACAAGTTCTTCTTCTAGTTTTGCTTCTGGATCAACCATTAACTTTCCCTTCTCTTCTGGATTATTCTTCAAACGATAATGTGTAACTACCGCACATTCTTTTGCAAATCCCTCTGCATTTTTTTCCTCAGCTTCAAATAGATTTTTTGGAACAAAAAGAGGAAAGTAGGCATTTTGGTGTCCCGTTTCCTTAAATTTCGAATCTAATTCTGCTTGCATTTTCTCCCAAATGGCATAACCGTAGGGTTTAATTACCATGCACCCTCGTACAGCTGAATTCTCTGCAAGATCCGCCCTGGTTACTAACTCGTTATACCATTTGGAGTAATCTTCTGATCTCTTTGTAAGTTTCTTTGACATTATTTTGGCACAGATTTTGAATGTAGTATTTTTAAATCATTTGTTATGGCAAAACTAATTATTTTACTTTTGTTATGACTACTAAAATAAAATGTTATGAAAAATTTTCAGTTAGCTTCGATTCTCAGAATAAATACAGGCATCTTTTTTTCTATCATTTTATTTTCATGTGGGAGTTTTCAACCCACCTCCTATTACGCAGAAGATGGAATTTATGGTAGTGACCAACAAAAAGTTGTAGTACAAAAAAATGAAACTCCAAAATCTTCTGGCTATTCTCAATACTTTGATGAAAAGTCAAAAGAATATATGTGGGATGACACTAATGAGGATATCTATTTTACGGATACAGGTAGTTATAGCAGTGCAAATTCACCTAATAATGCTTCTAATTCAAGTCAGGGACAATGGGGAAGTTCACCTCAAAGAACCAATATTTACCTAGTGGGATCTCCAATTGATTATAGCCTAGGATACTTGGGATATGACCCCTATTTTTTTAATAATGGTTTTCGTTTTGGTTTTTATGGTGGAGGGTTTTATGGAAGATTTAATAACTTTTATAACCCCTATCGATGGGGATATTTTAATCCCTTATATCCTTCTTATGGTTTTGGGTTTTACAATCCTTATTACTATGGAAGATTTTACCCCCATGACAGGTTTTATAACAATCGTTACAATCGCTATGCTAACCGATATCAACCCAAAAGAAGATCCTATTCAAATTCGAGAAGAGGAGGAAATAGTGCAAGACGTTCCTCTGCTCCCATAAGAACCTCATCGGATTCTTCAAGAAAAGGTGGAACCCTTAGATCCACAAATCAGTCATCAATCAGAGTTCCATCTCTGACTCGAAATGGGGTAAATGTAAGAAGAAATAGTGCGGAGAATTTAAGAAACTACAGTCGTCGATACATTACCACGACTAATGGTAATTCAATCAAACAAGCAGTTAAAAATCCTCGAGCCAGAAGAAATTCTTCTGATCCAAACTATTACAAACCAAAGGCATATTCGAAATCAAATAATTATAATTCCAACAGAAGTAGTAACAGTAATTCAAACAACAACTACAATAGTTCTAGAAGAAGTACTATTGATCGAGCCTCTTCTCCATCTAGATCTAGCTATAGCTCACGTTCGTCAGGTTCACGCTCGTCAGGTTCAAGATCTTCAAGTTCAAGAAGAAACTAAATATTTAATTCCATCTAAAAATTTATCCTATGAATCAATTCCATAAAGCCATATTATTGATTTTTTTTACCGCTTCTATGAATGCTCAAAGTCTAGAGGATGTTATTCGTTATAGTACCCCAAACCTTAATGGTACTGCTCGATTTACAGCTATGGGTGGTGCTTTTGGGGCCCTTGGAGGAGACTTAAGTGCTCTTCAAGTTAACCCTGCATCCAGTTCTGTTTTTGAACACTCCCAAATTGGTATTTCGATGAATTCGGGTAGAAATAAAATTAATTCAAATTATTACGATACTGGTTTTGAAACTTCTAGCAATAATTTTGATTTTGATCAATTTGGTTTTGTATTCGTTTTAAAAAACTCAGAAGTAAGTCCATGGTCAAAAATTAGTTTTTCGTTTGATTATCAAAAAAAGGCAAACTTTAATTCCGTTTTTGAAGCTGAAGGATATAATCCCAATGGAATTGATATCTATTTTCTAAATTTTGCGCAAGGAGTAGCATTAGAAAACTTTCAGACAACACAACGGGAAAGCATAAGTGAGTTGTATTCATATTTAGGAGAAAATTTTGGCTTTGATGAACAACAAGGGTTTTTGGGTTACCAATCTTATATGATTGAGGCCAATCTTGATGAGCCATTGAACACAGAATACTACAGCACCGTTAATCCAGCATCTAATGGATATTTTCATGAATATGTAACCTCAAGAAGTGGGGGAATCAATAAATATGCCTTTAACTTTAGTGGAGAATATCAAAAAAAATATTACTTCGGCCTTAATTTAAATTCATATAACCTTGAATATATTGAGCAAACTGACTTTTATGAAAGCAATTACTCCAATACTTCTGCATTAAATTCTTTTCGTTTTAACAACAAGCTTTTGACCCTTGGAAAAGGATTTTCGTTTCAAATTGGAGCTATTACTAAATTAACAGATCAGTTGCGTTTAGGATTAAGTTATGAAAGTCCAACTTGGTTTTCTATTATAGAAGAAACCGAACAATTTGTTGCAAGCAATGATGGCTCAGATATCGCTGTTGAACCAAATGTGATAAACATATATCCAGAGTATCGTTTTAGAACCCCTTCAAAATACACAGGAAGTTTAGCTTATATTTTTGGTAAAGAAGGATTGATTAGTGTTGATTATACTCGAATAAATTATGATTCAGCAAATTTTAATGAACCCAACGATACTTACTTTCAAGATCAAAACGATGTAATAAAAAACAATTTATCTACCGAAGGCATTCTAAAAATTGGTGGAGAATATCGTTTCGGAAATTACAGTTTAAGAGCAGGATATGTAAAACAAAACGCATTCTTAAAGAATTTTGATAATAGTGGCTCCATCATGAGTATTGGCGGGGGTATTAACTTCGGAGGAAGTTCTCTGGACTTCAGCATTGCAAGTAGCGATTTTAACGACCAGCAACAACTATTTTCAAGTGGACTTACCGATACCATAAACTTAAAAAAGGACCAACTAAATTTTAGATTTACTTACATACTCAAATTATAATTTGAAGCAAGCATCTAAAATCTGGTATGATTAATGATATTTAGTATAAATGCTTATCTTTGCTGGAGTTTAAAAAACACTATGAAAATAAAAAATTCCTTAGAAGAGGCTGTTGATTCATATGGTGATGACCATGTGGGAAGTAGTTCCGATAATCCTGTTCGACCAGATGCCTTTGAGCTTAGTAATCAAGAAAAAATAGAATTAATTGAAGAAAAAGTTGCTGACATCCTTCATATTTTAGGTATGGATTTGACAGACGATAGTTTAAAAGGTACACCAAACAGAGTTGCTAAAATGTATGTTGATGAAATTTTTGGAGGGTTACACCCCAAGAAAAAACCTAAAGCATCTACTTTTAGTAATAGTTACAAATACGGTGAGATTTTGGTTGAAAAAAATATTACTTTATATTCAACCTGCGAGCATCATTTACTCCCTATTATCGGAAAAGCTCACTTAGCGTACATCTCAAAGGGTACAGTTGTTGGTTTATCAAAAATGAACCGAATTGTTCAATATTACGCAAAGCGTCCCCAAGTACAAGAACGTCTTACTCTTCAAATTGTTAAAGAACTAAAAAGTGTTTTAGGTACTGAAGATGTTGCTTGTGTAATTGATGCAAAACACTTGTGTGTGAATTCAAGAGGAATTAAAGATATTAGCAGCAGTACTATTACTTCTGAATTTGGTGGAGCTTTTAAAAATAATGAGACTAAACGAGAATTTTTGGATTACATTAAACTCGATACAGAATTCTAATGCAGCAACTTACTGTCTACAATTCCTTAAGTGGTAAAAAGGAAGTTTTTACTCCAATTACAAAAAATTACGTAGGCATGTATGTTTGTGGACCAACAGTTTACAGTAATGTACATTTAGGAAATTGCAGAACCTTCATATCCTTTGACCTGATCTTTCGCTACCTAAAACATATCGGATATAAAGTTAGATATGTACGAAACATAACAGATGCTGGACATTTAGAAAATGACGCAGATGAAGGAGAAGATCGGATTGCAAAAAAAGCACGTCTTGAAGCCATTGAACCAATGGAAGTGGTTCAACGGTACACAGTAGATTTTCACAAAACTCTAGCTCAATTTAACAACCTTCCTCCGAGTATTGAACCTACTGCTACAGGACATATTATTGAACAAATTGAAATTATAAAATCGATTCTAAAAAAAGGATTTGCTTATGAAATCAATGGTTCTGTTTATTTCGATGTTCTTAAGTATAACGAAACACATAGCTACGGAAAATTAAGCGGTAGAAAAATTGAAGACCTTATTCATAATACCCGCTCACTTGACGGTCAAAGTGATAAAAAAAATCCTCAAGATTTTGCTCTTTGGAAAAAATCAGAACCAAGACATATCATGAGATGGCCCTCTCCGTGGAGTGATGGTTTCCCAGGATGGCATCTTGAATGTACTGCAATGAGTACAAAATATCTTGGCAATCAATTTGATATTCATGGCGGAGGAATGGATCTCAAGTTCCCACATCACGAATGTGAGATTGCTCAAGCTGAGTGTATTACAGAGCATTCTCCTGTCAACTACTGGCTTCATGCAAATATGTTGACTTTGAATGGTCAAAAAATGGCTAAATCAACAGGAAATAATATTTTACCTGAGGAAATGTTTTCAGGAGAAAACTCAATTTTCACAAAGCCCTTTAGTCCAGAAGTTATCCGCTTTTTTCTTTTACAAGCACATTACAGAAGTATTGTGGATTTAAGTGAAGATGCTCTCTTGGCTTCAGAAAAAGGTTACAATAAACTTAAAGAAGGTTACTTATTGTTGACTCAATTAACTTCTTCAACTAAAACCGAAGGATTCGATATAGCTAAATGGGAGGAGCTAAGTTATAAAGCAATGAACGATGACTTTAACAGTCCCATGTTGATCGCACAACTTTTTGAGGCTATTCGTTTCATAAATTCAGTAAATAATGGTTCCGCATCCATTTCTAAATCCGATCAATTGAAATTAGTTGGGAAAATGAAAAATTTCATAGAAGATATCATGGGAATATCATTTGGAAAATCAAAAAAATCAGACTTAAATACTGCTTTAGAAGGAACTGTAAACATGCTTATTGATTTTCGGAAAATTGCTCGTGACAATAAAGATTTTGAAACATCTGACAGAATTAGAGATGAACTTTCGGGACTTGGTATCCAACTCAAGGATGAAAAAGACGGAACTAGTTTTAGTATTTAATTTAAGTTCCTCCATGAAAAAAATTTTAATTTTCCCTTTTATCATTCTTATAAAATTTTATCGTTCTGTAATTTCTCCTTTAACACCAGCAAGTTGCCGGTATAGTCCCAGTTGTTCACTATATGGACTTGAAGCATTCGAAAAACATGGTCCCATCAAAGGACTTTACCTCACAGTCAAAAGGATTTTAAGCTGCCACCCTTGGTCTAAGGGAGGGTATGATCCTGTTCCTTAAGTTTGGGAAAATCAATTAAAATCAAGTACTTTTAATCAACCAATAATTATAAATATGCTTTTTTCTAAAATACAATGGGCACCCTCCGAAACACTTTTTAAAATCGGTAGCTTTGGAATCCACTATTACAGTCTTATGTTTGTAATCGCTTTTTCTTTAGGTTATTACATAATGAGTAATCTTTACAAGAAAGAAAAAGTATCTGTTGAGTATATTGAACCTTTACTTTTTTATGTAGTTATTGCAACCCTTTTGGGTGCACGGCTCGGAGAAGTCTTTTTTTACAGTTGGGGATATTATCAAAATCATTTGATCGAAATTCTGCTTCCCATTCGAGAACGTGAAAACACAAGCTTATTGTTCGGGTTAATTGAAGGGTATGAGTTTACAGGTTTTAGAGGCTTGGCAAGTCATGGAGCTTCTATTGGAATTTTCACTGGTTTGTATTTGTATCAAAAAAAATATACTTATAAACCCCTTTTTTGGATTTTAGATCGATTGGTAATCCCAGTAAGTATTGGCGCAGCATTTGTACGAATTGGAAATTTCTTTAATTCAGAAATTGTTGGGAATTATACAGGCAACAATTTTGGGGTTGTATTTATAAATAGAAGAGAAATTGCGCCAAGACATCCTGCTCAACTTTATGAAGCAATTGGTTATATTGGGCTTTATTTTTTACTGCGTTATCTCTACAACAATAAAAAGAATCAAAAAGAAGGCTATTTATTTGGGTTGTTTTTTGTTTCGCTTTTTGGTATTCGCTTTATCGTTGAGTTCGTCAAAGAAAGCCAAGGTGGTTTTGAAACCTATCTTCCCATTCTTTCCACAGGACAGTGGCTGAGTATTCCGATGATTCTTTTTGGTCTCTTTTTTATGTTCAAAAAACCCAAAACTAATTAAATGAGTACAAATGATCTTTTTTTGCTTCGATACCCAATTGGAAAATTCGAATGGACAACCAATCAACCTTCATCCAAAGAAAAAAAAGAAGTTTTAAGCGTTTTAAAAAACTTTCCGACTCTTATTGAACAAGAAGTAGAGGGGTTAAAAGAAAGTGAACTAAAAAGACCCTATCGAGAGGGAGGATGGACAATAGCTCAAGTTGTTCACCATTTAGCTGACAGTCATTCACACGCTTATCTTAGATCAAAACATGCATTTTTGGAGTCAACTCCAAAAATCAAAGATTATACAGAATCTGATTGGGCAAAATTAGAGGATGCTTTATCCACAGATGTTTCCCCAAGTATTTTAATGCTTAAAGGAATTCATCAAAGATGGGTAGCTTTTTTCGAATCACTTTCTGAAAGTCAATTTGAGCAAGAATACCATCATCCCGAACGATCAAAAAAGTATCCTTTGTATATTGTTATGAAACTTTATGCTTGGCACAGTATGCATCATCTTGAACACATTCGATCACTCAAAAAAAGATTGGGTATCAAATAATTAAGCCTTTAAACATCAAGATATTTAAGCTGTAATTTTTATTAATCTAATCCTCAAAGCCTTTTAATCCTGAAATAAACTTCAATAAAATTAACTACAGTACCAAAAAAAACACGGCTCTCACCGTGATTTATATTTTATAGAAAGTAGAAGTGATTTGTATCCCCCCCTACCTAGGCTTTGTTTTTATTTTGAGTATCAAACATTACGGGTGTAGCAATAAATACAGAACTATAAGTACCTACAACAACCCCTATTATCAATGCAAACATAAAGCCTCGGATTGATTCTCCACCAAATGTAAAGATTGCTAATAAAACCAATAAAGTTGTTAATGAAGTATTTAAGGTTCTACTTAATGTACTGTTTAAAGCTGAATTAACCGTGGTGTTCAATTCCCATTTAGAATGCTCATTTGTAAATTCTCGAATACGGTCAAAAACTACTACAGTATCGTTCAAAGAATATCCAATTACGGTCAAAATCGCAGCAATAAATGCTTGATTGATTTCCATGTTAAAGGGCATGATGGAGTAAGTCAATGAAAATATCCCCAGAACAATAAGCACATCGTGGAATACTGCGGCAACAGCTCCCAAAGAAAATTGCCATTTACGGAAACGCAATAAGATGTATAAGAATACAACAATTAAAGAACCAAAAACAGCTAGAAAAGAATTTTGCTTGATGTCATCCGCAATTGTTGGTCCAACTTTAATTGAGGACATTATCCCTACTGTCTTTACGTCAGATCCATTTACAAATTCATCATAAGTGATTCCTTGAGGAAGGTAAGCTTGTAAACCTGCATAAAGTTTTTCGTAAATTTCGTTATCAATTACAGTCCCCTCTTCATCAACCTTATATTTGGTTGTTATTTTTAATTGATTATCGTCTCCAAATGTTTTTGCTTCAACACTTCCAAAAGCATCAACAAGAACACTTTCTATTTCTGTTGGATTTACAATCTTATCGAAACGAACAGTGTAAGATCTTCCTCCAACAAAATCAACTCCTTGATTTAATCCTTTAAAAGTAAGTGATGTTACACTAAAAATTAATAAAACTCCTGAAATTACATAAGCTATTTTTCTTTTTTCTAAAAAGGTTATGCTCATGTTTTGAAACAATCCTTGAGTTGCAGAGGTAGCAAAAGAAACTATTTTTCCTTTGATCGAACGACCATCAATTAATAGTCTAGTAATAAAAATGGCGGTAAACAACGAAGTTGCGATACCGATCAATAAGGTAGTTGCGAATCCTTTAATTGGCCCCGTTCCAAATACAAACAGAATCAATGCTGTTAAACCTGTTGTTATGTTTGCATCTAAAATGGATGAAAGTGCGTTATCAAAACCATCAGCAACCGCTTTGAGTTGTCCTTTACCTTTTTTAAGTTCCTCACGTATGCGTTCGAAAATAAGTACGTTTGCATCAACTGAAATACCAATGGTTAGAACAATTCCTGCAATTCCAGGAAGGGTCAATACAGCACCCAATCCTGCTAAAATTCCAAAAATAAGTAAGATGTTCAATACCAGAGCTACATCGGCGAAAATACCCGATGAACCGTAATAAAAGAGCATCCAAAGTAATACGATAAATAATGCAATTACAAAAGAGTATATCCCGCTCTGAATAGCTTCTTTTCCTAGAGAAGGTCCAACAATTTCTGACTGAATGATATCTGCAGAAGCTGGCAATTTACCTGCTCTAAGAACATTGGCTAAATCAATCGCTTCATTAAGTGTAAAATTACCTGATATCTCGGAACGACCACCGGATATTGCTCCTTTGCTAACCCCAGGGGCAGAATACACAACGTCGTCCAATACAATAGCAATATTACTGGCTTCTCTGAAGGCTTTCCCTGTTAAATTTTCCCATACTCGCGCACCCTTCGAATCCATTTGCATAGATACAGAAGGTTGACCAACTTGATCATAGGATTGCAATGCGTCAACAATAACTCCTCCACTCATTGGGGGGGTGTTTTCTCTATTGGACTTTAGAATATAAAGATCAACCAACTCAGACTCCTCTTGTTCTTTTCCCCAAGCAAATCTTATGTAACGGAATTGTTGTGGCAATAATCTTCTTACTTCAGGAAGGTCAAGGTAACTCGAAACAATATTCTTATCCTTTTTAGCAAATTGAGCTAAAACAGGTCCTCCTTGATAGCCATATCCTTTGACTAGGTCCAAAATTGGATTTCCTTGTGCAATAGAAGCAGAGTCTTTTGCTTCTACATCAGCTAAAAGGTCATCAATTGCGGAAGCTTCAGTGGGTTCTTTGCTTTCTTGGACACCTTTTTCAATTAAAAGGTTGTTTGCTTGGTATAAGAAATTTACTAATTGATCGTTTTTGTATGTTTCCCAAAATTCTAATTGGGCAGTACTTTGTAATAGGTTTTTTACACGCTCGACATCACGAGCTCCTGGAAGTTCTACTAAAATTCTTCCCGAGGTACCAAGACGTTGAATGTTTGGTTGAGTTACTCCAAATTTATCAATACGCTTTCTCAATACTTCGAAAGCTGAAACAATAGATTCATCAATTTTACGGCGAACAATCGGACGTACTTGTTCATCAGTCATTTCAAAATTTATGACATCGCTCAATGTTCTGTTAGCAAAAATTTCAGGGTTTGCCAATGAAACATCTCCTTTGATTGCCTCAAAAGCTGTAAAAAAAGATTCTACATAAGGTTCATCTGTACTCTTTTGAAGAAGATCAGCATCATCCAATGCCTTGTTGAAGGTTGAATTTTTAGAATAATCCGTTAATCCTTTTAAAATATCTTTTACCGAAATTTGAAGAATTACATTAATTCCTCCTTTCAAGTCAAGACCTTTATTCAATTCTTTCCCTTTGGCATCATTGTAAGAGGTAAATCCATAAAGAGGTAAATTCCCTATTGAATCCAAATAGTTTGTTTCGATTTGTTCTCTAAGAGTAACATAGTCTGGTTGATCTTCAGCTACCCTAGTGATGGCGAAGGATTTAGCCTTATCTTCTTGGCTACTTGAAATGAAAGTAAACGAAAGTTGATAGATGCTTACAATTCCAAAAAGGATTCCGAAAATTTTTATTAGTCCGTTATTCTGCATTAGTTTGATTTTTAAGCGTGTTAAAGGCGAGCAAATATAAAATATAAGCCTAGATTTAACAACTTTATGAGGTTGTTTTGTACACAAAAAAACCGCCTGAGCGGCGGTTTTTGATGATTTTCATCTTGTTTTTTATAAATTACTGGATAAAGCTTCGTTCATTGTACGAACAGCTGCGGCACTTTTTTTGAATTTTTCTTGTTCTTTTTCATCCAAGTGAACATCTAAGATTTCTTCAACTCCATCTTTTCCCACAATACAGGGAACACCAATACAAATATCACTTTCACCATATTCACCTTCAAGATAAACCGAACAAGGTATCATTCTTTTTTGATCATTTATTATGCTGTCTACTAGATATGCTACAGAAGCTCCAGGTGCATACCATGCAGATGTCCCTAAAAGCTTGGTTAGTGTGGCACCTCCAACCATCGTTGCTGCTGCCACTTCATCTAATTCTTCTAAAGATAAATGTTGACTAACTGGAGTACCATTATAACTTGCTAAACGTGTAAGAGGAATCATTGTGGTATCTCCATGACCCCCAATAACCATTCCCTGAATGTCATTTGCAGGTTTGTCGAGAGCTTTTGATAAATAAGTTTTGAACCTTGAACTATCGAGTGCCCCACCCATACCAATGATTCGGTTTTTGGGAAGCCCTGTTTCTTTAAGGGCTAAATAGGTCATAGTGTCCATTGGGTTAGAAACTACAACAATAATTGCTTCAGGTGAATGTTCTAATATACTTTCTGCAACTGATTTTACTATTCCAGCATTTATACCTATCAACTCTTCACGAGTCATTCCTGGTTTTCTAGGTATTCCAGAGGTAATAACAACTACGTCACTACTTAAAGTTTTGGAATAGTCATTGGTTACCCCTGTGATTCGAGTATTGAATCCTAGAGTAGTTGCTGTTTGGGTTAGGTCAAGAGCCTTGCCTTCTGCGAATCCTTCTTTGATATCCAACAGCACTACCTCGCTAGCTATTCTTTTGACAGCGATGTATTCTGCACATGATGCACCTACATTCCCAGCTCCTACTATGGTTACTTTCATAATTTATTTTTTTGTTTAAATTTTAGTATAATTTCTTTACTCACGAGATATTAAGCATCGATGTTAGCATAAATGGCATTTTTCTCAATGAATTCTCTTCTTGGGGGAACCTCGTCACCCATCAACATAGAAAATACACGATCGGCTTCACTTCCACTGTCAATGGTTACTTGTCGTAAAGTTCTGAACTCTGGATTCATGGTAGTATCCCAAAGTTGTTCAGCATTCATTTCTCCTAAACCTTTGTATCTTTGTACTGAGGCTCCTTGTCCATAGGATTCCATTAGGGATTCTCTTTCTTGATCAGTCCATGCATATGCTTTTTTTGCTCCCTTTTTTACTAGGAACAATGGAGGTGTTGCAATGTATACATAGCCAGAGTCTACTAATTCTCTCATGTATCGAAAGAAAAACGTTAGAATTAAAGTTGAAATATGACTTCCATCGACATCTGCATCACACATAATGACTACCTTGTAGTATCTTAATTTACTTAAGTTTAATGCTTTACTATCGTCTTCTGTTCCAATAGTTACCCCTAGAGCTGTGTAAATATTTCGAATTTCCTCGTTTTCAAAAACCTTATGCTGCATGGCTTTTTCAACGTTTAAAATTTTTCCTCTCAAAGGTAATATCGCTTGAAAGTTTCGGTCTCTTCCTTGCTTAGCTGTACCTCCTGCCGAATCTCCCTCAACCAAAAACACTTCGCATTGAGCTGGATCTTGTTCAGAGCAATCGGATAATTTTCCTGGAAGACCTCCTCCTGTCATTACTGTTTTACGCTGAACCATTTCCCGAGCTTTACGAGCTGCATGACGCGCTTGAGCTGCCAAAATCACCTTTTGGACAATGATTTTAGCATCGTTTGGATGTTCTTCAAGGTAATTTTCTAACATTTCTGAAACTGCTTGAGATACCGCTGAGGTAACTTCTCTGTTTCCAAGTTTAGTTTTGGTTTGACCTTCGAATTGTGGTTCTGCAACTTTTACCGATACTATTGCGGTTAACCCTTCTCGAAAATCATCTCCATTGATTTCAAATTTTAACTTATCAAGCAAACCAGATCCGTCTGCATATTTCTTAAGCGTTGATGTTAATCCTCTTCTAAAACCAGCAAGATGGGTTCCACCCTCATGAGTATTTATGTTGTTTACATAAGAATGTAAATTTTCGGAATACGAGGTATTATAAATCATTGCAACCTCAACAGGAATATTATTTTTCTCTCCTTCAATTGAAATTACATCTTCAATAATAGACTCTCTGGAAGTATCTAAAAAGCGAATAAATTCTTTAAGTCCTTCTTTGGAATGAAATGTATCATTGATGAATTCCCTTTTATCATCTTTATTTCTTCGATCTTCTAGAGTTATGGTAATCCCTTTATTTAAGTAAGATAACTCACGCATTCTGTTTGCTAGAGTCTCGTAACTGTATTCTAAAACCTGTTGAAATATTTCTGGATCAGGTTTGAATCTTACGATTGTCCCTCTTTTATCAGAGGTTCCCACCTCTTGTACTGGCGAGACTGGTTTTCCTCTATGATAAACTTGTTCAAAGGTTTTTCCATCGTGAAAAACTGTTGCAGTAAGCTCTTCTGAAAGTGCATTAACACAAGAAACACCTACTCCGTGTAATCCTCCAGAAACTTTGTATGAATCTTTATCAAACTTTCCACCTGCCCCAATTTTAGTCATAACTACCTCCAGCGCAGATACTCCTTCTTTTTTGTGAATCCCAACTGGAATTCCTCGACCGTTGTCTTCAGTTGTAATTGAATTATCTTCGTTTATCACAACTGAAATTTTGTCACAATGCCCTGCTAAGGCTTCATCTATAGAGTTGTCAACTACCTCATAAACCAGGTGATGTAATCCTCGAACACCCACATCTCCAATATACATTGAAGGACGCATTCTAACATGTTCCATCCCCTCAAGGGCTTGAATACTGTCTGCTGAATATTGTTGTTTTTTAGCTTCTCCGCTCATTGTTTAGTTTAGTTTAAAATCATATAGATTTATATACTTTCAAATATACGAAAACAGCCTTAGCTTTTAAAATCAAAACTTTTGCTAAAGGCTTGAAGTTATTAACATTTTATCCTAAAAACCATTCTTTAATTCAATAAAAAATTAAAGGGGAAAAACAGCATTTTTAGAAAGGATTTTTCTGGGGTTTTAATAAGCATCATCATGAACTTTAGCGACTGCTCTCCCACTTGGGTCATTCATGTTTTTAAACGCCTCATCCCATTCTAAAGCAATTGGAGTACTACATGCCACTGAAGGTACAGATGGAACGCTTAATGCAGCTGTTTCACTTGGAAAGTGTTCTTCAAAAATAGATCGATAATAAAACTCTTCTTTGTTTTGTGGGGTTTGTACTGGAAATTTAAAATGTGCATTTTGCATTTGTTCATCCGACACATTCTTTTCAACAACTTCTTTCAAAGTATCAATCCAATCATAACCTACACCGTCTGAGAACTGTTCTTTTTGTCTCCAAGCTACACTTTCTGGTAAATATTGCTCAAATGCCTTTCGAATTACCCACTTTTCCATGCGGTCGGAGGTAATCATTTTGTCTTTTGGATTGATGCGCATCGCAACATCCATGAATTCTTTATCTAAAAAAGGTACTCTGCCTTCGATTCCCCATGAAGCCAATGATTTGTTTGCTCTCAAACAATCGTATTGATGCAATTTATCTAATTTACGTACCGTTTCCTCATGAAAATCTTTTGCGGTAGGTGCTTTATGAAAATATAAATATCCTCCAAACAATTCATCTGCTCCTTCACCAGAAAGAACCATTTTTATTCCTAAAGCTTTGATAGCACGAGCCATAAGATACATTGGTGTTGAAGCACGAATAGTCGTTATGTCGTAAGTTTCTAAGTGATAAACAACATCTCGAATTGCATCCAACCCTTCTTGAATCGTAAATTTCACTTCATGATGAACTGTATCGATGTGTTTGGCAACTTTAGCAGCAGCCTCTAAATCCGGAGAACCCTCAAGCCCTACAGCAAAGGAATGCAATTGTGGCCACCAGGCTGCTTGATCATCATCTGATTCAATTCTCTTAGAGGCATACAATTTGGCCAAGGCTGAAGTAACCGATGAGTCCAAACCACCTGAGAGTAAAACTCCATAGGGCACATCACTCATAAGTTGACGACGAACTGCTGCTGCCAATGAATCATGAAGATCTTGTATTTTGGTCTCATTTTCTTTAACGGAATCATAATTCATCCAATCCCGAGAATACCATTGTATTGGAGCGTCTGAACTACTAGTTAAATAATGACCTGGAGGGAACAACTCAATTTTAGTACAAACTCCCTCAAGTGCCTTAAGTTCTGAGGCAACATAAAAAGTCCCATTTTGATCCCAACCCATATACAAAGGAATAATTCCCATGTGATCTCGAGAAACAAAATATTCATCTTTTTGGGTATCATACAATGCGAATCCAAAAATACCATTCATTTCATCTATGAAGTTTGGTCCTTTTTCTTGGTAAAGAGCCAAAATAATTTCGCAATCTGATGCGGTTTGAAATTCATATTTTCCTTCTAATTGTTCACGAAGATCTTTGTGATTGTAGATTTCTCCATTTGCAGCAAGAACATAACGTCCATCGGTACTAAACAATGGCTGATTCCCTGAGGTAGGATCAACAATAGCAAGACGTTCATGAGCCATTACGGTTTTATCATTAGAAAATATACCACTCCAATCGGGTCCCCGATGACGTATGTTTTTAGACATATTTAAAACCTGAGTACGGAGTTCTTCAGAAGGTTGTTTCAATTCAAAGGCACAAACAATACCACACATAATTATTAATTTTAAGCAAATGTAACTTAAAATTAATTTATTTAAACCTTAAATTTATTTTTGATTAATATTTTTAATCAAAATCCTGTATTAAATGTAAAAAATAAATTTATAGTTTAATTTTAGAACCAAATTCCTAAGAATTTTAATTCCTTAATAATTGGTTTTTTGATAAACGATGTCTCCATTTAAAATAGTAGCAACAACTTTTATTCTTGGAACTGCATCAATTTTAATGTCCATGATGTCTTTTTGTAAAATAACCATGTCAGCCATTTTCCCGACTTCAATACTTCCTTTTATTTTGTCTTCAAAATTTGCAAAAGCCGCCCAAATAGTCATTCCTTTTAATGCCTCCATTCTGGTCAGTGCCTCGTCCATTTGAAAACCACCTTCTGGAAGTTGATTCTCTGCAGTCCTAGCAACCGCAGCATAAAAGGTCTTTAAAGGACTTACATGTTCTACTGGGAAATCAGTCCCCAAAACAACTTTCCCTGACCAATCCAATAAACTTTTATAAGCATATGCAGTTTGAATTCGTTTTTCTCCCAATCGTTCGTCAGCCCAAAACATATCACTTGTTGCGTGAGTTGGCTGAATTGACGGGATAATCTTACTCCCAAAAGCTTCTCTATCCTTTCTAGAAACTACTTGAGCATGTTCTATCCTCCATCGGGGATCTGGATCAACAGTTAATGCTTTTTTATAAGCTTCAAGTACCTCATGATTTGCTGCATCCCCAATGGCATGTGTATTCATTTGAAATCCTTTTTTTGCTAAAACAAAAGCCAGTTTTTCTATTTCTTCAACTGAAGTTACAAATGAACCTCTGTTCCCTCTATCATCAGAATAGTCATTTTTCAAAGCAGCTCCCCTGCTCCCCAATGCACCATCGGCATATACTTTTACGGAGCGAACATTTAAATATGGAGTTTGTTGTGGACCTTTCTCTAAGTAATACTCCAAGTTGTCAGGTGTATTACTAATCATTCCATATACTCGAATATCAAGAACTCCTTTTTTTTGTAAACTATCAATCAATTGTAATTGTTCCTTGTTAAGCCCTGCATCATCTACAGTTGTCAACCCATTTTGAAAACAAATTTTTTCAGCGGCTAATAATGCTTGAGTTTGTTGTTCTACAGAAGGCTTTGGTAATGCAGCATAAACTTGATCCATCGCATTATCAATCAAAACTCCAGTCAAAATTCCATTCTCTCGAACAACAACACCTCCTTCAACTTTCGTACTTTGGTTAATGCCTGCTAAATCCAAAGTAAATTGATTTACAAGAAGTGCATGTCCATCTACACGTTTCAGGGCTATTATTCGATCAGAGAAAAGTTCATCCAATTTATCTTTTGTAGGATAAGTTTTAACTTCCCAATCATTTTGATCCCAACCCTGACCCAAAATTGGAACCCCTGGGTTTGATTGGGAATACATACTGATTCTTTCAATAACTTCATCAAAACTAACAGTCCCGCTCAAATCCAGCTGCTGCTGTAATAAACCAAAATTATAAAAGTGACAATGAGCATCAATAAAACCAGGATACACAGGAAAACCCTTGAGGTCAACAGTATTTTTAGAACTATATTGATTCAATAATTCATCGCCGCCAATTGCAATAAAAACACCGTTTTTAACCGCCACAGCAGTAGCAATGTCAAATTTTTTATTTATTGTATAAATTTTTGCGTTATGAATAATTAAATCCGCTTCTGGGGACTGACATGAAAGAAATAAAATAAAACTGAATAGTAGTGTTAAAGCTTTTTTCATTTGTAAAAAAATTATAGGAACAAATGTAAACTAAAACGAAGAGGTTGTCAAGGTTGTATATTTAGAAATTTTCAAACAAATCTTTAAACTCTACTTTTAAAGCTTTAGAAATTTTGAATAAGGTATTGATTGTTGGATTTGTTCTCCCAGCTTCGATTCGTTGAAGTGCACTTTCTTCCATATCAGAAAGATGGGCCAAATTTGCTTGAGTTAAATTGTTTTTCTTGTGAAGAAATTGAATTTGTTATCCTACATTAATTTGAGCTTGGTTCCTTTCAGAGTTATTCATAAAGAGATTTAATTTCTTTATATAATTTAAATTCAATTAAGGGATTTTCACACAACATACTTGTTGTTCCATTTAATTGACTTTGTATTACACGAAAAATCAACTGAAATAGACACACAATGTCTGAAAAAAATGTGAAATTAGATAATCTCTTAAAAATTTAAATCAAAATTATAGCGTATTCCTGTAAGTAGTCTTGTACCGTAAACTTGATAATTGGCCCAATGAAATTGTTTTGCATTGAAAACATTTTCTACTTTACAATACACATCCCATCGATTACTCAATTGATAGGTTAATTTAAGCTCCGCATCAACAAAAGATGGTAGTTCTGCAATTTTTCTAGGTGCAGATAGTGTCTGGTTATTTAAAATTTCTTGAAATGAATTTTCCCGAGCTCCCCAGAAAATAATATTTGTTTGCAGAAAAAATTTATCCCACATTTTGAGGTTTGTTTTAAATTTGAATTGAAGTCCTGGCAGGTTTAATGGTTCTGTTTTATCTGCAAGAGAATAATCTCTCCAATGTGCCTGAAGAGATAAAGAACCACCATTTTTGAAAGCTGCCATTACCGAAGCATCAAAACCAAAGGTCTCTATTTCTTTATAAATCACCTCAAAAGTGTTTCCATAACGAAAAGCCGTGAAGTCAGTGTTGGGATTATCTATACCAAAACTTCTGAAAAGCGGAGTATTTTCCGACTTTTGATAATAAGCATTCATTGTAAATTCCCATCCTGCAAGAAGTTTTGTGCGGGTTCCCAATTGAAATGCGTAAGGTATTTTGGTGTTTTTCAAAACTATTGCAGGCGCAGTATAGGGATTTTCGTCTGAGAAGCTTCTGAAACTGTTCTGATTTAATTCGCCAAACACCTTCAGAAAAGGAGTGAAATTTCCATTCTTAGGTTTGAAGGATAAATCGAGAACAGGAAGAACAAAGATATTTTGATTCTCAAAATCGTCTCCAAATCCATAAACAGCTGTGGCTCCGATTTTAAATTTAAAACGATTCTTACCCGAGCTTACAGAGAGTTCCATTTGAGAAATGCCTGATGCAAAAGCTGAAGGGGTATTCAATAAATAATCTGAAGCAAATTGATTGTTAATATATCGTACCGACGGAATAGCATTTACAAAAAAAGATCCTATTGGTAATTGAAATTTTGTATTGAGTTCTAACTGCAGTTCATTGGTGTTAAAACTATCTGTAGTCAAATGGGCAGTAATATCTGCTTTCTTTAAAATAATATTGAACCATTGCCATTGTGATTTAAAAGACAAATAATTGATTTGTTGCTTGGGGTCTAAAAAACGTAAAACAAGATCATCTTCAATAGGGTCTTGTGTCCCATAAAGGTTGAATGAATGATTTCTAAAGGACAATTGAGAACTTGACGCAATCGTATTAGAATCGTGTTGATATCCCAAATGAATTAAGGTGGTATTTTGCTGCGTAGTTAGTTCTTGGTCAGGTAAATCTTTAAAAAAACCATTGAAACGCATGAGCCAATTTACCTTTTGACGGCGATCTAAATCAATTTGAGCAGAATGATCCAACAAAAGATTATTGAAATTTCCAAAAGCAGAACTTACTGTTGCATTGTACTTAGGTGTAGTTTTCTTTTTTTGTAATACTCTTGCGGAACCCTTTGATGGGATAAAAGTTGAGGCCACAGGAACAGAAAAAATTGAATAACGAACAGTACTTTTTTCTTTTCCAATTGAATCGATAACTCTTGGCTGTTCTCTTATTTTAAAAACCTCTGACAAACTAGGAGTATATGACTTGATAACTGTTACTTCCTGAATACTTAAATCATTTTCTTTCTCTTGACCATAGATAATAGTGAAACTAGAAAGCAACCCAACCCAAAGACAGATCCTGAGATATTTTTTAGTTTTTTTCATTTTCTTCTTTCACTTTAATAGATGAATTGTTCTGAGCTTCTATTGTCTTTATGTTATCCAAATCGGATTGAGCTTGTTCTATAATTTCAGGAAACTGCTTAAAGTTGGTGAGAATCGATTCCAAAATAAAAGAAGCTTGAAAAGCATCGTCTAATTGATAAAAATTTTGAGACATCAACAACAAGCTTTTGGCATTCCATTCAGGAAAATTACCAAAATCTTTAGCTATTTTCTCGATCAATTGATTCGATCCCTTATAGTCATAGATCAGATGTTTTTGTTTTGCATTGAAGTATAACGCCTCAACAGCTAAAGAAGTGTCTGGAGCATTTTCAAGAACAGCATAAGCTTCTGAGGCTTTTTTAATGTCCTTGATAGCTACTGCTGATTGAGCTAAAACTCGATAAGCATCCCACTTAATTTTTGGGGCTAGAGCATTTAATAAAAGTACTTTTTGGGCATAAGCAATTGCTTCCAAAAATTGTTCTTGCTCATGATAAAGTTGCATTAAATTGAATAACGCATAGCGTTTGTTTTCGTCGAATTGAGCAATTTTTTCCAAGTTTTTCCAATAAGGAAGTGCGGATAGCGCCAATTCATTGTTTACCATAGCCTGAGTTATTCGAACTAAGGATTGCTCTGAATACTCGTTTGTGGGTTGCTCTAATACCTGCTTGTAATGCTCTACTGCCGATTCCCATTTACCATCCTGAAAATAAAGTTCAGCGCATAAAAACTGAGCTTGTAGCTGGTTGGATCCGTTTGGATATTCTTTTAGATAAGAGGAGAATGCTTTTAAAGCTGCTTTTTTCTTGTTTTCATTGAACAATCGTTCGGCAGATCTAAAAGAAGCTTGTTCTAATTCGTTTTCTTCAACTGTAACTCCTTCCAACTGTTTTACCCAAGAAGCAAAAACATCCACAGTTGCTAGGTCTATTGAAATTTCTTTAGCGGTTTTTAATGCTTGTTGCACTACTTCCTCATTTGGATACTCCAGAACCAATTTTTTTAAAACCTCCATGGATTCTTCAAGTGATTCTGAGTTATATAAAATCAAACCCTTATTTAAAAAAGCACGAGAACGGTATGGACTTTCAGGGAAATTGTTGATTAAAAAATCATAGGTTACAAGAGCCTGATTAATGTTTTTTTCTCTTGTGTATGCTAAAGCCAATTCAAAATAAGTGTCATCCAACAAAGAGGTCTTTGGATAATCTGCAATTAATCGATTTAAAGCCTCAATTTTCTTGAGGTTTCGATCAACAAAGCCGTAACTCAATGCTTTTTGATACAATGCATACATACCTTTTTGTATGTTTAGCTGAATGGCTTTTTCATAAGATTCCATAGCTGGCCAATAGTTTCCCAGTACAAAATCACTATCTCCCATTCGCAAAAATGCATCTCGTTTGTAGGAAGGATTAGGGTTTGATTGTTTTAAATACTGTTCAAAAGTATTGCGTGCAGCTTCGTAATTTTTTAATTTGAAATATGCATATGCCATATGATAATTCAATGTTTCAAAACCATTGACTTTTTGAGCAAAAGGATGTCTATTAAAAAATTTTAAACCCGAAATAACCTCTTTAAAATTATTGATTTCATACTTTGCTAATGCTGACCAATACAAACAATTAGCTTCAATGGTTGGGTCAATTTTCTTTTTTAAGGATCGTTCAAAAAAAGCAATAGACTCCTCAAAAGCTCCGTTTTGAAATAAAGCTATTGCTTTCATATAATTCAACTTCTGTAATGCTCCATCATACTGACTTCCTGCATTTTTCTCTAAAATTATCAAAGCACCGTCATAATTTCTTGAGTTTACATAAGAATCAATCAATAGTTTCTCAATTTCGGATACTGCATTATTTTTGGGGAATTTTTCTAAAAATGAGGATAATAATAAGGAGGTATTTTCGTAAGCATTTCCGATTTCGTAACTCAGCCGTGCATAGTTCAAAAAAGCATCTTCTGTTATTAAAAGATCAAACTTAAATGCAGAAGCGCTTTTAAAAGCATTAAGTGCCTCCGTTTTTTTATTGGTTTTGAGATAACAATCTGCTAAATGATAATATGCATTTTGGGTAACGGCATCATTTCCAGAAATAATTTTATTGAATTGCATAATGGCATTATCATACTCACCTAGTCGATAATGAGTGTAACCCAATTGATAAAAATCAGTATTAGACCATTTTCCCTTTTTCCCTTTATAAGCTTCTAAATAAGGAAGTGCAGATCGATAATCTTTTAAGTTAAAATAGCTTTCACCGATAATCTTTGAAAGCTCAGAGGTTTGTTTTTCGTTTGCGTTAGTCAAACTTTTTCTTGCCAAGGCAATTGCTTTTTCAAAACGACCTAGATTAAAATTCATGTCTGCTTGAAAATAACCTACTGTTGTGTCACCCTTTTGAATTGTAATTTTATTGAAATTTTCAACAGCTGCATCGTAATCATCAAGCTGATAACCAATATATCCCAGGTAATAACTTACGTCGTATTGGTACTTCGGTACACTTTCAATTTTTTGAAACAACTTCTCTGCTTCCTTAAATCTTTTGATTGTAAAAAGAGTGTAAGCTTTATTAAAGTAATATTCATTTCTTTTGGCAGAAGCAACGTCGGTGTCTTTAATTTTACTGAACCATTTAAGGGCATATGTATATTTACCATTCAAAAAGTAATAAGACGCTAAATCATAATAGGCTGTTTCTGTCAAATAATTTGTTGGGTTATCGATCATGAAAGCAGATAATTTTTTTTCGGAACCCGGCCGATTCAATCTCAAATCTGTTGAAATCTTATAAAAACTAGCTTCTGTAGTATTCGATCTAAGACTTGGGTAAAAATCTACTAAATTTAAATATAAATTTGCTTGAGCAAAATTATCCGAGGCATAATAATAAGAAGATTCTGTGGATGGAACTTTATTTACTCCTAGTTGAGACCAAAGAGATGAAAATGAGGTTGCCAAAAAAACTAATGCTAAAAATGTGATTTTATTTTCTTGGGTGAGTCTCATCAGGGACAAAGTTAACTTAAGTTCTCTATTTTTAAACGCCAGAACCTTTTTAAACGTATAAATTATGAAAAAAATTTCTATTAAAACTTTTTGTTCCTATTTTTACAAGACTTAAAATAAATAATTTTACAACTCAATAAAAATTGACCAATCACAAACTCCTATGAAGCTGCCATTAGTTCAATTTAAAAATGTTACCATCAATCAAAACAAGCAAACCATCTTGAGTGATGTAAACTTTGAGGTTGAACCTGGTGAGTTTATTTTTTTAATTGGTAAAACTGGAACTGGAAAAAGCAGCTTAATCAAGACTCTTTATGCTGATCTTCCTTTAAAAAGGGGAACAGCTCAAGTTTTAGATTTTGATCTTGGTAAAATTAAACAAAAACAAATTCCTTTTTTGAGGCGAAAACTAGGAGTAGTTTTTCAAGATTTCAAACTACTAAATGATCGATCTATTTTTGAAAATCTGAGCTTTGTACTAAAGGCTACTGGATGGAAAAATAAAACCGAAATAAAAAATCGAATAGAAGAAGTGCTTTCATCATTAGGGGTTGATGGGATTTCCTACAAATACGCTTTTGAATTGTCAGGTGGTGAACAACAAAGAGTTGCTATTGCCCGAGCTTTACTCAACTCTCCCGAGCTTATAATTGCAGATGAACCTACTGGAAATCTTGACCCACAAACGAGTCTCGAAATCATGGAAGTCTTTAGAGGCCTACACCAAAAAGGCATGACCATTATAATGGCTACACACGACTATAATATGATTGTTAAATTTCCGGGGAAAATCTTTCGTTGTGATGATGGGAAAATTTATGAGGTAGTACAAAAAAAGAAACCCAATGAGGATCATTAGGCTTTATAAGATAATATCGTAAAGAAAATTCTATTTCCCAGACATGCGTTTTCGTTCATTTTCATCTAGATATACTTTACGTAAACGCAAGTGCTTTGGAGTTACTTCTACATACTCATCTGCTTGAATGTATTCTAAAGCTTCTTCTAACGAAAATTTGATTGGAGGAGCCAAACGAACTTTATCGTCGTTTCCAGCAGAACGTACATTGGATAGTTTTTTGGTTTTAGTTACGTTAACTACCATATCATCCGCTCTTGAGTTTTCTCCAATTACTTGACCGGTGTAAATGTCTTCATTAGGGGCTACAAAGAATTTTCCACGCTCCTGAAGTTTATCAAGTGAATACGGAATTGCATTCCCTTTTTCCATAGAGATAAGTGAACCACTATTTCGCCCCGGAATTTCACCACGGAAGGGTTGGAATTCTTTAAACCTGTGGTTCATTATTGCCTCTCCAGCAGTAGCCGTAAGCAATTGGTTTCTCAAACCAATAATACCTCTAGAGGGCATCAAAAATTCACAAACCATTCTTTCTCCTTTGGGTTGCATACTCAACATCTCGCCTTTTCGTAGAGTTACCATTTCAATTGCTTTTCCCGAAACATGTTCGGGTAAGTCAATAGTCAGTTCTTCTATTGGCTCGTGCTTTACTCCATCAATTTCCTTGATTATTACTTGTGGTTGGCCAATTTGAAGTTCATATCCCTCTCTTCTCATTGTTTCAATTAAAACAGATAAGTGTAGTACTCCTCGACCAAAAACAATGAATTTGTCTGCAGAATTAGTTTCCTCTAAACGCATGGCTAAATTTCGTTCCAATTCTTTTTCCAAACGATCCTTAATGTGTCTTGAGGTTACAAATTTACCATCCTTCCCAAAGAAAGGTGAGTCGTTGATTGTAAAAAGCATACTCATTGTTGGCTCGTCAATAGCAATGGTTGGAAGGGCCTCAGGTTCTTGAGCATCGGCAACGGTATCTCCAATTTCAAAATCTTCTAAACCTACAATTGCACAAATATCCCCGGCTTGTACTTCGTCTACTATTTTTCTTCCTAAACCGTCAAATAAATTCAATTCCTTAATTCTAGCTTTGGAAACACCACCTTCTCTATTGACAAGGCTAACCTGCATATTGGATTTCAGAGTCCCTCTTTGTAAACGTCCAATTGCTATTCTTCCAGTGTAAGAAGAAAAATCCAAAGAAGTAATCAACATCTGAGGTGTTCCTTCTTCGACCTTTGGGCTTGGAACATGTTCCAATACCATGTCCAAAAGAGGTTCAACATTTTCTGTCTGTTTATTCCAATCTTCACTCATCCAGTTGTTCTTTGCAGAACCATAGACAGTTGGGAAGTCTAACTGCCATTCTTCTGCTCCCAATTCAAACATGAGATCAAAAACAGATTCATGAACTTCTTCAGGGGTACAGTTTTCTTTATCTACTTTGTTAACAACAACGATAGGTTTTAACTTTAAATCAATAGCCTTTTGCAGGACAAAGCGTGTTTGCGGCATTGGACCTTCAAAAGCATCTACCAAAAGTAAAACTCCATCTGCCATATTTAGAACACGTTCAACTTCTCCTCCAAAATCGGCGTGACCTGGAGTGTCGATGATGTTAATTTTAGTGTCTTTATAGGTTACCGAAATATTTTTAGAAAGAATCGTTATTCCTCGTTCTCGCTCTAAATCATTATTGTCCAGAATTAAATCCCCTGTTTTTTGATTCGTTCTGAAAAGCTCACAATGATGCATAATCTTGTCTACCAAGGTTGTTTTACCGTGGTCAACATGAGCAATAATTGCAATGTTTTTAATTTTGGACATAGATGTTTATTTATTTAATCGCGCAAATATAACCTTATATATTTAGCTTTTAGCTAAAAGTTTAATGTTTTGAATGCAAGGGGATGTCGACTAAAAATTATACTTTTGAAAAAAACTTTTTATGGACTTTTCAAAACTCCCTAATATCAATCACCCCAACAGTGATCAATTCTTCTTATTAGCAGGACCTTGTGCCATTGAAGGCGAGGCAATGGCCTTTGAAATTGCCGAAAAAGTTCTCACAATTACAGACAAATTGAACATTCCATTTGTTTTTAAAGGCAGCTTTAAAAAGGCAAACAGAAGTCGAATTGATAGTTTCACAGGGATTGGCGACGATGCTGCTCTTGAAATTCTTCAAAAAATTGGTCAAAAATTCGACATTCCAACAGTCACTGATATTCATGAAGTTGCAGATGCTTCAAAAGCTGCATCTCATGTTGATGTTTTACAAATTCCTGCATTTCTAGTAAGACAAACCGACTTAGTTGTTGCTGCTGCAAAAACAGGAAAAGTTGTTAACCTCAAAAAAGGACAGTTTATGAGTCCCGAAAGCATGCAATTTGCCGTTCAAAAAGTAAAAGACAGCGGCAATGATTCGGCTTGGATAACCGATAGAGGTACCCAGTTTGGATATACAGATCTTATTGTAGACTTTAGAGGAACTCCTGCTATGCGTTCTATTGCTCCTACCGTTTTGGATGTTACCCATTCACTACAACAGCCCAATCAAGCATCAGGAGTTACAGGAGGAAGACCAGAATTGATTGAAACAATTGCCCGTGCAGGTATTGTAAACCATGTAGATGGTTTGTTTATCGAGACCCATCCAAACCCTTCAAAAGCAAAAAGCGATGGCGCTAATATGCTTTCTTTAGGTTTATTGGAAGGAATGTTGAGTCGCTTAACAGAGATTCGAAAAACAATCAATCAATTTTAAATAAAAGCGTTATTTTTGCACTTTAGTATTTACTAGGAATTTCTTTGAAATAATGGGGTCGACTGGTTTTGACAGCGAGATCAATCGAACAGTAAGCATGTCGAGCAAGGAATCAAAGCTCGTAAAACTTAGATTCAACCTTTAATAGGCGAAGACAACTACGCTCTAGCTGCATAAGCGACTGAATTACAGTAAGTCACTGCCAAGTCCTAACCAGGTTAGGAAGCCGGATGTCTCTTGAAAGCCCTTGTTGACGGCGTTCAAATCAGAGGCACCATAAAGGTCAACATCGAAATTTGAAGGTTCTGGTCAAATTTTTCAATAAAAGAACTAAGGAATGCATGGGCTGTTTTCAGTCAGTGTGTTTTCGAAAATTAATTGAAAACTAAACATGTAGAAAGCTCTTCTGTTGCTTGTATGGACGAGGGTTCGATTCCCTCCGACTCCACTATTTAACCCCGAGAGCTCAATGTTTTCGGGGTTTTGTTTTTTTGCTGGGTTGTGTGCTGGGTTGTTCGGTCTTTTTTAGCCTTAAAAGATGTGACTGATCCGAGCGATTTTACTATGCCTTAATTAACCACTTTTGCAAATTTTTTATTCAATAATACAAATTGAAATTAAAAAAACTTTAAAGTGGTCAAAGTCAAAAGCCAAACATTTCTTTTCGAAAAAATTTATATTCTGCTTTGAAGTTGGACTTAACCGTTGAATGCTTTTGATTTTCAATTTTTGATTTCCATGCAGATGTATTCTCAGAATAAGTAAAATCTACATTTTTTATTGTCCATAATTGTAGTGCAAAAATAATGTCATACAATTCAATTCCCCTATCGGTTAAATAATAATTCTTGTTTTTTTTATTATTATCGAGGTATTTATAGTCAATTACTCCAATCTCACAGAGTTTTTTTAAGCGATTTGCAAGAATATTCGTTGCTATACCCTCGCTAGATTCATTAAAAAAATGAGTAAACGTATATCGTTTCCTAAATAAATCTCGGATTATAATTAAAATCCATTTATCACCCAGATAGTCTAATGAAACTTTACAAGCACAACAAGGTGCTAAATTTTCGTATACGATTTTATTGTTTTTTTCCTCTTTTTTCATACTTAATGAATATACTATAAATAATTTACAATATACAATATAGCTTTCAACCTCAACTAAAAAGTGGCTTTAAACTGTTGTTTTTAAGCTCTTTTTCAAAGGGGGCAATTGAACATTAAATTCATAAAGATCTAAAATAGAGATTTCAAAAAAGAAATAAAATAAAACAATATTTTCTAAGCTTTTATAATAATTATCTCTGAAAGTACATGGATAGAATCATTTGCTTTGGCCTTAAATTAGATAAGTATTCAAATCAGAGGAATAACAGTTGATCGCTTAACTTCCTCTAAAATAAAGGTGCTTTTTATTTGGGATACATTCGGTAAGGCTGCTAATTTACCGGAAGAAAAAACATGATAGGCTTTAAGATCTTTGACTACAACCTTGAGTAGAAAATCATTTACGCCTCCCATAAGGTAACACTCGATGACCTCCGGAATATCTTCAATGGCAGTTTTGAATTGTTCAATGGCCACAAGTTTTTGGTTATCCAAAGAAACCGAACAGAAAACAAACATAGAGGGTTCCATTTTATTTGTATCCAAGATGGCGACATATTTTTTTATGATTCCCTCTTTTAAATAGCGTTTTATCCGTTCATAAACAGGTGTTTTAGAGAGGTTAACTTCCTCAGCCAAATCATTAACATTCGTTGTAGAATCATTTTGAAGCAATTCCAAAAGGTATTTGTCCGTAGCATCTAATTTTAGGGGAGGAAAGTTTCCCTTTTGGTGGGTTTTATTTGGCTTTTTAAGATTAATTTTACTTTTTTTCATGATATTTTAGGAATATTTACTAAACATAATCAATTTAATGCAATTGGTTTCTAAGTTAAGTAATTTTACCATGAATCTTGAAAATATTGATTATGAAACACTTTTCTCATCCAGAAAGTCATATGATGACCTATGGCTACAAACCTGAATTATCTGAGGGAGCAGTAAAACCTCCGATTTTTCAAACCTCAACCTTTGTATTTAAAACAGCTGAAGAAGGAAAAGCATTTTTTGAGCTTGCCTATGGTCTTCGCGATAAGGATCAAGATGAAGAACTTGGTCTTATCTACAGTAGAATCAACAACCCCAATCTGGAAATTTTAGAAAACCGACTTTGCCTTTGGGACAAAACCGAAGATTGTGCAGTTTTCGAAAGCGGAATGTCTGCCATTAGTACCGTATTACTCGAATTTTTAAAACCCGGAGACTTGCTCTTATACAGCAGACCGACCTATGGAGGAACGGATCATTTCATCACGCATTTTCTGGATAAAATAGGCGTGGATTCTATCGGTTTTATGCCCGACCAAAACCAAGATGAAATTACCTCCCTTGTGCAAGCCTCAGGAAAGGCAGATAAATTAGCCCTTGTTTACATTGAAACTCCCGCCAATCCCACAAATGGATTAATTGATATCGAAATGTGCAAGGCAATTGCTACCCGTTTCGAAACCCCAAAAAGACCCGTTTATTTGGCAGTGGATAATACCTATATGGGTCCCTTATGGTCTGCTCCCCTTTCTTTTGGTGCTGACTTAATTATTTACTCGGCAACTAAGTACCTTGGCGGACATAGTGATTTAATCGCCGGAGCAGTATTGGGAAATTCTGAGGTTATGCAACGAATAAAAGTGTTGCGTACTTTCTTGGGAAATATGGCAAGTCCTCACACTTGCTGGCTTCTCCTTAGAAGCCTTGAAACCCTAAAAGTTCGGATGGAACAACAGGCAGAAAACACCAAACATATTGCTGATTTTTTACAAGATCACCCCACAGTAGCTAAACTACATTATTTAGGAGCACTAAAGCCCGGTTCAAAAAGCCACGCCATACATCAACAACAATACAGTTCATCTGGAGCCATGATAGCCTTTGAAATCAAAGGAGGAGAAAAAGAAGCCTTTCAGTTTCTCAATAATTTACGCTTAATCAAACTCGCTGTTAGTCTTGGAAGTACAGAAAGTTTAGCTCAGCATCCAGCTTCGATGACCCACATTGGAGTAGCTGATGAGATCAAAAAGCGAATTGGAATCTCAAGTGGATTAATTCGGCTTTCGATCGGGGTTGAAAACCACGAGGATCTTATCGGAGATATCAAATCAGCTTTTAAAGCTGTAGACTAAATAAATTATCAAACATTTTCTATTCATTTTGATAGAAAAAGAAAGATAAATTAATCTTGGAATTTTATCTACTCAAGATGAATTTTGAATCACAGATGTGGCAATAAAATTGTAATGAAATTGAGTTTAATTAGAGTTTGTAAAAAAGAAGGGAAGACCAAATGTTTTTGTGTAAAAACGACTCACCTTTAGCAATAGTATTGCGTTGAAAACCCGTTAAAAGACGCATTTTTTTTGATATTTTTTGTTGAAACCCAATGAAGGTCCAATTTTGGTTGAACTCATAAGGGAAATTGTCTTTAATCAGAAGAAAAACTTCATTAAAGACCACCAATTTAGGTGATAAAGCTTTTTTATTTTTACCCAAAGGGAATTGAAATCCGCTGCGAAAACGGATTCTTGCACCATAATTACTGTCCTTGTTTTTTGATTGCCAACGTTGTTCTAAACGAATCCACCCAAAATAATTAGTTCGATTAATCGGTAGCGAAAAACTAAACTGCTGCCAGAGATTATTTTCTATTGTGCGATATTTTGGGGTGTTGCTGGATATCAAAGTATAACCTGTAGTAAAGGCGGTGTTATTTCCCAATTCAAAACGTACTGAAGGGCGAAGTAAATACTGATCGTTTTCTCCAAAAAACTGACGTGTACGTATATGGGTTTCTAGGCGTAAGGTCCTGCTGTTGGTAAGGCTGTAGTCAGTAAACAAAGCCTTCCATGCATTGTTTTGTTGTTCTTGTGCATTACTTTGCCAAAAGGTAAAGATGATCAGAATAAAAGGAAGATAGTTGCGCATCTTTTTCATGAAACTCATCGAATTTCTTTGATGAGTGCCAAGGTATCCTTGACGTTTTGTTTTAATTTTTGAAAAGAGCTGTTTTCTAAAATCTCTTTGGTTATCAATTGAGAACCCATCCCTACACAGGTTACCCCTGCATCGAACCATCCTCTTAAATTGGATTCTTCAGTTGAAACCCCTCCTGTTGGCATAATTGAAGTCCAAGGTTGTGGTCCCCTTAATGCCTTAACAAAATCTGGTCCATAAACACTCCCAGGAAATAATTTTACTATTTCACATCCCATTTCTTCAGCAGTTGCAATTTCTGTTAATGATCCACAACCGGCTGACCAAAGAATTTTTCGACGATTACAAACAACTGCAATATCCTTTCTAAAAACTGGTGTGACTACAAAGTTGGCTCCAAACAACATGTATTGTGAGGCTGCTGCTGCATCAGTTATAGAACCAACACCCAAAATCATTCCTGGAAGTTCAGCAATAGAATACTTGACCAGCTCCTTGAAGGTTTCAATTGCAAAATCACCTCGGCTGGTAAATTCCATCAAACGAGCTCCTCCTGCATAACAGGCTTTCAATACCGCTTTTGCAACATTTATGTCGTGGTGATAAAACAAGGGAACCATTCCAGATTCTTGCATTTGTTGAACAACTTGAAGTCTTGTGTATTGTGCCATAGTTTCTGTTATCTTGCGACACGCCCAGAGGCATCTCCTCTCATTAGTTTTTCGATTTCTTCGATGGTTACCAAATTGGCATCCCCATTAATCGTATGTTTTAAACATGATGCGGCTACTGCATAATCCAATGCTTTTTGATTGTCTTTTGGGTAATGAATCAATCCATAAATAAGAGCACCCATAAAAGAATCTCCACCCCCTACTCGATCAACAATATGCGTAATTTGATATTCATTGCTTTGATACAAAGTGCTTCCATCATAAAGCACACCTGCCCATGTATTATGTGAAGCAGAAATTGATCCTCTTAAAGTAGTAATGATTTTTTTTGCTCTTGGAAATTTTGTTTTCATTTGCTGACATACCGATAAAAAAGCTTCTGCTTTTACCTGCTCTCCTTGGGTGGTAATATCCAACCCCTTCGGTTTAATACCAAAATGCATTTCCGCATCCTCTTCATTCCCCAAAACAATGTCACAAAAAGAAGCCAATTCAGTCATTATTTTTTCTCGATCACCACCGTAGTTCCACAACTTCAATCTGTAATTCAGATCTGTTGAAATGATGACACCCATAGAACTGGCTACTCGAACTGCTTCTAGGCAAGCATCAGCAGCACTTTGAGAAATGGCTGGAGTTATTCCAGTCCAATGGAACCACTGGGCGTCTTTAAAAACTTCTTTCCAATCCACCATCCCGGGTTGGATTTCTGCCATTGCAGAATTCGCTCGATCGTAAACCACTTTACTGCCTCTGCTTACTGCACCTGTTTCCAAAAAATAAATTCCTAAACGATCTCCACCTTCTACAATATGTTTAGTTCCAACACCGTGTTTTCGCATTTCCATAAGAGCACATTGACCAATATCGTTTTTGGGTAGGCGAGTAACAAACTCAACTGGAATTCCATAATTGGCAAGAGATACAGCCACATTTGACTCACCTCCTCCATAAACTACATCAAAGCTGTTGGTTTGTGAAAACCTTAAAAAACCCGGAGGTGCGAGACGCAGCATTATTTCTCCAAAAGTTACTACTTTCTTCATTCTAAGTTGTTTGTTATCCTTCGTTGATGTTATCCAAATTTATGCTAATATTATTAGAATTTAGGCATAGGCAGAAGTACTTTTTGAAATCGAGCTTAACTACATTCGATTACAATCTTGCCGCGAACCTTTCGATTCATCATCTCCTCCATTGCCTTGTGTGCCTCTTCCAACTCATATTTTGCATGAATATGTGGTTTTAATTTACCCTCTGCATGCATCTTGATAAGCTCCATGGTGTTTTGCATATTATCATTAGGAAATTGCATTGCCCAAGACCCCCAAAAAACACCTACAATTTGACATCCTTTTAGTAACGCTAAGTTCAGAGGAATTTTGGGTATTTCTCCTGCGGCAAATCCAACAACCAAAAAGCGACCTTCCCATGCAATGGCCCGAAGTGCAGGTTCCGAAAATTTATCGCCTATGGGATCATAAATAACGTCTGCTCCTTTCCCATAGGTCAATTCTTTGATGCGTATTTTTAAATCCTCTTTTGTGTAATTGATGCCTTCATCTGCACCGTGGGATTTACAAAAATCAACTTTTTCATCAGTCGAAGCACAAGCAATAACTCGTGCTCCCATTTGTTTTCCCAATTCAACCGCAGCCAGTCCAACTCCACCTGATGCACCCAGAACAACCAGAGTCTCTCCCGCCTTTAGTTTGGCTCTATTTTTTAGTGCATAATAAGAAGTTCCATAAGCCATCAAAAAAGAAGCTCCAGTAGCATAATCCATTTTGGGAGGCTTGGGAAATATGTTTCTAGCAGGGGCCAAGACCTCTTCTGCAAAACCGCCCTTGGTAACAAAACCAAAAACCTCATCACCAACCTTCAAATGCTTAACTCCTTCTCCAACCCATTTGACTTTCCCGGCAATATCACTTCCGGGAGTAAATGGAAGCTCAGGTTTGAATTGATATTTCCCTTGAATAATTAAAGTATCTGGGAAATTCAAACTACAAGCTTTTACTTGAATAACGACCTCTTTTTCTTTGGGTTTAGGATCTGGAAGATCTTTTAAAACGAGGTCCGATGGAGGTCCGTATTTTTCACATACAATTGCTTTCATAAATTTAAATTTAAAAGATTACCAGCTATCAATAAATCGTGAGTTACTGGAAAATTGATTTTTGCTTTGATAACATTTAAGAGCGGTTACAATTCTTGCCCGGGTCTCAACTGGGTCAATAACCTCATCGAATTCGAGAGTTTCGGCCGCATTGATGGCTTTTCCTTTTTCATATTCATGAGCAACTAACTGATTGTACAATGCATCGCGCTCTTTTGTGTTTTTTGCTTGCTCCAGTTCTTTTTTGAAACCAAGTTTTACTGCTCCTTCTAGCCCCATAGCTCCAAACTCACCACTTTGCCACGAAAGGGTAAGAAAAGATTCATGAAAACTCCCTCCTGCCATTGCCATAGCACCTAAACCATAAGCCTTTCGCAAAACGATCGTAATCATGGGTACTTCCAATGCTGCGGCTGTAATAAACAATCGAGAAGAATGACGAATAAGTCCCAATTCTTCGTGTTCGGGTCCAACCATAAAACCTGGAGTGTCACAAAGCGATACTACAGGGATTTGAAAAGCATTACACAACTGTAAAAACCGAGCCGCTTTGTCTGCTGCATCAGAATCAATCGCTCCTCCCAAATGGCGGGTACTGTTAGCTATCAAACCCAAAGGCCTCCCTTCTATTCGAATTAACGAAGTAACCATATTTTTAGCAAAATCACTACGGAGTTCAAGTACAGAATCTTTGTCTGCAAGCACATCAATGATTTTATTGACGTCATAAGCATAACGCCTATCCGTTGGAAGAATCGAATGGAGGAGTTCTTGGGGATCAACCTTCCACTTTTTTTCTGTTCCTTGAAAATAACTCAAATATTTTTTTGTTATTGTAACAGCTTCCTTTTCGTCATTTACAACAACATCGACAACCCCACACTTTGCTAATTTTTTTGATGGTCCAACATCTTTGGGGTGATGGCTACCCAAACCGCCTCCTTCGATCATTGCTGGACCTCCCATTCCCATAGAAGCATCTTTTGTAGCAATAATAACATCAGCACAACCCGCAATGGCAGCGTTGCCTGCAAAACAGTACCCCCCAACAACAGCAATTCGCGGAATTTTTCCACTCAAACGAGCAAAAGAAGACCAAGTAGACAAGTCTAAGCCCCCTGTACTGACCAAACTGAAGTCTACATCACCCGGGCGACCTCCTCCTCCTTCGACAAAAAATACAATGGGGCAATTTGCCTTTTCGGCTAAAGCCATTAAACGATCTGTTTTTTTATGATTGAATGCCCCTTGTGTTCCAGCCAAAACGGTGTAGTCATAGCTCAAAACATAACAGTTTGTATTCTGACTAAATCGATTGGAATTGATTTTACCAATTCCGCTAATCAACCCATCGGCAGGAGTGTTTTTTCGAAGTTCTTCGTGAGATTTACGGCCCTTTTGTCCAGCTACAATCAAAGAACCTATTTCCTGGAAACTATTTGAATCACAGAGGTCTTCAATATTTTCTCGGGCTGTTCTTTTTCCCTGTAGATGTCTCTTCTCTAACGCTTTTGTTCTGAATGCATCTGTAAGGTATTTTTGACGTTCTTGAAGTTCCTTAAGATCCTTACGGGTAGGGTTGTTGCTTTTTTTCGCCATAACACAAAGTTACATAAACCATATCACATCATTACCAGTGTATATGATGTGTTGAAAACAAGACTTTTACATGTATTTTTAATGAAAATTATCGAGCCTTTTGGAGAAATTTACCAAAAAATTAAAATCAAATTTGGACCGAATCATATCGATAACTCTGTAAAATATTCGATCTTTAGGATAAAATCAATTTTCTATAAACGCCAAGTATTTCAATCAAACTATGAGAGTTACTATAAACATTACCAACCATATTGCTGATATAAAATTGAACCGACCTGAGAAAATGAATGCCTTAGATCAGGATATGTTTAAAGCTATTATAGAAGCTGGAGAAAACATAAAACAAGACCAAACTGTAAGATGTGTGGTTTTGTCTGGTGCAGGTAAGTGTTTTTGTGCTGGGATGGATACTGAGAACTTTAATCCCCAAAACAAAGGAGAAATTTTTGATGAACCCCTTGCAAGCCGAACTCATGGCATTGGAAATATTTTCCAGCAAATAGCATGGATTTGGAGGGAGATACCCGTACCTGTAATTGCTGCTGTACACGGAGTTGCTATTGGTGGAGGACTCAATATTATGTCTGGGGCTGACGTCAAATTCATTACATCGGATACCAAACTGAGTATTATGGAATTAAAATGGGGGTTAATCCCCGATATGGCAGGTTCTCAGCTTTGGAGACATAATGTAAGAGAGGATATTATTCGTGAACTTATGTACACACACAGAATGTTTTCTGGACAAGATGCTGTCCAATATGGATTTGCTACCCACATTTCTGAGAATCCTTATGAAGATGCTATGAAACTAGCTGGCGAAATTACTTCCAAAAATCCAACTGCCATCGTCAAATCAAAGAAAATGATAAACGAAGCACCCTATTTGAGTGCTGCAGATGGATTAATGATGGAGTCCATAGAGCAATCTCAAATAATTCGATCTAAAAATCAAATTGAAGCTGTCATGGCCGCTATGCAAAAAAGAGATCCTGATTTTGATAATTTCAGAGAATAGTAATCTTACTGAATAGAACTGATGACACCTACGCCTAGTTCCATTCAGCTCCTCATATATCCGAAAAACTGAATCATAAAAAAGAACAGCTCTTGTTAATTGGAGTGAATTATTACATACTACTTTGTTTGGGTCGCTCAACTACCGTATCTTACTATTCTTAGAATTATAAAGTAATGAATAAAAAACAAAATTATAAGTGGTTTGTCTTAATTGTATTGACAATTGTGTACGTTTTCAATTTTGCAGATCGACAAATTCTTATTATTCTTCAAGAAGGAATTAAAGAAGATTTACAATTAAGCGATACCCAACTGGGATTGTTAACTGGTTTGGGGTTTGCCCTACTTTACACTACTCTTGGTATCCCCATAGCTAAGCTTGCTGACAAATACAATCGGAAAAATATTCTTGCGTTTAGTTTAGGGTTTTGGTCGCTGATGACTGTTCTATCTGGTCGTGCTCTGAATTTTTTTCAACTTTTATTGACCCGAATTGGAGTAAGTGCAGGTGAGGCTGGTGGAATGCCTCCATCACATTCAATTATTTCAGATTATTTTCCAGAAAAAGAACGAGGAACGGCTTTTTCAATATACAGTATGGGAGTACCCATTGGAATTTTGTTAGGATTTATTGTTGCTGGATCAATAGCATCTCAATATGGATGGCGAGTGGCATTTTATGCACTGGGTATTCCCGGAATTCTTTTGGCTATTCTATTGTATTTTATAGTAAAAGAGCCCATTCGAGGACAAATTGATGGGCGGGTTGAAAATATAAAAGACCCTACTTTTAAGGAAGTAATTGGGGAATTATTTTCCAAAAAATCATTCCTTTATTTATGTTTAGGTGCAGGATTCACTACTTTTTCTTCATACAGTCTTAACAACTTTATGCCTTCGTTCATTCAAAGAGTTCATGGAATTGATTTAATGACCGTAAGTATAAACCTGGGTCTTTCAATAGGAATCGGAGGATTAATAGGAGCTCTTATTGGCGGCCGTTTGGCAGATATAAAAGGAGCCAAAAACAAGAAATGGTATCTTTATGTACCGATACTTAGTTGTATTACTTCTTTCTTTCCTGCCTTGATAATCTTATTTACAGCCAGTTCAAAAATAGCCCTTGCTGCTATTTTTCCCTATGCGGTTTTCAATGCTGCTTTCACGGGTCCTGTTTATGCAGTAGGTCAAACTTTGGCGAATGTCAAAATGAGAGCATTTGCCACTGCCTTAATCCTTTTGTTTATGAATGGAATAGGTTTGGCACTCGGACCTTTATCTGCTGGAATGCTAAGTGATTTTTTAGAGCCTAGCCTTGGAAATTTAAGTTTACGTTATGCCTTGACTTTGAATTTACTTTCTTTATTTTTAGCCGTATTTTTTTATTGGAAGTCCGCAAATACTTATGAAAAAGATTTGAAACACCTTTAACAACTCATTTGTTTTCATTTTTGTTTATTTGGCTTTAAAATAAAATGACCACATTAATAGAATAACTCAAAACTCTAAACTTTAAATATGAATTTCGAATACACCGAAAAATCAGTTATGCTCCAAGAAAAATTAAAGCAATTTATGGAGGAATATATTTATCCTCATGACAACGAGCGTGCTGCTTTCGCTACACAGCCTGAAAATAGATGGCAAAATTTTCCGAAGTTAGAAACATGGAAAGATGCTGCCAAAAAAGAAGGTTTGTGGAATATGTTTTTACCAAAAAGCTATGGAGATCTCAGTGGAGGTTTAACTAATTTAGAATATGCGCCCTTAGCAGAAATTATGGGTAGGTCACGTGGGGCAGATGAAGTGTTCAATTGTTCTGCACCTGATACAGGTAATATGGAAGTTTTCGCCAAATATGGAAGCCCAGAACAAAAAAAACAATGGCTAGAACCCTTGATGAATGGAGATATTCGTTCAGCATTTTTGATGACTGAACCTGATGTTGCATCTTCCGATGCAACGAACATTGAAACTTCGATTTCAAGAGATGGAGATGATTATGTCATCAATGGACGAAAGTGGTGGTCCTCGGGTGCAATGAATCCAAATTGTAAAGTTTTTATTGTAATGGGTAAAACTGATCCAAACGCCCAAAGACATGCCCAACAAAGTATGATCATTGTCCCCAAAGACAACCCTGGAGTAGAAATTATTCGACCTTTGTCTGTTTTCGGTTCTTGGGACTCTCCAGAAGGTCATGCAGAAATTAAGTTAACCAACGTTCGTGTTCCTGCATCCAATCTTCTTTTGGGGGAAGGCAGAGGTTTTGAAATTGCTCAAGGTCGCTTAGGACCTGGACGTGTTCATCACTGTATGCGCTTGATTGGTGCCGCACAAGCTGCTTTAGATTTGATGTGCAAAAGAGTTGCTGAACGTGAAGCTTTTGGACGAAAAATTAAAGACTTTAGTAGTATCCGTCAAGACATTTCCAAGTCGGCATGCGAAATAGAACAGGCGCGTTTACTTACCTTGTCTTGCGCCGATAAAATTGATAAATTTGGTGCTAAAGGGGCACAAAACTTAATCGCAATGATCAAAATTGTGGTTCCACAAATGACTTGTGATGTAGTAGATAGAGCCATTCAAGCCCATGGTGGAATGGGAGTTTGCCAAGACAGTCCTCTTTCAGGTTTTTGGGCATATGGCAGAATCATACGTATTGCCGATGGTCCAGATGAAGTACATATGTATCAGTTGGGTAGAAACTTGGTAAAACAAGCAATGGCGAACTAAATTCGAAGTCATGCGATTCAAAAATAAAATAACGCTCATTACAGGGGCAGCCTCTGGTATTGGTAGATCAGCAGCATTGGCATTTGCCAAGGAGGGAGCAATAATTGTCGCTTCCGATAGAAACGACCAAGGAGGAAAAGAAACCGTTGAACAGATCGTTTCAAAAAAGGGTCAAGCTACTTTTATTAAAACCGATGTTTCAAAATATGAGGAAGTAAAAAAACTGATGCAACAAATCCATGAGGAGTTTGGACGACTCGACATTGCAATCAATAATGCAGGAATTAATGGGGTGATTGCTCGAACAAAAGACTATCCCGAGGATGATTGGGATAAGGTGATGAGCATCAATGCTTCAAGCGTATTTTACGGAATGAAAGCACAGATCCCCATGATGCTTGAGCAAGGTGGAGGCGTAATTGTCAATACTGCTTCTATTGCTGGACTCAAAGGTTTACCCAACAGCATTGCCTATACTGCCAGTAAGCATGCTGTAATTGGCGCTACCAGGACGGCTGCAATGGAGTACGGAAGAAATAATATTCGAATCAATGCCATTTGCCCTGTATTTACAGTTTCTCCAATGTTCGACCCAGACGCATTAGATAAAATGGCTCAGGGAATTCCAGATAAATTAAAGGCTAATGTTCCTATGAAACGATTTGCTAAAGTAGAAGAACAAGTAGGCGCTATGATGTGGCTGTGTTCGGATCAAGCAAGTTTTGTAACGGGATTGGCGCTACCTGTTGATGGTGGATTAACTGCCTAAAAGATATCATCAACTTTTCACAAACCAATTGTTAAAATGAGTAAAATTTATTTTTTTCGTCACGCACAAGCATCTTTCGGTGGAGACAATTACGACGAACTTTCAGCTAAGGGAAAATTACAATCTCTTGAATTGGGGAAATATTTAGTTTCAAAAAAACAACATTTTGACAGGATATATGTAGGCCCCCTGAAACGTCAACAACATACTTTTGAAATTGTGAAAAAAGTTTATGATGAAAATAATTTGTTTATGCCCGAACCTATTTTGGAAAATGGGTTACTAGAACACAACGGTCACAAAGCAATGGAGTTAATGTTACCAACTTTAATTAAAACAGTTCCATACGTAAAAGAATTGGTGGAGCAAATTAATACTAATCCTGAGCGGAAAAAGGCAAACGGTCTTCTTATTTTTCAATACTTCTTAAATGAGTGGGTCGAGGGTAAAATGGATGTGGTAGGAGTTTTGCCGTGGAAAAAATTCCGCCAAGAAGTGAAAAAAGGATTAAATACGATTTTGAATGATACAGGATCAGGAGAAAATATTGCTGCCTTTACATCGGGAGGAACAATTGCATCAATCACTGCGGAATCCCTAAAGATTAAAGATGAAAAACGGGTGGTTGCACTCAATTTTTCTCATCGAAATACGGCGTTTACTTCCTTTTTTTATTCTAAAAATAAAATGAATCTGTTCGGATTTAATGAACTAGCTCACCTAGAAAAAGAGATGATCACTTTTGTATGATAAACTCACTTTTTATAAACACTTCCTTGAGATTATAAAATGCAATACTCAATGGTAGAATCAACATTTCCCTTGAATTGGCATACAAAATCAACAAAGTCTTTCCTGAAATAAAAGTTATGTGGATTTTAGATGGGCAAGGCAAAATGACTTAAATCAAGTTTTACACTCTTCATGCTTCCTCAGGATCTTTTCAATCATTGTAAAAACGAGTTGACAAAAAAATTAAAAGTAGTCGAAGGTAGAAAAAGAGACCTTAATCAAACCTTGTTTAACAATCACAAAAGCAGTGCGGGAGATAAGCACGAAACGGAAAGGGCTATGGTGCAGCTCGAACAAGAAAAACTTGGTGAACAGATAAAAAGCATAGAAATACATCAGCAAATTCTTAACAGCATTCAAAAAGTTGAAAAATCTCAATCGGTTAGACTAGGATCTGTTGTTTTAACCAACAAAGCCAATTATTACATCTCCATACCTGTGGAGAGTTGTATCCTAAATTCCAAAACGTATTATTGTATTTCTGCACAAAGCCCAATTGGAAGTTCACTCTTAGGAAAAAAAGTGGGAGACAGTATTCAGTTCAACAATCAAATGATTCGCATAGAAGAACTTATTTAATTGATCTCAGTTTTTTCTTCTGAGCTTTTTACTGTGGTGTTTATTTTTGTGTCTCTCTTCTTTCAATCGCAGGGCTTCTTTAGCTTTTCGCTCTTGGAGTTTTTGTTTAGGCTTAGGAGATTTTTTTTGTGCTTTATTGAAAACCTTCGTTTTTTGACTGCGATAATGTGCTCTTAAAAAATGAAAAACATCATCCTCAGATGCAGGTAACTCCAAAAAAGCATGGGTTCGTTCCTTATTTTTAATGTCAATTCCTCTTAGAACGGAACCGTAATCATCTCGTTCAAAAACAGCAATGGGAATTTCATTGATCGTAAACTCATCTTGTTTTAAAATACGCTTGAGCGCTTTCCCATTAATTAAATTTTGATTACCCATAAAAAATCCTTCTTCATACTATTTTGGTTGATTGAAGTAATAAGTTAAAATTTTAACCAATTCTTTCTTGTAAGCATCGTATAAAACTCCAGATCTATTTTTGATCTGAATATCCATCAAATCTTCTATTTCTTCCTCAGCTGCGTAAGCATACTCATAATCTCCCTCAAAACGATCAATAATCATATCTTCCACTTGGATTGAAAAAGCAGTTTCATATCCTTTACCAAATGAATTTCGCATATAATCCCAGGTATAGCTCAGCATTTTGAATGTAAATCCTTCTCCCAAAGCATATGCCTTTTCACTAATTTCGGCAAATTTATCATCTTGGTTTTCAAGTACGGCAGTTATCAAAAATTCTTGGTCCAAATTCAATTGCTTCCCTTGTTTTTGAACTTCAAAAAGTCTAGCAATACGTTCGTGTAGTTTATTTTTTACCATAATTTAATCGAATTAAAAAAAAGGATAGAAAAAGCCAACCATAGCCCAACTACCCTTTTAATAATACCAGGGTGTGAGGCCCTGCGGTGCAAAAATAGATAATAATTCTGAACTAAGAGACTGGATTTAACATAAAGTCTAATTTCTTTTTATTCCCCTATGAGTATCAGTTGCTCTTGTCTTTTGTTGATGTATCGAAAACCTTCTTCTCCAAAAAATCCAGCTTCCTCGAGCATAATTCTGATATCTTTGTTCCATTCTTCAATAAAAACAGTTGTGTTTAATTCAATGGCATATGATGTATTGAAATGTAGTGGGTAATCACCATTTCCTGGAACCCCTTCTTGTGAATCCCACATCCCCAAAGTTGTTCCAGCAGAGTGACCATACGTTCCTAGAGGATGGGTGTAAATTTGTGGTCTTAAACCTTCTCTAAAGCCCTCTTCAAGGGATTTTTTAAGAACTTCGTTTCCAGATACTCCCTTTTTAAAATTGTCTGTAAAAATATCCTGAACCCTATTGCCTTTTGCCAATGCATCAACTAAAAAAGCTGGCGCATTTTGTTCACCAGGTTTCAAGACATAGGCAAGTTCTTGACAATCCGTATTGAGTTTTAAATAACTGATTCCAAAATCACAATGAACCAAATCTCCTGGCTGGATAATGTCAAACTTAGACTTACTATCGAAAGCATAAAGATCACTAGAACTTGCTCTTTGGACATCTACTGTGGGATGAAACCATGTTGTTAGTCCCAAACTTATTACTTTTTCACGCATCCACCACACAACATCTTCAGTTGTTGTTTTCCCTGGGGTAATTACTTTTGTAGAAAAAGCCTCTTCAATAATTTGATGGGTAATTTCCGCCAAATCTTCATAAAGCTCCATTTCTTTAGCCGTTCGAGTTTCAATCCATCCCACGGCAAGTTTTTCAGAGGAGACAACTCGATCTTGATAAGACATGGGCAATACTTTCATCAAAGCATCGTAATCTGTTTTTACTAAACCATCTGCTAAAGCAAAATCCTTTGAAATATTGATTCCTATATTCTTGGGATCTTTCGAAACAATATAATTAGCCAAGGCCTGCCACTGATTTGGTTGTTTTTCTTTATTCCAAATTGAAGGTATTAACTTTCCAAAGGGGTAACGAGTTATTGCTGCAGAGCTAATCCCATCATCATCTTTGTTTTTAGAAAAAACCAAAATTGTTTGCCTTCGAGCATTGAGCCAAGTAGGAGGCAACATGGTTTTAACAATTGGATCTTCATTATACTCTCTAGTAATCAAAACCCAAAGATCAATACCCGTGTCTTCCATCAACTTTGGAAGCAAATTATCCAATCGATCTTTTTGGATTTCATCAATAACTTTTGCTCGAGCTTTAAGCGAAAGAATTTCTTGTCCAATCCCAACATTGGAAACAAACAACAAGAGTACAAAATAAATGATTTTATTCATTTTCAAATTAATTTAGTTTTGGTGGACCTGCTGGGATTCTAGGCTCATAGGATGGATTTGTTCTGTTGTCCTTAAAATCTTTTTTGATCTGATTAACTAATTCAGGATCTTTAAACAAATCAACCATAGTCATTCCTAAGGCTTTCGAGGCATATACCATTCCCTTATGTCCTATTGACATTCCAGTACAAGCAACCACTGCCCAAGAATGCCATGGCCCTCCTTTGGATGCAACCGTTGCACTCATTCGAATAGTCGGTACCAGTTGACTTACATCTCCAACGTCTGTTGATCCTCCTTGAGCGGGCAAAGAAGGTCGCAAAGGATAAATTTTGCCGTCTAAGCCTTTCAAAGGTTTTTTAGTTTCTTTTAAAATTGTATTGGCATATTGAACTTCATCCTTGGTATAAGAAATACCACCAAGGCTTTCAATATTTTTTTGCATTACTTTGGCTCCTGTTCGATTCACTTGAATTTCATAAATTCCAGAAATCAATTGAATTTCATGACTTACGCCAGCCATAAGTGCTGCACCTTTTGCTATTTCTTTAGCGCGTTCATAAAGTACGTCTACATTGGGACGGTCGTTTTCTCTCAAGCGAGTCCAGATTTGAGCATAATCAGGAACTACATTTACTACATCACCTGCTTTTTCGATATCGTAATGAATTCGAGCAGTAGGTTTGATGTGTTCTCGGTAATAATTCAATCCCGTAGTATACAATTCCATTGCATCCACAGCGCTTCGACCGTTCCAAGGATCAGATGAAGCATGTGAGGAACTCCCATAAAACTTAACTCTAAAATCAACCAAAGCTTTACTGCTCTGGGTAATGGCTTCAATTTCATCTCCAGGATGCCAATCCATACAAACATCAAGTTGATCAAAAAGGCCTTCACGAGCCATCCATACTTTTGCAAAAATGGTTTCCTCTGCTGGAGTTCCGAAAAAAACAACGGTTCCTTGAAGGGTTCCTTTTTCTATTTGTTCTTTTATTGCTAGCGCAGCTCCAAGGCTTGCTGTTCCAAATAAATTATGGCCACAACCATGTCCAGCTCCTCCAACAACTCTGGCTTCACGTGATGGTTGTCTTTTTTGAGAAATTCCGGCATTGGCATCAAATTCTCCTAAAATTCCTATTACGGGTTTGCCCTTTCCATAAGTAGCCGTAAAAGCAGTAGCTATTCCTGCAACCCCTTTTTCAACTTCAAAGCCATTTTTCTTTGCATAATTTATCAAATATTCAGAAGATTTAAACTCTTCAAGTGAAGTCTCAGCCGCTTCCCAAATCCCATCGCTAACTTCGATCATCGACTCTTTATGATTTTCGACAGATTCTATGATTTCTTTTTTAATTTTTACTTTGCTTTGTGCCTGAGCTCCTAGTATTCCAAAAATAAAAGCACTCAAACAAAATAATCGATTGAACTGTTTCATTATAATTTAATTAAAGGTGTTTCAAGATACAATTTTTATTTGACCGAGTTTTCGTATATTCAATAACAATTTCAAAAAACCGTTATGAAATATTCAACACTTCCCCATGCAATACTCTTTTTTTTAAGCGTTCTTTTTTTCTCAATTCAAAACACAAATGCCCAATCAAGAAAATCAAAAAAACTAAAAACAACCAACTATTCTTCCAAGCTTCATGAATCGGTTCAATACCGTTCCATAGGCCCATTTAGAGGCGGACGTTCTGCAGCAGTGGTAGGAGTTGCCAGTCAACCCAAATTATTTTACTTTGGAGCAACAGGTGGTGGTGTTTGGAAAACAGTTGATGGTGGAATTACTTATGAGAACATTTCTGATGGATATTTTGGAGGGAGTATCGGTTCTGTTGCTATTGCTCCAAGTGACCCAAATGTTCTTTATGTTGGCGGTGGGGAGGTTACTGTTCGCGGAAATGTATCTTCTGGGAAGGGAATTTGGAAAAGTGTAGATGCGGGTACTACTTGGACTTATTCGGGATTACCAAATTCACGACATATTCCACGAATTGTTGTACATCCAAAAAATCCAGATATTGTTTATGCCGCTGTAATGGGAGACCTATACAAACCAAACAAAGATCGAGGAGTCTATAAAAGTATTAATGGTGGAAAAAGCTGGAAAAAAGTTTTATTCTCAAACCCTCAAGCAGGAGCTGTAGAATTGGTAATGGATCCTGCTAACCCAAGGCATTTATATGCAGCTTCCTGGCGTGTTCAAAGAACCCCTTACAGTTTAAGTAGTGGAGGAAAAGGATCTGCACTTTGGAAAAGTACCGACAGCGGTGCTAGTTGGAAAGAAATTAGTAAAAACAAAGGCTTTGCTCAAGGAACTCTGGGGATTATGGGAATAACTGTTTCTCCTTTAAACTCGAACCGTATTTGGTCAATCGTCGAAAATAAAGAAAAAGGAGGGGTTTACCGTTCTGATGATGGTGGGACAACTTGGGAACACGTTAATGATAGTAGATCCCTAAGGCAAAGAGCTTGGTATTATTCCAAAATTTACGCTGACACTCAAGATGAAGATATGGTCTATGTTATGAATGTATCTTACCATAAATCAACCGACGGTGGAGCTACGTTCGAAAGTCATAACGCCCCCCATGGAGATCATCATGATCTCTGGATTGCACCAGAAGATAACCAACGAATGATTATTGCTGATGACGGGGGCGCTCAAGTTTCATATGATGGTGGTTCAACTTGGAGTACATATTTCAACCAACCGACTGCACAATTTTATCGAGTTACAACTGACAATGCCTTCCCTTACAGAATCTATGTAGCACAACAAGACAATTCTACAATACGAATTAGACACCGCAGTTCAGGAAGTTCCATAGGAGAAAAAGATTGGGAGTCTACCGCTGGTGGAGAATCCGCTCATATAGCAATTGATCCCCTGAATAATGAAATTGTTTATGGCGGAAGCTATGATGGTTTCCTTACTCGAGTAAATCATGAAAAAAAATCCATTCGCGGAATCAATGTATGGCCCGATAATCCTATGGGACATGGGGCAGAAGGAATGAAATATCGCTTCCAATGGAACTTTCCTATAATTTTTAGCAAGCACAACCCTAAGCGACTTTATACTTTTTCGAACCAAGTACATCTTACCGAAAACGAAGGCCAAGAGTGGAAAATCATCAGTCCAGATCTAACCCGAAACGACCCCACAAAATTAAAATCTTCAGGAGGACCAATTACTCAAGACAATACCAGTGTTGAGTATTACTGCACTATTTTTGCTGCAAATGAATCTCCATTAAAAGAAGGTTTACTTTGGGTTGGAAGTGATGATGGACTGATCCACATTACCCAAAACGGAGGTAAAACATGGGACAACATTACACCCAAACAACTCCCAGAATGGACGATGATAAACAGTATAGAACCCTCCCCTTTTGATCCAGGAACCTGTTATGTTGCGGGTACTCGTTACAAACTAGGAGACTACTCGCCTTATCTTTACAAAACAACTGACTATGGAGTTACTTGGAAAACCATTACCAATGGAATTGCTCAAGAAGACTTTACAAGAGTTGTCCGTTCAGATCTCAGTCAAAAAGGACTACTCTATGCTGGAACCGAAAACGGAATGTATATTTCTTATGATGATGGTGCTTCCTGGAAATCTTTTCAAAAGAATTTACCCATAGTCCCAATTACAGATTTAACTGTAAAAGACAACAGCCTTATTGTTGCTACTCAAGGAAGAAGTCTTTGGATGATTGATGATTTAACAGTACTTCATCAATTAAAATCAATTTCTACTGAAGCAAAAGCAATTTTATTTGAACCTAAATACAGTTACCGAACCAGAGGAAGAGGAGGAAAAACCTCATTAACCGAAGGAACCAATCTTCCCAATGGAGTTATAATTCATTACTATCTCAAAAACTATGATGTTGAAAAAGATTTGGTAGAACTTCAATTAAAACAACAAGATGGAACCCTAATAAAATCCTATTCTACTCAGGATGATAAAAATAAATTGGATGTTAAAAAAGGAGGGAATCAATTTCTATGGAACACACGTTATGAAGGAGCTGAAAAGCTAAAAGAAATGATCTTTTGGAGTGCTTCATTTTCTGGTGCTAAAGCTGTCCCTGGAGATTATAAAGTGAGTTTAATTGTAAATGGAAAAGAACAAGAACAACCCTTTACAATACTTCCAGACCCAAGATCAGAGTCCTCAGTATCCGATATGCAAAAACAATTTGACTTTGTAAATAAAGTAAATCAAACAGTAGATGGGGCTCACAAAGCGATTAAGAACATTCGAGCAGTCAATAAAAAACTTAAAGACTTTGTTCAACAAAACAAAACTGACTCTACTGCAACTGCTCTTATTGAGCAAGCTAAAAAAATTCAAAAAAGTCTAACACAAATTGAAGAAACACTCTATCAAACGCAGAATAGATCCAATCAAGATCCCCTAAATTTCCCAATTCGATTGACCAATAAGCTGGGACACCTCAACCGACTAATAACCATTGATGATTTTCCTCCCACTGCTCAAGATAATGCAGTACGGTTAGAATTGACTGCACAAGTTGATATAACAATGCAAGCCTATAAAAAAATAATTGATGAAGATATCATAGAATTTAACAAGGCTTTTAAAAAACAGAAGCGAGATTATTTAAGCATTGAGTAAGAATTCAAAATAGATTTTAAACTAGCTGCTAGATAGAAACTTTGGCATCAATAAAGAATTGCAATGAAAATTATAGATTTATCAAAACCCATTCAATACAATAAATCTGACCCCTGGTTTATGAAAGTAAGAATTAAGCATAAATCTCATAAAAAAACGGGGTTATTGCTGCGTTTTTTGGGTTTGCCAAAAAAATTATTCCCAGAAGGTTTTATGGGCTGGGCAGACGATACCATAAAACAAATGGGGGTTCACGCTACAACTCATTTGGATGCGCCCTGGCACTACTCACCCACTGTAAATGGAGCTCGTTCCAAAACCATAGATGAAATACCCTTGGAATGGTGCTACGCAGACGGTCTTGTAATCGACATGAAACATAAAGAAGATTTTGATCCAATCACAATTCAAGACATCCAAGGGTTTTTGGAAAAGGAAAAATTATCCCTAAAAAAAGACATGATTGTTTTAATCAAAACGGGGCGAGATATCTACAATGGAACCAAAGACTTTCCAGACAAAGGAACAGGAATGAGTGCTGCGGCTACTGAATGGCTTATTGACCAAGGAATTAAAGTTATGGGGATTGACTCTTGGGGCTGGGATTTACCTTTAAAATACCTCATCAAAAAAGCAAAAGAAACCAATAATTCTGAATTGTTTTGGGAAGCCCACTTAGTTGGACAAAGAAAAGAGTACTGTCATATCGAACAACTCGTAAACTTAGATGAACTTCCAACAAAAGGATTTAAAGTTGCTGTTTTTCCTTTAAAAATAGTCGGTGCTTCTGCAGCACCTGCCAGAGTTGTTGCGATAATTTAATGAATTTTGCAACAAATTAAAATTGCTTAACTCTTCTTCTTATAAAATCCATTAAGTTTTAAATTACTTCAAACAACCCTGCTGCTCCCATTCCACCACCTACACACATGGTAGAAACAACGTATTTAGCATTTCTTCGTTTTCCTTCGATAAGCGCATGAGCTACCATTCTAGAACCGGACATTCCGTAGGGATGCCCAATGGATATAGCACCTCCATTTACATTAAGAAGCTCATTGGGGATTCCCAAATGCTTTTGGCAATACAATACTTGAACTGCAAAAGCCTCATTCAATTCCCAAAGTCCGATATCGGACATCTTAAGCCCGTGTTGTTTTAATAATTTTGGAATCGCATAAATCGGTCCAATACCCATCTCGTCGGGTTCACATCCGGCAACAGCCATTCCTCTGTAAATCCCAAGGGGAGCAACCGAATGCTTTGCAGCTATAGCAGCTTCCATCAATACACAAGCTGAAGCCCCATCCGATAATTGACTAGCATTTCCAGCAGTAATGAATCCGTTTTCTATAACTGGGTTTAATGCAGAAAGCCCTTCGATTACAGTATCAGGACGATTCCCTTGATCTTTATTTAGGGTAATATCATGAAAGCTGATTTCTTTGGTTTCTTTATCCATAACACCCATAGAGGTTGTGGTTTCAATAATTTCATCGTCAAACTTACCAGCTTCCTGAGCTGCAGCTGTTCTTTGTTGACTTTGTAAAGCATAAGCATCCTGCATTTCTCTACTGATTTTGTAACGATTTGCCACCACCTCAGCAGTTTGTAACATGGGCATATAAATATGGGGTTGTTTTGCAACCAATGCTTTATCGACCATACGACTCACGTTCATTTTGTCGTTTTGAACCAAACTAATCGATTCAATTCCACCACCTACAGCAATATCCATTCCGTCACAGATAATTTGTTTTGCAGCAGTAGCAATAGCCATCATTCCTGAGGAACATTGTCGATCAATAGACATCCCACTAACCGATGAAGGTAGTCCTGCTGCCATAGCAGCCATCCGACCAATATTACCTCCTGTAGTTCCTTGTTGTAGGGCAGCACCCATAAGAACGTCTCCAATCTGATCTTTTGAAGCACCTGAGCGCTCAACTGCTTCCTCTATTGCCATTGCTCCTAAAGTTGGTGCATTGGTATTGTTGTAGGCACCTCGGTAGGCTTTCCCTATAGGGGTTCTGGCAGTTGATACAATTAAAGCTTCTCTCATTTTTTAATATTTATTATTTATTTCAATTTTCATAGCGCTTTTTTTTATCTAGGCTATTCCCTCTTTTGCATCCTGAGATGCGATTATTTTTTCTAGCATTGCTGCTAGGGTTTTTTTGCAGTCCAAAAGTTCTTGATAAATTTCATTTCCAAACGGATTATTCTAGGAGGCTTTGAAACAATTTCACTTATTCATTTTGAGGTTCACTCCTCAAAAGCTTTCGAAGTTACTACTTCATAAACCAATCCACAAATTTTTGTTTGACTGGCATCTAAAAAAAGACTATCTTTTTGCGCCACAAGAAGAAAACAAACTAATGAAATTGAACAAATAAAAAACTATTTTACGAATGAATAATGCTGATACTTTAGAACTTAAATTTTATGAGTGTGAAAAAAAACTACACAACAGACCTTTTCTAAAGCAACCCTTTGGAGATCAATGGGAAATTTACACTTGGGGAGAAGTTGGACATTTAGCTCGAAAATTAGCGGCAGGATTAAAATCCCTTGGCTTAAGAGATCAAGCTCATATCGGTTTAGTATCTAAAAACTGTAGAGAATGGATAATTGCAGATCTTGCAATAATGATGGCGGGCTATGTAAGTGTGCCCTTTTTTCCTACACTTAAATCAAATGAAATAAAAAACCTTCTTGAATTCGGTGAGGTCGATGCCCTTTTTGCTGGAAAACTTGAAAATTGGGAGGAAATGAAAAGTGGAGTGCGTGATGATATGCCTGTAATAGCATTTCCCCACTACAAAGAACATTCAAAAATAAGCAACGCCCATCAATGGAATGATTTCATCAATAATTTTCAACCAATTGAAAAACCAAATGTTCCTAAACTGGATGATATCTGGACAATTATTTTTACTTCTGGAACAACAGGAACCCCTAAAGGTGTTGTAATTGATTACAGAGCATACGATGCTACAAAAATATTGATCGAGGGATCTAATGTACTTAAAATAAATCTGGATGGGAACAACGACTTTTTTAGCTATTTACCTCTAAACCATATTGCAGAGAGAATCGTAGTAGAACATACGTGTTTTCGATATGGAGGAACCATGTCTTTTGTGGAATCTCTAGATACTTTTGCAAAAAACCTCAGCGATACCCAACCTACTGTGTTTTTTGCAGTTCCCAGAATATGGACTAAATTTCAAATGGGAATTCTTGGAAAAATCCCACAAAAAAAACTAAACAAACTTTTGAGTATCCCCCTTATTTCAGGGTTTTTAAAAAAGAAATTCAAAAAAAGTTTGGGTCTAAGTAAAGCAAGAGCAATTGTTTCTGGAGCAGCTCCGATGATGGAAAGTCAAAGGGTGTGGTTTAGAGATATAGACATCCACATCACCAACGGCTACGGAATGACCGAAAATTTAGCTATTTGTACCCAATTGGATGCAAGAGAAACTAGGAAACCCGGCTCTGTTGGTCGTGCTCAAGATGGTGTTGAAATTTCGATTGACCAAGAAAACAATGAAATATTGATGCGAGGAGAATTCTTGATGAAAGGCTATTTCAAAGCCCCCAAAATAACTGCTGAAGTGTTCAAAAACGGTTGGCTGCATACAGGAGACCAAGGACACATTGACGAGGAGGGGTATTTATTCATAACTGGACGAGTAAAAGATAATTTTAAAACCACAAAAGGAAAATACATAGAACCCCTAACTATTGAAAATTATTTTGCAGACATCATAGAATTTGAACAAATATGTGTTACAGGAATGGGAATCCCACAACCAATTTGTTTAGCTGTACTTTCAGAGGTTGGAAAGACAATTGATCCAAGAAAATTAACTCAAAACCTCGAAAAAAAATTAGAAGACATCAATGCAAAACTTGATAATTACAAAAAAATATCTACCTTAATCGTTGTAAAAGATGAGTGGTCTGTTGAAAATGAGCTGGTCACCCCAACTCTTAAAATTAAAAGAAATAAAGTTGATCAAAAATATCAAAGCAATTTTGAAAAATGGCATAAAGCAAATGAATCAGTTTTGTGGGAATCATAAACATACACAATGCTAACAATTTGCTTAATTACACAAATCACACTATTATTAATGTTGTTTAAATCTGATGAATTTGAATTAATGATTGAAGATTTTATTTGCAAAGCAAAATTTAATTGCATCAAATCAAACATTCCTCCAAAAAGCAGATATGCCTTCAACAGTAATGTAAAATTGACTAATAAATTTTTTGGTTGGATAATCAACTGCGTAAAAAAAATATGTTATGCCCTTGAAAACATCTTTTATGATACCCTGGAGGGGTCAAAATTCTTAAAAATAAACCAACCTCATTACATAAGAACACTAATACAAGGTATGATTGCTGAGCGTTTTTTGCTTAAGTTTCCAAAAGTTCCTTTATCTTTAACTTCTATAATGTTGTCGGGGTATCATTATTTCCCGCAGATAACAGCTTTTAGTTCGTCTATGAAAAAACACTTTGTTGGTGTTTTATGTAAAAATAAAATTGTTGGAAATTATTTATTAAATTTCATGAATAATAATCTGTTTTTCAGTCATTTCTTTGGGTCAAATGATCCTACTAGGCTCAACTATATTCAGAATATTGAACTCTTAACCCATGAAATTAAATTCAGAAACGGCCCAGACCCAAACTTTTTTTTAAAGCATACAACATTTACAAATAAATTAGATTATTTTTTAGATAGGCATCTACAAATAAACATAACCCTTGAATCTTAATCCATACCATTAATTTTTTTATGTAATGAAAACCAATAATAATTAAAAACAAACACTATGAAAACAAAATTATTTACACAAGCACTGGCGATTACTTTGCTGTTATTTGTGAATTTTCTTCAAGGGCAAACCTCCTTCAGTGGAGTTGTTTCTGACAGTGAAACCAACGAGGTAATCCCTGGGGTTAACGTTGTTATACAGGGGACTTCTGAGGGTACTGTTTCCGACTTTGATGGAAATTTTGAATTGAAGACCAGTATGCAAACTCCTTTCACTATTGAAATCAGTTCAATTGGATTTGAGACTAAATCTGTGGAAGTTACTGAAAATGATCAGCAGATCACAGTTCTTTTAGATGCTGGACAAAATTTAGATGAGATTGTCGTAACAGCTTCAAGAAAACCTCAAAAAGTGCAAGATGCGCCTTCGTCTGTTAGTCTTATATCGGCGAAAGACATCGAAAACTCTGCAGTTGCAGTTGACCCTGTTCGTCATTTACAGTATATTCCAGGTGTCCAAATTCAACAACAATCAGCGAATAGTATTAATATTGAGATGAGAGCAGGTTCTGGTGTATTTGGAACTAGTACTTTACCTATGTTAGATTATCGATTCTTAGCAACACCAGCAGCAGGTACATTTTTCACACAACAGTCCGGATTATCCAATATTGATATTGAAAGAATAGAGGTAGTTCGTGGAGCAGCTTCTGCTCTTTATGGACCTGGTGTAGCTTCAGGGGTAGTTCATTGGATTTCAAAAAGTGCGATTGATCATCCTGGAACAACTATTGAATTGTTGTCTGGTACACTTAATACTCGAGGAGCAGCTTTACGCCACGCTTTTGCTTCAGAAAATAAAAAAATTGGATTTAAAGTAAATGCAAAGTGGTCAGCAGGAAATGACTTCGAGATGGATCCTATTAAAAGTGCATCAATCATAAGCGGGTTCGCTAATGATATAGCTCAGCCTGTAGTTAGAAATAAAATGGTTGACCCAACTCAAAGAGGTGATGTACTATTAAGTTTTCAAGACTTAGATGACAACAATGATGGAAACCCACTTGCAACTAAATACGAAAACTTTTCTGTAAACGCGCACTTAGAATTAAGGCCAAACGATAATACTAGTGCTTTTGTTTCTGGAGGGATGTCAGAAGGAGGAGCATTGTTTTTTAACTCCCAGGGGTCCGGATACCAAAATGGTAAAGATTATTGGGCACAAGCACGTGTTCAAACTGGTGGCCTATTTGCACAAGTCTTTTATAATTACAACGATGGAGGTGATGAAAACAACCCAACTTTCTTGTATGACTCTGGTTTTCGACAAGTTGCTCAACGTGATTCTTTTGAAGCTCAAGTTCAGTACAACTTTGATGTTCCTGGATTTTTAAATACAAACTTTACTGTTGGGACAGATCTTAGAGATATTCGTGGAGATTCAGACTATACTCTATATGGTCGTAATGATGATGACGATGATTACAAAATTATGGGTGCATATGTTCAGGGTACTTCAATACTTTCAGAAAAATTAGAATTAACTTATGCAGCTCGATATGACACCTTTAACATACTGGATGAGAACGGGTTCTCTCCACGTGTGGCTTTAGTTTATAAACTGAATGAAAACAACTCCATAAGGGCTTCCTACAACTCGGCTACTATTCCGCCATCCGCATTGAACGCATTTATTGATTTCCCTGTAAACACAATTGTACCAGGCGTATATGACGTTTGGTTAGCAGGAGAGATAGAGGCACAAAACTTTGATGCCAATGCTCCTATTGAATTTCCACTTCTAGGAGGACAAACCCTGCCTCAGGGATCTACTTCTGTCCCTAACGCAATGTTGTATCCTGTATTACTATCAAATCCATTAACAATTCCTGGAATGACTCAAGCTTACAATCTGGATCCTCGCTTTGCTGACTTAAGAGCTTTAGGAGCTGCTACAGGTGTTGATTTTTTATCAATCTTGACAGGACAACTTGCTGGATTTAGCCCTTCAGGAACGTTAGCTGCATTGTCACCAGGGTACAATATTTTTAATCCCGCTCAAACATTCACAGGAGGTGGAATAGATACTCCAAAAGCTCAATTGGGAACTTTGAATTCTTTTGAAATAGGATATAACGGTATCATTGCTAATAAATTAAAAGTAATGGTTGATGTTTACACCTATGAAAGAAAAGGATTTACGTCCTTTACTGGCCTTGGTCCAACGTATGGCATTGGTGGATATAGTGCTTCCGCATTTGCAAATACTGTTGGTACTGAATTAGGAGCTGCAGTAGCTCCTACTATTACAACTCAATTGACTGCAGCTTATCAGGCTATTGCAACTGGAGCTGGTTTACCATTTGCTACTGTTGCTGGTGGAGGTGTCCCAGGGGTTCCGGCTCTTGCACCAACAATTGCCTCAGCAGCCGGAGGTCTTGGCCTGTTGGCTGGGGGAACTTTCCAAGCTGGAGCTGAAGGATTTGAAGATTTAGCTGGCCAATTATTCCCACTATTTGGAACTATTGAATCTCAACGAGTACCACAAGGGGATGGAGTAACCCATATTCCTGCTGGTTATAGAAAATTTGCTGATGCTACGCGAAGCCACTACGGTATTGATGTTGCATTTGAATATTTTGCTACGGATGAAATTACATTATGGGCAAATGGTTCATATGTTAGTCAAAATACTTGGATACCAGGAGAAAGTGATGACGATGATTTGCCATTTCCTTCTTTTCTTAACTCTCCACAAAAGAAAATGAGAGCTGGAGCTAGATATAGCAAAGGTGGTGTCTATGGAAGTGTTTCATACCAATACGACGAAGCATTTCAATCTAACCAAGGTGTTTGGGGAGGTATAACCGACGAAAAAAACCTATGGGATGCTAATATTGGTTACCGTTTTGAAAATGGTATGCGTATAGATCTTACTGGATCAAATATTTTAGACTTTAAATACAGTGCATTCCCAGGGATGCCCGTAATTGGTAGACGTATCATTGGGAAAATCACATTTGATCTGTAACATACTCTTATTACAGATTGATCTGGTATGGACAATAAAACAGCATTCATTACTGGAGCTGCCAAAGGAATCGGAAGAGCAACAGCAGTTGCTCTTTCATCCTCTGGTTGCTATGTAGTTATAACGGATATCGATCCAGAAGCTCTCGATCAAACAAAAGAATACATTGAAAAAAAAGGAGGCAAAGTTACCAGCTACATGCTTGATGTTTCTGATCAAAAACAAGTAAATGTAGTTCATGAAGAAGCCCTAAAAGATCACAAACAAATTGATTATTTTGTCAATAACGCAGGTATTGGTGGTACATTAACCCCTCTACACCTGATGACTACCGAAGACTGGAAAAAAGTCCTTGCTGTAGACCTAGAAAGTGTCTTTTATTGTTTACAAGCACAAATAAAAATATTATTACCACAAGGTGGAGGAAGCATTGTTAATGTATCGTCTATTGCAGGTATCAAAGGAGTAAGCTACGGAGGTCACTATTCTGCAGCAAAACATGGAGTTTTGGGTTTAACCAAAACTGCAGCTTTAGAATATGGACGTCATAACATCAGAGTTAATGGAATTTGTCCGTCATTTCTAGAAACCGACATTATTCAGCCCATACCGGATAAGGTATTGGACTTTGTTAAAAATAATCGAACTCCACTAAAAAGACTAGGAAAGCCAGAAGAAGCCGCAAACACGATTGTTTGGTTACTTTCGGACAAAGCTTCATTTGTAAATGGACATTCACTGGTAATGGATGGTGGAATGGAGGCTGGATAAATTATATCATGTCTTAAACATTTCTTTTTCTAAAAACCACAAAGCAACACAGTCTTTCAAAAAAGCAAGAAAGACAGATTAAGTACATTCAAAAATAAAATAAACAAAGACAAAATTTATATTTATTCTAATGTTCAAATCAGATTTATTCAAAAACAAAAAAGTACTTGTAACAGGAGGTAGAAGTGGTATTGGCTATGAAATTTCAAAATCTTTTTTAAGTCATGGTGCAGAGGTTGTTATTGCCTCTAGAAAAGAAGAAGCGCTTCAAGTAGCTGCAAAAAAATTGAGTAAATACGGTAATTGCCATGCAAAGTCTTGTGATATTCGTGAGCCAGAAGCCATAGAGGAATTGGCGAAAATGATTCAAGAGACTCAAGGTGGATTAGATATATTAATAAACAACGCGGGAGGGCAATTCCCCGCTCCTGCAAATATCATAGCACAAAAAGGTTGGGCTGCGGTAATCAACAACAACCTAAACGGGACTTTTTACATGAGTCAATTAATTTCAAATAAATTTTTTATTCCCCAAAAAAGTGGAAATATTGTCAACATCACAGCCAATGTTTCGAGAGGTTTCCCCGGAATGGCACATACAGGTGCAGCGCGTGCCGGTGTTGAAAACTTAACCAAAAGCTTAGGACAAGAATGGGCAAGATATCATATCCGTGTCAATGCAGTTGCACCAGGAATTATTGCAACTTCGGGACTGGAAAATTACCCCAGCCAAATGCAAGAATTTCTGAAAGATAGTGAACAAAAAAATTTAATGAAACGCTTTGGCACAGCTGAAGATGTTTCCAATACTGTATTATTTCTATCCAGCCCTTTAGCAAATTACATCAGTGGAGTTACAATTCCTGTAGATGGTTTAGAACACTTAGCTGGAGATCGAATGGAATTATACAATAAGATTATGTCGTTTACAAACTAAGTTCAAATCGATAATGAGTTTTTTTACAGAGGATCAAAAATTGATTGGATCCAGTTTTAAGGGATTCACTGATTGTAAGGTTACTCAATACATTAAATCATTAAATAAAGAAGAAGTAATTTCAAAAGAAAGTATAGATATAGGCTACTATAAAACGACCAAAGCTCAATAAATTAATAAATAATCTTCTAATGAAAAAAATATTTAAAACAATCCGAATTTTACTAGCGATTGGGATACTTTATCTTGGTTTTTATCCTATATCTCTAGAACCTCTCGCTCGAGAATCACCCGCGCATCCTGGAATGGATGGAGCTTTTAAGGTCAATGAAATGTTAGCTCAAACTCAAATCATAAAAACAAATGCAGGACTCGGACCAGAGGCAATAGTTCGTGACAGTCTCAATAAATTTTATACCGGACTCGAAAATGGAGAAATCATCCAATTCGATGCAAACGGAAACAATCAAAAGGTACTTGGGAATACGGGAGGGCGACCTCTAGGAATGAAGTTTGCTCCCAATGGTTGGCTTATTATTGCAGATCAAAAAATGGGACTAATAGCAATGGATAGTCTAGGAAATTTCAATACTCTTTTAAATGAAATTGAGGGCACTCCCATTCAATTTGCAGACGATCTTGCTATAAACAAAGAAGGACTTATTTATTTTTCAGACGCCACACAAAGACATCCAATCGAAATTGAAAATGAATTCTGGGAACAACGACCTTCTGGCAGAATAATAACATATGATTTAAAAACAAAAAAAAGCAAAATCATTTTAAAAGACCTCTTTTTTCCAAACGGTATTGCCTTGAGTGAACAAGAAGATTACTTTATTTTTAGCGAGACTTTTGGAATTGAAATCAAAAAATATTGGCTTCAAGGACCCAAAAAAGGAAGTGTTGAAATCTTTAATAATGAATTGCCCGGATACCCTGACAACATAACTTATTCTAATGGAACTTTTTGGGTTGCTATCCCAAGTCAAAGAGCAGTAACCGTTGAACCACTGACCACTAAGCCCTTTTTAAGAACAATTCTTTTACGTTTACCAAACGCTGTAATACAGGGAGCAATTCCCGAACCCTACGCCATGGTCTTAGGCTTTGATCTCAATGGAAATTTAAAATACAATTTACAAGACCCCAAAGGAAATTTTTATTACATAACCAGTGTTTTACAAGTTGATAATAAGCTTTATCTTGGGAGTTTAAAAGAAACTGGAATTGGAATTTATACATTAAAACAAGAATAAAATGATTAGTTTAGAAGGACAAGTAGCCATCATCACTGGTGGAGCCCAAGGAATTGGGGAAGGGATTTGTAAGGTATTCTGTGAAGCTGGGGCAACCGTAGCTTTGTGGGATGTCAGAGACTCTGGAGCAGAAACTGCCTCAAAAATAAAAGCTGAAGGCGGAAAAATTTTCTTTCAAAAAGTTGACGTTACAAATCGCAAATTAGTTGATGCAGCAGTAGAAGAAATTATACAACAACACAGCAAAATAGATGTTCTTATAAACAATGCAGGAGTATTGCGGGACAAATCTTTCTTAAAAATGACACAAGAAGAGTGGGATACCGTAATGAATGTAAATTTAAGCTCTTTGTTCACAACTACCCAAGCCGTTCTTCCTCATATGCGTGAAGCACGTTATGGACGAATCATTTCAGCATCATCAATCAATGGATTTACAGGTGCTTTTGGGCAAACCAATTATTCAGCAACCAAAGCAGGGGTGGCAGGATTTACTCGGGCACTTTGTAGAGAAGTTGGACGTTATGGAATAACTGCAAATGCTGTCGCTCCGGGATTTGTAGAGTCAGAGATGACTGCCTCAATGCCTGACGAAGTTGTAAAAGCTGGAATTGCAATGATTCCTGTTGCACGGATTGGAACCCCAGAAGACATGGGGTATGCCTACCTCTACCTTGCCTCAAAACAAGCTGGATTTATTAACGGAATAACCCTCCACGCAAATGGTGGAGCAATGCCAATGTAATTATGAGTGTAAAAGAATTATTTGATTTAAAAGGAAAAGTAGCCATAGTTACTGGCTCAAGTAAAGGAATTGGAAAAGCAATTGCTGAAGCACTTGCCGAATACGGGGCGCATGTAGTGGTAAGCAGTCGTTCTCAAGAAGCTGTAGATGCTGTAGCTGATGAATTTAAAGCTAAAAGACTAGAAACAATTGGAATTGCTTGTCATGTAGGAGATGAAGAACAACGCAAAGCATTGATTGATAAAACAGTTAATCATTATGGAGGAGTAGATATTCTAATCAATAATGCAGCTACAAATCCTGTTTACGCACCTCTTGAAGGCGTTGATGATCCTGTTTTTGATAAAATTATGGATGTTAATGTAAAGGCGTGTTTTTCATTTGCAAAACTATGTTTCCCATACATGAAAGAAAAGAAAAAAGGAAGTATTATCAATATTGCTTCGGTAGAGGGTCTAAAACCCAATATGGGACTTGGCCTCTATGGGGTAAGCAAGGCAGCATTAATTATGCTGACAAAATCTCAAGCCAGCGAGTGGGGAAAATATGGAATTCGAACCAATGCTATTTGTCCGGGTTTAATCAAAACAAAATTCAGTCAAGCGCTTTGGAGCAATGAACAATTAATGAAACAAGTAGAACATCATTTACCACTCAGAAGAGCTGCAGAACCTATAGAAATGGCAGGTCTAGCTGTATATCTAGCTTCAGATGCTTCCTCATACACAACAGGTGCAATTTTGAATGCAGATGGTGGTCACATGTTAACCTAAAATAAACGAAATGGATCAAAAAACTGATAAAGCATATGCTACTCGTTTAAAAGAAGTAAGCGAATTAAAAAACTATGTAGGAAAAGAACTTGGTTTAACCCAGTGGATGCAAATGACTCAGGAAAGGATCAATACCTTTGCTGATGCTACTGAGGACTTTCAGTGGATTCATACTGATCCAAAACGAAGTGCTACCTTGTCTCCGTATAAAAAAACAATAGCACACGGTTTCCTTGTATTATCAATGGCCTCAAAAATCAGTTATGATACTTTTTCTATTGAGAATGTCGCCATGGGGGTTAATTATGGTTTAGATAAAGTTCGTTTCCCTAATGCTACCAAGTCTGGTGCTTATTTTCGCGGAAGAGTTTCACTAATTGAAAGTAACGACATCCCTGGTGGAGCAAAATATAAAATGGGAATTGTTTTTGAATTGAAAGGAGAAGAAAAACCCGCATGTATTGCCGAATTTATTGCAATTGCTTATTCTGGACCTGGAAAAAAAGAAAAGTAGCGATAAAATAAATTTTTGAAATAATCTAAACATAAATTAATGAGTGTAGCTCTGGACAAAGCTAAAGAAGTTCGAAAAGGAGAAAATTTAGATGAAGAAACCTTATCGGAATTTTTAGGTAAAGCACTTAGTGAACCCAATGGGAAATTAAGCGTAAAACAATTCCCTTCTGGTTTTTCAAACTTAACTTACTTGATCAATTTTGCAAATAAAGATTATGTATTAAGGCGGCCTCCATTTGGAGTCAATATTAAATCTGGACATGATATGTCTCGAGAATATACCATTCTAAGTGCGCTAAACGGTTCATACGACAAAGCTCCTAAACCTATACTATTTGAAAGAAAAGCAGGTGTTTTGGATGCTCCATTTTATTTAATGGAACGGGTTGAGGGAACTATTTTAAGAGGTGGAACCCCAGCTGAGGAATTACCCTCAAAAGAACAGTTCAAATCACTTTCAGAAAATTTTGTTAGCACCCTTGTAGAATTGCATAAGCTCGATTACAAAGCTATTGGTCTGGAATCTTTAGGGAGTCCAAAAGGCTATGCAACTCGACAAGTTGAGGGTTGGGGCAAACGGTATCAAAAATCAAAAACATCCGAGGTAAAATCTATGGAAAAAACAGCCCTTTGGCTTTCCAAAAATATACCAACAAGTTCAGGTGCAAGTTTGATTCACAACGATTTTAAATACGATAATCTGGTATTAACACCAGATGAAGAATTGAATATAAAAGCAGTTTTGGATTGGGAAATGACCACCCTGGGAGACCCTCTAATGGATCTGGGGACAAGCCTTGGGTATTGGGTTCACGAAACTGATCCTGATTTTATTGCTCAAAATCAATTGAGTTTAACAGCCAAACCTGGAAATCCAAGTCGAGGTGAGATTGTAAGTTTTTACGAACAAAAGAGTGGTAAAACTGTTGACAATATTGAGTTCTATTTTGTTTTCGGTGTGTTTAAAATTGCTGTGATTGTTCAACAAATATTTTATAGATACAGTTTGGGACATACACAAGATCCAAGATTTAAAAATCTAGACAAAATAGTAGAACTTTATGGCATGCTATCTCAACAAGCCATTCAAAAGAAAAGAATAGATCATTTATTTTAATTAATAAGACATTATGGAAACCACAACTACAAAAGATCTAAAAGAATTTAGACTTGAAACACGACAATGGCTTGAAGAAAACTGTCCAAAAAGTATGCGCTTACCATTAAAAGATTCTACAGATTATTATTGGGGAGGGCGAAATGCATCTTTTTCCAATGAAGATCAAAAGATCTGGTTTGAAAAAATGCTTGAAAAAAAATGGATTGTTCCCTATTGGGATATCAAATATGGAGGGGGAGGTTTAAGCCCTGAAGAGAATAATATTTTAACTCAAGAAATGTTTCGGATTGGATGCAGAAAACCCATTTTCAGTTTTGGGATTTCTATGTTAGGACCTGCGCTACATAAGTTTGCAACTGAGGAACAAAAAATGAGTTTCTTACCCGACATTACGGCCGGGAAAACTTGGTGGTGTCAAGGTTATAGCGAACCCAATGCTGGAAGTGACCTAGCAGGATTACAAACTAAAGCCGAAGATAAAGGCGATCACTACTTGGTTAGTGGCTCTAAGGTTTGGACCTCTTATGCCGATAAGGCTGATTGGATTTTTTGTTTAGTTCGAACAGATTTTGACGCTCCAAAACACTCAGGGATTAGCTTTTTACTAATTGATATGGCATCTGAAGGAGTAAGTACCCGACCGATTAAGCTAATCAGTGGGAAATCTCCTTTTTGTGAAACATTTTTTGATAATGTAAGAGTACCTAAAGAAAATCTAATTGGTGCCTTGAATGATGGTTGGACAATTGCAAAGTACCTCCTTACTCATGAGCGTCAAATGATTGGAGGTGTCGGTGAAACGGATGTCCGAAAAGCTGTTCATCAAATTGCATTGGAGAACCTTCCCACAAAAGATGGTATCCTTACAGATGGAGTTTTAAGGCCAGAAATTGCAGAATTAGAAATGAATGATGCAATTTTTGAAATGACAATACAACGCATTACAGATGAAGCTAAAACGGGTGTAAATGCTGGAGCCTTGTCCTCATTCTTCAAATACTATGGAACCGAACAAAATGTTGCACGAATGGAATTACTCACTGCAATTAGAGGAAAAGACGGTCTTGTTTGGGAAAGTGAAAATAAAAAAGCTGCTTCTGAGACAAGAATGTTTTGCCGATCAAAAGGAAACACCATTGAAGGAGGAACCTCTGAGGTTCAACTTGGTATTATTTCAAAACGTATTTTAAACTTACCATCTTAATTCTATTTTATGGCACTAACAATAACAGAAGAACAAAAATTGCTTAAAGATTCTGCGGCAGAATTTTTAGCTATGAATGCTCCCGTTGAGCAATTCAGAGATTTGAGAGATAGTAATTACGAACCTTTTAATGAAAACCTTTGGAAGCAAATTGTTGATATGGGTTGGACCTCACTAACCATATCCGAGGAATTTGACGGATTAGATTTTGGTTTTGTTGGTTTGGGACAGGTCTTGGAAGAAATGGGAAAAACATTAACCAAAGCTCCTCTATTTTCATCAATTGTTCTTGGAGCAACAGCTCTGAATAACTCTTCAAATCAAAAATTGAAAGAAACTTGGCTTCCTATGCTCATGGATGGTTTCAAAAGGATTGCTTTTGCACAAGATGAACACAACTATTTTGATCCGACTGCAATTGTAACTTCAGCAAAAAAATCATCTGATGGTTTCCTTATTTCTGGAAAAAAAACCATGATAATTGATGGAGCTGGAGCAGATGCATTTATTGTTGTCGCTCGCACCAATGACGGAGAGCCTGCTTTATTTATGGTCAACTCATCTGCCAAGGGAGTTTCACTGACTTCAGAAATTCTTCTGGATGCCGGAACCTATGCTTCCGTGACTTTTGACAACGTTGAAGTAACAGCAAATGATCGTATCAGTGATGTTGGAAATGGAACTGTATTGTTGAACCAAATCCTGAACACTGCATCAATTTGTCTAGCTTCCGAAATGCTGGGAATAGTAAAAGAGGCCTTTGGTCAGACTGTTGAATACCTTAAAGAACGAGAACAATTTGGGAAACGAATTGGATCCTATCAAGCTCTCCAGCACAGAGCCGCAATTATGTTTTCTGAAATAGAGCTTTGCAAAAGTATAGTCATTACTGCACTTCAAGCTCTAGATAATGGAGCCGATAATTTGGATGAGCTAGCAAGTTTAGCTAAAGCAAAATTAGGGAAAACCATCAAATTAGTAACCAATGAAGCCATGCAAATGCACGGCGGAATTGGAGTTACCGATGATGTTAATATTGGGTTTTACTTTAAACGTGCTCGAGTATTACAGCGCTTGTTCGGAGATTATAATTTCCATTTGGATCGTTATGCTCGATACCACAAGTATTAATCAACTCCGGGCTGTTTGATAGTGAAATTTTCTTTTTTCTTAGCCTCGTCCACCATGGCTTTAACTTCTTTTAAAAGTACTTTAGAATTGTAAATCACTCCATCACTAATGGTGTACTTCACACCTCCTACCCTAACGACCTCATTGTCTTCAGTTAGTTTAATAGCTCCTGTACCGTAAAGGACTTTAAGGTTTTCTAAGGGGTTCGAATCAACCAAAATCATATCAGCTAATTTACCAACTTCAATAGAACCTATTTGATTGTCCATTTTGAGAGCCTCTGCTCCATTGAGTGTTGCGGAGCGAATTACCTCAAGAGGGTGGAATCCAGCTTCTCGAAGCAACTCCAGCTCTCTTACATAAGCAAAACCATAGAGTTGGAAAATAAATCCAGAGTCAGAACCTGTTGTGACTCTTCCTCCACGGTTTTTGTATTCATTTACAAAAGCCATCCATAAATCAAAATTCTTTTTCCAATTGATTTCTTGTTCTGTACCCCAGAAATGCCAATAAGATCCATGAGAAATTTTACTGGGTTGATAAAAACGCCATAAGCTTGGTAAGGTATAATCCTCGTGCCATTCTGCTCTTCGAGCACGATGTAAATCGCGGCTAGCCTCATAAATATTGAACGTTGGGTCTAAAGTGAAATCGAGTGCCAATAACTCTTCCATAACCAAATTCCAATGGTTGGAATAAGGCGCTGCTGCTTGTTCCCATAATTTTCCAGCCTCTTCGAAACGGTGTTGTTCATTTTGATAGTTGTAGTCTAGGGGATAATCTTGTACAGTTCGGTCTTCAAAAAGTGCTTCGGGAAGTCCATACCAATGCTCCATGGTTGTAAGTCCAGCTCGTGCGGAATGCAAAACATTCCATCGCGCTACACTGAGTTGTGCATGATGGCAGGCTGAACCTAATCCAAGTTTGTTGTTTTCATCCAAAGCTGCTTCCATAATTTTTGGAGCTGCTCCAAAAAACTTGATCCCATCTGAGCCAGATTTCGCATTTTTACGCACCCATTCTCGTGCTTGCTCCTCTGTTATAATAGGTGTTTTTGAACCTGATCCAAAACCAGTGTATTGTACAATACGTGGTGCAATAATTTCATTGTCAGCGCTTTTCTTTTTTAAATCCAGCGCCCATGCTCTACTTCGGCCACTAGGCTCTCTAACCGTTGTTACGCCATGCGCTAACCATAATTTAAAAACATAATCCCAATCAGCGCCCTGAGAAACTCCTCCAATATGCCCGTGCATATCAATAAACCCTGGTAGTAAATACATTCCATGAGCATCGATTTCCCTTCCTCCCTCCAGTAATTCTGGTCTACTTTCTTCATTGATTTTAACCCCTGGATAGCCAACTACAGATATCTTAGAAATTATATTTTTTTTAACCACAACATCAACCGGACCCATGGGTGGTGCACCATTTCCGTTAATAAGAGTAACTCCCCTAATTATAAGCTGATCAAAAGGTCCTTCTGCGCTTATTTCTTGTGCAAAAAGAGATTGGCTTAAAATTAAAGTTAACAGTAGTGAAAAATTATTTTTCATAATAATTAATTTGTGTAATGAATATTTCAATCTAATAAATTAACAACAAAATAAATTGAGAATACTAACTAACTTGATTTAAATGTTTTGGCATGATTTGTGTTTATTTATTTTTGTATTTTTGTTGATGAGTTAATAGCCTAAATTTAATTATGTTAAAATTATCGTTTTTAAATCGTTTTTTATCTGTAGTGTCCTGTACTTGCAATAGGGTGCCTAGAAGGGTATTCACAGAACGATTTTGATAAACCAATCTTATCCAATTATACTGTTTCACCATCAAGTGTGGATATTTCCTCGGGAACACAGACCCTTACTCTTAATATTACAGCCTCTGATGCTTCTGGAGTAGTCACTCCTACTAGTTAGTCCTTACCTTGTACTTCAACTCTAACTACCACAATGGTTCAACCTGGACCCTTGTTAGTGGTGACCGTTATAATGGAGTTTACGAGTCAATTCTTTTACTTGATTCATCCTCTGTGCCCTCTGGTAATTATTCAATTGCAGAAAGATCATGGGGATTCAAGGATCCTAGCGGATATGAAGCCAATGGAATTGATGATACACTAATTACTGTGGTAAATAGCAGCAATGCTGATTTTGATAAACCAATCTTATCCAATTATACTGTTTCACCATCAAGTGTGGATATTTCCTCGGGAACACAGACCCTTACTCTTAATATTACAGCCTCTGATGCTTCTGGAGTAGTCACTCCTACTAGTATAGTCCTTACCTTGTACTTCAACTCTAACTATTATAATGGTTCAACTTGGACCCTTGTTAGTGGTGACCGTTATAATGGAGTTTACGAGTCAATTCTTTTACACTTGATTCATCCTCTGTGCCCTCTGGTAATTATTCAATTGCAGAAAGAGTCATGGGGATTCAAGGATCCTAGTGGATATCAAGCCAATGGAATTGATGATACACTAATTACTGTGGTAAATAGCAGCAATGCTGATTTTGATAAACCAATCTTATCCAATTATACTGTTTCACCATCAAGTGTGGATATTTCCTCGGGAACACAGACCCTTACTCTTAATATTACAGCCTCTGATGCTTCTGGAGTAGTCACTCCTACTAGTATAGTCCTTACCTTGTACTTCAACTCTAACTATTATAATGGTTCAACTTGGACCCTTGTTAGTGGTGACCGTTATAATGGAGTTTACGAGTCAATTCTTTTACACTTGATTCATCCTCTGTGCCCTCTGGTAATTATTCAATTGCAGAAAGAGTCATGGGGATTCAAGGATCCTAGTGGATATCAAGCCAATGGAATTGATGATACACTAATTACTGTGGTAAATTACTCTGGTACATCAACACCATCACTAGGTGATGGAAGCTCATCAAGTCCATTTCAAATTGATTCCTTCTCAGATCTGTGGTGGATTTCACAAGACAGCAGTAGGTGGGCCTATCACTACATTCAAACTGCCGACATTGATGCTTCAACTTCCGTAAACCTAGATTATGGTAAGGGATTCAATCCAATTGGAAATACAACAACAAAGTTTACAGGCTCGTATGATGGTCAAAGTTATTATATTGACAATTTACACATATCCAGACCACAAGGAACTGAGATTGGATTATTCGGATATGCGAATTTTGCTACTGTCAAAAACATTAACCTTTTTCAACCAAATATAACTGGAGATATTAGAGTTGGTTCCATTGCTGGAGAACTAATCAATAGCTCTGGCCAATTTACTGGAAACCACGTATACGAAGGATTTGTAAAAGGAAATACTACAACAGGAGGACTAGTTGGAAGACTTGGGAATAATTCACATATTCATGCCTCTTCTTACACTGGAACTGCTACAGGTTATCCCTCTAGTCAAAACTTTACTGGTGGGGGCGATCCCAGAAATATCGGAGGAATTGTAGGTAAAATGAAACCGAGTAGTGTTATAAGAACAAGTTTTTTTGAAGGCTATGTTTTTGGCTTTCGTTTTGTTGGAGGAATAGTTGGGGTTAATTCCGGTTCTGAAATCTCTGATTCCTATTCTATTGGAACAATCACTGCAGAGGATTCTATCATTGGGGGAATCTCAGGAAATTCGGGCTATGCCAACAATGATACTGGTAGGGTTCACAATTTCACCTCATCAGTTATAACAATCCTAAGTAACTCATCTTTTGTTGGACCTGTGGTAGGAAGTCAAATCTCTACCTATGAAGGTGCTGATAACTTTTGGAATTCTGATTTAACAAACTTAACAAGTGCTGGTGGAAGTATTGATTTTCCTAAAACTACCCAGCAATTAAAAACTAAATCAACATTCACTGATGAGGGATGGGATTTTAATAATACTTGGATTATTACAGGGAATCTAAATAATGGATTGCCTGCATTAAAAGGTAATAATGAAATTGGTTTGGTTGATTTTAAATTTAATGAACAATCTTTGTCTGGAACACTTACCTTTTTAGAGCCTTTATACTCTGACAGTTCGTCAAGTTCTTCGCTTCAAGCATCTGATGTTTTGATATCAATTTATGATCCTGAAAATGCTGTATCAACAACCAGTAGTAATCCGTTAAATTTCCAAGTTTCATCTAACTCGAAAGCTTTTTCTTTTTCAGCATCAATTACAGGTAATTTAACTGGTAATGAGGAATTTAGGTTAGCTCCATCAGGATCAACATCTATTTATGATAGCTCTGGAAGTAATGTTGATGATGATATATATTTGAGTTACTATTTAACAAATGACAATGCTGCACCCCAATTAATATCATTAAGCAGTAATTACACAGACAATAAAATCAACTCTGGAGATACTGTAATTATTACAGCAAATTTCAATGAATCAATGAGTGCTACTCCTACTATTCAACTTAGCACAAATTCACAGACCGCCCTTATGATGTCACCATCCTCTTTTGGAGTAGAAGCTTTGGATGCTAATAATTCAAATACTAATGCAGGAGCGGGTGGAACAGATCAATGGCAATCTTTCACTGCTAGTAAAACGGGACAACTAACTGAGATTGCTTGGAAAATGGCGTGTCCAGTGATTAATGGAGCTCCTCAGCCTATTTCCTTCAAGATTTATCAAGGAGAAGGTATGTCCGGAACACTCCTTGCCTCTAGCTCAAACTTGTATACCCCATCTTACAATGATTCAAACGGAAATTACATCAGTGGAGAATATGTATATTTTGATATTACAAGTGCTAATATTTCTGTTGCTTCAGGTTCAAAATATACAATAAGACTAACCTTGACTGACGGAAGTCAAAATGTTGGATTTTTAGATCTAAGTTCTCAGAATTCTTATTCTGGTGGTCGTGGAAGTAATGATTCTGATTGGGACTATGTTTTTAAGACATTTGTACGTCCTTTTTCAAATGGATCAGAAAACTGGACATACACTGGTGTAATTTCAAGTACCACTGATCTTTCAGTTTCAGCAACTGTATCTGGAACAGACCTTTCAAATAACTCATATTCAGAAACTAATAGTTTAACACTAAACTTTGGCATAACAAGTGACCTCTCTAAGCCCACACTTTTATTAACTTCAACTTCAACTCTGGGCGCGACTCAAATATCTGACTCAGGAAATGTAACTATTACAGCTAGTTTTTCAGAATCAGTAACCAAAACAATAATTAAAATCAGAAAAGGATCAAATGTAGAATCATACAATATGATTCCATCCATTGACTTTAATTTTTCTGATCATTGGTTGTTGAGTACAGGTGGAAACACTCAAGAACCAAATAATTCTGGTAGTGGGGAAAATTTAGCTTACATGGGCATCGTAAATTCAAATTCTCATCCCAATTATAATCAATTAGTTTTCACTGATTACGGAGAGGGTCAAGATCAATTACAACTTTTTATCGAAACAACTGAACAGGTTCATGAATTGATTGGCATGATAAAAGTTGGAAGTTTTAATGGATCAAACTACTTTATATCTTCCAATAAGTACAATTATACAAGTCAAATGGATTTGGTGTTAAATAGACTAAATGTCGAATTAGTGAGTATTGAAACTCAGGAAGAATATGACTATTTAACCTTATTATGCAGAAATAACTCTACTGTCAGATCTCAAGAACCATTTTTTATAGGTCTTTATCAAGACACTAATAGCAGCGAATACTCAGAACCATCTGGTGGATGGAAATGGAAAAATGATGATGCTTTCAATAAATGGGAATATGTATGGCAAGTAACACCAACTCTTGATTCAGATCAGGTATCTGTTACTATCGAAGCAGAAGATAAATCTGGAAATGCTTATTCTGGAACTGATAGCCTCACCTTTAATGTTTTAGATCTACCCGATTACCTCCCCTCAAACGGTCTAGTTGCATGGTATCCATTTAATGGGAATGCCAATGATGAGAGTGGAAATTCGAAACACGGTACGGTATTGAACGGACCACAACTTACTACAGACAGAAATGGAAATGCACAAAGCGCCTATGATTTTGACTGGGATGGAATTACAGGTTACGGATCAGATTGGAAAAGGATTGACCTTGATCATGATTTTAATTTAGGTTCAACCTTCACATTTAATGTATGGATAAATCCTGAAACCTATTATTGGACAGGTAACAATTCACGATCTTCTGTCATTTTGGCGAATAACGCAGACTGTAACGACAATAATTTTAGAATCAACCTTGATGGTGAAATCGGACGAGTAACATCCTCGGGAACAAATGGTTTCGGATTCCAAGGCAGTGTCTCTGATCAGGCAGATTTAAATCAATGGCAAATGATCTCAGTTGTTTCAGATGGTTCCAATGCGAAAATCTATCGAAACGGGGAGGAAATTGCTTCCTCAGCCTCTGCTTCATATCAAATATTGGGCTGCTTAGCAATTGGTTTACATCGACAGAGTAATGGTCATTGGTATTATTTTGATGGTAAAATAGATGATGTTGGGATATGGAATCGTAGTTTAAGCTCAACAGAGATTTCACAGCTCTATAACATAACTTCCACAACCGCAACAATTACCAGTAATGATTCAGACAATGTAATTACTTCTGGAGTAGTAACTCTTACAGTTAGTTTCTCAGAGATCATGGCTGCTTCACCACTGATCACAATATCTGGAATGGTAACAGATACCGTTATGACACAGGGAAGTTCAGCCGCTGAGTGGACATACTTCTGGCAAGTACCATCCTCTGTTACAACAGGTTCTTTTGCAGTAAGTGTTGGTGCAACAGATTCAACAAGCAATCCATATTCTGGAAATGCTAGTTTGACACTTCAGATAGAACCCATGTTCTATATGGATACTAACAGTGTTACGGTCAAATGTAGAGATTGTAGCGCTGGAGACACAGGATACATAGGGAATGTTTTATACACAGCACACGACAATACTTCTATTGCAGCAAAAGATAAAAGTGATACCGATTGGGATCGTGTTGTAACGACTTTAGTCACGTCAATGTATTCACTATTCGGCGGTTCTGGAACATATTCATTTAATCAAAATATTTCTTCATGGGATACTTCCAATGTAACCAATATGCAGGATATGTTCTGGGGGGTTAGTGATTTTAATCAAGATATCAGGTTCCTGGAATGTTTCCAAAGTAACCAACATGATGCGAATGTTTGATAGGGCCCATGTCTTTAATCAAGACATTGGGTCTTGGGATGTTTCTTCAGCTACTAATATGAAGCTCATGTTTTTTGGTACTCGAGTATTCAATCAAGATATTGGTGCATGGGATGTTTCGAGTGTCACTAATATGATACAAATGTTTGAAGGTGCTCGAGTATTCAATAAAGACATTGGTGAATGGGATGTTTCAAATGTTATCTATATGAATGAAATGTTTGATGGTGCTATAATTTTTAATCAAGGCATTGGATCTTGGGACGTATCATCTGTGACCAACATGCGCTACATGTTTAACGGTGCTTCAGCATTCAACCAAAATATTGGATCTTGGGATGTATCATCTGTGACCAATATGGAATTCTTATTTAGAGAAGCAACAAATTTCAATGGGGATATCAGTACATGGGATACCCGAAATGTTGTGAACATGAATCAAATGTTCTATGAAGCAGATAGTTTTAATCAAGACATTGGTTCATGGGATGTTTCTTCTGTTGCTAAAATGGAAAATTTATTTAGAGGTGCAGATGTATTTAACCAGGATATAAGCAGTTGGGATGTTTCGAATGTAACTATGATGAATTACATGTTTAACGGTGCTGCAAATTTTAATCAAGACATATCAGGTTGGTGTTCTGTGAATTTTAGTTCTCAGCCGACTGCCTTTGCCACTGGGTCTGCATTACAATCAAATAATTTACCTAATTGGGGAACATGTAATTCAGCAGCCACTGCAACAATCACAACTACTGATTCCGACAATGTAATTACTTCTGGGGTAGTAACCTTGACTGTAACTTTCTCAGAGAATATGACTGCTTCGCCACTAATTTCTTTAGCTGGAGTGGTAAGCGATACTGCCATGACTCAAGGATCTACTTCAACGATCTGGACGTATTACTGGCAAGTTCCTTCTTCAGTGACTACAGGCTCTTTTACAGTAAGTGTAGCTGCAACAGATACAACAAGTAAACCATACACCGGAAATGCTAGTTTGACGCTACAAATAGATTCTGTTTTTACTTTGGCATCTAATGGAGAAACCATAGTCTGTTCAACAGCAACTAACGGAGATACTGGTTTGGTTAATGGTAAAACAATCACTGCAGTAAATGAAACTACACTTAGATCAAAAATCACAAGTGGAGATGCTGATCTAGATTGTATATGTACCTCATTAGTTACAGATATGAATCGCCTGTTTGAGAATAAAACAACAAATCAAGATATCTCTTCTTGGGATACCTCGAGTGTAACAAATATGCGAGCAATGTTTAAAAATGCTAATGTTTCTTCAACACTCAACAATTGGAATACAAGCAATGTTAGCAATATGTATGAAATGTTTGGTGGAAATTCAGGGTTCAATCAGGATATTGGATCTTGGGATACCTCAAGTGTGACTACCATGAAATACATGTTTAGTAGCGCTTCATCTTTTAACCAAGCGATTGGAAACTGGAACACCTCAAGTGTTACAGACATGAGCCATATGTTTGGTACTGCTATTGCTTTTAATCAAAATATTGATTCGTGGGATACAAGTAATGTGACCAATATGCAATATATGTTTAATGGGGCAAGTGTATTTAATCAACCATTAAATTCTTGGGATACATCGAGTGTTACTGCCATGGATCATATGTTTAGAATGGCTATTGTATTCAACCAAAACCTCAATGATTGGGATCTATCTAATGTTACTAATATCCGTTCCATGTTCATTGGAGCCTATGCATTTAACGGAAATATATCAAATTGGAATACGGCAAATGTAACCAACATGAGGGCCTTATTTTATGAAAACTTTGCATTTAATCAAGATATTGGTGATTGGAATGTATCCTCAGTAACTGACATGTTTGACATGTTTAAGGTTGCACGAGTATTTAATCAAGACATCAGTGATTGGGATGTTTCCTCTGTTACTACTATGGGACAAATGTTCATGAGTGCTCAAAACTTTAATCAAGACATCAGGACATGGAATACCAGTAATGTAACAAATATGGATGATATGTTTAATGGGGCATCAAACTTTAATCAAAATCTATCTTATTGGTGTACAACTAATATTACTAGTCTTCCAAGCGGATTTGCAAATTCATCTAATTTAAGTGCAAATAACTATCCTCAATGGGGAGCATGCGATACCACTCCACCAATAGTTCAGTTGACTTCTAATACAACCAACAATGCTATTCGTTCAAACAGTAATGTCGTCTTTACTGCTATAATAAACGAACCAATAAATAAAGCCCCAGTAATTTCAATTGGAGGATTTCAAACAGTCGAAATGAGCCAAACAAATTCTAATACTGTTTGGACATATGAATGGACAGTTCCAGCTAACATCAGTGGAAACATATCTGCAAATGTAACAGCAACTGACAGAGCAGGAAATCCATCGAGTCAACCTGGAACCCTTACTTTAACAATTGACAATGATGCCCCTGTAATCACAGAAATTAGAATAGCAAATGATAATGAAATCGTTTATGTTACTTTTAATGAAGCTGTTTACACTGAGTATTCTAATGGGGTTGCAAGTGGTACTCTTATTGAATCGGATATTGAGTTAGACCTATCGAGTGATGAACTAAGTATAGACAATACATTTTCGAGGAATTTTATTCAATCTTCAAATCTTAATGAATTAAGATTATCTCTTAAAATCATAGGAGCAGCAACCACAGAAAATTCTCTAAAAATAAATATTAATTCAAATTCAATATTTGATTCCGCAGGAAACCCCATGGCATCAAATCAAGTTACAACAACTGTTTACTTAAATGATATTTATGCACCATTCATTAAAAAAGCTCGGGTACTGAATTCAAGTTCATTGAGTTTAACTCTAAACGAACCTGCTTTGAGATCTAACAATGAATTGTTATTGAATACAAGTTTCAGCCTCACGCTCAGCACTGGCTCAGCGACAATGCAAAATAATACCCCCGAAAGAATAGTACAAAATGATAATACTAATTACACCATATTCTTTGAGGTTACGGGTATTCCAGATGAAAGTCAAACTATCACAATCGATTTAGCAGAAACTATCAAAGATGCAAGCAACAACGCTACCAGTACCTTCAGTATAAATAATGTAATCTCAATGATTGCTGACTCCGATAACGATGGTATTCCCGATGATTTAGATATCTGTCCTAATACCCCTTCAGAAGAAATAGCAGACTCAGAGGGATGTTCAATTAGTCAAAAGGACGATGATGAAGACGGAATTAACAATGGAACTGACAAATGCCCAGGAACTCCATCAGGTGAGGAGGTAAATGAATTTGGATGTTCAGAATTACAAAACGACTTAGATCAAGATGGAATAATTAATGATGAAGATCAGTGTCCTGGAACTGATGAAGGATTAGAGGTTGATGAAAATGGTTGTGCTAGAATTCAACTTGATGAAGACCTTGACGGAGTTCCAGATACTGTTGATAAATGCAAAAACTCAAGACCAGGAACTGAATGTTGATGAATTTGGCTGTGATAAAAAGCAAAACGATGAAGACTTAGATGGAGTAATAAATGAAGATGATCTTTGTCCTGGAACAGAAGGTGGACCAGAAAGTGTTGATGAGTTTGGATGTTCTATTTTACAAAAAGAAACGAGTGACGACTCTGATTTGGATGGTGTTAAAGACGAATTTGACCAGTGTCCAGAATCTCCACTTGGTGCAATTGTTGATCCTGAAACGGGATGTTCTGAAAAAGAATTGAGTGAAATCGAAGATTTAAAAGATGATGATGGAGACAGAGTGCCTAACAAATTAGATTTATGTAAAAATACTTTACCTGGAGCGATCGTTGATCAAACAGGGTGTACCCAAAGCGAGCTCGTCATAATTGCAGAGGTAGACAAAGATTTTGATGGTATACCCGACACGATAGATTCTTGTCCCGAAACAAATAAAGGAGAAGAAGTAAATGAATTTGGTTGTTCCATAAGTCAAATAGATAGTGATAAGGATAAGGTTATGGATGACAAAGACCTTTGTCCAAATACACCTATAGGAGAAATAGTAAATGAATCTGGTTGCTCCATCAATCAGTTAGAAAATGATTTGGATCTTGACGGAGTGTTAAATGAAGATGATCTTTGTGACAACACACCTTATGGAGAAGAGGTAGATGAAAACGGTTGTACAAAATCACAAATTGATTTAGATACTGATCTCGATGGTGTACTCGATATCAATGACAAATGTTTGGATACTAAACCCGGTTTAGAAGTTGATGAATTTGGATGTAATGAAAGTCAGTTAGACGATGATCAGGATGGAGTTTCTAATGAACTAGATCGCTGTCCAGAAACTCCCTTAAACACAGAGGTAAATGAAGATGGCTGTTCCATAGAACAATTAGATCAGGACAGTGATAACGATGGAGTTTTGAATGAAGATGATTTTTGTCCAAACACAGAAGAAGGAGCCCCCGTGGATCCAAAAGGTTGTCCCTACAAGCCACCAACTATATTTGGAAATGAATTTGAAACAAAAGAATTTAGTAATATTACTTCATTTGATAACAGCCCTCAAGAGTTTGAAGAAATAGTTTTAGGTAAGATTATTAGTTTTGATAATAATCCTCCTCTAGACTCTGGAGACAACAGTATTTCTTTTTCTGTTAAAAGCGGTGCAGACTCAAGCTTCTTCGATGTAAAAGGCGATATCTTGTATCTCACTAGGCCAACAGATTTCGAGGAAAAGAACAAATTAAAAGTTGAGATTGAGGCAACAAACAGTAGGGGAGTTTCTTCCAGTGCAGTATTTAGACTTAAGGTATTAGATATTCCAAATACCTATGCGTTTGCAAGCTATTCTTTAAGTGTTTTTGATGTTGAAACTGAAACAAGTGGTTCCAAGGTTGGTCACAAGAGGTATTACTATCCTAACGTAAATAAAGGAGTTGGTAAATGGAAAATCAAAAAGAAAATTAGTGGTGGAAAAGATGCAGCTTTATTTAAGATAGGAACCAGTGGTGACATGAACAAAGGAGGAAATAGTGAATCTGAGGATTTCTTAGAATTTATTTATCCTCCAGATTTTGAAGACCCAAAAGATCACAATAAAGACAATATTTACGAAGTTGAAGTAATCAACATAAATACTGAAGATGGAGACACTAATGTTCCAGTTGTGGTAACTCAAACACAGCTTGTTGTTCCTGAAGGAAATGCAACTGCTATTCAGTTACAAACTGTCGCAGCATCTCCATTAGATGATACAGACGGCGACGGAATCGCAGATATATTTGACAATAGTCCACTAAAAAGCAACCCAGACCAAAGCGATACCGACGGAGATGGAGTTGGTGATGTCACAGATGACGCAGATCATGACGGAGTTTGGAATCCTTTTGATAAATGTGCCGAAACACCCTACGGGTCTCTGGTAGATAACAGTGGATGTGTCATATTCTATTTACCGCCAACGAATTTTTCACTCTCCAAAACTGAAAAATGTAAAGACACCAACAGCATTAGTTTAATTGTGGAAGACACATCACTAACCTACAACATTAATGTTAGTGGTGAAATTACCACCAATGAAACCATAAGCAATGGCTCTTGGAACATTAACAATCTTTCTCAAGGAAACTATTCTATTTGTGTAACTGTAGAGGGAATTGATTCAAATGAATTTGAACGTTGTTTTGATGTGACTATAAACGAGCCTCAACCACTTTCAGTCTACAGTATGGCTAGCAAGAGCCTAGAAAGTGTAAGTTACCAACTAAACGGAGGGAAAAGTTATTCAATTACACACAATGGGATTACCAAACAAACCACAGAAAGCGAATATACACTTTACTTAGAAAAAGGAGCTAATAATGTATCCATAAGTACAGGCCTTGCCTGTCAAGGAATATTTGAACAATCTTACTTCAATTCGGAAACTGTTGTATTTGCTCCGAATCCCTTTAAGGAAACCCTAGGAATTTACATCGGAGGAAAAGAATTGAATGCTAATATTGAACTTTTCACTAGTGATGGAAAGAAAGTTCTTTCAGAAGAATATTCTTTAACTACGAACAATCGTACCATCTATATTAACACCTCAAGTTTAACAAGTGGGAGTTATGTAGTGAAAGTAATTAATGCTTCCGTTAACCAATCTCAAATTGTGATTAAAGAGTAATGAAAATGAAAAAGATACAATCATTTATTGCATTGATCGGATTTATCTTAATCTTATGGAGTTGTTCCAGTTCACCAGCACCTCTAGATCCAACTATCCCAACATTAAGTTTTCCAGTGAACAATGAAACCTGTCAAGAAGGGGTGTCCATAAATGACTCGCAAAGCAGTCTTGAATTTAGGTGGAATAGTTCTCAAAATGCTGAGAAATACGTGTTGTCATTAACAAATTTAGATAACAATCAAAATCAAAGTTTTGAAACAAGTGGAACCTCGCTTTCGGTAACACTTCTTAATGGTAACCCTTATTCTTGGATTATTACAGCCAAAGGAGAGGAAGGTAGTACGGATGCAAGTAGTGTTTCATGGAAGTTTTATTTGGCAAGTTCAGGTATTACAAACTATGCCCCTTTTCCTACAGAATTATTAGCACCAAGATCAGGAACAACAGTAACTCCTTTGAATGGAGAGATTATCTTAAACTGGGCTGGATCTGATGTAGATGGAGATTTAGATTATTTCGAGCTTTACTTGGACGAAACAGATGCCTCTACCTTTATAAAGCAAATCGATGCAATTTCAACATCTTCAGAAACCAGTATTGAAGTTCAAAGTGAAACTGCTTATAGTTGGAAAATAATAGCCGTTGACAGTAATGGTAACAAAAGTAATTCTGGAATTTACACCTTCCGAACGGATTAGCTACTGAGAAATAGCCTTCAAAATTATTTCTTCAAAATCAGCTAATGAATGTAATGTTTGATTGCCCGAATTCATATCCTTCAAAATAAAAGTTTTGTTTTCAAATTCTTCAGAACCCAAAACAACCATAAATGGTATTTCTTTTGCATTTGCATAAGAAAACTGTTTTTTTATTTTTATTGAATCGGGATAGTATTCACATCTGATCTTGTGAGAACGTAACTTTTCAATCATTCTAAGGCAGCTTACAGCCATATCTGTTCCGAAATTTGCAAAGAGAACTTGAGTCCTTTTTTGAGCAGATTTTGGAAATAAATTAAGTTCTTCCATTACCAAATAAATACGATCAAAACCAAAAGAAATACCAACTCCACTGGTGTCTTTCAGTCCAAAACCTGCAGTCAGATCATCATAACGCCCTCCTCCACCAATAGATCCCATCTTAATCTCTTGAGGAGCCACTACTTCAAAGATACATCCTGTATAATAATTTAATCCTCGGGCTAGAGTAACATCAACATCTAATTTAATGGATTTTAAACCCAACTGACTAACCGTGTCGACTACAAAACGAAGTTCTTCAACTCCTTTGATCCCTTGTTCCGAACTTTCTAAAAAATCAGTTAAAAGATCCAGTTTTGAATTAAAATCTCCGGTCAATCCCATCAAGGGTAATACGCTATTTACAGAATCAATTGTAAAGCCTTTGGACAAAAGTTGATCAATCACACCCTCTTGACCAATTTTATCCAATTTGTCTAGAGCAACTGTAAAATCAATGATCCGTTCTGAAGCTCCCAAAACCTCAGCTATTCCTGCCAAAATCTTACGGTTGTTAATTTTCAAAACAGCTCCATTTAAATGCAAACGATGAAACACATCGTCATATAAACCACACAACTCAACCTCTTGCCAGAGTGATTTACTACCAACAATATCAGCATCACACTGAAAAAATTCTTGAAATCGTCCATGCTGTGGGCGATCTGCCCTCCAAACAGGTTGAATCTGATAACGTTTAAATGGAAAGCTAATGTCATTTTGGTGTTGTACGACATAACGAGCAAAAGGAACTGTTAAATCATAACGTAAAGCTTTCTCAGAAAGAGAATTTGAAAAGGCAGCGAGTTTTTGATTCGCTAATGCATCCAAATCAGCCTTTTTGAGTTTATCACCAGAGTTTAAGATTTTAAAAATCAAACGATCCCCTTCTTCTCCATATTTACCAAGAAGTGTAGTTGTTTTTTCAAAGGAAGGCGTTTCGATAGGCTCGAAACCGTAATTTTCAAAAGAAGAAGAAAGAATGTTTTTTAAATAACTCCTTTGGGCAACTTCTTTGGGCGAAAAATCTCTTGTACCCTTAGGTATGGATGGCTTCATGCTGTTGTATCAATTTATCTTTAAACAAATATCCTATTTTTAACTAGTCTTTGAAAGAAAAGAGTAAATACTTTTATAGAAGGCACCCTCTGACAAACGCCCTCCTTTCATAATTAGATCAAAAATATCCTGTTTTCGATTGTTGTATTTTTTTTGAGATCGAAATATAGAAACTGAATCTGAATGCATATTAGCTTCCATCCATTTAATCCCATCTTGAGTAGTAAAATCAATTAAATTTTGTTCTGTTTTTACTAAAATCAAATTCATTTTTTCTTCTAAACACTCAAACAAAAATAAATGATTAGGATTATGGTGTTCTACAAATAGATTTTTAGTAAGAACGTCATTCCACACCAAATCACTAAATTCATTCAAGAGAGATTCAGCCTGGTCTACATGTTGAACTTTAAGTTGATCCCATTCTTTTTTATCAATAGAATAAGCAGCTAAAAAAGTAGTAAACTCTTGGTGTAAAGCTTCGAATTGTTCTTTAGATAATCGTTTATATTCCATAAAAAAAACCCCACCTTGATAAAGTGGGGCTGATTTGTTTTGCGTTGAAGATTTTGATGATTATTCTGCAATAATTTCAAAAGCAACTTGGACAACCACCGCTCTATGTAAACGAATAGTTGCTTCATAAGCCCCAAGGCGCTTGATTGTTTTTCCTGGAAGGGTAATAAACTTCTTCTCAATTTCATGACCATTTTGCTCAAAAGCGGTAGAAAGGTCTTGGCTTCCGATTGAACCAAATAATTTGTCACCACTCCCTACTTTTGACTTGATTTTAATTTCAAGTGCCTGAAGTTTTTTAGCAAGTTTATTTGAGTCATCAACTAGCTTTTGCTCTTTGAATGCACGTTGTTTTAAATTCTCTGCAAGTACTTTTCGCGCAGAAGAAGTTGCAATAACTGCTTTCCCATTCGGGATTAAGAAGTTACGCCCATATCCATTTTTTACTTTTACGATGTCGTCCTTAAATCCAAGGTTTTGTACATCTTCTCTGAGTATCAGTTCCATTGATCTAAGTTTTTATTTTAATAAATCGCCTACATAAGGCATTAAAGCTAAATGACGAGCGCGTTTAACAGCTACAGAAACTTTTCTTTGATACTTCAAAGATGTTCCTGTTAAACGGCGTGGAAGTAATTTCCCTTGCTCGTTTACAAAATTGAGTAGAAAATCACCGTCTTTGTAGTCTATGTATTTAATACCAGACCTTTTGAAACGACAATATTTCTTTTTGTTGTTAGTTTCTATATTTAGAGGAGTTAAATAACGGATTTCTCCTTCTTTTCTCCCTTTAGATTGTTCTTCTATTTTTGACATAATTACTAGGCTTTTACTTTAGATTTTTTTACTCTTTTCTCTGCCCAAGCAATAGCATGCTTGTCAAGACTTACAGTGAGGTATCTCATGATGCGCTCATCTCTTCTAAATTCTACTTCTAAAGGCGCAATCGCGTCTCCCGGAGCAGTGAATTCAAAAAGGTGGTAAAAGCCACTTTTTTTGTTTTGAATGGGGTAAGCTAACTTCTTTAGCCCCCAATCTTCTTTGTTAACAAATTTGGCACCTTTTGCTTTCAAAAGATCTTCAAATTTCTTAACTGTTTCCTTTATCTGTTGATCAGATAAAACGGGATTCAAAATGAAAACAGTTTCGTAATGGTTCATATTTATATAATTTTAAGTGTGCAAAAATAAGCAATTAGGTAGGTAAACCAAACATTTATCACTCTTTTTTAATCTTAATCAAGATAGAATCATTAATTTGAATTAACTTCAAACTTATTAGACTCCATGAAACTGAATTATGTCATTGTAGACCCTTATGAATCCGAACGTATTCGGACAAGACAACACTTAAATGAACTGGAGTTGTTAAACCTTGTCGGAGAGTTCTCTAATTACAATGAATTAAAAAATTTCTTACAATATGAGAATGCAGATTTAATTCTTATTGACCCTTCATTAGATATTGAAAAAATCATCAATTGTATTGAGCGTCAAAAACTGCAAAAAAAAATAATTTTTACTTCAAAAAAATCAAAACATGCAGTCAAAGGATATGAAATAGGAATATTGGATTTTATTCCCAAGCCACTAAGCTTAAATCGATTTAACATCGCATTGGATCGAATGAAAAAAGAAAAATTACCCTTCACAAACATAAATCAAGAATCGATACAAAGCATTGAAGTAAAACACAACCTTAAAACTGAAAAAATAATCCTTTCCTCAATCCAATGGATAGAAGCTATGGGGGATTATGTCAAAATTGTTACCCCCAAAAAAAAATACATCGTTTTATCATCAATGAAAAAAATACAAGAACGTATTCCCAAAAAGCTCTTTTTTAGATGTCATAAATCATACATCATCAACATTGATGGGGTAAAAAGTTTTTCACAAACTATGATTTTCTTAGACAAAACGGCCATTCCTCTGAGTCGCTCAAAGAAAAAGATATTTCAAAACTTATGGACAAAAAACTAATGTGGATCAACATCCACAGAAACACGAACACTTCGGAAAGCTCCAATAGCCGAAAAGCTCTTTAAAGAAGACACCACGACATCTTTTATTTTGTTGCGATTCGAATTGTCCAAAAGCTTAATCAATAATTGCTTGTGAAATAAATTGCGAACTTTTGCAATGGGTGGGTCAACAGGACCCAAAACAGAGCCTTGTATGTTTATATTCAAAGCATTTACCAACCATTGGGAAGCTTGATCAACTTGATGATAATCTTTTGATTTTAATGTGATACGGATCAATCTATAAAATGGCGGATATAAATATTCTTTTCGCTCTCTGATTTGAGTATTAAAAAAAGCCTCATAATCATTATGAACAACCTGATTCAAAACTGGATGATCAGGGGTAAAAGTTTGAATCAAAACCTTTCCTTGATCTTTTGAGCGCCCTGATCTACCCGCTACCTGAGAAAGCATTTGGAAACTCCTCTCATGGGCTCGGAATTCAGGAAAATTGAGAAGTGAATCTGCATTTAAAACCCCAACCAAAGCCACATTCTTGAAATCTAATCCCTTGGTCAACATTTGAGTCCCAACCAGAATCTGAACTTCTCCTTGAGTGAAAGATTCAATAATATTGTCAAAAGAACGCTTCCCTCTTGTACTATCCCAATCCATTCGAGCAACTTGAACTTCTGGAAATAATTCATTGGCCTGTTCCTCAATTTGTTGAGTACCCATACCTTTTACATCCAAACTTTGACTTCCACAAGCACTACATGATTTAGGTTTTGCAATATTATATCCACAATAATGGCAACGCAATTGCTGATTATATTGATGATAAGTCAAGGTTACGTCACAATTTGTACACTGAGGAATGTGACCGCAACTAAAACATTCCATCACTGGAGCATATCCCCTTCTATTCTGAAATAAAATAACTTGCTTTTTATTGTCTAAAACCTCTTGAATCGAACTTATTAACTCCAGAGAAAAGAACCCCTTCATTTGTTTTTTTCGATGTGCCTCCTTCAAATCAATACAATTAATCTTAGGCATTTGAATTCCCCCAAAGCGTTCTGTGAGTTGTGCATAACCATACTTCTTTCGAGCAACGTTGTAGCGTGTCTCAATTGCTGGTGTGGCTGAACCCAATAGCACCCTAGCTTTTTGAAATTTCCCTAAAACTATTGCAGAATCACGTGCATGATATCGTGGTGCAGGATCAAATTGTTTAAAAGAACCTTCGTGTTCTTCATCTACAATAATAAGTCCCAAATCTTGAAAAGGAAGGAAAACTGATGATCGAGCTCCCAGAATGATTTGAGCCTTTTCTTCTTTCTTCAAAATATTATTCCAAACCTCAACACGTTCATGAACAGAAAACTTAGAATGATAAACCACTACCTTGGAACCAAATCGATCCTGTAATCGATGAATCATTTGAGATGTTAACGATATTTCGGGCAACAAATACAAAACTTGTTTTCCTTCATTCAGCGTATTTTCCATTATCTCAAAGTAAACCTGTGTTTTCCCAGAAGAGGTCACTCCCTCTAAAAGAACGACATCGTGTTTACCAAACTCAGAATTTAGGGTTTCAAAGACCTCTGCTTGTTTTGAAGTCAATTTGTAATCATTTTTGTTTTTTGAAGCTGCATAAGGAACCCTGTCTTCTTCAAAAAAAGACTCCATCAAAATCCCTTTATCCAAAAGAGCTTTTAGGTTAGAACTTGAAGATCCTGTAACTTTCAACAAAGAACTTACTCGAGTCCATTTTTCTAAATTGGACATCATACTGAATATGCCCAAAACCAATGCACTTTGTTTTGGAGCCCTCTTTAAACTTTCAAATAAAAGTGAAGAAGCAGAATCTGATCGATATTTTTCGGCTATCTGAACATAACGAACCCGTTTGGGCTTGAATTTTTCTTTTAATTCTTGATATGAATGAACTACCTCTTTTTCAATCAAAGATTGAATCAATGGAAAAATATTTTGACGTTCAACTATTTTACGAATTTCATCAACTGTCAGAATATTATTATTCTCTAAAGCTTCAAAAACCAGATACTCTTCATCCGAGAGTAAGTCTGATGCAATTTCAACATCTGTATCTTTACGAACCAAGGTTTCACAGGTCAACAATAAGGCAGAAGGGAGCGCTGCTTTGAGTATCGAACCCATTGAGCACAAATAATATGAAGACATCCACTCCCATAATTTTAATTGCTGTTGTGTAACTACAGGATGATCATCTAAAATAACTTCAATTGTTTTGGGTTCATAGGTCTTGGGAGCAACTTGATGCTTACCAAAAACAATAGCCGTATACATTTTACTTTTACCAAAAGGAACTCCAACTCGAAAACCAGGACTCAGAAATTCAAACTCTTCTTTACTTACCCAATAGGTAAAAGGCTTTGGTAAAGGCAAAGGAATCAATACATCAATAAAAAATTGCATGAGTTGAATCTTAAGTATCTGATGAATTAGCTTTGGGTTGTTTCTTCAATTTGTTCAAGGTCGCATTGAGCTCAAAGCCCAAGAGTAACAAGGTTGAATTGATCCAAATGTACAACATTAATAAAAGTAAGGCTCCAATTGAACCGTACAATTGATTGTAATTAGAAAAACGATCAACATATATTCCAAAAAGATAGGTGCTTGTAATGAGCAAAAAAGTAGTCATAAATGCTCCGGGTGAAAAAAATCGTGTTTTTTTTCCTTCGACAGTTCCAAAAAAGTACAAAACTGCAATAGAAAAATAGGCCAATAGAATAAAGAAGAAAATTTGACCAACTCGAATCCAGTTTACTGTATTGGGTATCAAGTCTTGTAAATTCCTTAAAAAATAAAGTTCAAACAAAATAAAAACCGCAACCGCAATCAGCAAAAGAAAAGCCAATAAAATTCCTACCCCAACAGATATTAAGTATTGCTTAAAAAAATTGCGGGTAAGATCAACATGATAGGATTCTTCAAAACTTGCAAAAATTGCATTTACACCATTAGCGGTAAGAAAAATTGATAAAATAAATACAGATGAAAGTAACCCTCCTCTGGGTTTGCCTTGAATATCTTCAAAAATTGATGAAAAAAACACATGAGTTTCTTTTGGAAGTAAAGCTTCAATAAATTCCAACAAAACCCCATCAAAATTAATAAAGGGAACAAAAGGTATTAAGTTTAAAACAAAAAGTAGAAATGGAAATAATGCCATAAAAAAACTAAACGAAATACTCCCAGCCCGGGCTGAAAATGCCCCTCGAATAATCCCAAGGATATACATTTCAATAAGACTGTAAAAAGAAAAATCATTTGTGCCTGGCAACTTAACAAGCTCAAGTGCCTGGACAAGTTCTCCTACTACTGGGATTTTTTTTAATTTTTCTTTCATGTGAATACATCAAAAATACTAATACACAATCAACTTTTAAACAGCTTCTGTCTATTTTTTAAAAAAGTAATCTATTTTGAGAGAATCCGAATATAAACTCAAAAGGAGTTTTTGTAATTTTGAGCTATGGAAATACAGCTAATATGTATCGGAAAAACAGATGATTTTGAATTGCGAAAAATAATTTCTAATTATGAAAACAGGTTAAAACACTACATCAAATTTAGCTTTCTGTACATCCCAGACATAAAGGATGCCAAAAATCTTTCTCAAGACCAACAAAAAAGAAAAGAAGCTCTTTTAATCGAAAAACAGCTCAAGCCTTCTGATATTGTTGTTTTGTTAGATGAAAACGGAAAACAATTCTCTTCGGTAAACTTTTCAGAATTTTTGAATAAAAAAATGAGTTCAGGATGTAAGCGTTTGGTTTTTATCATAGGAGGTCCCTATGGTTTTGACAAAACCGTTCTTAACAAATACACTGCCAAAATTTCGCTCTCCAAGATGACATTTTCTCATCAAATGATCCGCTTATTCTTTATTGAACAATTGTATCGAGCCAATACCATATTAAGAAACGAACCTTATCATCATCGCTAAAAATGAAACAAAAACTCGTCTTCGCCACACACAACCCAAATAAAATAAAAGAGATTCAAGAATTGGTTCCTCCTCAGATTGAGCTGCTTAGCTTAAAGGATATTAATTGTATGGATGACATAGAAGAAACAGGAACCACTCTAGAAGAAAATGCCAAAATAAAAGTAGACTACATAAAAAACAAATACGGATTTGATTGCTTTGCTGACGATTCAGGATTAGAAGTTGACGCTCTTGACGGAGCACCAGGAGTGTACTCAGCTCGTTATGCTGGATCAGAAAAAAACAATGAAAAAAACATTCAAAAAGTTTGGGAAAATCTTTTAAATAAGAAAAATCAAACTGCACAATTCAGAACCATAATTGCAGCTAATATTGAAGGAAAAGAGTTTCTATGTGAAGGCAAAATAAGAGGTACTATTATTCAAGAAAAAAAAGGGGAAGGTGGATTTGGTTATGACCCTATTTTTATACCAGAAGGTCATTCAAAAACTTTTGCAGAGTTAGGTAAAGAAATTAAAAACAGAATTAGTCATCGGGCAAAAGCATTCACCACATTTTTAGACAAATTAAATACGGTTGTTAAGACAAAAAATTAAAGAATAAATAAAAAAACATATACTCGATAATTAACAGTACCTTTGCGGCAATGACAACATTCCACGACCTTGGTCTAAACGAAGCCTTGTTAGAGGCTGTAAAAGACATGGGATTTGAACACCCATCCGAAGTTCAAGAAAAAACAATTCCCATCCTCCTTGAAAAAGAAACAGATGTAGTTTCTTTAGCACAAACAGGGACAGGGAAAACCGCAGCGTTTGGTTTCCCAATGCTTCAAAAAATAGATCTTAAAAGCAGAACCACTCAAGGATTGATCCTCTCTCCTACCCGAGAACTCTGTTTGCAAATAACCCAAGAGCTCAAAAACTATTCTAAGCACATGAAAGGAATAAATGTAGTCGCTATTTATGGCGGCGCAAGTATTACCGATCAAGCTAAAGCAGTAAAAAAAGGGGCGCAAATATTAGTTGCTACTCCAGGTCGAATGCAAGACATGATTCGCAGAAAACTTGTTAATGTATCTAAAATTGAATACTGTGTTTTAGACGAAGCAGATGAAATGCTCAACATGGGTTTCTTTGAAGACATCACTGAAATTCTTTCGCATACCCCTGACGATAAAAGTACCTGGCTTTTTTCAGCAACAATGCCAAAAGAAGTTTCTGTGATTGCAAAAAAATTCATGTATAATCCAGAAGAAATTACGGTAGGTTCAAAAAATGCAGGAACCAAAAACGTAAGCCATGAATATTACAAAGTAAGTGGTAGAGATCGATATCCCGCACTCAGACGCCTTGCAGATGCTCACCCTGATATTTTTTCTGTAATATTTTGTAGAACTAAACGTGATACTCAAAACGTAGCCGAAAAACTTATTGAAGACGGATACAGTGCAGGGGCTTTGCATGGTGACTTGAGTCAGAATCAAAGAGACATGGTAATGAAGTCTTTCCGAAACAAACAAATTCAGATGTTGGTTGCAACAGATGTAGCCGCCCGTGGAATTGACGTTGATAATGTTACTCATGTAATCAATTATCAATTACCCGACGAAATAGAAACCTACACGCATAGGAGTGGTCGAACCGGTCGCGCTGGAAATCAAGGGGTTTCCATGATAATAGTTACTCAAAGTGAATCACGAAAAATCCGTACGATTGAAAAGATTATTCAAGCAAAAATTGAGTTAAAAAAAATTCCTACAGGAATAGAAATTTGTGAAACTCAATTATACTCCTTAGCTCAAAAAATAAAAAACACAGAAGTAAACAAGGAAATTTTTAATTACCTCCCAAAGGTAGAATCTGAATTAAACGAACTAACCAAGGAAGAGCTTATTCAACGACTAGTATCTGTTGAATTTGCTCGCTTTCATAATTATTACAAAAAAGCAAAAGATCTTAACAGTAAGTTTGAAGACAATCCTTCGGAAGGAGTAAAACACAACAAAAAAGACACAACTCGCTACTTTATTAATGTAGGAGAACGCGATGACTACAACTGGACAAAGCTCAAGGACTTCCTCAAAGAAACCCTAGAAATCGGTAAAGATGATGTCTTTCATGTTGATGTAATGGAAAGTTTTTCTTTTTTTAATACTCACAACAGTTTTCGTGAAAAAGTTCTTGAAAAGTTTACTGATTTTCAGCTAAATGGACGTTACATTAATGTAGAAGTTTCAGAAAAAGGACCAAGAGGTAGAGGTGGAAGAGGCAACAGCGGAAGTAAAAGAAGAAGCTACAATAAAGATGGAGGTTCTGGTGGTTATAAAAAGAAATTTAAAGGATCTAGAGATTCAGTAGGAAGTTATGACAAAAACAAACGCAGAAGTTTTGACAACAATCCTGATTCCAAAAAAAAAGAGCGTAATACATCCTCATCAAGAAGATCTCATTCGGGGGCTAAATCATCCTATGGCCCAAAAGCTAATAAACCGGGAGGATTTGGTCGTAGATCAAGATCTTAATGACTTTGTTAATTTTCTAACAAAATAAAGTTTTTACCAGAGGTAAAAACTTTTTCTTCCTATTTTTGTAGTATGAGTATCAAATTTTACAGACTAATCCTTACCCTATTAACACTCTACTCAAGTATTGCTGTTTCCCAAGAAAATGAACGTAAAATTCTCAAAGGAATTGTAGAAAACGAAATCACCGAAAATACAATGAATGGGGTTCATGTACTCAACCTCAATACAATTGTAGGAACCACTTCTGACCAAAAGGGGGTTTTCGAAATTGAAGCAAAAGCCAATGACACTCTATACTTTTCTTATCTGGGTTTCAAACCATTCAAAGTTGCTGTAACCGCAGACATGCTAAAATTTGAAAATCCAAAATTCAAACTAACCGTTTTAGCTTTTGCCCTAGAGGAAGTTGTCTTACGACCTTATCAACTTACAGGTTATTTGGACATTGATGTAAAAAATGTTCCTCTAAACCCAGCCGGTAGGTACAACATACAGGGACTTCCCTCAGGAGGATATGAGGCTGGAAATAGAAATAGATCTTCCATTGCAAAAGCAGTTGGCGCGCTTTTCAATCCAGCAGATTTTTTATACAACCTCTTTGGTAAAAATCCAGCACAAATGAGGAAACTAAAAAAAATGAGGGCAGACGATGAGATTAAAAACTTGCTAGCCTCAAAATTTGACCGAGAAGTATTGATACAGTTGCTCGGAATCAATCGGGTAAATCTCGAAGAGATTTTGCGAAATTGCAATTATTCAAAAGCATTCATCCTAGAAGCTAACGATTTACAAATTTTGGAGGCAATTAGCGGATGTTACGAAGAATTTAAAGTCCTTCAACTCTAGTTCAATGAGAACACCAAATCTTAAAAATGATTTGCTTTCGTATTATGCCTCAATAGAGGATCGAGATAACAAAGGGTTCAACTAATTAAGAAGCATCCAAAATTAATAGATGAACTCATTGAACTTGCTTTTTCAAAAAACAAAACAGAGAGAATGTTGTTGCCTCTCGGGTACTGGAACGTTTGGTGCTAAAGGAAAAGCACATTAATTTTGTGTCCTATTTTATAAAATATTTAAAAGCTTATAAACATCAAACCCACGAAAGTAAATGACGCCCATTCGCAAAACTTTTTTATCATCACTGCTAGATTCCCCAAATGCAAGATTCCCCAAAAAGAGAACAGATGGACTCAAAAACAAAAGACCAAATTATCGAGAATTGTTTCGATACCCTACTTGGGGCTAAAAAAGTAGCACCCAAAGTTTTTGTAATCAAAACACTGGTTTATTTCAAAGATCACCATGAGTGGGTGTCGGGAGAACTAAATGCATACATCCAAAAAGAGCTTTACAAGAGCTCCGCAGCATTTAAATCTGTTCTTAGACGAATCATGCCTATTTGATTTCTATTTTAACCTAAGAACCGTATCTTTGAATTTTAATTTTCAACTTATGAAACTCAATACGCTAAATGCAATTTCTCCTGTGGATGGTCGCTACAGAGGAAAGACCAAAAACCTTTCCCCTTTTTTTTCAGAGGAAGCGCTGATTAAATACCGAGTTCGGGTTGAAATAGAATACTTTATTGCACTCTGCGAACTTCCCTTACCTCAGCTAAAATCATTCAATCCTTCACTATTCGAAGAATTACGCTCTATTTATCAGCATTTTTCAGCAGATGATGCCCTTGAAATTAAAGAAATTGAAAAAACAACCAATCACGACGTTAAAGCTGTTGAGTATTTCATAAAAAAAGAATTTGATAAACTTCAATTACAAGATTACAAAGAGTTTATCCATTTTGGTTTAACTTCTCAGGACATCAACAATACTGCAATCCCTCTATCAATAAAGGAAGCCCTGGAAAAAGTTTATTTACCAGAATTAGAGAGTTTAATTGAAGTACTAAGAACACTGGCACAAGAATATAAAGAAGTTTCTCTTTTGGCTCGAACACATGGGCAACCTGCTTCCCCTACTCGATTGGGAAAAGAGATTGATGTATTTGTAAATCGTCTAGAACATCAAACAAAAAGTTTACTTGCCATACCACACGCAGCAAAATTTGGAGGTGCAACAGGAAATTTCAATGCTCACCATATTGCATTCCCCGAAACAAATTGGAAAAATTTTGGAACTCATTTTGTTGAAGACAGTTTAGGACTTCACCATTCCTACCCTACCACGCAAATAGAACACTACGATTATTTTGCAGCATTATGTGATGCACTCAAAAGAATCAACACCATTATTATAGATTTGGATCGAGACTTTTGGACCTATATTTCAATGGATTATTTCAAACAAAAAATTCTTGAAGGAGAAGTCGGTTCCTCTGCAATGCCGCACAAAGTAAATCCTATTGACTTTGAAAATTCAGAAGGAAATCTGGGAATTTCCAATGCACTTTTTGAGTATTTCGCTAGCAAGCTACCTGTTTCGAGACTTCAAAGAGACCTTACAGACAGCACTGTTTTAAGAAATATTGGAGTACCCTTTGGTCATGCCTTGATTGCTTTCCAATCGACTCAGAAAGGCCTTAATAAACTTTTATTAAATTCTCAAAAAATTGAAGAAGACTTAAGTTCAAACTGGGCTGTAGTTGCAGAAGCAATTCAGACCATCTTGAGGCGTGAAGGTTACCCTAATCCATACGAAGTGCTTAAAGGATTAACACGAACGAATCAAGAAATCAATCAAGAATCCTTTCACACCTTCATCAATAATCTTGAAATAGACACTAAAGTTAAGGTGGAGTTAAAAAAGATATCTCCATTCAATTACACTGGAATTTAATTGATTTTTTTAAGAAAATTTCCTCCAGGGATATCTACAATTTCAGTAAGAGTAGCAACTTGATTCAAGTCAATTTTCCCCTCAATAGACAAAAGAATAAAATCCAGATTAGAAACATCAAGTCCTTCTTGATCTGCAAATTTTTGTGCTCCTTTAGCAAACATAACCAACTGATCTACTTTGGATTCCTCCTCCCCATAAACCACACAAAATTGAACTTCAACCTCTTGTTCTGTTAAATTCAATACGGTTTCCAAATCAGTCTCGACTAATTGGTTTGTCAACCAAACATCCATTTTTTCTGCAATTGATGGGTTTTTAGTACTCAAAACCTTAAAATGCTTCATGCTTTGAACCATTTCAATAAAACCATTCATTTTTGGATCATCAGTATTGATACTGAGTTTTCCAAGCATTTCAAACATTTTTGGACTTACACTTATGTAAGATACTTCTGGATCTTTTTGGAACTCCTCAAAAATATCTTGCGCTGAAAGAAGACAAGAACACAATAAGAATGACAGTAAAAGGGATGTATTTTTCATTTGGAATAGTTTTTGTATTTGCAAGTATAGGAATATATTTTAAAATGCTCCTTTATTTGAATGAGTTCCTTAAATTTGAATACGTTTAATAAATTGTAATATATGAATAAGCATAATACGTTTTGCCTCCTCGGAATTCTTGCTTTATTGACTAATTGCTCCACAAATGATCGAGATGATAATGAATTGGATTTGGGATCAAATCCAAATACAGAAATAAATGATTTTATTTGGGTTGGGTTAAACCAATATTACTTTTGGCAAGAAGAGGTTGAAAACTTAGCCGATTCAAAAAATAATAATGCAGCAGAATACGCAAGCTATTTAAAAGAAACAACTGACCCCTCAGATTTTTTTGAAAGTTTAAAACATCCTGATGATCGTTTCAGTTGGATTGATGAAGATTATGTTAATCTTCAAAATCAACTTGCAGGAATTTCATCTTCCAACGGAATGAAATTCTATGTTACGCGGCAGTGTACAGGATGCAACGAATTGGTAGCTGTAGTTACCTACGTCCTTCCCAATTCTGATGCTGATATCAAAGGAATTGACCGTGGAGATTTTATAATCGCTGTAAATGACCAAGATTTGAGTGCTGCTAACTATAAAGGTTTACTTTATGATGATTCACCAACTTACACCGTAAGTTTAGCAGAATACAACGCTGCTTCAGAATCTTTCGACAGTACAGGTGAGACTGTAACTTTAGATAAGGTTGAAAACTTTCAAGAAAACCCTATTCATAAAAAAATTATCTTGGAAGAAGGAAGTCGAAAAGTAGCTTACCTCATGTACAACAAATTTCTTAGTGGATTTAACCAAGAATTAATCGATACCTTTTCTGAATTTGCAGCAGAAAATGTGACAGACTTAGTATTGGATTTAAGATATAATGGTGGTGGATCTGTACAGACCTGTGTATATCTTGCTAGCATGATTACGGGACAATTTACCGATGAAATTTTTTCAAAACAAGTTTGGAACTCAAAGCTTTTAGCCTATTTCGAGGAAATAAACAACAATTCAAATGATAATGATGATTATGAATTGAACAATTATTTTGTAAGCGCAACTGCAGATGGAGTTAGCCTACCCTCTTTAAATTTGAACAACATTTATGTGCTAGCTACCGGTCGAAGTGCATCGGCTTCTGAACTATTAATAAATGGACTTGCACCTCATGTTAATGTTATCCATATTGGGGATACCACCTATGGGAAAAATGTAGGTTCAATTACACTTTATGATTATGTAGATACAAATAATCGAGTCAAAAATTCAAATCACACCTATGCCATGCAACCCATCGTTGTAAAATCGGCAAACAGCTTAGATTTTTCTGACTATGGCAATGGGCTTATCCCTGATCTTGTCCTCAAAGAAAGAACAACAAATTTAGGCGTTTTGGGTTCATCCGATGAACCCCTACTTGCTGCGGCATTAAGCCAAATCAATGCATCAAGTAAATACAGCCCTCCGGAAGGGGAAGTTTTAGTTCCTATGTTTGATCCAGAATATGAGGAAAACAATAACATGTTCATTGAATTGCCTCAAAATAAATCTCTAGGGTTGATTAAAAACTAAAATTTAATCCCAATCTAAAACTACGCCCTTGAGTACTGTAATTTTCGATTTCAACAAACTCTGTATCCAGAACGTTTGCCACAATAAAAAAAACGGACAATCTTTGATTCCTAAAAATGTGATTGATTTTAAAATCTATCAGAGTATATGCCTCTAATTTTGGACCACCCAAACTTAATCGGGATCCAACATGTTGAAAACTGGTATTTAAATGAGTAGAAGGATTTAGATCATAATCCAAAACCGTTCCAAAAACCTGTTTGGGTAAGTAAATTAAATTCCCTGAAGTTGTTTCGTTGTATGTATAATTCAATCGAATATCAATTGCATCAAAAAGCTTATTCTTATATTCAAACTCCAGTCCCCTGTACGAAATACGTTCATTTGAATTGGCATATTTATAAGTAGTATAATCATAAATCAAAGTAGGGTCTTCTATTCGTTTAAAAAACAAAAGTGATGCTCTTGCATTATCGCTATTACTCCACTCAAAACCAAACTCAAAAGTGGTGTTTTCTTCGGGTTCCAAATCATTGTTTCCAGAATACACATCATAAAGTTGATATAAACTGGGTGGTATAAATGCAGAACTCAAAGAAGAAATTATTTTTAATCGGTTCTCATCGGAAAGAAGAAAAGAAAAACTTGGATTGATGCTATAGGTGAAGTGACTTCCATAAACCTGATGATTATTAAGACGTGATCCCCCATTAAAGTTAATTCCCAGTGGGGATAAATAAACTAAATTAAAATAAATATCATTTTGCGAATTGGAAGGAACTCCCTCAAAAGAAGAACGTTGATGCGCGTATCCCAAAACTGCATAAAAACGATCTTTGAAAGTAAATTTATTAAATACGTCAACAGCAACGTTTGTAGCTTCAGAAACACGGGGATAATTGTCCTCAAATTTTCGATCCGTATTTTGAAGTCCAACTACTGCCTGAAGGCTTCCATATTGATGGGAATAGGTTGAACTAAAAGAAAATCGCTCTAAATCTGTTGTAAGAACAAAATCAGCATCTTCAACTGGAAATACATTATCGTAGTCCGATACGATATGGTCTTTGTTGTAGGTCACATTCCAATCAAAATTTTCACCATCTCGTCCAAATTGAAGTCCTAAATTAGTCCGGGAAAAATGATCAACCTCTGTTCCAACATTAACCGAACTCAAGCCATTAATATTCTGATTAGCAAAGTTTAATTTGTATTGAAACTTATTTTTTGATCCCGAAAAAGTTACAAAATTGCTGAAATAACTCAATTTATCAAAAGAAGATTTTGGAGCATTTTGGTTTCCAACCGTAGACCCCAAATCTATTTTCAGTGCCTTGTTGGATTTTTTGGTTCTAATGTTAACTACTCCGGTTGATGCAGAACTCCCATACAGCGTACTTGCCGCACCTTTTACTATTTCAATAGAAACAATGTCGGCGAGGTTCAAAAAATTAAGGTCAAAGTCATTTTCGATCCTTGATGGATCCGAAACACGAACCCCGTCAACTAAAATCAAAACCTGATTATTTCGTCCTCCTCGGATAGAAAACCCTAAATTTTGACCAGCGGCAGATCGATTTCCCGTAACATTAATTCCTCCATAAGTTTGAAGTAATTCAGCGAGGCTTCGCCCGAGAAAATTCTTCAGTTCTTTTTCGGAAATTTTAATAACTGTTTTTCCAGACTGAGAACGTTTAATTTCGAATCTAGAATCTACCACGACGACCTCATCTAAAAGAGTTTCTGAGACAGTTGCTGATTTTGGGTTTATAGTTGGTTCTTCTTGTGAAAAACAAAGCAAAATTTGGAGGAACACAAAGCCACACAAACGAAATTTAAGTTGCATAGTAAATAGATTTAAAGGATAATCATAAAAATAAATGGCTAAAACCTTTATCCCGAAGGTTTTAAAACATTATAAAAAGGCAGGTATCCTGACTTACTTTACTTAATGACCTTCCCATTCTATGAACAGTGGCGAAGCATTAATAAAACCTCAAAAAGAGGCGAAAGTTTACAGTTGCGGGAACAGTCTTGGATTTTAACCAAATTCCCTTTTAATCTCGAAGCAAATTCGAGAACCTTTTTACGCTGTAAAATTAAGGTATTTTTTTAAAAAAAAATAAAATCAATCCATAATCTTGAAACTAAAAATTAACTGTAATTTTGAATCTGTGAAAAGAATTAATACGCTTTTAATCCTCAGTTTATTTTTCATTGGTTGCTCTCCTTCCAAAACCAAAACTACACCCCCAGAATTAACCCAATATGCTCAGGGATTCTCAATCAAAACAAAACAAAACTACAAACTACTATCCCTGAAAAATACTGTTCCGGGCTCATCCAAAGTGTTTCGATACCTTATACTTCCTAAAGAAGCCAAAATACCGCCAAACCAAGATTATGACCAAATCATCCGAACCCCAGTCAAACGCATCGTAGCTACTTCAACAACCCACCTTGCCTTTCTCGAAAAATTAAAGGCAACAGAAACCTTAGTCGGATTTCCTCAAACGGATTATGTCTCCTCTGTACAAATCAGAAAACAAATTGATGCTGGAAAAGTTATTGATGTAGGCATGAGTCAACAATTAAATGTAGAACGAATTCTAGGAGTTAAACCAGACCTCCTTCTAAGTTTTGGAGTAGAACAAATAGACAATTCACTCAAGCGATTCAATCGCTTGGGAATACCTTCTGCCTTTATCGGAGAATGGAATGAGCAAAACCCTCTTGGTCGAACAGAATGGATCAAAGTCTTTGGAGTATTATTGGGTAAAGAAAAAGAAGCTTTGGATATTTTTAAAAATATTGAAAAAAAATATCTAGAAGCCAAAAAAAGTACTTTTAAAAAAAACCACAAACCTACCGTTATTGCTGGAGCCATTTATCAAGACGCCTGGTATCTTCCCGGTGGGAAAAGCTATTTAGCAAAACTTTTTGAAGATGCCAACGCTCATTACCTTTGGGAAGATAATACTCAAACGGGAAGTCTAGCATTGAGTATAGAATCCGTTTTAGAAAAAGGAAAAGATGCAAGTTTTTGGTTTGCACCGGGACAGCATACCTCTTACACTATCCTAAAAGAAGAACATACACTTTACTCAAAGTTTAAGGCCGCTCAAAAAAAGAAAATATTTACCTATGCACGATCAAAGGGCAGTTCAGGAGGGATTACTTTTTTTGAATCCGGTGCCTGTAACCCCGACCTTGTTTTAAAAGACATTATTCATCATCTTTACCCAAATTTAGATTCCGAATATACACCAACCTATTTTTTAGCATTAGATGAATAAACTAAGTCAGTATAAAGGATTTTTTACATTCCTAATCGGAATGCTATTCTTGTGCTTAGTATTCAATTTAAGTTTAGGCTCTGTAAACATTCCGCTTTGGGAAGCAATCAAAATCGTATTGGGCTACCCTACCACAAAACCTACCTTTGAATATATTCTTTTGGATTATCGAATACCAAAAGCCATCACAGCTATGCTCACCGGAGGCAGTCTTGGGGTTTGTGGTTTGGTGATGCAAACCTACTTTAAAAATCCTCTTGCCGGACCTTACGTCCTTGGGATTAGCTCTGGTGCAAGCCTAGGAGTTGCACTGCTCCTCATGGGAAGCAGCTGGCTTGGAGGCTGGTTTCTTTTTAGTGAAGTTGGATTGAGATGGGCAATAATGATCGCTGCAACCCTAGGAAGTATTTTGGTTTTTTGTTTAATTCTAATCGCCGCAATACGACTAAAAAACAGTACTTCTCTTTTGATTTTAGGACTAATGTTTGGTAGTTTAACCGCAGCCATTGTAAACATCTTGATGTTTTTTGGAAGTAAAGAAGCCTTACAAAAATACGTCTTCTGGTCCTTTGGAAGCCTAGGGAATATAAACGCTTCTGAACTCAAAATTTTAGGGCTTGTTCTTTTGGTGGGACTCAGTATTGCTGTGTATTCTATTAAAAATCTAAACAGCCTACTTTTAGGAGAAAACTATGCCGAATCACTTGGTGTTTCGCTGAAAAAAAACCGCTACTTATTGATTTTATCTAGCAGCTTACTGGCTGGTGCAACTACAGCTTTTGTTGGACCCATTGGTTTCATTGGTCTAGCAGCACCCCATCTAATTCGCTTATTAATTCCTTCGACTCGAGATCATAAAATTATTTTACCTGCAGTATTTCTGGGGGGAGCGCTTCTATTACTAGTTTGCGACTCTATTGCTCAAATTCCTGGAAGTGCCTATGTACTTCCGATCAATGGAATTACATCTTTAATTGGGGCTCCTTTAATCATATTTCTTATTTTAAGGCAAAAGAACTAAAGCAATGATTACCCTCAATAAACTTACGACTGGATATGCTAAAAATCGGATTTCAAAAGAAATTTCAACTCAAATGCAACTGGAAATCAAAAAAGGAAGTTTGGTGGGAATCCTTGGAAGTAATGGAATTGGAAAAAGTACGCTAATCAAAACCCTTGCTGGGTTTCTTAAACCCCTATCAGGAAATGTCGAAATCCAAGGAAAAACGGTACATGAAATGAACCCTCAACAACGAGCTAAATACCTCAGTGTTGTATTGACAGAAAAGAATTTCAACGGAGATCTGATTGGAAAAGAACTCATTCAATTGGGAAGACAGCCCCATACCAATTGGAGGGGTAAACAAACCCAAGAAGATCAAGAAATAGTTTTACAAATCTTAAAACAATTGAATATTGAACAATTGGCTGAGCAAATGCTTAAGACCATGAGTGACGGAGAGGTTCAAAAAATACTATTGGCGCGAGCACTCGCTCAAAAAACCCCAATTGTTTTCTTAGATGAACCCAGTTCACATCTCGACCTATTCAACAAAGCTCAATTGTTTCAAGAAATCAAGCATATTGTAAAAAAAGAAAAGAAAACAGTAGTGTTTTCAAGCCATGACCTCAACACCGCAATCCAAATCTGTGATCAAATTATTATTTTATTGAATAATCAATGGGAATACGGAAGTCCTGAGGAGTTGATCGAAAAAGGAGTATTTCAAAGTATGTTCCCAAAAGAAAGCGTTTTTTTTGATCCCAAACAAAAACAGTTTAATATTTGTGTCTAGAAATACTTATTTGGTTAGGTACATTTTACGTCTAGCGTAAAGATCATAAAATTCATCGTCCTTTAGGCTGTCAATAAAGAGGATGCTTTCTCCAGTACTTTTCATCTCAGGCCCAAGCTGCTTGTTTACATTTGGAAATTTATTGAATGAAAACACAGGTTGTTTTATCGCATAACCCTCTAACTGAGGATTAAAATTAAAGTCTTTTACTTTTTTATCTCCCAACATCACTTTAGTAGCATAATTCACGTATGGTTCTTTGTATGCTTTGGAAATGAAAGGAACTGTTCTTGACGCCCTTGGGTTGGCCTCAATGATAAAAACTTTATCGTTTTTTACTGCAAATTGAATGTTGATGAGTCCAACTGTTTTTAATGCTTTTGCGATTTTAAGGGTATGATCTTTGATTTGTTGTAAAACATATTCTCCCAAATTGAAAACAGGAAGGATTGCATTAGAATCTCCTGAGTGAATCCCACAAGGTTCAATATGCTCCATTATTCCTATGATGTAAACATCTTCTCCATCACAAATCGCATCAGCTTCTGCTTCAATAGCTCCGTCTAGATAGTGATCCAAAAGCAGTTTATTGTTTGGAATTTTCCGAAGCAAATCCACCACATGGGCTTCAAGTTCTTCTTTATTTATTACAATTTTCATTCCCTGTCCCCCCAATACATAAGAAGGGCGAACCAAAATTGGAAAATCCAATTCGTCAGCCAATGCCAATGCTTCATCAGCATTTTCAGCAACTCCAAAATCGGGATAAGGGATGTTGTTTTTCTTTAAAAGCGAAGAAAAACTTCCGCGATCTTCGGCCAAATCGAGAGCTTGGAAGCTTGTCCCAATAATTTTTATACCATAGCGTTCGAGCTTTTCGGCTAACTTCAAAGCGGTTTGACCCCCAAGCTGAACAATTACACCCTCTGGTTTTTCGCGTTGAATGATGTCGTAAATGTGTTCCCAAAATACAGGTTCAAAGTACAATTTATCTGCAACATCAAAATCAGTTGATACCGTTTCTGGGTTACAGTTAATCATGATGGTTTCGTAACCACATTCCGAGGCAGCTAATACCCCATGAACACAGCAATAATCAAACTCAATTCCTTGACCAATTCGGTTAGGTCCAGAACCCAAAACCACTATTTTCTTTCGATCAGTAACCACACTTTCATTGTCACTAAAAGGTTCTTCGCCATTGAGTTGCATTTTCTCTTCAAAAGTAGAATAATAATAAGGGGTCTTAGCCGCAAATTCTGCAGCACAAGTATCAACCAATTTGTACACCCTTTGAATTCCCATTTTGGAACGACATTTATAAACCTCGCTTTCCATACAATCGAGCATATGAGCAATTTGTCGATCCGCAAATCCTTTTTGTTTCGCCTCTAACAAGAGGGCTTTTTCAATGGTATCAATCGAATAATTTGAAATTTCTTTTTCTAAAGTAAACAGCTCTTCGTACTGACGAAGAAACCATAAATCTATTTTAGTGATTTCATGAATTCTACTCAACGGAATCCCCATTTGAATGGCATCATAAATCACAAAAACACGGTCCCAACTAGCATTGGTAAGCTTTGAAATGATTTGATCGTAATCGTTGTATCCTTTTCCATCGGCACCTAAACCGTTTCTTTTGATTTCCAAAGATTGTGTTGCTTTGTGTAATGCCTCCTGAAACGAGCGACCAATTCCCATTACCTCACCTACAGATTTCATCTGAAGCCCCAACACACGATCAGATCCTTCAAATTTATCGAAATTCCAACGAGGAATTTTTACAATCACGTAATCAACCGTGGGCTCAAAAAGAGCTGAAGTTGATTTGGTTATTTGATTTTCCAATTCATCTAATGAGTAGCCTATTGCTAACTTTGAAGCGACTTTTGCAATGGGATACCCAGTTGCTTTTGATGCTAATGCAGAAGATCGAGATACACGTGGGTTAATTTCGATGGCAACAATGTCTTCGTTTTCATCGGGACTAACCGCAAACTGAACATTACACCCTCCAGCAAAATCTCCAATGCTTCGCATCATTTTTATGGCCATGTCACGCATACGTTGGTAAGTAGTATCGGATAATGTCATTGCCGGTGCAACTGTAATAGAATCTCCGGTATGAATCCCCATAGGATCCATATTTTCAATGGTACAAATGATCACAACATTGTCATTTTTGTCCCTTAATAGTTCCAGCTCATACTCTTTCCACCCCAACAGAGCTTTATCAATTAATACCTCATGAATTGGAGAAGCCTCGAGACCTCGAGTCAACAGTTCGTCAAATTCTTCGGCGGTATGAACAAAAGATGCCCCAGTTCCTCCCAGAGTAAATGAGGGTCGAATTACTAAAGGGAAGCCAAATTTCTGAGCAATTTCTTTACCTTTTAAAAAAGAGGTCGCTGTTTCGGCTTCGGCAACAGGAATGTCTATTTGTCTCAACAGTTGTTTAAATTGCTCTCGATCTTCGGTGATGTTGATTGCATCAATGTCTACTCCAATAAGTTCAACATTAAAATCTTTCCAAATACCTTTTCCATCAGCCTCGATACACAAATTCAATGCTGTTTGTCCTCCCATTGTTGGAAGAACAGCATCTATATCATGCTTTTTCAAAACCTCGATAATTGATTTAGTCGTCAACGGTTTAAGGTAAACATGATCAGCCATTGTTGGATCAGTCATGATCGTTGCTGGATTGGAATTGATCAATACAGTAGTAATACCATCCTCTCTTAAAGATCGCAAGGCTTGTGTTCCAGCATAATCAAATTCACAAGCTTGACCGATAATAATTGGACCTGATCCGATGATCAGTACTGTCTTAAGTTGTTGTTGCTTAGGCATTGGCAGTAAAAGTTAAATTTTGTATATAAAAAAAAGGTGTTACTTAAGAAAAGTAACACCTTAAATTTTAATGTTTTGATTCATTATTTTTTATGTCTTGGCTCGCAAGATACGGATATTTTTTTACGTCCCTTTGCTCTGCGGCTTGCTAAAACTTTACGTCCGTTTACAGATGCCATACGCTCACGAAATCCGTGTTTGTTTCTTCTCTTTCTCTTCGAGGGTTGAAATGTTCTTTTCATAAAATATAAGTTTGAATAAAGACTTATGTCTTGCTTTTCAAAGTGTGTGCAAATATACGATAAGTTTTATTTTAGACAAGCGTTTTTTAAAAACAATAAAATATAATTCAAAAGAATTTAAGACAGTCAATTTTGCCCCGTAAAACTTCAAATTTTTCATTTCTTTCTTTTACAAAATCAATTACAATTGTAGAATTATGAATAAAGAATTACCCACCACAGAATCTGGAACACGAGGTTCAGATTTTTCGGATTTCAGGGGTTTTGCGAGCCGATTTTGGGTTGGAAAGTATTGTAGGTTCATTTCTTTTTATTGGGTTTGACTTGGGCAAGCCACGGTTTTATTGACTTAATTTAATTCTTATTTTAAAAACACAGATTCTGGAACATTACCAGATTAAAAGAACATATCGAATCGGGTAAATGTCGGTTTTCATAGGTCAAGTTTTTTATTTCAATTTTGGGGTCAATAAGATTTAGGTTTTACTAAACTAAATAAAAACATACAAACATACATGTTGTTTTGTGTTTTTTATTAACAGTTGCTTAATATATTTATAATACTGAATATCAATTTATTATAAACAAATTAATGTAGTATATTGTACTTCCAAATCTTAGAATTTGTTATGAAAAAAATACCGAGTTTTAACCTACAAGAAGCATCACACTTTGTTCATGATTAACTCTTGTTTTTTGGAAACAAAAAAACTACAAAAACAACAACTGTTCTGCTTAATTCTTTCAGCATAATGATTAGTTTTTATTAACTTTGGCGAAAATATTGAACCATGTTTCCTAAGATTATAAAACTTATTCTTGCTTTTTTTACCCTTGCATTTAGTATCTACCAATTCTATGAGGGTGCCATTGGAAACGGGATTTTCCTGCTGCTGATTTGTGGAATGTTTATTTTACTGTATTACAAAAACGAGTTTATCCTTTTGGCTTTCTTTCAACTCAGAAAACAAAATTTTGAAGGTACCCTTAAGTGGTTGAATCGGATATCAAACCCCGAGCAAAATTTGGTAACCAAGCAACAAGGCTATTTCAACTACTTACACGGAATTATTCTATCGCAGACCAACTTAACCAAGGCAGAGAAATATTTTAAAAAAGCGCTTGAGTTGGGAATGTCTATGGACACTGATTTGGCTATGGCTAATTTGAGTCTTGCGGGAATTTACATGCAGAAACGAAGAAAGAGAGAGGCTACCCTCTTAATCAACAAAGCTAAAAAACTGGATAGCCAAGGCATGTTGACAGGGCAAATCAAAGAAATGAAGCAACAAATGAAACGAATCTAAGGTCCAATTTCACTTAAATCTGGGAGGGCAATGTAATACTGCTTTCGTGACTTGTTGTTCAAATGATTTTCTAGCAACCAGGGGTTGAAAATTTTCAGTTGCTTGTAATTAATTCCCATTGATTTTGAAAAAGCTGCGATGTTGGTTATTCCAGTATCTACGGGAATTTTCTTTGCTTTTAGTTCTCCGTAAAGATCCATAGAGTCATAAACAAACCCGTATTGGCTGGGGTTTGATAGAATTTCTTTCATTGCCAAAATTCTAAAAACATATCTTTTAGTCTCTCTGTTGAGTAATAAATCATAATAGTTATCTACCTGTTGTTTTTCAAGCAGTCTTTTAATCCCAGAAATCCCTCGATTGTATGAGGCTGCAGCTAGTGTCCAAGAACCCAGTTTCTCTTTTGCCTTTTTCAAGTACGTACAAGCTACTCGAGTTGAGAGTTCAAGGTGATAACGTTCGTCTACATTTGAATTTACCTCAAGCCCCATTTCTTTTCCTGTAGTTCTGAGTATTTGCCAAAATCCTTTAGCTCCAGCAGGAGAGATCACATTTTCTAGACCACTTTCTATTACTGCCAAATACTTAAAGTCGTCGGGTACCCCCTCTTCTTTGAGAATACGCTCGATCAACGGAAAGTATTGATTACTTCTTTTGATCATCAACATCATATTGGATTGCCAATAGGTATTCACCAAAAGTTCTTTGTCCATGCGTTGGCGAAGATCCGCATCGTCCATGGTTACCGTTTCTCCAGCAAAAGTATATTCTTTGGCTATTTGGAGGGCATATACTTTATAAGGCTCTCCAAAGTCATAAGTTTTAAAAGCTGTTTTGTTTCCGATAATATTATTACTGAGAAGAACTCCTGCTCCGATCAGTAAAATAACGCTTATTGTAATTTTATTTATGTTTTTCATCCGATATAAATTTAGGACAATATTTTAGGTAACTCTGAATTGAACCACTGGTTTTGCACCAATATCATTGCATGAGTCCCATCCGTCAAGTTATGAAGATAAGGAGTTTTTATGACATTTTTAAAAGGAAAGACGGTGTCTTTTTTTCCATGGATATGAATAAGCTTAGGATCAAAAGATTTTTGCTTCCAATTTACAAGGGTATGAATTGCCCATTTCAAATAATTCGGGTCTCTTTCGGATAAGTATTTTTGATACAATTCTAATTTACGCTCTACTGAACTCCCAAAAAGAAAAAGTGCTAAACTTTCTAGGTTTTGAATCCATTGAGTAGGTAAAAGTTTGTGTGCATTCGTTTTTTGTGACATCTTCATGGATAAGGAGAGTTCGATATTGGATTTAACACTCGAAACAATTACAACTTTGTAGCAATTAATGTGTTTGGCCATTTCTTGTACCAAAATTCCGCCAAAAGAAACCCCAAGTAAAATGGGATTTTGATGGTTAACGCGTTCGCACATCCGCAGTGCATAATCTTCGATAGGCTCATCCTCTTTTGGTGTAATCCACGATAAATGAACTACCTCAAAGAGATCCGTTAAATCAATAAATTCAAATATTTTAGGACTGGCTGCCATTCCTGGCATCAAATAAAGTCCTCTCTTTTTTTTTTCCTTAACAGGTTGTGGTTGCATTCTAAGTTGTTTAACAAATAATTCGTATCTTTGTATTCCGTTTCTTAAGATGGATATCCAAACCTGTCTTTTTGAGATTTATTTAAAATCAAAAACAACGTTTGGTAGTATTTTAAACATAACTGAATCAATCACTATGAGTCATCTAATCCTCGAAAATAATGAATTTTTACGTCAATTTGAAGTTGTTGTAAACGGATCCATGGCGCGCATTGAATATGCAGAACAAGAACGAAAAATTTTCCTGACCAAGTTGATTGTTCCTGAGGAAATTGACACTACTATATTTAAAGACGAATTCATCAAAACGGTTCTTGATTCTGTTGCTGAGAAAAAATTAAGAGTGGTTCCAACCAGTCCAGAGATTGCTGTTTTTTTAAGAAAAAACAAGCACTACAAAGAACTTTTACCTGTAGGAATCAAGCTATAAACTGATTCGAACAAACCCTTCATCATCGATATATTTCAAGTTGACTTTGTGAAGTGAATTAATTAAACTGGGATTCCAAGGCGTTCTTACTTTAACATAATTATCGGTAAAACCGGTGATGTATCCTTTTTTGTTTTCTCCCTCAAAAAGAACTAATCGCTCTGATCCTAACTGAGATTCATAAAAATGATGTCTTTTTTTAACGGATAGCCCTCGTAACATTTTACTGCGTTTCGAACGGATGTGCTGGGGAACAACTTCGTTCATTTCGGAAGCCTCTGTATTTGGACGTTCGGAATATGAAAAAACATGTAAATACGAAATGTCTAGCTCAGCCAAAAATTTATAGGTTTTTAAAAACTCCTCGTCTGTTTCCCCTGGGAAACCAACAATTACATCTACCCCAATACAGGCATTGGGCATAACACTTTTTATTGCCTTTACCCGGTCAACATACAATCGGGATAAGTATCGTCTTCGCATCCTTTTTAAAATTAAATCGCTCCCACTTTGGAGAGGGACATGAAAATGAGGAACAAAAGAATTGCTTTTGCTCACAAACGAGATGGTTTCATCTTTAAGCAAATTAGGTTCAATAGAAGAAATTCGGATTCGATTAATTCCTTCAACTTCATCCAAAGCTTTGACTAGATCTAAAAAAGTATGTTGATGTTTTTTGGTGCCAAAGTCCCCTTTTCCAAAGTCCCCAATATTGACTCCAGTTAAAACAATTTCTTTGATGTCTTGAGAGGCAATTTTCTTTGCATTGGCTATAACGTTTTCCAGTGAATCACTTCTCGATATTCCCCTCGCCAAAGGAATGGTACAATAAGTACATTTATAGTCACAACCGTCTTGGACTTTCAAAAAAGCTCGGGTTCGATCGCTGGTTGAAAAGCTACTTGTGTATTGAGTTACCGTATCAATTTCACAAGAATGAACAATACCGGTCTCTTTCTTGGTAAGGTCACTAAGATATTGTGTCAACTTAAATTTTTCTGAAGCTCCTAGCACCAAATCCACCCCTGCAACACCGGCCAATGCCTCAGGTTGCAATTGAGCATAACAACCGATAGCAGCTACAAATGCTTCTGGATTCTGACGCAATACTTTTGCTACCAATGTTTTGAACCGTTTGTCCGCATTTTCGGTAACCGAACAGGTATTGATCACATAGACATCTGCTGAAGACTCAAAAGGTACCCTACTATAATGTTCTTCCGAGAAATCTCTGGCAATTGATGCTGTCTCAGAAAAATTAAGTTTACACCCCAAGGTATGGAATGCAACAGAAGTTTTTTTGGCTTTAACAGCCTTATTGGTAATTAATGATTCCAAGATGTCTCTAAAAAAGGTTAATTTTGGGACAAATATACTACTTTGATTTTCAAGTTCAATATCAATTTACCGAAGCAATTATTCCAAAAATTCTTTCTTTGCCTGACAGTTCTAGTCCTAGGTTGTCAATCGGAAGTTAAAATCAACGACACTACTGTTTTTAGGTACAACGAATTTCGGAACATTACCTCCCTTGATCCTGCTTTTGCAAGGAATCCCCAAAACATATGGCCCATACAACAACTATTCAATGGCTTAGTTCAATTGGATGATTCACTAAAAATACGTCCCGAAATAGCAAAGTCATGGCAGATTAATGAAGATGGAACAGTATATACTTTTATACTTCGTGATGATGTCTACTTTCATAAATCCCAGGTTTTTGGTTCAAAACAAACGAGAACTGTTACTGCAGAAGACTTTGTGTTTAGTTTTGATCGCCTAAAAGACGAACAGACAGGTTCACCAGGGGGCTGGGTACTTCAAAATGTTAAAAATTATCACGCCACAGATACGCGTGTTTTACAAATTGAATTAAAACAGCCTTTCCCTGCTTTTTTAGGTTTACTAACCATGCGTTACTGCGCTGTTGTTCCAAAAGAGGGAATTACCTATTATAAGGATGATTTTAGATCCAATCCCATTGGAACTGGCCCGTTTAAATTTAAAAAATGGGAAGAAGATGTGAAATTAGTACTCCGCAAAAACGAACTCTATTTTGAACGTGATCAAAATGGAGAACAACTCCCTTACCTTGAAGCAATCGCCATAAGTTTTTTACCTGACATCCAAAGTGAATTCATGATGTTTATCCAAGGAAAATTTGATTTTTTAAATTCACTGGATACTTCTTACAAAGATGATTTACTAACCCCTTTGGGAGTCCTTCAAGAAAAATATAGTCAAGACATTAAAATGGAAAAAGGCCCTTATTTAAACACCGAATACATTGGCTTTTATTTGGATGCCAGCAACCGTGCAGTCAAATCCAAACAAATTAGAAAAGCGATGAATGTTGGTTTTGATCGAGAAAAAATGATCCTTTTCCTCAGAAATACCATTGGATTTCCAGCTTTTCAAGGATTCATTCCTAAGGGACTTCCTGGACATGGAAATGCAATTTTCAATGAATATAATCTGAGTTTGGCTCAAGAATTGGTTCAAGAATACGTAAAGGAATATGGTGAAAAACCAAAAATACGACTGGCTACAGATATAAATTATCTTGATATTTGTGAATATTTACAAAGGGCTTATCAAAATATTGGGATTGATATTGTCATAGACCTTATGCCAACAGCTACCTTAAGACAAGCCAAAAGCTCCGGGAATTTGGAAACTTTTCGAGCGAGTTGGATTGCAGATTATCCAGATGCCGAAAACTATTTATCTTTATTTTATTCAAAAAATTTCAGTCCAAGAGGACCCAATTACACTCATTTTTCAGAGGCAAAGTTTGACAAGCTCTATGAAGAAACTATGAAGATTTCAGATCCTGTAGATCGAATTATCCTATACAAAAAAATGGATGATTTATTGATGTCTTCATACCCTGTAATCCCACTGTACTATGACCAAGCCATTCGGTTTAAAAGAAAAAATATAAGCGGACTAGAAATGAATTCGATAAATCTTTTGAACCTCAAACGAGTTCAAAAGAAATAAATTTAGGGATCTCTTCTCCATACTGCCGACTGATCAAAAACTGCCTGAAGAATTTCTAAATCCAGTTCAGAAAGTTCTACCCCTTTGCGTTTCATCATCGCACTATTTGCTTCCATTGCTTTTGAAAAAGCATAGGTTTTGAGGCCTTGTGCTCCTCCATAACTATAACTAGGGATGAAAGTTCTTGGAAACCCTGTTCCAAAAATATTCGTATTGACACCAATCACTGTAGCTGTATTGAACATGGAATGAATCCCACAACGACTGAAATCCCCCATAAGAAGACCACAAAACTGCAATTCAGATTTTGCGAAATTTTTGGAGGAATAATTCCATATTCGAACTTTGCTGTAATTGTTTTTTAGGTTCGAAGCGTCAGTGGCTGATCCGATATTGCACCACTCACCAATTACTGCATTTCCCAGAAACCCATCATGCCCTTTATTTGAATTCCCCATAAACAAAACATTACTGAGTTCCCCGCCTATCTTAGATCCTGGACCAATGGTTGTTCCTCCATAAATCTTTGTTCCCATTTTTATTTTCACCTCATCACATAAAGCAATTGGACCTCTGAGCATGGCACCTTCCATAACTTCAGTGTTTTTTCCAATATATATTGGGCCATCAGTCGCGTTGAGGATGGCACAAGAAAGTTTTGCTCCCGGTTCAATGAAAATTCGTTCAGGACAAATAAGACGATTACTACTATCCGCTATAATTTGATTTCTCTTTCCTTGAGTAAGTCGTTCAAAATCCAATTCTAGTACTTCTGCATTTTTTGAAAATAAATCAGAACTTGTTTTGATATGGAGTGGATCGGATTCAACCTCAACCTGAAAAAAATCATCCATACCTTTAGGCAGCTCATGTTTTTCTGTGTAAAAAGCAATAGGATTATTTTCAAAAACCAATACCTGATTGGGTTTGAGTTTTTCTATTTGACTTACCAAAACTTCTGTTGGAACATAACTCGCATTGATGAAATAATTGAGTTCAGAAGTATGTATGGGATATTTTTTGGATAAATAATCTTGAGTAGCATAGGAACAACTTTTCTTTAGAAAAGCTTCCCATTTTTCTCTTAAGGTATTAATACCAATTCTAAGTTCTGCAACAGGCCTTATGTAGGTAAATGGAAGTAAGTTCAAACGCTCAGGACCATCAAAAAGAATAGTGTTTTTTTGTTGTGACATAAAATATTTTTAACATTTGGGTATTGAAGTATCTGCTTTAAATTTAATGCTTTTTTTCAGGACTTAATCCTTGTGAAAAAACAAAAAAAGCTGCCTGTGAGAACAGGCAGCTTTTGATAACATTATTGGTTTTTTTTATTTCTTAAACTTAGAATATTTGTTTTTAAACTTGTCAATTCTACCTGCTGTATCAACTAGTTTAGTTTTTCCTGTGTAGTATGGGTGTGATGTTCTTGAAATTTCAAGTTTTACCAATGGATATTCTACTCCATCTACTTCTAAAGTCTCTTTGGTATTAACAGTTGACTTGGTTAAAAAGACATCATCATTAGACATGTCTTTGAAAGCTACTAGTCTATAATTATCTGGGTGTATACCTGGTTTCATAAATTTATTTTTAAAACGTGTGCAAATGTAATTGTTTTTTCTAAATTTAGCCAATATTAACCGATAAATAATTTAATCTTTTTACTATGGAAAATGAAAACCTAGAAATCAAAAAGTACATCTTAACCTATGGGGGTTTACTGGGGGGGATATCTATTGTCTTTGGATTAATGCTCTTTTTTTTAGACATGCATTATCAACAAGAAACCAGTGTTACTGTTGTTAATGTTATTATTTCTGTTGGTGTTATTGGGATTGCGCAATTTACCTATCGAAAAGACAATGAGGGATTCATGTCTCTGGGTCAAGGAATAAAAATTGGTTTAGGAGCATCGGCTATCAATGGTATTATGGGCGTTTTGTATTTCCTTCTTTTGTCTAATGTTCTTGATCCCGAAATGATGAATAAGGCACTTGAAATGGGAATGAATCAATTCATGGATCAAAATCCTGAAGCAAGTGAAGAAATGATAGATCAAGTAAGATCGATGCAAGAAAAGTTTTCTGGACCAATCATGACCAGTAGTTTTATTTTGATTTTTAGTCTCTTTTTTGGATTAATATTCTCTCTGATCACAGGTCTTATCCTCAAACGTAATCGACCAGAATAAGCTTATAATTTTGTAGCTTTGTAAAGCAAAACAAGCTATGAATTTATCCATCATCATCCCGCTTCTCAATGAAGCAGAATCCTTACCTGTGTTACATCAGTGGATTCTTGACGAATTGACTCCAACTTCTCTAAGTTTTGAAATTCTGTTTATAGATGACGGAAGCACTGATGCTTCATGGGAAGAAATCGAAAAATTACATGAATCTCACAGCAACACTTATGGGATTCGTTTTTCGAAGAACTTTGGAAAATCCCAAGCCCTTCATGCTGGGTTTGCAGAGGCTACTGGAGAGGTTATCATAACACTTGATGCAGATCTTCAGGACGCACCAAGTGAAATTCCAAATTTGTACAACCGAATTCGAAAAGAAAATTTGGATTTAATTTCGGGTTGGAAAAAGAAACGATACGATTCCTTGTTTTTAAAAAACATTCCTTCAAAATTATTTAATTGGGCAGCAAGACGAAGTTCTGGGATTTATTTACACGACTTCAACTGTGGTATTAAGGCTTACAAAAAGGAGGTCATCAAAACCATTGAAGTTTTTGGTGAGATGCATCGATATATTCCTGTTTTGGCTGCACATGCAGGGTTTGACAAAATAGGAGAGCAAATTGTTCAACATCAAGCCCGAAAATATGGAGTTACCAAATTTGGCTGGATCCGATTTGTGAATGGTTTTCTTGATCTTCTGACCCTTCGTTTTTTAAATAAATTTGGGAAGCGACCGATGCATTTTTTTGGTTTTTGGGGCTCCGTTATGTTTTTTATCGGTTTTAGCGTCGCATTTTATCTAGGAATTGACAAATTATTCCTCAACCCGGGGGGCCGATTAATTGCAGAATTACCGGAGTTTTATATCGCTCTAACTACTATGGTTTTGGGAACTCAATTTTTTGTTGCTGGTTTTCTGGGTGAACTTTGGATTTTACAACAAAAAAACAATAAACGTTACACCATTAAGAAAAAACTGAAAAAAGTTGAATAATTCAAAAGACATAGCAACTTTATGGCTAGAGCCTCCTTTTGATGTTGAAACACAAAAAAAAGTATCTAAACTCTTCAAAAACCCCTCAGAACTTGAAGATGCCTTTTATAAAAATTTGGAGTTTGGAACCGGAGGCATCCGAGGGATTATGGGTGTAGGTACAAATCGTATAAACAAATACACTTTAGGGAAAAGTTCGCAGGGTCTTTCGAAGTACCTGAAAAAAAAATTTCCCAATGAAAAGATCAAAGTAGTTATTGCTTATGATTGCCGGCATAACAGCAAAACTCTTGCAAAAAAAGTTGCTGCTGTTTTTTCTGCCAATGAAATTGATGTATTTCTTTTTTCAGATCTCCGCCCCACTCCAGAATTGTCTTTTGCAGTTCGATACCTAAATGCGCATTGTGGTATTGTATTGACTGCCTCGCACAACCCACCAGAGTACAATGGATACAAAGTATATTGGAAAGATGGTGGACAAATAGTTTCCCCTAATGATTACAAAATCATACAACAGATTGAGCAAACAACTTATGGTGAAATATGTTTTGAAGCAGATCAATCAAAGATTCATCTGATCGACAAAGAAATTGATGAAGCATTTTGTGCAAAAGCAATTGAAATAAGCAGCTGCCCTCAAAAGGTTAAAGATGATTTTTTTACAGTTTTCACTTCACTTCATGGAACAGCAATAACCTTAATGCCTAAGGTATTCAAAGCAGCGGGATATTCCCAATTTCATAGCATTAAAGAACAAGAAAACCCAGACGGAAATTTTCCAACAGTAAAGTCGCCCAATCCCGAGGACCCGGAATCATTTGAACTCGGCTTGAAAAAAGCTAAAGAACTGAACGCTGACTTAGTTGTGGTGACTGACCCCGATGCGGATCGATTTGGTATTGCCGTACTAAATTTAGATGGGCATTTTGAGAAGCTTAACGGCAATCAAACCATGATTGTATTAACTCGTTACTTATTAGAAAACCATCCTCAGGCTTTATCAGCTAAACACTTCATTGGCTCTACGGTGGTTTCATCACCTATTATGCAGAAAATAGCGGATCATTTTGGAGTTGAATGTAAGTTGGGGCTTACAGGGTTTAAATGGATTGCCAAAATGGTTGAAGACTTTCCGAATCAAACTTTTGTTGGAGGTGGTGAAGAAAGTTTTGGGTATATGGTTGGAGATCAAGTGCGTGATAAAGATGCAATTACCTCTGCTCTACTCGCCACTGAAATTGCTGCAGTTCAAAAAAATAGAGGAAGTTCGTTGTATGAATACCTCATCGAAAGCTATCAGCTCTTTGGACTTTATCATGAAGAACTTATTTCCTTAACCAAAACTGGAAAATCTGGATTTGAAGAAATTCAAAAAATAATGGGTGACTTTAGATCCAATCCACCCAAGTCAATTGGAGGGATTGAGGTAATTAAAATTGAGGACTTTGAAAAACAATTTAGCTTTTTAAAAGACGGAACAAAAGAAGACTTAAAATTCCCAAAATCGAATCTTGTTCGTTTTATTTTGAAAGATAATTCTCAAATTGCTGTTAGGCCAAGTGGTACAGAACCCAAAATAAAATTCTACTTTAGCGTAAACACAACTTTTCAAAAGAAAGAAAATTATACTGATTTAAAAAAAACAATGGAACTCCAATGTCAAAAACTAATTCAAAGCCTGGGCATCTAAATGAAATCCTTTAAAAAAATATTACTCTTTGCTATTCCTTACAAGCAATATGCCTTTCTTAACATCATATTCAATGCGCTGTATGCACTTTTTAGTGCGCTTTCTTTTGTTTCGCTTATCCCCATGCTCAATGTGCTGTTTGGTCAAACTCCCAAGGTTGACACAAAACCGGTTTACAAGGGTATTAGTCATCTAAAATCGTTTGTTACAGATTCCATAAATTATAAAATTGGGGAAACTTTAGAAAATGATCCCCTTGTAGCCCTAATTTTTGCGATTGCGCTAATCTTAGTTTTATTTTTTTTGAAAAATTTATTCAACTATTTGGCTATGTTTTTCATAACTTTTTTGCGTAATGGTATTTTAAAAGATCTTCGAAATTCTTTGTATTTAAAAATACTATCCCAACCGGTATCTTATTTTACAGAAAAGAAAAAAGGAGATACCCTTGCCCGAATTACTTCAGATGTATTAGAAATTCAGCATTCCTTCCTATCCATAATGGAATTAATTGTGAGAGAACCGTTTACCATCATTTTCACCCTTGCAGTAATGTTTAGCTTGAATGTTAAATTATCCATATTTGTGCTTACATTTATACCAGTTTCTGGGATTATTATTTCCTCAATTGGTAAAACTTTAAAAAAGCATTCTCAAAATGTTCAGCAAGAACAAGGGGAATTTTTATCCATCGTAGAAGAGTCTTTAGGTGGGTTGAACATCATCAAAGCATTTAATGCAGAAGGCTTATTTACCTCAAAATTCTTTCGATCAACCGCACAATTTTTTGGCTTTTCCAATAAACTTTTAAATCGACAAAATCTAGCATCACCTTTGAGTGAATTTATGGGAATTGGAGTTATTGGTGGCTTATTGTGGTTTGGGGGATCAATGGTGTTGATCGAAGAAACCCTGAGCGGAACAGTTTTTTTGGCTTTTATGACTTTGGCTTATAACATTCTTACTCCAGCTAAAGCAATTAGCAAAGCTTCTTATGCAATAAAAAAGGGAAATGCTGCTGCTGAACGAGTTTTGGAGATTTTAGATGCTTCTAACGAACTTGTAGATCACCCAAATGCAAAAAATATCAATGATTTTAATAAAGAAATTCATTTTAATAAAATTGGATTTAAATACGACACTAAACTTGTTTTAGACCAATTCTCTCTGTGCCTAAAAAAGGGAGAAACAATAGCACTTGTAGGGCAATCTGGGAGTGGAAAAACAACTGTTGCCAATTTGTTGAATCGTTTTTATGATGTACAAGAAGGAAGCATTTCCATTGATGGAAATGACCTTAAAGAAATCAAAACACATTCGCTTAGAAAACTGATTGGAATTGTTACCCAAGACTCAATTTTATTTAATGATACCGTTCAAAACAATTTACGGATAGGAAATCCAGAAGCAACAGATCAACAAGTTATAGAGGCAGCAAAAATAGCGAATGCACACTCCTTTATTTTGAATCTTCCCCATAGCTATGAAACTAACATTGGAGATCAAGGAAATAAGTTATCTGGCGGTCAAAAGCAGCGTCTTTCCATAGCCCGAGCTGTTCTCAAAAACCCTCCTATCATGGTGTTGGATGAGGCAACATCTGCCTTGGATACAGAATCTGAAAAATTAGTTCAAGAGGCCTTAGAAAATTTGATGAGTAATCGAACTTCTTTGGTCATAGCTCATCGTCTTTCTACCATTCAAAAAGCCGATAAAATTGTGGTAATGCAAGAGGGAAAAATAATTGAAATTGGAACTCATACTGAATTGATTGACAATGAAAGTACTTACAAGAAATTAGTTGAAATGCAATCCATATAATTGCAAAAACACTTGTTAAAATTCAAGTTAAATGAAAAATAATAAGGACATCATTATTTAATCTTTACACTTATTATGTGTAATCATCATTCTTCTAGTAATTTTCTGGAATCCCTTATTCGATAGTTTTGTCGAATGGAAAAAAGAGCTATAAAAACTTTTGAAATAGGGATTGACTCAGATCCTCCTACAGGAAAAAGGTGTGGTTTAAACTATTTTGTACTTTTAGAGTCTAAGTATTAAAATAAAATATTGGAAGATCACTCTCTTTTAGTAGATGCACTAAAAAACCCTAAAACTAAAGAAGAAGGGTTCAAGGCTTTGGTAAAAGAATTTCATCAACCTTTGTATTGGCATATTCGAAAAATTGTACTTGATCATGAAGATGCTGATGATGTGCTTCAAAACACTTATGTTAAGATTTTTAAGAACATTAAAAAATTTAGAGGAGAAAGCAAGCTTTTTAGTTGGATGTATCGAATTGCGACTAATGAATCTTTAAGTTTTATAAAAGAGAAGTCAAAAAAAATGGGGTATTCAATTAACGAATACAACGAGCATCAAATCAACGAACTCCATGCAGATGCGTATTTTGAAGGGGATAAAATTGCCATAAAACTTCAACAAGCTATTACCAAACTTCCCCAAAAACAGCGCTTGATTTTTAACCTTAAATATTATGAAGAGCTGAAATATGAAGAAATATCAGAAATTCTTGAAACTAGTGTTGGCGGTCTGAAAGCTTCCTATCACCACGCTGTTAAAAAAATAAAAAATGAACTTGAAGGACAATAAAGTACCACATGGATTTAAAGTTCCTGAAAATTACTTTCAGAGGACAGAGGAATTGAAGGAAAACCTGAAATTGATTTCGGAGGTTAAATCTAATTTTGAAGTTCCAAAGGAATATTTTGCAACTTCAGAAATGCGTTTGCTTCGAATTCCATATGAAAAATCGAAAATAAAAATAATTCATATAATCCCATACGCAGTAGCAATTGCCGCCTGTTTTACTCTGTTTTTCTCAATAAGCTATTCTTCTACGGAATTGAATACTGATGCAGCTTTAGATCGTTACTTCGAAGAGCAACAAAGTCCCTTAACAAGCTTTGAATTGTTTGATCTGAATATTTCAGAAAGTTTTGAATTTGAAACAATTGCTTTTGAAAATATGAAAGCGGAAACAATTTTTGAATTACAACAAGCCTATGATCCAAACTTTTACTTATTATATGAAGACTATGAAGATTAAAAATTCAATCCTTTGTTTATTATTTCTGATTCTCAGTTCATCTTTATGGGGACAGGATAAAAATAAAAAAATGAGCTACGAACGATTAAAATCGTTGAAAATTAATTTTATCCTTGAACAATTAGACTTGACCACAGAGCAAGAAACATTTGTTTGGCGTGCTTTTGATCAATATGAAATAGATATGCGAAAAAAGTATTATAAAAAAATGAAGGGAATTCGCCACAACACCTTCAAGAAAATTGATGAACTCACCGAAGCAGAAGCTTCTGAAGTAATTGATTCCATTAACTATTTTAAAAGCCAAAAAGAGGTTCTCTATAAAAAATTTAACGATACTTTAGAAACTAAATTAACCGCTAAACAAGTTTTAAGAATTCATATTGCTGAAGAAAAATTTCATCGGAAAATGGTTCATGGATCAAGAAATAAAAAAAACATCCCTTAAAATTAGATTAAGCTCAGGTGTCTGGCGTAAATTCGCGTTCTAATGAAAAGATTACATCGGAATACTGCCCAAGGAATCGTTGATGCACTATCAAACATATTTTATAAATACGGAAGAGCTACTCGAGTTTTAGAAAAGATAAATCTTGCAAACCCCAAATGGGGAGCTCGCGACCGCAACAATGTTCATCTGGCAACTTATGAAATCATCAGATGGAAGAATTACTACTGTTTTTTATCGGGTACTGATAGTAACTTGACTGATGTACCAAAACTCTGGAAGCTACTAGGAACCTGGTTGGTTGTAAATTCAATCGAACTACCCAATTGGGAGGAGTTCACTGACATAGATGTTAAACAAATACAAGCCAATCAAAAAGAAAAAGTTACTTCTGAAATTTCAAAATCAATTCCAAACTGGCTCCATGAAAGAGGTAAAAAAGAACTCTCTGAAAAATGGGATGATGAACTTGAAGCTCTAAACTTGCAAGCAAAATTGATCCTTAGAGTCAATAGAATTGTGGTTTCACCAAAAAAACTTCAACAAGAATTACTGGATAAGTACCAAATTGAAGCCGAGTTCATCAAAGGATATGAGGATGCTTTGTTATTACAAAAAAGAAAAAATCTTCGGAAGAACGCTTTGTACCTTAAAGGATGCTTTGAAATACAAGATGCCAATTCACAAAAAATAGCTCCTTTTGTAGAAGTAAAACCAGGAATGAAGGTAATTGATGGATGTGCGGGAGCCGGAGGGAAAACCCTTCATTTGGCTTCTTTAATGCGAAATAGGGGAGAAATTATTGCTTTGGACATCGAAAAAAATAAAATCAAAGAATTGTCCAAACGAGCTCGAAGAAATAATGTTAAATGCATTACAAACAGTTGGGTCGGTGACCCGGAATACAAAAAGTCTCTGACCCGATGGGCAGATCGGGTTCTGATTGATGCTCCATGCAGTGGTCTAGGTACTTTAAAACGAAATCCTGAATTGAAATGGAAACTAAATCATGAGAGTATTTTAGAGGTTATCAGACTTCAACGAGAAATACTCTTAGAACAATCCAAATGGGTTAAAGAGGGCGGGAAACTTATCTATGCAACCTGTTCCGTACTAGCCAGTGAAAACCAAAGTCAAATCCAATGGTTTTTAAACCAAGATGAAGGAGCAGATTTTAGCATAGAAAAAGAAGAGGTTCTCTATGCTCATAAAACTGGATTCGATGGTTTTTATGCCGCTCGATTGGTTCGAAATGTTTGTGGATAACATTGGGAAAACTGGACAAAAAAGCTCAAGAATTCAGAGGGTCTCTTGTATAAAATTATCGTAAATTTACGGCTTAGAAATACATACTGTTTATGATCTACTTTTTTGGCTTACCGCAAGAAGATATTTTTGCCGTCGAAACAAAAAAAAGCCTTTCCGCTGAAGCAAAACAAAAGTTACAATGGTTATTCGGTGACCTCCCTAGTATCGATCCAAAAAATCTTTCTGGAAGTTTCTTTGGACCGCGTGCTACAATGATTACACCCTGGAGTACGAATGCCGTTGAGATCACACAAAACATGGGGATCGAAGGTATTTCTCGAATCGAAAAATACACCCCTGAGGCCAAATCGAATGTGATTGACTACATGTTAGTTCAAAATTTTAAAGGTTTAAATGATCAAATATTCGAAACCGAAATAACTCCAGAAAAGGTAAATCTAATTGATAATATTGCTGAATTTAACACCAAAGAAGGTTTAGCTTTAAATGAGGATGAGGTTGATTATCTTGAAGCATTATCAAAACAATTGAAACGCCAACTAACCGATTCGGAGGTCTTTGGATTCTCTCAAGTTAATTCTGAACATTGTAGACATAAAATTTTTAATGGTACTTTTATAATAGACCAACAAGAAAAAGATCAAAGTCTTTTTGAGATGATCAAAGAAACATCAAAACAAAACCCAAACACCATTGTTTCAGCCTACAAAGATAATGTAGCTTTTATTGAAGGTCCAATTATTGAACAGTTTGCTCCCAAAAAAGGAGATGGTCCCAGTTCTTATGAAAAAAAATCAATAGAAAGTGTTCTTTCTCTAAAAGCAGAAACGCACAACTTCCCAACTACGGTAGAGCCTTTTAATGGGGCTGCGACGGGATCGGGTGGTGAAATTAGAGATAGACTTGCTGGTGGAAAAGGGTCTTTACCTCTTGCAGGTACAGCAGTTTATATGACTCCTTACTCTCGAGTATCCAAAGATAATTCATGGGAGAATGGATTTCCAAAACGCGAATGGTTGTATCAAACTCCTGTTGAGATCTTAATCAAAGCTTCTAATGGAGCTTCAGATTTTGGAAATAAATTTGGCCAGCCCTTAATTGCTGGCTCTGTTTTAACATTTGAACACCAAGAAGGAAATCATAAATTTGGATATGATAAAGTCATCATGCAGGCGGGAGGAATTGGGTTTGGAAAAAAAGATCAAGCTCAAAAAGACACTCCCTCAAAAGGAGATCGCATCATAATTCTAGGTGGAGATAATTACAGAATTGGAATGGGTGGTGCGGCAGTTTCCTCAGCAAATACTGGAGCTTTTGGAAATTCGATCGAACTTAATGCCATACAGCGTTCAAATCCCGAAATGCAAAAAAGAGTTGCTAATGCGATTCGAGCTTTAGTTGAAAGTGCCCACAACCCCATCATCTCAATTCATGATCATGGTGCTGGTGGTCATCTAAACTGTTTATCTGAACTCGTTGAAGAAACAGGAGGTGCAATTGAAATAGACAAACTTCCATTAGGAGACCCTACTCTATCCGCTAAAGAGATCATTGGAAATGAGTCTCAAGAACGTATGGGTTTAATCTTGTCAGAAAAAGATGCTCATATTCTTGAAAAAATAGCCTCTCGAGAGCGGGCTCCATTTTATGATGTAGGGGTTGTTACCGATGACAAACATTTTTCTTTTTATTCTGAAAAATCAAATGAAACCCCAATTGACCTTGATTTAAGTGCTCTTTTTGGTAGTTCTCCTAAAACTTTGATGAATGATCACTCAGCTAAAATTTTGTATGAAGAAATAAATTACACCGAATCTGACCTTAGTGAATACCTCGATCAGGTTTTACAAATTGAAGCAGTCGCATGTAAAGATTGGCTAACCAATAAAGTAGATCGATGTGTTACAGGTCGTGTTGCTCAACAACAATGTGTTGGCGAACTTCAACTGCCTTTAAGTAATTGTGGGGTAATGTCACTCGATTACACAGGCACCAATGGAATTGCAACCTCATTAGGTCACTCGCCTTTAACTGGGCTTATTGACCCCAAAAAGGGAAGTGTAAATGGAATTGCAGAATCTCTCACAAATTTGGTTTGGGCACCTTTAGAAAAGGGATTAAAATCTGTTTCTCTATCTGCAAATTGGATGTGGCCTTGTAATAATCCAGGGGAAGATGCTCGATTATACCAAGCTGTCGAGGCTTGTTCAGAATTTGCAATTGCTTTAGGAATCAATATTCCAACTGGAAAAGATTCTCTTTCCATGAAACAAAAATACAAGGATCAAGAAGTAAAAGCACCTGGAACAGTTATCATCTCTGCAGCAGCACAATGTAAAGACGTCACCAACATCATTACCCCAGTTTTAAAAACAACAGGAGGAAATCTTTATTACCTCGATTTATCTCAAGATGAATTTCATCTGGGAGGTTCATCATTTGCTCAAACACAGAATGCAATTGGAAATCAAGCTCCAACAGTAAAAGACGCTCCGTATTTTGTAAAAGCATTCAATAAGATTCAAGAATTGATTCAAAACAATATTATTAGTTCTGGACACGATATTGGATCTGGCGGGTTGATTACTTCTCTTCTTGAACTGTGTTTTCCCAGCCTTAATATCGGTCTTGATCTCGATTTTAGTACCCTTGGAGAAAAGGATATCATACGGGTTTTATTTTCTGAAAAAACTGGAGTTCTACTTCAATCCACCGAAGACCTAGCAGCACATTTTGATGCAAAGGGTATTGTTTGTAGAAAAATTGGAAGTGTCCGTACTGATTCAAAAGTTACTCTAAAAAACTATGATTTAAAGTTTGAATTTTCAGTAGATCAATTACGAAAAACTTGGAATAAAACTTCTGCACTTTTAGATGCAGAACAAACTGAAAAATCTTGTTCGGCTGATCGATCCAAGAACCTAGATAAACTTCCTCTTCAATTTAAATTTCCAAAAGATTTTAACGGGAAATTAAATGCTATTCCTAAATCAAAAATTAAGGCTGCAGTTATTCGCGAAAAAGGAAGTAATTCTGAAAGAGAGATGGCCTACGCGATGCAGCTTGCTGGTTTTGATGTTCGAGATGTTCATATGACTGATCTTATCGAAGGAAGAGAAACCTTAGAAGACCTCAACTTTATTGTTGCAGTTGGAGGTTTTTCAAATTCTGATGTATTGGGTTCTGCAAAAGGATGGGCAGGTGCTTTCAAATACAACGAAAAAGCAAAAAAATCATTATATAATTTTTTTGCAAGACCCAACACTCTTTCTTTGGGAGTATGCAACGGGTGTCAACTTTTTGTTGAACTGGGATTAATCAATCCAAAGCATTCGGTTAAACCTAAAATGCTTCATAATAAATCCGGTAAATTCGAATGTGTCTTTTCGACAGTAACGATTAGTGACAGTAGTTCTGTTTTACTTAAAGGTCTAGAAGGAACCACACTTGGAGTTTGGTCTGCTCATGCAGAAGGTAGATTCTTTCTTCCAGAGGCAGAGTCAAATTATCAAATTCCTGGGAAATACAGTTATGCAGAATACCCAGCAAATCCAAATGGTTCGGACTACAATACTGCGATGCTTTGTAGTGAAGATGGAAGACATTTGGCTATGATGCCACACCTTGAACGTTCAACATTTCCATGGAATTGGGGACATTATGCCAAGGGTAGAACAGATGAAGTTTCTCCATGGATAATTGCTTTTGAAAATGCTTATAAATGGCTAATTCCATAAAAGATTATTTACTTAATCTAGGATTAGATTTACATATACTTTTATAGTTCAAAAATATTTGGGTACATTTAGTAACTAAATTATTAAAATGAAACCAACAAAGCTTTTTGAGTTTATTGAAATTCAAAGAAATAAAACACCACTAGAAAAGTCTGTAACTACAAAATACAATGGGGAATGGCAAAGCCTTTCAACCGAAGACTTTTATCAAAAAGTACAACAAGTAAGCCGTTCTTTAGTCAAATTAGGAGTTAAAAAAGGGGATAAAATTGCTTTGATATCAACCAATAATAGAACCGAATGGTGTATTATGGATTTGGGCATTTTACAGCTTGGAGCTGTTACTGTACCTATTTACCCAACGATTACTGGTCCTGAATATCAATATGTATTGAATCATTCAGAGAGTCAATATTGTTTTATTTCAGATGCTGAAATTCTAGAAAAGTTAAACACTGTAAGAAAAGACATTTCAAAATTGAAAGAGGTTTATTCTTTTGATTCTATTCCGAATTGCTCTTCTTGGACTTCGCTTTTAAGTGAAGAAGAAGATTCAAAAACAAAGGAACTTGTTGAAGCTGCTAAAGCAGCTGTTGATCCAGAAGATTTAGCTACTATCATTTATACTTCTGGAACAACAGGAGTTCCAAAAGGAGTTATGCTTAACCACCACAACATCGTTTCCAATGTACTTTCTAGTTCAAAAAGATTGCCCCTTGATATTGGAAAAACACATGCGTTGAGTTTTTTACCAGTTTGTCACATCTATGAACGGGTTATTCTCTACATCTATTACTATAAAGGTATTGGTATTTATTTTGCAGAATCTGTCGAAAAGATATCAGAAAATCTTCAAGAAGTACAACCTTACTTTATGACTGCCGTACCTAGACTATTAGAAAAGGTTTACGATAAAATATACGCTAAAGGAGCTGAATTGGACGGTATTAAGAAAAAACTGTTTTACTGGGCTGTCGACTTGGGACTGCGGTATGAACCTTATGGAGCCAATGGATTTCTTTATGAATTGAAATTAAAAATAGCTCGAAAGTTAATTTTTTCAAAATGGAAAGCAGCCTTAGGAGGTAATTTACACACCATCAGTTCTGGAAGTGCAGCACTCCAACCTCGTTTAGCTCGAGTTTTCAGTGCAGCTGGAATAACCATTTCAGAAGGTTACGGTTTGACCGAAACAGCACCTGTTTTGACGGTAAGTGACATCAACAACAAAGGCCTAAAATTTGGTTGTGTTGGAAAACCTATTGATGGTGTTGAAATCAAAATAGCCGAAGACGGTGAAATCTTATGTAAAGGGCCCAACGTTATGCAGGGATACTACAAAGATGAAAAGAAAACTGCTGAAGTTATTCAAAATGGGTATTTTCATACAGGAGATATTGGAGAAATAGATGCAGATGGTTTTCTAAAAATAACCGATCGAAAAAAACAGTTATTCAAAACTTCGGGAGGAAAATATATCGCCCCTCAGTTGATTGAAAACAAAATGAAACAGTCTCTTTTTATTGAACAAATTATGGTCATAGGTGAAGGTCAAAAAATGCCAGCAGCATTAATTCAACCAGCTTTTGAATACATTGCTACATGGATTGAAGACCAAAACCTCAATATCGATTCTTCACCCAAAGCCATTTGTTCTTGTCAAGAGGTAAAAGATGCAATTCAGAAAGATATCGACGAGTATAATCCTACATTTGGAAAATGGGAACAAGTCAAGAAATTTGAACTTACTCCTGAATTGTGGAGCATCGAACTCGGACACCTCACTCCTACCATGAAAGTTAAAAGAAAGGCTGTCAAAGAGAGATACAAAGCTTTATTCGATAAAATTTATCAATAACGTAAACCCCTCATAATGAGGGGTTTGTTTTTACTTATATACTATGCACGCATAATTATGCAAGCATAATTATGCGTGCATAGTTTTTTTACCTATCTTTGATTAATTCAAAAAATATAGAGTGAAACAGGTTACCATAGAATATGCATTAAGAACCACTTGGCAGTTGATTACGAACATGTACAACGAAAAAGCCGCGGAGTATGACTCAACCATGTCAATGGGTTTTACACTACTTTCTATTGATGCTGAAGGAACACCATCTACTGCATTGGGGCCAAAAATGGGAATGGAACCTACAAGCCTTTCTAGAATCTTAAACACCATGGAAGAACGGGCTTACATTACCAGAAAACCCAATCCAAATGATGGTCGTGGTGTCTTAATTTATTTAACCGAGCAAGGCAAAGAAAAAAGAGACCTTTCAAAAAAAACAGTTCTTGATTTTAATAATTCTATTCTAAATCATGTTGATGAAAAAAAAATGAAACATTTTTTTGAAGTGATCGATTTTATTAAAGCCGAGGTTGAAAAAGAGGAATTAATACATATTAAATAATATCAATCCAAATGGAAGAAACAAAAATCAATACACAAGGAGGAGACTTTGTTGTTAAAGAAACAGAAGCAAAAAAAATTTTTACTCCAGAAGATTTTAGTGAAGAACAACTCATGATGAAAGAGTCAGTTCAAGAATTTGTGAATAGAGACATCATCCCAAACAGAGAACGTTTTGAACAAAAAGATTATGATTTAACTCGTGAGATGATGGCCAAAGCGGGAAGTCTTGGTTTTTTGGGAGTGGCTGTTCCCGAGGAGTACAATGGATTGGGGATGCCCTTTACATCAACAATGTTGGTTTGTGATTATATTTCAGGCGCCAATGGATCTTTTTCAACTGCTTTTGGGGCACACACTGGTATCGGTACAATGCCCATTACACTATACGGAAATGAGGAACAAAAACAGAAATATGTATCTAAACTGGCTACTGGCGAATGGTTTGGGGCCTATTGTTTAACTGAACCCGGTGCAGGTTCAGATGCAAATTCTGGAAAAACAAAAGCGGTTATGTCTGAAGACGGAACACATTACAAAATTACAGGTCAAAAAATGTGGATTTCTAATGCTGGATTTGCGGATATATTCATTGTTTTTGCCCGTATTGAAGATGACAGAAACATAACAGGATTTATTGTTCCCAAAGACTTAGAAAATGGTATTACATTAGGAGATGAAGAAAAAAAGCTTGGTATTAAAGCTTCATCTACGCGTCAAGTTTTCTTCAACGACACCATTGTCCCTGTTGAAAATATGCTTGCTGGAAGAGGAGACGGTTTTAAAATCGGTATGAATGCTCTTAATGTAGGTCGTATAAAACTAGCAGCTGCTTGTCTCGAGGCACAGAGAAATACCACAAGTTTAGCTGTTCAATACGCTACAGAGCGTGTTCAATTTAAAACCCCTATTGCACAATTCGGTGCAATTCAACTGAAACTTGCCAATATGGCAACTAACACCTATGCTAGCGAATCAGCGAGCTACAGAGCTGCTTACAATATTGAAGAAAAAATTACCCAGCTCCTAGAAAATGGTCTTTCTCATCAAGAGGCTGAACTCAAGGGAGTTGAAGAATTTGCAATTGAGTGTTCTATCTTAAAGGTTTCTGTTTCTGAAAAAGCCCAAAGCTGTACCGATGAAGGAATTCAAATTTTTGGGGGTATGGGCTTTTCAGCAGATGCACCTATGGAAATGGCATGGCGTGATGCTCGGATTGGAAGAATTTATGAAGGAACAAATGAAATCAATCGATTGCTTTCAATAGGAATGCTCTTGAAAAAAGCATTTAAAGGTGAAATTGATTTGATGGGACCAGCAACTGCTGTTGGTCAAGAATTAATGCAAGGAATTCAAAAGGCTGAAATCTCCAATGAAGTTTTGGCTGAAGAAAAGCAATTGGTCAAAAATCTTAAAAAAGTACTTTTGATGATCACAGGATCAGCGGTTCAAAAGTTTGGGCCAAAGTTTGATACTGAACAGCAAATTATTCTTGCCCTTTCAGATATTCTAATAGAGATTTATATTGCGGAATCTACTATTCTTAGAACCGAAAAAAACTGTGCTCGATTTGGTATCGATACTCAAAAAAATCAAATAGAAATGACTCAATTATATTTATTTGATGCTATTGAGAAGATTAATGCTAAAGGAAAGGAAGCTATTATTTCTTTTGCTGAGGGGGTAGAGTTGAAAGGTATGCTAGCTGGTTTAAAGCAATACACGAAATACCAAAATTACCCAAACATCGTTGACCTTAGAAGAAGCATTGCTGCAAAGGTTATCGAAGAAAATAAATATCCGTTTTAATTTTAGATTATATTTTGTTTTGTTTTAAAAAACCTACAATCCTGATTGTAGGTTTTTTTATATTTTAGTAGATACATTAACAACAATTTCTATGATTATAATAAAAAAAATAGGTTTTCTTAATCTTGTATTTACGCTAATTATATTCTGCTTCAATAATTCAATTCAGTCTCAAACCGAACAAGACTTTTACACTATTATTGATGATGTTTCATCCAAACGAATAGAACAGGATATCACTACATTATCTAACTTTGGAACTCGACATACCTTGAGCGATACATTATCAGAAAACAGGGGGATTGGAGCAGCTCGAAGATGGATTTTTAATAGCTTTCAAAGGATAGCTTCAAATTGTAATGGTTGCATTGAAGTAAGTTACCAAAAAAATCATGTGAAAACCGATGGGAAAAGAATTGTAAAAGATGTATGGATAAACAACGTTATTGCCATACAAAAGGGTAGTCGTTATCCCAATCGCTTTATCATAATGAGCGGAGATATTGACTCTAGGGTTTCTGATCCAAATAATTATACAGATGATTCGCCTGGTGCAAATGACAATGCAAGCGGAATGGCTGGAACTCTTGAAACAGCGAGAGTTTTATCTAAATATTCATTTGAAAACAGTATTATTTATGCAGGTTTGTCTGGAGAAGAACAAGGGCTTTTTGGCGGGAAAGGTCTTGCAACTTACGCTAAAGAAAAAGGCTGGGAAATTATTGGAATACTCAATAATGATATGATCGGAAACATCAAAGGAGTAGATGGTGTGATTGACAATAGAACTTTTCGTATTTTTTCTGAACCTGTTCCAATTACAGAAACTGAAAAAGATAGAAAAAGTAGACGTTTTTATGGTGGTGAAGTCGATGGCATATCAAGACAACTTGCGCGATATGTTCACAAAACTGTGGAGCATTATATGCCTGAAATGAATCCTAAAATGATATACCGTCTGGATCGCTTTGGAAGAGGTGGTCACCACAGACCTTTCAACGATATGGGATATGCAGGAATAAGGATTATGGAAGCTCATGAAAATTACACCCAACAACATCAAGATATTCGAACAGAGAATGGAATTAATTATGGTGATGTTTTAGATGCAGTTAATTTCGAATATGCAAAAAAATTAACTGCTGTCAATGCAATTAATTTAGCAGCTATTGGTTGGGCTCCACCATCGGTTTCCGAACTTTCTATTGGAGGAATCATCGAAGCTTCTGTAAGATTTAAATGGAAAAAAATAACTGGTAAAAACATTAAAGGGTATAAAATTTATTGGAGAGACACTACCTCTGCTACTTGGGATCATGCTCGGTTTGTAGGTAATGTATCTGAAACTACATTACAAGGTATTGTAGTTGATAATTTCTTTTTTGGCATTGCTACCTTGGGTACTAACGGAATTGAAAGTCCGGTAGTTTTTCCCAATAAGATATTTAGAAAATAGTAATTGTCTTAGACAATCGCATTTATTTCCCATTGCCTGAGTATAATTAGTAGTAGTTATCAATCTGTAAACGGTTGAATTGACCTCTTCTATTTCTTCTATAAATAGAAAAGTCGAAAGTGATAAATAATTCAAACATGCTTGGAGAAAATACAACACCTGGGGATTGAAAAGGAAAATTATACAACAAACCAAAATCAAAATTCTCAATAGCCAGACCTATTGAAACTCCAACGTTATTTAGTGCAAAAGCTTCGATTGATGTAGCTTGTTGACTGAGTCCAATTGAAAATTCACCTAGTTGAAAATCTTGAGAAAGATAAATCTTCAAGGCATCACCATATTTAGTGAAAGATCCATAAGCATATAAATATGAGTAACGAGGTAAATACCTTCTTTCATAAGGATTCAAATCAAATTCATAAGCACCTTGAATAGAAACTTCAACAGGTTTTTCATCTTCCGTTTCTTTGTTATAAGAAGTGTTAGGTTTATTTAAATGCTTAAAAGTCAAACCAGCTAGATACTTATCAGTATGTAAAATAAATGAAGCACCTAAATCGAAATAATTTACACTACTAATGTTTGGAGCCAACGGATCAAGTGTCTCGGGATTTATAGAACCTGGTATGAGTAATTGATCCTCAAAAATTAGATTTTCTGGGTTTACCTGCGAACTACCAAAACCTACTGTGACAGCTGGTAAAAAAAACGTGTTATTATCAAATTGAAGTTTATATATATAACTTAGATTAAATAAATTAGTGGTTAAACCAGTGGTTTGAATTTTAAAGGAGTTCATATCTATGCCAAGACTAAATCCTTGATCTTCAAAAGTTAAAGATCCGAAGAAATACTTGTTATCCATCCTGTCGTATTCATTCAATTTCAAAGAATTATATAAAACTCCCACTTTATTTAAACTATTAAACCCAAAATAACTTGGATTAGATTTTTGCATAAACTTGGAGTGATTAACAATATAATCCTCTTGAGCATACAGTGACCCTCCAAAATAAATTGCAAAAAGAAAAATAATATATGTTAATTTTATTTTAATCATTTATCTTATTATAATAAAGGTTCCACTTTTCTCAACTCTTGTCTCTTCATCAAGAAGTAGACCAGAGGCGGTATAAATATAATAGGGTGAATTGTTGTCATTGCTACCATCCCAACCTTCTAATACAAATCCTACAGGGTTATTTACATCAGTCTCTTCTTGATAATCACTATATAAAATATTACCACGATAATCATAAACAGTAAATATCATATTACTAAATCCATTAAACAGTGGTCTAAAGTGACTATTAATAGTATCTGTACCACCAGGAGTGAATACATTGGGAGCCCTAATGTTATAGCCTTTTCCTATTACAATTGGCATAGTTTCTTCCTCAGAGCAGCCAATTGAGTTATAAATTCTTAGGGTGGCAAAATAAGTCCCAGATACTCCATAAACATGTCGTACTGGAGTAATACTTACCGTAGAAGATTCTACAATTACAGGGATTGTACTATCTCCAAATATCCATTCTGATTTCACAAATGGATCAGTTGATGTATTTTCAAAAGTAACTTCTTCTCTTGCTCCAATAACACCACTATTTGCAAGAGCTGGAGAATCATAAGTAAAACTTGGTTCTCCTATTCCCCTACTGATTTCTACCTCAATCCAACAACCCTCAGCATTTTTAATCTTGAGAGGAGCAGTTTCTACTGCATTAGTAATTCCAACTGACCAAGAACGATCACTCAACTGAATAACATCACTTGGACTAATAAGAATATCATTATAGTAGAAATCTAGATTCCCATCATTATTATCGTATATATCTATCTCTAATCTTCCTTGGGTTGACCCACAAAGATCATCATCAACAAATGGACCGTCAAGAACATAAAGCTCTCTGTTTGGTGTTACCTGAATAATTTCTTCATAGTATAAATAGTCATTATTTAGGAAATTACCACTTCCTTTACAAGCATCAGCCAATCTACTTTTACTTTGCAAAATCATCTTATAGTTTCCAGGAACTAGATCTCGTAAATTAGCCTTACCGGTGAACTGTGATAGTGGACGATAGCCTGGATTTGTTGCAGCTGTGAGAGTCGTTGGATCCTCGATAAACCAAGTAATTTCAATAGGTAGTTGACCACCATCAATAGCAATACCAATTTGTCCATTAAGACCACCACTTGTGCAGTCAGGAGGTAGTGATTTAACTTTTAGACTTGAATCATCAGGATCTGTGAGATTACCTGTGATACTAAATGGTGTAACTTTGTCTTCAATCTCTATGTCTATTGGGGTAGCACCTGCAGCAGTATCACAGGAATCATAAGTACATCCATTTGAATCTGTTATTTTTACACAATAGCTACCAGGCTCGGCATTAAGAATATCTTTAGAATTGAAAGTTTCTACTCCCCTTGAGGTATCTTGTGGAGTGAAAGTCCATAACCATGAGTAAGTTGGTAATCCAGTGTCAGTAAATGGTACACCACCAACAGCATCACCTATAATTGTTCCAAGTCCTGTACAAAGATCTGTTGTAATTCCTACAGTATCCCCGGTATATTCTATTGGTAAATAGTCTAAAATTTCAAAGAAATATATTTCTGAGCACGCGACTAGGGTACTAGTTGCAGGAAGAGTTGGTGGAAGTCTTTCTTCAATAGTCAGAGTATAACTGTCAGCAGGTAATAGAGGGTATCGATAGGTATAACCTCTAGGTTTTGGATCAACTATTCCATCACCATTTATATCCATAGCTGCAGGTATTGGAATTACAGCTCCAGTGTTCTGAGATAATAAGGAAATATTAAAACTACTTGAAATTGAACCTCTGTTCAAGTTTGCATTAATTCTAAAACTTACGTCAGAGGTAAATGCGTTTCCATAATTATCACAAAGAGCTGGTTCATTTTCAATTGTTTTGAAATTCACAACTTCAATTGAACTTTCCTGAAGAATAATTGGGGGAACAGTAGCTACAGTCCCTCCACAGTTTTGTGAGCGGGCATCTGACACTTCTGCTCGATAAACACCTTCTGGTAAATCAGATACTGTAGCATTACCATCCAAAGAAGGAATAAGTACAAATTCGATATTTGTTGTATCAGTTGATGTCGTAATTCCACCAGTTGTTGAGCTAATTGTCGTTACTACCGGTTTCTTTTCAAACCATGAAATACTTAATGGTGGTACTATATTTTCAATATTTAAAACAATTCTACTGGTGTCATTTCCACAACCAACCGGTGTAACATCCCAACCAATATTAAGTGGATTATCGTTTCCAATTACTTTAACTTCAAAAGTAGGATCAGGTGTGGGTGTCAAAAGACATCCATTACCATCGGTAATATTATAATTATATATCCCCAGACCAGTCAATGGTATTGAAACTGATTCATTAGGATTTGCCCCCCAAGCTTTGAAAATATTGGTTCCATTTGAAGCTAGATAAACTCGAATCTGAACTTGTTGAGGATCTGCAAATGTATCAGGCCCAACTTCTCTAAAAGTTACACTTCCATCAGTTGGAACAGAACAATCAATATCTATTACATCTGATTCAAACTGTAGATCTGGAATAACATTAAAAACTATTTGAGACGAAAGTTGTGTTGTCACTGAACATCCAAATGCATCCTCTATTAAAACATTAGTAGCTATGGAACTAATTAAAGAAGTATCAATATTGTCAAACACTACTCTTCTATCACCTGGTGTTAAAGAGCTCTTAACTAGAGCACCTCCGTTTAAGGTAACCCTGTATGGTCCTCTGTTTGGTGATCCACCAACTACGTTAAACTCAACCAAACCAAAGTCTCCATTACAAATAGGATTATTTCTATTTCCTGTATTTTCAACAAGGAACATTGGGTCAGGGTTAATTACCTCAACTGTTTTTATCACCGAACAAATATCTCCATTTGGACCTGTATCTTGTAAATTGAAAGTATAAAGACCAGGTCCTCCGTCATCAACAAGTATTGTACCTCCAATATTACTTATAGTAGAAACAACTGGAACAACTGGAGTAATGGTATAATTACTATTTCCACCACTTGCTATTAAAGTGAAGTTAGCATCAGTATCACCATTACATGCCAAATTGTAAACATAGTCTGCAGTACTTGAAGCAACACCAGTAGAGTTATCTATTAGGAATCCTACAACAACTGCATTTAGCTCTAGAACAGGGAATCCACCCACAGTAAACGAACGTGTGTCAGAACAACCCAAAATTAAGTCCGTAACTGTTACAGTATATACATCTGGAGGTAGATTATAAATATTAGGGCTTACTCCAATTGTCCCAGAAGAGGAAGAGCTTTGCCATTTGTATGAGAAAACATTTGATCCTCCAGAAAATGCGCTTTGAAATGTAGCGCCAGTACCTCGAGTCAACTCAATACTACCATTTCCAATGGTTCCAGTTGCACAATAACTGTTAGTAACTCCTTCGTTTAGATCCCAATGATTAAAACTTAATGAAGTTGGAACTCTGAAAGCTTCACGAACTGCTACCGTACATGACTGATCGGTAACTTCAACGATGTAGTCATCACCAATGGCGAGTCCTGTATAAGTATGCTCCCCCGGCTTCACTATAGGTGCTCCAATCTGTGCTCCATTATCATCTTCCAAAATAAAGGTATAAGGAGGTGTACCACCGGTTACACTCACTTGTGCAGACCCTGAGCAAAGATTAACGCCTACTTTTAGTTCAGCTGGTTCTGTTATTGTTATTACTTCAGATTGATCAGAACAACCATTCAGATCAACGGTAAGTACATAATCTCCTGCCTTAAGATTAAAGATACTAAGGCTTGAACTTGTATATCCATCTGGACCTTGCCATGAGAAATTATAATTTAATGCTCTATTTTCTTGAATAGTAGTTATAGCACTACTTAAACTTGTAGTTTGAGTAATATCCACTGAAGTATTTAGCGGAATACCTCCTACGTCTGCTTGTAATGAAATTCCTCCTGCTATTGGTGTTGCAGATACATAGGGTTCAATCACTGGGCCAGAGGTTACGACTCCATCATTAATCACCTTAGCAACAAGATTGTTAACCACTGCTAGAGATTCGGGTATGGCACTTCCATAAGGGTCAGCTTTTACAATATATTCAAAGGTGTTTCCTGCTGCAGTAACTCGAATTATATCGCCTATGGTCGTTGTACCTGATATAGAGATTTCATCGATTTGTTGGATACTCAACATTCCACCAGTTATACGATTACTAAATCCAAGTGAGGCTTCATCTGGAATTATAATTGATCCATCTGATGCATCAAAACAGCTAACATTAGTTACATCATTTGTAAGAATGTAATTTGAATCGATCACAGGTGTTGGAATAACTCCTATACTTCCTCGAAGGACGACAGAGGGAGAACAAGTACCAGAAAAAGTAACTTCATATGGATATATTGTGGTTCTGGTAATTACAACCGAGGGTATACCTCCTATTGTTAATCGATCTGTAAATCCTCCAGAAGATACATTTACACCGTTAGGTTGACCATTTGGCCAGGTTACCACTGGTGGTCCTCCTGCTGCAGGATTATAAATATATTGTGCATCTATGATAGGTGTCAAATTACAAACAGGAGTTTGTACTGCGGTTCCAGCTATTAAAATTAATTCAGGTTTAGGAGTAACTGTTATGGTTCCATTTGCAACAACTGGAGAACAACCAATTGTAGTTACAGTATAAATCCAAGGAGTTAGAGTTGTCGAGGATAGTGATGCTGATGCCTGAGCTGTTCCTGATATGACAATCGTTTTCGATGTAGTTACCGTGTAAGATATTCCAGGAGGTAAGCCCGTTACTATGGCACTCTCAGCTCCGTTCTTCAATTCATAAACAATATCGGTAAGACTCTCTGATGTTGGAAGACCTCCAACACAAACTGTTGGGAAATCTGATCCAACTCCGGAGATTAATTCAAGTGCATCCTCTGGTTTAACTTCAATTCTACCGGTAAGAGTTATTTCAGGCAAACAATTACTATCACGTGTTACAATTTCATATTCAAAAATTGTTGTTGTGGTTAAAGTAGCGGACGGGCTTGGTCTTCCAGAAATAATAAATTGTGTTCCTGAGTAGACCTGCGATAATGATGTTACAGGAGCAACATTTGCAGGGGAAGTCCAATTGAAGGTTATCCCTTCAGCTCCTCCTCCATATTCATAGATAATTGGCACTATGTCTTGATTAACACAAACTGCTCCTCCAAATCCTGTCTGATTTGCAGTTGTTGCAGTCGATACTAGGGTTAAGGTTGGAAGAGATTGAACTTCTATAGAACCATTAATTGTGGAAGTAGTACAGCCACCAAATGTAGTAACCGTATAGTTGTAAATAATTGTAGGAGAAACTAGTGATGTGGCTAAAGACGATGGCTGGCCATTAATAATAATAGCTGTAGCAGTTGTCGATGGTGAAATTCCATCTGGAAGGCCTGTTACAATTGCTCCTGTAGCTCCTCCTCCTAATTCGTATACTATTGGAACAAAATTAGAAGTCTCTGGTTCCAATGGATTATTATTGTCTCTGACACAAACCACTTGATTGTCTGATGTTGGCGATGACACAAGGGTTATCGTTTGATTTGGATTTATTTGAATACTTCCTGTCAACACAATTTCAGGAATACAATTACTTCCAAGAGTTTCAACTTGGTAGTTGTAGTAAGTAGTTTGAGTTACATTGGTCGTTGGTGTTCCAGAAAGAATAATTTGGGTTCCTGTATTGGTTTGAACAAATCCTGAACCAGCAAATGACAGCGTATTTGAACCTACCCATGTGAAGTCCATTAGTGTTGCCCCACCACCCATTTCATAAATAATAGTTTCCATTGGAGTACCATCACATATCGCATTGATTCCAGTTTGATCTGCTGAGGTTACCGAACTTGTTAAACTCAAAGTTGGTAAAGAGTGAACTTCTATCACACCTAAAGCTTGAGTATCTGAACATGTTCCGGTAGTTGTAATTATATAATTATAAATTACAGTTGGCGAAGCTATTGTGGTTGCTGAAGAATCGATAAATCCATCGATTAAAACTGTATTTGAAATTGTTCTGTTGTGTGTTAAACCGGGTGGCAATCCTATAATATTGTAATTAGTTGCTCCACCAACCAATTGATACTCTATAGAAACAAAACTTGATGTATTTGCAGTTGCTGGATTATCTTGATCGTTTACACAAACCGTTTGATTATCGGAATTGACAGGTGAAATAAGGTCAATGGTTTGGTTTGGATTTATCTGAATACTTCCCGTCAAAACAACCTCAGGCTCACAATTACTTCCCACTGTTTCAATTTGATAATTGTATACAGTTGTTTCTGTCACGTTGGTCGTTGGTGTTCCAGAAATCACAAATTGGTTTGTTCCAGATGATAAAGCAGTTACTCCAAATCCAAAGAGTGTATTTGAACCGACCCAGGTGAAATTCACTTGAGTTGTGACAGGAGTAGTTGTACTGTGCTCGTAAATTATGGTTTCTATTGGCTGAGCGTCACATATTGCATTTGCACCAACTTGATTTGCAGTAGTTGCTGTGGTTACTAATGTTAATTCTGGTTGTGAGAATACAGTTATGGAACCTGACGCAGTCGCCGATACGCAACCTGCAGGGGTTGTTATTATTTGATAGTTGTATGTAAAGGTCGGTGAGGGGATTGCCGTTGCTGTTCCAGAAAGGATAAGTCTATTTAAGGCTGTGAAGGTTGGAGTAATTCCTGGCGGAAGTCCAGTAACTGTAGCTCCCGTTGCTCCTCCTGATAGTTGATATTCGATAGGATCAATTGCAAAAGGTATAGCAGGATTACCACCCACACAAATCGATTGATTTTCTGCACCAGAGGTTATGATATGTGAAATTTGATCTAATGGTGATATGGTAACTGTACCTGATATTGGAGATGGAACAGTGTTACAACCAAACAAGCTTCCTTGTAAATTAATTTGATAATTATAAACCGTAGTTGTAGTAACATTTTGATTTGGAGCTGCCGGAGTTGAAATTGTTATCTGCTGTGTTATTGGATCAAAATCAACATCTATCCAAGATGGAGTTGTTGGTGTAACAATTGCTATTGCTACTGCCCCTACCGTTGAATAAACGATATCGGTCATGGTTTCGTTATCACAAATAACTTGATTTAGAACACCAGATAGATAACTTGCAGAAGTGCTGGGTTGTACGGTTATTGTTCCACTCACAGAAGTACTACCCGTACAATTGGGCCCGGAGGTTGTTAATTCGTATACATATGGTGTAGGAGCACCAAGGGTAACCGAAGGTGTACCCGAAATCTCATAATAAGATGGTGGAGTAATAATTTGAGTTTCGCTTATATCCAAGAAAGTAGCAGAATCCGATGATATTACATTAAATGCTATTCCCGCATTTACATGTTGAATCTGAATTACATTTGTTCCAGCAGTGTAAAGTACCGTAAATTGAGTAGCCGGTAATTGTGCAGTTAAAAACGTGTTAATTTCAGCTGCCAATTGAATATTTGTTGATGTATTGGGTGTTGCGTATGTGTAAGGGATATTGTTAATGTTAAAGACAAAAGTGTCACTTACAGCTGTTGTATCTCCAGCTCCAAGTAAAAAGTCAACTGTGAATTGAGATACCTGAATTTGTTGGTAAAGTCTCCCGTCAACACCTGGAGGGAATGTGCTAGATACTGTTTCGCCTAATCCAAATGCAGGATTAAATACTTCAAATCGAATTGGGACTAATGGCTCTGATGAACATACAAATGGATCAAGATTGGCTCCAACTGCAGGGTCTATAGTTGGATTAGGTTCAACTTCGATTGAAATTTGTAAAACTGCATCCTCACAGTTTGCACCTGTAGTGACGAGATTAACAACAAAAGTTGTCGGAACAAAGACGGACTCACTAATTTGCCCCGTTATTTCAAACTGGTTTGCTGTACCACTAGCTGATAATGACAATGCAAGTCCATTAGGCAGTGGAGTAAGAGGATCTACTCTTAAGTTAAATGCATTGATAATATCAAGAGTCAATAAAGATGCTGGTGGGGTATAGGATGCACCGTTACATATTGAATTTGCACCTGTATTATTTGCAATTCCATTAACTATTGTAATTGAAGCAGATTCTTCAATTTCAATAATACCAGTGGCACTAACAACTGCACAATTAGCAGCGGGAGCTAGTGTTGTTATGATATAGGGATATTGACCTGGTGGAACACTATTTAATGGTGTTCCTGAAATGGTTAATATTTTTTGTAATGGAGTAGTCAAAGGCGGATCAATATCAACGGAATTTCCTACTGGTGTTGATGGCGCTATAATAAAAGAGTCACCTCTTTTACCAGTCCCACTGGGCTCTATAGACAATAAAGGGGAGGCATACGTTGCTACAAAATTTGTAGTTCTTAAATTGATATCATCTCGTAATCCTTCACCAACAGTATCAATGTCATTTCCTGGTCCTGTAGTAACAAAGTTGTAAGTATTATTATTGATTTGAATCGAATAAATTTGTCCAGCACTAAAAGCTGTACCTGTATTTGATAAATTCAATGAAGTAGACTGTGGAGTAATATCTAAAACTGGGATAACTCCAGTAGGAAGACCTGTAACAGTTACTGCGTCTGCAGCTCCTTCTATCTGATAAGTGATTGTATTGATAGCTGTATTTCTGCAAATTGAATCTGGACCTATTAAAAGGTTAGAATTGAAACCAGATGTTAAAACAATTGTAGGTGGATCTGGAATATTTATTACGTAATTTACTGTTGATCCTGGACAAAGAGCAGGCTCAGCAGTAATGATTATATTCCCCGAAAATCCAGGTTCAAAGTCCAAGAACAAGTCGTTATTCGGTAGAGGAGTCAATTGAAAAGTCACCGTATTGATAAATGTAGTTGAGCTTACTAGCCCAAGACGACTATTTACATACCAATTTACTTCCTGACTGGATCTCAATGTAGTAGAGAATCCACTATCGGGAATTGGACATTCTGGTAAAGCTGATATAGGAGTAACATCCGTAACAGGTCCATTGGTTGGACCAATACTGATGGTTGATGTTGACCAGACTCCAAAGCCTCCATCACAATCAACAGGGCGCACTTGAAGATCAAAAGTTCCCCACCATCCAATATTCCAAGTTATTATTCCAGTTGCTTGATCAATCGTACCTGGAGTAGCTACAGTTAATGAACCAGGAGCAATATTCTCCATTCTCCATTCAAGAGAACCGTAATCGTTAACATTAGCTGCATTATCACTAGCAGTAAAAAACTGCGTAGGTAAAGTAAAGGCATCTACCTGACATAAAGGTACAATTCCTGTAGTTGCTCCACTACAAATACCTGCGTCAATAACTACAGGTGGATAAAGATCTGAAGCTGGATTAATTGGAACGGTTTCTGGAATTACATCAATTACTACTGAGGTCCATGAAGACACATTACTACCACAACCAATTGAACGAACTCTGATAGTAGAAGATCCTGTAAAAGAAGGATTCCATTGCATCGTTCCACTTCTAATAATTTGTCTAATACTTGGTATACTAAATTGAGTAGATTGACCAATTGCAAGCGGGGAAACTGTTGTGGTAAAAGATAAGTTAGGTGTTGCTGCTTCTATAATAATTTGATCAATAACATTATTATATATAGCATCTACTGCTGAATCAAGGGAAATTTTACTTGCTAAATCAATTCCTATTTCGTCAGTAGTTTGAATTGCTAATGTTGAGGTGGTTGTATATGCTGTGGTTCCTGAAGCTACAGTTGTAATGGATACAGTATAATTTTCACCTAGTGCGGGAGCTGCCAACGTATTAAGTTGAATTGTGGTTTCTTGAAAATTATTATTGGTCATATTTCCAGCCTCAGGGGGTGACACTTCCCACTCGTACGAATTGGATAGTTGATTAAATGTGTTGTCGGAATAACAGGCGTAAAAATCTGTCCACTCTGTTGTTGGTGCTGGAAGTCTGTCTTGACAAACAGTATTATTATACCAACGAACAGGTGTAATAGCTGTTATTGAAGCAATAGAACTCATCTGGGATGATAAAACTTCATATCCTGGTAAATTCTGACCCTTTCTGATGAAATTTGGTTGAACTGCATTAGGTGTTACTTGAATCACGTATGTCTCAGTAATTGGATTACATTGACTTAATGGATCTAAAATAGTTACCATGCTAAAGTTTGATGAATTAGTCACAGAACCTGTGATGGAGAATGTTCTTGAAGCTGAATTAGTTATTCTGTACCATCCAGCTATTCCTAGACCTCCAACATCAAAAGGACCAACAACGGTTCCAGCTCCTGATATGGTTGGAATTAATCCAGGGTCGAGATTTCTGATTTGTATTTCATCTACATTACTTGTATATGTATATTGAATAGGAATAATAAGGTCTCCTCGACAAACTTGTTGTGGAGAAACTATTCCACTCACCAAAATAAATTCAGGTTGCGGTTCTGAACTAATTTCAGCAATACTTGAGTAGATTTGGCAAGAATCTAAACCTGCATTTGGTGTTCGAGTTCCTGTATTTCCAGACACCAATATTGTCATAAATATAGGTGGGTTATCAGGAAAACTTAGGGCAATTGTATCGTCTGTTAACAAAATTGAAGAGGCAACATTATAAGTACCTGGGATAATTGGCTGAAGAGTGATAATATTAGTAGTTGAGTTGTAAGCTGCATTAACAATAGGATCATCCGAGGTTATTTTAGCTGCTAAATCAGAACCTATTTGATCTAAAGTACTCGTTAGCGTGGTGTTAATAGCATGATTATCACCATTAACAGAGATCATATATTCTCCAACTGCCATAACCCTTGGTTGATCCGTTAACAAAATCCTAACCTGTTCTTGGGCGAAGGGTTTAGGATTTCCAACATAGGTTGTTACAACACGATAATAAGTTGAAGTTGATGTAGATGATGGTAACCAGGAGTCATCATCAGGAGTTCCAGCTACTCCATCTAAACCTAAGCTAAAGTTTAGATTCAGATTTTGCTGACCGGGGATATCAAACCATACAGATTTATCCAATGATTGTTGCCATTGATATGTAACCGAAGTGGTTTGGGTTTCTGGTGATGTTAAAACAAGTGATCTAGGTAAATCAGCCGCTGTAAGAATTGAACAAATATTTTGATCTGCCGGTAAAATTGTTCCCGCATCAAGATCATCAATAATCTCAATTCTTAAAGATTCAGTAAAATCTGTGCATACATTACTTATTGTTGTGCTGATTGCAATACGACGAAAAAAAGTAGTCTGTATTAAAGAGGGAGGATTATAATAATTCTGAGTTGCTGAGGGAATATTAGTCCATGTTCCGTCATTTAGAGACTCCTGCCATTGATAAGAAATGGTTCCTACACTGCTAAATGCATCTTGTTGAACTCCACCTGTTATTGAACTAGTCAAAGTAGGTGGCATAGTTCCAAAACAATATGCTTGTTCTACTCTTTCATCTAACGATCCGGGGTTAAGATCTACGATGTTAATTCGTATAATTGAACTTTCTGCAGTACAACTTGCTGGTGGACCGCCTCCATTAAGATTAACTATGCGTTTATAAAAAGTGGTCGTATTTAATGAAGATGGGGTATATGTTTGACCAGTTGCACTAGTAATAGCAGTAAATATCAATCCATCGGATGAGATCTGCCATTCATATGTCATTAAGGGACCTATTGAACCACCTGTAACAGATAAAGCACCTGGTGAATCCCCAGTGCAAATTTCCATTAAAGCAGGGCTTATTAGACCTCCATCTAAGGGTGGTGAAATTCTAATTTCTATTGTATTACTGAAACTTTCACATTCATCAACACCTATTGTACTTATCGCTCTTCTTCTGAAAAGAGTATGTGTTGTTAAACTCGTGGTTGGTGTAAATGTTGCTGTTGTCACAAAAGGAACTATGTCAATAAATGTTGCTGTTGATAATCCACTTTGCCATCGATAAGTTATGCTACCTGTTCCTGAAGCTGAAGCAACATTAGTAAATACACTTGGAGTACCACCACTACATATCATTGGGCTTGCGTTAGTAATAAGTCCTGATACTGTAAAAGCATTTTCAACCATTGTAATTGAATCCGTCGCACTACAACCAGATACTCCAGAAGCATTTACAACAACACTAATCACATCTCCGTCTGTTAAAAAAGGAACATAGAGGGACTGTATAGGTGTGAATACCGTGGATGTAGAATTTTGCCAAGGTGTTGGTCCGATGTAAAACTCATATGTTGCTGATGATAAGCTACTACTTGCTGTAAAAGATGGTTCATCTCCTGTACAAAAAATTGATCCTGTTGTATCGCTTCGTGTTAAATTAACCGTTGGAACAGCAATTGTTCTAACAATAATTTCATCAGAAAAAGCCGAACAACCACCTGCCCCAGTGAGTTGATCAAAAACAAGTACTCGGACTCTTTCATTATTTCTAAGTGATGGTGAATTAGTAAGACTTGAAATTGTGAAAGTTGATTGATTTGATCTTGCACCTCTTTTTATACCATTAACATAAAATTCATAACTCAATCCTCCTGCAGCTGTGAATCTGGCTTCACTTCCTTCACACATAGTAAATGTTCCAGTAGCAGATATATTTCCAGGGTCAGCTATTAAACTAGGTGTAGGTGAAGAAATTGTTATTAACACGGGTGCTGTTTCGACAGTACATGCAGTACCCCTTCGTATACTTGTAGTAATTCTTTTATAGAAAATTCTTGTTGCTGATAATAATGGTGCTACTGTAGGGGTATAAGTAGCTGCATTTGCTGCACCCAATATAGGAGTATACGTTATATTATCAAAAGATTCCTCCCATTGATAACTAATTGAACCTGAGGCCACTGTTGAAGTTCCTATTATTGGTTGTGGAACCTCTCCTGAACAAATCGTTGAACTTGCCGTAGTTAGAGTTCCGACTGAGGATATTACATTTTCAAATAAAGTTAAAGTATCTGTTACAGTACATCCCCCTGGACTATTCACTTCTACAAGCACAACATAATTACCTGTTACTGCATCAGGAGTGTTAAGGATTGGAATAAAAGTATTTGCAACTGAGAAATTTTGTTGAATTGATCCATTAACAGAAAACCTAAAATTACTACCCGCAATAGTAGAAGTTGCTGTCATTGTTACAACATCTCCTGTACAGAAGGTATTATTAAGTGTACTAGCAGTAGTCTGTAAATTTGGTGCTCCACTTCCTGGTCCAATATTTATGGTAATTAGGTCTGAAAAACTTGAACACCCTCCTGCATTGAATACCTCTACCTGAACAGTATTTAAGTTGTTTAATGTATTTGTACTGAAAGTACTCGATGCTGATCTGCTTTGTAAAGTAACTCCTCCTTGACCAATGAACCTATAAGTAGCTCCTCCTGTTGCTTGGAAATTAACTAACTCTCCTGGACAAATAACTAAAGTGTCAGATGCTGTCCTTGTTCCTGATATAGCTGTTCCTGTTAGTCCAGGTGTTGGAGGGGCTGCAACTGCTACTTGGATTGGTCCACCTTCAAGTGTACATGAAACTGTTCTAAGTGTACTTACTATATCTCGACGATAAAAAGTTGTTGTGACAATTGCTGAGGTCGGAGTATAAGTGGCTGCATTGGCTGCGCCTCCTATAGTATTATAAGTAACTCCACCATCTGTAGAACGCATCCAAACATAATCAACTGTTGTTCCTGAAGCTACTGCTGCTGCTCCTACTATTGGCTGTGGAACTTGTCCTGAACAAATCGTTGCACTCGCTGTAGTTAATCCTGCAGGTATTGGTATGTTGTTCTCAAATAAAGTTAAAGTATCTGTTACAGTACATCCTCCTGGACTCGTTACTGCAACTGTTACAATATAGTTTCCAGTTGGTAATATAGGTGGTATAGAGGCGTCTATCGTTCGACTATAGGTGTTGGAGAGACCGTTTTGTATCTCAGCTCCGTTTATTCTAAATTCAAAATTACTACCCGCAATAGTAGAAGTTGCTGTCATTGTTACAACATCTCCTGTACAGAAGGTGTTGTTAAGTGTGCTATTAGTAGTCTGTAAATTTGGTGCTCCACTTCCTGGTCCAATATTTATGGTAATTAGGTCTGAAAAACTTGAACACCCTCCTGCATTGAATACCTCTACCTGAACAGTATTTAAGTTGTTTAATGTATTTGTACTGAAAGTACTCGATGCTGATCTGCTTTGTAAAGTAACTCCTCCTTGACCAATGAACCTATAAGTAGCTCCTCCTGTTGCTTGGAAATTAACTAACTCTCCTGGACAAATAACTAAAGTGTCAGATGCTGTCCTTGTTCCTGATATAGCTGTTCCTGTTAGTCCAGGTGTTGGAGGGGCTGCAACTGCTACTTGGATTGGTCCACCTTCAAGTGTACATGAAACTGTTCTAAGTGTACTTACTATATCTCGACGATAAAAAGTTGTTGTGACAATTGCTGAGGTCGGAGTATAAGTGGCTGCATTGGCTGCGCCTCCTATAGTATTATAAGTAACTCCACCATCTGTAGAACGCATCCAAACATAATCAACTGTTGTTCCTGAAGCTACTGCTGCTGCTCCTACTATTGGCTGTGGAACTTGTCCTGAACAAATCGTTGCACTCGCTGTAGTTAATCCTGCAGGTATTGGTATGTTGTTCTCAAATAAAGTTAAAGTATCTGTTACAGTACATCCTCCTGGACTCGTTACTGCAACTGTTACAATATAGTTTCCAGTTGGTAATATAGGTGGTATAGAGGCGTCTATCGTTCGACTATAGGTGTTGGAGAGACCGTTTTGTATCTCAGCTCCGTTTATTCTAAATTCAAAATTACTACCCGCGATGGTAGAAGTTGCTGTCATTGTTACAACATCTCCTGTACAGAAGGTGTTGTTAAGTGTGCTATTAGTAGTCTGTAAATTTGGTGCTCCACTTCCTGGTCCAATATTTATGGTAATTAGGTCTGAAAAACTTGAACACCCTCCTGCATTGAATACCTCTACCTGAACAGTATTTAAGTTGTTTAATGTATTTGTACTGAAAGTACTCGATGCTGATCTGCTTTGTAAAGTAACTCCTCCTTGACCAATGAACCTATAAGTAGCTCCTCCTGTTGCTTGGAAATTAACTAACTCTCCTGGACAAATAACTAAAGTGTCAGATGCTGTCCTTGTTCCTGATATAGCTGTTCCTGTTAGTCCAGGTGTTGGAGGGGCTGCAACTGCTACTTGGATTGGTCCACCTTCAAGTGTACATGAAACTGTTCTAAGTGTACTTACTATATCTCGACGATAAAAAGTTGTTGTGACAATTGCTGAGGTCGGAGTATAAGTGGCTGCATTGGCTGCGCCTCCTATAGTATTATAAGTAACTCCACCATCTGTAGAACGCATCCAAACATAATCAACTGTTGTTCCTGAAGCTACTGCTGCTGCTCCTACTATTGGCTGTGGAACTTGTCCTGAACAAATCGTTGCACTCGCTGTAGTTAATCCTGCAGGTATTGGTATGTTGTTCTCAAATAAAGTTAAAGTATCTGTTACAGTACATCCTCCTGGACTCGTTACTGCAACTGTTACAATATAGTTTCCAGTTGGTAATATAGGTGGTATAGAGGCGTCTATCGTTCGACTATAGGTGTTGGAGAGACCGTTTTGTATCTCAGCTCCGTTTATTCTAAATTCAAAATTACTACCCGCGATGGTAGAAGTTGCTGTCATTGTTACAACATCTCCTGTACAGAAGGTGTTGTTAAGTGTGCTATTAGTAGTCTGTAAATTTGGTGCTCCACTTCCTGGTCCAATATTTATGGTAATTAGGTCTGAAAAACTTGAACACCCTCCTGCATTGAATACCTCTACCTGAACAGTATTTAAGTTGTTTAATGTATTTGTACTGAAAGTACTCGATGCTGATCTGCTTTGTAAAGTAACTCCTCCTTGACCAATGAACCTATAAGTAGCTCCTCCTGTTGCTTGGAAATTAACTAACTCTCCTGGACAAATAACTAAAGTGTCAGATGCTGTCCTTGTTCCTGATATAGCTGTTCCTGTTAGTCCAGGTGTTGGAGGGGCTGCAACTGCTACTTGGATTGGTCCACCTTCAAGTGTACATGAAACTGTTCAAGCGTACTTACTATATCTCGACGATAAAAAGTTGTTGTGACAATTGCTGAGGTCGGAGTATAAGTGGCTGCATTGGCTGCGCCTCCTATAGTATTATAAGTAACTCCACCATCTGTAGAACGCATCCAAACATAATCAACTGTTGTTCCTGAAGCTACTGCTGCTGCTCCTACTATTGGCTGTGGAACTTGTCCTGAACAAATCGTTGCACTCGCTGTAGTTAATCCTGCAGGTATTGGTATGTTGTTCTCAAATAAAGTTAAAGTATCTGTTACAGTACATCCACCTGGACTCGTTACTGCAACTGTTACAATATAATTTCCAGTTGCTAATATAGGTGGTATAGAAGCATCTATCGTTCGACTATAGGTGTTGGAGGCTCCGTTTTGTATCTCAGCTCCGTTTATTCTAAATTCAAAATTACTACCCGCAATAGTAGAAGTTGCTGTCATTGTTACAACATCTCCTGTACAGAAGGTAGTTAGTCCTCCAATTGTGTTAAGACTTACTGTAGGTTGAGGAGAAACTTGAATTATAATGGGGTTTGAATCTTCAAAACATCCACCTGTCACATTAGAAAATACACGAACTATTACCTGACTATTATCCAATAAAGTTGATGAAGTGGTTGCTGAAAAGGTACTGGTTGTAGATCTGGCTTGTAATACAATTCCGTTCTCATCTCTAAATTCATAACTTGCTCCTCCAGATGCATTAAAAATTCCAACACCTGTATTATCACATAAGGTTAATGTTGCGGGGGCAGTTAGAGCTCCGGGGCTAGCTATCAAGTTGGGGATCGGAGCAGGTGAAATTGAAACTCTAAAAGGTGTTGAAGTTGATGAACAGGTAACAGAATTAATTTCACTGTAGGTTACTCTTTGATAAAAAGTAGTCGATATTAAACCTGTAGTTGGCGTGTAAGTTGTAGATGTTGCTCCACCAATTAGGCTATATAAAATTCCATCAGACGAGGACTGCCAGCCATAGGTAATGCTTCCAGAGGCAACGGCAGTAGAGCCAACAATAGGATCTGGAATTTGGTTAAGGCAGACTGTTGCGGTTGATGAAGTTAGGGTTCCAACTGAAGATATCGCATTTTCAATTAAAGTTACACTAGCAATATTAGAACATCCAGAAGGAGATCTTACGGTAACTTCAATAAAAGGATTCCCAACTAGAGTAAGAGATGGGTAATCCCCAGAATTGAAAGTATTAGTTGTACTAAAGGTTTGTATAATGGTATTGTTAACTTTAAACTCATATGTTGCTGATGCTACTCCTCCCGAATCGGCTGTAAATAATACATCAGTACCTGAACAAAAGACGCGATTAGAAACGGATGGGGAAATACTCGCAACAGGTGGTGCTTCAAGATCAACTTTAATTATTCCTGAATCCGCAAAACAAGAACTTGCTAAAGCAGTTTTGTACACTCGAACAAATACTTCATCACTATCAGAGGGATTTAAAGCTAAAAAGGTAGAGGAAGTATCTCGAGATTGAGCCGATATATTATTTACAAAAAATTGATATTCAGTACCACCAGAGGCAATAAAACTTATGGTATTACTAGCACAAGAGGTTATCGTTGCAGGTGCAGTAAACGCACCACCATTTGCAGTCAAGCCAGGATTAGGTAGTGCGTCCACACTAACTGTTATACTGTTAGATGGAATTTTACATTCAAAACCATTAAGGGTATTAATCGTTAATCGTCTGTAGTGTATTGTGGCTGGTGGAGCAGCTGCAGGTGAGTATGTATCGGAGGTGGCAAATCGTATGTCAATCCAATTAAAAGTGTCTGTAGAAGTTTGCCATTGATAACTACCCGTGCCAGGAGAAACAACAGTTACTCCATTAATTACGCCAGAACTAACTGATGTAAATGGTATAGGAGTCGAACCAGCACAAACAGCTTGTGAACCACTAATACTTCCCGGAGCTATGTTATTCACATTGATAATTAAATTTTGCTCGCTAAAACATCCTGCACTGTTTATAAGTCTGGTTGTCACAACATCACCTTCTGAAAAAATTGATTGTGAAGCGGTGTAAGTTCTCGAAGTACTTGTTTGAACAGCACTATTGTTAATATAAAAAACAATACTAGATGCTGCTGCTGATACGGTGAAAGAAACTGTTTGAGTATTAGGAGTATTTCCAATACAAATAGTTTGGGCATCTGATGTTAGAACTCCTGTAATAATTGGAGAAGAATCTACGGTTATGGTTACAACATTACTGGGAACTGAACAAGCCAATCCACCAATTGTACTTACGGCAAGTCTTCTGTAGAAAGTTGTGGTTGATAAGTTACTAGGATCGTAATCTATTCCATTTCCACCAGGGCTAATATTTGTAAAAGTATTTGTACCAGACCTTACTTGCCATTGATAAGTTAAAGTACCAGTGGTGGATGTAGGTGTACTCACAGAGTTTAGTGCTGAAGCGTCATCATTCTCACATATTAAATCTGTTCCACCAATAATATTATCTCCTATAATTGAATTAACTCTAACAGTGATAGAAGTACTATTTGGACACCCAGCACCATTAGCAAACGGGTAAACATCTACACGAACTGTTTGACTATCAGTTAGTGTAAGGGAAATAGTTGAAACACTAGATGCTGGACCTTGAGAGGCACCACCCACAAAAAACTCATAACTTAGGTCGTTTGTACTTGAACTTGCATCAAAAATAAAGTCACTCCTTGATGCCATGGGAGGGGTAGAACCTCCACATCCGATATTGCTTGTAGTTACAAGTCTAGCAACAGGGGTGGCCCCTGGACTAACTGTAACAGTAACTACACCGCTTGAAATTACACAAGTCTTTGAACTTAATGTGGATAAAACATTACGACGAAAAGCTGTTGTTGAGGATAAACCTGAGGGAGTATAATTAACTCCTACTGCTCCAAAAATATCACTAAAAGTGTCTGTGTTAGTTCTACTCTGCCATTGATATGTTATCGTTGGTGTTCCTGTCACAGTAGAACCATTTAATGTAGAAACCGGACCATTAAAACAAACTGTTTGAGAACCTGTAATTGTATTTGCATTTGCTTGTTCATTAACCCTAATTGTAATACTCTGCTCTGAAAAACAACTTGTTCCTAAGGCAGAATTGGCTCTTACTCTTACAATATCATTGTCATTTAGAGAGCCCAGAATTGGTGTAAAAGTATTGGAGTTTAACGCGGCCCTTACTCTAATATTTTGTACATAAAATTCATAAGTAGATGCGCCTGTAGTTCCAGAGGCATCAAAAGTAACAGAATCTCCTGCACACAAAACATCAGACTGAAGTCCTGAGGTAAAGTTTATTACAGGTGCTGAATTACTATCAACTGTAATTGTAACAGAATTTGAAGCAGCTAAGTCTTTAGAAGATGGGCATATGGTGCCATTGAAATTCGAGTATACCAATCGACGATATACTCTTGATACAGTTAATGAGCCTGGAGAAAAATCTGGACCAGTAGCGGCAAAAATAGGTGTAAAATTACCACCAATTAATTTTTCTTCCCATTGATAACTAACTGTTGCTCCTGCAGAATTTGCTAAAGGATTTGATAAACCAATTAATGTGTTGGGTGTTGCCCCTTCACATATTGTTTGAGTTGCTGATATTGAATTAGCACCAGTTAATCCATCTACGTAGAAAGGAATACTTGTTTGACTTGAACAACCAGAGTTAGTAACACGAACTCTTATTGTATTAACGTTTAAAAAATTGACAGTTGTTGAAGCTAGGTTAGAATCAAAAGTGTTTGACGACACACCAGTTGTTTGCAAAGTATTGTTTACAAAAAATTCATATGTGTAACCCGCAACTGGAGGTCCAGCAGTAAATACAGGGTAATCACCAGAACATGCTCTATTATCACTTCTACCCGAAGAAATTGAAGGAGAAGGTGGCGAAGTAATATTCATTATAATTGGATCAGAAATCACGGAACAACCATTACCATCAGTAACTTCAACTGTTATTGAATTGAGATCAAGTAAATCTGTTCTCGAAATAGTAGAAACCGTACTACTTGCTCCTAGGCTAGTTCCTCCATTAAAAAACTCATAACGTACTCCTCCAGAAGCAGTAAAAAGGACAGCTTCGCCCAAACATGCTGTATTAGTTCCATTCAAAGAAGCTACAGGGTCAGCAGAAACTGAAAGTCGGACTGTGTTACTTATTAGACTACAAGTTTTACCATTGAAAGTACTTATTGCCACACGCCTAAAATCAGTGTCAGTTGATACTGAGGAAGGTGTATACAATTCCCCTCTTCCTGCAGGAAATGCAATTGGCAAAAAAGTATTTGTACCAGATCTACTTTGCCATTGATAGGTAATAGTTGCTCCATCTGTGAGTATTGAATTTGGAAGAGTTGGTGTTGATATACTTGTAAATGAGATTAAAGGAGTTTCATTTTTACATACACTAAATGAGTTTCCAATTGTATTACCTGGAACTGGAGTCGCCCCCCCAGAAAAAGAATTTACTCGAATTACAAACTGAGCCTCTGAAAAACAACTGTCAGTTCCTGTACCAGAATATGCCCTTACTTTAATTACGTCGTTATCATCAAATGCGCCACTTATCAGAGTATATGTAGCTAAAGATTGTGGAGCCGAAGGAGGTAGTGGCTGATTATTTTTGTAAAAGATATAGCTTTGGGCACCTGAAGATAAAGAAGCATTCAAAATCAATGAATCTCCTGCGCATAGAGTATTGCTGGAAGTTGTAGCGTTTGACCTTAAACTTGCAACAGAAGTTGGATTGAATGTTATCGTAACAACATTTGAAGTTGCGGATGCAATCGAAGAATTACAAGTAATGGTATTAAATCTCGGATAACTCAGACGTCTATATGCAGTTGTTCTCGTGAGTACCGGTGGATCGTATGTTAGTCCGTTAGCTGCGGGAGTGATTGGTAAGAAATTTCCATCTCCATTTATATCCTCTTCCCAAACATGAACAATATCCCCTCCAAGATCAGAAGAAAAACTTGATTGACTTGAGAATGGATCTGGATCAACTCCAGCACAAACACTTGTTGTTGTATTGGTGATTTGGTTGGTACTTGAAAAGGTATTTAAACGAAGTGTTATTGAGTCATCATCATAACAAAGACCACCAGCACCTGTGTTGTTCCATGTTCTTACCCTAACAACGTGACCATCGATAGTTATCGAAGCAGTACCCAAAGAAAATGTCGCTTGAGTAGAACTTGATTGTACTGAAATATTATCCAAGAAAAACTCATACCGGGGACTTACCGCTGCAGCTCCAGTCGCCAATGCTGTAAATAATACATCTTCTCCCGGACAAACAACATCATTACTTTTATCGGAAATCAAAGTTCCCACAGGAACAGGATGGACTAAAGCCCTTATTGGATTTCCAGTCACACCACAGTTGCTAGTATTGTATGTGGTAACATTAATTAGTTGATTGGTAACAAGTGCTGAAGTTGCATAAGTGTTTACATTAACAAGGTTTTGAACAATAACTCCAGCTATATCAAATTCATGTCGAAGTCCAACGGTGTTTGGCAAAACCGTAAATGTTACAAGAGCTCCTTGACAAAGATTAATAGTGCCATCTCCGTATGGTCCAGCTGATAAAACAGGAGTAATTGGATTTGGAACTATATCGACTACATAATCTGTTGTGTTGTTAGCTGGTGTTGTATCAGAGGCAACTCCTGTTGCAATTTCAATATTAATATTCGCCTGAATAGAATTTGAAAAAATAATTGGTTTAGAAGCAGGCCAATCGAACGTAGCAAAGCCTCCAGTGGCCTCTAAAGTATTTGGTGGACTACCACCTTTAACTGAGGGAGCTGAACTATACGAATGGACCTTGGTTGTTAATCCTGAGGGAGAAAAAGTATTACCTCCCGAAAGGGTTAAGGTAACTGTTATACTACTTGCGTTAGTTACAGTGTAATCCAGATTACCTATATTATCAATTCTAAATTGAAGTGGAGAGGTCTCGGTGGTACAAATTTGAGGAGGTGTTCCTTGAGCAGGAATAATTACTTGACTTCTATTTATTTCCAAATCAACCTGACCAACAGCATTCCCAAATGAGAGCATCAAAATAACACCTAAAAATAGGTGTTTATAGTATGTCAGCGTTTTATTAATCAAATCTAAATATAGTATATCAACATTTTAACGTTTAATTTACATAAATATTGTAAATAAATTTCTTCAAATCCACCACAATATTTTTTGATAGGCTTGAGCTCAATCCATAAACTTTTTTTCGCGCATCCAATCGTCATTATAAACTTTACCGATATATCGGCTACCTGAATCATGGAGTAAAACAACAACCACATCTTCACTGCTAAAATTATCTTTCAACTGAATCAATCCCTTAATCGCTGCTCCACAGGAATTTCCTGCGAAAATACCTTCTTCTAAGGCCATTTTTCGAGTATAAACTGCGGCATCTTTATCGGTTACTTTTTCAAAAGCATCAATCACAGAAAAATCAACATTTTTAGGAAGTATATCTTCTCCAATTCCTTCGGTCACATAGGGGTATATTTCATTTTCATCAAAAACACCAGTTTCATGATATTTTTTAAAAACAGAACCATAGGTATCTATTCCCCAGATTTTAATTTCAGGGTTTTTTTCTTTTAAAAATCTTCCAACACCCGATATTGTTCCGCCAGTCCCTACTCCAACCACAAAATGGGTGATTTTTCCATCGGTTTGATTCCATATCTCAGGTCCAGTTTGTTCGTAATGTGCCAAAGAGTTGGATGGATTGTCGTATTGGTTTACATACCAAGAATTAGGAGTTTCTTCCGCAATACGCTTTGATATTGAGTAGTACGACCTCGGGTCTTCAGGAGCAACATCCGTCGGGCAAACAACTACTTCAGCGCCTACTCCTTTGAGAACATCAAATTTCTCTTTGGACTGCTTGTCGGTTGAAACACAAATTAACTTATATCCTTTTACAATTGCTGCTAAAGCCAATCCCATTCCAGTGTTTCCTGAAGTTCCTTCGACAATAGTAAAACCTGGTTTCAATCGCCCATTAGTTTCTGCATCCTCAATCATCTTAACCGCCATACGGTCTTTGGTTGAGTTTCCTGGATTGAAACTCTCAACTTTAGCCAAAACCAAAGCATCAACTTCACTTGTTATTTTATTTAACTTTACCAATGGAGTGTTACCAATTGTCTGCAGTATATTTTCTGCGTATTTCATACAATAAAAATATTATCTCAAATCTACGTTAATTCTATGGGTTTTAATTAAGAAAAACAATATATTTTTATTGTATACGCATAACCTTTGAGGGGTCTATTTTGGTAACAATAAAAGAAGGAATATATAAAACTAAAGTGCAAATAAAAACCACACCAAAATTCAAGGCCAAAAAGTTAGTGACAGACAATAGAATTGGCACATCAGAAACATAATAAGTTGCGGGGTCTAATTGAATAAAATTGAATTTTTGTTGACCAAAAAGAAAAATTAAAGCCATCACATTTCCTATCAACAACCCTTTAAAAATTATGTGCATAATGCATTCCACAAAAACACACTTTGAATCATACTGTTTTTTGCTCCCATCGCCTTCAATAAACCAATCATTTTTGAGCGTTCTAAAATTAAAACCAAAAGAGCAGTTGCCATATTCAAAGTTCCCACCAAAATCATTAAAGTTAGAATAATCAACACATTAAAATCAAACAAAGAAATCCATTCAAACAAACTTGGAAACATCTTATCAACAGTGACTGCATCGATATAAGGTGGGATTTGATTGTAGATCTGAGTGTTTTTTTGATCTAAATCTACATTTTGTTTTAAAAATACTTCGAATCCTCCCACCTCATCAGAATTCCATTTATTAATTCTTTGAATATGGCGAATATCTGCAAAAACATAAGTGGTGTCAAAATCTGGAAATCCAGTTTCATAAATCCCAACAACCTTAAAGTAGCGGGTATTTGGGGTTCCCGTATTAGATTCGTTTTGAAAATATGCTGTTATTCGATCACCTATACCTACACGAAGTCGATTAGCTAAAGTTTGAGACAACAATACTTCATTATTCAACTTTGATCCCGTATCTGGATAAACACCTGATACTAAATATGAATTTAAGTTTTCCCACCAATAGTCAGCACCAACTCCTTTAACCACCAAACCCTCGAAATCTGTTTTTGATTTTACCAATGCCGCTTTATTAGCTACGCTTTGATAATGTTCAATATCGGTTGAAGTGTTCCAGCTCTCTTGATTTAATTCAGAAAATTGAATGGGTTTTGTTGATACTTTTGAATTATTATTTTCAAAAGGTGCAATGAAAAGTTCTCCGCTAAAAGCAACTATTTTTTTTTTAATTTCTTGCTGAAGGCCTAAACTTGTTGCAACTGCAATCAACATCATAATTAGACCAATAGCGATAGCCGAAATCGCGATTTTTATAATACGACTCGATGCACTACTTTTATCAATATTTTGGTTGCGCATTCGATGCGCTAAAAATAATCCGAAATTCAAATGATTTATCCTATGGTTGTTGCTTTCAAAAATACACTTTTATTCTGGTTTTTGCTGTGTCTTTTTGGCATAAGCAATGCACAAGATTCCATAAAAGTTGGAGCCGACCAAACCAAAACCTATTTACCTCTTTTAAAAAATAAAAAAATAGGAGTAGTTGCTCATGCTTCAAGTTTAATCAAAACCCCAAAAGGACTTGTTCATTTAATTGACACTTTACAAGCTTCTAAGGTTAATATTACAAAAGTTTTTGCTCCTGAACATGGTTTTAGAAGTAAAGCAGATAATGGAGAAAATGTTGAAAATACCATTGATCCTATAACACAAATCCCCATCATTTCTTTACACGGTAAAAACAAAAAACCTCAAGTTGTAGACCTTAAAGGAATTGAACTTATGGTCTTTGACATTCAGGATGTTGGTGTACGCTTCTACACCTATTTATCAACCCTTCATCTGGTAATGGAAGCTTGTGCTGAAAACAACATTCCCCTGTTAATTTTAGATCGGCCCAATCCTAATGCTCATTATATTGACGGTCCAGTTTTAGAAGATGAATTCAAGAGTTTTTTGGGCAAACACAACGTCCCTATAGTTTATGGAATGACCCTAGGTGAGTATGCGCAGATGATCAACAACGAAGCATGGTTAAAAAATAAAGTTCGTTGTGAGTTATCTGTGGTTCCTATAAAAAACTACAATCACCGAACTCCATATTCACTGGCAGTTAGACCCTCCCCAAATCTTCCAAATGATCAATCCATAAACCTATATCCTAGCCTTTGTTTGCTCGAGCAAACCCCAGTAAGTATTGGAAGAGGTACCGAAATGCAATTTCAAATATTTGGACATCCAGATTTTAAAAATCTTGATTTTAGGTTCACACCTTTTTCGAATTTTGGAGCAAAATTCCCGAAGCAGGAAGGACAAAAATGTTATGGGGTAGATTTAAGAAAGCATCCAAAAATCAATCAAATAGAGCTCCAATGGCTCATTGGTGCCTTTTCAATGATTACTGATAAAGATAGTTTTTTCTTTGATAGATTTGAATTTATCGCAGGAACTAAATCACTTGAAAACCAGATTAAAAATGGCTTGTCAGAAAAAGAAATCAAAGCCAGCTGGAAACCTAAAATCAATACTTTTAAAAAAATAAGAGCCAAGTATTTACTATACGCTGACTAAAGCTTAATGGAGGTTTTCATTCGTTCAACGATATCAAATGCCGCTGGGCATATTGCCATATTTGCTTGAGTTAATTTTGCGATTTGATAGATTTTCTTTCGATCGGTGTGCGGAAATTCTCTACAAGCCTTGGGTCTAAAATCATATATCGTGCAAGCATTATCGTCCCCTAAAAAAACACATGGTGTTTTTTTCAACACCCAATCATTATCTTCGTCCACTCTTAAATATTGTTGTTCAAATTCAACAGGTTTTATTCCTAAATATTTTGAAATACGTTCAATATCTTGCTTTACAAAAAGAGGAGCTGTAGTCTTACAACAATTCGCACAAGACATACAATTAGTCTTTTCAAAAACCTCCTCATGTATTTGAGCCACTTGAACATCTAAATTTTTTGGAGTTCTTTTTTTAAGTTTATTAAAAAACTTTTTAGTTTCAATTGCCTTATCTTTGGCTTGTTTAATGAGGATTAGAAGACGCGCTTGCATATTTTAATTTTTCATAAAATTACAACTAAATTGAAAGAAAAGGATATTTTTGGAAAAGCACTAGAAGCTTATTTTTACAATCAAAAAAAACAAGTTTTAACGACTTGGACGAATCTTACAGAAGAAGATGACGTCCCACTCTCTTACTTCTTTAGAGACTATAAACAAATGCCTAAAATAGAAAAAAAAGCACTTGATCTTGCTAAGGGTAGGGTTCTTGATGTTGGCTGTGGATCAGGAAGTCATAGCCTTTATTTACAAAACCATAAAAAATTAAATGTTACTGCTTTGGACATCTCTGAAGGTTCCATCAAAGTAGCTCAAAAACGAGGAGTAAGTCAAACAAAATGTGCCTCAATTTGGGATTTTCAAAATCAAAAATTCGATAGCATTCTGATGCTTATGAATGGAATGGGGATTGGAAAATCAATTAAAAAATTACCCTTACTCATCAATCATCTAAAAAGCTTATTGACCCCAGAAGGTTCTATTTTTGTTGATTCTTCTGACTTAATTTATCTTTTTGATGAAGAAGATATTGCTCTTTGGAAAAAAGACGAAGAATATTACGGAGAGATTAATTATGGTATTCGCTTTGAAAATGAGACCGAAGAATTTTCATGGTTGTATGTTGATCCAAGAGAGCTGAAAAAAGCCTGTATTAAATCAGGGCTGAATTTCAAAATTATAGAAAAAGGACCCAATTTCGACTACCTTGCTAAATTGACATTTTAGGGTATGTTCAAATATTTATGGGTTTGGAGAGAAACTTTCCACTTAGGGTTTTTCAAAACATATTCTACCATTTGAGGCATCATCTGTTCTCTTTTACTCCATTCGGGTTGTAAAAATAAGATACAATCTTTACGAACAAATTGGGCTTGCTCTTCTGCAAACTTAAAGTCGTTTTGATTGTGAATAATCATTTTCAATTCATCAGCGGCCAAATAGGCTTCTGAAGTAGGTAATTTTGTTTTTTTTGGAGAGAGACAAAACCAATCCCAAGAGCCACTCAAATCATAGGCTCCCGAGGTCTCAATATGAGTAATAATTCCTTGGTTTTTGAGTTCTGAAGTCAGAATCTGCATCGGCCACATCAAAGGCTCACCTCCTGTAACTACAACGGTTTCAGCGTATTTTTTAGCCTCTTTTACAATTTGTTCAACAGCAGTGGGAGGATGTAATTTTGCATTCCAACTTTCTTTTACATCACACCAATGACATCCTACATCACATCCGCCAATTCGAATAAAATAAGCTGCGCTCCCCTTGTGATATCCCTCACCTTGAAGCGTATAAAAAGCCTCCATTAAAGGCAAATATTTTCCTTGATCTACTTTTTGATTCAGCTCAATTTCTGTCATGCAACAAAGATAATCGAATATTGAAAAGCCTAAGACTAGAACACCATAAATCCGTACCAAAAAAAATAATCAAAAAAAAGTTTACCTTTAAGCATGCAAAATATTTCTCCTTTCCACTTAGCCATCCCGGTAAACAACCTTAAAGTTGCGAAAGAATTTTACGAAAAAAAACTTGGGTTGATACCCGGAAGAGTCAGTGATCATTGGGCGGATTACAACTTTTTTGGTCATCAATTGGTATTGCATGAAGATCTCGGTTTTAAAGGACATAAACATTTTAATGATGTGGATGAAAAATCAGTTCCTGTCCCACATTTTGGAATTGTACTCCCTTGGGATGATTTTCAAAATTTCAGTAAACACCTAATTTCACAAAACATAGGCTTCGAAATTCCCCCCTATCTCAGATTTGAAGGGAAACCAGGAGAACAAATGACCTTGTTTTTTTATGATCCTTCTGGTAATGCTTTAGAATTTAAATGCTTTAGAGATACAGATCAATTATTCGCTACCTAAATGAATTATAACACACAAGTAAATCGTATTTTTTCAACTGTTTTTGACCCTAAAATTCAAAAGCGTTTTGAACGAATTATACTAATATTAGCTGGGGTTGGGTTTTTGGTTCATTTACTTCTAATTGTTCTTAAATCAAATAAAATAAGCTTTTTAGCTGAAATAAATAGTGAACTTCTAAATGATCCAATTACAGCAATCTACACCCCATTTTCATTAATTTTGTTTTACGAAGTTTACTTACTTGTATTTTACTTGCCCAGATCTTTTACTTCTTGTGTCTCAAAACAATTTGAAATCATTTCACTTATTGTTATTCGAAAAATATTCAAAGATATTCCTTTGATGGATCTAAAAGGAGACTGGTATTTAAGTCAGCATAATCTGGAATTGATGGTCGATCTTATAGGATTTTTAATTCTTTTCTTGCTGATTTATTGGTTTAGTGTTGGGAAAAGAAGACTTCCCAAACGAGCTATTGAAGACCCTAAACTATTAAATTTTATTACTTCCAAAAAAACAGTAAGTCTTGTTTTACTTGTATTACTCGTAGTTATGTCTTTTCATTCTCTCATAAACTGGATTATGGACTTTTACTTCAACGAGGTAGTATACAATGTTGATGGTGTGTTTTTTAATCAGTTTTTTACACTCCTAATTTTGACCGATGTAGTTATACTTTTAATCTCTTTTCGTTACACCGAAGAATACAGTAAATTAATTAGAAATACAGGTTTTATTATAGCAACTATTTTGATCCGACTCTCATTTTCGGCCGAAGGTTTTTTGAATATTATCCTTATTTTAACGGGAGTTGGTTTTGCTTTGTTGATTCTACAAATTTTCAATGCAATGGAAAATCCTAAGATTGATTCCACTGTTTAGCCAATAATGTATTCTGCAACAACATAGCAATGGTCATAGGACCGACCCCTCCAGGGACAGGGGTAATATAATTTGCTTTTGCGGCTACTTCATCAAAAGCAACATCTCCTTTGATAACATAACCTTTAGGATGGCTTTCATCAGCTACTCGTGTAATTCCGACATCAATAACAGTAACTCCTTCTTTAACCATGTCGGCGGTTAAGAATTCTGGAATTCCAAGTGCCATAACAACAATGTCAGCCTGTTTGGTTAGGCTCTTAAGATTCTGGGTTCGGCTATGAGCTAAGGTCACCGTTGCATCACCTGCGGGACCTTTTTGACTCATCAAAATACTTATTGGGCGTCCAACAATGTGACTTCTACCAACAACCAAACAATGCTTTCCCGATGTAGGTACTTCATAACGCTCCAATAATTGGATAATTCCAAAAGGTGTAGCAGGAATAAAAGCATCTAAATCCAAAGCCATACGACCAAAGTTTGCTGGATGAAAACCATCAACGTCTTTCTTAGGATCTATAGCTAGTAAAACTCGTTCTTCGTTTATGTGTTTGGGTAAAGGTAACTGAACGATATATCCATCTATGTTTTCATTTTGGTTTAATTCATCTATTTTTAGAAGCAATGCCTCTTCGGTAATGTCCTCCTCCAAACGAATTAGTGTTGATTCAAAACCAACATATTTACATGAACGAACTTTACTGCCTACATAGGTTAAACTAGCACCGTCATCTCCTACCAAAACAGCCGCTAGATGAGGAACACGTTCACCAGCAGTTTTTATTGCCGTAACTTTTAACTTAATTTCCTCTTTGATTTCTGTGGAAGTCTTCTTTCCGTCTAGTAATTTCATTATTTTATCTTAAACCTTGAAACATTTGCATCATTTGTTTTCCTTTAACCCCTTGCATCATCTTCATCATCTTGCTCATTTGATGAAATTGTTTGACCATCTGATTCACTTCTTTTAGGTCACGCCCAGCACCTCTAGCAATTCTTTTTTTTCGATTTAAATTCAAAAGCTCAGGATTTGATCGTTCGTTGGGTGTCATAGAACCTATTATTGCTTCAATATAATTGAAAGCATCATCATCAATATCAACATCTTTAATTGCTTTTCCAACTCCAGGAATCATCCCCATGAGATCTTTCATATTTCCCATTTTCTTAACCTGCTGTATTTGTGACAAAAAGTCATCAAAACCGAATTGATTTTTTGCAATTTTCTTGTTTATTTTTCGAGCCTCTTCTTGATCAAACTGCTCTTGAGCTCGCTCAACTAAGGAAATTACATCTCCCATTCCTAGAATTCGATCTGCCATTCGATCGGGATAGAATATGTCCAAAGCTTCCATTTTTTCACCCGTACCGATGTACTTGATAGGTTTTTGAACAACTGTTTTGATGGACAAAGCAGCTCCTCCACGAGTGTCACCGTCTAGTTTTGTTAAGACTACTCCATCAAAATTCAGAACATCATGAAAGGCTTTAGCAGTATTTACGGCATCTTGACCCGTCATGGAATCGACAACAAACAAGGTTTCGTCAGGCTTAACTGCTTTATGAATTTCCGAAATCTCTTTCATCAAAACCTCATCTACTGCAAGACGTCCAGCAGTATCGACAATTACTAAGTCGTGTTTGTTAGCTTTTGCAAAAGCAATTCCATCCAATGCAATTTTAACAGGGTTCTTTTCCTCTAAATTTTTAAATATTGCAGCTCCAACTTGTTCTGCTACAACAGTTAACTGATCAATAGCAGCAGGCCTGTATACATCGCAGGCTATTAAAAGTGGATTTTTACTCTTTTTATTTTTGAGATGCAACGCCAGTTTTCCAGAAAAAGTTGTTTTACCAGAACCCTGAAGACCTGACATCAAAATCACACTGGGTTTAGAAGATAAATTTACTCCTACAACCTCACCCCCCATAAGATCGGTAAGCTCATCTTTTACAATCTTAACCAAAAGCTGACTTGGATTAAGAGTAGTTAATACATCTTGTCCAAGTGCTTTGTCTTTTATTCGATTGGTAAATTCTTTAGCGATTTTGAAATTTACATCTGCATCCAACAATGCTCGTCTTACCTCTTTTAGAGTTTCGGCAACATTAATTTCAGTAATCTTCCCATGTCCCTTAAGAACCTGGAAGGCTTTATCTAACTTACCACTTAAACTATCAAACATAAGTATTGTTTTATTTAAACAAATTTACTTTTTTTTAACGGAATTGAAGAAGTAATCTAAAGTAGAATTCAATAGATTTCAATCTCAAAACAGCTTTTGCCATAACAAAAACAAAAAACAGTTCTTTATTCGTAATCAATCATTCCTATGACTAAGGTATGTGGAAAAGTAATTGCCGCTAGAAAAGTGAAAAATAGTGGAATAAAATAATCGGAATCAACATTAAAGTAAAAATAAAAAACAAACAAACCAAACAAGGACATTATCCAATAAAGAAAAGATGACTTTAAATACTTTTTGAGTGCAGCCAACGAAATTTCATCGTTTAAATAAAGTATTTGGTCTTGAATCGAAGGAATGCTGTGCCAAAAAACAAAATAAGCTGAAAAAGATAAAAGTAAACTGGTATTAGCAAATAGGATGCATAAAAGAACCAAAGCCAAGATCTCTTTTGCGAACAACTTGAGGTCAATCGGTAAAAAAAATGCTAGCCCACTAAAACCAATTCCCAAAATCGAAGCAGCCCAATAAAAGAAATTTACAGTAATGCTAAGTTCGCTTATTTGTTTGATTAAGGTTTTGACTTCTTCAACCTGGAAAATAAATAAGAGTGCAAAAATTAAAAGCCCATAAAATACATAAGCTATCTTATTTAAAAAAACAGGAGCAACCTTTTGATTTAAAAAAGAAGACCAATGCTGTTCTCCAAAATGAAAACCACTAAATAGAATAAAAAAGAAAAGTCCAAACTTAGGAGAATAAAAAAATAAAAAACCTCCAAACAAAACTACAGCAAGGTAGAGCGCAATTAAAAAAATGAAATCTGTATTGCTGTATTTTTTTTGTAACAACTGAATGTCATTTGCTCCATGAATAAGCCCCGCAGAAAAAATTAAAACCAACCCTAACAAGTCTTGAAAACTAGTGTTTACAAGATGTCCTAAAAGAATTAACACAATTGTAACCCAAATAGAAATTTGATAATATTTAACCTTTAATATCACGATAAATTGAAATTTTTGTTAAAATTATTAATATATATATAGTAAGTAAGTTTAATTTTATTTAAATTTACCTAAACAAAAACAAATAATTAAATTTTATTATGGAAAAATTTTTAAGTTTTATGGCTGTAGTTCCTGAGATGGCTACAGACGATTATGTAGGATTCACATTCTTCGTAGGATGTATGGCAATGATGGCAGCATCGGCGTTTTTCTTCCTTTCAATGAGTTCTTTCGACGACAAATGGAGAACCTCTATTTTGGTTTCTGGATTAATTACATTCATCGCAGCTGTTCACTACTGGTACATGCGTGATTATTGGGCAACAAATGCTACATCACCAACATTCTTCCGCTATGTGGACTGGGTACTTACAGTTCCATTAATGTGTGTTGAATTTTATTTAATCCTAAAAGCAGCTGGAGCTACAAAACAATTGATGTGGAAATTAATTTTCCTTTCTGTTGTAATGTTGGTAACAGGATATCTTGGAGAAGCTGTTTACAATACTGGTTCAGGACCTGCTCTTTGGGGACTTGCTTCTGGAATCGCATACTTCGTTATAGTGTATGAAATTTGGATGGGTGGAGCTGCTAAGCTTGCCAAATCTGCAGGAGGAGCTGTTGAATCTGCACACAACACTTTATGTAAATTCGTTTTAATTGGATGGGCTATTTATCCTATCGGATACATGGCTGGTACTGAAGGATGGTACAGTGGTATCTTTGGAGGTCTTGAAATGGATGTGATTTACAACATTGGAGATGCAATCAACAAAATTGGATTCGGTTTAGTTGTTTACAACCTCGCTGTTAGTTCAAAATAAATTTCAAAGGCTATGGCTTTAAATTTAAAAAACCGCTCTTCGAGCGGTTTTTTTTGTTATCTACATACGATCGGGTACATTTATACCCAATAAACCAAATGAATCTTTTAAAATTTTGGCAACTTCATAAGACAATGCTACTCTGAAATTCTTAAATTCATCTTGAGTATCTCCAAGTATGGATATATTCTGATAAAAAGAGTTGAACATCTTTACCAAATCGTAACTGTAATTAGCAATAATAGCAGGACTGTAAACTTTTGCTGCTTGTTGGATTACTCCGGGATAAAGCATAAGGTGTTTTATAATCTCTTTTTCTCTCAAATCCAAAATCAAATCACTCTTGATGTTAATATCCTCTTGATTTACTTTTCTTAGTATTGATTGTATTCTTGCATAGGTATATTGAATAAAGGGTCCTGTATTTCCAGCAAAATCAACCGAACTTTCAGGGTCAAATAGAATACGCTTCTTGGGGTCTACTTTTAATATAAAATATTTGAGCGCCCCCAAACCGATTGTTTCATATAAGGAAGTTTTCTCTTCATCTGACAATCCATCTAATTTACCCAATTCTTGGGAAATCATTTGTGCTGTTTGTTTCATTTCATCCATCAATTCATCAGCATCTACAACCGTTCCTTCTCTACTCTTCATTTTCCCTTGAGGTAAATCTACCATTCCGTAACTTAGATGAAAAAGAGATTGCGCCCAATCGTATCCTAATTTTTTTAAAACCAAAAAAAGTACTTGAAAATGATAGTCTTGCTCATTACCTACAGTATAAACCAACCCTGTCATCGATGGATTATCTCGATAACGCTGTAAAGCGGTTCCTAAATCTTGTGTCATATAAACGGCAGTTCCATCAGAACGTAACAATAATTTTTCATCGAGCCCTTCATTCGATAAATCAACCCAAACCGAACCATCTTCTTTTTTATAAAAAACGGATCGGGATAATCCTTCTTCGATCAATTCTTTACCCAATAAATAGGTTTCACTTTCATAATAATACGAATCAAAAGAAACTCCCATTAAATTATACGTTTTAGCAAATCCATCGTAAACCCATGAATTCATGGTCTTCCATAAATTGACTGTTTCAGAATCTCCGGACTCCCATAATTTAAGCATCTTCTTTGCTTTGATAAATAGAGGAGCATTTGTTTTTGCATCTTCTTCCGACAACCCTTCTGAAATTAAAACTGCGACTTCTTCTTTGTATTTTTTATCAAATAAAACGTAATAATTGCCTACCAATTTATCTCCCTTTAAGCCTGTGCTCTGTGGAGTTTCTCCATTACCAAAATGTTGCCACGCAACCATAGACTTACAAATATGGATTCCTCTATCATTAATGATTTGAGTTTTCACAACTCTTTTACCGCTAGCTTCCAAAATATTAGCCACAGCAAAACCCAAGAGGTTATTTCGAATGTGTCCCAAATGAAGAGGTTTATTGGTATTTGGAGATGAATATTCTACAAGAACGGTGCCACTGGAATCATCTAAGGAAAGTTTTCCATAGTTGGGTTTATTCCTGATGTTTTGTAATTCTTGAATAAAAAAAGCATCTGAAATTTCTATGTTCAAAAATCCTTTAACAACATTAAATCCCTTTACCCATTTTAAACGCTCTAACAGAGCATTACCAATGTCTTTTCCTATCTGAGTAGGATTTCCTTTTACAACCTTAAGTAAAGCAAAAACAACCAAGGTTATATCTCCTTCAAATTCTTTGCGAGTTGCTTGAAATTCAAAATCAGTAACCGATACATTATAGGTTTCTTCGATAATTTGCTCTAGAGCTGGTGAAAGTTGAATGGATATGTTGTTCATAAATGAATTTCGGCAAATATAATTATTATGGACAAATTATTAGGTCTAATAGATATCCATTATATTTAAAGTAAAAAATGCTTTTAAATGTTTCGTATAACGATCCAAAAATAAAAAAACAAATCGAAAGTGAAGTTGGGGCCCCTTTTTCTTTAAGAAAACGCTGGGAATTGGGAGGAATTGGTTCCTCAAAATTGAACATTACATACGCTTCTATTGACATCCACAACCTTTTAGTTTTGGATAACAATAATGACAGTTGTAATATAGAACTTAGACCAAAAGGAATTATCGTCCGCTTTAGAAGTCTTTTAGAAACTTATGGTCTTATAATTCCTTATTACAAATTGAAGGTTTATAAAGGTCAAGCCCAAGAATATTCTATTTACAGAGATCACTATTGTATTAAAGTTACTGCAACTGAAAAAAACATCCACCGATATTTCAAGAAAATTAATGCCCAAAAAATCAGCATATTACCTACAACTATTGATGAGTTATAAAAAATAAGCTTGAATGAAAATTTTATTGACAGGGGCAAATGGATACATTGGCATGCGTTTACTTCCAAAATTACTCGATGCTGGCCATGAGGTAATCTGTACTGTAAGGGATCCAAAAAGATTATCAATTACAAAAGATATTCTTAACAGAATTAAAGTTATTACAATTGACTTTTCGGATTTATCAGAGGCTGAGAAAGTTCCCAACGATATTGATGCAGCATATTATTTACTTCATTCAATGTCTTCAGATAGTGGAGATTTTGAAAAAATAGAAAATCTTTGTGCCCATAACTTTTGTAGCCTTCTTGAAAAAACAACCATAAAACAGGTCATCTACTTGAGTGGAATTGTAAACGATCAAAACTTATCAAAGCATTTGCGTTCTAGAAAAAACGTTGAACAAATTCTGAAAAATGCTTCTTTTGACTTAACAGTTCTTAGAGCTGGAATCATAGTCGGTTCTGGTAGTGCCTCTTTTGAAATTATTCGAGATTTGTGCGAAAAAATTCCGTTTATGATTACCCCAAAATGGGTTCGAACCAAATCTCAACCCATAGCTATAAGAAACGTTATTGAGTTCTTGACTGGGGTTCTTATGCATCCTAAATGCATGAATGATTCTTTTGATATCGGGGGTTCGGATATTCTAACTTACAATCAAATGTTGCATTCATATGCACGTATTAGAGGCTTTAAAAATTGGATTTGGATCATCCCAGTTATGACTCCTAGGCTCTCATCTTACTGGCTTCACTTTGTTACTTCTACATCTTATCCTCTTGCTGTACAATTAGTAAATAGTATGAAAATGGAGGTTGTCGCTAAAGATAATAGATTACAAACCATACTGAAAATAAATCCTTACTCTTATAAGGAAGCCATTCAAATGGCTTTTAAAAAAATCGAACAAAACCTTGTAGTAAGCAGCTGGAAAGACAGTATGGTGAGTGGTAGACTGCCAAAAGGCTTTAATCAATTCATTCAGGTTCCAAAATTCGGAGTTCTTAAAGACACCCAACAATTGAATTCTATTGACCCTGAACAAACCTTAGAATCTTTATGGAAGATTGGAGGAGATCAGGGTTGGTATTATGCAAATTGGTTATGGGAATTAAGAGGATATTTAGATCAGTTGATCGGGGGAGTTGGTTTACAAAGAGGCAGAACACACCCAAACAAAATTTTCACTGGGGATTCCTTGGACTTTTGGAGAGTTTTACTTGCAGATAAAAAAGAAAAAAGACTGTTGCTTTATGCCGAAATGAAACTGCCTGGTGAAGCTTGGCTTGAGTTTAAGATTGTAAAAAATACACTATTTCAAACGGCTACCTTTCGCCCACGTGGTTTATGGGGAAGATTGTATTGGTATAGTTTGGTCCCCTTTCATTTCTTTATATTCAATGGAATGATTAAGAACATTGCAAAAAAGAGATAGAGACCTGTTTTCTACCTTTTTTTAAGAGTTTTAAAGACTTTTTCGGTCGCTCCAGTATATATTTGTCTTGGACGTCCAATAGGTTCGTTGTTCATTCTCATTTCACGCCATTGAGCAATCCAACCAGGTAAACGACCCAAAGCAAACATTACGGTAAACATTTCAGTTGGTATTCCAAGAGCTCTGTATATTATTCCAGAGTAAAAATCAACGTTGGGATATAATTTACGATCTACAAAATAAGTGTCGGAAAGTGCTTCTTGTTCTAAACCTTTTGCTATGTCCAAAATAGGATCTACAATTCCAAGTTCATTGAGAACTTCATCAGCAGTTACTTTGATGATCTTAGCTCTAGGATCGAAATTTTTATACACTCGATGACCAAATCCCATTAAACGGAAAGAGTCGTTCTTATCTTTGGCTTTAGCCATAAACTTTTTGGTATCGCCACCGTCAGCTTTTATAGCTTCCAGCATTTCAATAACCGCTTGATTTGCTCCTCCATGGAGCGGTCCCCAAAGTGCAGAAATCCCTGCTGAAATTGAAGCAAATAATCCTGCATGAGAAGAACCAACAATACGAACTGTTGAAGTTGAACAGTTTTGCTCGTGATCAGCATGGAGAATCAACAACTTATTTAACGCTGCTGTTATCGTTGGGTTTAAATCATAATCGGAGTTCGGCTTTTTAAACATCATTTTAGCAACATTGTCTACATAAGACAATTTACTGTCGCTGTAATTAAGAGGAAGACCCTTAACCTTTCGTTGTGTCCAAGCCACAATAACAGGAAATTTAGCCATGATCGTTACAATTGCCTTATACATATCTTCCTCTGAATCTACGTCAACTGATGAAGGATTAAATGCTGTCAAAGCTGAAGTTAATGATGCAAGGATACCCATAGGATGAGCAGTTTTGGGAAAGCTTTTCAAAATTACTTTTAAATCCTCATCAACAATTGATTCTTCGTTAATATCCGACTGAAATTTATCCAACTGAGCTGAAGTAGGTAGTTCTCCAAAGATCAACAGATAAGCTACTTCAAGAAAATCGGCTCCATTGGCCAAATCTTCAATAGCATATCCTCTGTATTTCAAAACACCTTTTTCACCGTCTAGAAAAGTAACTCCACTCTGGCAAGAACCAGAATTTTTAAAACCTGGATCCAAAGTAACTAGCCCAGTTAAAGCTCGAAGTTTTTTAATATCGATTCCTAATTCATCTTCAGTCCCACCCACTAATGGGAATTCAAAGGTTTCATTTTTGTAAGTAAGTTTTACTGATTTTTCCATCGCGAAGTTATTTTGAAGATTGCAAATTTAGTGAATTTTAAGTGTTTTAAACAAAAAAAGGGGCTCAAAGCCCCTTTAATATTCAATTTATCTACAATCAGATTTTAAATGCATTTCTTTTTGGAAAGTAAGCCACATCTCCAAGTTCTTCTTCAATTCGCAACAATTGATTGTATTTAGCCATACGATCACTACGAGAAGCAGACCCTGTTTTTATTTGGCCTGTATTTAATGCTACGGCAAGGTCGGCAATGGTGTTGTCCTCTGTTTCTCCAGATCGGTGAGACATTACAGAAGTATATCCAGCATTGTGAGCCATATTGACAGCCGCAATGGTTTCTGTTAAGGTTCCAATTTGATTTACCTTGATAAGAATAGAGTTTGCAATCGACTGCTTGATTCCTTTTGAAAGGCGTTCAACATTGGTTACAAAAAGATCATCACCAACTAACTGAACTCTATCTCCTACTTTTTCTGTGAGTGATTTCCATCCTTCCCAATCATTTTCGTCCATTCCATCTTCGATAGAAATAATTGGATACTGAGCGCTTAATTCAGCTAGATAAGCGGCTTGTTCCTCTGAGCTTCTTTTCACTCCTTTATCGCCTTCAAAAAGGGTGTAATCATAAACCCCATTTTCATAAAACTCTGCAGCGGCACAATCCAAAGCAATCATTACATCTTTACCTGCTTTGTAACCAGCATTTCCAATAGCTTTAATAATTGTTTCTAAAGCATCCTCTGTTCCGTCTAAAGTTGGTGCGAATCCTCCTTCGTCTCCAACAGCAGTACTTAAACCTCGATCGTGTAACACTTTTTTAAGGTGATGAAATATTTCGGTACCCATTTGCATAGCTTGAGAAAAGCTTTCTGCCATAACAGGCATGACCATAAATTCCTGAAAAGCAATGGGCGCATCAGAATGAGATCCGCCATTAATGATATTCATCATGGGGACTGGAAGCGTATTTGCACTTACTCCACCCACATATCGATATAAAGGCATACCCAATTCATTAGCTGCAGCTTTTGCTACTGCAAGTGAAACTCCTAAAATTGAATTGGCACCCAATTTTGATTTATTTGATGTTCCGTCTAAATCAATCATCATTTGATCGATTTTATTTTGTTCAAAAACAGAAGTTCCTAAAATATGCTCGGAGATAGGTCCATTTACATTATTAACTGCATTCTGAACTCCTTTCCCCATAAAAGCATCACCTCCGTCACGCAGCTCAACCGCTTCGTGTTCTCCAGTTGAAGCTCCAGATGGTACTGCTGCTCTTCCCAAAATTCCGTTCTCTGTAACCACATCAACTTCTACAGTTGGGTTTCCTCTAGAATCAAGGATTTGTCTTGCATGTACTCGAATAATGATACTCATAAAATTATTAATTTAAATTGTGTATGTTTTTATATTTTCGACAAAATTACTGAATAAATACTTCGAATCATTCGGTCCTGGAGAAGCTTCTGGGTGATATTGTACCGAAAAGCATTTCTTATTTTTTATTCTAAGACCGGCAACCGTTTTATCGTTTAGGTGTATATGTGAAATTTCTACTTCTGGATGTTGCTCTGCTTCATCTTTGTTCACTGCAAATCCATGGTTTTGAGAAGTTATCTCTCCTTTACCAGTTGCTATGTTTAAAACTGGGTGATTTATTCCACGATGGCCATTAAACATTTTGAAGGTAGAAATCCCGTGAGCAATTGCAATAACTTGATGTCCCAAACAAATCCCGAATAAAGGTAAATCTCGTTTGATGATCTCTTTGGCGAGATTTTGTGCATGAATCAAGGGCTCAGGGTCGCCAGGACCGTTAGAAAGAAAATATCCATCTGGATTCCAGGCTTCCAATTCCTCGAAAGTTGCATCATATGGGAAAACTTTTATGTAGACATCTTGTAATGTAAGATTGTCTAAAATACTTTTCTTTATACCTAAGTCAACTGCTGCTACTTTATAAGTTGCTTCTGGGTTTCCGTAAAAATAAGGCTCTTGAGTAGAAACCTTTGAAGCCAGTTCATTACCAACCATTGAGGGTTGTTCAGCTAATTGAACTTTTAATTCTTCAAGACGATCAACCTCGGTTGTAATCAAAGCATTCATCGCTCCATTATCTCGAATGTAACGAACTAATGCACGTGTATCTACATCTGAAATTGCTACTACGTTTTGTTCTTTAAAGTAGTCCAAAAGATTTTTTGTGCCAATAGGCCGTGTATGCTGAAAACTAAAGTTTTTGCAGATCAGACCTGCTATCTTAATGGTCTCAGATTGATTGTCTATCGGTGCGGTTCCATAGTTTCCAATGTGAGCATTGGTAGATACCATAAGTTGACCAAAATAAGAAGGATCAGTGAAAATCTCTTGATATCCAGTCATTCCAGTATTGAAACATATTTCACCAAAAGCGCTTCCTTCAATTCCAATTGATTTCCCGAAAAAAATTGTCCCATCTTCTAACAATACAATTGCCTTGTTTCTTTTTTGATACTTCATAAACGGTCTAAAAATTTTTACAAATAAACATAAAAAAAAGGATAAACAGTTACTGCTTATCCTTTGAAATTATTAGTAATTATTAACACTTTTCCTCTTTACTCTTCACTCTTTTCTTCATTCTTCTCTTCAACTGAAGGAGTTTCAGTTGTTTGTGCTGTTGGTTCTACTGCAGTGGCCTCAGCTGTCGATTTCTTAGCTCTACTTCTTCTTGTAGTTTTCTTAGCCTTTTCTTCTGAGTTAGAATAAACTTCATTGAAATCAACCAATTCAATCATTGCCATATCTGCATTATCTCCTAGTCGGTTTCCTAGTTTTATAATACGAGTATAACCTCCTGGACGATCCCCTACTTTGTTTGCTATATCGCGAAATAGTGTAGAAACAGCCTCTTTATTTCTTAGGTGTCTAAAGGTGGTTCTACGATTATGGGTAGAATCCTCTTTTGATTTGGTAACCAAAGGTTCGATAAACTGTTTCAATGCTTTCGCTTTGGTTACGGTTGTGTTAATTCTTTTATGTTCAATTAATGAACAAGCCATATTGGCGAGCATAGACTTACGATGGGCAGTTTTTCTACCTAAATGCATTACTTTTTTTCCGTGTCTCATTTTATTTTATATAAAAATGTCGGTTAGTCTTTATCTAATTTATACTTCGCAAGATTCATACCAAAGGTAAGCCCCTTAACTGCAACTAATTCATCTAATTCTGTAAGAGATTTTTTACCAAAGTTTCTGAATTTCATCAGATCATTTTTGTTGTATGACACCAAATCTCCAAGAGTATCAACCTCAGCTGCCTTTAAACAATTAAGAGCACGAACCGATAGATCCATGTCAATTAATTTTGTTTTCAACAATTGACGCATATGTAAAGATTCCTCGTCATAAGTTTCCGATTGAGCTATTTCATCTGCTTCAAGAGTAATACGCTCATCAGAAAATAACAAGAAGTGGTGTATTAACGTTTTAGCAGCCTCGGTCAATGCATCTTTAGGATGAATAGAACCGTCAGTTAAAATTTCGAAAACTAATTTTTCGTAATCGGTTTTTTGTTCAACTCTGAAGTTTTCAATGCTAAACTTAACATTTTTAACAGGAGTATAAATAGAATCAATTGCAATGGTTCCCAACTCAGGATTTGCTTTCTTGTTTTCCTCTGCTGGGACATAACCACGACCTTTTTCAATGGTTAATTCCATATTTAATTGAACGCTTCTCTCTAAATTACAGATAACGTGGTTAGGATTTAAAACTTGAAAACCTGAGATGAATTTTTGAAAATCAGAAGCTTTCAGTTGGTCTTGCCCACCGATAGCGATCGTCACTTTTTCATTGTCTAAATCTTCAATTTGACGTTTGAAACGAACTTGCTTTAGGTTGAGAATAATCTCAGTTACATCTTCTACAATTCCAGGAATTGTTGAAAACTCGTGATCAATATTATCGATTTTGACAGAAGTGATTGCGAACCCCTCAAGTGATGAAAGTAACACTCTTCGAAGAGCATTACCAACGGTCAGTCCATATCCTGGTTCAAGAGGGCGGAATTCGAATTTCCCTTCGAATTCAGATGAATCGATCATGATAACTTTGTCAGGTTTTTGAAAATTAAGTATAGCCATAAGTGTAAACTTCAGTGGTTATTATTTAGAATATAATTCTACGATTAATTGTTCCTTGATGTTCTCAGGAATTTGAAGACGAAGTGGTGTAGAAACAAAAGTACCTTCTAGGGTTGCACTGTTCCATGTAAGCCATTCGTATACCGACGAATTACGATCTAATGATTGTGTAATTGTTGATAGTGATTTTGATTTCTCACGAACTCCTATAACATCACCTGCTTTTATGTGTGCAGAAGGAATGTTGATTAAAGAGCCATTGACTGTAATATGTCTGTGAGAGACCAATTGACGTGCTGCACTTCTTGTAGGAGCAATTCCTAAACGAAATACTACATTGTCTAAACGAGATTCACAAAGTTGAAGGAGAACCTCACCAGTTACACCTTTACTTCTACTAGCACGTTCAAAAAGAATTCGAAACTGACGTTCCAAAATCCCGTAAGAATATTTTGCTTTTTGCTTTTCCATTAATTGGATAGCATATTCTGACTTTTTACCTCGGCGACGGTTGTTCCCGTGTTGGCCTGGAGGGTAATTACGTTTTTCAAACGATTTGTCAGCACCAAAAATCGGTTCCCCGAATTTTCTAGCTATTTTAGTTTTTGGACCGGTATATCTTGCCATTGCATTAGATTTAAAACAAAGGGTGTTATGGATTAAGGTCTAACTCCTCCGATAACACGAACTCCTTCGCAGATTTATAATTAATTATACTCTTCTTCTTTTTGGAGGGCGACATCCATTATGTGGTAATGGAGTTACATCGATAATCTCAGTAACTTCGATACCATTGTTATGTAAGGTTCTGATGGCTGATTCTCTTCCATTTCCAGGTCCTTTAACAAAAACCTTTACACGGCGTAAACCTGCTTCTTGAGCAACTCTAGCACAATCTTCAGCAGCAGTTTGAGCTGCATATGGAGTATTCTTCTTTGAACCACGAAATCCCATTTTCCCTGCAGATGACCAAGAGATTACTTCCCCTTTTAGGTTGGTCAAAGAGATGATTATGTTGTTAAAGGAAGCATTAATATGTGCTTCACCAACTGATTCAACAATTACTTTTCTTTTTTTGCTTGCTGTTTTAGCCATAGTCAAAGATTATTTGGTTACTTTCTTTTTGTTAGCAACCGTTTTACGTTTTCCTTTACGTGTACGTGAATTATTTTTGGTGCGTTGACCTCTCAGAGGAAGTCCTGATCTGTGTCGAATTCCTCGATAGCAACCAATATCCATTAAACGCTTGATATTTAATTGAATTTCTGATCGTAATTCACCTTCAATTTTAAAAGCCGCTACAGCTTCACGAATTGCTCCAGTTTCTTCGTCAGACCAATCTGCTACTTTCTTGTTTTCATCTACTTTAGCTGCTGCTAAAATCTTTTCGGCACGACTTTTTCCTATTCCAAAGATATAGGTCAAAGCGATAACGCCACGTTTCTGCTTAGGAATGTCTACTCCTGATATTCTTGCCATAATTTATCCTTGTCTTTGTTTAAATCTAGGATTCTTTTTATTAATAACATAAAGTTTACCATTTCTGCGAACAATCTTGCAGTCGGAACTTCTTTTCTTAATTGATGCTCTTACTTTCATCTTTTGTTTGTATTAAAATCTATATGTTATCCTTGCTTTCGTAAGATCGTAAGGACTCATTTCTAATTTAACTTTATCTCCAGGCAGTAACTTGATGTAATGCAAACGCATTTTACCCGAAATATGTGCTGTCACCACGTGGCCATTTTCTAATTCAACTCGGAACATTGCATTTGAAAGTGCTTCAATGATTGTTCCTTCTTGCTCTATTGCTGCCTGCTTTGCCATATCTAACTAAGCTACTTTTTTTCTATTATTCCCTGACTTCATTAAACCGTCATAATGACGATTTAATAAATATGAATTGACTTGTTGAATCGTGTCAATAGCTACTCCTACCATAATGAGTAGAGAAGTTCCTCCATAAAACAATGCCCAACCTTGTTGCATACCCATAACTTTAACTACGATAGCAGGAAATACTGCCAAACCAGCTAAGAAAAGTGAACCAGGGAAAGTAATGTGTGACATTACGTTGTCCAAGAAATCACTCGTGTCATTACCCGGTCGAATACCAGGAACAAAACCACCGCTTCTTTTGAGGTCATCAGACATTTTATTGGTCGGTACTGTGATTGCTGTGTAGAAGTAAGTAAATATGATAATTAATAAGCCAAAAACAATATTGTACCATAAGCCAAAAATATCTGAAAAGTTAGCTTGTAACCATACTCCTAGGTCATTGTCACCCATGAGACTTCCTGCATAAGTTGGAGCAAACATCAAAGCTTGAGCAAAGATGATTGGCATAACCCCTGAGGCGTTTAATTTTAAAGGAATGTACTGGCGGGATCCAACTGCAACATTATTGTTTGAACCTCCTGCAGATCTACGTGCATATTGAACTGGAATTTGACGTACTGCCATTACCAGTAATACAGACAGTAAAATAACAACAACCCAAAGAATCATTTCTATTAAAATCATCATCAATCCTCCGTTGTTTTCGGATACTCTAGAGACGAACTCTTGAGCAAAAGATAAAGGAAGTGTTGCAATGATACCGACCATAATAAGTAAAGATATACCATTACCAATTCCTTTGTCTGTAATTTTTTCACCCAACCACATAGCAAAAATTGTACCGGTAACCAAGATTGAAATTGATGAGAACATAAATAAAGGTCCTTTTCCAATGACAAATGCCGAATCAGGTACTCCAAGAGCACTCAATCCAAATAAGTATGCAGGTGCCTGGACAATACAAATACCAATGGTTAACCATCGTGTTATTTGATTGATTGTTTTACGTCCGCTTTCACCCTCTTTTTGAAGTTTTTGCAAATAGGGAATTGCTATTCCCATCAGCTGAACTACAATTGAGGCAGAGATGTAGGGCATAATACCCAATGCGAATACAGAAGCGTTAGCAAAAGCACCTCCGGTAAAAGCATTTAATATTCCTAATAATCCACCTCCGTCAGTTCTGCTTGCTAGGCTTGCCAATTGTATAGAATCGATTCCTGGAAGAACAATCTGTGCTCCCAAACGATAAATCAAAAGGATAGACAAAGTCAATCCAATACGATTTCTCAATTCTTCGATTTTATAAATATTAACAAGGGTTTCTATAAACTTCTTCATTCTATTTTATAATTCTATCGCTTCACCACCAGCGGCTTCTATCGCGGCTTTAGCTGTTGCTGTAAATTTGTGAGCTGTTACTTTGAGAGTACTCTTTAAGGTTCCTCTTCCTAGAATCTTAACAAACTCATTCTTAGTTGCAAGTCTAAATTCAATGATTTGTTCCAAAGATATGGAATCCTTGATTTTTTTTGCATCTACAAGTGCTTGTATGGTGTCTAAATTTACGCCTGCATATTCTGTTCGGTTGATGTTAGTAAAACCAAACTTAGGTAAACGGCGTTGTAAAGGCATTTGACCTCCTTCAAAACCTAATTTTCTTGAGTAACCTGAACGGGATTTGGCTCCTTTGTGTCCACGTGCAGCAGTACCACCTTTACCAGATCCTTGTCCACGTCCTAGACGTTTAGCATTTTTTTGTACCGCTCCAGAAGCAGGTTGTAAATTACTTAAATTCATTTTTTTATGAGTTTAGGCTTCCGTTACGGAAACTAAATGTTCAACTTTTTTTATCATTCCAAGGATGTTTGGGGTTGCGTCATGAATAACTTCTTTCCCTATTCCACGGAGACCCAAAGCAGCAAGCGTACGTTTCTGATTCTGAAGACGCTTGATACTACTTTTTACTTGTTTTACTTTTACTTTAGCCATTTGAAGGTAAATTAACCGTTAAAAACTTTATCTAATGAAATCCCACGTTGTAAAGCAATGGTATTGGGACTTCTCAATTGTAATAATGCATCGAAAGTAGCTTTGACTACATTATGAGGATTTGATGACCCCTGAGACTTTGAAAGTACATTATGTACTCCTACTGCCTCTAATACTGCTCTTACAGCTCCACCAGCGATTACTCCGGTACCTTCTGAAGCTGGCTTCAAAAACACACGGGCTCCACCGTATTTACCTTTTTGTTCATGCGGTACCGTACCTTTGTTGATTGGAATACGAACTAGATTTTTCTTAGCATCTTCAACTGCCTTAGAAATTGCTTCAGCAACTTCTTTAGATTTACCAAGACCTTGTCCTACTACTCCATTTTCATCTCCAACAACTACGATGGCAGAAAAACCAAATGCTCGACCTCCTTTAGTAACTTTAGTAACACGCTGTACACCAACTAAACGGTCTTTTAATTCGAGACCTCCTGGTTTTACTAACTCTACGTTTTTATAATTTTGTAACATCTTCCTATTTTAGAATTTAAGTCCAGCTTCACGCGCACCTTCAGCTAGAAATTTAACACGACCGTGATACAGGTATCCTCCACGATCAAAAGTAATCGTCGAAATTCCTGCTTTCAAAGCTTTTTCGGCAATAAGTTTACCAACGGCTACAGCAGTGTTTGATTTATTATCATTTTTTTCAATTTCTTTATCTCTGGAAGAAGCTGCTACAATTGTTTTACCACTTAAGTCATCAATCAACTGAGCATAAATTTCTTTATTGCTTCTAAACACGGATAAACGTGGAGCCACTTCAGATCCACTAATGGTTTTGCGAATACGTCTGCGGATTCTTAATCTTCTTTTTTCTTTAGTTAACGCCATTTCTTTTGTCTTATGCAGATTTACCTGCTTTTCTTCTTAATTGTTCACCTACAAACTTAACTCCTTTACCTTTGTAAGGCTCTGGTGGACGAAAAGATCGAATTTTAGCAGCAACAAAGCCAACTAATTGCTTATCGTGTGAACTTAGTTTGATGATGGGATTTTTTCCTTTTTCAGAAATAGTCTCTACCTTAACCTCTGGAGCAACATCCAAAAGAATGTTGTGAGAAAAACCAAGTGCCAAATCTAATTTTTGACCTTGATTACTGGCACGATAACCTACACCTACCAATTCTAATTCTTTCACAAATCCCGCAGAGACGCCTTCGATCATGTTGGCCAACAATGCTCGATATAAACCGTGTTTAGCCTTGTGGTCTTTGGATTCAGTATTTCTTTTAACAACGATGGTGTCGTTAGATGATTCGAAAGATACTCCTGCATATTCTTGCTCAAGTTCTCCTAATTTACCTTTAACGACAACTTTGTCTGCTTGAATATCCACCGTTACACCGGCTGGGATATTGATCGGATTATTACCAATTCTAGACATTGTTTTTTCTTTTATAATTTAATAAACGTAACACAATAATTCACCACCTACATTATCTTTAGTTGCTTGCTTTCCGGTCATAACACCATTGGAAGTTGAAACTATTGAGATACCCAAACCGTTTAATATTCTTGGAAGTTCTGTTGCTCCAGCATACTTACGTAAACCAGGAGTACTAATTCTCTGAATCTTTTGAATAACCGGCTGTTTTGTAGTTTGATCGTATTTCAATGCGATTTTGATACTGCCTTGATTGTTATCGGTTTCTTCAAACTTATAACTGAGGATATATCCTTGATCGAAAAGAATCTTTGTGATCTCTTTCTTTATTTTTGAAGCAGGAATGCTCACCACTCGATGGCCTGCTGAATTTGCATTACGAATTCTTGTTAAAAAATCTGCTAACGGATCTGTATACATAGCTTCTTTTATTTTATTACCAACTGGCTTTAGTTACACCGGGAATAAGGCCTTGATTGGCCATCTCTCTAAAAGTTACCCTTGAGATTCCAAACTGACGCATGTATCCTTTAGGTCTTCCGGTTAATTTACAACGATTGTGCATGCGAATAGGCGATGCATTTTTTGGGAGTTTTTGGAGTGCTTCATAATCCCCAGCTTCTTTAAGGGCTTTACGCTTTTCAGCATATTTAGCAACAGTTTTAGCTCTTTTTACTTCACGAGCTTTCATTGATTCTTTGGCCATGCTAGTTCTTTTTAAAGGGAAGTCCCAATTCGTTCAACAATGATTTTGCTTCCTTATCTGTATTAGCAGAAGTTACAAAGGTAATATCCATACCGTTAATTTTGTTTACTTTGTCAATATCAATTTCAGGAAAAATAATTTGCTCTGTAATTCCTAAGTTATAGTTTCCACGACCATCAAAACCGGTTGCTTTTACTCCTTGAAAATCACGTACACGCGGTAAAGCAGCAGTTACTAAACGATCCAGGAATTCATACATACGCTCCCCTCTTAGGGTAACTTTTGCACCGATAGGCATTCCTTTACGTAATTTAAAAGAAGCTACATCCTTCTTTGAAATTGTTGAAACAGCCTTTTGTCCTGTGATGTTTGTCAACTCATCTACTGCATAATCGATTAATTTCTTATCAGAAACTGCAGCTCCAACTCCTCTACTAAGCACTATTTTTTCTAGCTGTGGAACTTGCATTACATTTTTATACCCGAACTCCTCGGTTAGGGCACTAACGATACGATCGTTAAATTCTTGCTTTAGTCTTGGTTGATAGCTCATAACTAAATTACTTCATTAGATTTTTTTGCAAACCGTACTTTTTGATCTCCTTCCATACGATAACCTACACGAGTAGCCTGACCATCTGAAGTTAAAAGAGTAAGGTTTGAAATTTGGATTGGAGCTTCCATTTCTTGGATTCCCCCTTGAGGATTTTCAGCGCTTGGTTTAGCGTGTTTCTTTACAAGATTTACACCTTCAACAATTGCTTTGTTCGAATCGCGGAGCACTTTTGCTACAACACCTTCAGCACCTTTATGTGATCCGGCAATTACTCGAACTTTATCTCCTTTTCTTATTTTAATTTTATTCATGATCTTGAGTCTTAGAGCACCTCAGGTGCTAGTGAAACAATTTTCATAAACTGTTTGTCACGCAACTCTCTGGCCACTGGACCAAAAACACGTGTTCCGATCATTTCTCCAGTTGGATTCAACAGCACGCATGCGTTGTCATCAAATCGGATATAAGATCCATCAGCTCTACGAACTTCTTTGGTAGTTCTTACTACAACTGCAGTAGAAACTTGTCCTTTTTTAACAGTTCCAGAAGGGGACGCTTCTTTTACTGTTACTACAATTTTATCCCCAAGAGAAGCATACCTTCTTTTGGTTCCACCAAGTACACGTATTGTTAATACTTCTTTGGCTCCTGTATTATCGGCTACTTTTAACCTTGATTCTTGTTGTAACATCTTACTTAGCTCTTTCTAATATTTCTACAAGTCTCCAGCACTTTGATTTACTCAAAGGTCGAGTTTCCATGATTTTAACGGTATCACCGATGTTGCAATCGTTTGTATCGTCGTGTGCAACATATTTTTTGGTTTTCAAAACGAATTTACCATACATGGGGTGTTTCACTCGTTTAACCTCAGCTACTACTATAGATTTCTCCATCTTGTTGCTGGTTACTACACCAATTCGTTCTTTTCTTAGATTTCTATTTTCCATTATACTAAGCTTTCTTGTTCTCTTTCGGTTATAGCAGTAAGCAAACGAGCCACAACTTTACGTGCGTGTCTTAGCTGCAATGGATTTTCTAGCGGAGTTATGGCATGCGCCATACGCATGTCGGTCAATTGTTTTTGACTCTCTTCTAGCTTATCTCTTAGGTCCTCTAAAGAAAGATTTTTTATTTCAGATTGTTTCATAATGCGTTCGTTGTATTAAGCTTGAAAATCTCGAGCAACGATAAATTTAGTTTTTACAGGCAATTTTTGAGCTGCAAGACGAAGTGCTTCTTTAGCAACATCATAGGGTACCCCCGATATCTCAAATAAGACACGTCCTGGTTTCACAACTGCAACAAAATATTCAGGTGCCCCTTTACCTTTACCCATACGTACTTCTAGGGGTTTCTTGGTTATTGGCTTGTCTGGAAATATTTTAATCCATAGCTGTCCTTCACGTTTCATGTATCGAGTAGCAGCAATACGTGCAGCTTCGATTTGTCGAGAAGTTATAAATTTCGAATCAAGAGACTTGATACCAAACATTCCATTTGAAAGTTGATTACCTCTCTGCGAAAGTCCTTTCATTCGGCCTTTCTGCGCTTTACGGAATTTTGTTCTTTTAGGTTGTAACATGTTTGCCTACTTAATTACTTATTCTATTATTTTCTGCGTCGTTGACGTGAATTATTATTTTTTGATCCACCTGGTGAGTTTGTTTTCTTAGACATTCCAACTAGTGGGGACAGTTCACGCTTTCCATATACTTCACCTTTCATGATCCATACTTTTATTCCTAATCTACCATAAGTAGTATGTGATTCAACCAATGCGTAGTCAATATCTGCTCTAAAAGTTGATAATGGAATACGACCATCTTTGTAGGATTCTGAACGAGCCATCTCTGCCCCGTTTAAACGACCAGAAATTTGAATTTTGATTCCTTCCGAATTCATTCGCATTGCAGCTGCAATGGCCATTTTAATTGCTCTTCGGTATGAAATACGTCCTTCAATTTGTCGTGCAATACTAGCTCCTACTAATCGCGCATCTAATTCTGGACGCTTGATTTCAAAAATGTTGATTTGAATTTCCTTTGCAGTAATTTTCTTCAACTCTTCTTTCAATTTATCTACTTCTTGCCCAGCTTTTCCAATAATAATTCCAGGACGTGCTGTAGTGATCGTTACCGTAATCAATTTGAGGGTTCGCTCTATGAATACATTTGAGACACTAGCTTTAGCTAAACGTGCATGAATGTATTTTCGGATTTTATAATCTTCAGCAATTTTATCACCGTAATTATTTCCACCATACCAGTTCGAGTCCCATCCACGGATGATTCCTAAACGTATTCCTATTGGGTTTGTTTTTTGTCCCATATTAGTTATCTAAATTGTTTGATCCTAAAACTAAAGTCACATGATTCGAACGCTTGCGAATTCGGTGTGCTCTTCCTTGTGGTGCTGGTCGAAGTCTCTTTAGCATGCTTCCGCCGTCCACACGAATTTCTTTCACAAAAAGAGCTGCCTTTTCAATATCACCTTCTTCATTTTTTGCTTGCCAGTTGGCTAAAGCTGAAAGAAGTAACTTCTCTACTCTTCGGGAAGCTTCTTTTGGGTTAAATTTCAAAATAGCTAATGCTTTGTTTACTTCTTCTCCACGTACCAAATCTGCAACAAGGCGCATTTTACGTGGTGATGTCGGACAGTTGTTTAGTTTAGCAAAAGCAAGCGATTTTTTCGCTTCTTTAATAGCTCCTGCTGATTGTCTTTTACGATTTCCCATGAGCTATTATTTTTTCCCTTTATTTTTGGCTCCACCATGACCACGGTATGATCGTGTTGGTGAAAATTCGCCTAGTTTATGTCCTACCATATTCTCTGTAATGTATACAGGAATAAATTGTCTTCCGTTGTGTACTGCTATTGTTTGCCCTACAAAATCAGGTGTTATTAACGAAGCACGAGACCACGTTTTTATAACTGATTTACTTTTAGACTCAACATTGGCCACTACCTTTTTTTCAAGGCTGTGGTGTACATAAGGTCCTTTTTTTAATGAACGTGCCATAGTTGTTTATTTTTTTCTACGTTCTATAATGAATTTACTACTCGCTTTAGTTTTGGAACGCGTACGGTATCCTTTAGCAGGAACACCATTACGGTTACGGGGGTGTCCTCCAGATGCTCGTCCTTCACCACCACCCATTGGGTGATCAACAGGATTCATAGCTACAGGACGCGTACGTGGTCGTCTTCCTAGCCAACGTGAACGACCAGCTTTACCTGAAACAAGTAATTGATGATCTGAGTTTGATACAGCACCGATGGTAGCCATGCAAGTTGCTAGAATCAAACGGGTTTCACCAGAGGGTAATTTAACTGTTGCGTATTTACCATCTCGAGCCATAAGCTGAGCAAATGCTCCGGCACTTCGTGCAATACTAGCTCCTCCTTCTGGATGTAGTTCAATACAAGAGATGATTGTTCCTAATGGAATAGACGAAAGAGGAAGGGCGTTACCTACTTCTGGAGATACTGACGCACCAGAAATAACTTCCTGCCCTACTTGAAGACCATTTTGAGCAATGATGTATCTTTTCTCACCATCTTTGTATTGCAACAATGCAATAAAAGAAGTACGGTTTGGATCGTATTCAATCGACAATACTTCTGCGGCAACATCAAATTTGTTACGCTTGAAATCGATAATACGATATCTTTTTTTATGACCTCCACCTACGTGACGCATGGTCATTTTACCTGTGTTGTTTCTTCCACCACTACGCTTTTTCGGAGCCAACAAACTCTTCTCCGGCTTATCAGTAGTAATTGCGTCAAATCCATTTACTACTCTAAAACGCTGCGCGGGTGTTATCGGTTTTAATTTTCTAACTGACATGTGACGCTGTTAAAGATTACTATAAAAATCAATAGCATCCCCTTCGGCAACCTGAATGATTGCTTTTTTGGTGCTATTTGTTTTTCCTTGTTGCAGACCCGTTTTGGTGTATCTTGTTTTACGTTCTACGCCATATTTTAGGGTTCTTACTTTTTCTACAGAAACTCCGTATGTTGCTTCTACTGCTTTCTTGATCTCAACCTTGTTAGAAGTCGGAGACACAAGAAAAGTGTAGCAATTATTCATTTCGCTATCTGCTGTTGCTTTCTCGGTAATGATAGGCTTGATTAAAATACTCATAACGCTATGCTTTATTCAAAAGGGTTTCTATTCCTGCAATTGCACTTTCTAATAAAACCAAACTGTTGGTATTTACTATCTTGTAAGTGTTTAATTCTGAGCTTGTTATGGCTTGAGAATTTTTAATATTGCGAGATGACAAATATACATTTTTATTTGGCTCAGCCAACACTACTACTGACTTTTTGTTTTCAAGCCCTAAAGACTTCAATACATTGAGATAGTTAGTGGTTTTTGGAGCATCAAATTGAAAGTCTTCTAATACGATTATAGCGTTTTCTTGAGCCTTAATTGTGAGGGCAGATTTGCGTGCTAATCGTTTAACTTTTTTATTTACTTTTTGACTATAATTACGAACACGTGGTCCAAAAACACGACCTCCACCTCTAAACAATGGGTTTTTTATAGAACCTGCACGAGCCGTACCTGTTCCTTTTTGTTTTTTGATTTTACGTGTACTTCCTTTGATTTCACCACGCTCCTTGGCTTTGTGCGTTCCTTGACGTTTGTTTGCTAAATGTGATTTAACATCTAAATAAACAGCGTGTGTGTTAGGCTCAATACCGAAAACAGTCTTAGAAAGTTTTACTTTCCTGCCTGTTTTTTTTCCTTGAATGTCTACTACAGCTACTTCCATTATTTCTCAACGATTACATAAGCGTTTTTGTGGCCAGGAACTGCTCCTTTAACAACAAGTAGATTTTTATCAGCAACTACTTTTAACACTTTTAAGTTCTGTACTTTTATTTTGTCAGTTCCCATTTGACCTGCCATACGCATTCCTTTGAATACACGGGCAGGATAAGAAGCCGCTCCAATTGATCCAGGCGCACGTAAACGGTTGTGCTGGCCGTGTGTAGCTTGACCTACTCCGGCAAATCCATGGCGTTTTACAACCCCTTGAAACCCTTTTCCTTTTGATGTTCCAGATACATCAACAAATTCACCTTCCTGAAAAAGGTCTACTGTTAATGTGTCTCCTAATTTGTACTCTTCTTCAAAATCTTGGAACTCAACGACTTTTTTCTTAGGTACAGTATTGGCTTTTTTGAAATGCCCAAGAGCAGCGTTAGTTGCTCTCTTTTCTGCCTTGTCATCGAAACCAAGTTGAAGAGCGCTATACCCGTCAACCTCTTCGGTTCTGACTTGGGTAACCACGCATGGACCTAACTCGATCACCGTACAAGGAATGTTCTTCCCTTGCTCGTCGAAGAGGCTAGTCATACCGATTTTTTTTCCTATTAACCCAGACATATTGATTATTTAATTAATGTTTATTCTTTTTTTCTTTGTTCTTGAACTTAAACTTTGATTTCTACTTCTACTCCACTTGGTAACTCAAGTTTCATCAGCGCATCAATTGTTTTAGATGAAGAACTGTAAATGTCCAACAAACGTTTATACGAACACAATTTGAATTGCTCTCTTGATTTTTTATTAACGTGTGGTGAACGTAAAACAGTAAAGATTTTTTTGTGTGTTGGTAATGGTATTGGACCTGTTACCACAGCACCAGTAGTTTTTACTGTTTTTACAATTTTATCAGCAGACTTGTCTACTAAGTTGTAATCGTAAGATTTTAATTTAATTCTAATTTTTTGACTCATCGTACTAATGATTTAAGATTGTTGACCTTTAACTTCCGCTATAACTTCTTGCGAAATGTTTGATGGTGTTGCTTCATAATGTGAAAATTCCATGGTAGATGTTGCTCTACCAGATGAAAGTGTTCTTAATGAGGTTACATATCCGAACATTTCTGATAAAGGAACTAAAGCTTTTACAACCTTAGAACCAGCACGATCATCCATGGCGTTTACTTGACCACGACGTTTGTTAAGATCTCCTACAATATCTCCCATATTTTCTTCGGGAGTCAATACTTCAACTTTCATGATCGGCTCCATAATTACTGCTTTAGCAGCTTTTGCTGAAGCTTTGAAGCCCATTTTTGCTGCCAATTCAAAGGATAGAGAATCGGAATCTACGGGATGGAATGATCCATCCTTGAGTGTGATTTTCATTGCATCAACTTCGAAACCAGCCAAAGGTCCATTTTTCATGGAATCTTTAAATCCTTTTTCTACGGCAGGAATGTATTCTTTAGGTACGTTACCTCCTTTTATAAGGTTAACAAACTCAAGGCCTGATTTACCTTCTTCTGCTGGCTCAATTGTAAATACAATATCTGCAAATTTACCACGACCTCCAGATTGCTTTTTGTAAACTTCACGGTGATCTGCTTGAGCAGTCAATGCTTCTTTGTACTCAACTTGTGGCTGACCTTGGTTCACTTCAACTTTAAATTCTCTGCGTAAACGATCAACAATAATATCTAAATGAAGTTCTCCCATTCCAGAAATAATGGTTTGGCCAGAGGCTTCATCTGTTTTTACTTGGAATGTTGGATCTTCTTCTGCTAGCTTACCAAGAGCCATCCCGAGTTTGTCAACATCGGCTTTGGTCTTCGGTTCAACAGCAATACCAATTACAGGATCTGGGAAATCCATTGATTCTAATATAATCGGACTCTTCTCAGCGGATAACGTATCTCCTGTTTTGATGGATTTAAATCCTACAGCTGCTCCAATATCTCCTGCTTCGATATAATCGATAGAGTTTTGTTTGTTGGAGTGCATTTGGTAAATACGAGAAATACGCTCTTTTTTTCCTGATCGGTTGTTCAACACATAAGAACCTGCATCTAAGCGACCAGAATATGCACGGAAGAATGCTAAACGACCAACAAAAGGATCGGTAGCAATTTTAAATGCCAAAGCAGAAAATGGATCCTTGATGGATGGTATTCTTGAAATCTCTTCTCCTGAACTTGGATCAGTACCTACAATTGCATCTTTATCTTCTGGAGAAGGTAAATAACGACATACAGCGTCTAATAAGAATTGTACTCCTTTGTTTTTAAAGGCAGATCCACAGACCATAGGAATGATCGACATGTCCATTACTGCTGCTCTTAATGCTGCGTGCACCTCATCTTCAGTAATTGATTCTTCGTCTTCCATAAATTTTTCAAGAAGGTTTTCGTCATACCCTGCAACTTCTTCAATAAGAAGTGCTCGGTACTTTTTTGCCTCTTCTTTCATGTCGTCTGGAATCTCCACTACATCAAAGGTAGATCCAAAGTTGTCATCATGCCATACAATCGCACGGTTCTTTACTAAGTCAACGATACCCTTAAAGTCTTCTTCATCTCCAATATTCAATACAATTGGAACTGCATTAGACTTCAACATATCTTTTACTTGGTTACAAACGCCGAGGAAATTTGATCCTTGACGATCCATTTTGTTTACAAAGCCAATACGAGGTACTTTGTAGTTGTCAGCTAATCTCCAATTGGTTTCAGATTGTGGCTCTACACCATCAACTGCTGAAAACAAGAAAACCAACCCATCGAGTACACGAAGTGATCGGTTAACTTCAACGGTAAAATCAACGTGACCGGGAGTATCAATAATGTTAAAATGATAGGGTTTAGATCCATCAATGGGCTTACCCTGCTCTGTCGGGAAGTTCCAAGTACAGGTTGTAGCAGCAGAGGTAATGGTAATTCCACGCTCTTGCTCTTGCTCCATCCAGTCCATTGTTGCTGCACCATCGTGCACTTCTCCTATCTTATGACTTACTCCGGTATAAAATAATACGCGTTCTGTAGTCGTGGTTTTACCCGCATCAATATGCGCTGCAATTCCAATGTTTCTAGTAAATTTTAAATCTCTTGCCATGATAAATAAATCAATAGTTGTTGTTTACGTTTAGAATCTAAAGTGTGAAAAAGCCTTGTTTGCTTCTGCCATTTTGTGCGTATCTAGACGCTTTTTGACAGCAGCACCTTCTTCTTTAGAAGCTGCAAGTACTTCATTTGCTAAACGCAAAGCCATGGTTTTTTCGTTACGCTTTCGAGCATAAGAAATCATCCACTTCATTGCAAGGGATACTTTTCGGTCTGGACGAATTTGCATTGGAATTTGGAAGGTTGCCCCACCAACACGACGACTACGTACTTCTACATGTGGCATCACATTGGACAATGCTTCTTTCCAAATTTCTAATGGTGTTTTTTCTTCGTCTTGGTTGCGTTCTTCTACAATCGCCATAGCGTCATAAAAAATTCGGAAAGCAACTGACTTTTTTCCGTCCCACATAATCATATTTACAAAACGCGTTACCAATTGATCATTGAATTTTGGATCCGGTAAAAGGGGACGTTTTTTGGCTTGTCTTTTTCTCATAATAAATGCTTAAAGAGTTAGTGTTTTTTTACTTCTTGGGTCGCTTGGCTCCGTATTTGGATCTTCTCTGAAGACGGCCTTCAACTCCGGCTGTATCAAGTGCTCCTCTTACGATGTGATAACGAACTCCTGGTAAATCTTTAACTCTTCCGCCACGAACCAATACTATCGAGTGCTCTTGGAGGTTATGTCCTTCTCCAGGGATGTATGCGTTGACTTCCTTTCCGTTAGTCAATCGAACACGCGCTACTTTACGCATCGCTGAGTTCGGTTTTTTCGGGGTAGTCGTGTAAACACGTGTGCATACTCCTCTCCTTTGTGGACACGAATCCAAAGCAGCCGATTTACTCTTCTTGGTAATGGTGACTCTTCCTTTTCGTACTAATTGTGCAATAGTTGGCATATATAATTTTATATTTTTTCCCTTTTTAAAGGGCTGCAAATGTAAAACTTTTTTTTTTGGATTCAAACTGATTTCACCTAAAATACATCACTTCTTTTGAATTTTATTAACAAAAGTTTTGAATTGAACCTTTTGATTTAAATAAAAAGGATTTTTAGGGAGGAAATAATTGCAGTATTCAAACAATACAATCACCCTTTTAAAATAGTTAAGCGTTTAATTAAAATTCTATTTAACTAGTCTTTGAAGTGGTTTTTTGTATTCTTTCGGTCGATAATAAAAACCTTTTATCAAATATCCGCATTACATTTACGAGCATAAACGATTGGAAATTATAAAGTTCGCTTGTATGAATCTGTTGAGATACAATCGTTTTTTGATCCAACAAAAATTGTCGTTGCACTCCTTCAAAAAGAGGCTGAGCTGGAGTTACCCATTGGACTCCATCAAACAAAATAATGTTGCAATATGAAGTATCGGTAATGTAGCCCTTTCTGGTCATCAATACGTCATCGCAAGATCCACGAAGCGAAAAGGCTTCATTCAAGAACGAGCGATTGGTAAACTTTAAATCGTATCGATAATCACCAATCTCGAAGAGCTTTAGGGATGTGATTGTACGGGTTTGATAGGAAGCAATTTCATAAGAAAAGTTTTGATCATTGTACAGAAACCGAAGTTTATGTAATCCCGTTCTTGGAAGATTGAGAAGCATGGCCTCTAACTTCCATGGGCACTTCTTTTTGTAGAGTTGATTATATGCGCGTGCCATACGATCCTGGTGGTAATGAAGCAAATGTAACTGCCCTCCTTCTACTCGAATTGATTCAAAAAGTGGGTACATAGATTTTATCTAAAAGTTCTTGATATTCTTCTTCACAATTGCTCTGAGCAGTCACTCCTCCTCCACTTCGATAAAAATAGTTTCCATTGTATTGTTCAAGAAAACGTATGGCAACAGCACTGTCGAGGTTTTGTCCGTCAAAAAAACCATAAACACCCGTGTAATATCCCCTGGGACTTTCTTCTACTGATTCGATTATTTCTAAAGTTTTAGTTTTTGGAGCTCCTGAAACTGATCCTGCTGGTAACATGTCCCATATGATGTTTCCTAAATTGGAACGCCAGTCATTTCTGAGCTCGCCTTGAATTTCAGAACTGACTTGGAATAAATCTTCTTGTTGGGTAACAATGCGATGGAGGTAACGAAAACGATTCACTCGAACTTTTTTGGCATAAAGAGAAAGGTCATTTCTAATAAGATCAACAATAGTAGCGTGTTCTGCAATTTCTTTGTGATTTTTTAAAAGAAGTTCCTCAGCATTAGGAAGTGTTGCAGAAACAGTTCCTTTCATGGGATATGAGAAAATCTCATCTCCCATAATCTTTACAAAACATTCTGGAGAGTAGCTAACGAATTGATTTTTAAAAAATAACTTATAAGGGGATTTAGATGCAAGAAAAAGTTCTTTTAAAGTACCCTTAAAAAAAACTTCAGAGGGAAAAGTAAGATTCAAAAGATAACTATCCCCTTTAATAATGTGTTCCTGTACTTGTTCAAAAGCTCTTTTGTAGCGATCTTCAATAATGGTTTTGGGAATAATCTCAAACCTTTTATTTGTCTGAGAAAATTGTTGAAAGTTTTTTTGCCCACCAATATCAAAAAAAACATTTTTATTTGCTGCCTGCTCAAGAGTATATACTAAAGGTTTTTTTTTCTCAAAGTCAATAACAAAGAAAAATGGTTTTGCTTTGTGAGCGAACTCATTTACTCGCTCTGTAAAACAGTTAATTGACATGGAATATCGATAAGATTATAAATTTAATGTGATTTAAAAGTTTACTGAAAATTTATGTCGATTAATTTTTAATCATCTGTTAGACCTCGAATAATTTCACATTCTTCATCGGTCCATTCAATAAAATCGACCTTAGTGAAAAAATCACTGACTTCTGTTTGAAACAGGTTGTATTCAATCGAACGAATGTTAGGAGCCATGAGTCCCCCCCCATCATGAGATGCGTTAAAGACATCATGACCTAGTTCGTGATACATCAAAAATATTTGCTCTCCTGTATCAAGATTTCTAAAGGTAGTTTCGTCAATCAAAATCCTTACATAATCTTCACAAGATCCGTTGGCTCTTCCTGCAACATTATCGGGTAAATCTGTCGAAATAAATTGGACATCCTCAATGTGTGAAAGATCGATGTCATATAAAGCAGCAGATTCCTTGAAAACATCCCAATAAGAATTCAGAAGGTTTGGTCTTCCTTTTGAATAAATGGGGTCATTGTCATAATCGGGAACGACTACCTCAACTGGATCAGGCTCAACAGCATCAACAGGAACTTCGGAATCTACTGGATCCGCTGAGCAGGCAAATAGTAGTAACAAAAAGATCAAATAACATTTTTTCATGGAGTTCAAATAAAATTTAAAATAGTTTTTAGCATTTCTAAAAAAATGATACACAATTTTTCAAAATTACTAAAGTCTCCATATTTTGTGACAATAATTGAAAAAAAAATCAAAATAATTCTTAGATCTGGTTAATTTAAATGAATCTTACACCCATTTAAATTTGAGAGTCATCAAGAAAAAAAGGGGTATATTTGTAATTATATTTTATTTTAAAAACTGATATTTAAACAGATTAATTTTTTTAATACCTTTAAAAAATGAAATATTTAAATGCTCTACTTGTACTTTTTTTGATAAGTACATCCGCTAAAAGTCAAAACAATAATCAAATAAGTCTAAATAATTCTATCAGTTTCGAAGCTGTAAAAATAATGGCTCAGAAAATGAATAGTGCAACACTTGACTTGTCTTTAACCGAAGGAAGTCCATATTTCGATGATTCTTTTCAAAAAGGGAGTTTAAATATAAAAAATTTTGAAGATGAAAATGAAATATGGCTGAGATACAACGGTTATAATGATGAAATTGAAATTGGAAAAAATGAGCAACAGCTTAGTTCAGATGAAGCTCTTTTAAAAAGAAAAGATATTCGAGCAAGCTTCGATAATAAAACCTATCAATACAAAACTTTTATTACAAAAAAAGGGTTGACAATTGAGGGATACTTGGTTATCCTTTTTGAGGGACAACACTACAGTGTTTTTAGACAAGACAAAAAGAAACTTTCCGAAGGAAGAAAAGCAAAAACTCCATTGGAATCTGATATAAGACCTCGTTTTAGTGACATCCATTCCTATTATCTATTAAATGATAGCGAAATTATCAATGAAATAAGTTTAAAATTAAAAAATATCATACCTCACATTCTTGAGGAAGATCTTTCCAAAATTGAAAAAATAAAAGGTGAGTTTAAGAAAATTAAAACTGAAGAAAAAGTCATTGAATTATTTCAAATTCTTGAAAAATAACTTTTTGACATTTTAAAAATATTCTTAAAAATCTAAAATAAATTTAGTTGTCCAGAAGCCAAACATCTCCTATAATCTAAGATAACTGAGACGTTAACTATTAGAAACAAGGAAATCTATTGTAAATTAAATAATAATCCTACTTTAAGCTAAAACTACTTTTTTTTGGAAACACATAATCATCTGTAAATCAATTTTTTAATTTTTTATTTTTCCTGTTTGTGTCTTTATAAGTACGCACCCCGAAAAAAAATTCAACAAATTTCCATGTAATGTTAAATTATTATTATAATTTCGTTAACAAATTTTTAACTATATATATTAATATGAAAAAACTATTACTAATGACCTCGGCAATGATGCTTGTAGCATTCACCGCCCTGGCGCAAAAAACAGTAACTGGTGTTGTTTCAGATGACAGTGGAATTCCACTTCCTGGAGCATCAGTTGTAGAAAAAGGTACAAGCAACGGTGTTAGTACTGATTTTGACGGTAATTATTCCATTGAAGTAGCTGAAGGAGCTGTGCTAGAGTTCAGTTTTATTGGTTATGAAACTTCGGAACAAAATGTTGGATCTTCAGATTCCATGAACGTTTCTCTGGCAGCAGACAACGAACTGGAAGAAGTTGTACTTACAGCATTAGGTTTAGAGAAGAAAAAAGATGATGATCTTTCTTCTACTACCAAAGTTGAAGTTGATCAATTACAACGTTCGGGTGAGTCAGGCGTTCTTCAAGGAATTTCTGGAAAAACTTCTGGGGTTAACATTACCCGTAATTCAGGAGATCCAGGCTCTGGAGCATACATTCAGCTTCGTGGACAAAACACAATCAACGGAGACAATTCTCCACTTATTGTATTAGATGGTGCAATTATATCTAATGCAAATATTGGTGGTACAACCGGTGGTGTTGTTCAACAGTCTCGATTAAACGACATTAACCCCGAAGACATTGCTTCGGTTACAGTAATTAAAGGAGCTTCTGCTGCTGCAATTTATGGAACTGGTGCTGCAAATGGGGTGTTGGTTATTGAAACTAAACGTGGATCATCTGACTCTAAAGGTTGGAGTGTAAATGTTAAGTCTTCTATCTCTGTTGACGAAATTAACATGGAATGGGCTAAACAAGACATTTGGGGACAGGGATTTGATGGTATTTGGTCAGGTAACCCTGGAGTTGGATACTACAACCAATCTACTTCAGTTACTTACGGAGATGAAATAGCATTACGTTCCGGTGGAGCTGATGTTTATGATTTTAGCACCAATGTATTCGAAACTCCTGACGGAAGAAGAATTGGAGATATTGTTACCAAAAATAACAAAAATATCTACAACCAATCAAACAGAGATGCGGTATTCGGAAACGGGTACACTTACGAAAATTCTGTAAACTTAGCTTACACAGACGAAAAGTCTAGAACATATCTTTCTTTCGCCAACTTTGATCAAAGTGGAATCATTCAAGGAAACTCTGACTATAAGAGAACGACTTTGAAATTGAATAACACTACTCAAGCTAACGAAAATTTGTTGTTCAAGATTTCATCTTCGTACACAAACATCGAATCCAATCGAGTTCAGACAGGATCTAACCTAAATGGTTTATACCTAGGTTACCTTAGAACATCACCTGATTTTGATATTCGTGATTGGCAAGGGACAAACTTTAGAACTGTTGGAACAGCAACTTTTGAAACTCCCAATTCACATAGAAGTTACCGTAGACCAACTGGATCGTACAGAACTTTTGATAATGCATCTGGATCATATAACTATGCTGCGCCTACCTATAACAACCCTTTATGGACAATCAATCAACAACAAAACGTAAACACAGTTGACCGTTTTATTTTTGCTCCTGAGGTGAACTATAAATTAGGTTTCTTAAACTTTGTTGCTCGTTATAGTATGGACTTTTACCAAGATAACCGTACTGATTATCAACCTGCAGGATCTGCTGGTAGTGGTAATAATGGAACTTGGGATGAAGATCGTATAACTGAGAAAAACCAACAATTAAACTTATTCGTAACAGGTGACAACAAAATAACCGATGATATAAGTATAAATTACGTTGTGGGTTATCAACAATATGAAAATAACTATAGAAGATTAAGTGCTTTTGAAGCTAACTTTACAAATCCTGATCAGATATTTTTCAATCCAGGTAACACAACTGGTTTAAATTCTACTCCAAGTGGATTTACCTCGTTAACAAGAAAAAGTGGTGTCTATGGTCTTATCAACCTTGAGCTATATGACAACATTCTGGTAGAACTTACTGGACGTGGAGAACGAGTTTCTACATTACCAGGAGCGGGAGTGATTTTCTACCCCAGTGCATCTATTGGTTACAAAATTACGGATCTAATTGGTGCAGACTTTCTTAACTTTGGTAAGGTAAGAGTATCTTATGGTGAAGTTGGAATTGAAGCCAATCCTTATGCTACTTCAACAACATTTGGTCCTGGTGGAACTGGAAGTAGTTGGGGTGATGATTTGGCTGGAAGTCTTTACGGTAATCCATTCGCACAAGGTACAACTGCAGGTAATCCAAATTTGAAAGAAGAAAGAAAAAGTGAGATAGAAGCAGGTTTTGATGTTCGTATGTTTGATAGCCGAGTATCTTTAGGCTTTACTTGGTATGACAACAAAACTGAGGATGTAATTTTAGCATTACCAATTACTCCATCTTCTGGATTTACAAATTCACTTCAAAATGCTGCTACAATAACCAACAAAGGTATTGAAATTGACTTCAAAGCTGATCTACTTAGATCAGACGACTTAAATGTATCTGTTAACGGTAGCTTTACTAGAAACAGAAACGTTGTGACAGATTTAGCAGGTAGTTCTTATTTTGGACTTAATGGGTTTACATCTACCTCTTCAGGAATTGCTGAAGGATTCCCTTACGGTGTTCTTAGAAGTGGTGTATATGAAAGAGTAGTTCAAGGAGATAAATCGTCAGCATATGTACTTAATTCAAATGGATTCCCAAATGCAGCTTCTGAAAAAGAAGTAGGCATTGGAGACCCTAACCCAGACTATCGTGCTGGTCTTGGATTAAACGCTAGCTACAAGAACTTTTCTTTTAGTGCTATGTTTGAAACATCTCAAGGAAATGACGTATGGAATGGAACTTATGGTGTTTTACACTACATGGGAGTTCATGCAAATACTGGGGCAAAAACAGTTAACGATACTGGTGGAACTATAGTAAACAGTGCTGGAACACCAATACCTGCTGGAGCTTCTTTCCGTGGATATTTGGAAGACTTTGGCGGTGGGCCAGTTGCAATTGACTCTGAATGGTGGACTACCAATGGTGGTGGATTCGGAGATGTTGGAGAGCCTTTTATAATGGATGGCTCTTGGGTTAAATTAAGAGAAATTACTCTTAGCTATAGCTTCGACAAATCTCTTCTTGAGAGCATAAAAGTTAATTCATTAGTACTTTCAGTATCTGGAAGAAACTTATTTACATGGACTGACATTGAAGGCTTTGACCCAGAGAATAACTTAACTGGAGCATCAAGAGGTAGAGGTTTAGAGTATTTCAGTAATCCTGGTACACGATCTTTCTTGACTACACTTAGAATTGGATTTTAAATAAATGAACATGAAAATATACAAATTAATTTTACCGATTTTTGCCATGCTAACAATAGTTAGTTGCGAAAATTACACAGAGGACATAAACAGTGATCCTAACGCATTCGTAGTTGCTTCCGCTGACCTTCTTATTGGTCAGGTACAACTTGCAGTAATGCAACACATGGGAAGTAACAATGCACGTTACGCAGCTGTTTTTAATAATCAGATGAGTGGAGGTGACCGTCAATATTTGACATTGAACACATACTCACCAAACCGAGCAAACTACAATAATATGTGGAATAATGCATATGTTGATGGTATCACAAACGCTCAACTAATTATTTCCGATCCGGCTTCATCAGACTTGGTTAAGGGGATTGCACAAATTCTTCAAGGAACTTTATATGCAGATATGGCATTACTTTATGGTGATGTTCCATTTACACAAGCTATAGACCCTGTTGAATATCCTGATCCTGCATACGACAGTCAAGCTTCAGTAGTAACTGGAGGAATTGCTCTTATTGAAACAGGAATAACTAATGTAGGAGCTGCTACTATAGCTGCTGGTTACGGAGGATCTAGATTATCTGGAGGAACATGGGCTGAAGCTGGACGTACTCTAGCTGCTCGTTTTGCTCTAGCATCTGGTGACTACGCTAAAGCAAAATCACTTGCAACAACTGGAATTCGAACTACAGCTAGTGATTTAGTAACTCAACATGGAACTGCTCAATACAACAGAAACTTAATGTATCAGTTTGTTATTGATCAAAGACAAGATTACTTAGTTGCTACAGATTCACATTTAGCAAATTTGTTGGATGGAACAACAGCCAGAAGACTCGCTACTCCAGGAAATAACTTAATCTATGCAAGTTACTTCCTAGCCGATGGTACTCCAGGAGAACCATCTTACCGTACTTTGATTAATACAAATGATGGTGGTAGATATTCTCAGACGTCACCTGCTCCTATAGCTACCTATTATGAGAATGAACTCATTCTTGCAGAGGCAGAACAAAGATTAGGTAACAACGCTGCAGCATTAACGCACTTAAATAATGTTAGAGCTCAGTTAGCCATTGATTATGGTTCTGATGCTACTGGATTCCCATTATCAACATCGACGGGGGCTACTTTGCTAGCGGAAATTATGGAAGAAAAATATATCACCTTAATAGGTGAATTAGTTTCATACCATGATTTAAGAAGAACTGGAAATTTGATAGGTGTTCCTAACAAAACAGGAAGTACTGCGGCTACAGCATATCCTCAACGTTTCCTTTATCCACAAAATGAGGTTGATACTAACGAAAGTGTTCCGACTCCACTCCCGACATTTTTTCAACCAACTCCATTATTTTAATCTAATTTAGATTATTTAAAAAGGCTGCCGAACGGCAGCCTTTTTTTTTGACTATTTTTTAAAAATTATTCTTTTAGGTACGATAAGAAACAACTAGCTTTGATAAAAATTTAAAATGGACACACAAGAGATTTTCGGCGTTCGTGCCATAATAGAATGCATAGAAGCAAATCAAAATATTGAAAAAATATTTTTATTAAAAGACCAAAGAAGCCCTCTTTTTAAGCAACTTGAATATTTACTTCGCGAAAAAAAAGTAGCACATAGCTATGTCCCTATTGAACGTCTTGATCGCTTTTCAAATAAAAATCATCAGGGAGCAGTTGCTACCATCTCACCTATTTCCTATTGGGATTTAGAACCCTTGATTGAAGAGGTTTTAGAAAAGGAAAAAGCTCCTATATTTTTACTTCTAGACAATATTACAGACACCAGGAATTTGGGGGCTATCATTCGATCTGCATCAGCCACAGGAGTTGCTGGAATTATACTTCCACAAACAGGAAGTGCTAGAATCAATTCCGATACAATTAAAACCTCAGCAGGAGCCTTATTTTCGGTGCCCATTGCCAAAGTAGATCACTTAAAAGATGCCATTTATTTGTTAAAAGCTTATGACATTGAATCCCTTGCTATTTCAGAAAAGGTTTCAGATACCATTTATCAAAAAGATCTCAAGAAACCCATTGCCCTAATTATGGGGTCTGAAGAAAAAGGAATTTCAAAAGGAATTTTGAATGTTGTAACTGAAAAAGCTAAACTTCCGATGGAAGGAGTCATAGCCTCGCTAAATGTTGCTGTTGCTTGCGGATGTGTGCTCTACGAAATTAGAAGACAACGTAAATTCTCTTAACTTAACTATCTTAGTGCTATGATAGCACCTTTAGCAGAACGTATGCGTCCAAAAACGATTGACCAATATGCTGGTCAACAACACTTGATTGGACCCAAAGGTGCATTGCTTCCTATATTGAAAACAGGACAACTACCCTCACTAATACTTTGGGGTCCTCCTGGGACTGGAAAAACGACTCTAGCTACATTGATGGCTAAAACAAACGATCGCCCCTTTTATAGCCTTTCAGCAATAAATTCTGGTGTAAAAGAAGTCCGCGAAATTATTGATAAAGCAAAAAAAAGTGGGGGGCTTTTTACTCAAAAAGGTCCTTTGTTGTTCATTGATGAAATCCATCGATTTAGTAAATCTCAGCAAGATTCTCTTTTAGGCGCAGTCGAAAAGGGGTTTGTAACCTTGATTGGAGCTACAACAGAAAACCCAAGTTTTGAGGTAATCAAAGCCTTACTTTCCCGTTGTCAAGTTTACACACTTAATCCTCTTCTCAAAGAAGATCTTCAACTTCTTCTAAAACGCGCAATTCAAGAAGATGAAATTCTAAAAGAAAAAAAAATAACTCTAACCGAAGATCAGGCGCTCCTGAAATTATCGGGAGGTGATGCCCGAAAAATGTTATCTCTTCTTGAACTTGTAGTGATGAGTCAGGAAGGAAATAGAATTAATATTACCGATGAAATTGTACTAGAAAAAGCACAAACCAAAACGGTTTTGTTTGATAAAAATGGTGATCAACATTACGACATAATATCAGCTTTTATCAAGTCCATCCGAGGCAGTGACCCCAATGCAGCAGTTTACTGGTTAGCACGACTCATTGAAGGGGGTGAAGAAGTTAAGTTTATTGCTCGTAGATTACTAATTTTGGCATCCGAAGATATTGGAAATGCGAATCCGACAGCACTTGTTTTAGCAAACAATACCTTCCAAGCAGTTGCAGCAATTGGATATCCCGAAGCTCGAATTATTTTGAGTCAATGTGTAATTTATTTAGCAACCAGCCCAAAAAGCAATGCAAGTTATAAGGCCATTGGAAAAGCTCAAGAATTCTTAAATGATACTGGAAGTTTGCAAGTTCCCTTACCGCTTAGAAGTGCTACCAGTTCACTTATGAAAGATTTAAACTATGGTGAGGGATACCAATATGCTCATGATTATGAAATGAACTTTGTTGAACAAGAATTTTTACCACAAGAAATTAGTAAAACTAAATTTTATGAACCTGGACAAAATTCTAAAGAAGAAACCATTCGTCTATTTTTAAAAAAACGTTGGAAAAATAAATATGATTATTAGTTCTTTTTCCAAAAAAATGGTGTGAACAAAATCAAAACGGTAAAAAGTTCTAATCTCCCTAAAAGCATCAGAAAAGAAGCCCACCATTTCCCTAGTAAAGGCAATTCGCTGTATGAAAATGAGGGGCCAAAATTACCCAATGCTGGTCCAACATTTCCTAAACTTGAAGCTGCAACACCAATGGCTGATTCAAAGTCCAATCCTAAAGATGCAAAAACTAAAGCTCCAAAAATAAAAGACAACATATAGAGGATAAAGAAGGCATAAATATTATGAATTATTTCTTCTTTTAGGATCGAACCGTTATGCCTTGGCTGAATTATTGCATTGGGGTGAAGGGCGCGTTTGAATTCTAAAAAACCACTCTTTATCATCAATAAATGGCGTACCCCTTTAATTCCGCCAGAAGTAGATCCTGCAGAACCTCCAATAAACATAAAACCAAAAAACAAAATAGTTAAAAAGGGAGTCCATGATGTAAAATCAGCAGTTACAAACCCAGTGGTGGTTATTACAGCAACTATTTGGAAAAAAGCGTGTCGGAATGAACTTTCAAGAGTTCCCAATACTTGAGGATGATCAAAAGAACTTAATTTTAAATCAACTTGCCCAAACAACACAGTAGTTACTAACAAGGTTGCTATACCAATAAAAAAAATAAAATACTTAAATTCTTGATCATGAAGAATTTTTTGGACTTTTCCTGTAAAAGCAAAATAACTCAAGACAAAATTAGTTCCTGCAATAATCATGAAAAAAGTAATGATGTATTGAATAATAGGGGTGTCATTCCAAAAAGCAACACTTGAGTTTTTGGTAGAAAATCCTCCTGTAGAAATTGTGCTCATGGCATGATTAATTGCATCAAATAAACTCATCCCCGCAAAAAACAAGAGCAGGGTCTCGATCAATGTAAATCCAAAATAAATAAACCACAACCGTTTTGCAGTATCTGTAATTCTTGGGTGCAACTTATCACTGCTAGGTCCTGGTGCCTCTGCAGCAAACAATTGCATCCCACCTATGCCCAATAGTGGTAAAATTGCTATTGCCAAAACTATGATTCCCATACCTCCAATCCAATGCGTTGTACTTCTCCAAAACAAAATGCCCTTGGGCACAGATTCAATATCATTTAATACAGAGGATCCTGTAGTTGTATAGCCAGACATTGTTTCAAAAAATGCAGATGAAACATCGGGAATAACCCCTGAAAAAAGATAGGGAAGCATTCCAGACAACGACATCAAAATCCACCCAAAACTAACCACAATATAGCCTTCTCTTTTTTGAATTTGCTTGCTGTGATTTCGTGACAAAAGCATTATAAAAACCCCTAAAAACAAAACTAAGAATGCTGCAAAAGTAAGTTCAAAAGTTACCCCATCGTCAGTCAATAAGCTTACGAGAGAAGACAATAACATAAACCCTCCATTGAAAAGGAGTAGCACTCCCATGAGGTTTGCTATGATTTGTTTATTGATTTTGTGCATCTTACTGAAACAAACTTTCTACTTTTCGAATCGCTCGAGGTAGGCAGCAAACGACAACTCGATCACCTGCCTCTATAATATAATCTCCTAGAACAATAGCACCTCTACCATCTTTAATTACCCCACCGATTGTTGCTGATCTTGGAAAATTAATATCCCGAATACTTAAACCGTTGACTTTAGATTCTGGTTTTACAATAAATTCTAAAATTTCAGCATTCATGTTTGTCAATGTTGTCATATCAACTACCTCTCCCCTTCTTATGTATCTAAAAATGTTATTTGCTGTGAGTAATTTTTTATTGATTAAGGTATCTATTCCTATAGAATGGGATAGTTGAAAGTAATCCATATTCTCTACTAAGGCAATCGCTTTTTTAACTTTTTTTGACTTAGCCATTAAACAAGACATGATGTTGGTTTCAGAATTTTCTGTAACCGATATAAAAGCATCCATTGAATCAATATCCTCTTCTTCCAAAAGTTCTACACTCCTTCCATCTCCGTGAATTACCATTGCATTAGGAAGCTGGTCAGCTATTTCAAAAGCCTTTGCTTTATTTTGTTCTACAATAGTAACGTTGAATTTTTTTTCGCACAACTCTCTCGCAGTGTTCAAACCTATTTTCCCTCCCCCCAAAATCATGATGTTTTTTATCGATTCTTTGGTTTTTCCCGTCAACTTATATAACTCTTCTACTCCCTCTTTTAGGGTTATAAAATAAACTTGATCATTGGCTTCAAAAACTGTATCTCCCCGCGGTATTATCGTATACTGTGTTCCTTTACGTTGTAAAGCAATAGGCATAAAATGTATATCTGGAAATATGCTTGCTGCTTCTTTTACCGATTTTCCTACAAAAGGAACTGAAGTATCTAATTTAGTTCCGATAAGGGTAAGTTCGCCATTTTCAAACTCATAACTATCGCTAAATGCTGACTGATCTAATAATTGTTGTATTTCGATTGCTGCTAATTCTTCTGGTGAAAAAAGCTCATCTACACCTAAATCAGAAAAACTTACCCCCTCAGTAGCATTAATGAATTCAATGCTAGAGATACGAGCAAGAGTTTTTTTACAACCCAATTGCTTGGCCAAAGCACAAATAGTTATGTTGGTAGTTTCTTTTGCAGTAACTGAAATAAAAAGGTCTGAGTTTCCAACATCAGCATCTTTGATTAAAGACAAAGAGCATGCATCTCCTTTTATGGTTTTTATATCTAAATTATTTTCGGCATAATTGAGACGCTCCTTATCGGTGTCAATAAGGGTAATATCTTGGGATTCGAAAGAAAGAAGTTTAGCAAGATGAAACCCAACTTCCCCAGCCCCTGCTATAATTATTTTCATAGAGTGATATTCGATAAACTCAGAACAAATATACTAATTAGTTTAGAGTTTGCTCAAAAATGTGATTCTCCTAAATTTAAATTATATTCATACGTTAGTTTATCATGAATAATGAGATCTAAATAGCTGATAAAATCAGTCCATTACATATCTTTGCATTGTATGAAAAAAAGTATTACCCCTTATGCTAACCAACAAGGCTCCAAAAAAAAACAGGTTACAAAAATGTTTGATAGAATTTCATCAAATTACGACTTTTTGAATCGATTAATCTCACTAGGAATTGATGTTAAATGGAGAAAAAGAGTTGTTCAAATTTTAATACCCAAAAAACCCGATCGTATTCTAGATATTGCAACTGGAACAGGAGACTTGGCTTTAGCACTAAATAAAACAGAAGCCTCAAAAATCGTTGGTCTTGATATTTCACCGGGAATGCTTGCCAAGGGTAAGGACAAAGTAAATGCTCAAAAACTAGAAAATACTATAGAAATGGTTCTGGGAGATAGTGAAGCATTAAAGTATAAAGACGATTCATTCGATGCTGTAACAGTAGCTTTTGGAGTTCGTAATTTTGAAAACCTGGAATTGGGGCTATCTGAATTATTAAGAGTCTTAAAACCTGGGGGAACCATAGTGGTTTTAGAAACAGCTGTACCTACTAAATTTCCCTTTAAACAAGGTTACTCACTTTACACAAAATTCTTAGTTCCCCTAATGGGTAAACTCTTTACTCGCGACCAAGCTGCCTATAGATATCTTTCCGATTCTGCCGCTGTTTTTCCTTACGGAAAACATTTCAACAATATTTTAAAGAAAATTGGGTTTATAGAAGTAGAGGATCACCCACAAACCTTAGGGGTTGCTTCAATATATTGTGCCACAAAACCTTAATCTAAAATTATTACTCTTCATTATAATCCTTTTACTTGTTGGGATTAAATCTTCTTATGCTCAATATCCAACCGTTCGAGAACGGATTCAAAACCTTCAAGATTTTGATGAGAAATTTTTACATTATGGTTACTTCTTTGGTCTTAACGAATTTGGTTATAAAATTCAATACGTCAGGGATTATTCTGGATCTCCAATATTAAAAGGGAGAGGTTTACCCGATATTGAAATAGTTAAAAACTTAGGGTTTAACGTAGGTTTAATTGGGGATATGCGAATTAATAAATTTTTAAACCTTCGGTTTGAACCGGGGCTCTATTATTCTCAACGAGATTTTATTTATCCAACAGCTACACCCGGGCTTGTGACAGATCAAGATTATCTGAGAGAAATAAAGTCTACCTATATTCACCTTCCATTCTTGGTGAAATTCAGCTCAGAAAGGGTCAATAACTTCAGACCTTTTCTTGTAGGAGGTATTTCAACATCGTTTAACCTTTCCAGTAATGCTAAAAATAAAGACGATAATTCCAACAATATTTTTCGGGTAATAAAACAAACTTATAACTATGAAATTGGTTTTGGAATTGACTTTTATTTACCATACTTCAAGTTTTCTCCATCAATTCGAGGGGTTTTTTCGATAGATAATGAAATCATTCAAGACAATGACCCTATAAGTCCATGGACTTCGAACATTGATAGATTATTCACTCAAGGGCTTATAGTCAACTTTACTTTTGAATGATTAGGGCTTAAAAGCTTGACCCAAAATTATCGCAGCTGCGAGAGCAACATTTAGGCTTTCAGCCCCGCTAGCAGAACCAAAACGAGGTATTGTTAGCTTGTGTTGAATACTCTCTGTGACTTCTTTAGATATTCCGTGAGACTCGCTTCCCATTACTAGTATCCCTTCTGTGTCAAGTGAAGTTTCATAAATTGAACCCCCTTCCATGAATGCCCCATAAATTGGTTTGTTTGATTTTTTAAGAAAAGCTACAAGATCAGTATAAACACAAATAACATTTGACAAAGATCCCATTGTTGCTTGAACAACTTTAGGATTATAACAATCAACCGTGTTGGGAGAACATATCAACGAGGAAATACCAAACCAATCGCAAAGTCTAATAATCGTTCCTAAATTTCCGGGATCTGTAACTCCGTCAAGAACCATAATTACACCTTTCTGAGAATGCTTTTTTTGATTTTGAATATGAAAAACACCTAAAACTTTACTTGGAGATTTCAATAAAGAAATCCGCTCCATCTCTTTTGGAGTTACACTAATGAAATCGGTATTTTGAATTTCATCAACTGCATAAATTATCTCTGCTTTACATCCTGATTTCAATAAATCTAAGACCGTTTTTTTACCCTCTGCAATAAAAAGACCTTCTTCTTTTCGATTCTTTTTATGTTGTAAATTTTTGATTCGTTTGATTTCATTCTTTGTAATCATAAAATGATGTATTTTTGCCTTAAATTAGGTGTTACTTTGATAAGGAAGCATACAAAAATAATCATTCTAGGTTTGTTAACCCTTTGCTTCTACAAATGTAGTAGTACAAAAAACATTGATTCCAGTCAAAACCTATTGGTTCAAGAGAATTTTTTCAAAAACGGAGTCTCCCTAAAACAAGATTTAGCAAAGCAACTCAGCGTTTCTCCACCAAACAAAACTCTTTTTGGTATTCCCTTAAAGTTACACATTTACAATTTGGCAGAAAAAAATCCAGATAGTGTTTTTGATGATTGGCTAAACAAAAAACCCAAACGCATTGAGCGTTTATCGAAAACCTATTCTGAAAAACAAATCAATCAATTAAGAAAACACAAAAACAATTTTAACTCTTGGTTGAAAAAGTCTGGAGAACAGCCTTCAATTTTTTCTGAAAATAATTTGATTAACACCTCCAAAAGACTGGAACAATATTACAAAAACAAAGGCTTTTTTAATACAAGCACAAAGGTGTCAATTGACAGCTTAAAGCCACAAAAAATGAAAGCAACTTACAAGATTAAAACTGGAGAGCCTTTTATCATAGATCAAAAAACAAAAACAATTTATTCCTCTGATTTAGATTCAATTTACGAACAAAATATAAAGAATAGTTTTATTCAAGAAGGTGCAGTTTTTGAAGTTGAAAATTTTGATAAAGAACGGGACCGTTTAGTAAAATTATTTCGAAATAATGGAATTCAAAATTTCCAACAAAAATCCATACGATTCAAAGCTTATCTAGATAGCCTAGGAAAAGACCTCAAAATTCCTATTGAAGTTATAATAAAAAACGAAGCCAAAAGAGAACAAAACAGGATTGTAGAAGTTCCTTATATTATACAAAAGGTAAAAAAAATAAATATTTATGTAGAAAATCCAAATAAGGGGTTCTCTAACTACACTGATACACTTCAATACAAATCTTTGACCCTGTATTCGGATGGAAAGTTAAACTATAAACCCAAATCTCTAGCCAGTGGAATTTTTATCAAACAAGGATTACCCTACAGCGATCAAGACCGGTCGGATACCTATCGATATTTTTCAGAACTTCAAATATTCAAGTATCCAAGCATAAGTTTTGATACTGATAAACAGGATTCTCTTAATTTAGTTTCGTCCATTTATCTTACCCCAAGGGAGCCTTTTTCAATTGGTTTTGATTTAGATTTATCACATTCAAATATTCAGTTTTTTGGAATAAGCCTAGGAAGCTCTGTAATCAGCAGAAATATCTTTAAAGGAACTGAGATATTAGAACTTGGGTTAAAAGGAACTTCGGGAGCCTCAAAGGATCTAGCAGAGAAAGATGACAGCTTTTTTAATATTTTTGAAATTGGTGGAGACTTAAAGCTGAGAATTCCCAGAATGGTTTTTCCTTTCAATAACGCATCGATCAAGAATTATTTCGAAAAACCCAAAACGAATATTATTATTGGTAGTTCATTTCAAAAAAATATCGGATTAGACAAACAAAACTTTGTAGGTGCCCTAGAATACCAATGGAGTAAAAAAGAAACTTACAAATTTAATCTTAAACTTTTTGATTTGGAGTTTGTAAACAATAAAGCCATAAGTAATTACTTTAATGTTTACAGAAATTCATACGATCGACTGAATTCAATTGCTCAAAGCATTCGATACAATTCTGAATTTGTAAATGAAAATGATGATTTAATAATTCCAGATGGGACCTCTGAATTTATAAACCAAGTTCTGCAAGAACAAACAAGCCTAAAGCCTGAAAATGAATCCTATAAAGATGTGAGAGTTATTCAAGAAAGAGAAAAGCGACTTACTTCAAACAACTTTATTTTAGGAACATCATTTAGTTTTAACAAAAACAATCAAGAAAATATTTTTGACGAGAATTTTTCGCAATTTCAATTTAAAATAGTATCCAGTGGAAATCTATTAACTAGCCTTTTAAATCTAACAAATACAGAAAAAAATGAAGATGGAAAATTAGAGTTTTTAGATGTAATTCCTTCTCAATTCATCAAAACAGAGTTTAATTATATCAAGCACTGGAGTGTAGGAGACGAAAAAGTTATTGCCATGCGAATGTTTTCCGGAATAGCTATCCCTTATGGCAACTCAGATAACATTCCATTTACACGCTCTTATTTTGGAGGAGGAGCAAATGATAATAGAGCTTGGAAAGCATATAAGCTAGGTCCTGGAGTCGGCGAAAATCCAAATGAATTTAATGAAGCTAATTTCAAAATAGCTTTTAATTTAGAATATCGATACTCGATTTTTGGGCCCCTAAAAGGTGCTTTTTTTATTGATGCAGGAAATATTTGGAATTTATTTGATGACATTACCGACCCAAAACAGAGCTTTGATGGTTTTAATGACCTGAGTGAAATTGCTATTGGAACTGGATTTGGACTTCGTTATGATTTCAATTATTTTGTATTTCGATTAGATTCTGCGTTTAAAACTTATGATCCTTCACAAATAAAGGCAGATCGTTGGGGAAAACAGATTTCTTTAAAAAGAACTGTATTCAACATTGGAATTAACTATCCCTTTTAAAAAAAAAAGTTACATTTGGAGCTTAAAATTTTGAAAAAAAACAAAACAAACATTTTATGAGTTCAAAAATTCCATCTGGTGTAATTACTGGAAAAAAAGTTCAAGAGGTATTTGCATTAGCTAAACAAAAACAATTCGCACTTCCTGCAGTAAATGTAATTGGAAACAATACCATAAATACAGTTTTAGAAACTGCAGCAGAACTTAATAGCCCTGTTATCATTCAGTTTTCTAATGGTGGAGCAATCTTCAATGCAGGAAAAAGTTTAGATAATACCGATCAAAAAGCTGCAATTGCTGGTGCTATTGCAGGAGCAAAACACATTCATGAATTAGCTGAGGCATATGGAGCAACTGTTATTTTAAACACGGATCACTGTGCCAAAAAGTTATTGCCTTGGATTGATGGTTTGCTTGATGCAGGTGAAAAATTTTATGCTGAAACTGGAAAATCTCTTTACAGTTCTCATATGATTGATCTTTCCGAAGAATCCCTTGAAGAAAATATTGAGATTTGTAAAACCTACCTCAAACGAATGTCAAAAATGGGGATGACTTTAGAAATTGAACTTGGGATTACAGGCGGAGAAGAAGATGGAGTTGACAATAGTGATGTTGATGTTTCAAAATTATATACACAACCCGAAGAAGTTGCATACGCTTTTGAAGAACTTAGAATTGTTAGTGATCAGTTTACCGTAGCTGCAGCTTTTGGAAATGTTCATGGAGTATATAAGCCTGGTAATGTTAAACTCACCCCGAAAATTCTAAAAAACTCTCAGGAATACATTAGCGAAAAATATAACTTACCAGGAAACACAGTAGATTTTGTTTTTCATGGCGGTTCTGGTTCTACTATTGAAGAAATTAGAGAAGCAATTGGGTATGGGGTAATTAAAATGAATATTGATACCGATTTACAATTTGCTTTCACAGAAGGTATTCGTGATTATATGACTAATAACATTGACTATCTGAAGACTCAAATAGGAAATCCAGAAGGAAAAGATCAACCAAACAAAAAGAACTATGACCCCAGAAAATGGTTGCGCCTTGGAGAACAAACCTTCAAACAAAGATTAACGCAAGCATTTGAAGATTTAAATAATATCAATACATTAGCCTAATCAAAAAGGAATAAATGAGTTGGTTTAAACGTAGTGAACAGGGAATACAAACTCGAACTGAGGAAAAAAAAGATATCCCTAAAGGACTCTGGTACAAGACTCCATCTGGTAAAATTGTAGAGACACAAGAACTAGCAGATAACTTTTATGTGAGTCCCGAAGACGAATATCATGTTCGTATTGGAAGTAAAGAATACTTCGAAATTCTCTTTGATGAAAATCATTATAAGGAAATTAACAGCCATATTGTTTCTAAAGATTTTTTAAACTTTTCGGATACCAAAAAATATAAGGATCGTTTAAAGGAAACAAAAAAGAAATCAGGACTAAAAGACGCAATTCGAACTGCTGTAGGTAAATCTAAAGGGAAAGAAATTGTCGTTGCAAGTATGGATTTTAATTTTATTGGTGGATCTATGGGTTCGGTAGTAGGAGAAAAAATTGCTCGAGCAATTGACTATGCTATTGAAAGACATTTACCTTTTATTATCATCTCAAAGTCAGGAGGTGCTCGAATGATGGAAGGTGCATTTTCTTTAATGCAGTTAGCTAAAACTAGTGCTAAACTAGCCGAACTATCCGAATCTAAACTCCCATATATATCGCTGTGTACCGATCCAACCACTGGAGGAACAACAGCCTCTTTTGCAATGCTTGGAGACATTAATATTGCAGAACCAGGAGCCTTAATTGCTTTTGCAGGACCTCGTGTTGTAAAAGACACAACAGGAAAAGACCTCCCAGAAGGTTTCCAAAAAAGTGAATTTCTTTTGGAGAAAGGTTTTTTAGATTTTATCTCTCATCGTAAAAATTTAAAAAATAAAATCAATCTATACATTGATTTAATCCTTAATCAACCCGTAAGAAACTAAGCTTTAATCAAAAAAAAGTGTATCTTTGCGGCGCTTAAAATATGCATACATAACAATCATTAAATAATATTAGCATGTATTTATCTAAAGAAGTAAAAGAAAAGATTTTCGAAAAACACGGGAAATCTAAATCAGACACCGGATCTGCTGAAGGACAAATTGCTTTGTTTTCTCACAGAATTAACCATTTGTCTGAACATTTAAAAAATAATCGTAAAGACTTTAACACAGAACGTTCTCTTGTAAAACTAGTAGGTAAAAGAAGAAGTCTTTTGGACTATTTAAAAACAAAAGATATTACACGTTATCGTGCAATCGTAAAAGAATTAGGTTTACGTAAATAAACCAAATTTCATCCCTTAGGGAATATAAAAGCTGAATTCTAGTTTTTCATTGGTATCCTACAACAACACAACACAACGTTTAGGTTTAACAAAAATGAAAAAAATGATTCCAAAAGTTTTTAAAGAGGTCATAGACCTTGGCGATGGAAGAGAAATCTCTATTGAAACAGGTAAATTAGCAAAACAAGCGCATGGTTCGGTTGTTGTACAAATGGGTAATTCCATGCTGCTGTGCACAGTAGTGTCGAATTACAAACAATCTGATGTAGACTTCTTACCATTAACAGTAGATTATCGAGAAAAATTCGCCGCAGCTGGGCGTTATCCAGGTGGTTTTTTCAAAAGAGAAGCACGTCCAAGTGATGGTGAAGTTTTAACCATGCGTTTAGTAGATCGTGTTCTCCGACCATTGTTTCCAAAAGATTATCATTCTGAGACTCAAGTAATGATTCAGTTGATGTCAAATGACGAGGATGTAATGCCAGACGCATTAGCTGGTCTTGCTGCTTCTACAGCTATTCAACTAAGTGATTTTCCTTTCGAATGTGCTATTTCTGAAGCTAGAGTAGCTCGTGTAAATGGCGAATTTGTAATAAATCCAAGTCGTTCACAATTAAAAGATTCTGACATTGATATGATGATTGGGGCTTCTGTAGATTCAGTGATGATGGTTGAAGGAGAAATGGATGAAATTTCTGAGGAAGAAATGGCAGATGCCATCAAATTTGCTCATGAAGCAATTAAAGTTCAAATTGAAGCTCAATTGCGGTTAGCCGAAGCTTTTGGGAAAAAAGAAGTTCGTGAATATGAAACTGCTGAAGCAAATGAAGACTTAGAGAAACGCATTCATAAAATGGCTTATGACAAATGTTATGCGATCGCTAAAAAGGGAACTTCTAAAGCTGAACGTGGTAATGCATTTGCTATGGTAAAAGAAGAGATTAAAGCTTCTTTTAGTGAAGAAGAAATGGATGAATTTGGTCATCTGGTTGGAGAGTACTACAGAAAAGCAGAAAAAGAAGCTATTCGCGAATTAACTCTTACTGAAGGGATTCGATTAGATGGACGTAAAACAGATGAAATTAGACCGATTTGGTGTGAAGTTGATTATTTACCGTCTACCCACGGTTCTTCAATTTTTACTCGAGGAGAAACACAAGCTTTAGCTACGGTTACTCTCGGAACATCAAGAGATTCTAATAAAATAGACATGCCTTCTTATGAAGGTGAAGAAAGTTTCTATTTACATTACAACTTCCCTCCCTTTTGTACAGGTGAAGCTCGTCCGCTTAGAGGAACTTCGCGACGTGAAGTTGGACATGGAAACCTAGCGCAACGTGGTTTGAAAGGAATGGTTCCCGATGACTGTCCGTACACAGTACGTGTAGTTTCTGAAGTATTAGAATCAAACGGCTCATCGTCTATGGCAACTGTTTGTGCTGGAACCATGGCTTTGATGGATGCTGGGGTAAAAATCACAAGACCAGTCTCTGGAATTGCAATGGGGCTAATTTCTGACGGAGATCGATATGCGGTATTGTCTGATATCCTAGGGGATGAAGATCACTTAGGAGATATGGACTTTAAAGTAACCGGGACATCCGAAGGAATTACTGCCTGTCAAATGGATATAAAGATCAAAGGATTATCCTACGAAATTCTTGTTAATGCACTACAACAGGCCAGAGCAGGACGTTTACATATTCTTGAAAAAATTACCGGTACCATAGCAGCTCCTGCTGCCGATGTAAAACCACACTCACCCAAAATGGTAACTCGTATAATTCCTAATGAATTTATAGGAGCCTTAATTGGACCTGGTGGAAAAGTAATTCAGGAACTTCAAAAAGAAACAGGAACAACCATTGTAATTAATGAAGATCCTGAAACGGAAGAGGGAATTGTAGAAATTCTCGGGACTGATCAAAATGGAATTGATCAAGTGATTGCAAAAATTGATGCATTAATGTTTAAACCCAAGGTTGGAAATACCTACCAGGTAAAAGTTATTAAGATGCTTGATTTTGGTGCTGTTGTTGAATATATGGAAGCTCCTGGAAACGAAGTACTTCTGCATGTAAGTGAATTGGCATGGGAACGAACAGAAAACGTATCCGATGTAGTAAATATGGGAGATGTTTTCAAAGTAAAGTATTTCGGTCTAGATCCTAGAACTCGTAAAGAAAAAGTGTCACGAAAAGCGCTTTTAGAAAAACCTGAAGGCTATGTTTCACGACCACCTAGAGACGATAGTAAAGGTCGAGACAACAAGCGACGTGATGATAGAAAACCTAAAAACAGAAATTAATAACTGTTGAAAATCATGTTTTTAAAAACCTCTTAATTAAATTAAGAGGTTTTTTTTATTAAAATGTAACATTTCTTGTTTTTGAACGTATAAGTATATATAAACTATAAGTAAAAAATTTAAAGTGAGACAACTTAAAATAACCAAACAGGTAACTAATCGTGAAACAGCATCTCTTGACAAGTATTTACAAGAGATTGGAAAAGTAGACCTGATTACTGCAGAAGAAGAAGTAGAATTAGCACAAAGGATTAAAGCAGGGGATCAAGTTGCTTTAGAAAAATTAACTAAAGCAAACCTTCGATTTGTAGTTTCCGTTGCAAAACAATACCAAAATCAAGGGCTCACCCTTCCTGATTTAATTAATGAAGGGAATTTAGGTTTAATTAAAGCTGCAAAACGTTTTGACGAAACCCGTGGTTTTAAATTCATTTCTTATGCAGTTTGGTGGATTCGACAATCTATACTTCAGGCTCTAGCAGAACAATCAAGAATAGTTCGATTACCATTAAACAAAATTGGTTCAATCAACAAGATCAATAAGACCTATGCTTTCTTAGAGCAAGCACATGAAAGAGCTCCTTCTGCAGAAGAAATTGCAAAGGAACTTGAAATGACAATCAATGATGTTAAAGAGTCTCTTAAAAACTCCGGGAGACACGTTTCTATGGATGCTCCTCTTGTTGAAGGGGAAGATTCTAATTTGTATGATGTACTCAATAGTGGGGAGTCTCCAAATCCAGACAGAATTTTACTTCATGAATCTCTACAAACAGAAATTGAACGAGCTCTAGAAACACTCACACCCCGAGAAGCTGATGTTGTTCGTTTGTATTTTGGACTTGGTGAACAACACGCTATGACCCTAGAAGAAATTGGAGAAACTTTTGATTTAACTCGAGAGCGTGTCCGTCAAATTAAAGAAAAAGCTATACGCAGATTAAAACACACTTCGAGAAGCAAAATCTTAAAAACATATTTAGGATAACGAGAAAAGCAACCTATGGGTTGCTTTTTTTTATAACCAAAAACTAATTACATATGTCTAAATTAATAGCACCTTCTATTTTAGCCGCCGACTTTGCAAATCTTCAACGAGATTCAGAAATGTTAAACTCTAGTGAAGCCGACTGGTTTCATATTGACATCATGGATGGAGTTTTTGTGCCTAATATATCTTTCGGTATGCCGGTGCTCAAAGCAATTGCTAAACACGCTAAAAAACCACTTGATGTTCACTTAATGATTGTTAATCCAGATCAATACATTACAACTTTCGCTGAATTGGGTTCCGAAATCCTTACTGTTCATTATGAAGCATGTAATCATTTGCACAGAACGATACAAAAAATCAAATCGTCTGATATGAAGGCTGGAGTGGCATTGAATCCTCACTCCCCTATCAATGTTCTTGAATCAATCATTCAAGATATTGATCTTGTTTGTGTTATGAGTGTAAATCCAGGCTTTGGTGGTCAATCATTTATTCAAGAAACCTATTCAAAAGTTAAAGCGCTTAAAGCCATGATTGAAAAAAAAGGTTGTCCGACTCTTATCGAAATTGATGGAGGAGTAACTAACAAAAACGCAAAACATTTAATTGATGCTGGTGCTGATGTCTTGGTAGCCGGTAGTTACGTATTTGGTAATGAAAATCCTGTCAAAACAATTTCTGGATTAAAGAATATTTAAATGAAAAAGGGTTGATCTTACGATCAACCCTTTCTTCTTATATTTAAACCCTAGTTAGTTAGAAGTTGATTTGAAGACCACTCTTCTACTTTTTGATCTAGTTTCTATTGAATCTTGACCTTCAACTGGCATAGTTTCACCAAAGGCTTTAACTTCAATTCGACTTTCATCAATTCCTAATTCTATTAATTTAGACTTAACAGACTCAGCTCGTTTAAGTGAAAGGTTAAGATTGCTATTTTCATCACCATCGGTAGAGGCATGACCTTCTATTAAAATACTTGCTGATGGATTTTCATCTAAAATACGCTTAACTTCTTGAATTGCATTGAGTGTTTTCTTACCCATCAACTTGATTCCGTTAGCAGGGAATAATATGTTTGACCCAACACTATTCATTTCATTTAGTGCTTCATTTTTAATTTCAGGACAACCATTACCTTCAGAGGTTCCTGCTTCTTCTGGACATGCATCATCTTTATCAGCAATACCATCATTATCTTGATCTGGCCAGGGGCATCCATTATTCTGATCTGAACCAGCTTCTTTAGGACATTCGTCTTCAGAATCAATGATTCCATCTTTATCTGTATCAGGACATCCTCCCAGCTCAACTAAACCAGCGACATCTTTACATGCGTCGTCTTTGTCTAAAACGCCATCTCCGTCAGTGTCTGGACAACCATTGTTTTCTTCTGGACCAGCTTCTTCGGGACAATCATCTTGGTTATCTGGAATCCCATCTGCATCTGTGTCTGGACAACCTTCAAATTCTTTTAATCCAAATACATCTGGACACTTATCTTTTTTGTCTGAAACACCATCTTTGTCAGTATCTCCAGCACCGAAACCATATGCAAGTCCTATAGTGTGCTGAGAGTAATTTCCTTTGGGTGCATCTTGAGTTGATCTAAAACTAGTTTCTACAAAAGCACTTAACCGGTCTCCTAACTTGAAATTTAATCCAGCCCCTCCAAAGTAGGTGTCTGTAGCGTTTCTTGCAGCGTTAAATTCATCTTCATTACCTATCCCAAATGAAGTTCTACCAAAACCTGCCTTTAAAAATGGGCTAACCTTGGAGTCTCTAGCAAATCCATATTTAAGTACACCTTCAATAGTTGAGAATTTAGCATCTGAACCACCACTTGATTCCTTTTTGATAGAGTTAAAAGAAAACTGAGCCCCAATAGAAAGACCGCCGTATATTGATCTAAAAACTGATAGTGAGGGTACTCCAAAACTCATTGATTTGTAATCATTCTTCAACAGAGGGGTACTTCCTGTTAAATCACCTTGCAAACCAACTGCATTGAAACCAACGGAAACCAACCAAGGGTTTTCTGATGTTTGAGCATTTACAGTCCCAATTAAAAGGAAAAGTACAGCTACTAGTTTAAAATTTTTCATGTATATTAATTTAATGTTTTTAAATTTTGATGCAATATTAAAAAAAATAAATATTATAAAATAATTTTTAATACTGCAAAAATACTCGAAGCCAAAAATAGTTAATATTTTTTTAATTCTTTCAAAAACAAAAACAAATATCTTTATTATGTTATTTTGTAACAACTTGAATACAAATTCTTGATAAAATAATAATCGATAAAAATAGTATCTTACACAAAAAACAATTTATATTTAAATAAGTATTTTTACTGAAATTTAAAAACACATTAATGGGTGTCATAACAGACTTTGAAACTGCAACCTCTAAGCTTTCTCTCAGAGGTTATTTAAATTTACCCGTTCCTCCAAAAGAAGAACTTATTTCTCATATCAAACGCCTAAAAAATGAAAGAAATGCTGTCTTGTTGGCACATTATTACCAAGCTAAAGAAATTCAAGAGCTTGCTGATTATTTGGGAGACAGTTTGTATCTTGCCAAAGCTGCTGCTCAAGTTGAATCATCAACAATTGTTTTTGCAGGAGTCCACTTTATGGCAGAAACTGCAAAAATAATTAACCCAACCAAAAAAGTTATTTTACCAGACCTAAAAGCAGGTTGTTCATTAGCAGACTCATGCCCTCCTGCTGATTTTAAAAAATTTAAAGAGCTTCATCCGAATGCTAAAGTTGTTACGTACATCAATTGTTCGGCGGATATAAAAGCTTTGAGTGATATTGTATGCACATCAAGCAATGCCGTTAAAGTGATTGAATCTATCCCTAAGGATCAAGAAATTATTTTTGCTCCTGATAAAAATCTTGGAAGATATTTAATCAAAGAAACGGGGAGAAATATGATTTTATGGGAGGGTTCGTGTATTGTACATGAAGCTTTTTCTTTCGAAAAAATCATAAAATTATTTAAAGAACATCCCAATGCAAAATTCATTGCACATCCAGAAAGTGAAAGTCAAGTATTGGATGTAGCTCACTATATTGGAAGTACTTCTAGATTATTGAGTTATATTCAAGAAGACAATTCTTCTGAATTTATCGTAGCAACGGAAGCAGGTATTTTACATGAAATGCAAAAAAAAGCACCCCATAAAACTTTTATTCCTGCACCAGTTGAAGATGAAACTTGTGCTTGCAGTGAGTGTGCATTTATGAAACTCAATACACTTGAAAAACTCTACTTGTGCTTGGAACACGAGCTTCCTGAAATTATCCTTGAAGAAAATCTAATGAGCAAGGCTCGCGTACCTATTGAGCGTATGTTAGAACTCAGCTAAATGAATACAGATGTGCTTGTTATTGGAACTGGAATTTCTGGACTTTCCTATGCCATTAAATTATCCCAAAAATCACCATCAACCAAAATTACCCTAATCTGCAAAGAAGATTTGATGGAGGGGAATACTCGATATGCTCAGGGAGGAATTGCCGTGGTATCAAATTTTAAAAAAGATTCTTTTAAAAAACACATCCAAGACACTTATATTGCCGGAGATTGTCAAGGTAATCTAGAAGTTATAAATTTTGTTGTAAAAGAAGGGAACGACCGGGTAAGTGAATTGATTCAGTGGGGAACTGCTTTCGATACCAAAAAAAGAAATGAACTTGACTTAGTAAAAGAAGGTGGGCATTCCGAAAAGAGAATAGTACATTACAAAGACCATTCAGGGTCAGAGATTCAGCGGGCATTAATCAATCATATAAAAAGTATTGATTCAATTCAATATTTTGAGAATCACATTTTAGTTGACCTTATTACAGATCACCACACAAAAACAAATCATCAAAAGTGTTATGGAGCTTATATTATTTCTACCATCGATCAGGAGATAATTACCATCACATCAAAATTAACTGTACTTTCAACGGGGGGAGTTGGACAATTATATGAATTTACAACCAATCCAAAAGTTGCAACAGGAGATGGACTAGGTGCCGCTTACAGAGCAAAAGTTAGAATCAAGGGATTACCTTATATTCAATTTCACCCAACTGCACTTAGACCCAAAGTCAATGGAGAAACTTTTTTAATTACCGAAGCTCTAAGAGGATCTGGTGGTCATTTGAAAAATCAAAATGGTGAGCGTTTCATGCTTAACTACGATAAACGAGGAGAACTTGCACCCCGGGATATTGTTTCAAGAGCCATCACAAAAGAAATGCTTTCTCGAAATGAGGATCATGTTTTTCTGGATGCTACAAATATTGATTCTGAAGAATTTTTAACCTACTTCCCTATGATTCACGATACTTGTATGTCAATTGGAATCAACCCTCTAGAACAAATGATTCCTGTTGTACCTGCTGCGCACTACAGTTGTGGTGGCATTACAGTCGATTCTAATGGAGAATCGAGCTTGAAAGGCTTGTTTGCAATTGGTGAGTGCAGTTACACAGGGCTTCACGGGGCCAATCGACTGGCTTCAAATTCATTATTAGAATCTATTGTTTTTGCACACAGAGCTGCTTTGTTTTCTGTTCAAGAACTCAGTGAATCTAAGATTGAAGAATCTTTTTATCTCCAAATCCCAGAATGGGATGGACAAGAATATTCTTCAAATCAAAAGCTTGAAAAAACCAATCAACTCTGTCAAAAATTACAAAAAGTAATGAGTAAAAAGGTAGGTATCTTTAAAACTAATATGGGGTTACTTGAAGCTTCTGAAGAAATGAAGAATCTTTATCAGGAAACTTTGGAACTCTATCAACAAAATAAACTTACACCTAAGCTTTGTGAATTAAGAAACATGGTAAGTGTAGCCTATTTATTAATCAACCAAGCTCAAGAAATCAAAGAAAATAAAGGAGTTTTTTATAACAATGACTATGTCTAAAAAATCTTTTCTAAATAAGTACAAAACAGAAATTGATCTCTTCGTAGCATCAGCTTTTGCAGAAGATATTGGGGATGGAGATCATACTAGTATTTCTTGTTTATCAAATAATTTGACGAGCCAAGCTCAGCTTCTGGTAAAAGAGCCTGGAATAATAGCAGGAGTAGAACTTGCCAAATATATTTTTAAATCAAAAAATAATAATTTTAAGTTCAAAACCAAAATCAATGATGGATCGACAGTAAATCCTGGAGACGTCATTTTTACTGTAGAGGGACCTCAGCTTGAATTACTAGCTACAGAGCGAATAATTTTGAATTGCATTCAACGAATGAGCGGGATTGCAACTTTGACTAAGCAAATGGCTTCATTAATAAATCATACCGAATGCAAACTTCTAGATACTCGAAAAACAACACCAAACTTTAGATATCCAGAAAAATGGGCTGTACATATTGGAGGTGGAGAAAACCATCGAATGGGATTGTTTGATATGATTATGATTAAAGATAATCATGTAGATTTTTGTGGCTCGATAGATAAAGCACTAACCCGAACAAAAAAATACTTACAAAATAAAAATATAAATATTCCTGTAATTATTGAGGTAAGAAACGAAGATGAAATAAAAACTTGTCTAAATTTCCCTTGGATTTACCGAATTTTATTAGACAATATGAATCCAAATGAAATAAAGGGTGCATTAAAATTGATTGATGGTAAAATTGCTACGGAAGCATCTGGAAACATAACGGAAGACAACATAGTTATGATAGCAGAAACAGGAGTAAACTACGTTTCTCTGGGAGCAATTACTCACTCTGCTAAAAACATTGATTTGAGTTTAAAAGCTATTTAAAGATTCAATTCAGAAGTATAGTCCGACAAGTCCATTTTAAACCATTCAAAGGTTGTATTCTGTTTCCTAGCAGATATGGGAATTCTAACTCGAATAACTTTTCTCTCTAACGCTAGCTTATAAATTACATCATCTTGAAGTTGCATTTGAAAAACATTATTTCTAGCGTATTTTGATTTTGTTTCAAGTATTTCAAGAGAATCTAAAATTTCAATATTTATGGGACAAATGCTTAAACACCGTGGAAATTTAAATTCATCTTCATTGGAAGATGTGGACTCAAAATAAGCTCCTATGATTTTCCCTTGATCAGATCCATCTTTGCCTACCTTAAAATTAAAGGTGACTCCCATTTCGACTACAGACCCATCAGGTGCAGTTGAAGATATTGCGTTTGAAGATAATTTCCCAACTGTGTAATAAGGCACAATATCATCGCCATTAGGAAGTTGTTTAAGGTCAAAAATCCAGCCTCCTTGCTCATATATCCCATCTCCAATTTTCTTTGCTTTTATTCCATTAACACTTCCAGAACAAGAGGTAATCAATAAAAAAAGGACAATTATAAAAGGTGATGTATTTTTCATGATTATAAGTTGATTTTAATGTCTAAACTTACAAAGTTTATTTGCCATTTAAAAGTTTGTATTACATTTACTAAACAAAAAATAACTTAAACTCAAGCTTAGAACTTTCACAAATTATGCTTTTTTCTAAAAAATCAAATCTGGAAGCTATTTTAAATGGACTTTTTAAGAGTTATTTTGAGCGAGTCCCCGATGTCAAAAAAATTACAAATGCAATGATTAAAAAAGGCTGGGTTTCTTCTCAAGAAGATATTATTAATGATCATATCGCTTTCAGAACGCTGGGAGTTCCCTATCTTGGAATCGGATCATTTGAAAAAATATTTTTAAAATACGGGTATCAAAAAAAAGAGTTTTATTCATTTGACACCAAGAAATTAAATGCTTACTGGTATGCTCCACCAAAACCAAATTTACCGCGAATTTTCATAAGTGAACTTCGAGTAAATGATTTGAGTAAAACTGCACAACAAATAGTTCACAAATACACCCATTCAATTAGTCAGGACCCTGTAGATAAATTGGACTTGAACAAAGTTTCTGAAGTAATTGATTTTTTTCATGAACCCCTTTGGGAGCTCCCAACTTTAGAAAATTTTGATACGCTTTTGAATGAAAGTGAATACGCTGCTTGGGTTATCTACAATCGGTATTATTTAAATCATTACACCATAAGTGTTCATGAACTTCCAGAAGGATTTGATTCTCTTGAAAAATTCAATGAATTTTTGGTTAATCTTGGTATTAAACTAAATGATGCTGGTGGGATAATAAAAACCAGTAGGGATGGTCTTCTATTGCAAAGTAGTTCGGTTGCCGAAATGATAAAAGCTGACTTTTCGGACCATAAAACAAAAGAAATTACTGGTAGTTACGTAGAATTTGCAGAACGTAAAATACTGCCTGAATTTCAAAACATCAATCAAAATAAAATCTTATCAAAACACAGAAGAGATGGTTTTGAAACTGCAAATGCAGATAAAATTTTTGAAAGCACTTTTATAAAACAAACTAAAAAACCCTTATAAATAAGGGTTTTTTTTAAATTTAAAAAGTGACCCAGAGAGGATTCGAACCCCTAACCCTCAGAGCCGAAATCTGATATTCTATCCAGTTGAACTACTGGGCCTTTTAAAAAGCTAAAATAGTAAGTTTCATGTAATCAATTGAGTTGGAAGAGATTCTTTTTTGAGATAATTTACAAGTTTCTAAGAAGAGAGTTTTTGTTTTACAAGTGTAGAAATGGTTTTGCCATCAGCTTTCCCTGCGAGCTGCTTACTTGCCACACCCATCACTTTCCCCATATCTTTTATACCATTAGCTTCCAGTTGAGTGATGATTGAGTCGATAAACTTGTCTACTTCTTCTTCTGAAAGTTGTTCTGGTAAAAAACGAGCAATAATTTCTGCCTGTGCTTCTTCTGGCTCTGCCAGATCAAGACGATTTTGTTTTCTAAAAATTGCAGCACTATCCCGACGTTGCTTTACTAATTTTTGAAGCAATTTGATTTCTTGATCGTCTGTCATTCCATCAGCTACTCCAGCTTCACTTTTTTGAATTAAAACAGCAGATTTAATAGCTCGTAAAGCTTCCAACGCTAATCCATTTTTGGCTTTCATCGCCTCTTTTATTTCGTTTGTTAAGTTATCTAATGCGGACATATATTTTTAATTAATCAACGTTATCGTGTAAGAAAGAATTATTAGAACGGAATTGGATATCATCATTACTGTCAGTATTAATTGAGGTTTGAGATTTTCCGTCATTCTCAGGAACAGAATCCAAGTCAAATCCCATTCTCTTGTATGCTGGTTGTTTTTCCATTTCTTCAATTCTATTGATATTATTTTTAAAAGTGTAGTTGAATTTTTTCAATTGTTCCTTTCTTTTATCATTTTCAACGCTAATGCTGTCTTTGATTTTAAGGTCAAAAGGATTTGTATCCGATACTTCAGAAAAAGGCTCTACTTCTTCTTGCTCTTGGTTCAAAATTTTGAACTCTACATCGATTTCTTCAAAATCTAATTCATTAACAGGATTGGAAATTTCTTCCAACTCGTCTTCCTCTAATTGAAAAACCGTTGAAACTTCTTCCGAAATTGTTTCAGCTAAACTGCCTTCAAAATCGACACTCAATTCAGGTTCTGCAGTCTCTTGAGTGGATTCATCAGAAGGTGAATCAACCGACATGAGAGGTATATCAAACTCAAATTGAATTTGCTTCTCTTGTTCAGTTGTTATTTGTTCTGGATCAAAAACTTCGATATCTCTTATGTCGGTTGGGATTTCATTAATTATAAATTCATCCTCTTGGGATACATCATGAGATTCTTCGGGTGCAACAAAAGTTTCGAAAACCTCTGTTTCTGGTTGCTTTTCCTCTATCAAAATATCTTGATCAGAAAAAACATCCCCATTTATATGTTCGTATACCACATCAAGATCCATCAATTCCTCTGTTAATAAAATTTTTGTCGAATCTTCTGGAGCTTCCTCAATAACCAGCTCTTGATTCATAGCTGATTGAGTTTCTTCTTCATTAAGATCATCCTCTGGTGAATACTTCACAACAGGCTCGATTTCAACTTCAGCAATTGGTGAAGAAAACGCTTCGTTTATTTCAGTTTTTTCGGTTAAATCGTGAATAAAAGGCTGATCCTCCTCTAGGGTGTGGATGACCTTTTTGGCTTCTGTATTTACAATTTCATACTGCTGGTCTGAGTTAAAGCCTGTTGCAATTATGGTAACTGAAATACTGTCTCCTAATTCTTGATCTTCACCAACACCCATTATGATGTTGGTGTTATTTCCTGCCTCTGATTGAATAAATTCATTGATTTCTCCAATTTCATCAATTGTAATTTCTTCAGATCCAGAAACTATAAGGAGCAATACATTTTTACATCCTGTGATTTTATTATCATTCAATAAGGGCGAATCTAACGCTTTAACAATTGATTCTTGTGCTCGATTAGCTCCAGAAGCACTTGCCGATCCCATAATTGCAGAACCACTATTAGTCAATACTGTTTTAGCATCTTTGAGGTCAATATTTTGGGTGTAATGATGGGTAATTACTTCAGCAATTCCACGAGCTGCTGTGGCTAAAACTTCATCTGCTTTTGAAAAACCAGCTTTGAAACCCAAGTTGCCATATACTTCTCTGAGTTTATTGTTATTAATTACAATTAAAGAATCTACATTATTCTTTAATTCTTCTAATCCTTTCTGAGCCTGCTCCAATCTTATTTTTCCTTCAAACTGAAAAGGCATTGTAACAATTCCAACAGTTAAAACATTAAGGTCTTTGGCCATACGAGCAATTATAGGTGCAGCACCTGTCCCGGTACCACCTCCCATTCCTGCAGTAATAAAAACCATTTTAGTTTGAGTTGATAAAAGTGTATGAAGATCATCATAACTCTCTTTAGCTGATTGTCTTCCAACGTCAGGATTTGCTCCTGCTCCAAGACCTTCGGTGAGGGATGCCCCTAACTGAATTTTGATGGGCACAGCACTCTTTTCAAGGGCTTGAGCATCTGTATTACAAACAACAAAATCAACTCCCATGATTCCCTGCTGGAACATATGATTGATTGCGTTACTTCCTCCTCCGCCAACGCCAATAACTTTTATTACATTGCTTTTATTTTTGGGGAGATCAAAATTTATGTCAGTTGTAAATGTATCCATATACTTTAACTTTTTTTACTATGCTTTATCCAAAAATTCTTTGAACTTGTCTGTCCATTTTTCAAAAATTGATTTTCTTTGAATGACCTCTCGTCTCGATTCAATCTGATCAGCACCTTCATTTATTTGAGCTTCATTTAATTCTGAATTTATCTCATCTATTTCAACAGAACTATTTTCCAATGCATTCATTAATAGACCTACTGCAGTAGAAAAAGTTGGACTAGCGGTGATGGTATCGGAGTCACCTGCTAAGTGCTCGTTGGGATATCCAACACGAGTATCCATTCCAGTGATATACTCTACCAATTGTTTTAAGTGTTTTAGTTGACTTCCACCTCCTGTAAGCACAATTCCTGCAATCAGCTTTTTCTTTTGTTCTTCGTGTCCGTAGTTTTTGATTTCTAGAAAAGCTTGTTCAATAATTTCTATTACCCGGGCATTAATTATTTTAGACAGTGTTTTTAAAGAAATTTCCTTGGGTTCTCTTCCCCTCAACCCCGGGATGGAAACTATTTCAGTTTCTTTATTTTCTCCAGGCCATGCAGATCCGAATTTTACTTTTAATAGTTCAGCTTGTTTATGGATTATAGAGCAACCTTCTTTTACATCTTCGGTTATTACATTTCCACCAAAGGGAATTACTGCTGTATGACGAATAATTCCATCTTTGAAAATAGCTAAGTCTGTGGTGCCTCCTCCAATATCGATCAATGCAACGCCAGCTTCTTTCTCTTCTTGACTTAAAACAGCATCAGAAGATGCAATTGGCTCTAAGGTTACTTTACCCATGGTAAGCCCAGCACTTTTGATGCATCGTCCAATATTGCGAATAGAAGATACTTGACCTACTACAACATGAAAATTTGCTTCTAAACGACCTCCATACATCCCTATGGGTTCTTTAATTTCTGCTTGTCCATCAACCTTAAACTCTTGTGGAAGAACATGAATGATTTCTTCCCCTGGAAGCATCACTAGTTTATGAACTTGGTTGATTAGCTTTTCAATATCGTCTTCATTAATAACTTCGTCTGCATTTTCTCGAGTTATGTAATCACTGTGCTGAAGGCTTCTTATGTGCTGACCTGCTATGCCGACAATGACCTCGTCAATAGTAACTGTAGCCTTTGCTTCAGCTTCGGTAACAGCAGTTTGAATCGATTGAATGGTTTGGGTAATGTTGTTTACAACTCCCCGATGAACACCTAAACTTTTTGATTTACCGATCCCAAGAACTTCAACTTTATCGTATTCATTCTTTTGACCCACCATGGCGACTATTTTTGTAGTACCAATGTCTAATCCGACGGATATATTCTTATTTTTCATAACGAATCAACTTGATGCAATTACTTGCTGATTATACTTTAAATTTATTTTAGTAAAATTTGGATGCTCTTCCATTGAATCCAAATACTTACAAAATGTTTTTAATTTCACTAATTTCTGATCAAAAGAAACTAAGCTCCCCCATTCAACTAGAAAGTCGTAGGAACGCATTTTAAAAAAATACTTACTGTTTTTATTTTCTATTTCGATAATTTGACCTTTCAAAAATTCATCTTTATTCACTTTCTGTATTAAGACAATAAGCTCTTCAATTTTTTCATCCCTCGGATTCCCAAAAAAAAGGGGAACATGTGCACTAAAATGGTCCGAAAGAGGAATTTTTATCGCATCTATGTCGACATAGAAAGATTCCTCTCCAATAATTCTGAGCAAAGGAGTGCGTTCTTCAACTCTGACTGTCAATTGTTTTGCAGGAGAAATAAATACCTCAGCATTTAAAATAACGTCATAAGCTTCTAACTCAGCCTCAATACTACTCAAAGCTAAAGTATCTTTTACTCCAATATGAGCTAATGGTTGGTTTTGTATTAACAATTTATCAACCATTTCAACATTAAGGAAATTGTGTTTGTCATTTGCAAAAGTAATTTCAAGTCTTTCTATTTTACGCTGATCATATTTCCATTGTGAAAACACAATTAAACCCAACAACAAAGACAATACGGCAAAAAAGCCTAAATATTTATATAGTTTCATAAAGCATTAGTTTATGTTTAATAGTTTCCACTTCGGCGCCAATATCACCTGCACCAAGAAGAGTTATTACTCGTTCATTTACCTTGGTTAATGTATTTTCCAGCCCTTCTTTTGACAAGATTTCAACAGGAGGACCTTTGATTTTATCCTTTAAAGCTTTTGAATTTATTCCAGGAATTGGAAGTTCTCTTGCAGGATATATTTCCAATAAAATCACGCGATCGAATAGGGATAGTACTGAAGCAAAATCTTCCATAAAATCTCGAGTCCTTGAGAATAAATGAGGTTGAAAAACCACACATTTCTTGTCTTGTGGAAAACTTAATTCCAAGGTGTCAAATACAGCTTTTATTTCTGTGGGATGATGAGCATAATCATCAATTACAACTCGATTTTTTTGATTGATGATAACCTGAAGACGTCTTTCAACACCAGGGAAAGTAGCTAAGCTTTTTGATAATTCTCCAATCTTAAGTCCAGCTTTATTTGCCATAACCAATGCGGCAAGCGCATTGGACAAATTATGTGTTCCCAATTGATTGAAAAACTGATTTTTTAATACAGTATTTGGGGTATGTAAATCGAAGTAAATGCCTGTTGAAACTGGTTTTATTTTATCAATATAAAAATCTGCTTCCTCTGAAACACTGTAGGTTATACCTTCTAAAGATAAACCCTTCTCAATAATTAGAGTTTCTTTTACTTGGGTTGAAAAATTTCGATATGCTTCATTCAAACTCGTTGGGTCTTCATAAATATCCAAATGATCTGCATCCATTGAAGTAATACAAGCAATTGTTGGTTTAAGATGTAAAAATGAACGATCAAATTCATCAGCCTCTACTATAGTATAATCATTGCCTCGGGACATCATGTTTGTTTTGGAATCTTGAAAATTTCCTCCTATGAAAGCAGTATATGCTACTTGTGACTGTTCAAACAGATGAGTTAAAATTGCTGTTGTGGTGGTTTTACCATGTGTTCCTGCAACCGCTAAACAAATAGTGTCACGGGTTAAATCTCCCAGAAGGGCTGCACGTTTTACCATATTATTTCCTTGGTTGACATAAAAATTAAATTGGGGATGATTTGTTGGAATTGCTGGAGTATAAACAACTAGTGTTTGTTTTGATAAAACAGCAGAGGGTAGGGCCTCAACAGATGAATCAAAAATCACGGTAATTCCTAATTCTTGAAGAGAACTAACTACAGTTGAGGGTGTCTTGTCATAACCATAAACCTTTGCTCCTTGTAAAACAAGATAACGAGCTATCGATGACATACCTATACCTCCTATTCCAATAAAATAATATGTGTGCTTTTCGAAATTCACTAAACTTTTAATTCTTGGGTTATTTTCAATATTATTTCTTGGGTTGCATTGGGTTTAGCAAACTCTGAAAGCTTTTCTTTTACTTTTTTTCTATCAATAATCATAAGTTGATTTATTGATTCTTTGAATCGATCCTTCAAATCTTTTTCAGATAGGATCAATGCGCCTCCAGAATTGGCTAAAAATTTTGCATTGTGGTATTGATGATTTTCTGCCACATTGGGAGAAGGAATCAATAAAACAGGTTTTCCCAGCAATGCTAATTCCGAAACTGAACTTGCTCCTGCTCTTGATATTAAATAATCTGATGCAGCGTATAACAAATCCATATCCTGAATAAATGGATACACTTGAACATAATTTAATTCATTATGCCTTTTCAATCGATCAAAATACAATTTTCCACATTGCCAGATTAATTGAATACCCTGGTCAGAAAAAAAAGACAAATGAGATTCTATGGTTTGATTAATCCGCTCTGCCCCTAAGCTACCACCCAAAATAACTAAGGTTTTTTTTGATGAATTCAATTTAAAAAACTGAAGAGCATTATCACGCTTCAAACCTACTTCTAATATTGCTTTGCGCACAGGGTTTCCTGTTAAGATAATTTTATTTTCTGGGAAAAAACGGCTCATATTAGGAAAAGCAACTGCAACCACATCTACTCGTTTGCCTAAAATTTTATTGGTAATTCCTGCAAAAGAATTTTGTTCTTGGATGAGTGTTTTAATTTTAAAGTAATGAGCTATTAGAAGTATTGGTCCACTCGCAAATCCTCCTGTTCCAATTACGAAGTGTGGTCTAAACCTTAATAAAATAAAAGCGGATTGAAAAAAGCTAATCATTAATTTAAAAGGAAACATTATATTTTTGAATATTGAGCCTCTTTGCAAACCCGAAATCCAAATCCCTTTGATTGGATAACCTGCCTCGGGTATTTTATTCATCTCCATTTTTCCTTTTGCCCCAACAAATAAAAATTTGGCGTCAGAAAAAGAGTCTCCTAATGCATCTGCAATAGCAATTGATGGGTAAATATGACCACCCGTTCCTCCTCCTGATATGATGAATTTATATGGCTTCACTTAAAATAGCTAAAGGGTTATCTTCACTAGAATTTATTGTTTCATTTTCTTTTTCATTTTTATAATGAGCTGCACTTACACTAAGAATAACTCCAAAGGCAATACAGGTCATCCATGCTGCAGTTCCACCACTGCTTACCATAGGTAATGTTTGTCCTGTTACTGGCAAAATCTGAACAGCAACACCCATATTAATCAAGGCTTGAAAAATAATTGGTATTCCTACTCCAATAACCACTAATTTTCCAAAAATAGTTGGAGTTCTATGTGCAATGACAATAATCCTAAAAAGGATAATCAAATAAGAAAGTATTAGTCCAATTCCTCCCACAAGTCCAAATTCTTCAACGATAATTGCATATATGAAATCAGAACTACTTTGGGGTAAAAAGTTTTTCATTACACTTTTCCCCACACCCAAGCCTGTTACTCCTCCAGTTGCAATTGCAATTTTTGCTCGTTCTACTTGATAATTATCTGACCCTGCTGCTGTGGGCTGTTTATAGTTTTCAATTCGACTGATCCAAGTATCTACACGATTAGGGATTGCGTTTGGGAAAGCCTTTGCCGTCAAAATAAAAAAGGTCAAAACCAAAAGTGCTCCTCCTAGCACAATCAAAAGATGTCGCAAAGGATAACCGCCTAAGAAAACCAACATCATAACCATCAAGAAAATCAATACGGCAGTTGATAAATTTGAAGGTAAAATAAGTAGTATCACCAACGATACTGGAAGCCACAAAGGTATTATTGATGCTTTGAAGGTTTGAGGGGTCTCATGATTTTTAGAAAGATAATAGGCTACGTAAATCATCAAAACAACTGAGGCTAATGTAGAAGTCTGAAAACTTAGTCCAACAAAAGGAATCCGAATCCAACGACTGGCATTGGCTCCGTCAATGACAGTTCCTTGAGTAGCAGTGTAAAGCAACAATAAAATAGCTACAGGAAGTAACAAAATTGAAATTCCTTTAAAATATTGATAGGGAATTTTATGAACCCCTATCATAAATCCAAAACCAAAAATTAAGATTAACATATGCTTAAAAAGATATTCCCAAGGTGTGCCTTTCCCAACTACATAGGCAAGGTTTGAACTTGCACTGAAAACAGGGAAAAATGAAAATATTGCCAACAAGGCAAGAATACCCCATAACACCAAATCACCGCTAAGTAAATTGTACTTTTTATTCATTACAAATTTCTAACTGCTTGTTTAAATTGTTCCCCTCGGTCTTCATAATTTTTAAATAAATCAAAACTTGAGCAGGCTGGAGAAAGTAAAACAGTTTCTTTTTTATGAGCGATTTTGTGAGCGATTTTCACAGCCTCATCAACAGATTGTGTTTCGATTATAACTTCAACAACAGGACTAAAAACCTCTAGAAGCTTTGTATTGTCTACTCCTAAGCAAACAATAGCCTTTACTTTTTCTCGAACCAGTGGTAAAAGCGCACTGTAATCATTTCCTTTATCCACCCCTCCTGCAATCCATACAAGTTGTGATCGCACACTATCCAAAGCATAATAGGTTGCATTTACATTAGTAGCCTTGGAGTCATTGATGTAGTTTACGTTATGAATTTTAAGAAAGTGTTCCAATCGATGAGGTACTCCCATAAAACTCGTTAAACTTTCTCGTATAGAATCTTTACTAACTTCAAGAAGTCGAGCTACAGAAACAGCTGCCATTGCATTTAGCAAATTATGCCTTCCTTTAAGCTGAAATTGATTTGTTTGTATCATCATATCTGCTTTTTCTAGTTGAATTATTATTTGATCATTAGAGACAAAAGTCCCTTCATGTGTTGGTTGTTGAAAACCAAAAGAAATTTTAGAAACTGGTGTGTTGAGCTGATTCAATGCTTCAATTAAAACTGGGTCTTCAGAGTTAAACACTAAAAATTGATTAGAGGTTTGATTTTCAACAATGCGTAATTTTGAGGCTATATATTTTGAGAAATCATTTTCATAACGATCCAAATGATCAGGTGTAATATTTGTAATCACAGCAACTTCAGGTTTGAATTTATGAATGTCATCCAATTGAAAACTGCTGATTTCTAAAACATAAACGTCTCGTTTAGTTTCTGCTACCTGACGTGCAAAGCTGTACCCAATATTTCCAGCTACACCTGCATTAATTCCAGATTCCTTCAACAAATGATGGGTCAATAAAGTTGTAGTAGTTTTGCCATTACTTCCTGTTATTCCAATTAGTGTAGCAGAAGTAAACTGGCTAGCAAACTCTATCTCAGAGACCACTTTAATAGAAGAGGAACGAACTTGCTGCATCAAATCAATATGATTTGAAATACCCGGACTTTTCATGATCAATGATGCTTTAAGTATTGTTTCTAAATCATGACCTCCTTCTTCGAAAGGGACACCCAATGTGGTCAATTCAGTTTTGATTTCATTAGAAATACTTCCTGCATCAGAAAGAAAAACATCAAAACCTTCTTTCACTGCCAAAACTGCAGTCCCAACACCGCTTTCCCCACCTCCTAATATGACGAGTTTTTCTGCCATTATCGAATTTTGAGTGTTACTATTGTTAATACACTTAACAGAATTCCAATAATCCAAAAGCGAGATACTATTTTACTTTCATGATACCCCAGCTTTTGATAATGATGGTGTAAAGGAGCCATTAAAAAAATCCGCTTTCCTTCTCCGTATTTTTTTCTGGTATATTTAAAATATGCTACCTGAAGTACAACTGATAAATTCTCAATTACAAAAATCCCACACAAAAGAGGCAACAATAGCTCTTTGCGAATCATCAGTGCAATAACAGCTATTATTGCTCCAATGGTTAAACTTCCTGTATCTCCCATAAAAACTTGTGCCGGAAAAGTGTTGTACCATAAGAATCCTATTAAAGCTCCCAAAAAGGATGCTACGAATATGGTTATCTCTCCAGCATTGGGGATATACATTACATTGAGATAATCCGAAAAAATGACATTCCCCGAGACCCATGCAAAGATTCCCAATGTAAAAACCATAATAGCAGAACTACCAGCCGCTAATCCATCAATTCCGTCTGTCAAGTTTGCTCCATTTGAAAAAGCAGTAACCATGAAAACAACAAAAGGAACAAACACAATCCAGGCATATGGAGTTGCATTTGGAATCCAATCAATCAATAAGGCGTAATCGAATTCATTGTTTTTTAAAAATGGAATTGTTGTAATGGTAGATTTATCGTCTTTTGTAAAACCTTCAATACCGTGTTCAAATTGAGGGCTTGATTGCTCAATTCTAACAACCACTTCAGAATGAAAGTATAAAGTTAATCCCACTACGATTCCCAATATTACCTGTCCAATAATCTTAAAAAAACCTTTAAGCCCTGTTTTATCTTTTCGAAAAACTTTAATGTAATCGTCTAAAAAACCAATTGCACCCATCCAAACAGTGGTGAAAATTAAAAGCAGAATATATATGTTCTGGAGTTGAGCGATCAAGAGAACAGGAATTAAAGTACTCATGATGATTATGACTCCACCCATTGTTGGAGTACCTGATTTTTCGGATTGTCCCTCCAAACCAAGTTCGCGGACTGATTCTCCAATTTGCTTACGCTTCAGGTATTCAATAATTTTTTTTCCAAAAATGGTAGAAAACATCAATGCAAAAAGAACAGAGAGAGCTGCTCGGAATGAGATAAACTGAAATAAGCTTGCTCCTGGAAACTGATACTGGTTTTCTAAATACTCAAATAAATTGTACAACATATTAAGATAATTTCAATAATATTTCTTCTGTTACTTGATAATCGTCAAATCGTGTTTTTACTCCTTTTATTTCTTGATAAGTTTCGTGACCTTTTCCTGCAATGAGTAAAATATCTTTGTTCGACAAGAGCATGCAAGCAGCCTTAATTGCTTCTTTTCGATCACTAATTTTCAGCGTTTTTTTATAATCCTCAGGAGCAACTCCTGCTTCCATATCTGCAATAATTTGATCGGGATCTTCTGATCTAGGGTTATCCGAAGTAAAAACAACACGATCACTAAATCTTGCAGCAATTGCAGCCATTTTTGGCCTTTTACCCTGATCTCTTTCTCCACCACATCCCACTACAGTAATTAGATTTTCATTTTTAGTTCTAATAGAATTAATAGTTTGCAAAACATTCTTTAGTGCATCAGGAGTATGAGCATAATCAACTATCGCCAAAATACCTTTAGGACCCTTTATGGTTTCGAAACGACCCTTTACATTTTTGAGTTTACTGAGTTCGGACAAAACTTCAAGAGTATTTTGATCTAAAAGTGAAGCAATTGCATAAACAGCCAATAGGTTAGATGCATTGAAATTCCCTATCATAGGAGTCCATAGCTCTTGACTATCTACCTTTAATTGCATCCCTGTAAATTGATGTTCTAAAATTTGTGCATGATAATCTGCATAATTTTCAAGTGCAAATGATTTTTTCTTTGCTTTGGTATTTTGGAGCATAAAAGCTGCGTTTTTATCATCTCCATTAACTAAAGCAAATGCAGATTTTGGAAGCATATCAAAAAATGATTTTTTAGTGTCTCGATAATCCGCAAAAGTTTCATGATAGTCTAAATGGTCTCGTGTAAGGTTGGTAAATACACCAGATCTGAAATTCAATCCATAAATTCGTTTTTGATGAATCCCATGAGAAGAAACTTCCATAAAACAATGACTTATCCCCAAAACAACCATTTCACTCAAGTGTTTGTTAATTTCAAGTGGATCAGGAGTTGTGTGTGTTGCTTGGAGTTTATGATTTCCATATTTAATGGCTACAGTTGATAGAAGTCCAGATGCATAACCCATTTGAGAAAATAACTCAAAGCATAAACTGGCTACAGTAGTTTTACCATTGGTCCCGGTAATTCCAATTAACTCAAGATTGCGAGAAGGATTCTCATAATAATTATCCGCTAAAACTGCTAATGCAATTCGAGTATCTTGAACCCTTATTAATGTGATTTCTGTGTGATTATAATTCACTTGATCTTCGACAATTGCTACTGTGGCGCCCAATTCAAATGCCTTATCAATATAGTCATGCCCATCTACTAGGTCACCTTTGATAGCAACAAAAACACTATTCGTTTCGACTTTACGAGAATCATAAACAACAGTGCTGATTTGTTTGTCTAAAGATCCAAAGGTTTGTTCAATAGCAACACCAAATAATATGTTCTTCAACTGTTTCATGAAAGCTCTAATAAAATTTGTTGCTTACTTTTTACCTTTAATCCATGTTTTAAGGATTGTCGAAAAACTTTTCCTTTACCCTTTAATTTCACTTCAAGCCCCAAACGCTCCAAAACCATTAAAGCGTCCATACCGGGCATCCCTTTGACATTAGGGATGATTTGATCAGCTAATATTTGTTTTATTTTATCTGGGGTAATTTGTTGATTAGCTAAATTCAAATCAGGAACAATCACTTCAACAGGAGTTGTATTGAATATTTTTAGTGCTATTTCTTTGAAAACAGGGGCTGCAACTTCTGCACCATAATAACCGAGAGCTTTATTGGGGCGGTGAATAACAACAATACACGAATATTTTGGTTCATCTGCTGGGAAATAACCTACAAAACTTGCCACATACTGCGTTTCTTCTTTGGTATAATCTACTTGGCAGGTACCTGTTTTACCCGCAATAGAAAATTTCTTGTCTTTAATTTTGTGAGCTGTTCCCCATTTTTTGTCCACCACATTGAACATCATTTTTTTAACTTTCTCAAGAGTTTCTTGAGAACATATTGAAGGATTGATAACTTCTTTTTCAAAAACTTTTACTGGAAATTCACCAAAATTACTGATACGATCAATAAACTTTGGCTTAACCATCTCACCCTGATTTGCAATTGCATTATAAAATGTTAAAGTTTGAAGGGGGGTCATCAAAACACCATAGCCAAATGCCATCCAAGGTAAATCCAATCCATCCCAATCGGAGTCTGTCGGGTATGGGATCTTTGGTAAAGCTTCGCCCTTAAAAGGCAAACTCAAAGGTTTATTTAATCCCATATTATAAAGACGATCCACAAATTTAGAAGGATTCCTTTTGTAATTTTCGTGAATGATTTTTACTATCCCTGTATTGGATGAAACTTCAAAAACTTTTGATGCGGTAAGAATTCCATAACCTCCTTTTTTTGAATCTCTAACTTTATATTTTTTATAAAATGTAAGCTCTCCCCCAGTGGTATCAACCAGATCATTTTGATCGATAACTCCATCTTCTAATGCGGCAATCATAGCCATGAGTTTAAAGGTAGAACCAGGCTCATGAGCCTCACCGATTGCATAATTTAACTTTTCGTAATATTTCCCCTTGGATGTTCTGCCCAAATTCGATATGGCCTTGATATTCCCAGTTTTAGTTTCCATGACAATAACACTTCCATGATCGGCTTCAAATTTCTCAAGTTGACTTAAAAGTGCATGATGCGCAATGTCCTGCATATTGATGTTTAGTGTTGTATGAACATCAAATCCCTCTGTGGGTTCTTTTTCATTATTATCATTTATGGGCTTCCATTGTCCATTTGCAATTTTTTGTTTCAAACGCCTTCCATTTTCACCTTTCAAATATTGTCCAAAGGCACCTTCTAATCCAACTCTGAGGTAATTGCCGCTTGGATCTTTCTGCTCATATCCAATAGTACGCTCGGCAATTTTCCCAATTGGGTTTTCTCTTGCCAATCGAGATTCTACGATTAAACCTCCTTTGAGAGAAGATCGATTAAACAAGGGGAAACTTTTAATTTTTTTGTACGTTGAATAATTTAAATTTTTACCTATCAATAAATACCTATTACTCTCAAGCCTAGCCTTTTTTAACTTTTTGTAATAAAAAGAGCTTGGTTTGTCGAATAAATTACCAAGAGCACGGGCTAAACTGTCTTTGTGTTTTTCAAAAAGTTGATCTGAAGGTACTTTAGCATCCCAACGTATTTCATACTTTGGGACTGTTGTAGCCAACAAACTTTGATCATCAGCATAAATATTCCCTCTACTGGGTTGAAGTACAAAATTTTTAACCGTACGTTTTTTTGCCAAATCGCGATAGTAATCTCCTTCAGTGAATTGGATTACAAATAATTTATAAACTAATGTACATGCAAAGACAAACAAGCCCAGTACCACCAGGTAAAAACGATTGTTTATTTTTTTTATCTCTGCACTCATTTTTTGTTCGATTCTACTGTTAGTTTTACTGGTGGCATTTTAGCAGGCTTAATTCCAATTTCTTGTAATGACTTAATTACACGAGACTCCATTTTGAGTTCCATTAAATAAGCTCGTTTCTCTACAAATTCACTTTTCATTTCTTTCAACTCATTATTGAGTTGTGCGATTTCAAATATTTTTTTGTCAGCCAAATGACCACTTGAAATGATTATTAGAGCTAACAAAGAGAGATACAAAATCATACGCCAATTTTTTAAGGCATCATCCTTTATCAAAAAGTCTATGTTTAAAAGAGATAGTAGTTGATTCATCTTTTTTCTGCCGTTCTAAGTTTTGCGCTTCTTGCCCTACTGTTTAATTTTATTTCTTCTTCATCAGGAGTTACCAATCCTCCAATTTTTTTCATTGGGACAAATCGATTCCCAAAAAAATCTTGTTCAGCATACCCTTCAAAAACTCCTTCTCTCACAAAGCGCTTAACCAAACGATCTTCTAAAGAGTGATAGGATATGCAAACCAGCCTTCCGCCAGGTTTTAGAACATCAACAGCTTGTTCAAGGAATAATTTGATGACTTCGAGTTCTTGATTAACTTCAATACGGATTGCCTGAAAAACTTGAGCCAGTACTTTATTGAGAAATCGTTCAGGGACTAAGGGTTTAATTACTTCATTAAGATCAGTTGTAGTATCAATGCTACATTGTTCTCTTCGATCCAAAATTGCAGATGCAATTTTGTGAGCGCCCTTTACTTCTCCATATAACTTTAGGATTGAAATTAATTGTTGTTCGGAATAAGTATTTACAACTTCATGTGCAGAAAGCAATGAAGTTTGATCCATACGCATATCCAACTGACCTTCGAATCGAGTTGAAAATCCTCTTCTTTCATCATCAAATTGATGAGATGAAACACCAAAATCTGCTAGAATACCATCAACTTCTTTTACTCCATAAAATTTCAAATACCTTTTAAGGTCTTTGAAGTTTGCTTCAATTAATTCAAACCTTGGGTCTGAAAATGTGTTTTGTTGGGCATCTTGATCTTGGTCAAAAGCATATAATTTTCCTTCTACACCAAGTGATTTCAATATTTTTTTTGAATGACCTCCTCCTCCAAAAGTAACGTCAACATAAACCCCGTTTTTTTGAGTGATAAGGTCACTTACACTGCGATTCAGTAGAACTGGATTATGATAATTGATCTCCATCTTTGTCTCCCATTACTTCTTCAGCCAAATCGCCGAAATCGATTGTTGCTTCACTGATAGCCTCTTCATAACGTTCCTTATCCCAGATTTCAAGAATATTTACAGCCGAAGAAATTACAGTTTCTTTTGAAATACCTGCATGAACAATTAGGTCTTTTGGTATCAATAACCTACCTGTAGAATCAACTTCAATCAAACGAACACCCGCAGTAAATCTTCTTATGAAGTCATTGTTTTTTTTATTGAAACGGTTGAGCTGATTAACCTTTTCCATCATCGCATCCCATTCTTTTATAGGATACAACTCCAAACAGGCATTAAAAACAGCTCGTTTCAAAACAAACTGATCAGATAGATTGTGAGCTAATTGTTTTTTCAATGCGACTGGGAGCATGATACGTCCTTTAGAATCTGCCTTACATTCATATGTCCCAATAAAGTGCTGCATCTTAATTGTTTGCGAATTGATTTATCAAATATAAAATATATTTACCACATTTTTCCACTAAATACCACTTTGTTAATAAGTTTATCAAAAAACACTCAACCAACACTTTAGTGCATATGGGGTAAAAAAATAAGACCGAATCGTATAATATTAACTATATTTGTCGGCTCAAGTGCTTGGGGATTTAGGTTAGTATGGAAAAAAAATATAACACAAAAGACGATTTCAAGTATCTAGAAATCGGAGATGGACAGCCCATAGTCATTCTACACGGGTTGATGGGTGGCTTGAGTAATTTCAATGGAGTTGTTGACTTTTTCCCTAAAAAAGGTTACAAAGTAATCATACCCGAACTACCCATCTACGAATTATCTTTAATCAAAACCAACGTTGAAACTTTTTCGGACTTTCTTAAAGCTTTTTTAACTGTAAAAGAAATTAAAAATGCTGTCCTTTTAGGGAATTCACTTGGAGGTCATATTGGTCTTGTATTTGCCAGAAATCACCCAGATCTTGTAAAAGGTCTTGTTTTGACTGGAAGCTCTGGTTTGTATGAAAACAGTATGGGAGGAAGTTATCCAAAAAGAGGAAACTACGAATATATCAAAACAAAAGCTCAAGAGGTGTTTTATGATCCAAAAGTAGCTACTAAAGAAATTGTAGATGAAGTTTTTGATGTAGTAAACGACCGTAATAAACTAATCCGAACTTTGGCAATCGCCAAAAGTGCAATTCGTCATAATATGGCGAAAGATTTACCTAAAATGCTTACCCCCACGGGTATAATATGGGGTGAAAATGACATCGTAACACCTCCAAATGTTGCAGAAGAGTTTGATAAACTACTTCCAAATTCTGACCTGTATTGGCTGAAAAATTGTGGTCATGCTCCCATGATGGAGCACCCTGATGAATTTAATGAAATTTTGTTCGGCTGGCTTAACAAACATAATTTTTAGTTCCGATGAAAATCACTTCGTCTGAGTTCATAATAAGCAATACTGATCTCTCGAAATGCCCAAACGAACGCATCCCGGAATACGCTTTTATTGGCAGGTCAAATGTTGGGAAATCGTCTTTAATCAACACCCTATGTGAACGTAAAAGCTTGGCTAAAACCTCGGGGAGGCCAGGAAAAACTCAACTCATAAATCATTTTAAAATCAACAAATCTTGGTATTTAGTAGATTTGCCTGGTTATGGATATGCACGTACTTCCAAAACTTCAAAAAAAGCTTTTCAAAAACTAATAACAACTTATTTTGAAAAAAGAAAACAATTAGTCTCTGCCTTTGTTTTGATCGACATTCGGCATAATCCCCAGCCAATTGATTTAGAGTTTATGGAATGGCTAGGGAAGCAATATATACCATTCGCAATTGTTTTTACAAAAGCCGATAAAGAAAAACCTTTGGCATTGAAAAGGAAAACCGAGGCTTATATTCAGAAAATGTTGAACGATGCTTGGGAAGAGGTACCTCCACATTTTATTACGTCCTCTTTACACAAAACCGGAAAAGAGCAACTATTGAATTATATTGACTTATTAAATAATGAGTTCGCTGTTCAGGGCTAGCTTACTTTCGATCAATTTTTAATTTTTCTGCAAAAAAATCACAAAAATCGTTCATAGTTGCCGCCATTTTCTCATCTTGGGTTGCACGCAAAAAAGTCTGACTCATCGTGACTAACGATTGATGAAAAAAAACATTCATTTGATCAATCGGCATTTCTTTTACCCATAAATCCATTCGGAGCGTTTCTTGATTTTTACCATCCCATAAAGACATCAATAAAGCTTGAGCCTCTTCTTCATTTACACCACCATCTGGAGCTGACCAAATAATTTTTTCTGGAATTTTATTTTCGTCTAATTGTACTTCAATAGAAATATTGGTGTTCTTTCCCATTACTATTATTTTGAGGGTTTATAGTTTGATTTGTTAAATAGATCTACTCCTGAAATTTCCATGAGTTGATCGAGTGATGTATTTGGGTTTTTTTTGATAAAAGATCGAACAATTTGCCAACCAATCCATTGACCCACTTTTCCGGGTGTTTCATTATCAATTTCTAAATAAAATTTTGAAAAAGGTGCAGGGTCTATAAATCGTAAACTCAAAGAAGACTGTGTTTTATACAACAATTCATTTTCAATGAAATATTGCCATATATATCGTTCGTTAGTTTGAACCCAATCCAGTTGAGCTTCAGAATAACTAATTTTAATATAATCTGGGGTTTTGGGAAGTAAAATATCTTTTAAATATAACTTCTTTCCGTGGTAAACCATCTGTTCCAATAATGTCCTATTTGATGGACTTTTAACAACTGTTGTGCCCAACTCATCAACAATATGTGATGTCATAAAAGGCAACTCCATATCTTGTACAATATAATTTGGAATTCCTTCATAAAGAGGGTTTTTGGAACCCAAATAGGTGTCTAGTGACAGGATCAATAAAGAGTCTGTGAAAATAGTTTTACTTTGATAATCTACATTATTAACCACTGTTACAACATGTGGACTTGGAATATGAGGGAAATAATATTTTATGTGTTTGTAAAGTGATGTCAATTTTGTGTTTATTGGATCTAGAGACGGAAAAACTGCTTTAATCTCTGAATGTAAAAGCGTTTGAATACTATCACGCTGTCTTTTTATCCAAATACTATCTGAGAATTGTTTTGGAAATAGATAAGGATATCTCTTTTTTAAATTGAGATATTCATCAGGGCCGGCGTTGAAAAATTTTAGATCAAATCTATCTATGGATATGCTTACGGGAATTGCATTAATTTCTGATTCAAGTGCATTTTCATCTGAACAAGATGAAAAAATCGCAATAAAAATTAACCAAAAGCTCACTTTTAAAAAAAATAATCTTGAAAATGGATTCATGTGGTGTGAATAATTTTTTGTGAAGAATAAGTTTCCTAATTTTATGCAAAGTTACATCCAAAAAACGGCTAAAACATATGAAATCACCAGAAAAAGTAATCGCCCATATTGTAAATTGGTTAAATAATTATGCTGACAAGTCTGGAATGAATGGTTTTGTAGTAGGTGTTTCAGGAGGAATTGATTCCGCATTAACTTCAACACTTTGTGCACTTACAGGAAAACCTGTTTTATGTTTAGAAATGTCTATTCATCAGGAACAGAATCAAGTTTCAAGAGCAAAAGAACACATTGCATGGCTTGAAAAAAAATTCACAAATGTAAGCCACAATTCCCTTTCCATGACAGAGGTTTTTGATTCCTTTAAAGAAGTCCTTCCTCCTTTAGAATCCGAAGAAAATCAATTTTTATGTTTGGCAAATACCCGAGCTCGACTTCGAATGACAACTTTGTATTATTTCGCTGCTTTGAAACGTTACCTTGTAGCTGGAACAGGAAATAAAGTAGAAGACTTTGGAGTGGGTTTCTACACCAAATACGGAGACGGAGGAGTTGACCTCAGCCCAATTGCTGATCTTATGAAGTCTGAAGTTTTTTTACTTGCCAAAACCCTCGGAGTTATTAAAGTCATACAAAATGCAGCACCTACTGATGGTCTTTGGGGTGATGATCGAACTGATGAAGATCAGATAGGAGCTAGCTATGATGAATTGGAATGGGCAATGAATAACCAAAATGCAAACAGTGATCTACTCTCAAAAAGAGAAAAAGAAGTTTTGACTATTTACAATAAACTGAACACCCAGAATCAGCACAAAATGCAAGCAATACCAGTTTGTAAAATCCCCATAGAATTGTAAAATACAACTTTAGGTTAAATCAAATAACTCTATTAAGCTTGTTGGAAACCAGTTTTTTGAGTTGATAATAACTCATTACATCTTCCAGAATATCAGCATGATGTTCGCTTGTATCCTTAACTTTTTTTTGTAATTCCTCTATCTTCTTATCGATCAATAACTTTCTTAAGGACAAGATTGTTTCGATTACTAATTGAGAAACTTGACTGTCTCGTGATTTTACAAAAATATTCTTCTTCTCCCAGTCGTGTAAATGATGTTGCTCTTCTCCCATTAGAATATTGCTTACCAGCGAGCTCATCTCTCCACTCAGGGTTGGAACTATTTTTTCTAATGCTAAACTACCCTCTACTTGGAAATGTTGAATTAATAAATAAAATAAATTCTTGAAATCTGGGTTTGCTAATTCCACTTCATCCTGTTGAAGATCCAAAAATATTTTTTCAAATACTTTTGCTTTCACCTCTTTTACCTCCTCCAAAATATCTTCTTCTTCAGTAAAACTCAAGATTGATTCTTTGAATACCTCTTCTCGATCTCCATACAACATTAAAATTTTAATGATTTGAAGTTCCAATTCATAGGTGTGATTAACTGAGGTAACTTTTGGGACTTCATTCTTTAGAATGCTAAAAGGATCTTCTTTTGAAGTTGATTTTTTTTGGTTTGTTTGGCTTTTTTTTGTCTTAGCTTGTGCTAATGCACTAAAAAGTACATCCTCCGAAATTTCCATTTGCAATGCACAGCTTTGAATATAGACTTCCTGTTGGATTGGGTCAGGAATTTTTGATATGCTTTCGACAATATCTCTGATGGTAGCTGCTTTTTTCACAGGATCCCCAGCTGCTTCATCCAGCAACAAAGAGGCTTTAAATTGAATAAAATCCTTGGCGTTTTCTTTAAGAAAAGATTTAATATCCTCTTGAGATGTTTTTTTAGCAAAACTATCGGGGTCTTCACCTTCAGGAAAAGTACAAACCTTGACATTCATTCCTTGAGTAAGAATAATATCAATACCCCGAAGAGCTGCGCGAAGTCCAGCAGCATCTCCATCAAAAAGAACTACAATGTTTTGAGTTAAACGTTGAATTAATCGAACTTGAGGTTCTGTAAGGGCTGTTCCAGAAGAAGATACGACGTTAGTTACCCCTGACTGGACCATTTGTATGACATCGGTGTATCCCTCTACTAAATAACAAACATCTTCTTTAGCTATACTTTGTTTTGCTTCATGTATCCCATAAAGCACCTTACTTTTATGATAGATTTCACTTTCTGGTGAATTGAGGTACTTAGCAGTTTTCTTATTTTCACCTAAAATTCGACCCCCAAAACCTACAACCCTTCCCGAAAGACTTTTGATTGGAAATATAACTCTCCCTCGAAAACGATCAATCTGAAAATTTTCTTTAACAATGGTCAACCCCGTTTTTTCTAGGTATTGTAATTGAAACCCATTTTTAAGTGCCGTTTTAGAAAAAGCGTCTTTTTCTTGAGGGGAATAACCAAGGTCAAATTTTTGAATAGTTTCATCAGTAAAACCCCGTTCCTTAAAATAAGTTAATCCTATTGCTTTACCTTCTGATGCTTTCCAAAGGGTATCTTTGAAATAATTATTGGCATGTTCAGCTACCAAAAACATGCTTTCTCTCTCGTTTAACTTTTCTTTTTCAGCATCTGTTTGCTCAGTTTCTTCAATTTCAATACTGTACTTTTTTGCTAAATAACGAATAGCTTCTGGGTAAGAAAAATGTTCGTGTTCCATCAAAAAGGCTACAACATTTCCTCCTTTACCGCTACTAAAATCTTTCCATATTTGTTTCACTGGAGAAACCATAAAGCTGGGGCTTCGTTCTTGAGTAAAAGGGCTCAAACCCTTGAAATTAGATCCTGATTTTTTTAAACCTACAAAATCACCAATCACCTCCTCAACTCGTGAGGTTTCATACACTTGATCTATGGTAGTTTTTGAAATCAAAAATTATAGTTTTACTAAGTTGTATTATTGTTTTCGTTTAATAACGTAATTTACCATTAACTCTAAAGAATCTCTATACGAATTTTTAGGGAACGTTAATAAAATTTCTAAAGCCTCTTTCTGAAAAGACTCCATTCGTTTTTGAGCATATTCTAACCCCCCAGTTTCTTTTACTATTTGAATCACCTCTTTTACTCTTTGTTTATCCGTATTGTATTTTTTTACTGAATGGATCAACCATTTTCTTTTTTTTGGAGAAACGTTATTTAGGGAATAAATTAAAGGTAGTGTCATTTTTTGCTCCTTGATATCAATTCCTGTGGGTTTCCCTATTTTTGTATCACCATAATCAAAAAGGTCATCTTTGATTTGAAAAGCCATGCCAATAAGTTCTCCAAAATACCTCATTTTTTCAATTGAATTTTTGTCTTGAGATACCGATTGAGCTCCCATTGCGCAGCAAGCAGCCAGAAGTGTTGCTGTTTTTTGGCGAATAATTTCAAAGTAAATATCTTCTGTGATATCTAGGTTTCTTGCTTTCTCTATCTGCAACAACTCTCCTTCACTCATTTCTTGAACCGCAACTGAAATGATTTTTAATAAATCAAAATCTTCATTTTGGATACATAAAAGTAAACCCTTTGACAATAAATAATCGCCAACTAAAACGGCAATTTTATTTTTCCAAAGAGCGTTTATCGAAAAAAAACCTCTTCTTTGATTACTATCATCTACAACATCATCATGAACTAAGGTTGCTGTATGAATCAACTCAATTACAGAAGCTCCTCTGTAAGTTCGTTCAGAGACCTTTCCTTTTCCCAAAAGCTTAGCTGAAAGAAATGTAAACATCGGTCTCATTTGCTTGCCTTTTCGGTTAACAATAAAATGTGTGATCCGATTAAGAAGAGCTACTTTGGAGGACATGGATTTGCTGAACTTTTGTTCAAAGAGTTCCATTTCGTTGTAGATCGGTTCTTTTATTTGTTCGGTAACTTTCATACTCTACCACTAATATACAATTTCATAAAGAACTAATTTTTAGATTCTTTATTAGCGAGTTGACCGCATGCAGCATCGATATCCTTTCCTCTTGAGCGTCGTATTGTATTTGTTATTCGCGCAGCTGATAATTTTTTTTGATACATTTCCATAGCTTCGTTTGAGGCTTGCTCAAAATCTTCATCTCCTATAGGGTTGTATTCGATCAAATTTACTTTTGAAGGAACTTTTCGACAGAAATTCACTAGTGCTCTTGCCTCCTCTGGATTGTCGTTTACTCCCTTCCAAACTATGTACTCAAAGGTTATCATTTTCTGTGTTGCATCGAACCAATATTGAAGTGATGACAATAACTCACTCAAAGGAAAGTTTTTGGAAAAAGGCATAATCTTTTCACGGGTTTCTTGAATCGCTGAATGCAATGATACGGCAAGATTAAATTTAACTTTATCATCTGCCATTTTGCGTATTAATTTAGGAATTCCTGAGGTGGATAATGTAATTCTTTTGGGAGACATGCCTAAACCTTCTGGAGAGGTTATTTTATCAATGGACTCAATTACATTTTTATAATTCATTAAAGGCTCTCCCATTCCCATAAAAACAATATTAGAAAGAGGTATATCGAAATAGGTTTTACTTTGCTGATCAATCGCAACGACTTGGTCAAAAATTTCATCAACCTTTAGGTTACGCATCCTACCCAACTTGGATGTTGCACAAAATTTACAATCCAAACTACACCCTACTTGTGATGATACACATGCAGTTGTTCTGTTTTTTGCGGGAATTAAAACAGATTCTACAATACGATTATCATGCAATTTAATTCCATTTTTAAATGTTCCGTCTTTACTTCTTTGTTGTTGATCAACTGCAATATGATTGATTGTAAAATAGGTGTCCAACAAAGATCTTGTTTCTTTTGATAAATTAGTCATCTTATCAAAATCATGCACTCCTTTACTCCACAACCATTGATATACTTGGGCTGCTCGGTAAGTTTGTAGCCCGTGAGATTTAAAAAAATCTTGAAGAGCTTCCTTAGATAGTGCACGAATGTCTTTTTTGACTAACTTCATAAAACCCTTTTACAAAATCGGTTTAGATTATCAACATGGCATCTCCATAAGAATAGAAATTGTATTTTTCTTTGATTGCTACTTGATACGCCTCTTTTATAAAATCTGGATCAGCAAAAGCAGATGCCATCATTAAAAGTGTTGATTTGGGCGTGTGAAAATTAGTAATCATACAATCTGCAATTGAAAACTCGTATGGAGGAAATATAAATTTATGAGTCCAACCTTCATAAGGGTTTAAAGTTCCAATAGAGGATACTGAACTTTCAAGCCCTCTCATAACCGTTGTTCCAACAGCACAAACCTTTTTTTTGTTCAATTTAGCTTCATTAACAATTCGAACTGCTTTTCCTTCTATTATAAGTTCCTCCGAATCCATTTTATGCTTAGACAAATCTTCTACTTCTACAGGATTGAAAGTACCTAAGCCAACATGCAAGGTTAGTTCGGCTAAATCAATTCCTTTGATTTCTAAACGTTTTAATAAGTGTTTAGAAAAATGCATACCTGCAGTGGGAGCTGCAACTGCACCTTCATTTTTTGCATAAATAGTTTGATACCTTTCTTTATCTGAAGGTTGAGGTTCTCTTTTGATGTATTTTGGAAGAGGGGTTTGACCTAATTGCTTTAATTTTTTTCGAAATTCGGAATAAGGACCGTCAAATAAAAAACGTAAAGTTCTTCCTCGGGAAGTTGTATTATCTATTACTTCAGCAACTAGACTATCATCTTCACCAAAATAAAGTTTATTTCCTATTCTAATTTTTCGAGCAGGATCTACCAATACATCCCACAAACGTTGATCTTCATTCAATTCTCTTAATAAGAAAACTTCAATTCGAGCTCCAGTTTTCTCTTTGTTTCCAAATAAACGAGCAGGAAAAACCTTGGTGTTATTCAGTACCATAACATCTCCTTCATCGAAGTAATCTATGACATCTTTAAATTGTTTGTGTTGAATTGTACGGTCTGCTCTATTGAGTACCATTAATCGTGATTCATCACGGTTTTCGGCAGGGTGTTCTGCTAGTCTTTCTTCAGGTAAATCAAATCCGAAATTAGATAATTTCATAAAAATACTTTATTGGTTGAATTTATTTTAAAATAAATATTAAAAAAGGCAAATATACTACCTCGGAATAGGGGTTGTCAAGTAAATGGTGTGATTTCCTTAATTTATTTTTCAACTATCTCAAAATCAATTTCTTGAAGATCATTCCAAAAATCAGGATATGATTTTGTTACTACATCTGCATCTGCAATTTGAAGAGGAATTTTCAATGCAAGAGGTGCAAAAGCCATTGCCATTCGATGGTCATTATATGTTGCTATAGTTTGATTTGCTTTGAAATTTTGAGATTGACTCAGATGCAAACTATCATCAGTGACTCGAATTTGAGCTCCTAATTTAACTAATTCATTTTCTAGGGCAATAAGTCGATCCGTTTCTTTAATCTTTAAAGTGTGAAGCCCGAGAAGATCACAACCTACTCCAAGACCAAAACAACTTACCGCTATGGTCTGAGCAATATCAGGTGCCTCTACTAGATTCAATTCAATTGAATTAGGTAATTGAAAATCTTTAACCTTTTCAAGAATGATTTGATTGGGTTTAAAATTGGTTTTAACTCCTAGTTTTTTATAAATATCAATCAATACAGCATCGCCTTGAAGACTATCGTTACGGTAGCTATTCAAAACAATTTTACCTTCTTCGCATAGGGCAACACAACTGTAATGATAAGATGCTGAACTCCAGTCAGACTCTACAGTTTGAATCTGAGGCTCAATTTGCTTTTGAGGTTTTATTCTTATTTTATCACTTTCAAAATGAGAATCAATTCCAATACGTTCTAAAAGAGATAAGGTCATTTTCAGATAGGGCAAGGAGGTTATTTCATCTTCAAGAGTAAGAATTAGTCCGTCTTGTAATTGAGGTGAAATCAACAGTAAAGCAGAAATATATTGGCTACTTATGTTTGCGGGCAATGTAACTTTTCCGCCAGTTAATGTTTTCCCTTTAATTCGAAGTGGTGGAAATCCTTCTTGATTTTCATAAACAATATCGGCGCCTAGTTTTTTGAGTGCATCTACCAAAACCCCTATGGGTCTCTCTTGCATCCTTGAGGAACCTGTTAATAGTACTTCTCTTTCACTTTGAGTTGCAAAAAAAGCTGTTAAAAAACGCATTGCTGTACCAGCATGATGAATGTCTATCAAGTTTGAATCAGTACTTAATGCATGGTTCATGGCTTTCGAATCATCTGAATTTGAACCATTAAGAATTTGAAGACTAGGATATAAAGCTTTTAATAACAAAAGTCTATTGGTTTCGCTTTTTGAACCTGTTATTTTTAAATTTCCAGAACATGTCTTAGAACTATGGCTGATCTTTAGTGACATTCTTATTTTTTAAGTTTTGGATTATTATGATGCCTTTGGTGATCGCGATTTGTTTTTAAATCAAGTTTTTTGTCAAATGCTTCTTGTAAATTGATTCCTGTTTGATTGGCAAGACATAAAACAACAAAAATAACATCAGCTAATTCTTCGCCTAAGTCTTTACTTTTATCAGATTCTTTTTCACTTTGCTCACCATATCGACGTGCAATAATTCTGGCAACCTCTCCCACTTCTTCGGTTAATTGAGCCATATTTGTTAGCTCATTAAAATAACGAACTCCGTGATGATGAATCCAGTCATCAACTGCTTTTTGCGCATCTTGAATTTGCATAGTATTGTTTTTTGTAAAAATACACTAAGTCCATAAACTGGGCAAAGTTGAGACGATTCAATCAAAATGTTTTACAACATATCCATTAAAACAGCCAATTCATCAACAATCAAACATTCTTGATGAATATCTTCTGAATGAGAATTAAAATGAATGACCTGCATTCCTAACTTAAGCGCTCCTTGAACATCTGCTTCCAGACTATCACCAATCATCAATGCATGCTCTGGAAGTACTTTTGCTTCTTCTAAAGCAGTGACAAAAATAGTTGAATGTGGTTTTTTATATCCCGCTTTTTCTGCAGTTAAAACAACATCAAAGAAATGAGCTATTCCAGAATTTTTTAACTTCTGTTGTTGGACATTTTCAAATCCATTCGTTATGATATGGAGTTTGTATTTTGGAAATAAATATTCTAAAACAGCAATTGTGTCTTTAAAAAGATGAGTGTGTTTGGATAATCGCTCGATATATAATTCTGATATTTTATTGATGAGTTTTGCAGAAGGAGTAATCTCCATCTTTTCAAATGTTTTTTCTAATCTAGAATGACGCAATTCAATTTCTGAAATTTTATTCTCTCGATATAATTTCCAATAAAAATGGTTTGTAGGATTGTAGAACTGGAGAAAAGTTTGAAGTGAAAAATCAAGCTTCAATTCCTTAAATATAGATTCAAAAGTGGCTTCAGAGTTTTTTTCAAAATCCCAAAGCGTATGATCTAGATCAAAAAAAACATGTTGAACCTTCTCAATGTCAATCATAACTTAAAATATAGTTCTTGTAAGCTTGTTTCCAAGATTTATTTTTGTTGTTTGAAGAAAAAATTGCGTTAGATACCGAAAAAACATGAACTCCAGTAGGAGTTGGGATTTCATCTTTTAATTGCTTTAGTTTATGAAAAGCTGAGTGAGCATCGATTTTCCGTAAGGCTTCTTCTCCAGCAACAACTGCGTAGAGAACCAATCCCGTTTCTACTTCGTTTTCAAGATCGTAAAATCGAAAAGGAACTGCTGTACTTGCTCGATATCCTATCTTATCATGATAACCTAAACTATAATCTTCCATATCTTCCATCCCTAAAACATTGCGATAAGAATCAAAAACTGAGGTCAATCCAGAGTTAAAACGAAGAAATTTTGTGTTCCTGTGAATTATTTTCTCAAAACGTTCGAGTTCTGTTTTAAAAATTCTGGCTTTACGACGAGCTTCAGTAGATATTAACAAAGAACTTTTATGGTAATCTGCAACAGATTTTATTATGGAATGAAACCTTGAATTATATACAGAAATTCCTTGATCGTAATAAGTAATTTTCGAAAACAAAAAGAAAAATCGAGGTTTTAATTTAGTTTTCTTAAAAAAGGAATGAAAATCATCAAAATTATTCCAGGGGTCTTTCCAAAAACCCAACAATACCATAATCTGTTCTAAAATAATCCAAAATTTAAATTCGCTAATATTTAAAAAGGCTTGTGCTAAATTCCTTAAAAAGGATTTATGCTTATACTTGAATGGAGAAACAACATCTATTATGGGTATGAGTAAATTTAATGAGCTTTTGTTTGATTTGAGTTCCGGGAATTTTTTTTCAAAAATCTCAAAAAATCTTTTTGCCCATAAATCAACAACAGGTAATTCTAAAAAATTATGTTGAACTGCCAAAGATTGATCACTAGTAAATCTTCCCAATTCGTCTTTAACATGGGGTAAATATTCCTCATATCTACTCATCAAAAAGAAAGACGATGCGAATACATCAAAGGGAATCATTGAATTTTGATCACATTCATAAAAACAGGGTATTCCATCCCATTTGGAAACTTCAATATCAAAACCTTTAACTCCTTGTTCAAACAGCAATGAATTTGAACTAACAAAAAATTCATTCCCTAAAGGAGCTCTAGTATAACTCATTTTTGGGCCACTGTAAGCGATAAAAACTTCTAACTTTGTAGTAAAATCTATTGGAATACCCAACACACTTTCAAAGAAATGTTTGAATGTATACCGAAGTCTAGATGTTATCTTGTGAGTATAAACCAACACCATAATCATAAAAGTTTTTTATCTGCAAAGCTAAAATACCCTTTTTCAGAAATAATCAAATGATCTAATAGTTTTATATCTAAGTTTTCTCCTACCTTTTTAATTTTAGCAGTTAATACCTCATCACTTCTACTGGGACTCAATGTTCCTGAAGGGTGGCTATGTGCTACAATCAATGATGTTGCTCCTAACCGAATGGCGTTTTTGAATAGCAAACGGACATCAACTGTAGTTTCTGAAATACCGCCATTACTCAAACATTTCTTCAAAAGAACATGGTTTTGGATATTTAAACACAATACCCAAAATTCTTCTTGCTCTAAATAACTCAAAACAGAAAACAAAATATCATAAGCTTTTTTACTAGAATTACAATTTACTTTCTCTTGAAAGGGAAGCTCTTTAATTCTTTTACCAAGTTCGAGAGCAGCTTTAACTTTTACTGCTTTTGCAGGTCCTATACCCCTTCCATTTGAATAATTCATCTAGGCCGGTTCTGTGCAACTCACTCAAATCATTGTTTATTGAAAACAACAAGTCGTTGCATCATTTGAACAGCAGTTTCTCCTTGATTACCACTTCCTATTAAAATAGCTAACAAATCGGCATTAGATAAATACTGTGATCCTTTAGCAATCATTTTTTCTCGCGATTGTTCTTCAACAGACCAGTCTTTTAATGTAAATTTGGGAAGGTTTGAAGTCATAATTAAGTAGGTTTTAGTGTGATTTAACATTGAACTTATTATTCAAATCAAATCTGTCTATAAAAATATAATTTTTAAAATAATGAAATATCCTCCTAAACATCACCAGGAAAATAGTTTTGAAAATGCATTAAATTTAATCAATATGTATCCTCTGGCCACCGTCATTACCTCTTGCAATAACAAAGTGCTAAGTTCTCATACACCTCTGGTATACAATACCCAAGGCACTTTGGGAACTTTAGTAGGGCATTTGGATAAATTTAACCCACAGATTAAACATTTCAGAGATTCTAAACATGATTTAGAGATTATTTTTCATGGACCAGAAGCTTATATTTCTCCCTCAAAATACAGTACTACTCAACTTCCGACTTGGAATTATTTCAAAGTACATTTAAGAGGGAATATTCTTTTAAATGAGGATTCACAAAGTGTAAAACAAAGTTTAATTGAAATGACTTCATTTATGGAGGGAGATCAGCCTAAATACACTCTTGAAGAAAGTAATCCTAGGATGGAGGCTGCACTAAATTATATTGTTGGTTTTAGAATAGAAATAACTTCTTGGGAAGGGAAATATAAAATATCTCAAGATAAAATAAATAAAGATCAAGAAAGAGCTAAACAAGCAATGGTTGATTCTCAATCACAAGTCATAGAAAACATTGAACAATTATACTTGAATCACCAGACTAAAAATTAAGAACAGAGTTTTTGAGGGTTTCCCAATTCAAACCTCCATAGTTTCCAGAACTCATCATCAAAAGGACACTCTTACCCCAATTTTGTTTTAAAAGAAATTCCTGAAACTCTATGGGTTCGGAGAAAACAGTTATATTTTGATCTCCAAAAGCGGTTTTAATTTCTAGTTCAGAAAGAGGTTTTCCATTTTTAATTTTAAGGGCCTCTGGATCATAAAATACAACTGCCTCATCTGCAGGCTTTAAGGAGTTCTTATATTGACCTATAAATTCGGGATTCAAACTGCTGTAGGTGTGTAATTCCAAACAAAAAACTTTGTGATGGTCTTCAAATTGTTGGGCGACTGCAAGTGAGGTAGCTTTTACCTTACTAGGAGCATGTGCGAAATCTTTAAATAAAAAAGATGATCCGTTGTCTCCTATCTTCTCTAAACGCTTAGAAGCTCCTTTAAAACTTACTATGGCTTCTAAAAATTCTGCTTGATCAACCCCCATCAATTGACATATCCATTGTGCTCCTGCTATATTGGATAAATTATGTTCTCCAAAAACCTCAAGAGGTAGATCTCCCTCATCTGTTTTCAAAAAAGTAACCCCCTTTTTTATTTCATAACTTGGAAGACGGTATCCTTCCTTGCGAATAGTATTTTCTGAGGTCAGTGCTAATTGTTTCAAAACAGGGTCTACTTCATTATAAACCAAAACTCCTCCTGGAACAATCGAATTGATGTAAGTTTCAAATTGCTGAACATAATTTTTTTCAGTTGGAAAAACATTAATATGATCCCATGCAATTCCAGAGATCAAAGTTACGTGTGGTTTGTACCACAAAAATTTGGGCTTGAGATCAATTGGTGAAGAAAGATATTCATCCCCTTCTATTAACATAAAATCATTTTCGTTGGTCAAATGAACCATTGTATCAAAACCCTCTAATTGTGCTCCAATCATATAGTCAACACTCTTATCCCAATAATTTAATACATGAAGCACCATAGAAGTTATGGTAGTTTTCCCATGACTCCCTGCTATTACAACCCTTGTTTTTTCTTTTGTTTGTTCATATAAAAACTCAGGGTAAGAATATATTTTTATCCCCAATTCAATTGCTCTTAGCAATTCAGGGTTGTCTGCTTTTGCGTGCATCCCTAAAATTATACCGTCGATTTTTTCTGTGATTTTTTCAGAAAACCAACCCACTTCCTTGGGAAGAATACCTGCTTTTTCAAGACGAGATTTTGAAGGCTCAAAAATAGCATCATCACTTCCCGTAATCTCAAATCCTTTTTGATATAAAGCAAGAGCAAGGTTGTGCATTGCACTTCCTCCAATTGCTATAAAATGAAAGTTTTTCATCAAACTAATTTATTTTAAATCTAAAGCTGGTTTAAATTTAGGGTTAATTTTTAGAGCTAAAGATCTATTGATCTTAACTTTCTTAATATTATTTTGTTTTTTGTAAAGAAGAGCTAATTTATAATAAACCCATTCTTTGGGGAGGTTACTGTATACATCAAAAGCATCAAGGTAATATTCTAAAGCGCAGATGGATTTTTGAGTTCCTAAATTAAATTCTAGTCCTAAACTCCCAATCTGATAACTTAGGTTTTTAGATCTAACTTCAAAATAAATTTTATTTTTTTTAACATCGCAAGAGTCCAAAAAAAATAGCTTTTCAAATGCTTTCCGATATATTTTTGTAGCCTCAACTCGATTACCTTCAGACTCTAAAACAAAACCCTTAGCCAATAATCCTTCTGCAGGGCTAATCTGATAAAGAAGCTGAGCGTATCGGTTTGCTTTTTCAAAATCTCCTCCTAAAAACCCCGGTAATTCAGCATAAATCCGAGTTAATGCATCCAAGGTTGGTAAGTGAAGTGAATCCAATTGATGTGCTTTTTTGAAATTATTTTTCATGGAATTCACATAAGGCAATGCTTTAATCTTACTCAATTCATCTATTCTTATCCCATTTGCACCACCTAATTTATAATGGAGATTTGCAGTTCCATAACCTGCCTCAACTAGTTTACTAAAAGAAGATATGACCGTTTCAAAATCTTTGTGCTGCGTTGACCATTTAATTATTGCAAACAAATTATCTTTTGAATCTCCCTTATTCAGTAAAATTGTTAATGAGTCAAGATAAACCTGATCTTTTAAAAACTCATAGGTAGAAAAAGGTGTTTTTTCTTGGGCAACACCCATCCAAAGCGAAAAAAAAAATAAATGAGCTAAAAATAAACGATGCATACTAATTTTATACTATAGAATTCTCTAATGCCAAAACTTCCCATAGTTCATCCTTTAAAACTTGGAGATTAAATTGACTGACTGATGAAATCATTTGATGGGGGATATTAGAGAAACTTTCCTTCATTTCCTGTGAATATGCTTCTTTGAGCTCTGCATCTAATAAATCACATTTTGTAAGCACAATCATGTACTGCTTATCCAATAATTCTGGGTTGAATTCCTGAAGTTCACGTCTCAAAATTTCAAATTCTTTTTTAACATCCTTTGTGTCTGCAGGAATTACATACAATAAAACAGAATTTCGCTCAATATGACGTAAAAAATAATGTCCTAACCCTTTACCCTTAGCAGCACCTTCAATAATTCCGGGAATATCGGCCATTACAAAAGACCGGAAATCCCGGCAATGAACAATGCCTAGGTTTGGTTTCAAAGTAGTAAACTCGTAATCTGCAATTTTGGGTTTTGCTGAGGTCAAAGCTGCCAAAAGAGTAGATTTCCCAGCGTTAGGAAATCCAACTAGACCAACATCAGCTAGTAATTTTAACTCCAGAGTTACCAATCGTTCTTCTCCTTTTATTCCGGGCTGAGCATAGCGTGGAGTCTGTCTTGTTGAAGATTTAAAATGCCAATTTCCACGACCTCCTAAACCTCCTTTTACAACGATTACTTCCTGACCTTTTTCCGTGATTTCAAAAATTATTTTTTCGGTTTCAGTATCTTTAATTACTGTCCCTAGAGGAACGTCAATATAGATATCTTCACCTTGTGCTCCAGAGCTTCTGTTTTTACTTCCATGTCCACCGTGTTCAGCTGAAAAGTGCTTCTTGAATTTAAAAGTGTACAAAGTCCATAGGTTTGGATTAGCTCTTAAAATAACATGACCACCTCTTCCTCCATCACCTCCATCAGGGCCTCCCTTAGTAATATATTTTTCCCTGTGCAAATGGACCGACCCTTTACCTCCATTTCCAGAAGTCAATGATAGCTTTACATAGTCAACAAAATTACCCTCGGTCATAATTTATTTTAAAAACGATCAATAATATTTTTTAATCGAGTTGTAATTTCTTCGATTGAACCTATGCCATTTACACTATAGAATTTTTCTTGATTTGAATAAAATTCTTGTAAAGGTGCCGTTTTTTGATTGTATTCTTCAAAACGATTTCTAATTTTAGCTTCGTCTTGATCATCAGTACGGCCACTGGTTTCTCCTCTTTTAAGCAAACGTTCTACCAACTGATCATCTGATGCCTCTAAAGCAATTGTAGCGGTAATTTGCATTCCCTTTTTACTTAAAAAAGAATCCAAGGCATCTGCCTGAGTTGTTGTTCTAGGGAAACCATCAAAAATAAACCCTTTGGCTGCTGAATTTTTTTCAACTTCAGCCTCCAACATCTTTATTGTAACGGAATCTGGAACCAAATCCCCTTGATCCATGTAGGATTGTGCAAGTTTTCCTAAATCAGTAGCATTTTTAATATTAAATCGGAAAATATCTCCAGTGGAAATATGAACCAATTTATATTGATTCTTTAAAAACTCTGCTTGGGTACCTTTACCAGCTCCAGGTTTTCCGAAAAGAACAATATTTATCATAGTACAATAGTATTTATAAGAAAGCAAAGATACCCAAATTAAAGTGCTTTTTGTGTTTCCATTTAAGATATCAAAGATATATGCGTATTTTTGTAAAAAAAAATATGTCTTTTTTTTCAACTCACAAAACCTTAGGTATTTTAGGCGGAGGTCAACTGGGGAAAATGTTACTCTACACAACTCGTAAATGGGATATCAAAACCCATGTTCTAGATCCTAGTGATGATGCTCCCTGTAAATTGGCTTGTAACTATTTTGAAGTTGGAGATTTTAAAGACTTCCAAACGGTTTATGATTTTGGGAAAAAGGTAGATGTTTTAACTTTTGAAATCGAACATGTGAACCTCGATGCCTTAAAACAACTCGAAAAAGAAGGAATAAGCGTCTATCCATCTGCATCAACATTAGAGACTATTCAAAACAAAAGCACCCAAAAAGATTTTTATGTCAGCCATAAGATTCCTACAGCAAAACATCAAAATTTTGAAAACATTGATCAATTAAAAAATGCTATTGAAAAAAAAGTTCTAAGCTTTCCTTTTGTATGGAAATCCGCTTTACTCGGATATGATGGAAATGGAGTGAGCGTAGTTAAAAATCAAGAAAAACTTACTCAACTTCCTAAAGTTGCTTGTTTAGCTGAAGAATTAGTTCCTTTCACTCACGAACTTGCTGTAATTATTTGTAGGAATCCTTCGGGTGAGGTAATCGCTTACCCAACTTTAGAAATGGAGTTTCATCCAGAAGCAAATCAAGTAGAATATGTTTTATGCCCTTCACGCTTGGATAAAAAAATCACTGAAAAAGCAAAAAATATTGCGCTTCAAGTTTCAGAATCCTTTGAACATGTTGGTCTTCTAGCCGTTGAACTATTCTTGACTCCAAAAGGCGATATTTTAGTAAACGAAGTTGCGCCAAGACCACATAACAGCGGTCATGTAACCATCGAAACTTCTTACACCGATCAATTCGAACAACACATTAGAGCAATTCTCGATCTACCCCTTGGAAATCCAGAAAATAAAGTGTCGGGAGTTATGGTTAATTTAGTTGGTTCAGAAAAACACAATGGGGCAGTTTATTATCAACATATGAATACCATTTTAGAAATGTCTGGAGTTACTCCACACATTTATGGTAAAAAAGAAACCCGCCCTTTCAGAAAAATGGGGCATGTGACTATTATCAATAAAGATCTTGAAACAGCAAGGAAAATAGCTGAAGATGTAAAAAAAACAATACAAGTAATCTCGAAATAATATGACAAAAATTGGAATTATCATGGGAAGTAAATCTGACCTTCCCGTTATGCAAGAAGCCATTGACATTCTCAAAGAATTTAAAATCAAAGTAGAGGTTGATATTGTATCAGCTCACCGCACACCTGAAAAAATGATTTCTTACGGTCAAGAGGCTCATAAAAGAGGGATTCAAGTAATAATTGCTGGTGCAGGTGGCGCTGCACATCTCCCTGGAATGATTGCCGCTACTAGCCCCCTACCCGTAATTGGTGTTCCTGTAAAATCAAGCAACTCTATTGATGGCTGGGATTCTGTTTTATCAATATTACAAATGCCAGGTGGAGTTCCTGTTGCAACAGTTGCTCTAAATGGGGCAAAAAATGCAGGGATACTCGCAGCACAAATTTTAGGAAGCTCAGATAATGAAATTCAACAAACTATCGTTGAATACAAAAAATCACTGAAAGTTAAAGTAATGGATTCTACAAAAAATATATAATAAAAAACAACTTTCCTCTTTTGAAAAATATCCTCAACGCTCCCTTTAAAAGCCTCCATCAAAGTGCACCTTTTGACCAAATTAAAACTTCTGATTTTATTCCAGCCCTAGAAATAGAAATAAAGGAAACCCTAAAAAAAATCAACCAGATTTGTACCCAAACAGAACTACCTTCTTTTGAAAACACACTCGAAGCTTTGAATCAAAGTGGTGAGCAATTGGGGATAATTACCAGTATACTTTTCAACTTAAACAGTGCAGAAACCAATACCGAACTTCAAGAAGTAGTACAAAAAGCAGCACCATTATTAACTAATTTTCAGAACGATATCCGACTAAATGAGGTTTTATTTTCACGAATCAAGACCGTTTACAATCAAAAAGAAAATCTGAATTTAACTCCTGAACAAAATACCCTTATTGAAAAAGAATACAAAAGCTTTGTTCGAAACGGTGCGCTTTTATCTGTAAAAGACAAGGAAAAACTTCGCGCAATCGACAAAGAATTAGCTCAACTAAGTCTTACGTTTGGAGAACATGTTTTGGCAGACAGTCAAGCATTTGAATTTCATATAACTCAGAAAGAGCAATTGGCTGGTTTACCTCAAACCAGTATTGCAATGGCAAAAAAATTAGCACAAGAGAAAAAGAAAAAAGGTTGGATTTTCACCCTTGACTATCCAAGTTACGTCCCTTTTGTCACTTATGCAGACAATCGAAGTCTTAGAGAAAAAATGAGTCGTGCTTTTGGGAAAAAAGGATTCCAAGAAAATGATAACAATAATGAAAAAATCATTCTTAGGCTTATTTATTTAAAAAAGGATCGAGCCAATTTGTTGGGATACAAATCTCATGCTAATTTTGTTTTGGAAGAGCGTATGGCAAAGTCTGAAAAAGTTGTAAATAAATTTTTAGATGATCTTTATCAAAGTGCGCTTCCATTTGCACAAAAAGAATGGGAACAACTTGAAGAATTTGCGAAAAACAAGCTCAATTTAACAGAATTACAAAAATGGGATACTGCCTATGTTTCAGAAAAACTGAAACAAGAACTTTTTGATTTTGACGATCAGGTTTTGAAGCCATACTTTCCTCTTCCCAAGGTATTGATTGGTTTATTTAAAATTGTCCAACGGCTTTATGGAGTCCGTTTTAAAAAATCAAATAAGATCAAGGGATATCATAAAGATGTTGATTGCTATGAAGTTTTGAATGAAGCTGGAGATTACTACGCGATATTATATGCAGACTTTCATCCTCGTTCAGGAAAAAGAAGCGGAGCTTGGATGACTTCTTATCGATCCCAAAACCAAAAGAATAGGCCCCATATCTCAATTGTTTGTAATTTCTCACCTCCAACTGAAAACGCTCCTTCCCTACTGACCTTCAGTGAAGTAACGACCCTTTTTCATGAATTTGGACATGCCTTACACGGGATCCTTGCCAACACCAAATACAGTGGCTTAAGTGGAACTAATGTGTCTTGGGATTTTGTTGAATTGCCGAGTCAAATTCTAGAAAATTGGTGCTATCAAGAAGAAGCTCTTTCTTTGTTTGCAAATCATTATCTAACCAAAGAACCTCTTCCCATGCATTATGTACAAAAAATAAAAGATGCAGCTCAATTCCAACAAGGAATGCAAACTCTAAGACAGTTAAGTTTTGGATATTTAGACCTTTCTTATCATAATGAAAACGCAATGAATATCGATTGTGTTCATTCCCATGAAGAAAAACAAATTGCTAAACTACAATTCACTCCAAAAATTAAGGAAAATTGTTTGAGTACTTCTTTTTCTCATATTTTTCAGGGTGGCTATGCAGCTGGTTATTACAGCTATAAATGGGCAGAAGTGTTGGATGCTGATGCTTTTGAGTTATTTTTAGAAAAAGGAATTTTTGATAAAAAAACCGCAAAAGCCTTTCATGATAATATACTTTCTAAAGGAGGAACACAACATCCTATGGATCTTTACAAACGCTTTAGAGGCTCTGAACCCGATCCAAAAGCTTTATTAAGAAGAGCGGGACTTATTCAATAAGATTAAACTTTTTCCAAGCAATATATCCCCCTTCAATGTCAAAAATTTTTTTAAAACCTAAAGAGTCCATTTGAATAGCAGCTTTTTTGCTTCGTTTCCCTGACCGACAATAAATGTATACTGGAGCCTCTTTTGGTAATTCATTAATTTTTTTTTTAAAATCACCAGAAAGTACAGATATATTTAATGCTCCTTCTATGTGTCCCTCTTTGAATTCTTCTGGTGTTCTTACATCAATAAGGAGATTTTCGGAACTTAATTCTAAATAGAATAAATCCACAGAAATTGTAAAAATTGAGCTCTGAAAGAGGAGATGAAAAAATAAAAGTTGAATCATTTGCATTATAAATTAATGCAAATAAAAACTAAGCCAACCTAAAAAAGGAATTGCCTCAACCCAAAAAAGATTTCGATAAGGAGATTGATCAATTGAAGTAGAACAAAGAAAATAAACATACAATATTGCCATCAATAAATATGCAAACCCAAAATTTGATGAGCCTAAAAATGAAAGGAAAACAATAATTAGTGAAAGGAAAATCCCTAATAATTTTGTTTTTGGTACTCCTAAAAACTGAGGGATTGTTAACAATTCTTCAGAATCCATTTGAGAATCAAATATTTCAAAAGGTAAAATTGCCAAAATAATCCATAGGTAGCGCTGAATTATAAGAACCCAGGTTGAGAAACTGAAAAAATCAATAGTATTTATCAAAGGTAAGATCAGGGTTATCAACGTCCAACATGAAGCAACAATATGAATTTTTAGACCATCAATAGTTCTAAGGTTATACTTTTTATGATAAAATGGTATTATGTACAAACAAAGTAAAAATGAAGCAATTATTGTAATTGACTCTTCCAAAAGATTTAAGAAAAAAAATAAATATCCTGAGATAATCAAACTCAAACAACTAAGAATGAATATACCTTTTGGGACGAGCTTTTGACCTTCAAAGAAATTAAAAAATAAACCGTTGTATTTAACAAAATTGTAGGCGAATAAAGTTCCTGAAAAAACAAATAATCTGAGCTCAATTGAAGACGATAATTTTAACTCAATAATGGAAATTTCATACATGCAAAGTACCATTAAAGCTACATGAATACTCGATTTTACATAAAACTCAAAATAAGGTTGAAACTTTTCCATAGGGTAAAAGTATCAAAACGCTGATTATATGTTATTTATTTGGTTGAAAACTTGTTATAGAAGCCGCATAAATATTAAAAAAATGAGTTGAATTTTAATTACATTTGGCAAAATATTTAATGAGAATGAACTGTAATTTTGAATCAAGGCACTTAGGGCCAAATGAATACGAAATCGAAAAAATGCTTGAAACAATTGGAGTTGATTCTATTTCATCCTTGCTGAATGAAACCATACCCGAAGACATTGCTTTAAAAGAAAATCTAAACCTCCCTGATGGAATCAGTGAACATGAATTTTTGACTGAACTCCAACGTCTTTCCCAAAAAAACAAATTGTTTGACACCTACATTGGATTAGGATATCATCCAACCATTACTCCAGCTGTCATCCAAAGAAACATCTTGGAAAACCCAGGATGGTACACCGCTTATACTCCTTATCAAGCTGAAATTTCTCAAGGAAGACTTGAAGCTCTTTTCAACTTTCAAACAGTAGTTACTGACTTAACTGGCATGGAGTTAGCCAATGCTTCTTTACTTGATGAAAGTACTGCCGCTGCTGAAGCCATGTCACTACTTTATGCTGCAAGATCAAGAGATCAAAAAAAGAACAACAGCAATTCCTTTTTTGTTTCGGAAGATGTATTACCACAAACTTTAGCCCTCTTAGAAACAAGATCAGAACCAATTGGAATAAAACTTGTTGTGGGCAACGCTTCTACATTTAATTTTACTTCAGAATTTTTTGGGGCATTTTTTCAATATCCCGGAAAATTTGGTGCTTTGTGCAATCTTCCGGAATTAGTTGAGAAAGTTAAAGCTTTAGAAATTAAAACAGTGGTAGCAGCCGACTTATTAAGTTTAACTCTTTTGGAGGCTCCAGGTAATTATGGTGTTGATGTGGTGGTAGGGACTACCCAACGATTTGGAATACCTTTAGGTTATGGTGGCCCACATGCTGCTTATTTTGCGACACGCGAGGCTTACAAAAGAAATATTCCGGGAAGAATAATCGGTCAAACTCGAGATCTTGATGGGGCTCCAGCCCTAAGAATGGCACTCCAAACAAGAGAACAACATATAAAAAGAGACAAAGCTACATCCAACATATGTACAGCTCAGGTATTACTTGCTGTTATGGCAGGAATGTACGGGGTTTACCACGGCCCTGAAGGATTAAAAAGTATTGCAGATAAAATTCATAAATATGCCGTTCGATTTGAAGCTATCCTAAAAACACTTTCTATTGAACAAATTAACATAAACTATTTTGACACCCTTCTTTTAAAAGTAGATACACCAAAACTGATAAGCTTAGCAGAAGAAAGTGCCATTAACTTATTGGTTGTTGACTCCAAACATGTAGCAATCGCATTTAATGAGGCTATAACTGAAGAAAGTTTCAATAAATTAGTAGAAGTTTTTGAAAAATATACCAACTTAAAAAATTCTTCAAGTCCTTTAAAAAAATCCTTCAGAATTCCAAAAAACCTGACCAGAAATACTTCTTTCTTAACCCATCCCATTTTCAATTCTTATCGTTCTGAAACAAGTTTAATGCGCTATATTAAACGTCTAGAAAGGAAAGATTTAGCACTTAATCATTCCATGATTTCACTTGGATCATGTACCATGAAGTTGAATGCAGCCAGCGAAATGCTTCCCTTAAGCTGGCCTCAATGGAATGGGCTTCATCCGTTTGTCCCTCTTGATCAGGCAGGTGGATACCAACACATCTTAAGTGAACTGGAACAACAATTAAACGAAGTAACAGGATTTTATGCTACATCGCTCCAACCCAATTCTGGGGCTCAAGGTGAATATGCCGGTCTAATGGTTATCAGGGCATATCATGCCTCCAGAGGAGATTATCATCGAAACATATGCATCATTCCGGCTTCTGCTCACGGAACAAACCCTGCTTCTGCAGTTATGGCAGGAATGAAAGTTATTGTTACAGCTACAGATGAAATAGGAAATATTGATTGGCTTGATTTTTCAACTAAAGTAAATGAGCATAAAGATAATTTAGCTGCTTTAATGGTTACCTACCCTTCTACGCATGGAGTTTTTGAATCTAATATCCGGCAAATGACAAAATTGATTCATGATAATGGAGGACAAGTATATATGGACGGTGCCAATATGAATGCTCAAGTTGGGGTAACTAGTCCAGCAAATATTGGTGCTGATGTATGTCATCTAAACCTACACAAAACTTTCGCAATACCTCACGGAGGTGGAGGACCCGGAGTCGGTCCAATTTGTGTTGCAGAACACTTGGCTCCCTTTTTGCCTTCCAACCCAATAATAAAGACTGGTGGTTCTAATCCAATTAACTCAATTTCTGCGGCTCCTTGGGGATCATCATTAGTTTGTCTAATTTCTTATGGATATATCAAAATGCTCGGTGGAAAAGGTCTTAAAAGAGCAACTGAGATAGCAATTCTTAATGCTAACTACATAAAAGCAAGACTTGAAAATGCATACCCTATTTTGTATTTAGGTGAAAAAGGAAGGACAGCTCATGAAATGATTATTGACCTGAGACCTTTCAAGCTAAAAGGGATTGAGGTAATAGATATTGCAAAAAGACTTATGGATTATGGCTTTCATGCTCCGACAGTTTCCTTCCCAGTTGCTGGAACAATGATGATTGAACCTACAGAAAGTGAAAATATAGCCGAAATAGATCGTTTTTGTGATGCTATGATCTCGATTGCAAATGAAATTCATGAACAAGAAATTCACGACGAACATAGTATTTTAAAAAATGCACCACATACTCTAAAAATGGCTACCTGTGAAACTTGGAAATTTAATTACAGTAGACAAAAAGCATTGTACCCATTAAAATTCGTACATGAAAACAAATTTTGGCCTTCGGTCAGAAGAGTGGATGAAGCCTTTGGAGATCGTAATTTAATATGTAGTTGTACTCCCATAGAAGAGTATTTAAATAATTGATTTTCAATATTTATGACATAAAAAAAACTCCAAGATTTAACAAAAAATTAATTTGGATTTCGTTTAAATTTTTTGTTATTACGGTACTCAGCTATCTTCTTTATTAAATTTGTTAGCATAATCAAGCTGATGAATATAAAAATCACAGGTACAGGTAGTTATGTTCCTAATCATGTTTTTAAAAATAATGACTTCTTAAATCATTCATTTTTGACTAATGATGGTAAGCCCTTTGAAATTGAGAATAAAGAAATTATTGAAAAATTCAGTTCAATTACAGGAATCAAAGAAAGACGCTATGCAGCAAAGAACGAAAATTCTTCTGATCTAGCGGCTAAAGCTGCAAAAAAAGCCATTTTGGATTCTAGAACTGACCAAGAAACCATTGACTATATTATTGTAGCTCATAATTTTGGTGACACTGCTTATGGTCTAAAGCAATCAAATCCATTGCCAAGTGTAGCTTCAAAAGTAAAATCTTTACTAAAAATTAAAAATCCTAAATGCGTAGCTTATGACATCCTTTTTGGATGTCCAGGTTGGATCGAAGCTGTTGTCCAAGCAAAATCTTTCATTAAATCAGGTATGGCAAAAAAATGTTTAGTCATTGGAACTGAAACCCTTTCACGTGTGGTAGATATTCGTGATCGTGATTCGATGATTTTTGCTGATGGAGCTGGAGCAACTATTATTGAAGAATCCAACAAATCAGGGGGTATACTTTCGCATGAAACTGTTACTTACACCGATAATGGTGAAGTTGATATTTTATTTTTTGGGGAATCTTATGAACCTGATAATAAAAATCAATTCATCAAAATGAAAGGTAGAAAAGTTTACGAATTTGCTCTATCACACGTTCCAGAGGCTATGAAATCCTGTTTGGATCAATCAGGTGTTAAAATTCAAAATTTGAAGAAAATTTTTATTCATCAAGCTAATGAAAAAATGGATGAAGCCATTGTCAGACGTTTTTACAGGCTGTACAAAGAAAAAGTTCCACGATCTGTACTTCCGATGAATATTGAATTCCATGGAAACAGCTCTGTAGCAACAATTCCCACACTTTTAGATCAAGTACTTAATGGAGAAAAGATAGGACATCTTTTAACTGAAGGAGATATTATATTGTTTGCAAGTGTAGGAGCTGGAATGAATATTAATGCAATTACCTATCAGGTTTAATCAAATTGACATTAAATAAACCTAAACTACTTTTAGGGGTTTAATTTTTAAGTTTTATGTATTTTTATAGCAATGAAACTTTTGACCCACATTGGACAGTATACCCTAATGATCCACAAAACTTTTGGGAAATTCACTAAATGGAGTGTTCTTAAAAATTTAATTCTCCGAGAAATCGATGATTTAATCATCGGTTCCCTTGGAATTGTTGCTTTTATATCATTTTTCGTTGGAGGTGTTGTAGCAATACAAACTGCCATAAACACCGACAATCCATTATTACCTGGATACCTTGTTGGTTTTGCCACAAGACAATCTATTATTCTGGAATTTGCCCCAACTTTTATTTCAATTATTATGGCTGGAAAGGCAGGTTCGTTTATCACCTCTAGTCTGGGAACCATGAGGGTTACAGAGCAAATAGATGCACTGGAGGTTATGGGTGTAAATGCTTACAATTATTTAATCTTCCCTAAAATAATAGCTCTAACTCTTTTTCCTTTTCTTATTACATTTTCAATGTTTCTTGGTATACTGGGAGGATATATTGCATGTATTACTGGTGGATTTTCTTCTCATGCAGATTTTATTGAAGGACTTCAATTAGATTTTAAACCTTTTCATGTAGTATATGCATTCATAAAAACTTTTCTATTTGCCATGCTCCTGGCTACAATACCGGCTTACCACGGTTACTTCATGAAAGGTGGTGCATTAGAAGTTGGTAAAGCCAGCACTATATCATTTGTTTGGACCAGTGTAGCTATAATTATTGCAAATACAATTGTTACTAATCTTTTACTTACATAGATGATTCAAGTCAAAAACTTATCCAAATCATTTGAAGATACGCAAGTTCTAAAAGGGATTAGCACAACATTTGAAAAGGGTAAAACCAATCTTATTATAGGAAAAAGTGGGTCTGGAAAAACAGTATTCCTTAAATGTATCTTAGGCATTTTTGAGGCTGATCAAGGTGATATTATCTTTGAAAAAACTTCCTTAAGCAGTATGAACCTGGAGACTCGAGCCCTTTTGAGACAAGAAATTGGAATGGTTTTTCAAGGAAGTGCACTCTTTGACTCAATGACAGTAGAGGAAAACATTATGTTCCCAATGAAGATGTTTACAAATGCACCTCATGAAGAAATAAGGGATCGAGCAAATATCGTAATTGACCGGGTAAACCTCATCAATGCAAATGAAAAGCTTCCTTCTGAAATTTCTGGAGGAATGAAGAAAAGAGTAGCTATTGCCAGGGCTATTGTTATGAATCCAAAATATTTATTTTGTGATGAACCTAATTCTGGACTCGATCCAAAGACAGCTATTTTAATAGACAATCTTATTCAAGAAATCACTCAAGAATATAAAATCACGACAGTAATCAATACCCACGATATGAATTCGGTTATGGAAATCGGAGAAAAAATTGTTTTTCTTGAAGACGGTTTAAAACAATGGGAAGGAAACAATCAAGAAATTTTCAAAACAGATAATGAAGCAATAACTAAATTTGTTTACTCTTCTGAAATGTTTAAGAAAATTAGAAAAATATATATTGAGGAATCTGAATGATCAATCAAATTGATTCCCATATTTCGACTTTATGTCATCTAATAACTGCTTGATATTCTGATGCTTTTTTTTGGGATAAATCATTAAAACATCATTATTGTCAACCACTACAAAATCTTCTAATCCATCCAATACAACTAGTTTCTTTTTGCTTGAAAAAATCATATTCCCTTTTGCATTTTCAAAATGTGGAATTACATTTATGGCCGCATTATTTTTTTCATCTTTCTCTAGCTGATCATGAAGAGCACTCCAGCTTCCCAGATCATTCCAATTGAAATTAGCTTTGACTACTGATACATTATCTGACTGTTCCATTATTGCGTAATCTATAGAAATACTATCTACTTTTTGGAAACTATTATTCATGAATTCTTGCTCCATAGTGGTGTTAAGAACATTAATTCCCTGGCTAAAAACATCATACATTTTAGCTTGTTTAGCTTGAAATGCTTTGACAATGGTTTTTGCTCCAAAAACAAAAATACCTGAATTCCATAAAAAATTTCCAGAACTCAAAAACTTTTGAGCCAATGAGATAGAAGGTTTTTCTGTAAACTCTAACACCTTGGATATGGGGTTACTAGAATCTGAAACCTTGAGATAACCATAACCTGTATTGGGTTGAGTTGGATGAATTCCAAAAGTCATCAACTCTTCCTCTTTAGAAGAATGATTAAAAGCTTTAATTAAGTCCTTTGTAAAAACCTTAGGGTCACTAATCCAGTGATCACTGGGTGCTACCAAAATTTGAGCCTTAGGATTCATTTTTTGAATTTTTAAAGACGCGAAGAGTAGACATGGTGCTGTGTTTCGCATTTGCGGTTCGAGAACAATCTGGCTTTCTTTAAAATTTGGTAATTGATCTTGAACTAAACTTTTATAATTAACATTTGTCAAGATAAGTATCTGATCCAAAGGAATTGATAGCAATAATCGATCTACTGTATGTTGAAGTAATGATTTTCCGCTATCCATAAAATCTTGAAATTGTTTGGGGAAGTTTTTTCTGCTCTTAGGCCAAAATCGAGAGCCAACTCCTCCCGCCATTACAACTGCAAAATTATTAGATTTCATGTTCGTTTAATTCATTAATCACTTTTACCTCAGCATGGGGACTAAAAATGTATTTCTTTTGTGTTGAGATTTCGTAACACTCAAAACGCTTGACACGTCTCTTTCCTAATCTAAATTTCCTGCCGTCTGCTATTGAAAAAAAAGTACCTTTTTCTAATTCAAAGATATGAGTTTTATTGCTAATCGGATCAAATTCACTGAGTGCCATAACCAAATTAAAATCAGTATCACTACTTGCTTTAGGGTTTTTAAAGTGATAGGCAACTGCTTTTAATAAGTTTTCTGGAAAAATTTCTGGGTGTATCAAGGGTAACATTAATCTCTGAAAGGTTGTTTTCCATTCTTCCCCATGCGGTTTGATTCGATATCCAAATTTTTGAAAAGCAATAAAATGGGCTAATTCGTGAATCAAGGTAATTAAAAAACGATATGGGTTTGAGCCTTCATTTATGGTTATTTGATGAGTGCCAAATTTAGTTTTACGGTAATCCCCATGTTTAGTTTTTCTTTTAGAAACAATTTTAATATCAATTTTCCAAAGAGATAAGTATTCTTCTACCTGAGTTTTTGCTTTCGAAGGAATGTGTGAAAAGACTCCCGTCATTTTATTAAGATTACTATGGTGTTCCTGCAGAAACGGGTAAGACTTTTCCATTGTAAAACTGATGACCATTTAAAGCGAAATTCAGTAAATAATCTCCCATTTGATCTGCACTCAACGGAGCTTGATATCCTGGAAAAGCTTCCTCCAGCATTTCTGTTTGAACTGCTCCAAAAGCAAGTGCATTAAATGAAGGACCCTTATCTTTATATTCTTCTGCTAATAATTCGGTAAGAGTGATGACGGCTCCTTTACTACTGCTGTAAGCTGCCAATCCAGGAAATTTTGAGCTTCCTTGAATTCCCCCCATACTACTAATATTAACCACATGTCCTTTGGTATCTATCTTTGGCAAAAGTTGTCGAGTGAGTTCTGCTAATCCAAAAACATTTACTTTATAAACGGACTCAAAAACCTCAACTGTGGAATCTTTAAAAGGAATGTTTTCAAGTTTTCCTGCATTATTAATTAAAACATCTATGTTTAAATTTTTGATTGATACTTCATTACAAAAAGAAGCTATTGCGCTCTTATCGGAAAGATCCACTGAGAAAGCATGTATGTTTTCAATTCCTTTTAAATTTTCAATATTCCTCGAAATTGCAAATACTTGAATTCCACGAGAGGCTGCTAATAAAGCAGTTGCACGACCAATTCCTCTTCCGGCTCCTGATATAATGATGTTTTTTTTCAAGATTTTTATTTAGATTATGCTTTGTTAACTGAGGTTAAATATAAAAAAACCCGCTTAATTGCGGGTTTAAAAATTACTTGATTTTAAAATTATAACAACATCGTAATTGGATTTTCAATATACTGTTGTAGAGCCTGCAAGAATTTAGATCCTGTTGCCCCATCAACTGATCGATGATCGCAAGCTAAGGTAAGTTTCATGGTATTGCCTACAACAATCTGCCCATCTTTAACCACAGGCTTTTGTATTATAGCACCTACTGATAGAATAGATGAATTGGGCTGATTTATTATTGATGTAAATTCTTGAATACCGAACATACCTAAATTGGATATCGTAAATGTACTTCCGTCCATTTCAGCAGGAGTTAACTTCTTGTCTCTTGCTCGAATAGCATAATCTTTTACTTGATCTCCAATTTGAGGTAAAGATTGTTCGTCAGCAAATTTAACAACTGGAACAACTAATCCGTCATCAACTGCTACTGCAACTCCCATATGAACGTGATGATGTTTCACAATTTTATCATCATACCATCTTGAATTTACTTGTGGATGCTGTTTTAAAGCTAAGGCAGTTGCCTTCACTACAATATCATTGAACGATATTTTGGTCTCTGGAATTGAATTGAATTGATTCCTAAAAGCAATAGCGTTATCCATATCAAACTCTACTCCCAAGTAATAATGAGGAGCAGTGAATTTTGAAGCTGCCAAACGCTTGGCAATGGTTTTACGCATTTGACTATTAGCCATCTCTTCAACTGACTCTACACCAGAGGGAACAAAAGATTTTACTCCTCCACCTTGAGTAGGCTGGTGATTTTCAATATCGCGTTTAACAATTCTTCCACCATCACCTGATCCGGCAACAATGGTAATGTCAATTCCTTTTTCAATAGCTAATTTTTTTGCTAAAGGAGAGGCGATTATTCTTCCATTATTAGCGATGACAGCTTGAGGTGTTGAAATTTCTTGGGTTGTCTTTTCAACCTTAGTTTCGGGGGAAATAATTTCTTCTTTTTTGGGTGGAGTAGAATCATTACTAGAAGGTGACGTAGTTTTTGAAGACGCTATTATTGCAGCATCTAAATCAGCGTCTTTGTCTCCAATAATGGCCAGAACACTATCAACTGCTGCAGATTCTCCTTCTTGAATTCCAATGTGTAGAAGTGTACCATTATAGAAAGATTCAAACTCCATGGTTGCCTTATCGGTTTCTATTTCCGCAAGAATATCACCTTCTGAAACTGTATCGCCAACTTTCTTGAGCCAGGAAGCAACTGTTCCTTCTTCCATAGTATCACTCAATCGAGGCATAGTAATGATTTCTACATTTTCGGGCATGGTTGCTGTTTTTGAAGTTTCAATTTTGGCTGTTTCAACCTCTATCAGTTCTTCTTTTTCTTGAATAGACCCCTTTAAATGAGCTGAGATATCTTCTCCTTTATCTCCTATAATAGCCAACAAAGTATCCACAGGAGCAGTACCTCCTTCTTGAATTCCAATGTGTAGCAATTCGCCAGCATAAAATGCTTCGAATTCCATTGTTGCTTTATCTGTTTCAATTTCTGCAAGAATATCACCTTCCTTGACGGTATCTCCTACTTTTTTAAACCAAGTTGCGACGGTCCCTTCTTCCATGGTGTCGCTTAATCGAGGCATGTTTATAATTTCTGCCATATCTAACTTAATTTATGTTTTATAAATGGATAATCTGTTTGCTCATAAACTGCATCGTACATAAGTGATTTTTCAGGGTAAGGAGACTCTTCTGCAAATTTCTCACATTCCGATACTCGTTCTTTAACATCTTTGTCGATTGCTTCTAAATCAGACTGAGAAGCATATTTTTTTTCAAGTATGATGTCTTTAATTTGGGTAATTGGATCAATCTTTTTGTATTCTTCAACTTCTTTTTTGGTACGATATTGTTGTGCATCCGACATGGAATGTCCTCGATATCTGTAAGTTTTCATTTCTAAAAATGAAGGCCCTTTTCCATCCCTTGCGAACTTAATCGCTTCATCCATCGCTTTTGCTACTGCAACAGGATCCATTCCATCAACTGGACTACATGGCATTTCATACCCAAGTCCTAATTTCCAAATATCTTCGTGACTAGCTGTCCTAGAAACAGAGGTCCCCATTGCATAGCCATTATTTTCTACTACAAATACCACAGGAAGTTTCCAAAGAGTAGCGAGGTTAAGAGTTTCATGAAGTGATCCTTGACGTACGGCTCCATCTCCCATATAACACAAAGTAACTGCACCAGTATTGTTGTACTTATCTCCAAATGCCATGCCTGCGCCAAGGGGAATCTGGCCTCCTACAATTCCATGTCCTCCATGGAAATTAAATTCTTTTGAAAAAATATGCATAGAACCACCCAAACCTCCTGATGTACCTGTAGACTTCCCATATAATTCCGCCATTACTCGTTTAGGATCTACTCCCATACCAATCGGTTGAACATGATTTCTGTAAGCGGTAATCATGCGGTCTTTCCTGAGTTGCATCGCATGAAGTGAACCCGCCAAAATTGCCTCTTGCCCGTTGTATAAATGTAGAAAACCTCTGACCTTTTGTTGAATATAAACTGCAGCTAATTTATCTTCAAACTTTCTCCAAAAGAGCATGTTTGAATACCAATCTATATAAGTCTGTTTCGTTATTTTTTTCATTAGTAGTGGCTTTACTGGATATTTTAATTTGGGTGTAAAATTACAATATTTAATTGATTTTTTTTTTAAGAAAAACACGCTTATTGTTTTAAATTTTTGATAAAATCACAATAAACAAATGAAAACCATAGGATAATCAAAAAAGTAATGAAACCTTAGCCATCCTCATCGGTTAGTTGTGGATTATCCAAATTGAAGGTTATAGAAAAACGAAGTGTGTTTTCTAATGGATTCCTAACTCTAGAGGTTGAGAAAAGGTAAGAAATATCTATGTCAGCAAAATTTAAAGAAAAGCCTGTACCTAAAGTAAAATATCGTCGAGATCCTTTTTCTAAACTTTCATTGAAGTATCCTGCTCTTAGAGCGAAAGCATCCTGAAAATTATATTCAGACCCAATACCCCATGTTATTTCTTTCAATTCTTCGGTGTAACCGTCGGGTGCATCACTAAACGACTCAAATATCCCCGATAAAAAGCTAATATCTGGCTGCTCATATCGATCAACTTTTCCTGTATTTTTATTTATGACAGGAACTGGTGTGGGAACCATCAACTTATTGAACTCTATGTTGAGTGATATTTTGTTATTTGAATCTAAATTCAGGTTCAAACCCGACCCAACTTTGAGGTTTGTAGGGATAAAGTTTTTTTGTCCTCCTTCATCATACTTTAATCGTGGACCAATATTTGAAATGTTAAATCCTAGTCTTAAACGTGCTTTCTTTTTTGCAAAATCAAATAAATCACTTTTGTAAAAACCAGCAATGTCAACACCCATGGTGTTTGCTGAAGATGCATCTAAATCTGAGGAGATTTTTAAATCTGATCGAATAAATCGAGCTGCTACAGCCATCGAATATTTTGAATTCAGTAAAAGAGAATACGAAAAGTCTAGAGTAAGTTCGTTAGGACGCTCTATTCCTTGTTCAATAATTGTTCCTGCCACTAAATCATTTAAAACAATATCACCCAAACTAAAATACTTCAAACTCATTGCCCACGCGCTTCTGTTTGTGTTTTTTTTAAAATAGGTAATGTTCGCTAAAAAAATATCATCAACCAATTTACTTAAATATGGCGTGTAACTAATACCAAATCCTGATTTGTGTTCAGAAAAAACATATTTCGAAGGATTCCATTGCTGAGAAAAGGCATCTGCAGAGGTTGCTACTCCCTGTTCTCCCATTCCTGCTGCTCTTGCGTCAGGTGTTATCAACAAAAAAGGTACACCTGTTGTGATGATTCTTTCTTGAGCAATTAATTTCCCTGAAAAGAATAAAAAAAACACTGTAACAAATACGCCGATACTATGTTTGATGTTGTACATGGTATTTATATAACGTATTAAATTAAAAAATCTTATGTGCTTGTTTACAACAAATTTATACTAGGAATGGGTTGTGAATAATAATCTAAAAAAATGTACGTTAATAACTTAGAATCTAACTCTATTTTTTCTTTAAAACGGAGTAAAGCATTAGATTTTGTATATTGCAATTGATAAGTAAAACATTACTTTAAAAATATTATGAGAATTAAATTATTAACCAAAAATTTCATCCTTTTAGCTTTCACGGCTTTGATTCTCACTTCGTGTGGCAAGAATAACCAATCCAGAGCGACGGGTTGGAGTATCAATTCCAAAAAAGGAGGTTTTCAATACAACATAGAATTTGAAGACCAAGAAACTGGTCCAGGACTGGTTTTTATTGAAGGAGGTACTTTTACTAAAGGACAAGTACAAGACGACGTAATGCACGATTGGAACAATACCCCAAACAAACAGCACGTTATGTCTTTTTACATAGACGAAACAGAAGTTACCAACTTAATGTATTTGGAATACTTAGATTGGATTACACTTGTTTTCCCTCAAGATCAAAGACAATTCAAACAGTTATATAATGGCGCTCTTCCAGACACTTTGGTTTGGAGAAACCAGTTGGGTTATGTTGAAGAATTAACTTCAAACTATTTACGCCATCCAGCTTATGCTGAATATCCAGTAGTAGGAGTTAATTGGCTTCAGGCTGTACAATTTGCGGAGTGGAGAACCGACCGGGTTAACGAATTTATTCTAGAACGTGAAGCTTATATCCAAGATGATGTTCGTTACACAGAAGTTGATGCTAACAGTACATTTAGCACAGGAGCTTATTTGAAAAGACCTGAAACAACCTATGGAGGTAAAATCGATAGTCTAACAGGGAAAAATGGAAGAGTACAAAAAGATACAACAGAAGTTAATGTATATGCTGGAGTAGACAAAGGAATACTCCTCCCATCATACAGGCTTCCGACTGAAACCGAATGGGAATATGCTGCCCTAGCGTTAGTTGGAGATCGTGAATACAATGCTTACAGAGGAAAGAAAAAATATCCTTGGTCAGGGGAATACACCCGTTCAGAAGAACGAAGATCTGAAGGTGATCAATTAGCTAACTTTAAACTCGGTAAGGGAGATTACGGTGGAATAGCAGGGTGGTCAGATGATGGAGCAGATATTACAATACAAGTAAAAGCATATCCTCCAAATGACTTTGGAATTTATGATATGGCAGGAAATGTTGCTGAGTGGGTTGCAGATGTATATCGACCAATAGTTGATGATGAAGCAAGTGATTTTAACTACTACAGAGGTAATGTATATCTCAAAGATGTTATTAATGAGGACGGAAAAGCGCAAGTTATTTCTCCCGATCAACTCGTATACGATACGCTACCTAATGGCAAAGTCCTTCTGAAAAGGCTTCCAGGTCAATTAGAAAAAATGGGTATTGACGAAGAAGAAACTTTTCTTAGACAAAATTTTACTGAAAGTGATAACAGAAACTTTAGAGATGGTGATATTGAATCTACGAGATTGTTCGCTCGCTTTGGAGGTGACGATGAAGAAGATTCAGATGCTCGCCCAGAGTCCAGCGCAATGTACGATGCACCTACCCACCCCAAAATTAGAATTGATGAAGAGGGTACCTTGGTTAGAACAAAAGATAAGTCCTCTAAAAGAACTTCACTGATTACTGACGAAGTTCGAGTATATAAAGGAGGTTCTTGGAAAGATAGAGCATACTGGCTTGATCCTGCCCAAAGAAGATATTTGCCACAGTATATTGCAACGGATTACATTGGCTTTCGATGCGCCATGACCCGATTAGGTTCAAAAAGCAAAGTCAAGAAAACAGCTCGACACAAACGAAAAGGTTAATACATTTAAAGGCATTTTTACAAATGCCTTTTTTTATTTATGCAAGTAAAAGAACTTTATGCTTATTTCCTACGCTCTACTGGTGTAGCTACGGATACCCGTAAAATCAAAAAAGGGTGTCTTTTCTTTTGCTTAAAAGGAGAAAAGTTTGATGGAAATACATTTGCGGAAGAAGCTCTTGCAAAAGGTGCCAAGTTTGTTGTAGTTGATGATCCAAAGCATCAAAAAAACAACCATTCGTATTTATTGGTTAAAGAAAGCCTTAGAAGCCTTCAAGAATTGGCTCATCACCATCGAAACCAGTTTTCTATACCCGTAATAGGCCTTACCGGATCTAATGGAAAAACCACAACCAAAGAGCTTGTCAACACAGTTTTATCTCAACAATTTATAACCACTGCAACAGAAGGTAATTTAAATAATCATATTGGTGTACCCCTAACTTTATTAAACATCAACTTTGAGACGCAAATTGCACTGGTTGAAATGGGAGCCAATCACCTAAAAGAAATAGCTTTTTTGTGTGAATTGGCACAACCTTCGTTGGGCTACATCACTAACTTTGGAAAAGCTCATTTAGAAGGGTTTGGCAATGTTGATGGAGTCATCAAAGGTAAATCAGAACTTTACCAATTTCTTGAAAAAAATAAAGGTATTGCTCTAATTAATCAGGAAGATCCCAAGCAATTGAAACTTACAGAAGAACAGAAAAGATTTTCATTTGGAGAATCAAATAATGTTGACATACATATCAAAAATAAAACTCCAGGAAACAATCAAAGTGTATGCATTGAAGTTGATGGGATAGAAATAAAAAGCGGTTTAAAAGGAAATTACAACTTTAGTAATATAGCTGCTGCTGCTGCGCTTGGTTTTTATTTTAAAATTTCTTTAGAAAAAATAAAAAAGGGAATCGAAAATTATATTCCCAATAACAATCGATCACAATGGCATGAGACAAATTCCAATACTTTGCTTCTTGATGCATATAATGCAAATCCCAGTAGTATGAGAGCTGCTCTTGAATCTTTTTTAACAATTGAAAAAAAAGATCGAATATTGATTTTAGGTGATATGCTGGAGTTAGGAAATTATGCTCAACAAGAGCATCAAGAAATAGTTGATTTTATTGAATCAAAAGAAATTGATCAGATCCTTTTGGTAGGACCTGAGTTTAAAAAAACAAAATCTGCAGCTTTAAACTTCAAAAAGTTTCTGACCACTGATGAAGTAATTCCTTATCTCCAAAAAATAAATTACCAAAACAAAACGATCTTTATCAAAGGGTCTCGTGGAATTGCATTGGAAGTCCTCAATCAGCACTTATAATCTATTCTAAATCAATCTGTTTTATTTCTTTAAAGCGAGAAGAATCTACACCTTCAATTTGAGTTCTTAAAGAGGGCCAAACTTCTTTATAATACTTGTTTGTTTTCTCAAGTGCAGCCTCTAGTTCATCCTTTGCATGTTGAAGTAATTTATCCTCGGTTGGGGTAATTCCTTGCTTACGAGTTCTAATGTAACGAGATGCAGTTCCTATTCTGGTCATAACATTACTCTCTGGGTTTCGAACAATTCCTTGACGCTTATCCACTTTCCCAATATAAAGAGATATCAAAGAATCTAATGTTTTGGTTTGGGTTTTTATTTCTTTAGTTAACTCCTTCACAAACTCTGTTTTGTTTTCTTTAAAAAGTTTTTGGTAATCAAGAAGAATATTTTTGCTTTGGGTAAGCTGCTTCACAGATTCAGATGCTTTAGCCATAAAGCTTTCAAGCTTTTTTGAAGCATCATAGACAGATTCTATATTTTCAGGATTATCTAGAATTCTAGGGTCTGATTTTACAACAATTTGTTGTTCGTTTTTATCTGTCCCATAAGCCAATACGATTCGGTAACTACCTGGTTTAACGGAAACACCTGAAGGCTCTGTTTTTGATTTTCTGGGTTCTCTTCTGGGTCTTGGAATCCCTTTTTCATCTAAATACCAATACCAACGATAAAATCCTTTTTTCTTAGGTAATTCTTTCTTTAAAGTGCGAATTAAACGTTCTCCATCATAAATTGTAAGTGTAAGAGAATCCTTTTTTACACTGTTTTTACTTTCCTTTTCTTTCTCTTCTTCTGATTTATTATTTTCTTGATCTGAATTTTCTTCAGAAGATGGATCTACATAATAGGTTATCATTGCACCGTATTTTCGGTTTGTCCCATGATACATTGCATCAGCCCCAAAACGACTTCCCGTGGGTTGTTGATATGCTGCCAAATATGCTGTGGGTGGCTCAAAGAGGTGTATCGTTTTTGAAACTAAATCTGGTTTTGAAGCTAAAGCCCTTAAAGGTCTAATGTCGTCTAACACCCATGCAGCTCTTCCAAAGGTTCCTATAATTAAATCTTGTTCTCGAGATTGAATTACTAGGTCCTTAACGGATACAGTTGGAAAAACCTCTGAGTCAAACTTGCTCCATTTTTCTCCAGCGTTTAAAGAAAGATAAAGCCCGTCATCGGTTCCTAAAAACATTAAATTTGGATTTACAGGATCTTCAATAATACTTAATGCATAGCTCTTTGTGTCTGATTGATCAACAATCTGCTTCCAAGTTTTACCGTAATTAACTGTTCTATAGGCATAGGGTTTAAAATTAAATCTTCTGTAGTCATTAGCAACCAGCAATGCTTCTCCTTTATTACTTTTAGATGCTTTTATCTGGGTAATCCAACTTCCCTTTGGAAGACCCTTAATGTTTTTAGTTACCTCATTCCAAGAATCTCCACCATCTTGAGTAAAATGAACTCTTCCATCATCTGAGGCTACCCATAACATGTTTTTTTCTAAGGATGAAGGTTCTATCACTAAAAGGGTACAATAATTTTCAGCACCAGTAGCATCTAATGTTAGTCCTCCACTTTCACTTTGTTTTTGTTTTTCGGGGTCATTAGTTGTCAAATCTGGAGAAATTACTGACCAAGTCAAACCTTTATCCTTGCTTTTATGTACGAATTGACTCCCAAAATAAACTGTGCTATTATCAAAAGGATCTTGACCTATTGCTGCATTCCAATTGAATCTGAGTTTTGTTTCCGCCTCAGGGTGGGTTGGACGAACAATATAATTGTTTCCAGTTTTCCAGTCATAACGAGAAACGTATCCCTGTTGGCTCATTGCATATCCATATCGAGAATTATCTAAATCAGGTACAACATCAAAACCATCTCCAAATGCAATTTCTTGCCAATAAGAATTTCTAATTCCTTGAACTTTCCATACATAAGCTGGTCCCCTCCAAGAGCCATTATCTTGCATCCCTCCATAAACATTATAGGGGTACTCATTATCTACACTAATATGATAGAATTGAGCTACTGGAATATTACCAATAAAGCGCCATGTTTTACCTCCATCTTTTGTTATGTTTAATCCACCGTCATTTCCATCAATCATAAAAGATCCGTCATTGGGATGAATCCACCAAGCATGATGATCTGGATGAACACCATTTTCAACCCCATAAGCAGGCATCAATTGGCTGAAATTTTTTCCCCCATCTTGTGAAACATTAACATAGGTGAATACAGAAAATACACGATTTTCATTTTGAGGATCTACAGCTATATCTGAATAATAAAAAGGTCTATTCCCAATATCACTTTTATTGTTTACCATTTTCCATTTGAACCCACCATCCTCGGATTTATAAAGTGCATTTTTCTTTGCCTCTACTAGGGCATAGATAACATTTGTTTTATTGGTGGCAATCGCCAGACCTATTCTTCCTAAATCTCCTTCAGGCAAACCATCTTCTTTTGTTTTTTTTGACCAATTATTACCCCCATCAAAACTCACATAAAGCCCACTCCCCTTTCCTCCAGATTTAAAAAACCATGGATCTCTTTTGTGTTCCCACATTGCAGCTATCAATTTATTAGGGTTTTTTGGATCCATAACCAAATCGGCTGACCCTGTTTTAGGATTTACATACAAGATTTTTTTCCATGACTTACCTCCATTTACGGTTTTATAAATTCCACGTTCTGGATGCTCACCCCAAGGAGAACCTATTGCTGCAACATAGACGGTATTCGGGTTTGAAGGATCAATAATCACTCTATGAATATTACGTGTATTCTTCAAGCCCATTGATTTCCATGTTTTTCCTCCATTTATAGATTTGAAAATCCCATAGCCACCATTGAGGCTATTTCTTGGATTTCCTTCTCCAGTGCCAACCCATATGACGTCAGGATTCGATTGTTGAATGGCAACAGAGCCCACAGATGCGGTAACTTGATCATTAAAAATAGGGTTCCAGGTCACTCCTCCACTAGTAGATTTCCATAAACCGCCAGACGCAGTACCTACATACATAATATTTGGATTTGAAACTACTACATCGATTGATGTAATTCGTCCACTCATTCCTCCAGGACCAATGTTTCGAGGTGCGACTTCTTTAAGCCAAGTTGTAGAAAAATCTTGGGCATTTAAAAATAATGTTAAGAACAAAGACAGAAAAGAAAAGGTAGTTTTCATGAATAAATTTTTGTTGTTTACTTCATCTTTAAAGGTATAAAAAATGGTGGATATAAAACATCATGAAAAGCAAAAGAGCTGGATTATAATAACTTAATAATTTTTATTTAATTCACTTCTCAATTACAATAAATCAAAAAAAACATGATAATTATATACTTGGAGTGTGTTAAGTCAGTTTATTCCTCCAAAAAAGAATGTTACAGAACATTTTTTCAATTGAGTTGTTATGTATAAAGCATGACCAAAAGTGATTAAAAAATGTATTGAATTCAATAAAAAATAATTCATTTAATCTTCACTAGGAAATACTAATTTTGAGAATTCAATAAGTCAGTATTTCTTCTTTAAAAACTAGGATTATCAGACCTGATTAGGATTTCCTAGTGACAGAATAAAATAAATTCAACAACAACTATATTACGCAGTTATGACTATGATTTCAGCCTTAGCGTATATTTTATTTAATTTTTCAGCATATTCCATCGGAGTCAGACCATCATCTGCAGGAGTATTTAGGTTTGCTCCATATCTAACCAACAAGTTAATCATTTCAGCTTTGTCACTAATCACTGCGTAAATCAGTAAGGTTTTACCATTGAATTTTTGATTTGCAGAAATCATTCTACTTTTCAAAGCATTCTCAACCAATTCAAAATCTTCCGATTCAATTGCTTCAATAAATTGTTGAATGCTAACTTTATTGTTCTTTTCAGTAAAATTGTTTGTAGATAATATTGTTGTTAGTGCTAAAAATAAGATTGTTTTCATTGCCTTGGGATTATAGATTAAATATCATTTCACAACAAAAATACAATCGAATAAAATTTTACATAAGTCCCTATTTAATTTTTGAGAAAAAATTGTTAATATGATATTTTCGAATAAAAAAAACTATTCAATAATAAATATTGGGGGGTGTAAATGTACAAATCAACAACTTTTGCCTTGTTGTTAAAGTATACTTAACATTGCTTTTATATATATTATGATTCTTTTAAAAAGAACAATCACTTTTTAGTACCTCTTAAATGAATTACTAATCCATTTAAAAAATTTCTAAGAATTTGATCGCCGCATTCCATATACTTTGGGTGGTTTTCATTTCTAAAGAATGCACCCAACTCTCCCTTTGATACTTTGAAGTCAACCAATTTACATATTTCTATAATATCAACGTCTCTCAGCTTGTGAGCTACACGAAGTTTTTTAAAGATATCGTTGTTTGTTAATGCCATGCTCAAAGATACTTTTTTTAAAAGCTTAGACCAATAAAAACAAAGGTTTTCCATCCAAGATTTTGGGAAAATAAACCCAAAGCTTAAACCTACAATTAGACTCTTAAAATCAGTAGTTTAAAAGTATTTTAGATTTAAAAAAATAAGTACATTTATTGAAAATTTACATATTACAATTATGATAATAGGTGTAGTCAAAGAAATAAAAAACAATGAAAATAGAGTTGGTCTAACTCCTGCTAGTGTATCAGAATTGATAAAAGATCTTAATACAGTTTATGTTGAACGCTCAGCAGGTCTAGGCAGTGGTTTTACAAATCAAGAATACCTTAATGTAGGAGCTAAAATATTAACTGATGCAGCATCTGTTTACGCAAAAAGTGAAATGATCGTAAAAGTAAAAGAACCTTTATCTACTGAATATAATTTGATCCGTGAAGGACAAATTATATTTACTTATTTTCACTTTGCTTCTTCCGAAGAATTAACAGTAGGCATGCAAGCACGCAAAGCAATTTGTATTTCCTATGAAACGGTAGAAGACCATTTAAAAAGACTTCCTTTATTAATACCAATGTCTGAAGTAGCTGGTCGAATGTCTGTTCAACAAGGTGCTAAATATCTAGAAAAACCTCAACATGGAAAAGGTGTTTTATTGGGAGGGGTGCCTGGAGTTCCGCCAGCAAAGGTTGTTATTCTTGGAGGGGGGGTAGTTGGAACTGAAGCTGCTAAAATGGCTGCTGGACTCGGAGCTGAAGTAACAATTTTGGACATAAACATGGATCGACTTCGATATTTATCTGAAATTCTTCCCCCAAATGTAACTCCTCTTTATTCATCTGAAGACACAATCCGAAGACTTATCAAAACAGCTGACTTAATTATTGGAGCAATCTTAATCCCAGGAGCTAAAGCTCCAAAATTAATTACCAAAGAGATGCTTGGAGAAATGACCAAAGGTACTGTTCTTGTCGACGTAGCTGTTGATCAAGGAGGGTGTTTTGAAACTTGTGTTCCAACTACTCATGAAAATCCTACCTTTATAGAAGATGGTATTTTACACTATTGTGTAGCAAATATTCCAGGGGCTGTCCCTATTACCTCAACACAGGCTCTAAACAATGTAACTCTTCCATATGCCAGAGTTATTGCAGCTAAGGGATGGAAAAAAGCATGCAAAGCTAATGAAGGGTTAGCAAAAGGACTTAACATAATTAATGGTCAAATTGTATATGAGCCAATTGCAAATGCGTTCAACCTTCCACATCAGATGTTAGAAACTGTTTTAGTTTAATTAAATTACTGGATGATTAATAAAATTGTACCTAATGTATCGGAGGCTCTAAAAGGAGTACAGAACAATATGACCCTTTTATTAGGAGGCTTTGGTTTATGTGGAATTCCAGAAAATGCAATTGCTGAATTGGTTCGACTAAAAATAACAAATCTATGTTGTATTTCAAACAATGCAGGTGTAGATGATTTTGGTTTAGGTTTATTGCTTCAGCAAAAACAAATTAAAAAAATGATTGCTTCTTATGTAGGAGAAAATGAAGAATTTGAACGTCAAATGCTCAGTGGCGAATTAGATGTAGAGCTCATACCTCAGGGTACTTTAGCAGAACGTGCTAGAGCAGCTCAAGCAGGCATACCTGCTTTCTACACTCCAGCAGGTTTTGGGACAGAAATTGCTCAAGCAAAAGAAGTACGTGAGTTTAATGGGAAAATGCATGTGTTAGAAAATGCATTTAAAGCTGATTTTGGATTTATCAAAGCATGGAAAGGGGATGAAGCTGGAAATTTAATTTTTAAGGGTAGTGCTCGAAATTTTAACCCCATAATGTGTGGTGCAGCTAAAATTACCGTAGCTGAAGTCGAAGAATTGGTTCCTGTAGGAAATCTAGATCCCAATGAAGTTCACGTTCCGGGTATTTTTGTTCAACGAATATTTGAAGGAACTAATTATGAAAAAAGAATAGAACAACGCACAATTCGACACAAAACATAAAATTATGCCCTTAGACAAAAACGGAATTGCTAAACGGATAGCTCAAGAATTAAAAAATGGATATTATGTGAATTTGGGAATCGGAATACCAACCCTTGTAGCCAATTATATTTCAAAAGATATTAATGTTGAATTCCAGAGTGAAAATGGGGTTTTAGGGATGGGACCCTTCCCTCTTGAAGGAGACGAAGATGCTGATCTAATCAACGCTGGAAAACAGACCATTACGACGCTTTTAGGTGCTTCATTTTTCGATTCGTCAACCAGTTTTGCAATGATTCGAGGTAAGCACATTGACCTTACTGTTCTCGGTGCAATGGAAGTGTCTCAAACTGGTGACATCGCAAATTGGAAAATTCCAGGTAAAATGGTTAAAGGAATGGGAGGTGCGATGGACTTGGTTGCCTCAGCTGAAAATATAATTGTTGCAATGATGCATACCAACAGGACTGGAATATCCAAATTGTTAAAAAAGTGTACACTTCCATTAACTGGAGTGAATTGTGTTAAAAAAATTGTTACTGAACTAGCAGTTTTAGATATTGGCCCAAATGGATTTATTTTGCGTGAAACCGCTCCTGGAGTAAGTATTGAAGAAATAATCCAAGCAACAGAAGGAGATCTTACTCTTGGAGAAGAGATTCGTGAAATGTCTTTTTAATTGAAAATGATGAATCAAAATTTAATCGAAAGCTTAATCAACATTCTTGGTGGAAATAATATTCTTCATTCAGGTGCAGAAAAAAATCGTTTTACTCACATTTGGAAAACGGACATTCCTCTTGAAGCATTAGCTGTTGTTTATCCAAAAACTACTGAAGAAGTTTCGAAAATTATGATGCTTTGTAATCGTAACAAACAAGAAGTGATTATTCATGGAGGAGTTACTAATCTTGTTGGAGGAACCGAAACACAAAAACATCAGTTGGTAATAGCTTTAGATAAAATGAATGCAATTGAAGAAATTGATAGTCAAAGCAGAACAATAACGGCTCAAGCTGGTGCAATATTGGAAAATCTTATTGATGCAGCAAAAGCAAAAAATCTTTTACTCCCAATGAGTTTTGGGGCAAAAGGTTCTGCTCAAATTGGAGGTGTTGTATCCACTAATGCTGGTGGGCTAAGAGTTTTTAAATACGGTATGACACGCCAAATGGTTCTCGGTGTTGAAGCAGTGCTTCCAGACGGAACGATAATTTCTTCCCTTAAAAAAATCATAAAAGATAATTCGGGTTATGACTTAAAACAATTATTTATTGGATCAGAAGGAACCCTTGGGGTTGTAACTAAAGTTATTTTAAGACTTTGCGAGGCTCCGACCAGTCGTTCCTCTGCTATTGTTGGAATCGAAAATTATGAAAATGTAGTTAATCTGTTGAAATTTTTAGAACAAAATCTTGCGGGAACACTAAGTGGTTTTGAATTGATGTGGAAAAGAACCTTTAAAGCGATGACTTCCGAACCCTCTCATCTAACAGCTCCTTTAGCCCAAGAATACAATTATTATGTATTTATCGAAAGTTTAGGAAGCCAAGCAGAGCAGGATTATAAACGCCTCGAAAACCTTATTGGACAAGCACTTGAAGCGGAATTGATTGAAGATGGTGTTATGGCCCAATCTGAGCGAGAATTGAATTCAATTTGGCAAATCAGGGAAGATGTTTCTGTTTTGGCAGCGCTGGCAAATTATGACCAACATTTTGATATCAGTATTCCTATTCCACTTATTGGAGAACTCGTTGACCAGATGATTTTTGAACTTGAAAAACTCCCTTTTGTTGAACGTGTTTTCCCATTCGGCCATGTTGCAGACGGCAATATTCATTTTATTATTGGAAAAAAAGAAAATAATCATGAAATAATTGATGCAATTAATTTTATTATTTATAAACCCCTGAAAGAAATTGGGGGCTCTGTATCTGCAGAGCACGGAATCGGTTTACACAAAAAAGAGTACCTATTTACAAGCAGATCTGATGAAGAAATAGAAATGATGAAAACTCTTAAAATAACATTTGACCCTCAAAATATTCTTAATCCCAGACGGATAATTTAAAAACGCAAATTATTTAGAGTTATCCAATTTAATGGTAATGTTCCTTATATCTGTTTGGAATGGATATTCAATAACACCAGATGCGTTTTTGGTGTTTGCCGAAATCTCATAACTTAAATTAAAGTTTTCAAGTGAGGGTAACGATAATTTAACCCTTCTAAAGATTCCCTCTGTCATTTTAGAGGTTGTCCAAATAGGAATGTTATTGTAGTTTAAAGTCAAGCGTCTTTGACCAGGATAAGTTGTTGGAGAGGTAAATTTGGTTGGAGTGGGTGAAGAATCTGCTTCTACATATTGCGTTGGACTAACTAAATTAGACAAGGTAAAGGTTGTTGTTTCTGTTGTTCCAGAAACGGTAATTGATGTAGAACTAACCTGGTAATTAGTCGCTAAATATAAGTTTGGAATACGTTCAAGCTTATATTCAAATTCTAAATTGAGATTATTGGATGGAAAACCCGTAAATGATTTTACACATACCGCTTCATTAGCGATTGTATGCGGTACGTAAATCCATGATGATCCAATCGGATCTACAAAGGGGACAAAATCTGTCGCAGCTGTAGTTCCGGTTACTGCCCAACTGTCTGCACCAAAGGACCAGTCGTCTTTGTAATATAAGCTAACATAATTTTCCAAAAATCTGTAATCGGTGTCATCTAAGTTCGAAACCCTGAGGCCAACATCATAAGTTCCAAAATTTGAATAAGTTACGTCTTGTTGAACCAAAGTTGAAGAAGCTGGGTTTCCTCCAGGAAATTGCCATAAAACAGAATCAACATTAGGTGCAGTTGCAATGTAACTTACTGATAGTGATGGAGATCCAGAATTACTTGTAGAAGCAACTGATCGACCTGAAGCAATGAAGGATGCGTTTATCTTCCCCTCATTTTCCCAATCCGCAAATTGATCTGATTTTTTTGGAATTTCAAATACAGGTGCTGTACAACTTACAGTAAACTGAAGAACACACAAAAAAACGCAAATGATAGCTTTTACTCTTACAAAATGCATATTGTAAAAATAAAACAATTATTTACTATAATTATTAATTATTTATAAATAAAATTATTAGTTAATCTTTTGTATTTTACATCATAATAATCAAATTGTTTTTCTATGAAAAGCTTCTTCAATAGGTACAGACCTCTTTTTATTCTAGTTTTCCTTTTTAGCTTTATTAGCGTCATTGATAAATATGTGTTGAACGGTTCTTTTAAAGGAATTGAAATACACAAGCACTTCATATACTTAATCTGTCTTATTATGGGAGTTGGTTTTTTATTATTTCAAATCATGAAAGAGGAAGACAAAAACAATAGTTGAAATTTTTCTGTTTAAAAAATACTTTGCAACCCTTATATTTAATCCAAAAAAATGAAGCATTTCTCAAAAGAGGATATAGATCAAATGTCATCAATTTATAGATTGAACATGATTAACAGTTGTACGGGATATAAATCGGCAAATTTAATCGGTACACAGTCTGAAAATGGAAAGACAAATCTTGCTGTCTTCAATTCAGTTGTTCACCTGGGAAGTAATCCACCATTAATAGGTTTTATTCTTCGTCCAACATCAGTCCCGAGACATTCGCATCAGAACATGAAAAAAAATGGACTCTTTACAATCAATCACATCCATCAAAGCCAAATAGAAGATGCACATCATACATCAGCCAAATACCCGGAAGAAATTTCAGAGTTTGATCAAACTTCTTTGGTGGAAGAGTACAAAGAAGGAATAAAAGCTCCTTTTGTGAAGAATGCTCCATTACAATTAGGTTGTCGATACCTTAATGAATATCAAATCAAAGAGAATGATACTTCGATAATTGTTGGTCAAATAGAACATATCTTTATCGATGAAGAGATGCTCCTTGAAGATGGTTGGGTACAATTAGATAAAGGCGGTGTAGTTGCAATAAATGGCCTTGATGGTTATGCAATCCCAAAACTAATTGAACGATTTACGTATGCCCGTCCAAAACTTAAAGCAAAATAAATGGAATTTATAAGCGAAGAATTAGCTAATTATGTTACTAATAATTCACAAAAAGAGCCTAAAATTTTAACTGATTTAGCTCGCGAAACTCATCAAAAAGTATTGTTGCCAAGAATGCTTAGTGGAACATTACAAGGGCGATTTTTAAGTATGTTATCAAAACTTATTTCTCCTAAAAGAATTCTAGAAATTGGAACCTACACAGGATACGCAACACTTTGTTTGGCAGAAGGTTTAGCAGATAAAGGAGAAATTGACACAATTGATAAAAATGAGGAATTGGTGGATTTTCAACGAAAATATTTTGATCGTTCTGGTTTTGGAAAACAAATTCATCAACACCTTGGTAATGCAATAGATCTTATTCCTGATCTCAAAAATGAGTACGACCTTGTTTTTTTGGATGCTGATAAATCTAATTATCTAAATTATTTTGAATTGGTTCTACCAAAAATGCATCCCGGAGGATTAATTTTATCCGATAATGTCCTCTGGAGTGGAAAAGTTACTCAACAAGCCGATCCCAAAGACAAAGACACACAAGTGCTTCAAAAATTCAATGAATTACTTGCTGATGATCCTCGAGTAGAAAGTGTATTACTCCCTCTTCGAGATGGTTTAACACTAAGTAGGGTTTTTTAAAGTTTCCTTTTTATTGAACCTGAAATTTTGTCGAAATCTTCTTTAACTTGATCTATTTCTTTGGTAAACTCCGAAGTTATGGATTTTGATGGATCAATGTCTGTAGATTTTTGAATCTCAGTCTTTATCTCGTTAGTAGCATTACGAACTTGTGTCATACCTTTAGCTAATCCTCTTGCAATCGAAGGGATTTTATCAGCTCCAAATATCAACAGTATGATAAAAAATATAAAAACGATCTCCGCTCCGCTAATGAATGTGAACATGTTTTTTTTTTACAAATATACATTTCAAATAAAATACAGCTAAATTTATTCGATTCTTTTATGTAATCCCTATCCTTTTAGAGAATCCTTGAACTTATCGAAATCTGATTTTAACTCTTCTTTGGGCCATGAATTATTTGAAAGATTAACATCAGCTGTCTTGGCTTTAGGATCAATTACTACTTTGACGATTTCTTTATTTGAAACAATCCTTTTTGTTACAAATTGAGGGTTTTTACGCCAAACTTGAACAGGATAAGTTACCCGTTCTTTTGAACCATCTGCATAAGAATATTCGACAATAATTGGCATCACGATACCTCCAGGTTTTTCAAATTCAATTTCATAGAAATACTTAGGCAATGTTTTTCCTGAAAGAGTAGCTTTGTTCTCCTCTAGATAGTTTTTAAGAACCTCTGAATTTATCTCGTTGTTCTTAAGTTCCTCAGAAAATTCATCAGAATCTTCATCAATCATAAAAACCATATTTGGAAGTTCGTCGGAAGTCATTCCATAATCTGAAACAACATCCTCTATTTCCTTACTGGATTTCGGAGAAATATAAAATCGTTTAAATGATTTCACTCCTATATCAACAACGTCTGTAGAGTAGAACCATCCTCTCCAAAACCAATCTAAATCAACTGCTGATGCATCTTCCATTGTTCTAAAAAAATCCTCTGGTGTAGGGTGCTTGAACATCCATCGTTGAGAATACGTTTTGAAAGCATAATCAAAAAGTTCTTCACCCATTATGGTTTCTCTCAAAATATTAAGAGCAGTGGCAGGTTTACCATAGGCATTAGGACCAAGCTGAAATACATTTTCTGGATTTGACATGATTGGAGTTATAAAGTTTTGATCTCCGGACATATATCGAATAATTTTTGATGGGTCTCCCCTTCTTGAGGGATAATTTGGTTCAAATTCTTGTTCAGTTAAATACTGTACGAAAGTATCTAGACCTTCATCCATCCAACCCCATTGTCGCTCATCTGAATTGACAATCATTGGGAAGTAATTATGACCTACTTCATGAATGATAACGCTAATCATACCGTATTTAACTTTATCAGAGTATGTTCCATCTTTGTTGGGTCTTCCATGATTCCAACAAATCATGGGATACTCCATTCCTTGATTCTTGGAATGAACAGAAACCGCTTTTGGATAAGGATAATCAAAAGTATACTTTGAATAAACTTCTAATGTATGGGCAACAACTTTTGTGGAATATTCTTCCCACAAAGGATTTCCTTCTTTTGGATACAATGATGAAGCAATAACATTTTTGTCACCTACTTTGACAGCCATCATATCCCAAATGAATCTCCTTGAGGTTGCAAAACCAAAATCTCTAACATTTTGTGCCTTAAATTTCCAAGTGCTTTTTTTGGTCGCTTTAGTTGCTTCTTTTATCTCAACCTCTTCTTGGTTTACGATTAGCACAGGCTTATCAAAAGTATTTAAGGCCTTTTTGTAACGTTGTAATTCAACTTTAGAAAGCACGTCCTTCGGATTTTGCAATTCACCCGTTGCTTCCATAATGTGGTCTTCTGGAACTGTGATACTGACATCATAATTACCAAAATTTAAAGCGAATTCACCATTGCCCCAAAATTGGTAATTTTGCCACCCTTCTACATCATTATAAACAGCCATTCGCGGAAAAAACTGAGCAATGACATATAGACGATTATCGTCTTCTGGAAAATATTCATAACCCGAACGATCTCGATTAATTACATGGTCGTTGATGTTATACCACCACTTAATTGAAAATACATATTGTTGCCCACTCTTTAAGGGAGACGGTAAATCTACGCGCATCATGGTTTGATTTACAATATGGCGGAGAGGCTTTCCATTTGAATCTTTTACAAATTCGATATTAAACCCACCTTCAAAAGGCTCTTTGAGAGTCTCATCTACAAAGCTTCCAATATCTTCCATGGAGGAAATAGAAGAAGTGTTTTTCTCCAAAGCTGGTGCATCTTTCCTTCTAATATTCTGATCCAATTGCACCCACAAATATGACAAATCGTCGGGAGAATTATTGGTATATGTTATCGTTTCTTCTCCATACAACTTTTTGTTTTTGTCATCTAACTCGATGTTCATTACATAATCTACCTGTTGCTGATAATAATCAATACCTGGTGCTCCTGATGCTGTTCTAAAGCGATTTGGAGTTGAAAATTCTTCGTAAAGTTGTTTAAAATTATTGTTGTTTTTGTGACCAGATTGGACTGCTCCTGAAGTATCCTCCTGTGAAAAAAGAAGACTAGAAAAAAATAAAGTAATCGAAAAAAATAAAAAGTTGCTCCGCATAGATTTAAAAGATTTAGGAATTAAAATTAATCTTTTTTTTACAAATTAATCCAAAGTTGATTTAAAATAGTTTTGGATTCATCCATCAGAAAACTTTTCTTGATTGAGCCATCTTTAATCCGAACAATATTTTGCTGTTTAGGCCTAAAAGGTATTAAAATAGTGTTTTGTATTTCATAACTTGTAGGAGAAGTTAATCCCATAACTTCTGCAAAAATCAAAATTTGATCTTCTTGATATTTCCTTCCTAAATAATTGATTTCTAATTGATTATTATCAAAAAATATTTTGAAATTCTGTTTGAAAAAATCTTTTATCAAGCCATCAATTAAAAGTGAATTATGGTCTGGTGAGAGTTGAATTGCTTCATTGGTTAGAGAATTTAAATATGCTTCCATATCGTCAGTAAAGATCCTTGTAGTTAATTGAAGCTGTTGTTTTTCTTCAACATAAACAACTTCAGTGATTGACAAATAAAAATCATGAGTAAAGCTGCTCAGAGGAAGCAACATGATCATAAAAAAAAAAGGGGTGCAAATTTTATTTTTCAACATTAGGATTCTGATAAGTTTTTAAGTATGAAGAAAAAGCTTGCATAACTTCTTCATGTTTATTTTGGCTAAATAACCTAAGTAAAGGTTTATTCTCTTTACAACTTAAAACAAAATCATAAACTTCTTCTTGATCCAAATTATAGTTTTCTTTAAAGAAATAAAGCCCATAAAATTGAATTATTTTAAGCATGACTTGGAATTCTTGATCTTGTTTTCTTTTCAACTTAAGTTTTTTGTAATATCCTGATATGTGCTTATAAACTGCTTCAATATCTACCTGAACAAAGGCCAAGTTAAGTGCCATTTCTTGAAGAGAAGGAATACGTTCTTTGCGAACTCCTTTATATCCGGGTATCCCAACATCGTCAAAATTAATTGTTTTTTTGATTTTTGCATTAGACAAGTCAGATGACAAATTTCCTGACAAATTATGGGGTTTTAGGATAACCTCGTCAAGTTCATTAACAAAAGTTTCGAGATAAACTGTTACATATTCTGAATCAAAAACTGATTGAGAAACAATCAATTCTTTTGATTTAAATTGTACACCAGAAAAAAGAATTCGCTCACCTACTTTAACGGATATTTCAAAAAAACCTGATGCATCAGTTATCACCGCATTTGCTCGGGATAAGTTGATCACATGAATTCCTGAGAGAGAAAGATTTGAATGGTCTACTTTTCCACTAAGCAACTTGAAGTTCTGTCCATAGAGCAAACCCGTTATAAGAATACTGAAAACTAGGAAGAAAAACTTCATAACTACCTAACTTCTTCCTTGTAAAGCTTGCTCTCTTTCACTAAGTAATCAATTAGTTCAAACTCCATATCTTTTTTAAAAAGTATCTGGGTTGGTAATTTGACATCCATTTTTTCTAAAAATCCTTCTGTTTCTTCAGCATTTAATGCTAAATCTTCCTTGAAAAAATTGGCTTCAAAAAGATAAGGTAGCACCTCACTTGGAATAAGTTGTTTGTCGGGTTGGTCCGATTTATTAATCAATAGTCCATGGAGTAATTTGGCAACATTAACTAAATTTAACCCATTGACTAACTGACGATCATCAGCTGCTCTGTTGATTAGTTTTGTTGATTTATCTTGGGTGTAATCAACATGTTTAAATTCTTCTTTTTTCATGTCCAAAAATTTTTCTTGGTTTTCAGGACCTATGACTACTTCATCTAATACGTTTACACGTTCATCTATAGAAACTACAAGACGTCTATTTTTGATGATTTCTGGAGTAATCTTAACCGATCTTATCCTGTATTGAACTGAAGAAAAAACAATCTCATCTCCAACACGAGCTTCTATCTCGAAACCACCTTCTGCGTCAGTGATTGTATTGGTCTGGGCTGTGTTGTTAACAACATTAGCTGCAATTACATTACTATTTCTGTACAACAAACGACCTTTCAAAATCGTTCTGCTCTCTTGAGAATAATTTACAAAAGAGCAAATAAACATTACTAAAAGAAGCCTTATTTTCATTATTTAAAATTAAAAAATAAACTGGTAAGTCTTGGTTATTGTTGTTAATATTAGTGTTAAAAAATGTTCCCTAGAAATATTACACCCAAATTAAATTCGAAAAAAAGACATAAAAAAAGAGCGAGAGACCGGGTTCGAACCGGCGACATTCAGCTTGGAAGGCTGACGCTCTACCAACTGAGCTACTCTCGCTTTTCAGCAGCTAATATAACATTTCTTTATATATCTTTAAAAAAATGATAACCTAAGATTTTGAATCCTTTATTATAATAAAATTTATGTGAAGCTGTATTATGAACATATGTATTGAGTTCTAAAGATTCACACCCTTTTTCTTTACAGTATTGTTCAATGAATTTAAACATTTTATTCCCAAGTCCTAAACCTTGATACTTTGCTTGAATAAAAACATGATCGGGCTCACAACTTTTACCAGAATAATGTCTTGTTTGAAACCATAACCCACAAACACCTATAAGTTCCTCGTCTTTAAAAACTCCTAAACACTCATAATTTTCCGAAAACATTGCTTCAAATCGAGAAACAAGAAGTTCAGAGGGAAATTTATTATCTGTAAATTCCTGAATTAAAGGTACTATTTTTGAAATAGCTTGCTTATCAAGTATTTTAAATTTAAAATCCATAGATAAATGTTGAACTAAAATTACAATAAAAAAGATATTTTGATGTGGAAAAAAACAAAGCTCTTTAGCTTCTATTTTATATTTTTACATAAAACAAGTTTTTCTTTGAAAATAAAAACCATATCAAGTCAACAAACATTTGGTGTTCGTCATCCTATTTTACGAAAAGGTCTTGCGATTGAAAGTTGTCATTTTAGAAGAGATAACCATGAAAAGACCTTTCATTTAGGAGCCTACAAAAAGGATAAAATTATTGGTGTAATTTCTTGCTATCTTGAAAATGGGGCTTATTTTAAAAATGGAATTAACTATCAGATTAGAGGTGTTGCCGTTTTAGAAAAATTCCAAAAAAAAGGAATTGGTAGAGCTCTTATGGTTGAAGCCGAAAAAAACTTAAGAACTTCAAACTGTGACTTTATTTGGTTAAATGCTCGAGTGAATGCAAATGTATTTTACACCAAACTCAAATACGATCCCATAGGTCCAATTTTTAATGTTCCTGAGATCGGGAATCACCAATGCTTTTATAAAAAATTAAACTAATGAGATTTTTCAAACCATTCATATTCATATTCTTCATAATAGCACAGTTATCAGCTCAAAAAAAATCCTTTCCACTAACTAGTGAGCTCCAATTAACCGGACAAAGCACTGATCATTTGAATGAAAAAAACTACGGTCTAATTGAAGAAGTTGCCCTAGCTTTTGAAAAAATGAAGCAGGCTGCTGCTGAAGATGGAATTCAAATTAAAATCGTTTCGAGTTCTAGAAGTTTTGAAAGACAATTAGCAATTTGGAATGCCAAATATATTCAAAATGAAGAAAACGGTTTAGATCCTATTGAAAACATTCGAAAAATAATCGAATACTCAACTATACCGGGAACTTCAAGACATCATTGGGGAACAGAGTTAGATTTAATCGACGCAGAACCTTTGGTAGAAGGTGATGTCTTACTAGCACATTTATTTGAAGAAAAAGGGCCTTATGTTTCATTTAAAAAATGGATGGATATGAATTCTAAATCATTTGGATTTTACCTCGTATACACAAATAACATTGAACGCAAAGGTTTCGAATACGAACCCTGGCACTATAGCTTTGCTCCCCTTTCAAAACCTTATCTTGAAGAATATTTGAAAATTAATTTAGATTCATTGTTAAGCGATAAGAAAATATTAGGAAAAGAATATTTTACTCAAGAATTTATTGAAAATTATGTGAAGGATTATGTTTTGGATATATCCCCAAAACTCAAATAGCTTTATTCTTTTTTTAAAAAATTCTAATAACATAATTGAGACTTTGATACTGCTGTTTTGTCATAACCACACTTGCTCCAGTTTTTAAATTACAATTAAATTCATTGTAGGTTTTGTCGTAAATAATGCTATAAAAAAAATCCAAATTAACTAAAAAATCAGGGATAAGTTCATGAAAATTTGAATACGATTGGACAAGCTTTTTAAAGGTTTTAAAACCATTTCGTTTCCATTTTATGTATATCTTTAAACTTAATTAACTCCAAACAAAAAAATGAAAAAAAGCTATTACCAACCCGAAGACCTCAAAAAATTTAGTTCAGTAACCGAATGGAATGAAATTCTTGGCTCAAAATTTTTTGATTATTACAATACTGTTTTTGATGAAGGTTCATTATCAAAACGAGAAAAATTATTAATAGCATTAGCCGTATCTCATGTTGTTCAATGTCCGTATTGTATTGATGCGTATACTAAAGATAGTTTACAAATAGGTATTCCAAAAGAAGATATGATGGAAGCAGTTCATGCTGGTGCAGCAATCAAAGCTGGAGCTGCGTTAGTCCACGGAGTTCAAATGATGAATCGTCATGATCAATTGAGCATGTAGCATGAAGATAAAATCACTTAAGGCGCGAAATAATTCACTCTCTCAAACCGAAAAACAGCTCGAAATACTAGCTAGTGGGATTTTCAAAGACGGAAGTTTACCTACTTTTAAAAAAAAAGTAGCTTCCAATAAGCTTCCTCCAATAAGGCCCAAAAAACTAGAGATTTTACAAATTAATGTTGGGTACATGTGTAACCAAGTTTGCGCTCATTGCCATGTTGATGCTGGTCCAGATCGTAAAGAAATTATGACTCACAAAACCATGGAACAAATTTTAAGAGTCATAAAAAATATAAAAATCAAAACCGTTGATCTTACTGGTGGGGCACCCGAAATGCATCCAAGATTTAGATGGTTTGTTGAAGAGCTTCGAAAAACCAATGTGGAGGAAATTATAGTTCGATCCAATCTCACGATTATTCTAGCTAATAAAAAATACAATGATCTTCCAACTTTTTTTGCAAAGCACAAAATTCATGTTATTTCCTCACTCCCATTTTACAAGAGAGAAAAAACGGATCGTCAAAGAGGTGATGGAGTTTTTGAATCTTCCATTAAGGCGCTTCAGATGTTAAACAAAGTTGGATATGGGATATTAGACAAAAATCTTCCGTTGGATCTTGTTTACAATCCTTCTGGAGCTTTTTTACCAGGGGATCAGTCCGTATTGGAGGTAGATTTCAAAAAAGCTTTACTAGAAGATTTTAATATTAAATTCAATCAATTATTTACAATTACCAATCTTCCAATCAGTCGTTTTCTAGATTATCTTATTACTTCAGAAAACTATGAAGAATATATGTATACGCTAGTAGATGCTTTTAATTCCTCAGCTGTAAAAAATCTGATGTGCACCAATACTCTTTCGGTCAACTGGGAAGGCTTTTTGTTTGATTGTGATTTTAATCAAATGTTAAACCTCAAGGTTGATGTTACCACTAAACACATAAGTGAATTTAATGAAGGTAAACTCAACAATCGTGACATACTACTTTCCCAACATTGTTACGGATGCACAGCTGGAGCTGGTAGCAGCTGTCAAGGAAGTATAACTTAACTTTTATGGAAAAAAAACTACTGCTAATCTTCACGAAAAACCCACAACTAGGAATGGTAAAGACCCGGTTAGCAAAAACAATTGGTAATGAAAAAGCACTTTTAATATTCCATAAACTGATAAATAAAACAGCTGTAGTTGTGGATGGAGTTGACGCACATAAGAGTTTATATTACTCTGATTTTATTGATGATCAGGATATTTGGGAGGGTCGTGTTCGCAATAAAAAAATTCAAGAAGGGAATTCTTTGGGAGAACGGATGGCTAATGCTTTTAAAATCGGTTTTAATTGCGGTTATAATCGAATAGTTGTCATTGGCACCGACTTATGGAATATAGATGCTCAAATCATCAACAAGGCCTTTTTTACATTAAGAAATGTGGATGGCGTAATTGGGCCAGCAACAGATGGGGGATATTATTTATTAGGTCTTTCAAGATGGATTCCCTCTGTTTTTCATGGAAAAGGGTGGGGAACTTCAACGGTTTTCAAGGATACGGTTGCTGACTTTAAAAACAATACATTAGCATATTTAGAAACCAAAAACGACATAGATTATTTTGAAGACCTCGAAACAATTCCTGAACTTTTAAAATTCTTAGACCAATGAAAACAATGATTCAAAAAATTGAAGAAAGTTCGAAATATCTCAAAAAGCAAGGTATAGAAAATGGAGCAATTGGAATTATTTTAGGTACTGGATTGAGCGATTTGGTCAATCACCTAGAAATTGAAAAAGAGATTCCTTTTGAGGATATTCCTAATTTTCGGTCGGCAACCGTTGAACATCATACTGGAAAACTAATTTACGGCTCTTTAAGTTCAAAAAAAGTTCTTGTTTTTCAGGGACGCTTTCACCTCTATGAGGGTTATAATTTTTTTGAGATAACATACCCGGTTAGGGTTATGAATGAGCTTGGAGTAAAAAAACTTATAATCAGTAATGCTGCTGGTGCAATAAACTTAAATTATGATAAAGGCGAGATTATGTTGATTGAAGATCATATTAATCTGCAAGGTGGGTCTCCCCTAGCAGAGAAAGGCATTGATTCTCTCGGTAATCGTTTTGTTGACATGAGTGAACCTTATGATAATTCCTTAAAAGATAAAGCAATAAAAATTGCAGGGGAAAAAAAAATAACATTACACAAGGGAATATACGCAGCTGTTGTTGGACCCCAACTAGAAACTAAAGCAGAATATCGTTATTTGAAAATAATTGGTGCCGACGCAGTTGGAATGTCAACCGTTCCAGAAGTGATTGTTGCAAACCAACTTGGAATTGATTGTATTGCTTTTTCTGTTTTAACAGATGTATGTGATCCGGATAACCTTGAACCTATAGATATTAATAACATTATGGAGATGGCTAAAAAAGCGGAACAATCTTTGATCGTAATTGTAAAACAATTAATCTCATTCCTCAAATTAATATAAAATGGACTACTTAGAAGTAACCAAAGATATTTACAAAGAAGCAGCACTTACTCCTGATGTTGGTTTATGTTGCACTACAACACCAATATGGCAATTCCCAGGTCTCAAAATCCCTACAATAATGCAGGAAATGAATTACGGTTGTGGATCAACTGTTCATCCCAGAGATTTGGTTAACAACCCTAAAATATTGTATGTGGGAGTAGGTGGTGGAATGGAATTACTTCAATTTTCATACTTCTCAAGACAAAAAGAGGGAGTAATCGGAATTGATGTAGTTGATGAAATGCTTCAAGCTTCAAGAAAAAATTTTCTACTCGCTGAAAAACAGAATGAATGGTTCGAATCTGATTTTATAACACTCAAAAAAGGAGATGCTTTGAACCTTCCAGTTGAAAACAATAGTATTGACGTTGCAGCACAAAATTGCTTATTTAATATCTTCAAAATGGAAGAGCTAAAAAAGGCTCTTAAAGAAATGTATCGGGTAATAAAACCCAATGGAAGGTTGGTAATGAGTGATCCTATTTGCGAACAACCGATGAACAAAACCTTGAGGAACGACAAACGCTTGAGAGCACTTTGCCTTTCGGGATCAATCCCCTTAGCTGATTATGTTAAAATGTTAACTGATGTCGGTTTTGGTACTATTGAAATCAGAGCAAAAAGACCTTACAGAATTTTAGACCCAAAGCACTACCCTACCAAACAAAGAATTTTTATTGAAAGTGTAGAGATTTGTGCGATCAAAGACCCAATGCCCGAAGACGGACCATGTGTTTTCACTGGAAAATCTGCAATTTATTATGGAGATGAACCCTATTTTGACGACAAAAATGGTCATATTCTGCTTCAAAATCAACCTTTAGCAATTTGTGATAAAACTGCTCAGGCATTAAAAAACATAAGTCATAACAACATCTTTATTAGTGAATCTACCCATCATTACGATGGTGGAGGTTGCTGTTAACCCTTAATCAAATTGAAATGAAAAACCTTATTCTTGCCGTATTGATTTTTTCAGGATTTACGTTCTCAAAATTTGAAGCCCAAAAAATAATTTCTCAAGACAAAGGAATTCACTCGAGCTGGGATATGCTTTTACAAAAATATGTAGATGATAAGGGAAATGTAAATTATAAAAACTGGAAAAAAAATTCATCAGATTTGAACAAGTACATCAAACTTCTTGAACAAAAGCCACCTGCCCCATATTTTGACAAAAATGATTCTTTAGCTTATTTTATTAATGCTTATAATGCTATTACAGTAAAATTAATTCTTGATAATTATCCTATCCAAAGTATCAGAGACATCAAAGACCCTTGGGACAGTATTTTTCTTGAACTCCCTAGTGGTGGGAGTCTAACCCTCAACGATATTGAACATAAAGTATTGCGAAAAATGAATGAACCGAGAATTCATTTTGCAATTAATTGTGCCTCTGCTTCTTGTCCTCAATTGTTGAACGAAGCCTACAGAGCTTCTAAAATTCCAAAACAACTGAATACTGCTGCAAAACTTTTCATAAACGACACAATTAAAAACCAGATTGAATACAACAAAATAAAGCTCTCAAGAATTTTCTTATGGTTTAGCAAAGACTTTGGTTCAAAAAAAGAAAGAATCACTTTTATTCAAAAATATTCAGATAAAGACTTTACTGACCAAGCCAAAATTGAATATAAAAAATACGACTGGAGTCTAAATGAGTAAACCGTACCTTTCGATAATTATACCCATCCTGAATGAAATTAGTCAGCTAGAGGCATTTTTGATTTCACTAAAAAAGAATATGGTTTTCGAAAATGAGATGATTTTTGTTGATGGAGGAAGTTCTGACGGAAGCTTTGCTTATTTAAAACAAAAAAATGATTGTTTTGTAATACAAACCCAAAAAGGCAGGGCCATACAGCAAAATCAAGGAGCAAAAATTGCTACTGCTGACTTTTTGTACTTCATTCATATAGATACCATTCCTCCTTATGCTTTTGATAGAACCATTCACCAAGTGTTTGACCAAGGGTACAAAGCCGGTTCATTTAGATTAAAATTTTTAAGTTCACATTTGAGTCTTCAATTGGCTTCTTTTGCAAGTCGTTTTAACAATCGATTTTGTAGGGGTGGAGATCAATCTTTATTCATTAAAAAAAAGTTTTTCGAATCACTCAAGGGTTTTAATGAAGAATACCTGGTTTGTGAAGATGGCGAATTAATTGACAGAATATATAAAGAAACTTTATTTTGTGTATTATCAAAAGAAGTAAAAACTTCTGCCCGTCGTTTTGAAAGCAACGGGGTCCTTCGTTTACAATTTCACTTCTTGATCATTCATCTTTTGAGAAATATTGGGAAATCCCCATCCACACTCCATCAATACTATTTACGTTTTGTGAAATAATACCTTATGTCCCCAAAATAAAAAATATTAGGTGTAATAATTGTAAAATCAAATAATATGATTAACCACTCAAAATAAGAAAGTATAGCTTTTAATTTACTTAATAGAGGTCACCTCATTTATAGTAATGATTAAATTATCCTTAACAAAATTCAAACCTGCTAAGCATTCTTCATAAAGTTTATTACCCCCTGAATTATTTGGAAATTCTCCCTGTTCAATCTTTAATAAAATTCCTGCAGATTGATTTTCAAGAGTAAAACTAAGTTCAGATTCTTTGAGATTATGCTGATTTGATTTGTGAAAAATCGAAAAACGAAGCTTATCGTAAGGATTATACTCCAAAACTTTTCCTTCTAAATGGGTTGTAAATGTCCCATCTTCATTTTTCTCTTTCCAAACCGCATCGCTGCTTATTACCCAAGAAGAATGCAGTTGACAATTGTACATTTATTTTTCGGTTATATTAGGATCTGTAAGAGCTTTCCAAATCTGCTCTTTATTTGCATCCAAAAGTATTTTAATATAGACGCATTTTTTTATTTTCCATAGAAGATGATTTGGGGTTTCGATATTTAAGAAATGAAAAATACTGATTTCAATGGGTTTAAAGTTTAATAAGATTGAGTACTATAAATGTAATGATTTTTATTAATGTTTAAAATCAATTACCTTGTGTAAAAATAATCAAGATGAATGCCCCTCCAGTTATTGTTATTGGAAATGGAATTACAGGTATTACTTTTGCACGAAATTTCCGAAAAAAGTCAAGTAAACCCATATTAATAATTTCTAAAGAGACACCCTATTTTTTCTCTCGAACAGCTATAATGTATGTTTATATGGGGCATCTAAGATGGGAAGATACCCAACCCTATGAAAACACTTTTTGGGAAAAAAATAAACTGGATTTACTTCAAGGAACTGTAACCCATATAAATCCTAAAGAAAAGAATATCAGACTTTCTGACGAATCCATTCTCTCCTATGATAGCCTTATTATTGCCACAGGTTCGATACCTAACAAATTTGGTTGGCCCGGTGAAAATTTAAGAGGCGTACAAGGTCTATACTCTAAGCAGGATTTGGATAGTCTTGAAGATTATAGTGCTTCTACAAATAAGGCTGTTATTGTTGGTGGGGGTCTTATTGGAGTTGAGTTGGCAGAAATGCTACATTCGAGAGGAAAAAAAGTAATCTTCTTGGTTAGAGAAAACAGTTTTTGGAATAACGTATTACCAAAAGGAGAGTCTGAGTTAATTAATCAACACATACTGGAACACGGGATTGACCTCAGACTCAATACCAATCTCAGTGAAATTATAGAAGATAAAACTGGACGTGTAAAAGCCATTCGAACAGATTCCGGAGAAATTATTAGCTGTCAATTTGTTGGACTTACAGTAGGTGTGAGACCCAATATTGATTTTATAAATAATACAGACATTGCCACCAATCGAGGGATTCTTGTAAACAAATATTTGGAAACAAATCAAAGTTCAATTTACGCAATTGGTGATTGCTCAGAACAGCAAGAACCACAAACGGGAAGAAGATCAATAGAAGCAGTTTGGTACACAGGTAGAATGATGGGTGAAACACTTGCACAAACTCTAACAGGGAACAAAAAAACCTATAATCCTGGACATTGGTTTAATAGCGCTAAATTTTTTGACATCGAATATCAAACCTATGGGCTTGTAGCTCCCCAACCCACGAAACCCGAAAAGCATTTTCATTGGAAACATCCTAATAAAAATGTTGCAATAACCCTTTCATATAACGAAAACACTAAACAATTTTTGGGGATTAACACCTTTGGAATTCGAATGCGACATGAGCTTTTGAACAAAATACTTTGTGAAAAAAAATCAGTTTTCTACATGATTGAACAACTGGCTAATTGTAATTTTGATTCTGAATTTTTTAAAACGTATGAAGAAAAAATTCTTTTAAAATTCAATCAAGATTTTAATACTAATATCAAACTCAAAAAGAAAAGCTGGAAAGTAATATTTAATAACATAATATCATAATTATGAAGTTATTACAGAAAATTGGTTTAGGTATTTTTTTAATTGGGCTTAGTTTATTTTGTTCATTGGTTTTGCTTGGAAAATACAAATTGAATCCTAAGGAATTTCAAAGGGTAATATATGCCAAAGGAATCAAGAGTGAATTGTTTATTAACTCCTTGAACACAAGTCTTGTAGGGAAAGAGTTTTCAGAACCTTTTTCATTTTCTTTACACATAATAACTGCAGTAAAAGAAGCTAACAAAATTCACAAAAAAAATAGAGAATGGGGGAAAGTAATCTGGGATAAACCCCACAGTTTATCTCATGATGTTGCCAAAATAGCAGGTAAAGGGATTGTTAAAGAAAATAAGTTTTTGTTTTGGCTTTTAACTTTTGGACTTGGAATTTTAGGATCTTTGCTTTACATTCTACCAAACCTAATTCTTCTGGGACCCCCTGGAATAAAAAATAATGGCATCTACTTTAGTTCATCTACCAATAGAGGCTTTTTGGGATGGTTTGTTTTTTTGTTTTTAGTTACTTTTTATATTGTATTATACTTCTTCCCAGACTACATAGTAAACTGGACCTATATTGTAGATCCAATCAGTCAAAGTATTAGTGGAAATCTTGCCAGTCAATGGTTTCTGTATGGTTTTCTTTATTGCGTTGTAATGATCGTCATGGCAATTCGGATGTACATCAAATACAGAAACAATATGCATCAAATATTAAGAACAACTTCTGTATTATTTTTTCAAATTGTTTTTGCCTTTTTGATTCCTGAAATTTTGGTTCGATTTGATAAGCCGTGGTATGACTTCAAAAATGCATTCCCTTTGGATTATGACTTTTTCTTTAGTTGGAATTTAAATAGTTTAATTTCTAGCGGAGGGTTTGGCATATTTATTCTTGTATGGGGAATTGTACTTACCCTTGTAATTGTCCCTGTAATGGTATATTTTTTTGGTAAAAGGTGGTATTGTTCTTGGGTTTGTGGTTGTGGTGGACTTGCAGAAACTTTAGGCGATCCCTTTAGACACCTATCAAATAAATCAATCGGCGCATGGAAATTGGAACGTTGGATGGTTCACAGTGTTTTACTCTTTTCTATAGTGATGACTGGGTTGACTTTGTATTCTTATTTTACAGGATCACAAAATGTTATCGGAATCAAAACACAAACCATTCAAAATATTTATGGTTTTCTCATAGGATCTGTTTTTGCTGGAGTTATTGGCACTGGATTTTATCCAATTTTTGGAAATAGGGTTTGGTGTCGTTTTGGATGTCCTTTAGCTGCCTATTTAGGTTTAATTCAACGTTTCAAATCTAGATTTAGAATAACTACAAACGGAGGTCAATGTATTTCTTGTGGAAATTGTTCAACCTATTGTGAAATGGGAATTGATGTTCGTGCATATGCTCAAAAAGGGCAGAATATAGTTCGGTCCTCCTGTGTTGGCTGTGGTGTATGTTCTGCTGTTTGTCCAAGAGGAGTTTTAAAATTAGAAAACGGTCCTTTAGAGAATAGGTTCTTTTCTCCAGAATTTCCCTCAGGAAATTCATTCAAATAAAACTACATTCTTATTCATATGACTCTTTTTATACCTTCGATTAACTAAAGTTAAATCAAAACCCTCGAAAAATTCATGCAACAAATCAAAGTCATCATTCCTGCTTTTAATGAACAAGAATCCATAAGCCATGTAATAAATGATCTTCCAAAAATTATTGATGAAGTTATAGTTATCAATAATAATTCGACAGACAATACTTCAGAAGTAGCCCAGCTAGCTGGCGCTACTGTTCTTACAGAAAAAAGAAAAGGATATGGATACGCTTGTCTTAAAGGTATCGATTATCTTAAGAACCAAAATGAAGTGCCTGACATTGTTGTTTTTTTAGATGGGGATTATTCTGACTTTCCCGAAGAACTTACATCGCTAGTTACACCAATACAAAAAGGTGAATTTGATTTCGTTTTAGGAGCACGAGTAGCCGAAAAAAGAGAATTTGGATCCATGACACCACAACAAGTATTTGGGAATTGGTTGGCCTGTCTGTTGATGAAAATTTTATACAGTTCAAACTTTACTGATCTTGGACCATTTAGAGCAATTCGCTGGAATACATTGATGGACCTAAACATGAGTGATAAAACATACGGATGGACTATTGAGATGCAATTGAAAATCTTACGTAAAAAAGTTTCATATCAAGAAATCAAAGTAAATTATCGTCAACGAATCGGAGTTTCAAAAGTTTCAGGAACTTTAAAAGGAACTATCTTTGCAGGCATAAAAATAATTTGGTGGATTTTCAAACATTACTTATCTAAATAGCCAAAATGGAAAATATCTGGTTCTATCTATCTGTTTTTTTGATTTTTTTATACTCAATCTCACTGATCTTAGTTTTATTTTACAGCCTCTCTCAGCTTAATCTATTATGGAATTATATTCAATACAAAAAGAAAAAAGAAAATCCTGTAGAACTTGATTTGAATGATTTAGATGCTGTGCCCTTAGTTACTATTCAACTTCCAGTTTTTAATGAAATCTATGTTATTGAACGCTTGTTAGAATGTATTAATTTAATTGAATACCCCAGGACAAAACTGGAAATTCAGGTCCTCGACGACTCTACAGATGAATCTGTTGGTTTGATCGAAAATCTTGTCAAAAAACTTAGAAAAGAAGGATTGGATATTGTTCAAATAAGAAGGGAAAAACGAATTGGTTTTAAAGCTGGTGCACTCAAAGAGGGTTTAGAAATTGCTAAAGGAGAATTTATTGCAATTTTTGATGCTGACTTTCTACCAAAATCTAATTGGCTTTTGCAAACTATTCCACATTTTAAAGATAAAAAAATAGGTGTTGTTCAAACTCGTTGGTCTCATATCAATAGAGATTATTCTATTCTTACTCAAATTCAAGCCTTTGCTCTAGATGCTCATTTTACTTTAGAGCAAGTCGGAAGAAACAGTAAAAACCATTTTATGAATTTTAATGGCACTGCAGGTATTTGGAGAAAAACTTGCATAATTGACTCCGGAAATTGGCAAGGTGATACCTTGACCGAAGATTTAGATTTGAGTTACAGAGCTCAATTAAAAAACTGGAAATTTAAATATTTAGAAGACGTAGAAACCCCATCAGAACTACCAATAGTTATGAGTGCCATTCGATCTCAACAATTTAGATGGAATAAGGGTGGAGCAGAAAATTTTCAAAAAATGGCTAAAAATGTAATTCATGCTAAAAACTTGCCTTTAATTACTAAAGTACATTCTATTCTTCATCTACTCAACAGCACCATGTTCTTGAATGTTTTTTTTGTTGGTGTATTGAGTATTCCTGTGCTTTATATCAAAAATGAATGGGGGCATCTCAGCTTATATTTTGATTTGTCTAGCCTTTTTATTGTCAGTACTTTGATTTTTTTTGGTTGTTATTGGGTTCTTTACAGATATTCAAAAGGTGGTGGATTTCTTAACTTTTTAGAATTCACCAAAATATTTTTTACTTTTTACACTGTAGCTATGGGATTTTCTTTTCACAATACATTAGCAGTTTTAGAGGGGCATAGAGGTAAAAGAAGTGATTTTATTCGTACTCCAAAATTTAATATTTTAACTCTAAAAAATTCCTTGAAAAACAACAAGTACACGCGAAAAAAAGTTTCTAAAAACACAATCTTCGAAGGGCTATTAACACTGTATTTTTTATTTGGAATATACAGTGGTTTTGTGGTCGGTGAATCTGGTGATTTGGGATTATTCCCTTTTCACTTAATGCTTTTTATTGGTTTTGGATTTGTATTTATTAATTCATACAGAACTCGAGGGTAATGAATAATCAAAAAAACATTTTAAAAGTAGGTAATACAATACTTCTAATTGGATGCTTCTTTGGTTATTATTTCATGGGTTATGAGATTGATAGAAACCAAAGTTTGATTTTAATTCTAATTTATATTTTTCTGTTTCTAAGTAGTTTTTTTATAATTCATAAAAACCTAAGTTTGAAAAAAATTCTTGGGCTAGGTATTCTATTCAGACTCATCTTTTTTGTTTCAACTCCTCTTCTTTCTCAAGATTTCTTTCGATTTATTTGGGATGGGATGTTAATTTCTAATGGGATGAACCCCTATGAATTTACGCCTAATATATTAAATCAATCTCCAGTAATAATATCGGAATTCAGTCAAAAATTACATGAAGGAATGGGTAGTCTGAGTGCTAAGCATTATTCAAACTATCCTCCAGTAAATCAACTTGGTTTTTTTTTGGCCAATACCATTGGTGGAAACTCAATACTTGTCAATATTATTTGTATACGTATTCTTCTGATTTTAGCAGATCTCGGGGTCTTTTGGATTGGAATTAAGTTATTAGATTTTTTAAAGCTTGATAAAAAAAGAATTACTTATTATTTTCTAAATCCACTGATTATTATTGAATTGACTGGAAACCTACATTGGGAAGGTGTTATGGTATTCTTTTTTTTAATGGGATTGTATTTGATTTTTTCTCATCACAAACTGAAACTTGGAGCAGTTTCAATGGCTGTCTCCGTTGCTACTAAATTGATTCCCTTACTAATATTGCCAGTGCTATGGAATTATTTAAAACCAAAAAAAAGCATGCTTTTTGGACTTTACTGTTTAGTTTTATTAGGGGTGGTTTTTATTCCATTCTTTTTTGTAGAAAACAACATTACTAATTATATCAAAACCCTTAAGTTGTGGTTCAATCGCTTTGAGTTTAATGGAAGTATTTATTATATTATTCGTGAAATTGGTTATGAAATAAAAGGATATAATATCATTAGAAAGTTAGCTAAAATTACACCTTATGTTGTTTTAGTTATTGTTGCTGTGTTTAGCTTTTTTCGTTCGAACAAAACTGCTGTTTCTGTAATCAATGGAATGTTACTTACTTTGAGTTGTTATTTTTTTATTTCAACTACGGTTCATCCCTGGTATATTGTGACATTAGTAAGCCTTGCTCTATTCACAAACTATACCTATCCTCTGTTTTGGAGCTGTCTAGTAGTTCTAAGTTATGCATCTTATGGAAATCTAAATTTTGAAGAAAATTTTTACTTAATTGGGCTTCAATACGGGATTGTTTATGGCGTTTTTTTGTACGAACTAAGGACTACAAAAAAATTATTTCATCATTTTAAATAGATTGATTTCACGCTCATTTAAATGCCTCCATTTTCCACGAGGTAAGTCTTTTTTTGTCAAATGTGCGTATACCACACGATCAACTTGCTCTACTTTATATCCTAATTTTTCAAACAGATGAAATATAGCACGATGGCGTTCTGTAGTCAGCTCTACGCCAACCTTTCGTTTAGTTTCGCCTTTTATAAAACTAATTGAGTTTACTTCAATTTTGTCAAATTTATCAATTAAAACACCTGCTCTAATTTTATCAAGATCAGCTGCAACAAGGTTCTTATCAAGGACAACTTGAAAAATCTTTAAAAGGCCACGAGATGACTTTCTTAATTTGATTTTAAGTTCAGTGTCATTTGTGAATAGAAGTAATCCTGTAGTAGTCCGATCCATTGCATTAACAGGGTCTATTCTGTATGGTGTTGCATTTTCGATAAGCTCCAAAACATCCTTTTTATAGGTTCCTTTCTTTATGGATGCCAAAAAACCCTTTGGCTTGTTTAACAAAACATAAGCTGGTTTATCTGAAATTATCCTTCTCCCGTCGTAACGAACGTCATCTCCAGGTTGAACTTGATACCCCATTTCAACAATAATTTTTCCGTTTATTTTTACCATTCCCATTGCAATAAACATATCTGCTTCACGTCTTGAACAAATCCCTGAATTAGCAATAAACTTATTTAATCGCGTGGTGTTTGCTGATTTTTTGGGTGAGGAATTGTTTGACTTTGAGCCCATAGTAATGAAAACATTTTTAATCTAGAGAGGAAACCGAATAAGTACAATACTTAATATTCCGGTTACAATAAGAAATTTTAATAAATTATGAAGCCAAAGATACGTCTTTTGACCCGGAGATTTCCATAAGATTAAAACGATCAATAATAAAAAGGGGAAAGCTACTAGGAAATAATACCACATCGTTCCTAAAATTTCTTTTTGAGTCAAGAGTAATTGGATAGGAATAAAAGTCAAAAGCACTAAAAAAGTAATAACTTTTTTTGTTGTAGTTTCTCCGAAAACAACTGCTATTGTTTTATATTCTCTGACCCAATCTCCCCTAAAATTTTCTAAATCCTTAATTAAATCTCGTGTCAGAACCACCAAAAACAAGAAGGCGCCGTGGTAAAAAACAATGCTTGAAAAATTTTTAAAATATAGTGTAATTACAAAAAAAGGGGTTACTGCTAATAAGACTGCAAAAACATTACTTGCCCAAAACTTTTTTTTTAACAAGTGACTATAAAGCCATAATCCAAAAATATAAACTCCAAAAAAAGGTAGCGTTCGATGTGAAACTATTACAGACAATAACAAAGCGCAAAAATTCAATACCCCGTAACAAAGTAACTGAAAAGGAGCTGAAACACGATTCTCTAAAAGATACTTTTGTGGCCGATTAATTTGATCTTTTTCTGCATCATAAAAATTATTTATCAAATATCCGCCTGCAATCGCAAATGATGTTGCCAAAACCAACATAAACAATTTTTGATCAAAAATTATATCATTCCATTTGTGTTGGGGTGCAAAAATATATCGAGCACTGAGATACTGAGCGATAATTATGGTTAAAAGCGTATACCCTCGAACAGAAGCAAAAAGGCCTAACATATGGATCCAATACTTTTTAATATGTTTATTTTTTAAAGGCATTGGTCTTTTCTATAAATTATAGACAACCTCTAATCGATAATCCTTAAGGACTTCTTTTGCTTTTTTAAAGTCTTTGGCAAATCCTAAAATAAAACCTCCGCCTCCTGAACCACATAGTTTAAGGTAATAATCGTTAGAATCAATACCTTGCTTCCAAAGGGAATGGAATTCTTTGGGAATCATGGGTTTAAAATTATTGAGAACCAAATGGGAAAGTAGTTTCATATTAGAAAAAAGCGACTTCAAATTTCCGCTCAAAAAATCATCTACGCAAGCATCGGTGTAATTGATGAATTGATCTTTCATCATTACACGAAAAGACTCCCTTTTCATATTTTCCATAAAAATAGAAACCATAGGTGCCGTTTTACCAGATGCACCACTATCCAAAAGAAAAACAGCTCCTTTACCCTTGGGGTTTTGAGAGGGAATACCGGTGGGTTCAATATGATCACTAGAATTAATTAGAATGGGTAAGCTTAGATAGCTATTGAGCGGATCTAAACCGGATGATTTTCCATGAAAAAAAGATTCCATTGCCGCAAAAACAGCTTTAAGGTACTGCAACTTTTCTTTGGTTAGGTTCTCTAAAACTGTAATTTTATTTAAAGCATATTGATCGTATACAGATGCTACTAAAGCTCCACTACTTCCAATTCCATATCCTTGAGGAATACTACTGTCAAAATACATTTTTTTGTCTAAATCTGCTTCTAATCGAGGCCAGTCAAAAGATACAGTTGATTCTGGAAGTTTTTTGAGATATTTACAAAAACTAACTAATTTGAAATGAGAATCTAAAGTTGATGGGTCTTCAGAAATCTTTAAGGCTCCTCGATAAAAGTTATACGGTATAGAAAGACCCTTTGAGTCTTTGATGATACCATATTCTCCAAAGAGTAAAATTTTAGAATAAAATAAGGGTCCTTTCATATCTATCAAAGTTAAACTTTTTTAGCACCATTACCAATTTGATCTTCAATGAATTGACCGTTTTGACAATAACAAGCTAGCTCTTCCTTTATAAACTTGAGAACTTCATCTTTTTCTGACTTAGGATAAAGCAAATGAACATTCGCTCCTGCATCAAGTGTAAAACATAATGAGGAATTGTTATCCTGACGGTATTCCCGCACCCTATTAAGTACTTTAAGAGTATTGGGCTGCATAAGGATAAAATAGGGCTGAGATGCCATCATCAAGGCGTGAAGGGTTAGTGCTTCCGATTCAACTAAAGAAATAAATTCTGTAAGATCTCCTTGGGAAAGTATTGTTATTAGTTTTTTAAAATTGATGTAAGCTTGATCAAATCGGGTAGCCGCATAGGGGTGATTATTCATCAGATTGTGACCAACTGAACTACTTACCTTCTTTTGACCTTTATCAATCAATAAAATGGTATCCTGATATTCTTCAAAAATAGGATGGATTTTCGAGTCTAAAGCTGTTCCATATAAATCTGAGCTTCCTTCAATAACATCTGTTTTTCCCCAAGAAACAATAGGGCCTTTTAAACTTCTGGCGGCACTCCCCGAACCTAATCGGGCTAAAAAAGAAGCCTTCAGAAAAAAATATGCATCAGAAATTGTAGGGTTAATTTTCTTTTCAATTGACATTATACCCAAGGCTAAAGCACTCATCGCTGATGCTGAAGATGCAATTCCACTGCTGTGAGGGAATGAATTAACACTTTCAATCTTTAGATTATGTTGTCTTACAAAAGGTACATAGCAATCTATTCGCTCTAAAAAAGTTTGAATTTTAGGATGAAAAGCTGGTGAGTTATTCCCTTCAAATTTGAAGTCAAAAGAGAAATCTCGATTTTTAATTTCTTTTGGGACAAATGAAATTGATGTCTTGGTTATGCATTTAGACAAAGTAAAACTTAATGAGGGATTTTGTGGATACTGTGTTCCATATTTACCCCAATACTTAACCAATGCAATATTACTAGGGGATTCCCAAGTTGAAGCCCCTTCAACTTCTTTGAGATCAGTTTCAATAAAATCTTCTTCACTTTTCATGATTACAAAGATAATGGATTCATTGTTCAATAAGAAGCAATTGAACATTCAGAATTTTGTATCTTGGTATTTGATTCATTGGTTTATGAAAATAAAAATTAAAAAAAGACTAGCAATCCTCTCAGGGATTATAATCTGTCTTTGTGTTGGTGGTATTGCTGGCAGTGTAACACAATCCTCAATATCAATTTGGTATGCTAATCTTAACAAACCTTTTTTCACTCCACCGAATTGGCTTTTTGGACCTGTTTGGACTCTTTTATACATCATGATGGGATGGGCTGCTGGGTGGATATGGTCTTTTGGAAGCCATCATAAATGGGTTAAAACTGCCTTGTATCATTTTGGAGCTCAGTTGATTTTAAATGGAATGTGGTCTTTGGTCTTTTTTGGTTTAAAAAACATTCTGGGCGGATTGATAATTATAGTTGCACTATTAATTTTAGTAATAATTACCATCAAATGGTTTCGGATTATAAACAAAAACGCTGGGTATTTATTATACCCATATTTGATGTGGCTACTCTATGCTACTGCACTAAACTTAGGTGTTTTTATTCTAAACTAATATTAATTTTTTCATGAACTCTTTCAGGAAAATCTGTAATAATCCCGTCAACTCCAAAATTAATCATCTGAGATATAGCACTGGGATCGTTAACTGTCCAAGGATATATTTTTAAACCAGCATTTTGAATTTTGATGATGTTTTGAGCATTCAAGTTTTCATGATTTGGGTTTATGGCAAAGGCATCTAGTTTCTTTGCCACAAGAATAGCATCTGCTGGATCATCTTCGGTAAGTAGTGCTATGGCAACCTCTTTATTTATTTTGTAAAACAACTCTAGTTCTTCCCAATTAAAACTAGAAATAAATACATCTTTTGAATCCCAATTTGTTTGCTCAAAATAAGTATTAATTAATTCAGAAGTTAATTCAGCTGTTTGAGTTCCTTTCAATTCAATATTTAACTGAACACGACCATCAATGAGATCCATAACTTCTTTAAGGGTCGGAATGTGCTCTTTTCCCAAAACACGAAATTGCTTAATGGAATCTAAAGACATTTGTTCAATAAAACCTTTGCCATCTGTAAGTTCATCTATAGTTTGATCGTGAAAAACCACCAATTCACCTGTAGCACATCTAAAGATATCAATTTCAATAGCGTCAACATTCAAATCCAATGCTTTTTGAATTGATGCAATTGTGTTTTCTGCGACATGCCCTCTTGCACCTCTATGACCAATAGTTATAATTTTAGAGTCTTTTTTTTTACATGAGGTAATAGTCAAGATCATCATAGTTGTTATTACTAAAATGGATATTAGAGATCGCATAAAAGTTATTTAATTATAATTCATAGGGTTGAAGAGCTTTGAAAATTATTTACTCTTCTGGAGCTAATTCTATTACTAGACCGTCTAAATCTTTAGTTATTGGAATTTGACATCCCAAACGGCTACTTTCTTTCACATTGTAAGCTTCTGACAACATCGCTTCTTCATCATCGGATCTTTCTGGAAGTGTTGCGTCAGAAAGAACATAACATTGGCAAGATGCACACATTGCCATGCCACCACAAGTACCCTCTATGGGTAAATCATAAGCCTTACACACCTCCATTATATTCATTGCCGTATCACAGGGTGCATCAACATGATGGGTTTCCCCATCTCGATCGATTATTTTGATTTTAATGTCTTGGTTCAATAGGTTTGTTCAAGGGTTAAGTCTCTATATTTGTTACTTTTTCAATGTGAGGAGCATGTTTTTTAATTGTCATTTCAACACCCGACTTCAAGGTCATTTGATTTACTGAACATCCTACACAAGCTCCGTGTAGCTGTACGTTAACAATCTTATCGTCTTCAATTGAAACCAAAGAGATGTCGCCGCCATCAGCAGCAAGAAAGGGACGTATTTCTGTAAGGGCAAGGAGGACTTTCTGTTTTGTTTCAGATGATTTCATAATTATTTTTTTACGGCTGAACAGCCTGCCATTGTTGTTATTTTTACTGCCTGTGTTGGAGGTAATGTTTTATTACGTTCTACCAATTGAGCAGCCATATTCTGAGTAATTAATTCAATTGCTTTTGATATGGGTGTTTGAAACTGTAGGGCAGCGGGTCGACCAAAATCTCCAGCTTCACGAACACTCTGTATCAAAGGTATTTCACCAAGAAAAGGAACTCCTGTATCGAGTGCCAAATTTTTTGCACCTTCTTTTCCAAATAAATAATATTTGTTTTCAGGAAGTTCTTTCGGTATAAAATAAGACATATTTTCAACTACTCCCAAAACAGGCACTTGAATACTTTCTTGTTGGAACATTGCAATTCCCTTTTTAGCGTCTGCTAAAGCTACATTTTGGGGAGTACTGACAACCACAGCTCCGTTTATGGGAAGTGACTGAACGATGCTTAAATGAATGTCTCCAGTTCCAGGGGGTAAATCAATTAACAAAAAATCTAGTTCTCCCCAAGCTGCATCAAAAATCATTTGATTCAATGCTTTAGAAGCCATAGGTCCTCGCCAAATTACCGCTTGATTAGGCTGGGTAAAAAATCCTATAGAAAGTACTTTTACCCCATAGTTTTCGATCGGTTCCATTTTGGACTTCCCATCGACCGTTACTGAAAGTGGTCGTTCCCCTTCCATATCCATCATTGTTGGGATTGAAGGGCCATAAATATCTGCATCTAATATTCCTACTTGAAATCCCATTTGAGCTAAGGTTACAGCAATATTTGTTGTTACTGTAGATTTACCGACACCACCTTTACCGGATGAAATGGCAATAATAGAACTAATTCCCTCGATGGGTTGTCCTTTTATTGGTGCCTCTTTTTTTGGTGGAGATTCAACCTTAACGTTTGTTGTTATTTTTGCTTTTTGGTAAATTTGAGCATGGATACTTTTTAGAATTTCAACCTCAACTTTTTTACGGGCTTGAAGGCTTGGATTTTTGAGAACCAAATCAATTACAACTTCATCACCGAAAACATTAATATTTTTTAGTGCACCACTTGAAACTAAATTTTGTCCTTCCCCAGGAACGGTAAGTCCCTCAAGAACTTCTTGTACTGCCTGTTTTGTTATGTTCATTTAGGTTTCCCTTTTTATGTTGATTCTAAATTGCAAATATATGATTCTCAATCGAGATGAAGAACATTTCCCAGTTTTATAAGTTTCAAACTGGTAAATGATCGGATGGATCCCACAAAAATTGATCAAAATTGACAATTTGATTCTCTTTAATTTTGACCCCCTCATTTTCAAGCAATTGCTGCATAAGGTTTGTTCCTTCAAAATGCTGTTTCCCAGTCAGTAGACCCAATCTATTTACTACTCTATGTGCTGGGATATCATCTTTCATATGTGAGGCGTTCATAGCCCAGCCTACCATTCTTGCGCTTTGGGGTGATCCCAAATAACTTGCAATCAAACCATATGAACAAACACGACCATAGGGGATTTTTCTGACTACTTCATAGACGCGTTCAAAAAAATTAAGCTCTTTGGGCACCATTATTCAGGAAATTTGAATTTTAAATATGTAATTGGTTTTTTCTGATCCAAGTATAAACTTTCATAATAAGTTTGAATTGCTGTTGCCTCGTTTGGTGCATGGGGATTAGAATATAAATCATGATGAGCGTAATCCACTACAACACCCATCCCTTCTAATAAACCTAAGGTATAACCGTGCATATATTCACTATCTGTTTTGAGGTGAATAAAACCTTTTGGTTTAAGTATTGATTTGTATTTGGCTAAAAATTGGGTATTGGTAAGCCGGTGTTTCGTCCGCTTAAATTTTATCTGTGGATCAGGAAAGGTTATCCATATCTCATCAACTTCACAAGCTGTAAACAAGTCTGTTACAAGTTCAATTTTTGCGCGAATAAAAGCCACATTTGGAAGCTCTTTTTCAAGAGATTCTTTGGCTCCTGCCCAAAATCGAGCTCCCTTTAAATCAATACCAATAAAGTTTTTTTCAGGAAATTTTTGAGCAAGATAAACAGAATATTCTCCTTTACCACAACCCAATTCTAGAACAATGGGATTGTCATTTTTAAAAAAGTCTTTATTCCAATTTCCTTTTAACAAGAACCTTTGCTGAACCAATTCTTCTCGACTTGGCTGAATTACATTTGAAAATGTTAAGTTTTGATTGAATCGTTTTAATTTATTTTTGCTTCCCAAAATGCATATGTTTGAGTGTAAAAATAAATAAAATTTAAGCGAAAGACTGTCCTGAACTATTTTGTTTTGGAGAGTGAGAAAGAAAATTCTGAACCAACACCAAAAGTACTTTGAACATAGATTTTTTCTTGATGCGCTTCAATTATATGTTTGACAATAGCAAGTCCAAGTCCCGAGCCCCCTTCGTCGCGATTTCTTGCTTTATCTATTCTATAAAAGCGTTCAAAAAGTCTAGGTATATGCTTCTCTTCAATTCCATTTCCGTTATCGATTACTCGCACCAATATTTTTTGCTTACTCAAAAATCCTACGGTTATCTCTGTGGTTCCTCCATCTACTCCATACTTAAGAGAATTGACCACTAAATTGGTAATTACCTGAGAAATTCTTTTTCTATCAGCCTCTACCCAAAGGGTATCATTATCAATGGGTTTTTCAAAAGTCAATTCAATTTTTCTTTTCTTGGCTCTTATCTCCATAAGCCCTAAAACTTCGTCAATTAAAACAATTAAATCAAAACGTTCTTTTTGAATTGATGCAATACCTGCCTCAAATTTGGTTATTAAATCCAAATCATTAACTATATGGTTCAATCGATCTATGCTTTGAGCAGCTTTTTGAAGGTATTTATTCCTAAGGTCCTTATCTTCTACAGCACCCTCGAGGAGGGTTAAAATATAACTTTCCACTGTAAATAGTGGGGTTTTTAATTCATGGGCTACGTTTCCAATAAATTCTTTCCTGTAGTTATCTTTTACTTTAAGTAGTTCTATTTCAAGCTTACTCTCTTTTGCGAAATTCTGAATACTCCTAGTTAAGGATTGTGCATCTTTATTTAGTAAATTTTTGTTCAAAGATGACCCTTCCGTGTAAAATTCATCATACAAAACCATTACTTTCAATAAAATATATCGTTCAATTTGATATTGAATAAAGAAATTACTAAAAAGAAAGAAAAGAATAAAGCCAACTACTGTAGTTAACAAAAAGTTTGTGTAAATAAGGTCATCGAAAAAATAATTAAAGAAACTAATCAGAATACCCCCGAAAAAAAATAAAGACAGAGTAATCAAAAATGATGTTTTGAATCTTAAAAATAATTTAATCAATTGTTCTAGTTAATGACAAATTTATATCCAACTCCTTTAATAGTTTTAATGTAGTTTACACCTATTTTCTCTCGTAACTTACGAACATGAACATCAATTGTACGGTCTCCTACAACTACATCATTACCCCAAACAGTTTCTAAAATAATTTCGCGTTTAAAAACTTTATTAGGTTGGGATGCTAATAAGCTTAATAATTTAAATTCTTTTCTAGGGAATAATATCTTTTTGTCCTTGAGGATTACTTTGTATTCATCAAGATTGATAATTAAATCACCGTGTACAATTTCTGAGTTAGTATTATTGTTGAGAAAACGTCTTAATAAAGCGTTTACTTTTGAGTTGAGCACCTTGGGTTTTATTGGCTTATTTACATAATCATCTGCTCCTACACCGAAGGCTGCTAAATGCGAGTAGTCTTCTGATCGCGCTGACAAAAACATAATTATAATTTCTTCATTACGTTTATCTTTTCGAATAGCTTCACAAGTATCTATTCCATCCATTACGGGCATCATTACATCTAAAATAATTAAATGAGGCTTGACTTTTTCTACCTGAACCAAAGCTTCTTTACCATTAGACGCTGAAAAAACTTTATACCCTTGTTGCTTTAAATTAAAACTCAGGATTTCAATGATGTCTGGTTCATCATCAACCAACAAAATTTTAATTTTATCTTTCTCCATTTTTATTTACTAATGCCTTGTTGAATTTTAGATATATTATCAAAAAAGCCATATTTAATCAAAAATAAGAATAAAATCAACTGCTTTCAACTTGTTAATGATTTCTTTACATTGAAACATAACTGTATGGAAAAAGATTTAAAATGAATAGCTTTGTATTTTATGAACCGACCAATTAAAAATTTCTGGAAAATTAGTTCAAATTCGGATTTTGAAGTGTTTGCTTTACAAACCTTTTTTTTTCAATATGAAAACAATGCGGTTTATCGTTCGTATTGCGATTTAATTAACTTTAATCTTACTGATGTAAAATCGATTCAACAAATTCCATTTTTACCCATTCAGTTTTTTAAAACCCACGAGGTGAAATCTTTCAATGGGTCTCAAGAAATGACGTTTAGCTCAAGTGGAACCTCAGGAAAACAAACTTCCAAACATTTCATAAAAAGCCTAAATGACTATGAGAATAGTTTTAACAATGCGTTTCAATCATTTTACGGCGATCCAAAAGGAATAACTATATTGGCATTGCTTCCCTCATATCTAGAAAGAGAAGGATCTTCATTGATATACATGACGGAACAACTTATTCAACAAAGTCAAAATGCCAATAGTGGCTTCTATTTAAATGATTACGAAAAATTAAAAAATGTGATTGAAAAACTTGAAGCTGCTCAACAACCTACTATCTTAATTGGTGTAAGTTTTGCTCTTTTAGATTTGATAGAACAGTTTGATTTTGATCTTAATCATACTCTCATTATGGAAACTGGTGGAATGAAGGGAAGACGAAAAGAATTAATTCGAGAAGATCTACATGAACAACTTTGCAAAGGTTTTGGGGTGGAACAAATACACTCCGAATACGGTATGACAGAACTACTCTCCCAAGCCTATTCAAAAAAAAATGGTGTTTTTAGTTGTCCTTCATGGATGCGTGTTTCTTTGCGTGAAACCTCTGACCCTTTTAAGTCAGTAAAAAATGGTGGCATGGGTAATGTTAATATAATTGATCTTGCTAATCAATTCTCATGTGCCTTTATTGCCACTCAAGATCTTGGAAAAATTCATGCAGAAAATCAATTTGAAATTCTAGGAAGATCTGACTATTCAGATACTCGTGGGTGTAATTTATTGGTTTATTGAACGAAATTAAGAATGAAATAGGTTTTCTTTCCACGTTGAAGAAGAACATAACGATCATTAATCAAATCTTTATTGGTTATGATATATTCTTCGTTTATTTTGGTTTTATTCACCGAAATCGAATTTTCTTTTAACGCGCGACGAGCTTCTCCGTTGGATTTTAAAAATGAAGATTCTCCTGCCAAAGCAGTAATTATTTCGATTCCAGAATCTAATATTGATCTAGAAACGTTTGCCTGTGGAACTCCTTCAAATACATCTAAAAAGGTGGCCTTATCTAGGCTTTTGAGTTCTTCAGAGGTTGATTTTCCAAATAAAATTTGAGAAGCTTTTTTCGCTTTATTTAAATCCTCTTCGGAGTGGACCAAAAGAGTAACTTCATTTGCAATTTTATTTTGTAATACTCTTAAATGCGGGGCATGCTTATGTTCCTCAATTAAAAAATCAATCTCTTCCCTGCTTAAAAAAGTAAATATCTTTATATAATTTTCTGCATCATCATCAGAAGCATTTAACCAATACTGATAAAATTTGTATGGGGAAGTTCGTTCCTTATCTAACCATATATTTCCTCCCTCTGTTTTTCCAAATTTGGTTCCATCTGCTTTGGTTATTAATGGACAGGTAATCGCATAAGCTTTTCCGTTTGCTTTTCGACGGACTAATTCAGTTCCTGTTGTAATATTCCCCCACTGATCGCTTCCACCCATTTGAAGCGTACAATTAAAGTTTTTATATAGATGCAAAAAATCGTACCCCTGTAACAATTGATATGTGAATTCTGTAAACGACATTCCCACTTGTGATTCTGAGCCCAAGCGTTTTTTTACAGAGTCTTTGGACATCATATAATTTACTGTAATGTGCTTTCCTATATCTCTTGAAAAGTCAATCAAAGAATATCCTTTTATCCAATCAAAGTTATTGACAAGAAGAGCTGGGTTTTTACTACTTTGATCAAAGTCTAAAAAACGAGATAATTGACTTTTAATCCCTTGAATGTTTTTATTTAAAGTTTGTTCATTCAAAAGGTTGCGCTCTGTTGATTTACCCGACGGATCCCCAATCATTCCTGTAGCACCCCCTACAAGTGCAATGGGCGTATGTCCCGCTTTTTGAAAATGCATTAAAATCATAATTTGAACCAAACTACCTATATGAAGTGAGTCTGCTGTAGGATCGAAACCAATGTATCCTGATGTCTTTTTTTCATTCAAGTGATTTTCAGTTTCTGGCATTATGTCGTGAAGCATTCCTCGCCATCTTAACTCTTCAACAAAAGGATTTTTCATTTAATGGTTCTCGTTTTGGTATTGATTTGTACAAAGATAGATTTCTAAGTCGTAACAAGAAAGACAATAATAAAAAACAGTACTTTTGAGTTATGATTTTAGTTACAGGAGCAACTGGATTGGTGGGTTCTCATTTACTTTTAAAACTTCTTGAGCAAAATCAAGATGTTGTTGCACTCTATCGATGCGAATCAAAAAAAGAAACAACTATTTCTTTCTTGAGGGAACGTATGATTTCCAAAAAAGAAATCAAAATTATTTGGCGTAAAGGAGATATTTGTAATCTTCCCAGCCTTGAATTAGCTTTTGAAGGGGTAACGCGATTATACCACTGTGCTGCATTTATTTCTTTTGCTCACTACAAACAAGAAACTTTGATGGAAGTCAATCAAAAAGGAACAACCTATTTGATAAATCTTGCCATCAAAAATCAACTAAAAAAAATAGCTTACATCAGTTCAATTGCTGCCCTTGGCAGTGGTCTTGATTCGGATTCTATTGACGAATCAACACCTTGGAATGCAGATTATGATCATACGCCTTATGCTTATTCTAAATTTGGAGCAGAACTTGAAGTTTGGAGGGGAACTCAAGAGGGCATTCCGGCGGTAATAATTAATCCTGGGGTGATTCTTGGTACAGGTGTAAAAGGGAATCCGCTTGAGATTTTGTGCAACCAGATAGATAATCGTCTGCGTTTTTTTCCAAAAGGTGCAACAGGCTATGTCACCGTTGAAGATGTGGTTGATGTGCTTGTCTATTTAATGAACTCTGAAATAAAAAACGAACGATTTATTCTTGTTGCGGCAAACTGGAGCTATGAGCAAATGTTTAAGAGAATTGCTTTTTTAAAGGGTAAGAAACCACCAAAAATACTACTGAGAAGATCTTGGCTACAACTTTTATATTTTTTCGAAAGCACCCTTTCTTTATTTGGAAAAAGACGCTTTATGACTCAAGGATTAATCGAAAGCTTGTGTGGCAAAAAAAAAATTATTGGGACTCGGATAAAAGAAAAAATATCCTTCAAATACTCAGATATTGATTCATATTTAGTCAAAAATGTTAGTGAAACTATTTGATTTCATATTCATTTTTAATTAAAGTATCCAAGCTATCTTGGATATTTAGATATCGAATTTCAAGGTTTTGAAAGATTTTTTTCATTAGTTTAGGTTTTTGAACATAATACATTTGATTTTGTATCAACTGAAGACTATCTATTCCATATTTTTCATAGATATATTGAGTCCCCAAGTAACTTTTGAATTCTTCATTTAAATCTTTCGAGTTTTGAACTGATTTCATTACTGATAAATCGTAAAAGACATCCTCCATAATTTCTGGTGTAATCTTTTTTCCTGGCTCATTTACTGGGGTACTCCCATCACATGCCAAACAGAATATTATTACAAAAAAAACTAAAATATTCTTCATGAAATTATCTATTAAAGGTTAAACGTTTCGCAGCTTTGTTTTCAACGACAGAATCTTTTGTAAAGACACATGATCCATTTACCCATGTTGTATCAATCTTTGCCTGGAATTCTACACCTTCAAAAGGAGACCATTTACATTTGTACAGTAAAGATTTTGGAGTTACGGTTGTAGTTTTATTTAAATCTACTAAAACTAAATCTGCATAATAACCTTCTTTTATATATCCTCTTTTTTCAATTTGAAATAAAATTGCTGGATTATGACACGCTTTTTGAACCAATTTTTCAAGGGATATTTTTCCATTTTTACAGGAGGTTAATAATGCTAAAAGTGCATGTTGAACCAGAGGGCCTCCAGAAGGAGCTGAAGCATATTTATTGTTTTTTTCTTCGAGTGTGTGAGGTGCATGATCGGTTGCTAAAACATCAATTCGATCATCATTCAGTGCTTCCCATAGTGCATCTTGGTCTTTTTGGCTTTTAACTGCTGGATTCCATTTAATTCGGGTGCCATGTGTTTTATAATCTTTATCAGAAAACCAAAGATGATGAACACATACTTCAGAGGTAATTTTTTTCTCGGCTAATGGAAGGTTGTTTCTAAAAAGCTCAGTTTCTATTGCTGTTGACAAATGAAATATATGAAGACGTGCTCCTGTTTGCTTCGCTAAAGAAACTGCTCTTGAGGAAGACAAATAACAAGCTTCATGGCTTCGGATTTCGGGATGCAATTCAATAGGAATATTATCGCCATACTGCTCTTTAATTTTTTTGAAATTAGCTTTTACTGTTGATTCATCTTCACAATGTACAGAAATCAAAAGATCCGTTTTAGAAAAAATTTCTTTTAAAACTGCCTGATCATCTACTAACATATTCCCTGTAGAGGATCCTAGAAAAAGTTTAAGACCCGCAACTTTAGTTTTATCAAGCTTTTGGATTTCTTCAATATTGTCGTTTGTTCCACCAAACATAAAAGAATAATTTGCAAGAGAGGTTTCTCTGGCACGATCAAACTTTTTCTCTAATTCCTTAATATTTGTGGTCTGAGGATTAGTGTTGGGCATTTCAATGAACGAAGTAATCCCTCCTGCTACAGCTGCACGTGATTCAGATTCAATTGTTGCTTTGTGAGTTAAACCGGGCTCTCTAAAATGTACTTGGTCGTCAATCAAGCCCGGCATTAAGTGTTTTCCCGTTGCATCAATTACCTGATCAGCGATATCATCGAGATTTACCCCTATTTTTTTGATTTGCTCTCCAACAATCAAAACATCTTTGATTTTTTGTGAACCCTGATTTACAACAGTTGCATTCTTTATTAAAACTGTATTCATCTTTTGCGTTTAAATAATGATTTTATGCGAAGATATATTACTCCGTATATTGCTTCCCAAATGATAGATCCGTTCATTTTAGATTCTCCCTTAACTCGATTTAAAAATATTATAGAATGTTCTTTCAGAACATATCCCTTAATCCATGCTTTATATTTCAATTCGATTTGAAAAGCATACCCTACAAATTTAATTTCATCTAAGTTAATTGCATTCAATACTTCAGATTTATATCCAACAAAACCAGCCGTAGGATCTTTTACAGGTAATCCAGTAAAAAAATTAACATAATATGAAGCACCTAGTGAGAGTAAAATTCTGCCTAAAGGCCAGTTCACTACATTAATTCCATCAATATACCTAGAACCTATCACAACATCATGTCCTTGATTAAACAGATGCTCCATCTTAGGAATATCCTTGGGGTTATGAGAAAAATCAGCATCCATTTGAAAAATATATTTATAGTCACGTGATTTTGCCCATCGAAAAGCATGTAAATATGCACAACCAAGCCCTTCCTTTTTCAGTCGTCTTTCTAAAAAAAGACGTTTTGGATATTTCTTAAAAAGATTTTTCACCAATTTACCTGTTCCATCTGGAGAAGAATCATCTACAATAAGTGCGTGATAATGATTACTTATCAAAAATAATTCTTCAATAATAGCTTTTATATTATCCGCCTCATTATAAGTCGGTATAACAATTAGTGTGTTTTTCATTTGAAGGAATAAAAGTAATAAATTTAAAAGGATCGATACAAAATTTAGGAATCCATTTGTAAGTGATTTCTTAACGAAAACCATTAATTTTAACCCATGGAAGATTGGATTTTAAGAAACAACACCCAGCAAGATTGGATCAGTCTTGTATTCCTATTTAATTTTATTCTTTTGACCATTCTTGCGAGTTCAAATAAAAGTGAATTTAAATTCTTTATTCGCTTTTTTGATTCGGCTTTGTATTTCAAAATCTATGGGAAAGAGAAAACTAGACTGCATAGCTTTACAATTATTGGAACATTGTTTTTAATCATTAATTTCAGTCTCGTTTTGTTCTATGTTTTAAATTTTTTAAAATCAACTCCTTCATCTTTTATTTTTTTTTTAAATCTTAGTTCAACACTTTTGGCTATAATAATAGTTCGGTTTATTGTTGAAAACAGTGTGTTTAAACTCTTGGAAATAAATAAACTTACAGAACCATTTCAATTTAAAAGTTTGAGTCATCAAATTCAGATTTCAATACTTTCATTCTTCTTATTTCTTTTCTATCAATATACTTTTCCTTTCTCAAAATTTTTCTATGCTACGCTTACTACCATATTAATTCTTTACATAATGTCTCAAATCTCTTTATATCGAGAATATTGGAATAAATTTAAGAGTAATTTATTGTATTTAATTTTGTACCTTTGCGTATTCAAATTAGCTCCTTGGATTATGCTCTTTAGCACTTTAAATTAGGACAATCATAAAACCCATATGAAATTAAAAACGATACTGATATCTCAGCCAGAACCTACAAACGAAAACTCACCTTACACTCGTCTTAAAGAAAAGCACAATTTAAAAATTGATTTTAGACCTTTTATTCATATCGAAGGTGTCGATGCTAAGGAAGTACGAAAACAAAAAATAGATTTTGCAGAATATACTTCTGTAATTTTGACCAGTCGAAATTCAGTAGATCATTTTTTTAGACTAGCAGAAGAAATGCGTTTCAAGGTTTCTGATTCAACAAAATATTTTTGTCAATCTGAAGCTGTAGCATTTTACCTTCAAAAATATGTTGTTTACAGAAAACGTAAAATTTATGTCGGACAGAAAAGCTTAACCGATCTTGAGTCTGTTTTTAAAAAATTTGGGGATGAAAAATTTTTACTTCCTTCTTCGGATGTTTTAAAACCTGCAACTCCTAATTTTCTGAATAGTCTAGGAATCAATTGGACCCGTGCACAATTATACAAAACCGTGGTAAGTGATTTGTCTGATTTACGTGACGTTTATTACGATGTTCTTGTATTCTTTAGTCCGTCAGGAATTGAATCTTTGCTACAAAATTTTCCAGACTTTGAGCAGAACGACACACGAATTGCTGTTTATGGAAACACGACTGTCAAAGCTGCAGACAAAGCCAAACTTAGAATAGATATCAAAGCCCCTACGGAAGAAACTCCATCTATGACCATGGCCATAGAAAAATATATTGCTAAAAACTTGAAATAATCTACTTTTTCAGAAAAGAAATAGTTAGGTAAATCCAAGCGGAGATTATCAATACCCCTCCTAATGGAGTTATGGGACCGAGATGTTTTACTGGCCAGCCATGAAGTTGTTTTGTCGATAACAGAAAAATACTGCCCGAGAAAAGAAAAATACCGGATAGAATCAATTTAATAAAAACATCTTTGGTTCCGGATTGAACAGAAGAAAAACTATTAATCAGCAGAATAGCAAGTGCGTGATAAATCAAATAGCGCACACCCACTTCAAAACTAAGAAGTGCCTCATCAGTTAGGCGAGTTTTAAAAAAATGACTCCCCAAAGCACCTAGACTTATTGCAATTGCAAGTAATCCACTTGCCAAAGCATTGATTAATTTTTCTTGATATTCCATTCTATGTTTTTTGTAAATATACGTTTGGTCAATCTTTTGTCCTAGTCAGTTTAATTAAATTAACTGTTTAATCAAAATAAATTGATTTTTTCAACTAAATACATACTTTTGATAAAACAAAATTAATGATGAAAGTTACAAATCAAGAAATCCAAGTTGACGGTATCGATAAAGTCATTTTAAATGGTTTAATTAAAAATGCACGAGTTTCGATTTCTGAGCTGGCACAAAGAGCTGGAATTTCTGGAGCTGCAGTTCATCAACGCCTTAAAAAACTAGAAAATTCTTCTTTAATTAGTGGTTCTCAAATCAATATTAATCCAAAGGCTTTGGGCTATACGACTCTTGCTTTTATTGGTGTTTTTTTGGATAAAGCTGCAAGTAATCCTCAAGCTGTGGAGCAGTTGAAAAAGATACCTGAGATTACTGAATGCCACTATACTACTGGAAATTGGAGTGTTTTTATTAAGATTTTATGCAAAGACAATGAGCACCTGATGCATCTACTCAATACAAAGATACAGACCATTTCTGGAGTTTCAAGAACAGAAACATTTATTTCTTTAAACCAGCAAATCAAAAGGCAAATTGCGCTTTAATCAATTGATATTATTTTTTTAAATCATAAGAGCCAAAGGATCATCTAGGATTTTTCCTTTTATTTTTAAAAATAATAATCAAAATAATAGCTTGTAAAATACCCGCAACTAGGTTAGCCATTAAAACCGACTTACTACCAATGCAATAACCATAAATACCCCAAAGAATAACACCGGTAAGCATTACAATATACATTGTAACAGAAATTCCTTTAGATGATTTAGACTTCCACACTTTGATTACCTGTGGTAGAAAAGATGAAGTTGTCAATACCGCAGCCACATAACCAATAATTTGAATATCCATTAGCCAACTATATTAATTATTTTCCCAGGTACTACAATCACTTTTTTAGGGTTTCTCCCTTGCAATTGTAGTTGTGTACGTTCATCTTTCATAATTATTTCTTCAATTTCTTGGGGATTTAATTTTAAAGAAAGTTCAATGGTAAACCTCATTTTTCCATTAAATGAAACAGGATAATTTTTAGAGGATTCTACCAAATATGAAGGTTCATAAATTGGAAAAGAAACTGTACTTATACTTGTATCGTGTCCCATCAATTGCCAAAGTTCTTCAGACAAATGAACTGCAAATGGTGCTAATAAAATTGCCAAAGGTTCTAATACCCCTCTCTCGTTACACTTTTGTGCAGTCAATTCATTAACACAAATCATAAAAGAACTGATACAAGTGTTGAAAGAAAAATTCTCAATGTCTTCGGTTACCTTTTTTATTGTTTGATTTAGGCTTTTTAAAGATTCTTTTGATGCAGAACCCTCTGAAACATAAAATCCCTCAGAGTTATGATATAATTTCCAAAGTTTCTTGAGAAATGAGTGAACTCCTGATATACCTGCGGTATTCCATGGCTTAGCTTGTTCTATCGGTCCTAAAAACATTTCATACATCCGTAAAGTGTCGGCTCCATATTGCTCACAAATAAGGTCTGGATTAACCACATTATACTTTGATTTGGACATTTTTTCTACTTCACGTTCTACATGATAAACTCCATTTTCTAAAACAAAGGAAGCGGTACTGAATTGAGGCTGCCATTTTCTCAGGGCCTCCAAATCGAGTTCATCTGAATTATTGACCATACTGATGTCCACTCGGATCGATTCAACTTCAAAATCTTTTATTAAGTTTTTGGACACATACTCTTGTGTTCCCTTTTTACGATATATAAAAGCCGATGAACCAAGAATCATTCCTTGATTGATTAATTTTTTTGCATATTCATCAACGGGTAATAAGTTTAGATCAAAAAGAAATTTCTGCCAAAAACGAGAATACAATAAGTGCCCAGTAGCATGCTCGCTCCCACCAATATATAAATCTACATTTTGCCAATAATTCACAGCTTCTTTACCTACAAAAGCTTCCTGATTATCGGCATCCATATATCTATTGAAGTACCAAGAACTCCCAGCCCAGCCAGGCATAGTATTCAATTCTAAAGGAAAAACACTAGTTTCATTCAATCGAGCATTAGGAACAACTTTTTCAGAAATAGTATCCCATGCCCAAGTAGGTGCATTTCCCAAAGGGGGTGCTCCCTCTGGAGTAGGTAAATATTGTTCAACTTCTGGAAGAACTAAAGGAAGGTTTTCAGTTTTTAATGCAACTGGGATTCCGTTTTTATAGTAAATAGGAATGGGTTCTCCCCAATATCGCTGTCGACTAAAAATAGCATCTCTTAATCTGTAGTTAATAGTACCTTCTCCTGATCCTTCTTGTTCCAGACGTTTTATAACTTTTATCATAGCTTCTTTGTAAGCCAAGCCATTTAAAAAATCAGAGTCTTTGATCTTTGTTTTTCCTTTTTCAACAAAAGCTTCAGTTGTAATATCAGCTCCCTCAAAAATATTACGGATTTGAATATTAAAGTGTTTTGCAAAATTAAAATCTCTTTGGTCGCCACAGGGAACAGCCATTACCGCTCCTGTGCCATATCCTGCTAAAACATAGTCTCCAATCCAAATTGGAATGGGTTCTTTAGTAAAAGGGTGTATTGCATAAGCTCCTGTAAAAACACCGCTAATGGATTTCACATCAGACATACGGTCTCGTTCAGAGCGTTTTGCGCTTGCTTCTACATATGCTAATACTTCAACTTTTTGTTGATCACTAATAATTGTATTTACCAACGGATGCTCTGGTGCCAATGTCATAAAAGTTACACCAAACAAAGTGTCGGGTCGAGTTGTAAAAACCTCGATAACACCTTTGTAATCTTGAATATTAAAACGAACATTTGCGCCTATTGATTTCCCAATCCAATTTCGCTGCATTTCTTTTAAAGACTCTGGCCAATCCAACTGATTCAATCCTTCAAGTAAACGTTCAGCATAAGCACCTATCCGCATACTCCATTGCTTCATCTTCTTTTTGGTTACCATATAACCACCTCTTTCAGAAACACCGTTAACTATTTCATCATTAGCCAATACTGTTCCTAACTCTGAACACCAATTCACTTCGGATTCAGATAAATATGCTAAACGATACATCAATAAAACTTCTTGCTTTTCTTTATATGAAAAAGCAGTCCAATCATCTGGTGTAAATGAAATAATTTTTTCGTCACTAACAGCGTTTAAATTAGCATTCCCATTGGTTTCAAAATGCGACACCAACTTTTTAATAGGCTGTGCTGAATTTGTTGTTTTACAATAATAAGAATCAAACAATAATAAAAATATCCATTGAGTCCATTTATAAAAATCTGCTTGCGAAGTTCTAACTTCTCTACTCCAATCGAAAGAAAACCCCATCTTATCTAGTTGCTTTCTGTAACGATTGATATTGGCTTCTGTTGTAAGGTTTGGATGTTGCCCTGTTTGAATTGCATATTGCTCAGCAGGCAAACCAAAAGAATCATATCCTTGTGGGTGAAGAACATTGAATCCCTTATGACGTTTGTAGCGAGCATAAATATCACTTGCAATATATCCTAAAGGATGTCCTACATGCAAACCTGCTCCCGAAGGATAAGGAAACATGTCCAAAACATAATATTTCGGAAGTTCACTTTTATTACTTGCTTTAAAGGTTTGATTTTTGGCCCAATAGTTTTGCCACTTTTTTTCGATTTCAAGGAAATTATACCCCACAATATTCAATTTATTTGAACAACAAAAATAGGATTAAAGCAGGAAAGGAAAAAGTTTATTGACACCAAGAATACAAATTGCTTCTTGTTTACTATTTTTACAGTAATAATTTAATACAGGTGCGAAAAAATTCACAAGAAGTTTATCAAAAAAGAAGATTACTTTCTACTTACTTTTCTGTAGTTATAAGTATTTCTTTAGTGTTATTTCTAGTAGGATTATTAGGACTGCTGTTATTAAATTCAAAAAAAGTTGCAGATCATTTTAAAGAGCAAATAGCTTTTACAATTTATATTGATGATTCTGCTAAACCAATAGAAATAAAACAACTTCAAAAAAGTTTAACCCTACGCCAAGAAACCAAAACAGCCCGTTTTGTATCTAAAGAAGAGGCAGCAGAGATTCATGCACAAGAAATTGGAGAGGATTTTATGGAATTTCTAGGTTACAACCCCTTGTTAAGTTCTATCGATGTATACTTTAATGCAAGTTTTGTTACTCCTGCATTTCTTAAAGATCTAAAAAAGAATTTTGAACAAAAAACTTATATCAATGAAGTTCTTTATGATCAACCTCTAATTGAGATATTAGATAAAAATATCAAAAAAATTACCCAATGGATATTGATTTTGAGTTTCGTTTTTATTTTAGTTGCAATTTTACTTATTAATAGTTCCATTCGCTTGTCCATTTATTCAAAAAGGATGATCATCAAAACAATGCAGTTGGTAGGTGCAACCAAAAGCTTTATTCGACTTCCTTTCATACTGAAGCATTTACAACTAGGGCTTTTAGGTTCTATTATTGCTCTTGTAGGATTATCATATGTTTTATATGAGTTCAATGAAAGATTTCCAGAACTAAATTTAACTGAAAACCTTTTGGAACCCTCCTTGATTTTTTCTGTTGTTCTTGGAATGGGAATTTTAATTACGGGGCTGAGTACTTTTTTCGCAACTCAACGTTTCTTGAATCTAACCACCGAAGCCGTTCAATAATTTTTTATGAAAAAAATAAAATCTACAAAAAAACAGTTCTTATTTGGAAAGCGTAATTATCAATTCCTTTTATTATCAATTTCAATAATTAGTTTAGGATTTATTTTGATGGTTGGTGGAGGCAGTTCTGATCCAAACGTCTTTAACCCAGAGATGTTTAATTTTAGACGTATTCGCTTAGCTCCTACTTTGGTTTTATTCGGCTTTGGAATCGCTGTTTATTCGATTTTGACTTACTCTAAAAAATAATTTAATGGATTTACTAACAGCAATTGTGCTGGGAATAATTCAAGGATTAACAGAATTTTTACCCATATCCTCTAGTGGCCACTTAGAACTTGCAAAAGCAATCTTAGGGGATCATTCTTTGCCTAAAGAAAGTTTATTGATGACAATTATACTTCATGGAGCTACGGCTTTGAGCACTGTTCTTGTTTTTAGAAAAGATATTCATGAAATATTCCAAGGTTTATTTGAATTTAAGATGAATGATGCTTTCTATTTTTCTTTGAAAATCATCACATCCATGATTCCAGCAGTTTTTGTTGGTTTTTTCTTAGAGGATATGATTTCAAAACTCTTTCATCAAAACATTCTTTTGGTTGGAGCAATGTTATGGATTACAGCTGTACTACTGTATTTGGCAAACCGTTCTCAAATAACCGAAAAAGAATTAAGCCTGAAGTCTGCTTTTAGCATTGGTATTATACAAGCTATCGCAATTCTTCCCGGTATATCTAGAAGTGGAGCAACTATAGCACTAGGAGTTCTTCTAGGGGTTGATAAAAGTAAAGCTGCTCGTTTTTCTTTTCTTATGGTAATTCCTTTAATTTTTGGGAGCATGATCAAAAGTTCTCTTGAAATGGAGACAAATTCAATTCAACTAAATTCATCAATAATGCTTATGGGTTTTTTGGCAGCTTTTATCACAGGAATACTTGCTTGTAAATGGATGATTGAATGGGTTAAAAATTCAAAGCTTTGGTACTTCAGCATTTATTGTATGATTGCAGGAACAGCAGCTATTATTTTTGGAGTTTTATGAAAGTGATTAAAGAAAAGTTTATAAATGGTGAAGTTATTCTCATTGACAAGCCCTTAAATTGGACTTCATTTCAAGTAGTTAATAAAATTCGTTGGATTATTAAGAACACCTTCGGACTAAAAAAAATTAAAGTAGGTCATGCAGGAACTTTAGACCCGCTGGCTTCAGGGCTTTTAATCTTATGCACCGGAAAAATGACAAAACAAATTGAGCAATTCATGGGTCAAGAAAAAGAATATGTTGGGACTTTTTCATTAGGAGCGACTACCCCTTCATATGATCTCGAAACAGAAATAAATCAATATTTTCCCACAGAACATATCGATAAAGAACTACTCGAAAATACCTTATCCCAATTCACAGGGACCTTTGACCAAAAGCCCCCTGTCTTTTCTGCATTAAAAAAAGAAGGAAAACGTTTATATGAATTTGCTAGAGAAGGTTTAAATATTGATGTTCCATCTAGAAAGGTTACTATTCGAAATTTTGAAATTACTCAGATAAAATTTCCGGAAATTGATTTTAAAGTAAATTGTAGCAAAGGCACCTACATAAGATCTTTGGTTCATGATTATGGAAAGTCAATCAATTCGGGTGCATATCTGAGTGCATTAAGACGAACCAAAATTGGTGAATTTAGTGTTGAAAATGCTATGCAAATGGAAGATTTTGAAAAACTACTGGAAAAGTAATCACGAACCTTGTATTATATAACAAGATCTCAAAATCTATCCTCTTAATTTTCTATATTTGTAATAATAAAACTCGTGTATGAATTTCAAACGTATTTTACTAAAACTAAGCGGCGAAGCACTAATGGGAGACCGCTCCTATGGAATAGACCCCATTCGTATTGGTGAATATGCTGAAGAAATAAAACAGATATACGAACAAAATGTTGAAATAGCAATTGTAATTGGCGGAGGTAATATATTTAGGGGGGTGTCTGGATCCAGCCAGGGAGTAGATCGAGTTCAGGCTGATTATATGGGAATGTTAGCTACCGTTATTAATGGACTTGCCCTTCAAAGTGCTTTAGAAAATATAGATGTTCCAACTCGACTTCAAACTGCATTAAAAATCGAAGCAGTTGCAGAGCCATACATCAAAAGAAAAGCAGTTCGACATCTTGAAAAAAATAGAGTTGTTATTTTTAGTGCAGGGACAGGAAATCCGTTCTTTACCACAGATTCTGCTGCAGTACTTCGAGCAGTAGAAATTAATGCAGACGTTATCTTAAAAGGAACTCGAGTAGACGGCATCTACAATGAAGATCCCGAAAAAAATAAAGAAGCTGTGAAATTTGACTCTCTTTCTTTTGAAGAAGTTTTAAAAAGGGGTCTCAAAGTAATGGATACAACGGCTTTTACTCTAAGTCAAGAAAATAAACTTCCGATAATTGTATTTGACATGAATACCCATGGTAATCTTGTTCGAGTTGTTCGAGGTGAAAATATTGGAACTAAAGTATATCTTTAAATTAATTCCTATGAACGAAGAATTAGAATTTATTATTGATAGCGCTATCGAAAGTATGAATAGTGCTCTTGAGCATCTTGAAAATGAACTTTTAAAAATAAGAGCTGGAAAAGCAAATCCGGTAATGCTCAGTAGTGTTATGGTTGATTATTATGGATCCCCGACACCTTTGAATCAGGTGGCAAATGTAAATACTACTGATGCGCGAACCCTATCTATTCAACCTTGGGAAAAAGGAATGCTGGGTGAAATAGAAAAAGCTATAATAAATTCTAATCTTGGATTTAATCCGATGAATAATGGAGAATCTATTATCATTAATGTTCCTCCCTTGACAGAAGAACGAAGAAAGGAGTTAGCAAAAATGGCAAAAGCAGAATCAGAAACTGCAAAAGTAAGTATTCGTAATGCTCGAAAAGATGCTAATAACGAAATAAAAAAATCTAATATTTCTGAGGACGAGCAAAAGAATTATGAAATCGACATTCAAAAACACACCGATATATTTATTCAAAAAACAGATGATGTATTCGCTCGCAAAGAAAAAGAAATTTTAACCGTCTGATCTTTTTTCATAAATTGGTTAGGGTTCTTTAAACTTATGAAGAAAAAACGGAAATGGAAATTTTGGGAAAGTGTTGCTCGACTCATTCTTCGTAATCGCATAACAATACTTATTTTCCTTTTAGCTGTAACCTCCTTTTGGGTTTCTCAATGGAAGTATATGCGTTTTACTTTTACTGAAGCAAATTTACTTCCAGATCAACATGAGGAAAATATCCGATACAATGAGTTTTTAGACCTCTTCGGAGAAGACGGTAATGTTATGGTTTTGGCACTTCAAGACCAAGATTTATTCAGTAAAGGTAAATTTGAAGCATGGAATAAGCTGAGCAAAAAACTTGGAACTTATCCTGAAATTGATTTTGTTTTATCGCTCGAAAATTTGAGCACTTTATCTAAAAATACAAGGAAAAAGAAGTTTGAAATGATTCCTTTTCTGTCTATCAAACCAGAGACAAAAGAAACATATGCACTCCTCAAACAGAAACTATTTAAAGAATTACCTTTCTATGAAAATTTGATTTTCAATAAAAAAACACAAACCGTTAGATCTGCGGTTTACATGAAAAATGAAATTGTAAATAGTGCCCAAAGGAAGGCCTTTATTTATGATGTTTTTATTCCCTCCATAAAAAAATTTGAAGAGGAGAACAATGTTAACGTACGAGTTTCTGGAATGCCCTATATCAGAACTTTAAATGCTCAAAATATTGTCGATGAAATTGGGATCTTTGTTTTAGGAGCAATGGGAATAACTTCTTTGATTTTCTTTTTATTTTTCCGCTCCATTCGTACTACAGTAATTTCAATGGTTATTGTCCTTTTTGGTGTTGTTTGGGCACTTGGTACACTCGGATGGATGGGATACGAAATTACTGTTTTGACAGCCTTAATCCCCCCTTTAATTATTGTCATAGGAATACCCAATTGTATTTTTCTAATCAATAAATATCAACAAGAAGTTGCCAAACATGGGAATCAAGTAAAATCACTTCAGCAAGTAATTATCAAGATTGGAAATGTAACTTTAATGACCAATCTTACTACCGCATCAGGTTTTGCAACTTTTATTTTGACGGATAGTAAGTTATTGACCGAATTTGGAATCATTGCATCGATTAATGTCATAGGAATCTTTATTCTTTCTCTGCTTTTAATTCCCATCATCTATAGCTTCATGCCACTTCCTAACCAAAAGCATTTGAATCATTTAAAAAATAAATCCATTGATAGCTTTGTAAATTGGATGGAGAAAAACGTTCGGTACCGAAGAATAAACACCTACATTATTTCGCTAATTCTTCTTATTGGAAGCATTATAGGCATTTACCAAATCAGAATCTCTGGGAGCATCTTAGAGGACATGCCTCAGAAAAAAGAATTTTTTAAAGACATCCTTTTCTTTGATAAAGAGTTTAATGGAGTTGTTCCCCTAGAAATTTTAATCAATACCCAGCGAAAAAATGGAGTTGTTAAACTACCTACTTTAAAACGAATGGATGAACTAGGACAAAGCATTGATGCTATCCCTGAACTTTCTAAATCTATTTCAGTTGTAAATGCCATAAAATATGCTAAGCAAGCATATTACAATGGAAATCCAAACTACTACAAACTCCCAACAGCCCAAGAAAACAACTTTGTTTTTTCTTATTTTGATTCTTCTAAGCAAGGAGATGCATTGATGAGAAATTATGTGGATTCAACAGGTCAATATGCTCGAATGACAACGTTTATGAAAGATATTCGAACCGAACGAATGGAAGAGATTAAATTTGAACTCGAAAAAGAAATAAAAAAGATTTTTCCTGAAAATCGATATGACATTCAACTCACTGGAAAGTCTTTAATTTTTTTAAAAGGAACTAAATACCTTATCAAGAATCTAATTCTATCGCTTTCTCTGGCTATTTTATTAATTGCTCTTTTTATGGCATACTTATTTAGGTCTTTCAAAATGATTCTCATTTCACTCATTCCTAATATTTTACCCTTATTAGTCACAGCAGGCATGATGGGTTTTTTGGGTATTCCCATAAAGCCATCTACAATATTAGTTTTTAGTATTGCCTTTGGAATTTCTGTTGATGACACCATTCATTTTCTGGCAAAATATCGACAGGAATTGATCGAATCAAAATGGAAAATACAAAGATCAATATACGCTGCATTAAGAGAAACAGGAGTGAGCATGTTTTATACATCCATTGTCTTATTCTTTGGGTTTTCTGTTTTTATGATTTCAGAATTTGGTGGAACGGTTGCACTCGGAGGTTTGGTTTCAGCAACCCTACTTTTCGCAATGCTTGCAAATTTAATTTTACTCCCCTCTCTATTAATTTCATTAGAACGGACCGTTTCTAATGAAAATGTCATGAAAAAGCCCAAGCTTCAAATTTTAGAACAAAAAGAATCAAAGGAAGCGTAAAACGAATAACTAAATTTTAGATAAACTGTTATCTTTGCAGCGAAAAGCAAAAACATTATGAAAATCAAGTCCTTACTAAAAACATCTGCTACAGGTCAACAAGTAATTGTAAAAGGTTGGGTTAGAACCTTTAGAGCTAATCGATTTATTGCTTTAAATGATGGGTCTACATTAGGGAATTTACAATGTGTTGTTGATTTTGAGTCAATGGATGATGCTTTACTTAAAAGTATTAATACAGGAGCAGCTATAAAAATAACTGGAAATTACATAGAAAGTCAAGGAAAAGGTCAATCTCATGAAATTCAAGTAACCGATTTACACATTTATGGTGAAGCTGATCCTGAAAGCTATCCTATACAACCCAAAAAACACAGTCTAGAATTCCTAAGAGAAAAAGCTCATTTACGTGTAAGAACAACCACTTTCAGTGCAGTAATGCGATTGCGTTCAGCTCTTGCATTTGGAGTTCATCAGTTTTTTAGAAATGAAGGCTTTCAATACGTAAACACTCCTATCATAACTGGAAGCGACGCTGAAGGAGCAGGTGAAATGTTTCGTGTTAGCGCTTTAGATTTTGAAAATACACCTTTTACTAAAGAAGGAAATATTGATTTTAGTAAAGATTTTTTTGGGAAAGAAACACATCTTACCGTTTCTGGACAACTTGAAGCTGAAACCTATGCAATGGGTTTAGGAGAAGTTTACACCTTCGGCCCTACTTTTAGAGCAGAGAATTCAAACACTACTCGACATCTTGCTGAGTTTTGGATGATCGAACCCGAAATGGCTTTTTTTGACCTTAACGATAATATGGATTTGGCAGAAAAATTTATAAAAAATGTTTTGAATTACATTCTCAAAGAATGTGAAGAAGATTTGATCTTTTTAGATGATCGATTAAAGCAAGAGGATAAATCTAAACCTCAAGCAGAAAGATCATCGATGGGTTTATTAGAAAAAATAAAATTTGTTGTGGAAAATGAATTTAAACGGGTAAGCTATACCGAGGCCATTGATATATTACGAAATAGTAAACCCAATAAGAAAAAGAAATTCAAATTTAATATTGATAAATGGGGTGCTGACTTACAAAGTGAACACGAGCGATTTTTAGTTGAAAAACACTTTAATTGCCCAGTTATTCTCTATGACTACCCTGCTACCATCAAAGCATTCTATATGCGTATGAACGAAGATCAAAAAACCGTAAGCGCAATGGATATTTTATTCCCAGGAATCGGAGAAATTGTAGGAGGATCTCAACGAGAGGAACGTTTGGATGTTCTACAAAAAAGAATAAAAGCTATGGGAATTGACGAAAAAGAATTGTGGTGGTATCTTGATCTTAGACGTTTTGGAAGTGCTCCACATAGTGGATTTGGACTTGGTTTTGAACGTTTAGTCTTGTTTGCTACTGGCATGAGTAACATACGAGATGTAATTCCATTTCCCCGAACCCCGCAAAATGCTGCTTTCTAAAGTCTACTGTTTTTCATATATTTAAGAAAAAGTCTCAAACTTATTTATGCTAAAACAACAATTTCAATTAAAGCTCTCACAGAAATTATCTCCTCAGCAAATCCAGCTGATGAAAATGATTCAATTGACAACTTTAGATTTTGAACAACGACTTCAAAATGAAATTGAAGAAAATCCAGCCCTTGAAACTGGAAAAGATAAAACAGATGAACCTTTAGATGATTTTCAAGATGACTTTGAAGACCACGAAACCATCGATACTGGGGAAATCGATATTGATGCTTATTTAAGTGATGACGAAACACCTTCTTATAAGTTAACTACAAACAATTATAGCGACGATGACGAGGAAAAAACTATTCCTTTAACAGGAGGAATCGGTTTTCATCAATATTTAAAAGGTCAAATCAGTTCCTTAATTTTAACACCAGAGGAGGAGCAAATTGCTGAATTTCTGATTGGAAGTATAGATGATAGTGGTTATCTAAGAAGATCTTTGCAAGATGTTTTAGATGATTTGGCTTTTACTCAAAACATTCTTGTTAAGGAAGAACAACTGGAATTAGTTCTGGAAAAAGTGCAATCCCTAGAACCTGCTGGGGTTGGAGCACGAACACTACAAGAGTGTCTTTCTTTACAATTGAGTAGTAAACAACTCTCTGTTTCACAAATCATGGCCTCAAAAATTATAAATGAAGCCTTTGAATTATTTTCTAAAAAACACTTTACAAAGTTGCAAGAAAAATTTGATGTTGATCAAGAATTATTGAAGCAAGGACTAAAAGAAATAGAACGATTAAACCCAAAACCTGGTGGAGCTTTGTCTGGAACTTTTCAGAACACACACATCGTTCCAGATTTTATCTTAACCGTTGATAACGGAATACTGAATGTGGTGTTGAATCGCCGTAATGCTCCTGAATTACATATTTCGTCTTCTTATAAAGAAATGATGAAAGGTTATCAAGCAGCACCCAATAAAAATTCAGCTCAAAAAGACGCAATTCAATTCATCAAACAAAAACTAGATGCTGCTCAGTGGTTTATCGATGCTGTTGCACAACGGCATCAAACTTTATATCAAACAATAAATGCTATTGTAAAGCATCAGGAAGAATATTTTTTGTCGGGGGATGAACTCACGTTAAAACCGATGATTCTAAAGGATATTGCTGAAATAATTAAAATGGATATTTCAACAGTTTCAAGAGTAGCAAATAGTAAGTACATAGAAACTCCTTATGGAACAAAACTCCTAAAAAGTTTCTTTTCTGAGTCTCTTACCAATGAAGATGGGGAAGAAGTTTCTACTTTGGAAATAAAAAAAAATTTACGAACGTTAATTGAAAAAGAGGACAAAAAGAAACCTTTGGCGGATTTAGCTCTATCGGAAGAATTACTCAAAAAAGGTTACAGAGTAGCTCGAAGAACAGTTGCTAAATATAGAGAACAAATGGACTTTCCTGTTGCCCGTCTTAGGAAAGAATTATAAAACATAGAATATTAAGCCTATTTTCATTGAATTCAGTTCTAATGGAGTACCTAAATTTGTTTGTGTACCGCTTTTGAAAAAAGAGGTCAGACTGTATTCAAAATAAATATTCCAAGTGTTGTATCCTGCCGAAAATTTTAATGCGTGACTTATGGGGTTTACTTCATTGATAACCCTAGCAGAATCATAAAACGGTTTTATTCGTGTAAAGAAGTTGTAGCGGAACAGATATCCAGAATAAATTCTCCAAAACTTATATGTTGTAGCCGTTGAAGTCCTCCAACGAAATTCTATAGGAACTTCAAGAAAATGAGAAACCAATCTATTCTTGGAAATAAGCTGGATGCTTTCAACTAAACTAAACTCATAAGAATCATTGTTTTCAATTGAAATACTAAGATTTGAACCATAATTATTGATTCCATATCCTAAACCGATTCCCAATGCTCTGTTAGATTTATTATTCAATGAAATATCTTTAATAAAACCGATACTAAAGGATTGGGATAACCCATTTAATCGAAAGCCTTCAATAGACTCATCGGCAAGTAAAAATGATATACTCGCATACCATTGATCTTCTTTGTAAGATTTTTCAACAAGCGCCAAACTGTCTTGGGCTACTAAATGAATACTTAAGAATAAGTAGAAAAATGTTAAAGCGAATTTCATTGGATAAAGGTAGAAGAAGTTCTTTCAAAAAAAAAGGGTGTTTCATAGAAACACCCTTTTAAAAAAATAAAATTTTTACTAGTTTTTCATGTTTTGAGTATAATCGCCTACACGAGTAGTATAATTAATTTTTAAAGCATTTACCTGTCTTAATTCTTGTTTGATGTCGGAGATCAGCCCCATGTTGGTATCTCCATCAACTTTTAAAGCTGTTGTCAGAACATTCTGTAATTCTTGACGTTTAGAAGCACGTTCTGCAAGTACAAAAGCTCCTACATCTCCAACTGTAGCAAATTTATCATTCAATTGAATACGTGCTTGATTTCCGTACTTGTCAGCATATCGACTAGATGGTTTTCCAGCATAGATATACATAACACGATCTTTCTTGTCTAGCTTTTGAATTTGATCTGCTGCTGGTAAAGTATTTTGAACCATCAGTGTGTTATCTCGCATTACTGTAGCAACCATAAAGAAGAACAATAACATAAAAACAATATCGGGTAAAGATGCTGTTGAAATAGCAGGGGTTTCTCCTCCTTTTTTCTTTTTAAATTTAGCCATGTTTTAAGGGTTTAGTTGTTCTTACTTGGTTCTGCTTCAGATAATTTTTGAGGAAACATTAATTTAACTTCAGCTAATTTCGGCTTCAGTCTTTCTTTTTCTTCTGGAGTTGTTCGTGGATCAGCATAGCGCTTATTCGCTTCAACAAAAGTTAATCCTAAAAGTGGATTAAGCCTAACAAATTCACGGTCTCTTAAATCATTATACGCTGCAACTAATTCATTTTGAACAGCTATGTAAACTTTATAAGAAGTCTCTCTGTTGTTCTTAAGTGAAATAATTGCTTTTTCTGGATTATCAGACGAACTTGGATCTTTTGCTCCTTGGCAATAGTCACAAGCTTCATCACCTACTCCACCTCCGTTATCCAAAAAAGCAATTGCTTGCTCTCTAATTTCAGAAATTTCAAGTGGTTTTTCTTCAACAAGAAATTGATTATTTTTATTTACGACTACCGTAAATATATTTCTTTCTTTAATAATAGGAGGATCCACTATTTCATCTGTGGGCGGAAGCTTTCTGTTGATTCCTGAATCCGTTTCAATAGTTGTGGTAACTAGAAAGAAAATCAAAAGTAAGAAAGCAATGTCTGCCATCGATCCAGCATTTACCTCAGGTGCTGCTCTTTTTGCCATTTTCTTAGTTTATTTGATTAATTTCTTTACGCCTGCAAATAGCATTGATCCAATTGCAATCACGGCAAGAAAATAAAACATTCTAATTCCCGTTCCTACCCAGCGAGATCCTGATGCAGATAACACTTTTCCGTCTTTCATTGGGGTTTCAACACCTTCAGATGTTGCATAAGCTATCCCCAACACAATAAGAAATCCCACTACTGAGAAGATTGCTTTCTTCAATTTAGCACCATCCGAAAAAAGTCCAATCAGAGAGAAAATCAAAGTAGCTATTACAGCTATCCCTAAGATAAATTGAGAAAGGTTTATTAGAGGACTTACTTTACCGTAGTCTCCTACTGCTGCCGCTGCCTTGATTTCTTCATCACCAGCTCCGACAACCCTGAAGAGGAATACAATCCCTAATACGCCAAGAATTCCCGTGATGATTTTTACTATTTTTTGAAAATTCATAATTTACAAATTTTTAGAGGTCTATAACTATTTCTTATGTGCAACAAGGATATCTACCAATGTAATTGATGCATCTTCCATATCATTCACAATGCTGTCAATTTTAGCAACGATATAGTTATAAAAAATCTGAAGAATAATTGCTACGACAAGACCAAATACAGTTGTCAAAAGTGCAACTTTAATACCTCCTGCTACGAGAGAAGGCTGCATATCTCCTGCTGCTTCAATTTTGTCAAAAGCTTGAATCATCCCAATTACGGTTCCCATAAACCCAAGCATAGGAGCAAGAGCAATGAATAACGAAATCCAAGAAACATTCTTCTCCAATTGTCCCATTTGAACCCCTCCATAAGCTACTACTGCTTTCTCTGCACTCTCTACACCTTCATCAACACGGTCAAGTCCTTGATAAAAGATTGAAGCAACAGGTCCTTTTGTATCTCTACAAAGATCTTTAGCTGCATCAACTCCTCCATTTGCAAGAGCTTCTTCAACACCTTCAGTCAATTTCTTTGTATTTGTGGTTGCTAAATTTAAAAAGATAATTCTTTCAATAGCAATTGCAAGACCTAAAATCAAACAGATTAAAACGATTCCCATAAAACCAGGGCCACCTTCAATAAATCTTGTTTTTAGTTCTTGTGTAAAAGATGCTGACTCCTCGCCAGAAGCTTGATCATCATCTTGTACAATTGTTGAAATTGCTGCATTATCAGCAACTGTGAGATTAATTGTATTTGCATTCGCGGAAAAACCGGTCATTAAAATGCTGGTTACAAGGGCAACTAATAGTTTTCTCATTGAATAAATTTTTGTTCTTATTATTTAAAGTTTTAAAGATAAAAAAAAATACTGTTTAAACTAATTTTTGATTATCTCCATTTCTTATGTGCCGACAAAGAAAAGAAAAAATGTGATAATGTCTAATACTTTTGAAATATTTGATGTTTTCTTTGGCGAGTCTTTAGAATTATACAGATTTGTTTAATGAATTATGTATTGATTTTTATTAAGATGTTATGTGATTTATATTTAAAGGGGATAGATGTATTTGTAGTAAATGCAAATGGGTTATTGAATATTATCAAATTTATACCCAATGGCTACATTTAAAAATTAATTTCCAAAAAAAATCAACAGTTAAATCAAAGATGAAATTCTCGTTAACGACTCCCTAAACTAATTTTGGTTTGATGGATGGGATATTTTTTTTGTGCCAGTTTCAAAGTTTTTCTTAATTACTGCCCTGTCGTATTCCTGTCCTGTTGATGTATAAGCTACATAAGTCAATTGATTATCATCAATTGTAATTACTTGATAAAATTGAATATATTGTGCTGATTTATCCAATAAATAACCATCTTTATTGTAATCTTTAATTTGATAAGGATCTAACTTGTAATGCTTTGGACCGCTGACAGAAGTTACATAGACAGTTTTTATTTCTCCCGAATCTTTACAAATTTCATTCAGTTCTGGAACATGCCCTCGAGCATAGGTGTGGTCATGACCATTAAGCACCAAATCTACATTGTATTTGTCAAATAATGGTTTCCAGTGCTCACGCCCATATTCAAAATCCCTCCCCTTGGCAGGAGAAAATACAGAATGATGACAAGTAACTATATTCCATTTAGCTTTTGAAGTTTTTAGCTTTTGTTCAATGTATTTAGTTTGCTCTCTTAAATTATAATTTGAATTCAAAACTATAATTCTTATATTTTGATAATCAACTGTATAAACTGTTTCGTGTAATTTTTTACTTAGTGAATTTTCAACAGGAAGAGTAAATTGAGGACGCCATTGGATAGAGAGTTCTCTTTTTCCATGTTCTTTAGATAAAGGCCAGAATTCATGATTACCTAAAACAGGAATTGCAGTCCACTGGCTGTGAATAAAGCCGCCAGCTTTGAACCATTCTGCCCATTCGTAATCTTGATGCGCGTTATTAATTAAATCCCCTGCATGAATAGCAAAAGATGCATTGGGAGCAGTTTGATATGCCATTCGTATAACTCGTGACCAGTCTGAAAGAATATTATTTTGTGCATCACCAAAATACACAAATTCAGTTGTGGCTTTTCTTTTTTGGGCAGTTCTGAACTGTATCCATTCTGACCAATATTCGTTTCCATCTCCAACCCTGTATGCATAAAGCTCATCAGGCTTTAGGTTTTCGAATATCACACTGTGATAATTAACTATGAGGGAGTTGTTTCCCTTATATTGTCCCAGATCAAAAGGCTTCGAAATAGCTTCATAAGTGGATGAAGTGGATTTGAAATTAGAGTTTACGGTTGCAATTGCTATTTCTGCTACCCCCTTTTTGATATTATTGTCAGTACGCCAGGTTACGGCTCTAGATGTAGCTGGATCTCCATGAAAAGTCAATATAATACGATCAGGATTCTTACTGGGAATCTCCCAGTGATGCAGACCAGTATGATCGTGTTGTGCGGAACTGACTAAAGAAATTAAAAAAATGATTGAGGTATTAACCTTAATATAAAGGTTTGAAGATATTAGGTGATTAAAGTTCCTCTTAATAAATCCAATAATTTTCTCAATAATTGATTTTAATTTTCCTTTTGTCATTAGGATACAGTCGATAAAATAATATAATTTATGATTCACTCCTTTATGTGGTTAATTCAAATTAAATCTTTTTAAACACACTAAATTAGGATATATATCACATTAAAGTTTTTGTATACTTTATATGGAAAGAATTTTCTTCATCATATTTTTTCATAGGTCTCTTATGATGTTATTCTATTTTTCAATTTATACACCAAAAAACAACTTAGCAGAGAGGAAGGGATTCGAACCCTCGATACGCTTTTGGCGTATACACGCTTTCCAGGCGTGCGCCTTCGACCGCTCGGCCACCTCTCTAAAATTAAAATTTCAATTGTCGAAATAACAAAAAAAAAACTTGACCTAAAAATTTAAGTGCTATAAAATCAAATTAATTTAAATACCTCAAAAGCATTCTTGGTGGTTTCTTTTGCTATTAGATCAATAGGCAAATCGTAAACATCAGCAACTTTTTCAACAACCTGCTTTAAATAAGAACTTTCATTCCTTTTCCCCCGATATGGTACAGGCGCTAAATAAGGTGAATCTGTTTCCAAAACTATTTCACTTAAAGGAATTTTTTTTAAAAATTGATTGATTTTACCATTCTTAAAAGTAACAACTCCTCCTATTCCTAATTTCAAATTGTAAGATAAAGCTCGTTTTGCTTGCTCTAAAGTTCCGGTAAAGCAATGAAATATTCCATAAAGATCTTCAGACTTATGACCCTCTAAAACTTCGAAAACCTCATCAAAAGCTTCTCTACAATGGATTATAATCGGGAGCTTATCGTTTTTTGCCCATTGTATTTGAGTATCAAAAGCATCCTGTTGCTCTTTTATAAAGGTTTTGTCCCAGTATAAATCAATTCCAATTTCTCCGACTGCACAAAAGGAACGTTTTTTCAACAATGAAGATACATGGGCAAGTTCCTCTTTGTAATCACTTTTCACATGAGTAGGATGAACTCCAGTCATCAGATGAACTTGATTAGGGTATTGATTCTCTAGTGCAAACATCCTTTCCGAATAGCTAGAGTCGATGGCGGGCACAAAAAAATCGCTAACACCATTTTTCAAAGCTCTTTTAATCATTTCGTCTCGATCTTCATCAAAAGCTTCCGCATAAAGGTGGGTGTGGGTGTCTATTAATTGCATAAAGTAAAAATAGGCATTTCAAATTGGAAACAAAGCTTAAATCCTTTCTGTATCTTTGAAACAAAAAAAGTGCTGAAAGCCATTTTAAAACCTCAAGGATTTCTTTCAATAAAATTTAAAAAAACAAAAAGTCAACATTTAGTTGCTCACCTAAAAATCAATAAAAAAGATGGTCTTTTTTTAATTGATACTGGTGCTTCGAACAGCTTTATTTCTATTGATAAAGAAGATTATTTCTCTATCGTAAGACAAGACAACGAATTAGAAATGAGCGGTGCAGGTAGTGAAAAGTTAAAAGCAAAGCCCAGTATGAAAAGTACAATTAACTACAAAGAAATTTTTATACTAAATCTAAAGTTTTTTTTACTCGACATGAATGCAATTAATTCCTCTTTATCAGAACAAGGGAGTTTAACAATAGATGGCATTATAGGTGCTGACTTTCTTAAAAGAACTAACGCTATTATAGATTATAAGAGTAAAAATCTTTTTCTAAAGCTCTAAAGCTTTCTTTGAATCTTCATCCATCAATAAATTTATGGGATCTTCCAAAGCTTCTTTAATTGCAACCAAAAAACCTACAGATTCTTTTCCATCAACAATTCGGTGGTCATAAGATAAAGCCAAATACATCATTGGGTGAATTTCTACTTTCCCATCAACTGCAATGGGACGTTCAATTATATTATGCATTCCCAAAATACCTGATTGAGGGGGGTTAATAATTGGTGTAGAAAGCATTGATCCAAAAACACCTCCGTTAGAAATTGTAAAGGTTCCACCTGTCATTTCATCGACTGTTATCTTTCCATCACGAGCACGAATTGCCAAGCGTTTTATTTCAGTCTCAATACCTCTAAACGATAATTTTTCTGCGCTTCTAACCACAGGAACCATCAATCCTTTTGGACCAGAAACTGCAACACTGATATCACAATAATCGTATTCAATTTGATGATCACCATCGATCATCGAATTTACGTCTGGAAATAATTTTAATGCTCGCACTACTGCCTTGGTAAAAAAGCTCATAAACCCTAATCCAACATTATGCTTTTCTTTAAATGCTTCTTTAAATTCATTTCTTAAAGCAAAAATTGGAGACATATTTACTTCATTGAACGTAGTCAACATGGCGGTCTCATTTTTGGCACTTACCAATCGTTGAGCAACTTTTCGTCTCAACATAGAGAGTTTCTTACGGCTATCTTCCCGAGTACCATGAATCGGCGGTGTTCCCATTGAAGGAACGGCATCAACAGCATCTTGTTTGGTAACCCTACCATCTCTTCCTGTTCCAACAATTTCATTGGGTTGAATTCCTTTTTCACTCAATATTTTTTTGGCAGCTGGAGAAGCTGAACCAGAAGCATATGTTTTTGGATTCTCTACTTGTTTTTCAACAGCAGCTTCAGGTTGCTTTTTTTCTTCTAAAACTTCTGAAACAGCAGTTTCGCTACTAGGTTTCCCTTCAGTATCAATCAAACAAACAACTTGTCCAACAGCTACTGCATCTCCTTCCTCAGCTTTAAAGGTAATTGTACCGCTTTCCTCTGCAGGAAGTTCAAGGGTTGCCTTGTCTGAATCTACTTCAGCAATGGCCTGATCCTTTTCGACATAATCCCCTTCAGCTACTAACCACTGAGCTATTTCTACTTCTGTTATCGATTCTCCTGGTGAAGGAACTTTCATTTCTAAAATCATAGGAATGGTGTTTTAACGGGTACTTGTTATTTATTTTTGTTTTTAATAAAATTATCTTTTGAATCATCGAAAACGTAATCAATGACTTCACGATGTCTTTTGTTGAATCGTGTTGCACTTCCTGCCGCTGAAGCAGCATAAAAACGTCTTGTTGCAGGTCTGAAGTTTACAGCTTCTGGCAAATGTAAAAGTAAATGTGACCAAACTCCCATATTACGCGGTTCTTCTTGAGCCCAAACAACATCTTTTACGCTCTTATATTGATTTAAAACCGAACGAATTTCATTAGAAGGCAATGGGAATATTTGTTCTAAACGAATGATAGCAACATCTTTTCGTTGGTTCTCTTTTCTGGCTTTTATCAGGTCATAATAGAATTTTCCTGTGCAGAACACCAATATTTTTGTGTCCTTTACTTTTATGGTATTATCCTCAATAAGCATTTGAAATTTTCCAGAAGTAAAATCTTTCCTTGAGGAAACTACTTCTGGATGACGCAGCAAACTCTTGGGTGTAAAAATAATTAAAGGCTTTCGGAAATTGGTTTTCATCTGTCTTCTGAGAAGATGAAATAGGTTTGCAGGCGTTGAGCAATTAGCAACATACATATTGTCTTTTGCGCAAAGCTGAAGATAACGTTCGATTCGTGCAGAGGAATGTTCCGCACCTTGCCCTTCATATCCATGGGGTAACAACATTACTATTCCATTTTGAGTCTTCCACTTATCCTCTCCAGAGGAAATATATTGGTCAATTACAATTTGAGCTCCGTTACTAAAATCCCCAAATTGAGCTTCCCAAATAGTTAAAGCATTGGGGCTGGCCATGGCATATCCATAGTCAAAACCCAAAACAGCGTATTCGGACAATAACGAATTATAAATGCTGAATTTTCCTTGGTTTTTGTTGGGCAGTGTATTCAATAAAACCGTTTCTTCCTCTGAGTCTTCAGCTTTCAACAAGGCGTGCCTGTGTGAAAATGTTCCTCGTTCAACATCTTGACCTGATATTCGAACATCAAAACCTTCTTGAAGTAAAGTCCCGTATGCAAGAAGTTCGCCCATTGCCCAATCCATTGAGTCCAACTCGAAGTACATACGTTTTCGATCCTTGATTAATTTTTCAATTTTACGTAAGAATTTTTTGTCTTCAGGCAAGGTTGTGATAGCAGTCGCAACCTCGGAAAGAGTATTTTCATTAACCTGAGTATCAACCTCGACCATCATTTCTTTTTCTTTGGCCAAAGAGAGTCCTTCCCATTCATCCGCCATAAAAGGTGTAATGACTGTTTTCTTTTCTTTTCGAGAATCTTGGAGATCTACCTCTAAAGAATTTTTATACTCTTTTTCTAATTTTTTTATATCGGCAGCCGTTACAATATTTTGAGCAATCAATTGTTCCGCATAAATATCTCGTGGATTTTTGTGTTTTGCAATGGACTTATAAAGCTTTGGTTGTGTAAAACGAGGCTCATCTCCTTCATTGTGTCCATATTTTCTATATCCCAAAAGATCAATAAATACATCTCTACCGAATTGCATGCGATAATCTAATGCAAAAAGAGTGGCGTGGACAACTGCTTCCGCATCATCAGAGTTTACATGTAAAACTGGTGATAAGGTTACCTTGGCTACATCGGTACAATAGGTGCTTGAGCGGGCATCTAAATAATTGGTTGTAAACCCGATTTGGTTATTTACTACAATATGGATTGTCCCTCCTGTTCCATAACCTTTGAGCCCAGCCATTTGAACAATCTCATAAGGTAATCCTTGACCTGCAATTGCAGCATCTCCATGGACAACGATAGGTAATACTTTATTGGTGTCCCCCTTAAAGCTATTTTCTAGTTTTGCTCTGGTAATACCTTCAACAACAGCTCCAACTGTTTCGAGATGTGAAGGATTTGGAGCAATATTCATATTAATTTTTTTACCAGTATCTGTAGTACGTTTAGATGTCCAACCCAAATGATATTTTACATCCCCATCAAAAACTATTTCTTCGTAATCTTTTCCATCAAATTCACTGAAAATATCTTTGCTTGATTTTCCGAAAATATTAGTCAGTGTATTCAAACGGCCTCGATGCGCCATTCCCATTACAAACTCTTCAACTCCATGATTAGCTGCAGCTTCTACCACAGCGTCTAATGCAGGAATCAAAGACTCGCCACCTTCTAGTGAAAAGCGCTTTTGACCTACATATTTAGTGTGCAAAAAATTCTCAAAGCTTACCGCTTGATTTAATTTCTTTAAAATATGTTTCTTTTGATCTTGAGAAAAATTAGGATGATTATCATTAATATGGAGTCTTTGTTGAATCCAATTGAGTCTCTCATGATTTCGAATATACATGTATTCTACTCCTATAGAATCGCAATACACTCGCTCTAAATGTTCAATAATTACCGTTAGGGTACTGGGACCGATTCCCATAATATCCCCTGCATTGAAAACACTATTAAGGTCTTCAGAACTAAGTCCAAAGTTCTCTATTGATAGATTGGGAGTATAGGTTCTTCGGTCTCTTACAGGATTTGTTTTGGTAAACAAGTGGCCTCGTTTTCTGTATCCATCAATCAGCTGTACTACCTGGAACTCTTTTTGTAAATGTTCGGGAACTTCAGATATTGTCTCAGAATCAAAACCTTCTTGACTGTTTTCTACTCCAAAATCAAAACCTTGGAAAAAAGCCCTCCAACTGGCTTCGACACTATCGGGCTGCTGAAGATATTGATCATACATTTGAGCAAAATGGCCTGTATGAGCTGCATTTAAAAAAGAATATTTATCCATTTATGTGAAGACTTGTCTAAAATTCATTTACGAAATTACAACTTTTAGCCTAAGACCTTCGTGTATTTGAAAGAAAAATGAGACTGTTTTTAACACAAATACGATCTCTTATATCCCATTTGTAACATTTATAATTAAAAAGCAAATAAAACTTAAGTAGAATCCTTAAAAATAAAGGCTAAAAAATAAAAACATCTTTTCGAAAAAAAGGAACATTACATTTCATAATTCGTTACTTTAGACAACATGTTTGCACTTGTTGATTGTAATAATTTTTATGCTTCTTGTGAGCGTGTTTTTCAACCCCAATGGGAATCAAAACCCATTGTCATCTTATCAAATAACGATGGCTGTGTTATCGCTCGAAGTAACGAAGCAAAAGCTTTGGGAGTGCCTATGGGGGCTCCTACTTTTAAATATCAAAAAAAAATCGCAGAACAAAACATCAAAATGTTTTCCTCGAACTACCCCCTTTATGGAGATATGAGTAATCGAGTGATGTATATCCTTGAACGTTATACCCCAAATACAGAAGTTTATAGTATTGATGAAGCTTTTTTAAGGTTTGACGGTTTTGATTATTTTGATTTTGAAACAACAGGTTTTCAAATAAAAAAACAGGTACGCCAATGGACAGGGATCCCTGTTTCGATTGGATTTGCACCCACAAAAGCCTTGGCTAAAATTGCTAATAAAATCGCTAAAAAATTCAGCTCTAAAACACAAGGTGTTTATATAATTGACACCGAAGAAAAACGAATAAAAGCACTTAAATGGACTGCTGTAAAAGACATTTGGGGTATTGGAATGCAGCACACAAAAAAATTACAAGCACAAGGAATTCGAACAGCTTATAATTTTGCAAACCTTCCTGACTCATGGATTCGAAAGCATATGAGTGTTTTGGAACTTCGTTTAAAAAAAGATCTATTAGGATTGCCTCATATTAAGCTTGAAGAAATTGTGCCTGCAAAAAAATCCATCACAACCACACGGAGTTTTAAAAATAACTATAAGCTGTTTCATGAATTAGAGGATCGCATTTCGACCTATGCCAATAGTTGTGCAGAAAAACTTCGCAAACAAAAAAGTAGTTGTAATGCGGTATTGGTATTCATAAGCAGTAATCGACATCAAACAAATAAACAGCAATACCGGAACAGTTGTGTAATTACACTTCCCTATGCTACCGACTCAAGTATTACCCTTTGTAAATATGCAGTAGAAGGATTGAAACGGATTTTTCGTGATGGAATTGAATACAAAAAAGCAGGAGTTCTCTTGCTCGGGCTTGTACCCTCTAAAGAACGACAACTCAACTTATTTCAATCCAACATAAATAAGCATGACCCTTTGATGCAAGCTATCGACAAAATACACTTACGTTTTGGCCCAAATCAAATTAAGTTAGGAAATCAAGACCTGAAGAAAACTTGGAAAATGCGACAAGAACATCTCTCAAGACGATATACCACTGAACTTAATGAGGTCATTGTAGTCAACAACAACTCAGGCATCACTTTATGAGGAAGAAAAATAAAATTGGAGAAGGTATAATTTTCTTTAAACCCAATACTGAAAATTTTCGAAAAATACCTCTTGCTCAAAATAGAGTCTCTGCGGGATTCCCATCTCCTGCAGACGATTTTAAAGAACTTCGAATCAGTATCGATCAAGAAGTTGTCAAAAACGAAGAAGCTACTTTTTATGCGCGAGTTGCTGGAGAATCAATGCAGGGAGCTGGGCTAGATGACGGAGACCTTTTGGTTATTGACAGAAGTAAAGAACCTCAAGACAATAACATCGCTGTATGTTTTGTTGACGGAGAATTTACGGTAAAACGATTAAAGGTAGAAGCGGATTGCATTTACCTAATACCAGAAAATAAAAAATATAAACCCATACGGGTAACCGAGGACAATGAACTTATCATTTGGGGTGTTGTAACATTTGTTGTTAAAAAAGTTTAACTTTTTCAATCTCGATGATATTCTATATATTTAAAAATTCTAAATTATATACTTGAATGAAAAATGCTGCATACCTTTTCTGGATTATCGGTATTGCACATGTTTTTTTACAATACACAAATCAAGAAATCTGGACAACTTACACAAAACCACTTCTTGTGCCCTTGCTAGCACTGTTTTATTACCATAAAAATTCAAAAAAAATATTTTTGGCAGCTTTATTGTTCTCTTGGGTGGGTGATCTTTTATTGATGGGTAAAGGCTCCTTATTTTTTCTCTTAGGAATTCTATCTTTTTGGATTACACAACTTCTTTATCTGCACTTAATCAACAAAGAAATAGAACTAACCTTAAAAGATTTTCTTTCTTCAAAAGAAGGATTAATTTCATCCCTATTATTTGGAGTTTATTTTCTTGGAACCATGAAGCTATTGGGTCCTAAACTAGGAACATTAACCATCCCTGTTAGTGGATATGCAATCACTATAGCAACCATAGGAATACTAGCCATGCTGCTATGGATGACAAAAAGAAATGCCAAAACTTTTGAACTTTTAGTAGGAGTTATTTTGTTTATTGTATCGGATAGCATGATTGCATTCAACACCTTTTATTTTGAGGAAAATATTTTTGGCTTTTGGGTTATGGCGACATACATACCAGCTCAATTTTTAATTTGCAATTACTTTAGAACACTTAATTTTAACCCCATCTCATGAATTCAATTTTATCTTTTCCAATAAAATACAGCATCTATATTTTTTGGATTATTGCTCTACTAAGTATTAAAACCGTAGTGTTTCAATTTGAAGAATTAGCTCAAATCTTCAAATTATTATTTACCCCTTCCCTTACCCTATATTATTTCTCTGGTAAAAATCGATCCAATGCTTATTTTATAATTTTATTTTTTTCTTGGATTGGATATATTTTAATTTTGAGTTCAGATTTTTCTCATATACTTGCAGGTATAATTGTTTTCTGGGGAGTAATTTTACTCCTTTTAGACACAATGATAAAAGAACTCATAGGTGACTTTTTAATTCAATTCAAAAAAAAACATGCATTAATCGTAGCCATGGTTTGGATGATTTATCTCCTAATTATTTTAATAATATTATACGAAAATCTAGGGTCATTATTTTGGCCTATACTTTTTTATGGTACATTCCTGATAGGAGCGGGATTTCTAAGTTTTATGTTGTGGACTGAACAAAGAAACAGAACAACACTTTCGCTAATGATTGGAATCACTTTGCTTATTTTTAGTGGAACATTACTCTCCTATGGCCTTTTCATCGAGAATACGAGTTTCATTGACAGCCTAACAGAATTAACCTATATTGGATCACAATTTTTTATTTGTTATTATTTCATTTATCAACCCGAAAAGCAGCATGAATTCTGATACATTAAAATTTACGCTCATCTCCGGACTCCTGCTCTTTTGGAACATCAATTATGCTCAGGATGATTATGATTATGACGAGGAATATGAAGAAGTTGAATATTTATCCCCTCTAAATGACAAAAGCTTAGAAGGACAAACACTATTTGTTGAGGAATTACTTGATATTTCGGGCTATATTCTCAAAAGCATTGAAGTTTATCAGAATCTTCCTAATAATGCAAAAGTATTTCGAGTAAAGTTAGATTCAGCGAACGAAGGAGGTTTTGTTTTTGTTCGCTGGGACAAAAAAAAGAAAGAAAATTATATCGCCAATAAAATGATTGATCCAGGAATCTATTACAGCCTTAAGGCTTCCAAAGAAATCATGCGTAAACAAACCGAGAAAGGTTCCTTTGGGGTGGATGATATCGCTATTCAAGCAAGTGATCAAGAAATAATCAAAAGTGAAGAATTGGAGCAGTTTAGACAAGAATATGACTTACAAGAAAAAGAAAGAGAGCTAAAAAAAATAGAAGAACAAAACAAAAAAGCAAAAAGGAAAAACAAACGACGGAAGAATTAAATTGTTTATATATTTTATAAAAAAGTTAAACAAAATATTTGAGCTTTAAATTTCAAAACTTAATTTAGCTGAAAAATTACACCATGCGCAAATGCTTATTAACTGTTTTCATTACAATTTCATCAATTATTTATGCTCAAAATACTGGAACTTTTTCAGGGCAAGTCATTGACGAAAAAACACAATATCCCTTAGAAGGATCAACAATTCTTCTGGAAGGAACTAACATCGGAGTAATTACAGATGCAAATGGTTATTTTATCTTCGAAAATATTCCAACTCAATCATACAATATCAAGGCAAGTTATCTGGGGTACGATTCTCAGACACTTTACAATGTTATCGTAAAATCTGTTGGAACCCCCCAGCTTCTGTTTAAACTAAATGAAAGATTGGAGACTTTAAACGAAGTTGTTCTTTCTAAAAGTCCATTCAGAACCACAAAAGAAACCCCACTGTCTACTCAATCATTTTCTGCTGTTGAAATTGAAACTTATCCAGGTGGGAATAATGACATTACCAAGGTAGCTCAAAGTTTACCTGGAATTTCTCCATCTATTGGTGGTTTTAGAAACGACTTTATCATCCGAGGAGGAGCACCAAACGAAAGTGTTTATTATCTTGACGGAGTTGAAATTCCTAACATTAATCACTTCAGCACCCAAGGAAGTGCTGGAGGACCAGTAGGGATGCTCAATGTGTCCTTTATAAGAGAAGTTACCTTATCTTCTTCTGCTTTTGGAGCTGAATACGACAATCCTCTTTCAGGTGTTTTGGCATTTGAACAAAGAGAGGGTAACGATCAAAAATTTACAGGAAATGTTCGAATTGGTGCAAGCGAAGCTGGGGCAACCTTCGATGGACCCATTTTCAAAGGCACTAAAGAACGATCTGACACTACTTTAATGTTCTCCGCTAGGCGAAGTTACCTACAATTTGTATTTGCTTTAGTTGGGCTACCAATAAGGCCTGATTATTGGGATTATCAATGGAAATTAAATCATGAAATTGATGAACGAAATACACTGACATTTATCGGGCTAGGTTCGATAGATGATTTCTCAGTTGTAGCGCCTGACGAATTTGATGCTGAACAGCAAGCAACTTTAGAACAAGTACCAATTATCGAACAAAAAACTTTGACTCTAGGTTTAACTTGGAAGCATAAATTAAGAAACGGGAAAGGACAAATAAACACAATATTAAGTAGCAATCGATTGAAAAATATTTTCAGCCGATATGATGATAACCAAAATAAATCGGGTGTACTTTTTAGAAATGATTCTAAAGAACAAGAAACAAAACTAAGAGTACATGTAACCAACTTTTCAGGAAATTGGAAATTATCCTATGGAGCTAACCTACAGAATTCTGTTTACAGTAATAATACCGTAAATACTCTCGATAATTTTCTCTACGAAACCAAAATTGACTTTATAAAATATGGTTTTTTTGGTAAAATCAGCAGTTCTTTTTTGAATGAAAGACTGAGTTTAGCATTAGGTCTGCGTTCTGATGCCGATAGTTTTACCGAGGGGTCAAATTTAATAGATAACTTTTCACCACGTTTATCTGCTTCGTATGCTCTGAAAGAAGATAATAGCTGGAAGTTAAATGCGTCTGTTGGACGCTATTTTAAAATACCGACCTATACCATGCTTGGTTTTCAAAGCAATAGTGGTGACTTCATCAACAGGATGAATCGATATACTCAAAGTGAACATTATGTTTTCGGATTAGAGTATAATGTGAGTCCATCTACTCGTTTTACATTAGAGGCCTTTAGCAAAAATTACAGTCAATACCCTGTTTCTATTCTCGATGGCGTTTCATTGGCAAATAAAGGAGGAGGATTTGAAGTTCTTGGAAATGAACCTGTTTCTGATAATGGTAATGGAACAAGTTCAGGTTTTGAATTGCTCTTTCAGCAAAAACTATCGAAAAACTTTTATGGAATCTTAGCATACACTTACTTCAAAAGTGAATTTAGTGGAGCTCAAAACACCAAATTACCGTCAGTCTGGGACAGTCGTAATCTACTTTCTTTCACAGGTGGATATAAACTCCGAAAAAATTGGGAAATAAGTTTGCGTTATCGTTACGCTGGAGCAACACCTTACGTCCCCACAGATACCGATGAAAGTCTAAACGCTTATCCTCGAATTGTACTGGATTACAGTCGCCTTGGGGAAGAAAAACTAACTGCATTCAGCCAATGTGATATTCGCGTGGACAAGAAATGGAATTTTAAAAAATTATCTTTCAACTTTTACTTCGAATTACAAAATTTCTTAGGACAAGAAAATCCCAGACCGGATGAATATGGTTTGGCTAGAAACGACGATGGATCATTGATTAGCCCCAAAACTTTGGTCAAAATTGATACAGACCAAAGCAATACACCCTTCCCTTCTTTTGGTTTTGTCTTTGACTTCTAGAGATAATAATTCTTAACCAGATTTTGATAGTCTATGGTTCGCTCGTGTCGTATTGTTTCGAGCACTAATTCTTGTGTAACCAAATTAGCTTTTACTTTTGAAAAACACATCAATATTCTTTTGAAAGGAGTACCATTCATTCCTTTGACAAACAGCTCTTTAACTAAATACAACTCATTACTCAATCCAAGTAAAATGAGATCATTCCGATATTCAAAAGGACAAATCAAAGTAAATTGTCCATGAATACTCAAGAGTTTACTTACCCAAGTAAACAAATCTTCATAAGGTAGATATTGATTATTTCGAGCAGTAGCTCTGGCGCTTTTGGACTGCTTAATTGGTGTTTTAAAAAAAGGAGGGTTTGAAACAATAAGATCAAAAGTTTCATCACTCTTTTCAGCAAAAACCTGAAATCGATTATGTATTAATTTCAAACGCGATGTCCAAGGTGAATTTTTAAAGTTATCAGCTGCTTCATTTGCCGAATTTTCATCAATTTCAACTCCAACAACACTTGCTTTTGGAAGTCTTTGGGCAAGCATAAGTGCTATTAAACCCGTTCCTGAACCAACGTCTAATACGCTTAAGGGTTGTTTAGCAATCGGTGTCCACGCTCCCAACAAAACCCCATCAGTCCCTATTTTCATCGCAGACTTGGATTGGTTTATTTTAAATTGCTTGAATCGAAATACGCTATTTTTCACTGCTTATATATGTCCAATAATCCATCCGGTAAATCCAATGTTAAAAGGGAGTTTTTACGATCGACTTTGTTGATAAAATCATCGTGAACTGGAACTAAAATAAGACGATATTTTTCATCTATAATTTCGAATAATGCTTGTGCTGTTTGATCGTTTACCGAACGAAGGCGACCAATAATTTTTCCCGACTGTTCTTTTACTTTAAAATCGATTAATTCGTGGTAATAAAATTGATTTTCTTTTAACTCAGGAAGCTGTTCCAGAGGAAGATAAAGCTCTTTTTTGATTAATAAGCCTGCATCGGTTTCAGTATGAATATCTTCAAATTGAATTCGTAATAAACTGGATTTTTGTAATTGAGCGTTTTCAATAAAAAAAGGAACCAATTTATTGCCTTGTAGGACAAAAACAGATTCCAAATTTAAATAATCTTCAGGGTTATCAGTATCTAGCTTGGCTAATACCTCTCCTTTAAAACTAAATTTTGAGACGATGGTTCCCAGATAGAAGCATTCTTCTTTGGTCATAGTCAAGAAGTTTATGCTTCTGCTGAATCATCAGACTTCTCAGCTTCTGGAGTTTCTTCTTCAGTTGCTGGAGCTTCTTCTTCAGTAACCGAAGCTTCTTCTTCAGTAACCGAAGCTTCTGCTTCAGTTTCTGGAGTTTCTTCAGCAGCAATTTCTTCCTCTTTTTTGGCTGCAGCTTCAGCAGCAGCAGCTTCTTCGATTAATGCTTTAGCATCAGCAGTTCGCTTTTCATTAACAGCTTTCTCAGCTTCCAGGGCATCTGCTTTTGCTTTTGCTTTATCGCTAGTAAGACCGTCTACTTTAGCTTGAATTTGGGCATCTTTTTGCTCCAACCATGCTTCAAATTTTTTGTCAGCATCTTCTTGAGATAATGCACCTTTTCGAACTCCACCTTGCAAATGATGCTTCAATAAAGCTCCTCGATAAGACAATAAAGTACGAGCGGTATCGGTAGGTTGCGCTCCATTTTCTAGCCATTTAACAGCAGCATCAATATTGAGGTCAACTGTTGCGGGATTTGTGTTTGGGTTGTAAGTTCCGATTTTTTCGAGATAACGACCATCTCTTTTGGCACGTGCATCAGCTGCAACTACCCAATAAAATGGTTTTCCTTTTTTTCCGTGTCTCTGTAATCTGATTTTTACTGGCATGTCATATTAAATTTTGAACGTACTCGACGCTCTGGTTATTAATTCGGATTGCAAATGTACTGTTTTATTTTAATAAGAGACGTAAAATTCATTCCATATGTTAATCTTTTAAACAATTTATAAGCAGTTGGTCTGATTACACAGTCATTAGTGCGTATTTATGCTTGTGCAACCCATTAAAAAGACTTATTTTTGCGCCCTAATTTATCGAGAACAAATCCATGCAAATAACAAGAAAAGACCTTGATGCCCTAAACAGCACCCTAACAATCACATTAGAACAAAATGATTTTGCTGAAAAAGTACTGAAAGTGTTAAATGATTATCGGAAAAATGCTAACATCCCGGGCTTTAGAAAGGGGCATGTTCCAATGGGAATGATCAAAAAGCAATATGAAACTCCTGTTACTGCTGATGAAGTGAATAAAATACTTCAAGAAAATCTAAATAAGTACATCAATGATGAAAAGCTTGAGCTTTTGGGAAATCCTCTACCAAAGATACAAGAGGAAATCAACTGGAAAGCAGATACCCTTAATTTTGATTTTGAATTAGGGCTGTCTCCTAAATTTGAAGTTAAACTGAAAGGGAAAAAATCCGTTACCTATTTTCAAATCGAAGCCGATAAGAAAATGATAGACGAGCAGCTTTCTCACATCAAAAAACAATATGGGAAATTGGAATCTTCTTTTGAAATAACCAAAGGAACTGAACTTTCTGTTGAAATAAAAAATGAAGAGGCAGCCATAGATACATCGCCCATCATAGAATTTGATCAAATTAAAGGGAAAAAGAATATCGAAAATTTTAGCGAAGCAAAAATAGGAGACACCCTTGAATTAAAAACTAAAAATCTTTTTACCGAAGAAAGCGCTGCCGCAAGAGCTTTTGGAGTAACTGTTGCCCAACTGAGCGAGTTACCTAAAAGTGTAACCCTAACCATTAAAGAGGTTAACAAACGTATTTTAGCCGATTTAGATCAAGAACTTTTCGTCAAACTTTATGAAGCTGGAACGGTTACCTCTGTAACAGAACTGAAAGCTAAAGTAAAAGAAGGAATTGAAAAACAATTTGAATCTCAGTCGGAACAAAAATTACTCAATGACATCACAGAATCGCTTATCAAGAACACAAAATTTGATCTTCCAAAGGAATTTTTAATCAAATGGCTACAAAATTCTGGAGAAAAGCCTTTGACCGAAGAGGAAGCTCGAGAAGAGTATGAAAAATCTGAAAAAGGAATTCGTTATCAATTAATTGAAGGCTCCATAATAAAAGAACAAAATCTTCAAATTCAATTTGAAGAATTACAGAACTTTGCCAAAGACTTGATAAAACAACAAATGGCACAATACAGTCAAATGGCTCCCGAAGAAAAAGAACTTGACGATATTGCCGCTAGAATATTTAAAAATCAAGAAGAAACCAAACGCCTTTCTGATCAGTTAATGAGTAAAAAGCTATTGGGTTATTTTAAAGAAAATGCTGGAATTAAAACTAAAAAAGTAAACTATACTGCCTTTGTAAAAGAGGCTTATGGGAGTGCACAATAATTTTACTTACTTTTAGTTACTATATAAACGCTATTATGGACTACGGAAAAGAATTTAAAAAATACGCAACTAAGCATCACGGAGTTAATGCTATGTATTACGACAAAATCGTAAGCAGTATGACCCCCTACATTATCGAAGAGCGCCAAATGAATGTAGCTCAGATGGACGTTTTTTCAAGATTAATGATGGATCGAGTAATGTTCCTAGGAACTGGGATTGATGATAATGTTGCTAATATCATTCAAGCTCAACTCTTATTTTTGCAAAGTGTAGATCCAAAACGCGATATTCAAATGTACATTAACTCTCCTGGAGGTGGTGTATATGCAGGTCTTGGTATTTATGATACGATGCAATACATCACTCCTGATGTTGCAACAATCTGTACGGGAATTGCTGCATCTATGGGAGCAGTATTACTTTGCGCTGGGCAAGAAGGAAAGCGTTCAGCACTTCCTCATGCTCGAGTTATGATTCACCAACCCCTTGGTGGAGCTCAAGGACAAGCATCTGATATAGAAATAACAGCCAGAGAAATTTTAAAGCTTAAAACTGAATTATATCAAATTATCGCCAATCATTCTGGTCAAAAATTTGATAAGGTCCATCATGATAGTGATCGTGATTATTGGATGAAAGCCGAAGAAGCAAAAGTCTACGGAATGATTGACGAAGTTTTGACTAAATAAATAAAAAATTATGAGTGAAGAAGAATTAATTTGTTCCTTTTGTGGTCGATCCAAGTCACAGACCGATTTATTAATCGCTGGTTTGGATGCTCATATTTGTGATAAATGTATTCATCAAGCTCATGGTATTGTAATCGAGGAATCCAAGGATAGTAAAGATTCAATTGAGGATTCAAATTCATCAGATGTCAAAACACCTCAATTAACCAAAAGCTTTTTAGACCAATACATCATAGGTCAAGATGCAGCAAAAAGAGTTATTGCGGTTGCCGTCTATAATCACTACAAAAGATTGCTACAACCTCAATCAGCAGAAGCCGAAAAAATAGAAATTCAAAAAAGCAACATCCTCTTGGTGGGTCAAACAGGAACTGGAAAAACCCTTTTAGCTCAGACCATTGCCAAAATGTTGAACGTCCCCTTAACAATTGTTGATGCAACTATTCTCACAGAAGCTGGATATGTTGGAGAGGATGTCGAAAGTATTCTTACCCGTTTACTCCAAGCAGCAGATTATGATGTTGAAAAAGCTCAAAGAGGTATCGTTTTTATCGATGAAATTGATAAAATTGCACGTAAAGGAGATAATCCTTCAATTACAAGAGATGTTTCTGGAGAGGGGGTGCAACAGGCTTTACTCAAACTTTTGGAAGGAACTGTCGTAAATGTCCCACCAAAAGGAGGTCGGAAACATCCGGATCAAAAATTCATCGAAGTAGACACTTCTGACATTCTTTTTATTGCAGGAGGAGCTTTTGACGGAATTGAACGTGAAATTAACAAACGCCTAAATTTTCAGGCAATAGGATATAAAGTTCAATCCAAAAAAGAAAATATAGACAAAGATAATTTACTTCAATACATCAACCCAAAAGATGTAAAATCATTTGGATTAATCCCAGAAATAATTGGTAGATTACCCGTCTTGACTTACATGCACCCTTTAGACAAAAAAGCCCTCAGGTCAATTTTAACCGAACCAAAAAATGCATTAACCAAACAGTACGAAAAATTATTCGAATTGGATGGCATAAAGTTAAGCTTTACTCCAGGAGGATTAGATTATATTGTAGAAAAAGCCTTGGAATATAATTTAGGTGCTCGAGGTTTACGATCCTTATGTGAAGCTATTCTGACTGATGCTATGTTTGAAATGCCTGGTGGTAATGAAACTGAATTAAAAGTTACCAAAAACTACGCTGAAGGAAAACTAAATAATTCTAAAGACCCTACGCTTAAAGCAGTTTCGTAGCATTAAATACTATCAATTCATCAATGAGGTCGCGGTTGTTGGATAACCTTGGAACCTTATGTTGACCTCCTAATTTTTTGTTTTCCGATAACCACTTATAAAACAGTTTGGGTTTAGCTGAAATAATTTCTGGCATCCTCATCGTTAAACCTTTATATCGTTTGGCATCGTAATCCGAATTCAATTCTCTCAAAGTTTTATCCAATAAACCTGCAAATTGATTTAAGTCATCGGGTGCAGTATAAAATTCAATTAACCATTGATGTGCACCTTTAACTTTTCCATCCATAAAAATTGGAGCGACAGTATAGTCAATTATATCCAATCCTAACTTTTTACTAACCCTTGATAAAGCCATATCAGCATTTTCAATCATCAGTTCCTCTCCAAAAGCGTTGATGTAGTGTTTGGTCCTTCCTGCAACCTGAATGCGATAAGGTAATATGGAAGTAAACTTAACAACATCACCTATTTTATACCTCCAAAGTCCACCATTGGTCGTGATTACTAAAGAATAATACTTATTTATTTCCACTGCAGAAAGTGGAATAATATCCTCGTCTGAGCCCTCAACTGGAATAAATTCATAAAAAATACCATAATCAAGCATCAAGAGCATTTCATCAGAATTATTTAAATCTTGAATTCCAAAAAAACCTTCCGAAGCATTATAGGTTTCGTAATATTTTAATTGAGATCCCGGAAACAAATTGTCGTATTGACTTTGATAAGGTTTAAAACTTACTCCTCCATGAAAATAAACCTCCAGATTAGGCCATACCTCGAAAATATTCTTCTTTGAAGTGTGGTCCAGTACTTTATTAAACAATACCAGTAACCAAGAGGGAACTCCAGCAAAACTTGTAACATTTTCTTTAATGCTTTCTTTTAAAATAGCATCCATTTTGGTTTCCCATTCCGGCATCAATGAAATTTTATGGGAAGGTGTACTGCTTATTTCTGCCCAAAAAGGCATATTATCGATGATGATTGCAGAAAGGTCTCCAAAATAACTGGTGCTGTTATCATAGATCTCTTGACTTCCTCCCAAGCGCAAATTTTTTCCAGTAAAAAGTTCAGATTCTGGATTGTTGTTAAAATACAAGGACAACATGTCTTTCCCTGCTTTGTAATGACATTGTTCAAGGGCCTCAACACTTACGGGTATGTATTTACTTTTATTGTCAGTTGTACCACTTGATTTTGCAAACCACTTTATGGGTGTTGGCCAAAAGATATTCCCCTCTCCTTTTCTACATCGTTTAATTTGTGGGGCGATATCTTCGTAGATAACAATCGGAACACGCCTTTTAAAAATCTCATAATTGTTGATAGATCCATATTCATACTTTAAACCCACTTGTGTTTGCTCAGAAACACGTAATAAATCTTGCAGCACTTCTTGTTGAACTTCATGGGGGTACTTTGTGAAAAGTTCGATTTGATGAATTCTTTTTTTTAGAAACCAAGAGGCTATAGAATTGAATAAGGGGATTGCCATTTTATAAGTATCTTTAATTTATAAATATAAATCTTTCTTCAACATGTTTTCAGGTGTTTTAAAAAAAATGAATACAGAATTTGATCATTCGATACGGTATTATCTTGATTTAGAAAATGATTTTGTAGCCCTTCATCAATATCTTGATCAAAGTATTAGTCTTGAAATGACCGGTTATGAGTGCTTGACTTGTTCAAGTTCTGAGCCTATTTTCAGGCAAGGTTTTTGTAAAAAATGTTTTTTTGAAAATCCCAATGCAGGGGACTGGATTATGCGACCCGAGCTCAGTACAGCTCATCAGAATATTGAAGACCGCGATCTTTCTTACGAGAAAAAAATTCAATTACAGCCCCACATAGTATATCTTGCACTTTCGAGTCATCTTAAAGTTGGAGTTACCCGAAAATCACAACTCCCTACCCGATGGATTGATCAGGGTGCACACCAAGCACTAGCAATCCTTGAGGTGCCAAACCGATATTTAGCTGGGGTGGGAGAAGTTGCTTTAAAAAACTATTTTTCTGATAAAACAAACTGGCGAAAAATGCTTCAAAATGAAGCAGATCCTATTGATTGGACTTTAGAGAGAAACAAAGCAATTGACCATCTTCCAAATGATTTAAAACCCTACATTTTAAAAGAAAATTTAACCCCACTTCAGATTCTGTTTCCAGTAAATCAATACCCCAAAAAGGTTAAGAGCCTCAATTTAATAAAAGAACACTCATTTTCTGGAGTTCTCAAAGGCATCAAGGGACAATACCTAATCTTCGAAGACGACACCGTCTTTAATATTCGTTCAAATGAGGGATTAAAAGTAAACTTAAGTATAGGCTAATCAATCTACCGTTTTTGTAGAAGTTTTTACCATCTTATTGATTTCGGCAATTTCATCTGAGGTTAAATTTCTCCATTTGCCTTTACCTACATCTAAATTTACATTCATAATTCGGATTCGTTTCAAAGAAACAACTCGATAATCTAAAAACTCACACATCCTTCTGATTTGACGATTCAATCCTTGAGTAAGTATAATTTTAAATTCTTTTTTATGAGTTTGTGTTACCTTACACGGTCTTGTTACAGTATCTAAAATGGGAACACCTGCTGCCATTTGCCTTACAAATTCATCTGTAACAGGACGATTTACAGTTACTACATATTCTTTTTCGTGATGGTTACGAGCACGCAAGATTTTGTTGACAATATCGCCGTCATTGGTCAAAAAAATTAAGCCCTCGCTTGGCTTATCCAACCTTCCTATAGGAAAAATTCGAGAGGGATAATTGATGTAGTCAATAATGTTGTCTTTTTCTACCCGAGTATCTGTAGTACAAACAATCCCAACCGGTTTATTGAAAGCAATATAAACTGCTTTGGTTTTACGCTCTTTTATGCGCTCACCATCCACAAAAATAATATCTTTTGAAGTTACTTTAAGTCCCATTTCTATTACTTCACCATTAACAACCACACGACCCTGGTCAATCATTTTATCGGCCTCTCTTCGAGAACAGTATCCGATTTCACTGAGATATTTATTGATTCTTACAGGAGTGCTCATGGACTTTTAACTAATTTTCAAGTTGTATTTCTTCACCCGCTTTTAGGTTGAATTTTCTTCTGATTAAATAAACAAATAAATACAAAAAAGGAGTGTCTATTGCTGCAATAAGAACTTTAAAAATAAACCCTGAAGTTACTAATCCAATAAACAAATCCCAAGGCAATACTTGGAATAAACAAAGTAAAAGAATTACAGTAAAAGTGTCTAAAAACTGAGACGCAAAAGTTGAGAAATTATTTCTTAACCAAAGATGCTTACCTTCTGTTTTATTTTTCCAAAAATGATAAATCCGAATATCAATAAATTGAGCACATAAATAAGCAATCATAGATGCTAATACTGCCAAAGGAGACAAAGAAAAAACTTTGGAAAAAGTTTCATCATCTATTGGTGAAGTTGGTATGGCAGGAGCCGTATCAGCCATCAATAGTATTCCAATGGAAAAAAAAGAAGCAAAAATACCTGCAATAACTACTTGATTTGCTTTCTTTTGACCATAAATTTCAGAAATCAAATCGGTAATTAAAAAAGTAATGGGATAAGGTAAAATACCTACGGATAGTTCAAATAAAGGGATGTCAAAAAGAGTACTATCAATGGGATACCAATAAAAGAACTTTTGAAAAATCAAATTCGAAACAACCAAGGAGGTAATAAAAAGCGCTGCCAAATACAAAAATATCTGATGAGCCAGAGATTTATCTTTTTGCTTCATCCTCCTATTTGATGTCTAATGAAAAAGGAATTTCAGCTTGAATTCGTGGTGTCTGTTTCTCTTGAATTTTGGAGGCCTCTAAAAAGTTTTTTAATTCCGTAGGCAATGTTGATTTTATCTTATTTTCAACCGAACCTAGAGGATTCATTAGACCAAAAATGTCATCAATATCAGTTTCAACTTTAGGATAAGAAGTAAGATTATAACTTTCAATTTCAGCCATTTCAGCAGCAGCTTTGAGGGCTTCGTTTAAACCTCCTAACTCATCAATAAGTCCGTTTTCTTTTGCCTGAACTCCAGTCCAAACTCTTCCTTGAGCAATTTCTTCAACCGCACTCATCGAGAGACCTCTCCCTTCAGAAACCCTTTCTTTAAAGGTCATATATATTTGTTCTATATTTTTTCGAATACTTTTTTGAAAACCTTCAGATAACGATTCAAAAGGACTATATCCCATGGCATTTTTATGAGTCAAAACATGTTCAGCATTGATTCCTACATGATCTGTAAATCCTTTGAAGTTTGGTAAGGTAGCAAAAACACCTATTGAGCCAGTAACAGTCATGGGATCAGCAAATATTTTATCTGCACCACAAGCAATGTAGTAACCTCCGGATGCAGCAACATCACCCATAGATACCACCAAGGGTTTTTTCTTTTTTGCTTCTTGAAGGGCTTTCCACAAAATATCAGAGGTTAAAGCACTACCTCCAGGAGAGTTTACCCTCAAAACGATTGCTTTTATTCGCTTACTTTTTGTGGCTTCTTCAATTGCATCAACAAAAACCTCATCTCCAATTTGAGTTTCGCTTCCTTCTCCAAAAAGTATGGGTCCTTGTGCATATATGATTGCAATTTTATCTCGAACTCCTTTTTTATGAGCAGCATTACCGGACAGAAGGTTTCTGTAGCTAACTAGATTAAGATTTTCCGAATCCTCGATTCCCATCTTATTTTTTAAATTATTGATGTAATCCGTTTTGTAACTCGTTTGATCGATTAATCCTAACTTTATTGCGTCTTCGGGCAGATTTGCTTGAAGTTCTGAAGCAATGGCATCCAACTTCTCAGTGGATATTTTTCTTTCTTGTGCAATCTCAGTACCAATATTATTCCACAAAGACGAAATTAATGATCCTATTTGCTCCCGATTGTCATCACTCATTTCGTTTGATAAATAAGGCTCAACTGCACTTTTATATTTTCCGTGACGAATAACCTCCATTTTAAAGCCATATTCGTCTTCAAAGTCTTTGAAATACAAAACTTCCGAAGCTAGGCCTTTAAATTCTATATTCCCATTTGGATTGATGAACAAAGAATCCGCAGCCGAAGCTAAATAATATCCCTTTTGAGTAAAAAAATCTCCATAGGCTGAAATGAATTTTCCGCTTTCTTTGAAAGACAACAGAGCATCTCGAAGGGTTTTGGTTTGTGACCAACCCGCCTTTAGATAATCACTTCTCAAATGAATCCCCTCTATTTTTTCATTGTTTTTGGCTAAATCAATTGCGGTGACCAAATCCATCAACTTTATATTCTCTTCATCAAACCCAAAGCTAATTTGAAATTGTTCACTCCCAGGAACATTATCCATAATTGGCAAATCTAATTTTAAAGCCAAAATACTATTTTGTTTAATCAAAGCGGGGGATCCTTCTTCTGAATCAACAAAACTTACCACACTCGCAATTATTATAAAAAAAAGTATTCCACCGATGACAAATGCGACAATAGTTCCTAAAAGTGATGCTAAAAAAGTACGCAAGAAATTCATGAAAGTAATTTTTTTACAAATATAGTGTAAACAAAAAAATTTAGGCCATAGTCTTTTGGGTTTTAATTTGCTAATAACTTCATTTTGAATTGGAAAACAGTAAATTAATTGAAGAAGGACAAATACTAAAATGAAAAAAACCAACTGATAAAAGGTTCTTAAAATCAATAGTTATCCAAACAGTTGCACCGCTGCTATTTTTTGTTTTTTTTTACTGAAAAAAGTATGGTTTATATTGCTCTAGGGAGTAATCAAGGAAATCGATTTAAATTTTTAGAAAAGGCTGTAAAACAGATTGGTACTAAAATAGGGACGATAAAAAGTATTTCTCCAGTTTATGAAACTGACCCATGGGGTTTCCATGGCAATGCTTTTTTAAATGCTTGCTTAGAGCTCGAAACAGATAAAGAGGCGCTCAATATCATGGAACTATTGCTTTCCATTGAAAACGAATTTGGCAGAAAACGAACCTCAGAAAAGGGATATCAATCTCGACCAATAGATTTGGATGTTTTATTGTACAAAAACGAAATCATTAATCATAAACGTTTACAAATTCCGCATCCACGAATGGAATTACGCCAATTTGTATTGACCCCATTATCCGACATTGCTTCAGAAATAATACATCCAAAAATCAAAAAAAACATAAGAGAACTCCAACTGAACTGCACCGATAAATCTACACTAAAGCTGTGGGATGAATCCTTGAAATTCTAATTTTGATTTATTTTTTGAAAAAAATCCCATGCAACCACTCCAGCAGTAACAGCAATGTTTAGAGAATGTTTTGCACCTTCCTGTGGAATTTCGATTACCCCCAGTGAAGCATTGATTACCTCTTGACTCACTCCTTTAATTTCATTTCCCAAAACAAAGGCATGGACTTGCTTTTTCTTGGGTTGAAACTTATTCAATAAAACAGATTTCTCCGCTTGTTCTATCGACCAAATCAACACCCCATCTTGCTGGAGTTTTTCCACTAATTCTAAAGTGTCTTCAACATATTCCCAAGCTACATATTCTGTAGCACCAAGTGCTGTTTTATGAATGTCCTTGTGTGGAGGTTGTGCAGTAATTCCACAGAGATAAATTTTTTGGATTAAAAAAGCATCTGAACTCCTAAAAACAGATCCTATATTATTTAAGCTCCTGATATTATCTAGAATTAAAATCAAAGGCGTTTTGGACGCTTTACGAACCTCTTCAACAGACTTTCGTTGGAGTTCTTTATTTTTTAATTTTCTGTGTTTCACAGTTCAAAAATAAGGAACTATTCATTAGCGTTTTATAAAATTTAAATAATGGTTACATTCGCATATACCATTTAAAAAAAATCCATTGGCAAAAGCAGCTAAAGAAACCCCATTAATGAAACAATACAACCAAATCAAGGCGAAATATCCTGATGCATTGTTGTTGTTTCGAGTTGGGGATTTTTATGAAACATTTGGGTCTGATGCTATCAAAGCTGCAAAAATATTGGGGATTATCCTTACCAAACGCGGTGCAGGAAGTAGCAGTGAAACGGAACTGGCTGGCTTTCCCCATCATTCACTCAATACCTACCTTCCAAAATTGGTTAAGGCAGGCTGTAGAGTTGCAATATGCGATCAATTAGAGGACCCAAAAATGACCAAAACCATAGTCAAACGTGGAGTTACAGAATTAATTACTCCCGGAGTTGCTCTAAATGACGATGTCTTAGAACAAAACAAAAACAATTATTTGGCTGCAATACATGCAGGAAAAAAACATTGGGGAGTTTCTTTTTTAGATATTTCTACAGGAGATTTTATGACCAGTGAGGGAAATCTTGAGCACATTGATCAATTGCTTCAAAAATTCAATCCCAGTGAGGTATTGGTGTCAAAACCCAATAAAAATATTTTTTCAGAGCATTTTGGAAATCAATATGCAGTTTTTTATTTAGAAGATTGGGTTTTCCATACCGAGTTTTGCACCGAACTTTTGACTCAACATTTCCAAACCGTCTCTTTAAAGGGATTTGGAGTAGATGGACTTGAATTAGGAAAGATTACCGCTGGAGCAATCCTTCACTATCTAGCAGAAACTCAGAACAAGAGGCTACAACACATCCATGCAATTCAAGCAATAACCTCAGATGACTATGTCGGGATTGACCGATTTACAGCCCGAAACTTAGAACTCCTCTATCCTAATTCTAGAGAAGGAGTTGCACTAATAGACGTAATTGATTATACCTCAACTGCAATGGGAGGGAGAATGCTTAGAAACTGGGTGAGCTTCCCGCTTAAATCCATTTCAAAAATAGAAAGAAGACATCAGGTAATCAGTGCTTTTTTAGGGAACGAAAATGTGATGGATCAAGCCGTTTCATCTCTAAACAATATTGGCGACATCGAGCGTCTTATGTCTAAAATCGCTACCCAAAAAATTGCTCCCCGAGAACTCGTACAACTCAAAAACTCCCTATTGGAACTTCTTCCCCTAAAAACAAATTTAACCGAATCCTCAGAAAAAGTTTTAGAAGAATTGGGCTTAGGACTTCACAATTGCGATGCTCTTATCAATCGACTAAATGAAACTTTGAAAGAAGAAGCTCCAGTAAGTGTTTCAAAAGGCAATTTTATTGCCACAAATTATTCTGAAGAATTAGATGAGCTCAGAAATTTACGCAAATCAGGAAAAGATCGTCTGGATCAGATGCTTGAAAAAGAAACTGAGCGTACAGGAATAAGTTCTTTGAAAATTGCATTCAACAATGTTTTTGGATATTATATAGAAGTACGAAATACCCATAAAGATAAAGTCCCCGAAGAATGGATTCGAAAGCAGACTTTGGTCAACGCCGAACGCTACATAACCGAAGAATTGAAGGATTATGAAGCCAAGATCTTGGGAGCTGAAGATAAAATTCAGACTCTAGAGCTCGAATACTACGCAGATCTTCTCAAAAATATTCAAGAATATCTGGGTATTTTAAAACAAAATGCCATTCAAATTGCGACCCTAGACTGCTTGGTGGGATTTTCATTACTTGCTAAAAAGAAAAAGTACAATTGTCCTGAACTCACTCCAGAAACTGATCTGGAAATCAAGGAAGGGAGGCACCCTGTAATTGAAACCCAATTAGAAGTTGGAGAATCTTATATTGCCAACGATGTTTCTTTGAATTGTACCGAGCAGCAAATCATTATGATTACTGGACCCAATATGTCAGGAAAATCTGCCTTGCTCAGACAAACTGCTCTCATCGTAATCCTCGCACAAATGGGGAGTTTTGTTCCCGCTAAAGAGGTGAAAATGGGAATTGTAGATAAAATCTTTACCCGGGTAGGTGCTAGCGACAACATATCCCTTGGGGAATCCACTTTTATGGTTGAAATGAATGAGTCGGCGGCAATTCTAAATAACATTACCCAAAGCAGCCTGGTGTTGCTCGATGAAATTGGAAGGGGAACCAGCACCTATGATGGAATTTCGATTGCATGGGCAATCGCCGAATATTTGCATGAACACCCCGCACAGCCAAAAACTCTATTTGCTACGCATTATCACGAGTTGAACGAAATGACCCAAAGCTTCGAGCGCATCAAAAACTTCAATGTTTCGGTAAAAGAACTGAAAGACAGTGTACTGTTTCTTCGAAAACTTGCTCCGGGTGGCAGCGCACATAGTTTTGGAATTCATGTTGCCAAAATGGCCGGAATGCCCAAGACGGTTTTAACAACTGCTAAACGAAAGCTAAAATTTCTGGAACAATCGCACCAAGAAGAAAACCGAAAAGATGCTTTAAACAAAAGTACAGAAGACCTTCAGCTCAGCTTTATCACTCTCGACGATCCCCTCTTAGAGGCTCTTCGTGAGGAGATTAAAAACTTAGACATTGACACCCTAACCCCTGTAGAAGCACTGATGAAACTGAACGACATCAAGCGCCGTTTGAAAGGATAAAAAAAACTTTTTTTCTAAATAAAATACTAAATTTTTCTTGATTTTTGTTTTACATTTGCACCACTCTGCGAAAGTAGCTCAGGGGTAGAGCATCACCTTGCCAAGGTGAGGGTCGCGGGTTCAAATCCCGTCTTTCGCTCTACTACCATCTATTGCTCGAGTGGTGGAATTGGTAGACACGTTGGACTTAAAATCCAATGACCATTGCGGTCGTGCGGGTTCAAGTCCCGCCTCGAGTACAAAAACCCTCCTTTTGGAGGGTTTTTTGTTTCCCTTATATATAAGTTTAATGAAATTTTTAGATTTATAATACCTAGATCTTAAGCATCATAAACTTAAAAATGAATTAAGGTTTTGATAAAATAAGTTCGAGAAGTCGCTTGTGAAGGTTACAAAACGGGTGACAGTCGTAAGATTGTCTCTCGTTTTTATTTATACTTATTATATAAAAAACTGATAATATAAATCCCTGGGGAAAAGATAAAAGTTTAAGGGTAAAGACTAAGTATCTGACGAATCGTTATAGCTTTGCCGCTAATTCACTCGCCTCTTTGATTGCCATTTTAGCATCCAATTGAGCGGCAATGTTTGCTCCTCCAATCAAGTGTACGGTTTGGTTGGCAGCCAACAATCCTGCTTCCAATTCTTTTAAAGAAACTTGCCCGACACAAATGATGACATGATCGACGTCAAGTACATCAAGGACTTCACCTACTTTAATATGTAAACCTAGATCATCTATTTTTTCATAACTAACATCTGCCATCATTTTTACCTCTTTCATGGTTAAACTTGAGCGGTGAATCCATCCTGTGGTTTTTCCTAAATTCTTTCCATGTTTTCCTTTAGAGCGTTTAAGCAAGTAAATTTCTCTAGGAGATGCAAGTGGTTGTGGAGCTTCTGCTAAAGCACCACCTTTAGCATAAGTCATGTCTACTCCCCATTCTTTCATATAATTTTCGGTATTCATACTGACCGATTCGTGGGCCATATCGTGGGCTAAATATTCGGCCATATCAAACCCAATTCCTCCAGATCCTATGATTGCGACTTTATTCCCTACAGTCTTATTTTTGTAGAGTACATCAACATAATCCATTACTTTAGGATGATCGAAACCTTCTATATCAAGTGTTCTAGGAGTGACTCCAGTGGCTAAAATAATCTCGTCATAAGCTTCTGCGATAAGTGTTGCTTCTTCTGCTCTTGTATTTAAACGCAACTCAACTCCATATTTTTTTAGCATACTATCATAGTATCGAATAGTTTGGCTGTATTCCTCTTTTCCTGGAATGACTTTAGCCATATTGAATTGTCCTCCAATCTCATGCTTTTCTTCAAACAAGACAACTGAATGCCCCCTTTTTGCTGCAACAGTTGCTGCTTCTAATCCTGCAGGTCCGGCTCCAACTACAGCAATTTTCTTTTTATGTTGGGCAGGTTCATGTATCAAAATGGTTTCATGACAAGCCCGAGGATTAACAATACAGGAAGAAACTTGCATAGTAAAGGTGTGGTCTAAACACGCTTGATTACAGGCAATACAGGTATTAATTTCTTCGGGTCTACCTTCAATTGATTTTAAGACTAGATCAGGATCTGCAAGAAAAGGCCGCGCCATGGATACCATGTCGGCATTACCTTCGGCTAATACTTTTTCGGCCACATCAGGCATATTAATACGATTGGTAGTGATGAGTGGAATATTGACCTCTCCCATCATTTTTTTTGTCACCCAGGCAAAGCCTGCTTTTGGAACTACAGTCCCAATGGTGGGTACCCTTGATTCGTGCCACCCAATTCCTGTGTTTATAATCGTTGCGCCTGCCGCTTCAATGGCTTTAGCAAGTTGAACAACATCTTCCCAAGTGCTTCCACCTTCAACTAAATCAAGCATAGAGAGGCGGTAGATAATAATAAAGTTTTCTCCCACGGCTTCTCGTGTACGGCGAATGATTTCTAGAGGAAACTTTATGCGGTTTTCATACCACCCTCCCCATTCATCGGTTCTAAGGTTTGTTTTTTTTGAAATGAATTGATTAATTAAATAACCTTCAGATCCCATTACTTCAACACCATCATAATTCGCATACTGAGCCATTTTAGCACAATGAACATAGTCTTTAATTGTTTGTTCTACTTCATCTCCTGTTAATTCTCTTGCAGGAAAAGGACTAATGGGTGCTTTAGTATTACTTGCAGAAACATTTTCTGATGTATAGCCATAACGCCCCACATGCAAGATTTGCATACAAATTTTACCTCCTTCATCATGCACTGCTTTTGTTATTTGCTTGTGCTTCTCGGCTTCATCTTCATTATCTAATGGATGACCCACAGGCAAGGCCAGACCTTGCTTGTTAGGTGATACTCCTCCGGTAACAATTAAACCTACTTGTCCTATAGCACGTTTGGCATAAAAAGTGGCTAAACGAGGAATCCCCCCGTCAATATCTTCGAGCATAGTGTGCATGGAGCCCATCAAAACACGGTTTTTTAAAATAGTAAAGCCTAAATCTAGGGGTTCAAGCAATTTTGGATATGCAGTATTAGTGACCATAATTAAGTTTAATATAGGATAATAATTTTTTATGAAACTACATTATTTTTTCAATTCACCCAATTGAATCAAAGTTAAATTAATGCTGATTTCAAAAGCTCTAATATATAGTACCCATAAAGATTTCAAGGAAACCTTAGGAAACTCAATCTCTTTTTTGAGGGGAAAATCTTAGCTATCTGTTATATATTTAGTGATAGTTTTTTATTGGTTGCCTCCGGAATACTATATATCAATCAGAAAATAGTAATTAAAACACATCTGTTAAACCCTCTACCATTAAAGGATTTATTGTCAAAAATTGGTTCTTCCTCGCCTAATGCTTTGATTTCAATTCTATCTGGATCTATTCCTGAGTCAATAAGTGTTCGCTTAATACTATTTGCTCTATCTCTTGATAAATTTAGATTTAAAAAAGAATCTCCATCATCTGAGGAGTGACCTTGCAATAAGACTCTTAAATCTTGTTCTTTTGAAAGCAAATTAATTATACTTTTTAATTTTACAAGATTTTTTTTACCCAATATTTTTGTGCTTACAGCAGGGAAATATATAATTCTGTTTTCATTAATTTTATCAGTAATTGAGGAAGAAATACCTAAAACATCTTCGCTAACTTTATTTTCAGACTTTTCTTTTGTGTTTGTAGAGTTCACAGAAAAAGTTGGGCTAACTACTTCCAGTTGTATTTCTTTATTTTTGTTTGGTATTATTTTATTTTCATTTAATACCTCGTCTTTTTCAGGACAACCTTCATTTAATTTCTCTCCAGGTTCATTTGGACATTTATCCTCAAGGTCAGGAATCCCGTCACTATCACTATCTGGACAACCATTAAATTCAAGTATTCCAGGGGTTTTAGGACACTTATCTTTTCTATTAATTATTCCATCACCATCTTTATCTCTATCTCCAATGCCAAGATATATGGATGCCTTATGTCTTAAATGTGTTATTCCGTTTATGTCAATCGCTTTGTTAAAAGAAGAAGAAATTTCAAACCCAAAGTGATCTGTGATTCTGAACTGAACTCCTATACCAGGTGATAGGGTTTTAGAAAAATACTGACTAAATGGAATTGTATCCCCAAATAAACCTCTATCAATTCCAGAAACACCATAACCGAATTTAATAAACGGCCTTATTTTTTTTGTAGAATAGAAAGTTTTTTTGAGAAATACTTGTCCTGCATAATAAGGATAATCAATATTATCTTGTCCTTCAATTTTTTTTATTTTATTAAGAGACATTTCAGCGCCAAAGTATAAGCCCTTATATATCAATTTTGAAATTGAAATTGATGGTCCACCAAAATTCCAATGGTCAGATACGTTGAATAAATCCTCAAAAAATTCACCCTGAGGGTAGTATGGGGCGTCTATTTTTGGACCTGTAGGAAATAAGTCGACAGCATCGAAACTAGCAGAAATAATCCATTTATTTTCATTGTATTGAGAAAATGAATTTGTAGTAATTAATAAAAGTGAAATTATTATGTAAGATTTGAGTTCAAAAAAAGAAGGTAAACTTAAATCCATAATTTTAACTTTTTTATTTATGCTAAACAACACTAGTAATTAAGGTAAAGCCACCCTTTTTTTAATTCACTTATTTCAGGAATCTCCACAATAAAATAATAGGGCCCTGCAGGTAACAACTTTCCTGTTTCCTGATATGAACCATTCCAATCATTCTGATAAGCTTTTTTACGAAAAACTAATTGACCATTTCTGTTATATACAGAAACTCTTGAGGTAGGAAATTTATCTATATTTATAATTTTCCATGTTGATTCAGACCCAGAGGTATCTGGAGTAATAAGTTGTGAAACGTTAATAAAATCATCATTTATACCATCCCCATCTGAATCAGGATCACAAATGTTTCCAATTCCATCCATATCATCATCTAATTGGCTGGTATTAGCAACATTGGGACAATTATCAATATCATCTGGCACATCGTCCTGATCAGTATCTCTGAAATTAACAATAAATTCAGTGATTACTGTTGCTGAATTGTATAAACTTGTGCTTTCTATATAGGCTAAAATATTACAGGTACCTACTCCCATTATTATTATTGTAGTTCCTGACACAACAGCAACTTGTGGATTATCACTTGTATATATGATTTCTCCATCTCTTGAAGATAGTGGAGGTGTAATTTCAAAATCATCCTCATCAACAATTTTTTCAGGAATAGAAAAATCAGAAAGCTCTGTTAAACCAGGAATTACTGTTATTACCCTATTTGCTTGTGTTGCATTGTAAAACTGGTCTCCTTTTTGTTTAGCAGTAATATAAACCTGTCCCAGCTCGCTAAAAGAAAGCACATCGTTTTCTAGACTACTATTACCCATATCTTGTTTTTCAACGCTAACATTAAGATTAGAGTCGGAAAATGCATTGATTGGAATCGTAAGATTTTCAGAGTAAGGGATCTCCAAGGGTGGTTCAGGATTAAAAGTTATATTCTGATTTAGTTTGACTACATCTAAGGAAAAACGCAATGTGGCAGGGTAATGATTTGGGTGATCATTTTCTACTGTGAAGTATGTTATTGAAACTATTCCAGTTTGACTATTTGTAATTAACTCATAATTCCCTAATGTACCCGAGATGGTAGCTGCTGAACCTGGTGCAACTTGAATATAAACTGGTGCACCTGAAGTTGATGATGCAGATATGGGTATAGATGTAAAATCTTTAAGTGGGGTTTGACTGGGAAGTTCTGAGGGGATTATTGCCTGATTATCTTTTAATATGTCAAATACTACTTGAATAACTGCATCTTGATAATTATCAGATCCCTCAAATCTAGCTTTTAAAAGTATTCTACCAATCTTATTAAAATTTAAAGTCTTACCTGTAAAATTTGCTATTGATATGCTTGATGACGTATACCTTATTACACCACCATAATCAGATGGATAGGTTGGCTCTTTTAATTCAAACTGACCCATTGAAAACGCTTTTTTAAGACTTGACTCGTACCATGAAATATCAAGGGGAGCCTTATTAACTATTAGAGTCATAGTTGCTGATTCTGGAGCAAATAAAGATGTTTCACTTTGATTTACTGTCACTAAAGTTGTTCCAGCTCCAACAATTGTTATGGTATTACTACTAATTGTTGCGATTGAAGGATCTGCAACAGAAAAGCTCATTGCGCCGCTGCTATTTGAAGTTGCGGCAATATCAAAATCAGGATCTCCAAAAGTTTTTATTATGTCATTAAAAATTATAGTAGGAACTTCCTTATTTACGGTCATTGTAGTACTTCCAGAAATACTTAAATAATTTTCAGTTTCATCTATATTAATGCTCACGCTTGTCTGACCAATACCAACAATAGATAACGAGCTTCCCAAGGAATTAGCAATTGAAGTGTCTGAAACAATAAATGTTTTATTACCGCTGCTGTTAGTTGTAACATTAGGGGTAAAATCTGAGTCCCCATAGTTTTTAGTAATTTCTGGGAAGTCTAAAGTTGGTGTTGCTTTGTTGACTGTTAGACTAATCACTTTTGATACTGGGGAATAAAAATCATTAGAGGCTTGACTGACAGTTATATTGGTTGTTCCTGCATTTAAAATGCTTAAAACATTTCCACTTATTGAACCAATTGTTCCATCACTAATAGTAAAAGTAAAGCTTCTGTCTGTAACGGATGAGGAGGCAGTCAAGGTAAAAGCTGGATCACCGTAAGTCAATACAATATCATTTGCAGCGATATTCACGCTCTGTTGGTTAATCGTTAGCGTCATATTTGAGCTACCTGAAATACATGAGCCATTATCTTGACTTGCTGTAACAGTTGTAATCCCAGATTTTAAAATAGTAATCTGACCACTAGATGCATTTATTGTCGCAATACTTGTGTCAGCAATCGAATAGGTGATAGGGATTCCTGATTGATTAGATGAAGCTGTTACTGTAAAATTTGAATCCCCAAATGTTTTTGTAACATCATTAATGGAAAGTACTACTGAATTATCTGGACATGTTCCCCAAGTAGGGTTAGTTCCACCAAGATTACCAAAACGTGCTATAGGGCTCTGAGCTGTAACCGAAGCAACGCACCAATTAGAAAGATCCTGATTAATTAGGGTTAAATAAAACATCCAATCCATATCTGTCGCACTCGAAGTATCCCAACAACTTAATGATCCACCTCCATTATTGAATTGCATTGTTTGATCAAACATTTGACGCAAGGTTGTAGCGCTTGAAACGTCCCAGTCGGATAGATCTTGATTAAAAAGACTATTCCTAAACATTGCCAGAAAGTTTTGGACTTTGCCTACATCCCAGTCCCCTATATCTTGATTGAAATCCATCGCATCAGAAAGACTAAAATTTCCCGTAGTACCAAACATAAATTCCATGGTTGTTACGTTAGAAGTATCCCAATTATTTAGAGGCTGATCAAAAATAAATGCTTTATAAAACATATATTCCATGGTTGTTACGTTAGAAGTATCCCAGTTGTTAATGCTGTTACTGCCGTTGTTATTAAAGCTTGTGGCCTCCATAAACATTGAATCCATGGTGGTCACATTAGAAGTAACCCAACTTCCAATATCTTGATTAAAGGCTGATGCACCCATGAACGTTTCAGCCATGTTAGTGACATTGCTAACATCCCAATCGCCAATATCTTGATTAAAGCTTGTGGCACCCTTGAACATTTCACCTATGTTAATGGCATTACTCAAATCCCAATTGCCAATATCTTGATTAAAGCTTGTGGCACCCCCAAACATGCTAATCGTAAACATAACATTACTCATATCCCAAGAACTAATATCTTGATTAAAACCTGTTTCACCACTAAATAAACCCACCGGCGATGTAACAAGAGTAGTAACTACTCTATTCCAATCGGTATCAGAAATAGGTTTACCACTTAAAGATGCATCATCATGAATAGTATATATATCCGGACCTATAGCACCAGTATTTCCTTCAGTACAGCCTGAAGTACACTTTACTATACCTTTTGAATCGATAGTTAAAGTAGCGGAAACTTGAGCAGATAAATTAAAGCTCAAAAAGAAAAACAATAATTGAAATGAAACAAAAAACATTAAAAAACTATTTTTTAAATTATTCATTTTCTTGAGTTTCTATATTATTGTCAATCTCAGAGTCTTTACTAACCTCTGATTTTTTTTTACTCTTTAAATCAACACGAAGCATTAGCTCGTGGGTTGAATTTTTAATTGCTTGCATATCACTTGCTGATGAAAACTCGTATCCATAACCAATATGAAATCCTTTTTTACTTTTTAATTTAAAAAAAAGCGCCATGGTATTGTTATTAGTGAAAACTGACCCCAAGGAAAATCTATCGTTATAATCCATTTCAATAATTGAATTGAATAAATCGGGCTGCCTTGGAATTGATCTATAAACTAAGGATGGATTGACAGAGAATTTATCAGATAAGTTTAGGTAAACACCCCCACTTACATGAAGATAGGTGTAATCTCTGTTTGTTAATTCCCAGTCTTGGTTTTTGTTAAGGCCAATACTGTTTAATAATCCAGGGACAGCAACGCCTAGAAACCATTTTTTAGAAATGTAACTTATTCCAGCTCCTAAAATTGGAGAAAAATAATTTCCAGATTCTGAAATTGATTGATTTGAATCATTAAAAATTCTTGGAATTTTATTGAAATTAACATTAAAAAATCTTCCACCAGCTTTAAGCCCCAATGAAACATAACTACTATTAGATAATTTAAGTTTATAACTGTAATCGATTGTTACCTGCGATTTGTTTTCAACAAAAACTCTATCATTTTGAATAGTAAATCCCAAACTTGCATTTTTTTTCTCAGGCAAATGAATAATTAAATAATTAGTCAAAGGAGCATCCTCAACCCCTAACCATTGAACTCTTGAATTAAGATTAATAGCTGACCCATTAACACCTACATAGGCCGGGTTAAAAACACTAAGATTAAATCTATTAAAAATGATACTTGACTCCTGAGAAAACAGAGAAGAAGAAAATACTATTAATATGTAAAAGAAATATTTATTCAATTTAAAATTTTGTTGTTATGTTATTTTATGAAAAAACCACCAACTTCAAAATCCCCTAATGTATCCAAAATATGAATAGTTCCATCTATCCATATACAAGGATAACCAGTATCATTATTGTATTCTGGACCATCACCAAAATCATATTGTACTCCATTGGGATCTAATAAGGGAGCACCCGTCAGCATTCCGATAACTACAACTTTTCCATCAACAATAGCAATATCAGTAGCTTTACCTTGATCATATCGTGTTCCGTTAACTGTTGCCCCTTGAAGGATGTGTTTGGTTTGATTTCTCCAATATGTTGGATATTGCCCAACCATATTCATGGTCCAACCAGCCTGATAAACAGTATTTCCTTCAAGATGCATTCCATGCACGCCAGAGTTTTGCCATTCTGGTACCTGCCCTATATTACATACTGTTCTTTGACTTCCAACCCAATAGGCGGGCTTAGTTACAGAGCCCAAAAAATTATGAGGAAGCGATAGTAATCCACCGTATACCGTGGTGCCATTTGGTTTTATTTTTACTGTAACTGCCTCTCCATCGGTTTGATTATTTGGTCTTGATAAGTTTGATCTTTGATTGTTTTTCCAATATGCTGGAAGCACATAGTGGTGATTATTTAAATAATAACCCGCTAAAAAAACATCACCCGCAGAATTTACATCAATGCCAAAAGAAGCATGATCCCCATTTCTTGGTGAATTATTATATTTTACTCCATTTTTCCAATAACAAGAATAAGCACCACTCATTCCATCTGCATGAGAATAATATCCTCCAACATATACATTGTTATTTTTTACAACAATAGATTGAGCTTCGCCCTGAAACCCTGGAAGATCATTCTGAACTATATTTTGACCATTTATTTCCCAATATTTAGCTGTTGATCCATAGGTATAACCACTAACAAAAACTTTACTGTTATCTACTGTAATATCAGTTGCAAAAGAATTCACATTTATTGAGTTTTTTTGCCCATTAACCCAATAAACTGCACCCTCTGTTTCAGATGTCCCAGCTATAAAAATATCATATCCAGAAATTTTTTGTGGACAATCACTACAAATAATGATTTCAGCATCATCATCTGAATCGTCAGCGTCATCATCATCATCTGAATCGTCAGCGTCATCATCATCATCTGAATCATCTGAATCGTCATCTGAATCATCTGAATCATCTGAATCATCATCTTGAAGATTTACCTCAAGGTTATTAATTATAACCATAAGATCCTGAATTATTAAATCAAGCTGGTTAACTTGGTTTAAAAGATTATTTAAATCTCCCGATAAGTCTCCTGACTGTTCAATCATCTCACCAACATAATCTGAAATAGATTCTAAATTATCTTCAATATTATTAACGTCATTAATTAAGGTTTCTAAAGTATCTTCCAAATTTTCAACGTCATCAATTGTATCTTGTAACAAGTCAGAATTTTGAGATAAAGTTTCTTCATATTGAGTAATTTGTTCAACTAAACTAGAAGTAATTGTTCTTTGTTGAAGTATTTCCTCAGTTAAGGAATTAACCCTAATACTTAGATCATCCATCAGATTTTTTTGAAGTAAATAATCAGATTGTAAATCATCCATAGTTTGACAACTATGGTTAGAAATTAAAAAGACAGTAAAAATCCCAGCAAAGAATATAAATCTGGTGCGTTTGTAAATAAAATTCATGATGAACCTGTTAAAAATAATGTATGAGAATTTTAGGAGATTCAGGCTGCTAAAGTGAATTATCCTAACTCAGATAGATAGTTAAATTAAACTGCTCGAAATTTCTCTATAACATTTGAACTAGAAAGAAATTTAGTCCAAATATTAGAGTAGAATATTAATATATTTCTGAATTTTAAGTTTTAAAGCTCTTCTTTTAGGTTTTCTGAAAAGTAAATACAAGAGAAAATCATTAATTCTTTTGGTTGTTAAATGATTTTATACACCTTCTCCATAATCTGGCTTGAAAACTATTTACTTAAATTTCCATCCTATTCATCGTAAAAAAAATGAATGGTTTTTTATTTAATTTTAGAAATTATACATACATTGATCTGGAAAAAACCCTTAATATAACTGCTAAATCTTCAAAAAACAGATAATAAAGATAGTTCTGTGGAACTGTTTGTCTCGTAAATAAAAATTGATGCTTATGGAATTAATTAAAAAGCTTAATCTGTTAATTGTTTTTATAATTTTATCCTGTTCTAAGGACAGTTCTGGTTCGGAGAATTTAATAAATATTCCTATTTTATATTTAGATACGGTTGGAGTTGAGATTAACTCAAAAGAGGACTACATAGAGGGTTCTGTCTCAATTATCGGTAGTGATGGCTTAACAAACCTGCCCAATACTAAAATGAAAATTAAAGGTAGAGGAAATTCTACTTGGTGGCAAGGTGGAATATGGGGAAAAAAACCTTATCAAATTAAATTTAGTGAAAAAACAGACGTTTTAAACATGTCTGCTGACAAAAAATGGGTGCTACTTGCTGAAATTTCAGACATATCATTAATCCGTAATAAAATAGCACGTGAAATATCAAACATAAGCCGTTTCGATTATGTCCCTCAAGCTAAATACATAGATCTATACGTTAATAACGAATACGTTGGAATTTATTTAGTGGGTCAAAAAGTAGAAGAATCATCAAACAGAGTAAATATTGGAGATAATGGTTACTTAGTTGAAATTGATACTGATGCCCAGGGAAGAATAGATATTGATGATGTTTATTTCCGGTCTAATATATGGTCCTCTCATTATGAACAAGGGGTATTCAATATTAAAGAACCTAATGTTGATTATAATTCAAATGAATACAACTTAATAAAAGATTACATAAATAATTTTGAATCAGCCTTGTTTGGAGAGAACTTTAAAGATCCTGATTTAGGTTATAGATCATTTATTGATCTCCCAAGCTTTATTGATTGGTTTCTTGTTAATGAAATATCAAAAAATCAAGATGCAAAATCATTTTCAAGTATCTTTTTAAATTATGTCCCTGGTGAAAAAATCAAGATGGGACCTGTCTGGGATTTTGATCTTGCCTTCGGTAACGTCAACTATTCCAGTGCTGAGGACCCAGAGGGATTTTGGATTAAAGAAAATATCTGGTACGAAAAAATGTTAGAAGACCCTTATTTTAAGGAATTAGTTAAAAAAAGGTTTAGTTATTACATGGATAACTTAGATGAAATCCTATCAAAGGTAGATGGATACGAACTTTATATAGCAAAATCTCTTGATAAAAACTTTGCCCTTTATCCTGGACTTCTTGATCCAAATGTGGAAGTTTGGCCTGTACCGGATCGGTACGATAATCATAATAGCTATGTTATAAATCTAAAATCATGGATTCAAAAAAGAATGTCATGGTTGGAAACATCACTTTAAACGGAATTGACATTGATCGAAATCATTTACTCAATTGTCTGATTTCTTTTGTTGGGAAATTTCAACCTCCATTCCAATTGAAGTTTCATCAGAAGATTGAGATAATTTTTTAGATGAACTGAATTTAATGTAAATTTCATGAGAACGGCTGTTAGCAGATCCTGTCCAATTTCCTATTTGTGATGTAACAGAATATCCTATTGAAAGGGAAGGAATTAACTTAAATCCTGAGATAAAGCTTAAGTTGCTACCTGAGTCACTAGGGGTAATAAAGCCATTTTCAGAAGCTCCATAATTTATACCAAACCAAAATAAATTCTCATAGAAAATCATGGTTGAAACATCGATACTCGTTGGTGTGTTTGCAGCTTTTTTAAATAAAAAATTAGGGTTAATTATTAATTTTTTATTAAGCTCCTTTTTAAAACCACCCGACACATAATAATGCCTTTTTTTATTTATTGCCTTGGGCTCAAAAAAATAGGGTATTGAAAAGGCTAGGTAAAACTTATCTGAATAGTAATGAAGTCCAAAGCCAATATTTGGAATAAAATAACTGTCCTTAGTCCTAGCATTTGGATCAGTTGTGTCATCAAAACTCATACTATTTAAACTGATATTGTGGTCGTTACCACTTACTTTAATTCCTAGTGAAAGTTTTTGAGAATTTTTATTTAACTTAAGATGATATGCTGCGTTAATCGCTATAAAGTTACTACTGGTTGGACCTATTTTATCACTAATCAGTTCCATACCTATTCCTAAATTATTTTTTAATTTGGCATCTAAAAGAATCGAATTAGTTGTTGGATTTCCCTCAAAACCTAACCATTGTAAGCTATTAAGTGAGCTAATTGTTAAATTCTCCTCTAATCCAAAAAAAGCAGGATTAAATAATTGACTATTTAACATATACTGACTAAAATTGATTTCTTGCTGTGCTCGAATTTTATGTATATTCAAGAATAAAAAAAGGATGATATTTAAAACTATATATTTATTCATCGTTCATCCTTGTAATATATACATATCCTTTTCTCACATCCGAACCATCCCCATTTAAGTCCAAAACATAAAAGTATGTGCCCACTGGAAGATTTGACGAGCTGGTGGTGCTTATATTGTTATTATATGTCCCATCCCAGTCATTTTGATATCCTGTAGCTCCGTATACTTTTATTCCCCATCTATTAAAAACAACGATTTTATTATTAGGGTAATTTTCATTTAAACCTCCTCTAACAGTCCATTTATCATTGATTCCATCTCCATCTGGAGAAAATGCTTTGGGGATCTCCAAATTGGTGATTATTAATTCGCTTGATCCCGAAATGATTTCTCCCCCACAAATATAATCTGGCGTAAAGGTGATTACTCTATATTTCCATCCTTCCATATTATAGGACGTATTATAAACAGTTAGTTTATTTGTATTTGTACCACTGTAGAATTCATTATCTGAAATTTCAACCCATTGGTCATATGATGTGGAAGAAATTGATTTTTTGCTTACTTGCCATTTATAATTAATTGCAGATTCAGAACTTGCAAGAATATAAATTTCATTTGATGATCCTTTATTAATTTTTTGTTTTTCGATTGGCTCTAAATAGATTTCTGCAGATGAGCCTTTGTCTAAAAAATCTAATACTCCATTAGCATCATTATCTGAAATTTCAGTATATCCTTCATTCAATAAAATTTTCCCTTCAAGGTCTATTTCAATTGGATCAGATCCAGTTATACGACCTATGTTGAGATCAGAATATCCGGCTTCAACTGTGTCAGAGCAGCCATCTCCGTCGCTGTCTAAATCAAGATTATTTGGAATTCCATCATTATCTAAATCATCAAAACCTTCTTGCATGTCTTCAATACCATCATTATCATCATCTAAATCTCGATTATCACCTACTGAATCATTATCTGTGTCATACCACTCAAATTTATATGTTGGAAATTTATCAACATAATTATCATAACCATCTCCATCACAATCAAATTTATTCCATTGTTCATCTGGTAGTGAATCGACAAATTCTAGATCAAAGTCACATCTATCTTGAGGATTAGTTCTACTTTTTACAATTTCTTGCCAGTTGGTCAAACCATCTCCGTCACAATCAAATCCCCGAATTGGAAATATAGTTAAGCTCTCAAATTTGTAATCGCATCTGTCAAAGATATTAGTACCATCTCTTAGTTCGTTTCCGTTTATAACTCCGTCTCCATCACAATCTTGTGCCTGCCATGCAAGACTTGATGTTGTGTTTACACTTCTTAATAAATAACTACATCCATTAGTTTGATTAGTATTGTCGATAACCTCAATCAAGTCTGAAACTCCATCACCATCGCAGTCACCTTGAGAGGTTACTACAAGTGTTACATTATTTATATTTAGGGAACAACTATTGAAAGGGTTGGTGTTATCAAATATTTCAGCTGAATCAAGAACCCCATCGCCATCACAGTCTCTGTCAATAGAAGTAATGCTTGATGTAATACTATTTACAAAATAGCTACAAGCATTTCTTGGATCAGTATTATCATTTAACTCGTCTCCATTTAAAACTCCATCTCCATCACAATCAAGATTATTCCAACTAGAAGACAAATTATTAAAGACTACTCCTGGAAAAAAATAATCACATGGATCTGAACAAATTGTTCCATATAATATTTCACTTGCACAGCAAACACCATCGCCATCTATATCACAAGTAAGGGTACAATCTTCTTTAAGTATAATGGTTGATGACGAGGTCGAATTTCCACAAAGGGATGGGACTTCATAAAAGATACTATATGTCCCATAAGTTGAATTTTGAAAATCAATTTTCCCAGTTGTTGGATTTATGTCAAGCCCAGCTGGTAAACTGAAGAATGTACCCGAGACAGAACCAGCTAATAGAGGGTCTAATATCACTATCATCAGGACAGAACTCTGTCTCAGGAGCATAGCCATAATCAAAAGTTCCTGTGTTAAGTGAAGATAAAGTTATAGAAATGGTAGTACTACTAACACATCCAAGTGTAACAATGGGATAGGATAGAGTCTCGGGAGTTGTGTATGTAATATTATAAACGCCAGAAACTGAACTAGCAGGATTAATAATACCTGTTATTTGATCTATCAAAAGCCCTGTGGGACTGGAACTAAATGTCCCTCCAAAAGTTGTAACTGTGGGTGAGGCTAAAGAAGTGTTTTGTGTACAAAATAGATTTGAACTATAACTGAAATTCGAGTTGTCAATAGCTTTTATTTCAATTGTAGATGAAGATGTGTCTTGGCAATCACCCGCTGTGGTATATCCGATTGTATAACTACCAACCGATGATAAGCTTGGAATTATATTCCCTGTGGCTGCGTTAATGCTTAATCCCGTTGGACTTGAGGTAAATGTTCCTCCAGGAGTCTCTATTGTTGGTGTAACAGTTGATAGGTCACTTATACAGTATAATAAAGCAGGATAGCTGAAATCAGGATCATTTTTAAAATCATTGATTACTAAAGTAAAAGATGCTATCCCAGAACATATTCCGACTGAGGTATATTCTATTGTGTAGGTTGAAACAGCAGACAAATTAGTATCAATTTCTCCTGTAAGAAAATCAATATCTAATCCAGAGGGACTCGATGTAAATGTTCCACCAAATATTGAAAGAGTGGGAGTTACTTTTTCTGTAGTTCCTTGACAATAAGTGTTATCAGGATATGTGAAAATTGGATTTTCTACGGGATTAATTATAATTACAGTTGATGAAACTGATGAACATATAGCGGCAGTGGTGTATTCGACAGTATAGGTGCCTACATCAGAAAGTGCTGGATTTATTGCTCCATTGGATGCATCAATGTTTAGCCCTATTGGACTGGAACTAAAAGTCCCTCCAGTTGTAGTTATGGTAGGGGTAATTGTATTAAATAAACTTTTACAAAAAGAATTTTGAAAGTAATTAAACGTTGGATCATCTGCAGGGTAAACCTCAAACAAAACACTTGTTGCGCCCGGGCATGATCCCGGTGTTGTATAAACAATCGTATAGCTTCCTGTACTAGAACCAAAAGGAGTGATAATTCCACTAGTTGAATTCAAATTTAATCCTGATGGGGAAGAACTAAAACTCCCTCCCGCAATATTTAAAGTTGGATTTAGATTTAAAGAAGGATTTGCATTTTCACAACCAATGTAACTGGAATATGAAAGTGTAGGCGCATCTGGAGCATCTATTTGAATAGATAAAGTTGAAGTTGAAGAACAGTCTCCTGGTGTACTATATTCTACAATGTAAGTTCCTGGCGATGAAGAGTCAACATTTATGCCACCGGTTGAATTCCTGTCAAGACCTGCAGGATTAGAAGTAAATGATCCTCCGGGACTAGTAACTACTGGATTTATGAAAACGGAACTGCCCTGACAGTAATAATTACCGGGATAACTGAAACTCGCATCTGCTAAAAATTCTGTAATTTTTAAAGTAAAAGTAGATGTTAAAGAACATGCACCAGAAATAGCATATTCAACAGTGTATGTATTTACAGAAGAAGCGGTTGGAGAAATTACTCCAGTCGCTGGATTAATTACCAAACCAGCTGGAGAAGAGCTAAAAACACCTCCTGCATCTCCAGTAATTGTGGGAGTAATTTCTGAAAGAGTAGACTGACAATAATTATTTAAAGGATAACTAAACCCAGCATCTGGATCTTGAATAGTTATTGTATTGGAAGAAGTGTGAACTTTACCACTTATGGGCTCTGTCCATGAAGCGATAATCTCATATGTACCAGAAACGGAAGCTGAAACATCGATTATTCCAGTAGCTGCATTGATTGAAAGTCCACTTGGGGTTGCTGCAAAGGAGTCAGGTTTATATCGCAGAGCAAACATATCATATTCATGTTCAACTTCAGATTGTGTCAAATCTACTTTAAACAACCTAATTGGACCAAATTCTCCCTCAAACATAGAAGAATTAGTTGCATTATTTTGGGTAGTTTGATCTCTGCCAAAAAACACTTCACCCCTATCGTTTAATGCTCCATTGGCGGTTCCTGTCACAGTACTAGTTAAAGCTCCATCTACATAAAATTTAATAATTCCCGTGAAATTTCCTGATCCAGGGCCTCCAGTTATATCTCTAGTTACTACTATGTGATGCCATTGATTATTAGTCAGCGTATTATTTCCTAAAACATAAATACCATCTCCTGCAAATGTTCTAGTTCTTCTTTTCCATACCCCACCCTCAGAGATAAGCCAATCTTTACCACTTGTATCACCTCCATTTGTAAAGTCATAGACCATTGTATCGTCAGACCAGTCTGATTCCTTTACCCATATTGAAATAGAAGAATTGTATCTTGGCCAAGATTTTCTATCCGCATCACTATTATTATTTTGAATTAAATTATCTTCATTTGCCCCAGGAAGTAGCTCAAATGAGTATCCCTGGTTGTGAACAATTCCATTAGTGAGATTTCTTATTTTATAATCTGGATGATTCAGGGAATTATCAGATCTTACGCCTAATTCCCAATGAGTATATGCTGAGTTAGTAGTTAAATTAATTATTGCTTCATTATTTGGAGCATTACCTACATTGGGATAACTAACTGGATTTCCTGGATCTAGATATACTGTAGGAACCGTACGATGCTGGTTTGTGGGAATTATTGTAGGGGTAAGTGTTCCGCCAGTACTTCTACAAACTGGACTAGATGAATAGCTTAGTTCATACATTGGATCATTTACAGAACGAACAGTAATTGAAGTTGTAGAGCTTTCGCAACCAATTGTATATGTTATGTCATAAACTCCAGCTAGAGAGTTTAATGGGTTAATAACGCCTGTAGATGAATCAATATCTAAAAAATCTGCTTTACCTGGACCCCATTGATTATTTCTATGAAAAAGCCCTGAGGTGATTGTAGTGGTAAAAGTTCCACCAGAACTAACAATAGTAGGAGTTATTAACCCGTCATCTTGAGCAATTGTTGAAAAGGGATAACTAAAACTAGGATCAGAACCTACAATTGTAATTGTATTAGAAGAAGTATGAACTTTACTACTTGTAGGCTCTGTCCATGAAGCAGTGATCACATATGTACCTGAAGCAGAAGCTGAAACATCGATTATTCCTGTATTTAAATCAATATCAAGTCCATCAGCGGGACTAGAAGCATTTGCAGGTGTTGCTGCAAAGGAATCAGGTTTGTATCGAAGCGCAAACATGTCATATTCGTATTCAACTTCAGATTGTGTTAATTCGTGTGCGAAAATCCTGATTGGTCCAAATTCTCCTGTAAATTTCCCAAAACCATTTGCAACACCCTGATTTGTTTGATTTCTACCAAAAATCACATCACCTAGTGAGGCCAAGGCTCCGGTAGGAGTTCCGTAATCAACAGAAGTTAAAACTCCATCAACATATAACTTAACAATCCCACCTCCTGCGGGGTTTCCAGATTCATCTCTTGTAAAAACTAAATTATGCCAATTATTATTTGTCATTGGATTTACATTGTCTTCCTGACCATAGGTAATAACACTCTCATACCAAGCAATGGTGTCATCATTATAAGAGGCCGATACAATATCCATATCCCCGTCCCCGTCCATATCTGCTGCAAAAACACCATATTTCCATCCACCATCACCAGATACTATATCAGTAGCGGTCCAAGAAGGATCTGCAGCCCCGTTATTCTCATACCAAGCAATGGTGCTATCAAAAGCAGAAGCCGAAACGATATCCATATCCCCATCCCCGTCCATGTCTGATACAAAAACAGCAACTGCACCATCTGCATCAGTTGCTATATCCGAAGCGGTCCAAGTAGGATCTGCAGCCCCATTATTCTCATACCAAGCAATGGTATCATCTAAATAAGAAGCCGATATAATATCCATATCCCCATCTCCGTCCATATCTGCTACATGGACATCTCTTGCATAATCTTCATCTGTTACTATATCAGCCGCGGCCCAGGTAGGATCTGCAGCCCCGTTATTCTCATACCAAGAAATAGTATCATCGAGATAAGAAGCCAATACAATATCCATATCTCCATCACCATCCATATCTGCTACATGGACAGACGTAGCACCATCTGCATCAGTTGCTATATCCGAAGCGGTCCAAGTAGGATCTGCAGCCCCATTATTCTCATACCAAGCAATGGTGTCATCACGAAAAGAAGCCGATACAATATCCATATCCCCATCTCCGTCCATGTCTGCTGCAAAGACAGAAATTGCACCATCTGCACTTGTTGCTATATCCGAAGCTGTCCACGAAGGATCTGCAGCTCCATTATTCTCATACCATGCAATGGCGTTATCAAGTTTAGAAGCAGAGACAATATCCATATCCCCGTCCCCGTCCATGTCTGCTGCAAAGACAGAAATTGCTTCATCTGCACTTGTTGCTATATCCGAAGCGGTCCAAGAAGGATCTGCAGCCCCGTTATTCTCATACCAAGCGATAGTGTCGTCTCTATCAGAAGCCGATAGAATGTCCATATCTCCATCCCCATCCATGTCTGATACAAAAACAGAATGTGCACCATCTGCACTTGTTGCTATATCAGTAGCGGTAAAGGTTAATTTTTTTTCTGCTGCTCCAGTTTTAATACGCCAGCGAAGCTCGCCTGAGGGATTAATGGTGGAAAGCCACATTTTTCCGGATGTATCATTTCCGCTGGTATAGTCAAACAAAAATGTGGTACTTGACCAACTGGATTCCTTTACCCACATTGAAATAGAGGATGATTCACGTGGAAAATAACTCCCATCACCCTGATCTGTAATAAAATTATTATCAGTTGCTCCATTAAGTAATTCCCATGAATATCCGGGTTTGTGAACTACTCCATTATTGTCAGATCTTATTTCATAGTTTGGATGGTTACCAGAAACATCACCAACAACGCCGTCTTCCCAATGAGTAAAACCTGAGTTAGTAGTTAAATTGACTATGGTTTCACCATTTGGAGCATTTCCTATATTGGGATAACTTATTGGATTCCCTGGATCAATGTATATTCTGGGAACTGTAGCATGAGAGTTTGTGGGTATTATTACAGGAGGAAGAGTTCCACCATCGGATATACAGATTGGACTAGATGAATAACTTAGTTGATATATTGGATCATTTACGGAGCGAATGGTAATTGAGGTTGTAAAACTTTTACAAGCGCCAGTTGAGTAAGTTATATCATATACTCCAGCCAAGGAGTTAGATGGATTAATTTCACCTGTAGCAGCGTTAATATCTAAAAAATCTGCTTTACCAGAACCCCATTGATTATTTCTATGAACAATTCCTCCGGTAATTGAAGCGGTAAAAGTTCCACCAGAACTAACAATAGTAGGAGTTATTAACCCGTCATCTTGAGCAATTGTTGAAAGCCCAAAATCAATTGATGGGTCGCATGGCTCCGTCCATCTAGGTAAAAAAAGTGGTTTTGAATTTATAGGTGAACTGTTACTAAAAGATGATCTACTGGGGTTATGTTCCACGCACCAGCAGTTGAGATCTTGATCAAACACAGAAGCAGAGTTGAGCATATAATCCATATCAGTAATTGATGTTACATCCCATCCACCGATGGGTTGATTAAATCTCGAGGCGCCATTAAAAAGATTTTCGGCCGATATAACATTACTAACATCCCAACCACTGATATTACCATTAAATGCAGGTGCATTATTAAAAGTAGAATTAATATTTGTAACACTTGAAGTGTTCCAATTCATAATAGTTGATGGTACACCAGCTGGGAGACCATTATTAAAAATAGCTGCTCCAGCAAACATAGCCTTAAGAGTAGTTGCACTAGAAGTATTCCAATTAGAGAGATCTTGATTAAAAACTGATGCGACAGCAAACATACGGTCCATTTCAATAACCATACTTACATTCCATCCAGATATATTACCATTAAAAGCGGTTGCATTATCAAACATACCATCCATTCTTTCTACACTTGATGTATCCCACTGGAAGGTATTGGATACCGATGATGATTGGCCGTTGTTAAAGACAGTATTATTCATAAATGTATGTTGCATATGTTCAACACTAGAAGTAACCCAACTAGAAAGATTTTGATTAAATAGATCATTTGCTCTGAAAGTTGAGCTCATATATTGAACAGATGAAGTGTTCCAATTATTTAGAGGTTGATTAAATTTATCAGCATTTCTGAATGTATTATTCATATTAGTGACACTACTAACATCCCAACTATTTATATTTCGATTAAACTCACGAGCATCCCAAAACATTCCAGAAATATTTTCTAGACTTGTTGTTATCCATCCTGAAATATTTCTATCAAAGACTTTAGCGCCCTTAAACATTTCATGCATATTAGTAACATTACTAACAGTCCAGCTGTCAATGTTTTCATTAAACACGAATGCATTTAAAAACATATCATCCATACGTGTAACCTTACTTACATCCCAATTATCAAGTGGATGATTAAATTTACGGGCATTATAAAATACCCCCGCCATATTTGTAATTGAACTGGTATTCCATGTGTTTAATGGCTGATCAAATTCAAAACAACCTCTAAAAATATTTGAAATGTTGGTAGCACTTGACACATTCCAATTATCAAGTGGTTGATCAAATTCATCATTATCCATGAACATCTGACTAAGGTTAGTCACATTACTAACAGTCCAGCTATTTAGTGGATGATTAAAATCAGTGTTCCTAAATAATCTAGACATGTTAGTAACACTACTTACATCCCAAGATCTAATATCTTGATTGAAAGCACTAGAATAAAACATCTCAGACATATTTAAAACACTACTAACATCCCAATTATTAAGAGGCTGATTGAAATCAGACTGTCTAAATAAATACTGCATATATCTAACATTACTAACATCCCAACCACTGATATTACCATTAAATGATGTTGCTTCTCGAAACATATTTGACATAGAAAGAACACTACTAACAGTCCAACTATCTAGAGGCTGGTTAAATAATGTTGCTCCTCTAAACATTCCATCCATATCAGTAACACCGCTAACGTCCCAAGAATTTATATTATTGGTAAAGTCTGAAGCATTATAAAAAGTTTGTTGCATATTAACTACAGCACTAGTATCCCAATTGGATAGATCTTGATCAAATATACTCGCGCCTCTAAACATATCCTCCATAGTAGTGACCCTACTCGTATCCCAATTAGAAATATCATCATTAAATGTGACTCTACCGCTAAACATAGCTCTCATATTGGTTATTTGCGAGGTACACATACAACTTAAATCAGTAGGAGTTACTACCGTTGAGCCTACAGTAAAAAAGCCAGAATCGAGGATGGATGTGATAGCCGCAGCATCAGCCACATAATAGGTTTTACCCGATATAGTAGAACTAGCTCCTATGGATGCTACTGGACATCGTACAGTCCCGCCTCCGTCAATAGTTATACTTTGAGAAAAAGAAGAAAGTCTACAAAAAATTAAAACCAAAAAAAGTATTAAGTATTTTTTTTTGTTGGACATAAAAAAAAATTGCTTTATTAATCAGGAAATTGCAAAAAAGGTAATTTAGAATTGTGCATAATTGAAAAATTAAACTACAAATACAAATCTGGTTATTTAAAAAGTTAAATAAAGATTATATTTGCATTATTACTAGTAAAATATTAATTTATTACTGATTTAGATAATGGAAATATACCCGGTTTATCTTTTACTAATCATCATTATTATTGTGATTTTTAGGCTTTATCGAAGTCATAATATTGAAAATGATTATCACATAAAGTATCTTATATGTCATTTTACATTTCAGCTTTTAACAGTCATAAATCTGTCTTTTCACCTTACATTTAATAAACAACTCCCATTATTTGCAGTAGTTTCTGGACGATTTTTTTCTATTCTATTCTTCTATTTGTTCTTAAAATCTATTTTTGAAAATAAAAGGGCTAGACTTAAATTTATTTATTTTATACCTTGTTTAATTATAATATTAGTTGACTTTCTAAACACATCAGGTAATATATTATTCTCATTTATAAACGACCAAATTGTCAAAGAAAACTTATTGGGGTTTTATAGTTATGATTTTATTGGAAAAGATGATGTTTATTGGCTATGCATTATAAATGCAGTTTTTATTAATCTATTAATTTTTAATAAGTTCTTTCAAATTTTTAGGAGTAAAATTATAACAGAAAAAATTCAAAAGAATATAATTAACCTTTTTAAATTTTATTACATCCCCATTACAATTGCAAGTTTTTCTACACTTATATGTCTTGGTTTATTTTTAATTAACATTGAGTCTTTAATTGTGATTATTCTAACAAAATTGATTGGGATTTTTACCCTGTTAACTTTAGTAATAAATCCTAGAACGTTGTCAAGCCTCACAAGGATTATAAACTCAGATGAATCCAATGAAGGCCTAAAAATAATATTTGAACAAATTGAATCTTTTTTTACAGAAAATCATAATTATATTGATAACAATTATACATCAGCCAGTATTTCTGTACAAACTGGTATTCGAAATGAATTGGTTAGGAATAGCATTAAGACATTTTCTGATATGAGCGTTCCGATGTTTATTAATTCATATAGGATAGAGTATGCAATTAAATTGATTGATGAAGGATACCTAGAAAACTTTTCTATAGAGGCACTCGCAGAAAAATCTGGATTTAGTTCACAAGAAAATTTTAATAGAGTTTTCAAGTTGTTAAAAAATATTACTCCATCAGAATATCGAAATAATAAAGAGTAAACTTTATACATTGTTCTCCAATGCATTTGGATTTCTATATGTTTCCCTAATTTTTTCCTAGACACTTGTTTTACCTCTATTTGGTAAGTAATTATAATCCTACATTTATTTAACTAAATGTAAAATAGATATTTAAAGTTTAGAGAATATTTGATCTATCCCAAGGGCAAGATCAAAATCTTTATCAGTGATACCATTAAAGTCATGAGTAGTCAAATATATCTGAACTTTATTATAAAGATTTGTCCATTTTGGATGGTGATTTTGAATTTCTGCAAGCTCCCCAACTTGATTCATAAAGCTTAATGCTTCCTTAAAATCATTCAATATAAATTCTTTATAAATTCCGTTATTTTTATATTCCCAATTTAAATTAAGTGTTTTAATTTTTGTTTTAAAATCTTCAAGATGATACATTTTCATATTAAATCATTTTAGATTGAGAAACAAGATAGTGAAAACAAGATTTTAAAAGAGTTTTGAAATAGCATTAATAAGTTTATAAAATCAAAGAAAAAAAATCGTTGTACTTTTATAAAGTTAAATAATTTAAATTTCCCCTCAAATTAGGAATGGCAAAATTACCAAAAGAATATCAATTTATAGATTTGTCTGATTACGGTCGCCCAGCAGGCCAATGGATTGCGAATAAATTTCAGCACACCAATTTCACCCCCATTGATGTTACCACCATGTTTATTATCTCTGGTTTTACAGCAATTGGTTTATTGTTAAATGGTTATCTCTTTTCCTCTGCATTTTTTATAATATTGAAATCCATTTTAGACGCTGCAGATGGTGAATTATCACGTCTAAAAAAACAGCCTTCCTATGTTGGAAGATATTACGATTCAATAGCAGATTTAATCCTTAACTTTTGTTTTTTATTAACTTTTTGGCACATCACAAATACTTCAATAATCTTAATGTTGATAGCATTTTTAGGAATTCAACTTCAAGGTACTCTTTACAACTACTATTATGTTATTTTACGAAATTCTGTTCAGGGTGACTCGACCAGTAGAGTTTTTGAAAATACCAGGCCAAAAGCTTTTAAGGGAGAAAATCAGAATACAGTAAATTTATTCCATAAAATTTACACTGTTTTATATGTTTGTTTTGACAAAATCATATACACAATAGATAAAAATGCAAGTTACTCCAAACCATTCCCAAAGTGGTTTATGACTCTAATTTCTGTTTATGGCCTTGGCTTTCAACTTCTACTGATGGCAATTATGATAGTGTTTGAACTTGAGAGGTTCGTAATACCCTTTTTTATTGGATATACCGCTTTAATTTTGGTGTTTGTGTTCATAAGAAAAGTAATATTAAACTTAGGCTAAACTTGAAGTAATAAGCCTTAAAAATTCATTTCGAGTATCCGTTTCTTTGAAAGTTCCCCTAAAGCCAGATGTGGTAGTGGTAGAGTATTGTTTCTGAACTCCTCTCATCATCATACACATGTAAGATGCTTTAATAACAACTGCAACACCATGAGGTTTTAAAGTGGAATTAATACACTCTAAAATCTGTTCGGTCAAACGTTCTTGAACTTGCAAACGCCTTTTAAAAACTTCATTGCTTTAGATAAGCGCTAAGGAATTTTTATAAAACCTTCACGATTTATATTTTCATCTAAAAGATTGATGATTTCAAAAAACCCATCTTATTATCTTAAAATTAATTGATTAGTAAAGCTTGTGGGACTTTTTATTGTCTTGTGATACATCTTTTAAAACATCTTCTGCATAAGCTTTAATTTGTTGACCCTCAGCATCTAAAATAACATCATCGGCTGTTAATTTTGCAAATTCTTGGGTTACAATTACGTTTCTTTTTAGCTGTCCCAAAAGCAACTCTCTTTTAACATCTTTAATTATTTTTTCTTTGCTTTTGTCAGAGTTTAAAATATCAATTAAATTATCAAAGTGTTCCGCCTCTTTATCGAGTCGTTTCTTAAGTTCTCTTAATCTTTCTGTGGTTTTATTCATTTTCAAATATAAAATTGCTTAAAGATATTTAAAAATTTAATGCCCATAATTCCAAAGAAAATTTAGAACTACATCTACTTATTTTACTCAATAGAAATTAATCCCCAAAGAAATAATTTACACCAAAACCAATTCCACGTTTAGAATAAAAAAATTCTGATATAAATTTATTAATCCTATACATTACACCATACTTTGTGTAAAACAACAAATTAGTCTCGTTTGTTTCTTGATGAAAAACAGTTAAGTATGCATTACTGTCTTGTGCATGATACTCCTTAAACTCATTGAGACTTTCTACACCAGTTCCCACAACTACATATAATTTTTCATTAAAAATAAACCCTCCTCTAACAGAGTAAATGGTTGAGTTGTAAATGAGTCTTCTGAAATTTCCGACATCACCAATTTCTTGGTTTTGACTAGGAATAAAGATTGTAGAGGATCGATTATTAATGTTTTTTGTAAAATCTAAGCCAACCAAAAAACGACGATTAAAATCGAAATACATTGCATTAAACACTAATGATCCTCCTGGAGCTCTATACTTTTCAAGAGTATTTTGATTAAAACCTACCCCAACAGAAATATCTGGAAGTCTTGCACTTCTGGCAAAAGGATCCTTGTTTATTTGAGCTTTTACAGGAAAAGAAAACAAAAGTAAAAGAAGAAAAATATGGAATCGAACAATCAAATTCACGTTGTATATTTTAAAAAATCAAAAATATAAAAGTTAAAGAAAACTAAAGTGTTTTTTCACTGGAACTCTATTGAAATTTTTAGAAAATAATTTTTTATTTTGACGATACCCCATGGGAATAGAATATTTTTTTACCTCCCTCCTCCAAGTTTAATTGGAATATTAGGACAATTGCAATAAACTCATAAGAAACAATTGTTACATCACATAATTTTAATTGTAAAAAGCAATTAATTTGTTATGTTTATATATATTTATTCTATTAACCATAAATTAATTAAAATGAAAAAATCTTTAACTATCAGTTTCTTATTTGCATCACTATTCATCTTTTCAATAAACGCACAGACCAATCCAAATTGGGAATATTGGATTACAGGAAAGGTTGAAGTTAAAAGGGGAATGTCTAAAGAATTCGAAAAAGCAGCATCCGAAAAGACAAGAAAATACAATAAAACCCAAGAGACGGCAATTACCACATACAGAATAATGGATGGAGAAAATCAGGGAAAGTATGAGAGAATTCAGGGTTACAAAGATATTAGTTGGTTCAACGACAATATGAAATCTAATGCGGGTACTCAATATTGGATGGAAAATGTTTCTCAATACATAGAAAATTATGAGGGGAGAAAAGTATGGTGGAGGATAAAAAATCTAAGCTACAATTGGGATCCTGAATCAGCGCCAAAAAAACATATCCATAAATTAATTAGAATTATAAAGCCGGGTAAACTGGGAGACTTTTGGAGGTTTTCGAATCGAATTGTTCAAGTTTATAAAAAAAATAATTACACAGGCGTGCAGGGGGTTTTTAAAATTGCATCTGGGGGGAATATGAACGAAATTATTTTTGTCGATGCCTTTGATGATTTTACCGATCAAGGGAAATTCCCCAATACCGACAAGTCATTAAAAGAATTATACAATGAAATGTACAACGGTTCTTACGACAAAGATTTGGAAATATACAATGAAGCTATCGAAATGTGGGGTAGACAAAACGAAAGAATGTCACTCAAATCAGAATTGACAACAAAACTATAGTTGCTTCAAAATGATATAAACCTTAAACAAAAAAGCCTCCAGAATCTGGAGGTTTTTTTGTTTGTACTGATCCAATTCACACTCAAGAGGCGAAGTTGGTCAATAAATAAAGTTCAAGCTTAGTTACCATCGGGAAGTTTACCCCAAATTCCAACTATAAACATAATGGATATTGTAGCGTACATAATTAAATAAGGGAGGTCGGGAGCTAGTGAAGCTGGACCATCAGCAAAGGTATAACCAACGTTAGTGATGTAAGACTCTGCAACCGTTGAAATTGGAGTACCCATTTCTTTGAGTTCCGATAATTGAAACGAAGTGTTTTTTTGATTTAGCGAAAAATACGAAGCTACCTCAAGTCCAAAAAAGATTGGAAAAGTACAAAACAAGGTAAGAATTGCTTTTCCATAAACTGGAAAATTAAGTTCTCTAGATCTTCTAATCAAGTAAAAAGATAGTGCTGTCATTAATATCACTGCTATGGTGTAAATAGCATTATTAATGTAGATTTGGTTTGAGAGTTGAAAAATTTCAAATTCAGTCATAATTATAGTTTTGGTTAATTTCTTTAAATTTAAAGAATAATTATGACTCTTAGGGAGTTATCGCCTCAAATACCATCATTGGTTATTTCCATGACTTACTTTACAAACTGTGTTTTTCATTTAGATCACAAAGCTCTAAGATTTCTTCATGACCATAGAATGCCTGTTTTTTCTGATTCTGACGAATCCAGAGGGATTTTAGAAAAAATATTGGGGGATGTTATCTTTGCTTGTTCAAGAAAATAAATTTATTTCTTAATTCTAAAAAATTCAATCCCTTTTTTCGCGACCCATTGCGTCAGGAATACCTTTGTAGTATCTGAATCTTTCTACAGAAATATTGTTTTGATATTTTATTCTTCTTTTAAGCCTATTAAAAACAGAATCTTTTTCACCAATCGGGTAGTCATTTAGATCGGAGCCCAAATAATTATTCCAACCACTTGACCACTGAGACAAGTATTTTGAACCTGCTAATATTTTTTTGTCTAAATATTTTGTAATATCTACTTCAAAATTTTTATCCTTAATATTACCTCCATAAAAAAGAAATTCTGGAACCGAATAAGCATTCAGATTTTGATGAATTATTTGCCCTTCGTACATCAAACGCCACTCTGCTGCTCTGACAGCATCAGCTGTTAAATAAGCTGCTGCCCTATGATCACTTTTATGCCAGACTGGATAGTTAAACCCTGGATCAAATGACATCAAAACATCAGGTCTGATTTTTCTAATGTGATAAACAATTTTTCCAATTATTTCTTCTTTATCTGCGAATTCAACCCTTCCGTCATCATATCCCAAATTAATGTATTGTTGCTCTGAAAGACCTATTGCTTTCATCGCCTCAATTTGTTCTTGTCTTCTTATTTTTGATAAATCATTCTTGTTCATTTTGGGATCCCTGGTCCCAACATTTCCAGTAGTTAAGGTGAGAATGAAGATTTTATTTTTATTGTTTTTTAGCAAAGCCAATGTCCCATGAGATTGATAATCATCATCGGGATGCGCTGCAATAAGTAAGATTGTTTTTCCTTCCCATTGTTCTATGGGTGTTGAGGGTTGTGAATGACTAATTCCTGGATTTGCAAAAGCAATAAGAAAAATCATAATTCCGATTATTTTTTTCATAAACAGTTCATTTAAATTAGTATAAATCATTTCATTATTAGGCTCAATTTATTTCTTTAATTCAAGGCAACTAATCTTCTAATTCACGGATTTTAATGTTCTTAAAGTAAGACTTTCCAGGATGATCTTGAAAGCAAATATATCCTTCAGAAAACTTTGCAAAATCATACCAGCGTTTTTCTCCCAAATAGGGGTAATCATCTGACTTACTGAATTTACTTTGGTTGTATAAAACATTCCATTGGTCACCTCTTAATTCAAATGCATTAATCAGGGAATCATTTAATTTAACAAAGCCATAATTGTTTTTTTGGTCAATCTTAATGTGATATGTATTCCATTGACCTGCTGGATTTGGTGGGCTCTTAATTGTAGGAGCATATAAATCATAAACAGCACCCAAATAATGTTTTCTATCATCCAAATCCCTCAGGATATTATTAAGTTCAATTTCCCCACCTAATATTTGCTCAGGTGTTTCATAAGCAGCAACATCAATGATTTGAATTTCTTGTCCGGTTTGATAAGGAAATTTATAGGCTGCATCTTCTCTGACCCCCCACATAAATCCGCTGTTTCCTCCTTTCTCAATTTTCCAATCAAAAATAATTTCAAAACTAGAATACATTTTATTGGATAGTATACTGGCGTCCGCTTGTCCTGATTCTAAGCTAGAAAGAGTATCGAAGATCAAAATATTATCCTTAACACTCCATCCTTTTTTTGTGCCATCGTCTTGGAAAATATGCCATCCATCCAATGAGTTATTGATGATTAAATTCTTCCATTTTTTCTCTTTTGGGCTGCAACTAAGGAAAATAAGTGAAATTAAGAATAGTTTTTTCATGGTAGTGTATTAAATATACTACAAGATATAAAAACCTTCTGAAAGAGATAAAACCACTGATTAACTGATCTACACATGTCTGTTATAACTTATGGATAATCTTGCATGCAACTTCTTTTGGGTAAAATAAAAAATCTAAAAGCCAATCAAATAGATTTCTCAAATGTCCAAAAAGAAACGTTTTTTCTTTTGAAACCCAAAATCCAATATTGGATATTTTTGTCCATTTTTAGTCTTTTTTTCATGCTTTTTTAGTGTTTTTTTAGGTTTTTTAAAAAAAGAAAACAGTAAATTATTCTCTAAAAGCAAAAAAATACAAGCAGTATGACACCTTCAAATTGATGAATTAGGTGGGAAAAATTCTTTAACAAAGAAAATCAAAAAAATAAACAGATTTTGAATCGTATATTATTTGCAAAAGGCAAGTAAAATTTTTAAGTTTGATTTTTATTAATCACAAAACAATTAAGATGAAAAAAATAATGTTTGCAGTTGCTTTATTGTCAACCCTTGTATTATCGGCTCAAACTATGGCATTTACAGCTGTTGAAGTTCGAGTAAAAGAACACACTCAAAAAGACATAGAAGAGGCCTTTGACAAGGTTTTTGAAGATGTTGAAATGAATCAAGGAGGGGTAGTATTGGAACGTATTTGGAATGGTCGAACAAATGGAATGACCCATAGGCTTGTATGGATGTATACTCTTGGTGTTGATTTAGTTGACGATGGTGCCATTAGTCCTGACAGAAACGATGCATTCTGGGCTAGGATGAATAATTACATAGAAGAATGGGGCTCTGGGTATTCTGGAAGAATTTTAAGTTGGCAAGAAGGGGATACAACCAAAAATCCTGCAATTCACATTTGGGATATAAAGGTTGAAAACCAAAACCAATTTAAGAAAGGTCATGACAAAATTGTAAAAGAATTTAAAGAGGACTTCAAAGGAAGAGTAGTTGGCTTTGGAACATACGACATAGGAAGACCAAATGGAGCAACTCACTGGGTTGGTGTATCGGGTAAAAACAGAGTGGATCACCTGATGCTTTTAGACAAATTACAAAAGTCATCTAAATTTATAACGCTTCTTCGGGAAAGAGGAAAGACCGAAGACGTTAAAGACTATGAATTAGAAATTTTAAGAAGAAAACAGTAGGTTTATTTTCTTAACATCCAATTAGGTTATGCTTTTAAAGATAAAAGCATAACCTTTTTTTTTGAGATTTTTTAGCAATCAGAACAAGATCTTTAAAAATGACTCTTCTTCTCTAAAAAAAAAGTGGATTTAATTCTCACAATTATAAATCCGATTTGAACTGAAAGTATTATACGTTCAAAAATTAATTTTCATCTCGAATTCGATCTTCTTCTTGAGTAGAATCGCGGTCTGTTTTTTCTTTTCCAAATTTTGATCCAAAGCTGTAAATCAATCGCAATTGAACATTTTGTCTCGATCCATTGGATTCGACTTGAGCGGTTCCGTTTCCATAATCAATTGTTCCGTTAAAACCCCTGTTGAGTAATTTACTGAACCCTAAATTGACTTTTAATTTATCGTCCAAGAACTTTTTGCCGAAGGAAAAATCCAGTTCGGAAATCCAGTCCACTTCAATTTGCCCCTCCAAAGCACCTGTTCCATAATTTCCGCTCATTTCAAAATTCACATCCCACGGTAATTCATAACTTACTTGGACAAACCAAAATAAATACCATTTGTTTAAGAACACATCATAGGTTTGGGATTGATAGTCGGTATTGACCAATATAAAACCTGTAAATCCATCAAGTCCTTTTACAAAACTAAGAGGAGCAAACAATCTAAAATTCCAATTTGAATTCTGTTCAACATTCACTTCTCGCTGTCTTATTTGAGCTGTGCTATTATCTTGTTGAATCAATTCGAAAATATCATCCTCGGTTTCGCTATAGCCAATGGCAAAAAATGGTTGACCCTCATAAGTCAAATTGAATTGATATTTATTTACATAAGCAGGAGATAAGTTGGGGTTTCCTTGACTTGCAGAAAAAGGGTCCAAAAATTCAGCAAAAGAATTTAAACTGTTGTAAGAAGGTCGTTGAATTCTGTAACTATAAGAAAGGCTCATTCCCAAAACATCAGATAATTCTCTGCTAATCGATGCGCTCGGGAATATTTTCTTAATCGGTCTTTCTTTTAACTCTGATTTAGGATTTCCATTGTCAGTATATCTAGAGATACCACTTGTATTACTGTCTTCATAACGCAAACCCCCAGAAAAAGTCCATTTGCCAGAAGTAAGGTTTATTTTGGAATACATGGCAAAGATGGTTTCATCAATCAAAAATCGACTGCTTTCGCTTTCAATAAAATTGAAATCACCCCTATTGTCCAGATAAGATTGTAAATCATTGTCTGTATTAACATTTGCATATCTTGATCCCAGACTCAAATTAAAATTGTCAGAAAACTTTTTTGTGTAATCCAATTTATAGGTTTTGATGTTGTATTTCCCATTTTGAATATATTTTCGGTCTGTAAAAGGAAGTGTACTTCCCTCAATACCCGACAAAATATTGGTATTGTCGTTTTTGAATTTTATGTAGTTAAAATCAATCAGTAATTTATCGGTATCTGTTTTATATTCGTAATAGGGATTGATATTAAAATCGCTTCGATCTCTGTCAAAACTATTTTCTGAAAATAAGGTATTTGTTGAACTGGGGTTCGAAACAATAGTTTTGCTGGATGCTACACGTTGTGATATTCTGTTATTCCACCGCCCACCAATTCCTATGGAGTGTTTTTCGTTTAAGTAATAATCGATGACTCCAGAAATCCTAAAATTATTTGGACTATAGGGTTCTATGGTCGCCTGATCATAGGTTTGATTCCCTACAGTTCTTACCAAAAACAAATCATCTCTCCAAGTTGGTTTGGAGTGGTTTATACTGGCTTGCCAATTCAATTTGTTTTTATAACTCGAAATGGATGCTCCAGTTCCATACTCAAACCCTTGATCTTCTCCGACCCAAGTATTTATGCTTCCATGGGTCCCAAGGCGTACATTTTTCTTTAAAATAATGTTGATTATTGCTCCAGTACCCGATGCCTCATATTCAGCCCCAGGTTGTTCTACTACTTCAATTTTGGCAATATTATCTGCAGGTAAATCTCTCAACAAAGTCTCAACATCCATATACTCTGTTGTCTTTCCATTGATGAGGATCCTAACCCCCCTGTTTCCTGCAACCGAAATTCCATTATTGGTAACCAATACTCCAGGGACTTTTCGCATAACATCTTGCAAATTGGTGTTAATCATTTCTGATTTTTCTAGATCAACAACAAGTTTTTCTGCTGTTTGTCTGATTACAGGTCGGATACTCTTTACAATTACTTCGTCTAAAGTTTGTACTTCTTCCTCCAAACTAAAATTGAAAACCAGATTGGATGATAGCTCAAATTCTTCAGACTTTTTTGATTCAAAACCCAAAACAGAAATTTCGATCTCATAAATACCCTTTAAAATGTTTTCAAAAACATAAGCTCCTTCATCATCAGAAATAACCCCTTTAAAATTAATTTCTGATCCTTTTTCTTGAAGGATCACATTGGCAAAAGGAATCGAGTTACCTGAATTATCTGCAATTTTTCCACGGATTGAATGTTGAGCTGTAGCTGAAAATAATCCCAAAAAGAATAGGACAAAATAATTGTGTAGATAATTCATATAATTTTGATAAAATAATGTAGGATTAAAAATGATCAGGTTTTTGAAAATCTCTTCCCATAGTAAGATGTGAAAACCACTAAAATGTTACAAAAAATATGAGTTATTTTTCTCCCAAAAAGAGTTATAAAAAGTGAGAATAATGCAAGTGCTTTATTCTAAGAGAATTAACCTTATTTTGAATGTAAAGATTCGTATTGATTTACTTTTAATGAATCTATTTTCAAATCATCAAGCCCCCTTTGATCAAAAGGATTTTCGATGTAATCTTGAACATTGTACAAGGCCATAAGCACAAAACTAACTACTAAAGAAAAAGACAATGATATTAAGGTTGTTAAAAAATCATCTTGCAAGTTCAATATCGACTGAGAGGCATATAGAAATGGAGAAAAGTAAATGAATACTAAACAATATTTTTTTAGGGAAATGGGAGTTCCATGAATTTTAATTCCTCGGATTTTTTCAGCAGAAAGAAACAATTCATTTTTAACGCGAATCAAACTATCCTTTTCTCTTTCATTAAAAAGTTTTTTATGAGAATCAATAATCAAAAGAACCTCTTTTCTTTTCTCTCTAATTTCATCAAATACTTTCTCTGCATCATTTTCGGTCAAATATTTAATAAGAAGGTTTTGTACCTGCTGTAAACTGTCAAATAATTTAATGTAATCTTTCTCTTTTACACTTTCGACAGCATAAAAGATATTGGTCAAATCGATGATTTTATTCCTGAATTCAAGATACAAAGCAATTGCATCCTGCCTTCTTTGGTAAGCACTGGTAATTGAAAAAACAAGAGGGAAAATAATTGCAATGCTCATGATGGTGTAATCAACCTTGATGTTTATTTTGTAAGCATCATAAACAAAAAAAATGGCAACAGTTTGAACAAGGATTATAAATAACCTGGGATTGAAAACTGATAAAATTGCGTTTAAATTTGATTGATTTGAATTCATTATTGTGTTTTAAATAATTATTGAATAAAACTAGAATTGCCTAATAACAAACCAATAATTATCCCAATTATCAATATGATAAAGTTTTTTATTTTGAATACTAGACCTAATTTTTTCTCCCAGGAATCGGGGATATTATTTTTGTTTTCGTCTTTTGATAATCCCGATTTGATTGACTGTTTCGCAAACCAGAAAAAAAACAATAATATTATTGCAACACTGCATGAAATAATTAGAAATATATCGGTCATTGTATTGTATATTTTTGCAAAATTACATTTTTGAGTTAAATAGTCCAAGTTTTATACACTTCAATTGTACTGCTATAAAATTTTAAGTGATTTTAAAAACTCCAGTAAATTTATAAGGATTCAAACCTTTGATTTATTAATTAACAATTTTATGCCTTTAGCAACGTTCTAAATCAATAATCACTTTTAGGTATAACAGAGCCGTGTGGGTCTAGGGTTGCATCTCCCAAAATCTCTCGCATTCTATTAAAGAACTCAGAGTTTTCGATATGCTCTATTTCTTCAGCTATTTCATGAACTTCATCCAATTTAAAATTCATTTTATTTACTAAATAGAGCTCGATCAAACGATGCTTAGAAATAATTTCAATTGCTTTTGTTTTTCCCAATTTGGTTAATTCTATAGGTTTGTAGGGTTTGGTATTAACCAATCCCATTACAACAAGCTTTTTCAACATATTGGACACCGTTGATTTACTTACCTTAAAGTAATCGCTGAGTGCAGTGACTGTGATTTCGTTATTTTTCTCTTCAAGCTTATACAATGCTTTCAGATAATTTTCTTTTTCAATTGTTTTTTTCATAGCTATGTTTTGTAGTGCAAAACTTTTTATTAGTTTTGCAGTATAAAACTTTTTTATGTTGCTGCGACTTTTATTAGTGGTCGGTTTTTTACAAATGTCACATGCCCAAAACAACCTTGTTAAAGGCGTTGTTTTTTCTGAGGGTAAAACCTTAGAAGGAGCCTCTGTTATTGTTTATGGTTCAAAAATTGGAACAATAACCGATGCATCGGGTAATTTTGAATTACAACTATCTAATATAAAAAATCCTAGGATAATCATTTCATATTTGGGCCATAAATCTTTCATTAAAAAAATCAACACAAAGGAACAAAACTTAGGGAACATCGTATTAGAGATTGATGATCAACTTGAAGAAGTAGTTGTTTCGGGAACCTTGAAGCCAGTTTCAAAACTCGACAGTCCGGTTCCAGTTGAAGTATATGCCCGAACTTTTTTTAAAGCCAACCCCACCTCTTCTGTTTTTGAAGCCCTAGAAATAGTGAACGGCATTCGTCCTCAACTCAATTGCAATGTTTGTAACACAGGAGACATTCACATCAACGGTCAAGAAGGTAGTTATACCATGATTTTGATCGATGGATTACCCATTGTTAGCGGTCTTTCTACTGTTTATGGTCTTTCTGGTATCCCACAATCATTAATTGAACGGCTTGAAATTGTTAAAGGTCCAGCATCGACATTGTATGGGTCAGAGGCAATCGGAGGAGTAATTAATTTGATCACCAAAATACCTGAAAACACTAACAAAGTATCTTATGACACTTTTGTTTCTGATTGGGGAGAACTAAACACAGATTTAGGTTATAAATACAAGCTAACAAACCAATCAACTGGCTTACTCGGAGTAAATTATTTTAACTATTCTAACCCAATTGATAATAATGGTGACGGATTTACTGATTTGACACTTCAGGATCGAGTGTCAATTTTCAACAAATTTGATATTGGAAAAAAATTATCACTTGCAACTCGCTATGTTTACGAAGATCGATGGGGGGGTCAAATCGATTGGAATTCAAGTTACAGAGGTGGAGATCAAATCTATGGTGAGAGTATATATACCAGTAGAATAGAGTTTTTTGGAAATTATAAATTCAATGAAAAATTTTCTTTCCAGTTTAGCCTCAATGATCACAATCAAAATTCAGCTTATGGCACTACAATCTTTAATGCAAATCAAACCATTGGATTTGGGCAATTTATCTGGAATAAAAGTGTGCGGAAAAATGATGTCTTAATCGGATTGGCATACAGATACACTTTTTATGACGACGATACAACAGCTACTTTTGATGATATCAACTCAAAAAATAAAGCTGAAAAAACACATCTACCGGGGATATTTATTCAAGATGAAATTAAGATTGATAAACAAAATAGACTTTTGTTGGGTGTACGCTATGACTATAATTCTATTTATGGAAGTATTTTTACTCCGCGACTAAACTTTAAAACATCCAATAAAGAACAATCTTCAATTTTTCGTTTCAGCATGGGCTCTGGATACCGAGTTACTCAACTTTTTACCGAAGATCATGCTGCACTTACTGGCGCAAGAGATGTAGTCTTTTTAAACGATCTTAAACCCGAAAAATCATGGAATATTAACCTCAATTATGTAAGAAAAATATACTTCACCCAAGGTCATATAATCGATTTTGATTCTAGCATTTTCAGAACAGTATTCTCAAATAAAATTATTCCAAATTATGACAGCAACCCCAATCAAATAATTTATGATAACTTGAGTGGAACCTCAGTTACCCAAGGTGCTTCCATCAATATAAATGCATTGTTTCAAAACAGTTTGAGGATTAATTTAGGCATCACCTATATTGATTCTTTTGTGGAAGAAGAGGGAGTAAAATCCTTTCCATACTTGACCGAACGTTTTCAAGGAGTCTGGAGAGTAGAGAAAAAAATCAATCGGCATGGCCTTAGCCTTGATTTGACAGGAAGTGTCACAGGCCCCTTGAAATTACCGCTTTTGGGGGATCTAGACCCAAGAGCACCTTTTTCACCCACCTTTAGTATCATCAATTTTCAACTGACCAAAAGATGGAACAACACTACAGAATTCTATATTGGGGTTAAAAATATACTTGACTTTACTCCTGACAAAAACAGTATTGCTCGAGCAAACGACCCCTTTGATCGGGATCTTCTCAATGACAACCCTTATAATTTAACCTTTGACCCATCCTATGTGTATGCCTCAAACCAAGGAATTCGATTTTTCTTTGGGCTTCGATGGAATCTTCTCTAAAAGCCTTTACAAACAATCATAAATTGCTACAATCTCTCCATCAACTTTTCTGACCTCAACAATTTTGTTGTAATCTCTTAATTTCAAAAAAGCAAAATTCGTGTTGTCAAAAACAAAGGTGTGAGGGAAAAAGTAATTCGTATTGTAAATGATGTGGTCTCCAACACTAGGCTCAGGGTTAGCTCCAGAATGATATGAAATATTATAATTTGAAAAAGAATTGGTCAAAGAACACAAAAACTCTTCCTTAGAAGCATCAATATTGTTTGGAACAGTGGATGTTTTATAATTATTACTGATGTAAATTGACCACGGGCATCCATTCAATGCAACAACCCCTTTAGCATAAGGACAACTATCAACGGGATCTAAAAAGCCGTCAACATCTGTATCTGGTGGACACAAGTCTACTGCGATTGAATCAGAATCTAGAAATTCTAGGGGTTCTCCTGGACAACTGATAAACCCCCGAATCAAATAACTTCCACCTAAAGTTGGTGTTATGGTCGTCTGATTGGTACTCCCCAATATCGTTGAGTATCCTGATCCACTACTGTACTGCCACTCAAAGCTTGTGAATAAATCCATATTCCCTGTCTCAAGACCCAGGTAAGGAGCACAATACCCATACAAACCTGGCCCATTATTCTCATTAGGGATTTCTGGCGGAGAAGAAAATCCAGAGTAAAAGGCACCCGAAGAAGCCGAACCACTTTGATTGAAATAAGAACAGTAAAGCTCATCATTACTGATTATGGATACATTCCCATTAAGGTTCGAGATTGTATAAGACACATAATTCGCATTTCCTGTTACATTAAACGGTCCCGATGTATTTGCTATATTCAATGCCGAAATGGGTTGGTTGATGTTGTTCTCATCCGAAATTGTAATCACTGCACCTACCTTACTTATGATATTCAAATTACCTGTGTAAGTAGTTGCCCCAATATTGTTGATCTCTGGAATGTTGTCTACATCCCCTACACTAGAACATTTCAATGGAGGTACAAAAAACAATCCCTGATTGGCTTCACTACCTCCAAATCCAATCCCTTGAAAAGCAAAAACTGGAGCTGATGATTGAACATACATATTGCCATCTGCAGAATACAAATCTCCTTCTATCAAAAAATATTCCCCTGCATCAATACTTGCACTTGCTATCGCTGGACTGGCTGAAGATACATTCACTCCCTTTCCATGAACGATACCGTTACTCACACCAAGTCCATTGATTGTTATTGTTGTTGCATCGGTATGAGCCACCAAAAGAACATTTTCCCATACATCTGATCCTGTTCCTTTAACAAAAATGTATTCAGAACCTACTTTACTGTAATCTACAATTTGATCGAAACCATAATCTCGTGATCCTCCAACTCCAAAACTCCCGTTCATAGATCCTGAATTCACTACAACGGGTTTATTTGAATTGACATAAGCTCCGATCAATCCATCCGAATTTACAGTCTGTGTAGTCTCTACTTCAAGTGGAGCAGCTACGTCTATACTTTGATCCGATCGAGTAACCATCGTATAACTCTCTCCTCGATTTAAGGTAATAGTTATATCGTTTAATTTACCAGAAGTTGCCCCTATTGTTGCTTCATTAAAATCCAAAATGTCAATATCCTCACTAATATTATTTATGGTTACTAAGGTTGTGTTCTCCGTTGCCATTACCGATAGAAAGGTCGAATAATTGGGCTGAGGGTTGTAATTGGTAAAAGCTCCAATTCTAAAGTCTGTACCCAAAGCTGCACCTCCTTTACTTACCAATGCACCCGCTTGAGCATCCTGACCAATTCTAAGAGCTACATATATTTCTGAGGTTGCTTCTACTATATATCCTTTATTGCTTATAACTTGACTCGTTGTTATAGCGGCATCATCATTAGCTGCAATGGCAACTTGAGAGTCGTCTGCTCCTCCTGGGGCATCTACAACAAAAACACGAGGGATTGAGTTGGATACCTCAAGGCTAGCTGTGGCTCCGCCTACTGCAATCACATTGACAGTAACCGAGCTTGTGCTGGGTGTTGAAATATACAAATAGTGACCTTGGTTAGGAATTGCATTACTCCCCGCTTCACTTGAATAAGCTACTGGTGGGATATAATGAACTTTACTGAGTTGCGCATTGAGCCTTAACTGCACCACAAACATTAGGGTAATTACAATTAAAGCTCTCATTTTTAAAAATAGTATTTGTTGTGAAATTAATGGAATTAATCATTACCTCTTTCTTTTTTTTAAAAAAATGAATACGCTGAATAATATCTATAGGTTTACAAAGGCAACAATATTGAATTGATCTCGACTTTCTTTATTAAAAAACTGGTTCATATATCCCATTTCTAATCTTACATTTGTACTTATCTGATAACCAAAACCTCCATACAATCTATTCCGATCATAAAGCTTAGATTTTGTATTCAAAAACAGTTCATTGTAAGCAGAAAAATAATATTTGTTTTCTTCTTTGGAGCTGATTGGAATATTTAACCCTAAAAAATAGCGGATCCGCATTTTAAAATCAGATTCGACAAAACGTTGTTCAAAACGATAACGATGGCTCAATTTTAGTTTCCCTAATTTTTGCTTCGAAATAAATTGTTGGAAAATTCGATGCTCGTTTACACGCACTTTAGGATCAGAATCTGTAGTATAATTCTCGGATAAAATATATCCGTATCCCAGGAGAATATTTTTTTTACTTTCTCCAAAGGTATATCCCAAGCCTGTTCTCAACAACAACTGCTCAAGGTCACCAATTGCGTCATAATTTCGATACTGTACCTCATGATGCAAATTCCACTTTTCATTCAACTGCTTGTTCCCAATGTAAAGCAACCAATTCCCTAAATTACTATCTTGTGCATGGGCCAAATTAGGTAGCGCAAAAACCCAGGTCAACGCTACCAATAGTAGTCTTTTTATCATTTTACTTTTAGTCATAAAAACGAACTGCTCCTGAATGGATATTATACATTCCGCCCACTATTTTGATCTCTCCTTTGCTTTGCATTTCTGCTAAAACTTGACTTCCCTCTACGATTTTATCCATCGTAAGTTCAACATTTTTTTTGGCTACTTCGTTTACAAAATCAATGTTAGATGAATTTCTCAAACTAGCATCTTGTGGAGAAGAAACTGCATTTACTGCAGGTTTTATTTTTGATAACATTCCGGTTAGTTTTCCTAATTTGGCATCATCGCAGGCACCCTTAACAGCTCCACAAGCCGTATGTCCCAAAACAAGGATAAGTTTTGTTCCTGCAAGCTTGCATGCAAACTCCATGCTACCAAGAATATCATCATTTACAAAGTTTCCTGCAATACGAGCACTGAAAATATCTCCTATTCCTTGATCAAAAATCAATTCTGAAGATACTCTTGAGTCGATGCAGCTCAAAATTGTAGCGAAAGGGTATTGTCCTTGACTGGTAGCCTTTACTTGTTCCATTAAATCACGATCTGCTTTTGACTTTTCTTGAAATCTGATGTTCCCCTCTTTTAAAAGTTGAATTGCAGAATCAGGAGTTATTGATGCTTGTGTTTCTTTAGTATGTGCTTTCATTTCTATTAATATTAATGTTTATTAAACTTTTGGTACGTCTATTGTTAAAACTTAAAGTAAACTAAGGGTTTACCTAAAGTATTTTTATGCATTTTCTTAAAAAAATTTTATGAATAAAAATCTGGGGGAGGAGAAATAATATTTGAACGAGGTTTTGAATACCTTTTAAAAACGTAAGCTAGGATATTCTTTTTGGAATATCCAAAATATTGAGAAGAATTGGATTTGAGTAAGGGTAATAAGATTTCAAAATCCAAATGCTCTTCATTTCCTTTTTCTTCATCAGGATTAGAAAATATTTCGGAAATATCTACGGCTTTTTGATTAATAACAAGAGTTATGGGCGAGACTATGAAGAGTAGAAATACTACTGAAAAAAGTATGCATATTATTTTTTTGGGCATTCAAAAATATATTTACTAGGTCAAATATAAGAATACTTTTGCTTTGTTAAAATACTTAAATCAGCTTTTAACTAAATTAAAAAATAGTTTTCTAAATACTAACGGTTCAGGTATTAATCCTTTATAAATGATTCAGAAGTTCCTTCCCAATCCGGATCAGCAGCACCTTTCCAGGAAGTTTTCAAACTATCAATTGCAATTGCATGAACCCTCCCAAATCGGGCAATCTCATCGATCATTTTATGGGGGTGTTGTATTGGGTCAAGATCTGCATTAATCTCTGAAACTTTTGGATGATTTTCTACCCAAAGGGTATCTCCAACAGGATAAACTCGTGGAAGCATCAAAGCTTTTTCAAGAGAAACACCCTGATCAATATAACGACTAATTACTTGTACAACAGCTGGAACAATTCTGCTTCCACCTGCTGCACCTAAAGCAAGAACTACATTCCCTTTTTCTGTGAGCAATGTAGGTGAAATATGAGAATTAGCCCGATCCCCTGGTTTGTAGTCCCCAAGATATCCCCCAAGGGTAACTGCATAAATAAACCCTAGTCCTCTAGAGGCTACTTTTGATCCCATTATAGGTCCTACTGTCTGGGTTAGAGAAACAATGTTTCCGGATGAATCTGCGGTTGTTAAATGGGTCGTATGCCCATCGGGAGCTTTCCAAGACTCAGGAATTTGTGAAGACTCTCCCGAGGCAATACTCTGTGTTTGACTGTTTATCTCCTGAGCAAATTCTCCTGCATTTTTGTAAGATAAAATCATTTTTAATGAATCTCGATATTTTTGAGCAGTTCTGAATTCATAGGCATGTCGAGTTGCTTTGCCCATAGTTACCGCCCAATCATTTTCGGAAAGAGGGGTTTTTATTTGGTCTAAAATTTGCAAAATCTGAATAGTAATTGCCCCAAAAGAAGGTAAATATAGGGCATGAACCTTATGCCCCTTAAAAACACCTTCGATTACTTCGGCATCCAATGCTTTATAATTTTTCAGGTCTTCTAAAGTCAATATCCCTCCCTGAGATTGAATGTCTTCAACGATTTTTTTTGCTATTTCACCTTCATAAAAGCCTTTATGACCTTGGGCAGAAATCACTTTTAGGGTCGCAGCCAGATTTTTCTGAATAAATAGAGTATTTGCTTTGAAAACAGAACCATCAGTATTGAGAAAATTCTCAGACGTCCCCTCAAATTCTTGCAGTTTATTTTGGACTAATTCTTGACGATAAACTTCGCCTGGTAAAATCATAAATCCGTTCTCAGCATAATTGATTGCTGGTTCCATAACTTTATAAAGATTAAGTAATCCGTGTTCCTTTTGCAGTTTTATTAGTCCAGCTACAACGCCTGGAATTCCAATGGTTTCATAACCATAAGAGAACTTTTCTTTTAAAGGAACATAATTAATTGGCACCTCAGTTGAAGCGTCAACTCCTCCGATTTTACCGTTTCCCTTTTTGTAAATTGCCTGAAGTCTTCCTCCTATTCCGCTCATACTTGGCTCAACTACCGATAAGGTAAAAGCCGAAGCTACAGCAGCGTCGAAGGCATTTCCACCCATTTGGTACATTTCTATTCCAGATTTGGTTGCCAAAGGATGTGCACTTGAAACCACATTGTTCTCAATGTTTGCTTTTTCAAAAGGCAGGTTACAAGATGAAAAAAACAATAGAATAAGGAATACCCTTGAAAACTTAATACAACCTTTCATAATACACTTTTTATTTTATTTTTTGTAAATCAGAAGCTAATGCTTCAACTTGCTCCATAACACGTAACAAGTTACCTCCCCAGATTTTCTCAATTTCTTTTTGAGTGTAACCTCTTTTTACAAGCTCTTTGGTAACATTCAAAGTTTCTGAAGCATCGCTCCAGCCTTCTATTCCTCCTCCTCCGTCAAAATCGGAACTAACTCCCACATGATCGATTCCAATTTTATCTTTTATATAATCAATATGATCCACAAGATCACTAACCGAAACTGGAGGAACTTCTTTCTTGAGAGATTTAAGGGCTTCTTTTGCTAAAGACATTAATTTTTTACGCTCTTTAATATATTCTTGGAGGTCGTCAAATTCCAAAGCTCTCATTTGGTATTTATCCAGAACCTTAATGTTGTTTTTGGCTCCAATACTTCTTAAAAGAGTGTCTTTGGCTTTAAAAAAATTATTGTGTTTTTCGGTGTTTAAATAAGAGCTGAAAGCAACGGTTTGAACAACTCCTCCGCTTTCTTTTACCCACTGTAATTGTTCATCATCTAAATTTCTGGAGTGGTCACACAAAGCCCGAGCCGAAGAGTGCGAGGCAATTACTGGAGCTTTTGAATGCTCCACCATTTGTCGGATTGCTTGTTTTGAAGGATGCGAAATATCAATCATCATCCCGTAATAATTCATTTTCTCGATGACTTGCTTTCCCAGATCGCTGAGTCCGTTATGCAAATAAACACTGTCCTTTTCGCCTGTGTTAGAATCAGAAAGTTGACTGTGACCGTTGTGAGCCAATGACATATACCTTGCTCCACGATTATAAAAAACCTCAACATTATTGATGTTTTCACCAATTGGATATCCGTTTTCAACTCCAATCATGGCAACTTTTTTTCCACTCTTCCATATTCTTCTAACATCATTTGCTGTCAGTGCCAGCTCTATTTGATTGGGGGCATAGGTAGTTACTAAACGATGAATGGCACTAAACTTATCCTCAGCGTTTGCTGCTGCTTTGGCATAACCCGTAGCATTCAAGCTGTCTTGTCCGGTGTAAACGATAAACCATGCAACATCCAGTCCTCCTTTTTGCATTCCAGGGATATGAACTTGAGATTGAGTTTCAGAACTATAATTCAGCGAATCGGTAAAATTCCCTGTATTGATATCGTCATGGGTGTCAATTGTAATTACGGCTTTGTGAATTTGTTCGGCCTTGGTCATACCAGTAATAGGTTTAGACTTTTTTTCTTGAGCACAACTACAAATAAGAAAGATCAACAAGAGTGTGTTTATTTGAATGGAAGCCCTCATATTTAAAAAGATTTTCTACTAAGTTATAAAATCCTTTTTTAAGGGATTTTTTAACTAGGTTACCTTTGGCTTTTCCTGATCTATATTCAAATACTCTTTGGTGGTCATAATTTGTTCGATACGCTCAATACTTCGAAACAAATCTGTAAAAGAGGTGTAAATTGGGGCTATTCCTAGACGCAGATAATTGGGTGGTCTAAAATCAGGGATGACTTTAACCCCTCCATTTATCCCTTGGATCAAAGCTTTGCAAACCCTCCATGATTCATCATGAGCTATTGTAATATGAGACCCGCGTTCCTGGGAGTTTAAGGGAGTTTCAATTTTAAAACCCATTGGAACAAGTTTCGATTCGATTAGTTTAGTTAAATAGGTCGTTTGATCCTGACTTTTCTTCTGAATATCAGAAATTCCTGCTTTGAGACAAAGGTCAATTCCTGCCTCCATTCCTATCAATGAAAGTACATGTGGGGTTCCGGCATCAAAGCGATTGATGTTGTTTGCCGGAATAAAGGGTAAAGAAAAATCAAAGGGTTTTTGATGTCCAAACCAACCTTGAATGGGGGAATACAAATCTTTGATGAGTTTTTTTTGAATGTAGATGAATGCAGGTGATCCTGGGCCTCCATTCAAGAATTTATAGGTACAACCCAAAGCTATTTTTGTTTTACTTTTTTTCAGGTCAATAGCAACAACCCCAGCTGCATGACTCAAATCCCAAATGATGATGCTGTTGTTTTCTTCAGCAAAAACATTTAAGCTTTTCATTGGATACAAGTATGCACTTTTAAAACCCACCAAACTCAAGCATATGATTCCCGGTTGATTTTTAATTTCTCTTTTCAAAAGCTCGAGGTCTGCTTTCAAATCATTTTTATAGGAAACTACAAAAGGTGGATTACATTTAAACTGTTTTGCTAAACCCTCCATTATGTATACATCCGAAGGAAAATTTAGAGAATCCGTCAATAAGTTCTTTGGAAATAACTCAGAAGAAAGCAGTGCATGGGTCAACTTATATAAATTTACAGAGGTTGATTCTCCTACCTTGAGTTCTTCTGATGATACCCCAAAAAGGGTAGCTAATTTTTGTCCCAATCGCTCAGGTAATTCTAGCCAGTGATCGTTCCAACTTCGGATTAAATTTTCACCCCATTGCTCATCAACAGCTTTTTGCAAATCTACTTTTGCTTGTAAAGGCAATTTACCCAAAGAGTTTCCGTCAAGATATATTTCGTTGGATTGGTGTTGAAAGTTTTCTCGAAAAGAAGCCAATGAGTCTTGGGCATCGAACTTTTTGGCTTGTTCTATACTATTCATTGTTGCTGTTGTTAAAAAAAGGCAAGACTTTGGCTACCCATAAAGCGTACATTGAACCACTTGGATGTAAACCATCTACGGCAATTAATTCGGGTTCAAAAGGAGTAACTCCCCAATCGGGTATTGAAAGTACAAAAACACCAGCTTCAAAAACTTTGCAATAACCCATTGCTTTTTGAATTAATAGTAAAAAATCCTCTCGAAAAGTTTCAATACTTCTCCCTCGATATTGATTGTTAACTCCAATCATAAGAGACACAAAATCATATTTCAATTCAATGTTTTCTGCTTCAAGAGCGGTCAAGAGCTCATCGGTAGTCCATCCGGTTTGAGCAATAATTCTTGGGGGAGACTGCAAAATGGTTCTATCATCATTTAAGCGATCAACTAATTGGTTAGGCCAGCACTCACTTACAGCAACGCTTTCGCCTATGGTGTAGCTGTCTCCCAAAGCTAAATAATTTTTCAAATCGGGTTCAGGCGAAGAACAACCTACCATAATGAAACATAAAACGCAAAACAATCTGAGCATGACATTTTTTTTAGATTTATAAAAATAGTTATTTCTTGTGTTTAAAGGTGATTCAAAACTCAAGATTACCTGAAAAAAAGCTAATTTGCATAAAAATAAAAAACATGCAAAGTCCAGAAATATCATCAGTGATAAATAAAAAGCTTCTCGAAAATGGTTTGAGTGAAAACCTTGCTGAAATCAGTACAACGGGAATTCTCTTTTTATCATATCTTCTAATTTCGATTCTTCTTTTCTGGATTTCTAGGAAGATTATTATTGGCTTTTTTACTCAAATTTCAAAAAAAACCAAAAGTACTTTTGATGATATTTTACTTTCACACAAAACACCAAAATTAATTTCTTACTTACCCTCTTTATACTTATTACATAAACTTATCCCCAAGCTTTTTTCTTCGCATCAATGGCTCGAAAATATTTTTGAAGCACTGACTGTAATTGTAGCTCTTGCATTGACTCGGGCCTTGTTAAAATCACTAAGCGATTATCTCAAAACATTAGATTCCTTCAGAGACAAACCCATTGACAGCTATATTCAAGTGATTATGATCTTTCTTTGGTTTGTTGGAGGAATAGTCATTCTTTCGATACTTACAGGGACCGAGATGGGAGCTTTTTTGACTACGTTAGGAGCCTTATCTGCAGTATTACTCTTTGTTTTCAAAGACACCATTCTGGGCTTTGTGGCCAGTGTTCAAATTACAGTAAACGACACGGTTAGAATTGGAGACTGGATCAGTATGCCCAACAACAATGCAGATGGTACTGTAATTAGCATCAGTCTTTCTACAGTTCAGGTACAAAATTTTGACAACACCATTACTTCCATCCCAACGTACAAATTAATTTCTGACTCTTTCATCAATTGGCGAGGTATGAGCGATTCCCCGGGAAGAAGAATCAAACGTTCTCTTTTAATCAAAGTCAGTAGTATTCGTTTTCTTAAAGATGAAGAACTCTCGCAACTTAAAAAAATCAAATTATTGTCTGTATTTATTCAAACCAAAGAGGAGGACATCAAAAAACATAACTCCAATTCAAAGGCAGACAAATCTCTTTTGATTAATGGTCGTAACCTAACCAACATTGGTTTATTCCGAAATTACTCAGAAGCCTACTTAGAGCAGCATCCAATGTTGAATAAAGACATGACGATGATGTGTAGGCAATTGGCTCCAAGTTCACAAGGAATTCCGATCGAAATTTACGTCTTTAGTAAAGATAAAGACTGGAAAAACTATGAAAATATTGTAGCAGATATTTTTGACCATTTATTGGCTTCTACTGAGTATTTTCATTTAGAATGTTTTGAACTTTCACCTTTAATTCCTCCATCAAATGTTTAAAAAAATACTTTTTTTAGCACTTCAGCTGAGCTGTTTTATTTCTTTGGGTCAGGATATGTCCGGCGAAAAACTAATCGATAAAAGCATTCAGTACCACGACCCCAACAACAATTGGGTTAAGTTTTCAGGGGAATTGAAGATTACAATGGAAACCCCGTCAAGGAATCCCAGAATAAGTTCTGTTTTTATTGATTTGCAAAAAGAATATTTTAGAAATCAGTACGAAAGCGATTCAAATTTGATTTTTCAAGAGCTTGATAAAGGAATTTGTTCAATTCTCTTAAACGGGAAAGCCGAATTTAGTTCTGAAGAAGAAAAAAAATACCGCCTCACTTGCAATCAAACCAAACGAACAAGAGATTATTACACCTATTTGTACGGTCTTCCCATGAAACTCAAAGATCCAGGCACACTAATCAATCCAAAAATAGAAAAACGCTCTTTTAAAGGAAAAAAATATCTTGTTGCTCAGGTAAATTACAAAAAAGAAGTAGGGAACGATCGGTGGTATTTTTATTTTGATCCAATCACATATGCCATGGAAGTATATCAGTTTTATCATGAGGAATCAAAAAACGATGGGGAATATATTTTATTGGCTGAAGAAATTGTAATCAACGGAATTAAAATACCCAAAAACAGAGCATGGTATTACAACAAAGATGATAAATACCTTGGAACTGATTTTTTGTTCAAAAATTCAAAACCTTAGAGTTGTATGTTACTCAAACAAATTCATGCAATTTGGAATCCCGAGTGCTATCACGGTTGGGGAAAGTCTAAAAAATTTTTTGAAGGCTGGTATTACAAAATAATAAGTCCCGATCAAAAACATGCATTTGCAATCATCCCCGGAATTGCAATGAATGAAAATGGTGATAAACATGCTTTTATTCAAGTTTTAGACGGGAAAAAACTCGAAGCTTCTTATCATAAATTTGATGCTCAAGAATTTATTCCTAAACCTAAGAGACATGATTTACAAATTGGGGGAAATCGTTTTACAAACGATAGTATTGAGCTTGATTTACCCGGCTTAAATGGACATTTAAGGTTTAAAGACAGATTTCCATGGTCCAGTAGTTTGCATTCACCGGGTATCATGGGGCCTTTTTCTTTTGTTCCTTTTATGGAATGTTATCATGGGATTTTGAGTATGGATCACAGCATAGAGGGAAGCCTAATTCATCAGAATAAACTCGTTTCTTTTGAACAAGGCAGAGGTTATATAGAAAAAGATTGGGGACACTCTTTTCCGGAAGCATATATTTGGATGCAAAGCAATCATTTTAGTCGATCAGGAATATCTTTCAAAGCATCGATTGCTAAAATCCCTTGGATGGGAACATCTTTTATCGGAAACATTGCTGGAGTTTTGATCAATGGAAATCTTATTGAATTTACAACATACAACCGATCTCAATTGAAGCAATGTTCTGTTTCTAAAAAAGAAGTTGTTATCGAAATGGAAAATCGTTCGCATAAACTTTGGATTCGAGCAGAACGAGAAAAAGCAACTCCATTGGTGGCACCAATTGCTGGTTTTATGGATGCTCGAATTGAAGAAAGTATGAATGCTGAAATTCACCTAAAATTAATGCTTAAAAAAACTGGGGAGATCTTGTTGGAAGATAAGGGGACATCCGCAGGAATTGAAGTGGCAGGGAATTTTGCTGTTTTACTAAAATAGGTTGACTTATTTTCTGAGAAACCTCAGGTAAAGGGCGAAAAGACAAAGAAACGATCCCCCAGGTAACAAAAACAATCCTACCAATAAAGGGTAAAATTTCTTGGAATCCGTTCTTTTTACTGTGTCTGGGAGCTCATTTAAATGTTCTCTAAAGCTTTTTTTAATCATAGAGTAATTCTTAATCAAATTTAAGTTTCTTTTTACAAGGGATGCAAATTTAATTTGGATTGAAAATGAAAACATCTAATTAGTATATTTAATCTCTGAAGCTCAAAAACAATAAAATAAGATAACGTACTTTTGTGAAAACAAATTTTTTGAAACAAATTTTTCCGATACTGCACTGGCTTCCCAAGTACCAAAAAAAGATGCTTTGGAATGATGCTGTTTCTGGAACTACAGCCGGAATATTGGCTATTGCTCAAGGAATGGCTTATGCTATAATTGCTGGACTCCCACCTGTTTTTGGACTTTATGCTGCGTTAACCCCTCAAATTGTTTATGCATTTATGGGTACCTCTCGACAGCTGTCGTTAGGGGCAGTAGCTATGGACTCTTTGATTGTTGCTGCTGGGATTGGAACCCTCAACATTGTTGGGGTTGAGCAATACATCGCCGCAGCAGTTTTTTTGGCACTTTTTGTAGGCTCAATTCAATTGTTGTTAGGAACCTTTAAGCTTGGTTTTTTAGTGAATTTTCTATCTAAACCCGTTTTGAGTGGATTTACCTCTGCTGCTGCGATAATTATTGGACTAAGTCAATTGAAACACTTATTAGGTGTTGACCTAGCACAAACAAACCAAATTCATGTTCTTTTGAGTGAAGTTGTTTCGAAAGTTTCACAAACCCACCTGCTCAGTTTTGGTATAGGTATTACAGGGGTCGTTTTAATCAAAACCTTTCAAAAAATCAATAAAAAAATTCCTGCTATCCTTGTTGTTGTTGTTTTTGGAATCCTGCTTTTGTATTTTACCCAATGGCAACTTGATGGAATTAAGATTGTAGGAAATATACCCCAAGGCCTTCCGGACTTAAGGATTCCAAGTTTTAACAAGGATCAATTTACAGAGCTTATTCCTGTAGCCATTACATTAGCAATGGTTGGTTTTACCGAGGCAATATCAATTGCAAAAGCCATAGAAGAAAGACATACAGAATACGAAATAGATCCCAATCAAGAATTAATTGCATTGGGTAGTGCAAATATCATTGGGTCTTTTGCACAATCATACCCTGCTACTGCATCATTTTCAAGATCAGCAATTCAAGATCAGGGAGGAGCAAAGTCAGGAATTGCCGCCTTGTTTAGTGCTGGACTTGTATTACTCACCTTACTTTTTTTAACCCCTCTTTTTTATTATCTCCCCATACCTATTTTGGCTGCAATCATAATGGTTTCTATTTTTGGATTGGTTGACTTTAGTTATCCCAAAAAACTATGGGTCAAAAACCGAGAAGAGTGTATTCCTTATTTGTTTACATTCATAATAACAATGACCGTAGGGATTCCACAGGGAATTCTTTTTGGAGTACTGATATCGTTATTGACAATGATCTACCGAACATCTAATCCCCATATTGCAGTGCTTGCCAAAATAAAAGGAACCCAGTATTACAAAAATATCAGGCGTTTTGAAGGTGATATTGAAATTGATGATCGAATTTTAATTCTCCGATTCGATTCGCAATTATTTTTTGGAAATAAAGACTACTTCAAAAAAGAATTGTTGAAACAAATCAAAGGCAAAGGTGCTGCCTTAGAACTCATCATCATTAATGCAGAAACGATTAATTATATTGACTCAAGTGCGCTCGATATGCTCGAAAAAATATTTGATGACCATAAAAACCAGGGACTAAGAATTATGATTGCTGGAGCTACAGGACCAGTGCGCGACATCATTTTTAAGCATGATTTAATCCAAATAATTGGTAAAGAAAATTTGTTCATCAAGACTTCAGAGGCGGTAAATGCCTTTTTGGAAGGAACAACGAACTCGGATATTCAGAAAAAAATAACGCTACAAAGTAAAACAGATACAGATCTTATCGAAAGATAAAACCATTAAAAAAAACCTAAATGTTAATCGAACAAATTTATACAGGATGTTTAGCTCAAGGAGCCTACTATATTGAAAGCCAGGGAGAGGCTGCCATCATAGACCCTTTGCGTGAAATAACACCTTACATCAAAAAAGCAGAAAAAAATGGAGCTCAAATCAAATATATTTTTGAAACCCATTTTCATGCAGATTTTGTTAGTGGACACCTTAGTTTGTCTAATAAAACAAAGGCTCCAATCGTTTTTGGACCCACAGCTGAGACACATTTTGAATCAATAATCGCAAAAGATGGTCAACATTTTGTTCTAGGTGAATTAACTATTGTTGCACTTCATACACCAGGGCATACCATCGAAAGTACAACCTATTTACTCAAAGACAAACAGGGAAAAGATCATGCCATTTTTAGTGGAGACACCTTGTTCTTAGGGGATGTTGGACGCCCAGATTTAGCACAAAAAGCAGCAAAAATGACCCAAGAACAACTTGCGGGAATGCTTTACAAAAGCTTACGGACCAAAATCATGCCTCTTGCAGATGATGTAATTGTTTATCCAGCACACGGTGCTGGTTCTGCTTGCGGGAAAAACCTAAGTAAAGAAACTGTTGGCACCCTTGGAGAGCAAAAAAAATTAAATTATGCCCTTCGGGAAAACATGACCGAAGCCGAATTTATAAAAGAAGTAACTGAGGGCTTACTGCCTCCTCCTGAGTATTTTCCATTAAATGTCAAAATGAACAAAGAAGGTTATGAAGACTTTGATGCCGTTATTAAAAGAAGTCAAAAAGAATATTCTGCAGAGGAACTTGAAGAAATTGCCAACCGTTCTGATGCTATTATTTTGGATGTTCGAAGTCAAGAAGAATTTGCCAAAGGGCACATTCCCCAGTCTATTTTTATTGGGCTAGATGGAGGTTTTGCTCCATGGGCTGGAGCTGTTATTGGAAATGTAGAACAGCCCTTGCTGCTTGTAACTCCCCAAGGAAGACAACGCGAAGCCGTCACTCGGCTTTCGAGAGTAGGTTTTGACCATACTCTAGGCAGCCTTAAAGGAGGATTTGATACTTGGAAAAATTCTGGGAAAGAAACAGATCAGGTAAAATCAATTACAGCTGAGGAATTCAAAAACAGCATTTCTGAAAAAACCGAAATATTTGATGTACGAAAACCGGATGAATTTACCTCAGAACGGATTCCACAGGCAATAAGCACTCCGCTGGATTTTATAAACGAACACCTAAACGAATTTCCAAAACAAAAAGAATTTTATATTTATTGCGCCGGAGGTTATCGCAGTATGATTGCTGCTTCAATTTTGAAAAGAAGAGGGATTCATAACCTATTGAATGTAGAGCTTGGATTTAAGGGCATCAAAGAAACAGGTATAAAAACAACGGACTATATTTGTCCAAGCACTTTATAAGTTCATCAAAAAGAAAAAAAAGATGAGGACATATTTAAATAATTTAGGACTGAAAAACCAGTCTTCAAATGAACAATTACTAGAATTTATTTCTCCAGAAGGTGTCTTGTATCTTGTAATGAATCGACCAGAAGTCCACAATGCATTTGATTCTTATCAAATAAAAAATCTTATACAAGCACTTGAAAATGCAAAATCTAACCCAAAAGTGAGGGTTATTGTTTTGGCTGGAACAGGTAAAAGCTTTTGTGCCGGAGGTGATATCAATTATATGAAAAGCATGGGCCAAAATTCATTTGAAGAAAACAAAGCCGACGGAAAGGCTCTTGCCCAATTGATGAATACCCTTTATTGCCATCCCAAACCCACAATTGCTCGAGTAAAGGGTGCTGTTTTTGGCGGAGGCGTAGGATTGGTTTGTTGTTGTGATATTGCTGTGGGTAGTTCAGACATCAAACTCGCTTTGAGTGAAGTTAAAATTGGAGTTATTGCTTCAACCATTTCTCCTTATCTAATAAAAACGGTGGGAACAAAAACAGCAAAACGTTTTCTGTTGACTGGAGAAACCCTAACTTCTGAAAGCGCTTTAAAATATGGCTTTATTTCTGAAATAACACAAGAAAATAAACTGGATCACACCATCGACATGCTTTCCAAAGTACTTTTAAAAAACGGTCCAGAAGCCCTCCAAAAAACCAAAACCTTAGTTTTTGAAGTTGCTGACAAAAAGATTGACCAAAAACTAATTGATTACACTGCAGATTCTATCGCAAAAGTACGATCAAGTTCCGAAGCAAAAGAAGGACTTAGTGCTTTTTTGGAAAAAAGAAAACCCCTTTGGAATGATTCTTCCCAAAAGAATTAAATAACTATCTTCGGGTTTATTTTAAAAACCATACTAATTTATGAGAAAACACTTTTTAAGTGTGTTATTTATATTCCATTTTATTGTAGTTCTTTCACAATCTCCCTCGGACAGAAACTCCCTTTCAAAAAATAATCTTTACATCTATTGGGGCTGGAATTGGAGCGCTTATAGCGATTCCAATATTGAATTCAATGGAGATAACCATGCCTTTACTTTGGCTGATGTAACAGCTAAAGACCGTCCTTCTCCTTTCAGTGCAAAAACCTATTTACACCCCCTACACATTACCAGCCCTCAGTACAATGTTCGGGTGGGTTATTTTTTTAAGGACCGTTGGGATATTTCGTTTGGGGTAGATCATATGAAATATGTTGTAGATCAAAACCAAACGGTTGTTGCTTCTGGGTTTATCAACGGAACGGGTACACGTTATGATGGTAATTACGACAACAGCCCAGTAGTAATAGAGCCCGGATTCCTTGAGTTAGAACATACTGATGGGCTAAATTATGTGAATTTAGAAATTCGAAAACATACCCAACTCATGAAATTTGGAAAATTCGACCTCAACGGTCAACTGGGAGGTGGATTTGGTGGATACTATCCCAAAACGGATGCTTCGCTCTTAAATTTTGAACGCAATGATCATTGGCATTGGGCTGGTTTTGGGATGCATGTTGTATCGGGATTGAATCTTACGTTCCTCCAACGCTTCTTTATACAAACAGAACTCAAAGGGGGGTATATTAATCTACCCGACATCAAAACCACCTCAAGATCAGGGGATGGTGCTAAACAAAAATTTATGTTTTCTCAGATCAATATTCTCTTTGGAGGGGTTATTAATTTGAATACAAAGAAAAAGGATACACAATCTTCGGAAACATCGAACGAGAGTATATTTTAATCCAAAATAAACAGAGAGTTCAATAAATACTTTTTTAAATAAGTATTTATTGATTTTAGAATCTGATACTGTCCAAATTAAGCTTAAGCTCCGCGCATAAAAAAAACGCAACTCTTATCTTTTTAAAGAGTTGCGTTTTGATTAAGTACCTTGGGTGGGAATCGAACCCACACTCCCGAAAGAATTGGATTTTGAATCCAACGCGTCTACCAATTCCGCCACCAAGGCAATCGGATGACAAAATTAGAAAATTATTTTTTCCTACCTAAAATAATTGCATTAAACAGCGGCAGACCTAAAATTATTTTTAAATTTGCATTCCCTAAATAAATGTTGAACAACAAATTAGGAAGTGTGAAGCCAGAAGCAAAAATTTTTAGTTGTACTCAAAGCGAAGTTCTTGCAAAACAGATTGCAGATAAATTTGGAGTTCCCATGGGGGAAGTAGCCTTTTCACATTACAGCGATGGGGAATTCCAGCCTTCTTTTGAAGAATCTGTTCGTGGGTCAAGAGTTTTTTTAATCGGCTCTACCCAACCCAGTTCAGAAAATTTGATGGAACTCCTTTTGATGATTGATGCAGCCAAGCGAGCTTCAGCTCGACACATAACGGCTGTTATGCCTTATTTTGGCTGGGCACGTCAAGACCGAAAAGACAAACCCAGAGTTCCTATTGGAGCCAAGCTAATTGCAAATCTTCTTGAGGCTGCCGGGGCAACACGAATCATAACCATGGATTTACACGCAGATCAAATTCAAGGCTTCTTCGAAAAACCCGTAGACCATTTGTTTGCCTCTACCATATTTGTTCCTCATTTGAAGTCTTTGAATCTAGAAAACCTTACCATTGCCTCTCCCGATATGGGTGGGTCAAAAAGAGCTTATGCCTATTCAAAGTTTCTTAAAAGCGATGTTGTAATTTGTTACAAGCAGCGTGAAAAAGCCAATGTAATTTCTCATATGGAATTGATTGGAGATGTAAAAGGCAAAAATGTTGTTCTTGTTGATGATATGGTTGATACTGCAGGAACCTTGACCAAAGCCGCAGAAGTAATGCTCGAACGTGGAGCTATTTCTGTACGTGCAGTTTGTACCCATGCACTGCTTTCGGGAAATGCTTATGAACGCATCGAAAATTCATTGCTTGAAGAACTCATCGTTACCGATTCTATTCCGCCAAAAAAACAAAGCCCCAAAATAAAAGTATTGAGTTGTGCCGATCTTTTCGCAGACACTATGCGGGAAGTTCACGAAAACAAATCAATCAGTTCTAAATTTATAGTTTAATTCAATAATAAATACCAATGAAATCAATTACAATTAACGGATCAAAAAGAGAAAGCGTGGGCAAGAAAGCTACAAAATCCCTACGTAATGCTGAGATGGTTCCCTGTGTTTTGTATGGAGAAAACAATCCCATACACTTCGCAGCGAAAGAACTCGATTTCAGTAAACTCGTTTATACTCCAAATGCACACACCGTAGTTATCAAAATCGACGGTAAATCTGTCAATGCCATTTTACAAGACATCCAATTTCACCCTGTGAGTGATCGTATTCTTCATGCTGACTTCTATGAACTCAAAGATGACAAAGAAATTTCAATGAATATCCCAGTCACAGTTCAAGGAGCTGCTCCTGGAGTATTGAATAGTGGTGGAACACTTACACTAAACAAAAGAAAGTTACGTGTTCGTGCGATTCCTTCTAATTTACCCGACACCATCATTGCTGATATCTCGGAGCTTCAGTTAGGAAATAAACTGACAACCTCTGATCTTAAAAGCGACGCATATTCATTTTTACACCCAGACAACACCGTTGTTTGTCAGGTTCGTACTTCTAGAGCTTCGATCCTAGAGGATGCTGAAGAAGTAGAAACTGAAGAAACAGAAACCGAAGAAACAGAAACTGAAGCTGCAGAATAAGCTCAGTTATCGATTTAAAAAAAAGCATCTGTTGGATTCCTTCAGATGCTTTTTTTATATTTACGTTTTAGTAAGTAGATGAACTGTTTTAAAAAGGTTTTTAAAAAAAACAACCAACCAAAAGAAGACGTCTTGAAAAAATTTTTAATTGTTGGTTTGGGTAATGTTGGAACTCCGTACAACAATACAAGACACAATATTGGGTTTCGTGTATTGGATACTTTTGTCGAAAAAAAAGATTTAACTTTCGAGGATCTTCGTTATGGTGCAATTTCTAAAACCCGATTCAAAGGCAAGTCTTTGATTTTATTAAAACCTTCTACACTGATGAACCGTAGTGGGAAAGCTGTTCGGTACTGGGCATTAAAAGAGAATATTCAGATTCAAAATATTTTGGTTATTACCGATGATTTAAATTTACCTTTTGGGACGCTGCGCCTAAAACCTAGAGGAAGTGATGGGGGACATAATGGACTAAAAGATGTTGAAGCTCAGCTAAACACTCCAAACTATCCTCGGCTTCGTTTTGGGATTCACAGTGAAGAAAAAGGATACGACACGGTAAACTTTGTTCTAGGAAAATGGTCCAAAAAAGAGGAAACACAACTCAATTCTAGAGTAGAAAAAACTATTGAACAAACCTTAGCCTTTGTTTCACAGGGTATTCAAGAGGCAATGAATCAATTTAACGGTTCCTAAGAACTGATACTAAAAGTCTGAATTACAGATTCGGATTTGTTTCCGTTTCGATCCACCGTTACTATTTTCCAAAAATAGGTTTCGCCTATACTTAGAGAGGCTGAATAACTTTGAGTAGATAAATTGTCTTGGATCAATTGTAATTGACTTGGGCTTTTTCCTAAGTGAATTTGATAAAATGCGATATCGTTATCCAAATCGGAACCGGTCCATTCTAGATTGATTTGACCGGATGTAGATTCAAGTGTTTGTCCTTCTGAAGGGGAATTCAATTGTGCTGCAAAGGGTAAATGGGTTTGTTGTTGTATCCCCTCAATGTAAAAGCTCCAAACTTCACTTTTTGTTTCCACTGAGCTGATTTGTGATGAGGATATTACCCACCAAGTGTAAGGGAATCCTCGTTCAAGAATAAGGGTTGTTGAGGTCAAATCTACTGCTTTTTTTTGTTCGGTTCTGGAAACATTATTTCGAATAACAACTTCATAAGAGTCGGTATTCAGTGCGGTTTCCCAACTGAAATTTATTACCCCTGTTAACTCATCGGTAAACAAAGGTAGGCAGGCGTTGTTGTTCTGGGGTGTTATCAAGGTCGCTGCTTGAGGCTGTGGGATTGAAGGCTTGGAACATGACCAACAAAACATAAGCATTAATGTCAAAACCAAAATAGTTGAACTGTTTTTCATCGCTTTATGAATTTAATGGTTTCTTCGTTTTGATCTGTTATGATTTTGATGAAGTAATTACCCGCAGTTAGCCTACTCATGTCTATGGGAATTTTTCTGTTTTCAACCTCCAATCGAATTGCTTGATCATCAAGAATATTTGCCTGCACATCATAAATGATGTACTGAACATCCAGACTTGTACCTCCTACCAGTACATAAGCTTCTTCACTGCTAGGGTTTGGATATAAAACGGAGTCCTCCGCAATATAAATTTCTTGCTTAAAGGATCCCTGACAGCTCAAATTTGTATTTACCTCAACGGTATTCATTCCTTTTCTCAACGAAAAATTCAATTGATCTTTATGCTCAACTCGAGTTTGAACTTGATTTACGGCGACCGTATACTGAGTTGCACCTTCTAGAACCAGAGTCAAATTCAGGTTTCTTTTATCAACAAAAGAACTGACCTCTAAAGATTGTGGCTCTAAAATTGATGCCGTAAAACAAGGTTTATAATTTGGGGCTGCACTTGTACTCAAACATATTAAGTAATCCCCACCATCAAGATTTTGAATGTTCAGGCTGTTGTTTGAAAAGGTGTAGGTTTCATTAAATCTGTTGGGGCCTGTTACTTGTGCCTGATAATCCACATCAACGATGGCGTTTATCTGTATTGCTCCATTGTTTCTTGAAGCACAGGTTTCGTCAACTTTTGAAATCCTAAAGTTATTGAAGGTACTTACATCACATAAATCTCCTAATCCGTCTCCGTCAGAATCCGCTTGATCTTGGTTGGGTACCAACGGACAATTATCGTATTGGTTTGCTACTAAATCAAAGTCGTCATCGAAAAGAATCGAGCCATTAACACAAAAATTAATGTTAAACAATATAATTTCACCCGTATCCACTCGTTCTCGATCTTCTACCTTGAGCCTCCATCTCCCAAAAGAAGATTGCCCATTGAAAACATCCAAACTTTCTGCAGGTTGGAATATCCCGCTAAAGGGAGCTTGTGCTTCTTGAATTAAGCCTCCATCTTGATCAAAAATTGTGTTCACAAAATTGCTTTGTCTTTCGCCTATGTTTTTTACCAACAAAACTTCGGTGCCATCGGGGGCAATCAAAGTAAGTGTCATATCCGATAAATAGGTGTGTTGAATACTGATTTCTACATTAATATCAGCTATGAAATAGTCATTTGCCATAAATACATCGGCATATGTAATGCCACTACCTCTGACAGTAGCATCTTCTAATTTAATGGGTAAGTTTGCTGCTCCAATTGCTTGACAATCGATTTGATCTGTATTAAAATTTTGAATACTCGAATAGCTACTTTCTCCACATTCATTCATAGCCTTAACCCTCCAATAATAATTGGTTACTGCCGAAAGACTCTGTGAAGGAATAAATGTTGATGCTGTGGTGGTTGAGGAAAGAAACAAGGATTCAAAAGTATCCGTTAAAGAAATTTCAATTACATAGGTGTTTGCATTTGCATCTGATAACCACACAAAATTGGGTTGAGTTAGCTGAATTCCATCGGCAAGGGTTGGAGATAAGTTTGTAGGTGGATCGATAAAACTTTTTTGATGTTTGAATTCAAATGCTTGCTGAGCCTCAACAGAGCCTGCACTTGAAACTAAATTCATTTTATAATTCCCCGGAGCTAAATTGGATAGGTTTCTTAGGGTTATTACCCCTGTTGCTTGATCGTTGGATAGTGTTTGGGGATTGATGGTGTAATCAACTCCCGGGGGTACATCATTTAAACTCAAAGAAACTGCACCAATAGATTCTTGATATTTGTTTAATTTAAATTCAAAACTTACCTCAGATAAGCCACATTCGTCTTTTTTAACCGATTGTAAAGGGGTTGCAAAGGGTCGCTCGAGAATACTAAAGCGTTGACTGTTGACCGCAAAGTATATTCCGTTTTCTGGGACAATCTTAATTCTTGCATTTACCGTAGTAATGTTTCCTGGAACAATAAAGTCGAAATGCCCATCATTGATTACATTTGAGGCTAAAAGTGTTGAAAAATTTTGACCGTTGTCGAGGGATAAATACAGGGAAACCCTTTCGGTGTTTATGGGGGCTAAATTTGTATTTGCTACGTCCCAACGGATTACCTCATTTGCACCTGCTTGCCATACAGTGGTGTTGGTGTTTTGAGACAGTACTTTGAAGGGTCCAGCAGATTCAACTACAGATATTGTTTTATAATCCAGTGCAGTTTGTCCAATGCTTCCAGAACTTGTTAGGGTTCTATCCCGAACGGTAACCCCCCAAAGTAAATTCCGTTGAACTGAAGAAACGGATTGCCAACCCAAGGCAGTTTGTGGATTTGTTTGGACCAATTTACCTGCCAGAACTCTTTCCATTGAAGGTACGGTTCTGATGGATGAGGTTGTCGGGGGAAAAGATCTGTTGGTGGATCCCGACAAAACAGTTGGGCCAAAATTAGAAAAAGTTATTAAACCATTGTTCAATTGTTCCCAGCAATAGGTCAATTGATCGTTGTCAGGATCTGAAGCCATTGCTTTTAATTCATAAGCTGTGTCCTTTGGAATACTGATGTCTTGACCTGCAGAAACTACTGGAGGTTGGTTTTCAATTTCAAGGGAGGATTGACAGCTGTTCCTGGCTATGTAATCTTCAATGTTTTTTATGCTTATGTAATGAAAATAAGGGTCGCTGTGGTTTTGAATATTGTCATTGCTATCTAAAGCTACCCCCGCATATGCCATAATGGTTGTTCCACTTCCTGGTTCAATGTGTGTTGCTGCACTTTCAAGTTGATGGGAAAAGGTATGGTATCCTCCAAATTGATGTCCTATTTCGTGGGCTACAAAATCGAGATCAAAATAATCATTCAAAAATTCACCTCCTCCTTGTACATCGACAAAAGGGTGAGAAGTAAAGGCTCTTCCTTTTCTTCCGTCTATACAAACATTTCCAACACTTCCTGCATTACCATCAGCAGCACCAAAATCAAAAAGATGGCCCAGGTCATAATTGGACTCTCCTATTAGATCGGTCAGTACTTCTTGTATTTCACTATTAAAATCATTTCCATAGGGGTCGGTCTCAGGGTCATCGTAAATGAGATTTAGCGTCGAAACTAGTTCTAGGTGAACCCCCAAATCAGTTTCAAAAATCTGATTGATTCGATTAATTGTACTTGCTACTTTTGCAAAAGCATCTTCTTTATTGGTCCCATTAGAGTCGTCTTCATCGCCCCAAAAATTTGTGAATTCAGCCGTGGTAGAAATGGCTATCCTATAGGTCTTGAGTCGTTGATCAGAACTTTTTTTTGATGCATTTCTGGGATTGAGTAGGGGCGTGCTTTTCGAACTTTTAAATTCTTGCTCAACATCCAACAAACAATTTAAATGTTTGAAATCGTTATAAATTTTTCCTCCTCTTTTATAAAATAAGTGTTCGCTTTGCTTACTTCCCTTTTTGGGCTGTATAAAAAATGTTCCTCGAGGAGATTGAATCATTGCATTTAATCCCATCGGTGAAACACTCCAACGAATATTGACATTTTCTCGATCCAAGCTATTACCAATATAGGTCTTGATCTTTGGATGGGCTTCTGACAAAGCCGCTGAAAGTACTTGAACTTCTTGAAGGTTAAATTTTTCAATGGCTCCAAGTTCGTTTGGCATTTCAACAATCCCTTTTTCTTTAGAAAAACGGATAACTGCTTCATCTTTTGAAATAAATGACTTCAACTGTTCTGGATCTAGAAATAAGGTTTCTATCTCATCTTGAGCAATAGAGTTTTCTAAAAAGGAAGAATGTTGTGAGTTTTTTTTGAAAAAGCTCAGCTCTTGCCCAAAAGAGAAAAACGAAGTTAAAAGAAAAAATAAGAGAAATCTACTTTTCACAAAAAGAGGATAAATTTATATTTTGGCTAAACATACAATAATTATACCTCAATTTTAAGTCTAAAAATCATAGTTTTGTAAAGCACTTCTAAATATACCTAATTTTAGTGAAGATAGTTAAGCATATTGAAAACTACCAGGAACAAACCCCTAGTATTCTTACTATTGGTACTTTCGACGGAGTTCACGTTGGTCATCAAAAAATAATTGCAAATTTGGTTCAACAAGCCAAAGAAAAAAATCACTTATCTGTTGTGCTTACTTTTTTTCCTCATCCCAGGATGGTGTTGCAAAAAGATATTGATATCAAACTGATCGATACTCTCGAAGAAAAACAAAAAATACTTGCTTCACTCGGAGTGGACGTTTTGGTTATTCATCCCTTTTCGAAAGCATTTTCAAGATTAACCTCCTTGGAGTTTATTCGAAATTTATTGGTTAATACGTTTAAAATATCCAAAGTAATTATCGGCTACGACCATCGCTTTGGTAGGAATCGCGAAGCTTCGATCAAGGACATTCACCAATATGGAGCTACTTATGGTTTTGAGGTTGAAGAAATTCCAGCTCAGGAAATTTCTTCGGTTAATGTAAGCTCTACAAAAATAAGAAATGCCCTTACTCAAGGGGATTTGAAAAAAGTAAATGTCTTCTTAAATCGTCCATATCAGCTGAGTGGGGTTGTATCCACAGGAGCAGGGCTCGGGAGAACCATTGATTTCCCCACTGCCAACATTAAAATAAAGGAAACATACAAACTTTGTCCACCAAACGGGGTTTATTGTATTCAATCAAAAATCAACGATAAATCCATTCAGGGAATGATGAATATTGGAATGCGTCCTACCGTAAATGGTAAAGCTAAAACCATAGAAGTTCACTTTTTTGAATTTAATGAAGACCTTTATGAACAATCTTTAACCATAGAAATACTTCATAAAATTAGAGAAGAACAAAAATTTGATTCCCTTGATGAACTTCAAAATCAACTTGAAAAGGATAAAAATAAATGTATTGAATTATTTGATTCCGAAAGCTTCAATCACTAACCATAAAACAATACCTTTGTAATACCCTATTAATGGATTTATGCTACAATTAAAATATCTCAGAGAAAATAAAGAAGCTGTCCTAAAAGCTTTGGAAAAAAGAAATTTCAAAGAAGTTGAACTGATTGATAATTTACTTGATTTGGATGAAAGCCGAAGAAAGACCCAAACCGAACTGGATCAACAACTTGCTGAAGCAAATAGTATTGCCAAAGAAATAGGGCAACTTTTTAAAAATGGAGAACCTGACAAAGCACAGGAACTCAAAGAACGCTCTGGTCAATTAAAGTCCAGTTCAAAAGAACTTCAAGAACTGTTGCAAGACACAGAGAATAAAATGAGTGAATTGCGTTATCAAATTCCTAACGTGCCCAAAGACATTGTTCCATCGGGAAGTTCTGAAGAAGACAATATTGAAGTTGAACGTGGTGGAAGAATACCCGAACTTTCTGAGGGAGCCTTACCGCATTGGGAATTAGCCGAAAAATATGATTTGATAGACTTTGAACTCGGTAGTAAGATTACAGGGGCTGGTTTTCCTGTTTACAAAGGAAAAGGAGCTCGATTACAACGAGCTTTGATCAATTACTTTTTAGACAAAAATGTTGCTGCTGGATATCAAGAAACTCAAGTGCCTCATCTTGTAAACGAACTTTCGGGTTATGGAACGGGACAATTACCCGATAAAGAAGGTCAAATGTATCACGTAACCGCCGATGATTTATACCTGATTCCAACAGCCGAGGTTCCTTTGACAAACATCTTTAGAGATCAACTTTTAGAAGAAAAACAATTGCCCATTTGCTTAACGGGTTACACTCCTTGTTTTCGACGAGAAGCTGGAAGTTATGGTTCTCATGTTCGTGGTCTAAACCGACTGCATCAGTTTGACAAAGTAGAAATCATTCGCCTAGAAACGCCTAAACGTTCTGAAGCAGCGCTAGAAGAAATGGTTGATCATGTGCGCGGTATTTTGAATGAAATTGAACTTCCTTTCAGAATACTAAGGCTTTGTGGGGGAGATTTAGGTTTTACCTCTGCTTTAACGTATGACTTTGAATTGTTTTCTCCAGCTCAGGATAAATGGCTGGAAATCAGCTCTATTTCTACCTTCGAAGGTTTCCAATCGGAGCGACTTAAACTTCGCTACAAGGCCAATGACGGAAGTAAACATTTGATCCATACCTTAAACGGAAGTTCACTAGCATTACCCAGAGTTCTTGCCGGACTACTTGAGAACTGTCAAACCCCAGAAGGGATTAAAATCCCAAAAGTGCTTGTACCCTACACAGGTTTTGATATGATTTCTTAAAAAGATTTTATGTTTATATACAACGTAACCACACATGTAGAACTTTCTATTGAATCTCAATGGATTGACTGGATGAATGTTGAATATCTTCCCAAAATGATGAAAACAGGGAAATTCAATAAAGTTGTTTTATTTAAAGTTGTCACCGAAGAGGACATGGGAGGTGTTAGTTATGCAACCCAATACCATTGTAGCAATCGAGATGATTTTGAACGTTATCTATCAGAAGATGCTCTAAAATTGAGAAATCTGGCTGTTGAAAAATTTGGAGAACGCATCCTTTCTTTTAATACAGAGTTGGAACAAATTACTTCCTTTTAATGAAAACTGTAAAGGCCAAAAAAAAATTAGGGCAGCACTTTTTAAACGACCTCAGCATTGCAAAAAAAATTGCTGAGACCCTTCAATTTGAAACCTACACCAAAGTTTTAGAAATTGGCCCTGGAATGGGAGTGTTAACCCAATATTTACCTCACAAAACGGGAAAAGTTTATCTGATCGAAATTGATCGTGAGTCCATAGCTTATTTAAAAAATAAATATCCCTTGTTGGAACCCAATATTATCGAGGGAGATTTTTTGAAGTATGATCTAAAATCAGTTTTTGGAGACTCCCCTTTTGCCATTATCGGAAATTTCCCTTACAACATATCTACTCAAATTGTTTTTAAAGCCCTAGAACACCGAAATCAAATTCCTTTTTTCTCAGGGATGTTTCAAAAAGAGGTTGCTGAAAGAATTTGTGAAGCCCCTGGGACCAAAAAATATGGGATTCTTTCTGTTTTGACCCAACTATTTTATACGGCTACATACGAGTTTACAGTACCTCCAGAAGTATTTAGCCCGCCCCCAAAAGTTGATTCTGGAGTTCTTACCCTAAAAAGAAAAGAGAATTATTCCCTTGATTGTAATGAAAAATTGCTTTTTAAAATTGTTAAAATGAGTTTTCAACAAAGAAGGAAAACCCTTCGAAATAGTTTAAAAACATTGCAACTACCAATTAATCTTACAGAAGATAGTATCTTTGACATGCGTCCAGAAAAACTTTCGGGGGATGATTTTATAGGATTGACTCAAAAAATTGAAGATGGCAAAATTTCTTCTTGATAATGACACTTTAACCTTGATCAATTCTCTTGTTGAAAAACGTTCGGACAAGAAGTTAGTTCGTAAACTCGCCGACGTGCATTACGCTGATATTGCCGAAATTGCCGAGAATTTATCCCTTGAAGATGCAATATACCTGATTAAGCTTTTAGACAGTGAAAAAACTGCTGATGCTTTGGCAGAAATTAACGAAGATTTCAGGGAAAAAATATTGACTCAGCTATCTGCTAAAGAAATTGCAGAGAAAATAGAAGAGTTAGATACCGATGATGCTGCCGATCTAATAGCTGAACTTCCAGAGGAGCGCCAAGAAAAGGTAATGTCTCAAATTTCGGATACTGATCATTTAAAGGATATTCGAGAGCTTCTTACCTATGAAGAGAATACTGCTGGTGGATTAATGGCAAAAGAATTGGTAAAGGTTCAAGAAGATTTGAGCATACTCAAATGTTTAAATGAAATGCGAGCACAAGCAGAACATGTGACCCGCGTTCATTCGATTTATGTCGTCAACAAAAAAAATAAACTGATGGGCAGACTCTCATTGAAAGATTTGTTGACGGCGAATTCAAAAGCAAAAGTCAAGGATATTTTTATACCAAAAGTAGATTTTGTTGATGTTTATGAAGATGTGGAAGAGGTTGCTAAAATAATGTCAAAATACGATTTGGAAGCCATTCCGGTTGTAAACAATAAACAAGAATTATTAGGTAGAATTACCATCGATGATATCGTTGATGTAATCAAAGAAGAAGCAGATAAAGATTATCAATTGGCAGCAGGTATTTCGAATGACGTAGAAGCAGATGATAATGTCTTTGAACTGACCAAAGCCCGTTTGCCTTGGTTGTTTTTAGGGTTGTTAGGTGGTTTGGGAAGTGTTTTTATTCTAAAAGATTTTGAAACAATCATGTCCCAACCGGATTTAAGAAGCTTATTTTTTTACACCCCACTAATTGCTGCTATGGCAGGAAATGTTGGGGTTCAATCTTCAGCAATTATTGTTCAAGGGATCGCAAATGACGTTGTAAAAGGCTCGCTAATCAATCGATTAATCAAAGAGGTTGGACTGAGTCTTATCAATGGGTTTTTCTTAGCCGTTGTTCTAATTATTTTTGGATGGGTTATTGATCAGGACTTTACATTAAGTCTGACCGTAGCTGGATCCATGATGGGGGTGATTATTGTTGCAGCTGTTATCGGAACTTTTGTTCCCATAATCCTAGATAAAAGAGGAATTGATCCCGCAATTGCTACTGGTCCATTCATTACTACTTCAAATGATATTTTTGGAATTTACCTTTTCTTTTATATTGCTCAAATCTTTTTAGAGTTTTAAAAATGATAAAAATGAAGGTCCTACATGTAGATAAAAACCATCCCCTTTTACTCGAGAACCTAGAAAAATCTGGATTTACCAATAAAATTGCATACGAGGAGCCAAAAAATGAAATCATCAAATCCATTGACCAATACGACGGACTAATCATCCGAAGTAGATTCCCTATCGATGCTAATTTTCTAAAACATGCAAAACGTCTTAAATTCATAGGTCGTGTTGGAGCTGGAGTAGAAAATATTGATCATAAACTAGCAGAAAAAATGGGAATTGAACTTTTTGCGGCACCTCAAGGGAATAGCAATGCTGTTGGGGAACATGCCTTGGGCATGTTGCTGTCTTTATTCAATAAACTCAATCTTGGGGATCGAAGCATTAGAAATGGAAATTGGCTTCGAGAAGAACATCGAGGAATTGAACTTGAGGGTAAAACAGTTGGAATTATTGGTTATGGAAATATGGGGAAAAGCTTTGCGAAGAAATTACAAGGTTTTGAAGTAAAAAAAGTTGTTTTTCATGATCTTCTTGACCTAGGGAATGATGAATATGCCTCACAAGTTTCTTTAGAAGAACTGAAATCTGAAGTTGATGTTCTGAGTATTCACACACCACAAACCGAATTGACCAAAGGAATGATCGATAAAAATTTTATCGATCAAATGAAGCGTAATTTTTGGTTTTTGAATACCGCTCGGGGGCTTTCGGTAGTAACCGATGCTCTGGTTTATGGATTAAAAAGTGGGAAAATACTTGGTGCTGGTCTTGATGTTCTTGATTACGAAAGCAATTCTTTTGAAAATATCTTTCATTCTCAAAAAAACAACCCTAGCTTTTCTTATTTAATTGATGCAAAAAATGTTTTATTAAGCCCTCATGTGGCCGGCTGGTCCGTTGAAAGCCATCAAAAATTAGCTCAAATCATTTCAAATAAAATCTGTTCCAAATTTGGACATTTTAAAAAAAAAATATGAAAAAATTATTAATTATTTGTACTGGTAATTCTTGTAGAAGCCAAATTGCCCATGGATTTATGGAATCTTTGGGAGCAGGAAAATTAGAGGTTTACAGTGCCGGTATTGAAACTCATGGAGTAAATCCAAGGGCGATCAAAACTATGAAAGAAATTGGGATAGACCTTTCAAAAAACAAGTCTAATCTGATTTCAGATTACGAAAAAATTACTTTTGATTTTATTCTTACAGTTTGTGATCATGCGGCTGAAAACTGTCCAATATTTACTGGAAAAACATTACAAAAGTTTCATAAAAATTTTACTGATCCTTCTAAATTAAAAGGTACGGAGGAAGAAATAGAAGCTGCCTTTAAAGCAACTCGAGAAGAAATCAAACATTATTGCGAGAAATTTGTTAGCCGCTATTTAGCTGTGTAAATCATCTTTCAACAACATATTGAATGGTTTCTTGAGCCCGTTGTTCAAGTAATATTTTTTCTTTTTGATTTTCAATGGAAGTTAATGCTTTCGAATCAAAATGTCTAACGGTATGCAAGTCAACATTTTCAAAGACAGTTACCTTAAATTTAGAACGTAGATTTTTGAGTAACTCTTCTAGTCGGTTGTATTTATTGTTGACACACACCGAAAAACTAATTGCTGAATTTTGAATTAAATCAACACGCATTTGATGTTGATACAGGAGAGCAAAAATCTCACTAATATTATCCTCTACTATGAAAGAAAAATCCAAGGAAGATAATCGAATTAAGACTTGTTTGGGTTTTAAAATGTAACAAGGAATGTAGGGATCAAGTGTTTTCCCTTTGGAAACGGATGTTCCCGCTCCTTCAGGATTAATAAACGATCGAACATAAAGAGGGATTTCTTTTCTTTGAAGGGGCTGTAAGGTTTTTGGGTGTATTACTGATGCTCCGTAAAAAGCCAATTCAATAGCCTCGGTATACGAAATTTGATTCAATAACTGAGTGTTTTCAAAGACTCTGGGGTCTCCATTTAAAACCCCAGGAACATCTTTCCATATGGTTACCGACTCTGCATTTAGTGCATATGCAAATATCGCAGCTGTATAATCTGACCCCTCTCTCCCCAAAGTGGTCGTAAAATTGTTTTGATCACTGGCTATAAAACCTTGAGAAATAAAAACAACATCTTTCGAAATCTGCTCATTAATTTCTTTTTGGGTTTGTTCCCAGTCTAGATTTGCATCCCTGTAATATGAATCTGTTTTGACACATTTACGGGCATCAATCCATTTCGATTGAATTCCAACATAATTCAAATAAGAGTTTATAATATGGGTTGAAAGCAATTCACCGAAACCCACGACTTGATCATACACAAAACTATAGTTCGTGGCTTTGTTATGTTTTAAAAAGGTATTGAGTTCCTCAATCAACTCACTTACTTTGGCTTTTATCGCCACAGACTCTGAGCTCAACAATTCATTTACAACGTCCAAATGAAACTGTTTCAATTCTAAAATTGAATTGGAAAGTTGCTTTGTGTTATTAAAATAATGGTCGACTACAAGTTCAAGTGCATTGGTTGTTTTACCCATAGCCGAAACAATGACTACAGTATCTTTATACCCTACTTGATTAAGAACTTTTGCAACATTTTTTACACCATCGGCATCTTTAACAGAGGCTCCTCCAAACTTAAATACTTTCATTTTCTAATTATCTATAGGAATGTTTTTACGTAAGCTTCTATTGCTTTTTCGTCCATTTGTACAGTACGCCAATCATCTAATACTGTCGCACCACTTTTCTTATAAAAATCTATTGCATGTGTATTCCAATCTAAGACAACCCACTCGATTCTTCTTACTTTTTTTTGAGCAGCAAATTTAATGAAACTGGAATATAATTCTTTCCCATAATTTTTTCCGCGATGTCTTTGAGTTACTATCAAATCTTCGAGGTGATAAGTTTGACCTTTCCAGGTAGAATAGCGAGGATAAAAAAGAGCCATACCTATAATTTCTTTTTCTTCTTCTGCTACTAAACAATGAAATATTGGACTGCTTCCAAAGCCATCTCTTAGAAGGTCATCCACAGTAATGACCACGGCATCTGGTTCGTTTTCAAAGTCGGCTAATTCTTGTATTAACTTCAAAACTGACGGCATGTCCTCTTTCAGAGCTAAACGTATCATTTATTTCGTTTTATAATGCAAAAATAAGTGTTCTGTACATGTCTTTTAAATTTATAATTGATTATCACATTTTATAGGGTTAATGTGAAAAAAAATGGCCTATGCCCACCAAGATTCTATTGCTTCCAAAAACGCTACTGGGTTTTCTGCATGCAGCCAATGTCCCGCTTTTTCTATGTCTTTAAGAGTATAATTTGGAAAATGATGTTTCAAAGTCAATTGATCTCCGTCAATAATATAATCAGATTGTAATCCTCTCAAAAATAAAACAGAACCATTATACTTTTGATTCGGTTCTAAACCTAAACCAATTTTTTCTCCAACTTGTTTTAAAACTTCTATGTTGATTCGAAGCCCTAAAACTCCTTTTTCTACCCAATAAAGGTTTTTCATTAAAAATTGACGAACCTCAACTTCTGGTACATAGTGGATAAGGGCTTGATCAACAGACCGACGGGTTTTGAGTTTAGAAAAATCTAAAGAAGCAAGTCCGTTCAAAATTTGTTGATGATGAGAAGGATAGGATTTGGGGCCTATATCTGCTACTATCAATTGTTTGACCCTTTCAGGATACTGTATTGCAAAAGTCATCGCTGTTTTACCTCCCATAGAGTGACCTAAAACAGTACATTTTTCTATGGATTTATGATCCAAATACACTTTCAAATCTTCGGCCATTATTGAATAATCGAATTCTGAAGACCAAAAACTCTTTCCGTGATTTCTTTGATCGATCAAATGTACACACCAACCCATATCTGCCCAGTGTTTTGCATGTGTTTTCCAATTATTACCCATCCCCAAAAAACCGTGTAATACAATTAGATGACGATCAGTGTTTCCAAGTATTAAACTATTTAAGTGTTTCATTTAGCAAGGCGTTGAAGATACATTGGAATTACATTTTCAAATCCAAGGTACAACGATTCACAAACAAGTGCATGCCCAATAGAAACCTCTAGTAGCTGGGGTATGTTTTTAAAAAAATACTTGATATTATCAAGATTTAAATCATGACCAGCATTAATTCCAATACCCAACTCATTGGCTCTTTCTGCGGCTTTTACATATGGAGCTATCGCTTTTTCGGGGTTTTTAATAAACTCATCTGCATAAGCTTCGGTGTATAATTCAATTCTGTCGGTGCCAGTAGCAAAAGCTCCTTCAATCATTTCGATGTTTGGGTCAACAAAAATTGAGGTTCTTATTCCCAACTCTTTAAATTGATGAATCGTCTTTTTTAAAAAATCGCTATGCTTATGAGTATCCCAGCCCGCATTTGAAGTAAGTGCATCAATTGCATCTGGAACCAAGGTTACTTGAGTGGGCTTTATATCCATAACCAGTTTCATAAACTCTGGGATTGGGTTTCCTTCAATATTATATTCCGTATATACTATTTTAGGTAGTGCATAAGCGTCGTCATATCGAATATGTCTTTGGTCAGGACGAGGATGAACCGTAATTCCTTCTGCTCCAAAAGACTGTAAATCGGATGCTACTTTTAGTAGATTGGGTACATTGCCTCCTCTTGAATTTCGGAGGGTAGCAACTTTATTAATGTTAACACTAAGTTTGGTCATTCTTTTTTTGGTAAAATTACAAACTTCCCGTTCCTAATCCCAAGAGTTTTTAAGAGAAAAGGGGGCTCCTAAATTAAAAAGATTGTACAACATAAGTTTTTGTACTTTTGATATAAATTCAGAGTTATGAAGATTGCGGTTATTTGTCCGTTTCAAAATGAACTTTCGCGGGGATATGCCCAAGGGGTTGTGGAACATTTACTTGAACGAAAAGTAACAGTCTTGGTTGATTCCAAAATGGTAAATTTTTTGAAGGATACTGATATGATTTCATATGTATCCGTTTTTGAATCCTTACCTAAAAATACTGATTTTTTGTTTTGTATCGGGGGTGATGGCTCTATGCTTCAGGCAATAATTACGGTTAAAGACAGCAAGGTGCCTATACTTGGAATCAATACCGGAAGATTGGGGTTTTTGACTAGTCTCCAAAAAGAATCATTCAATATTGGGCTAAAACAATTGTGGGAAAATAATTATACCCTTATCGATAGGGATCTTTTAGAGGTTAAACTACCCAACTCAAATGAAGTTGTGGATTCTTTTCCCTATGCCTTAAATGAAATTACAGTTAGTCGAAAAAATACAGCTTCTTTGATTAGTATCGATACCCGCCTCAACAGCAAAAGCTTGACTACATATTGGGCCGATGGCTTAATTATTTCTACACCTACAGGGTCAACAGGATATTCGTTGAGTAGTGGAGGGCCTATAATGTCACCTCAAACTGCTAGTTTTGTTCTTACTCCTATTGCTCCTCATAATCTTAATATCCGTCCACTCATTGTTCCCAATTCTACAGTGGTTGAACTTGAAGTAACCGGACGTGGGCAAGACCATTTACTTTCCTTGGATTCGAAAATTATATCCCTAAATCAAGAAACCAAAATTCTTGTCAAAAAAGCCCCTTTTTCAATAGCTACAGTAGAATTAAACGACAATGCTTTTTTCAAAACTTTACAAGACAAACTTTTTTGGGGCCTAGACACAAGAAATTAGGCAATAATTCAGTCAAAATTCAGTTTAGAATAATGGAACTTCCTTTTGGATGGAAGACCACGTAAATACTAGAATTTCCCAAATTCTGATGAAAAGAATTTTGATCTTATGCTTTTTATTATGCCTTCCCTTTATTTCTGCAGCTCAAATGCATGAAGTAGGCTTTTTTCTTGGGGGTAGCAACCTAATTGGTGATGTTGGATCTAGAAAATTTATTAACACTAAATCCCCAGCTTTTGGGCTTATTTATAAATATAACATTACAACTCGATATTCTTTGCGTGGAAGTTTTTCTTACTCAAAATTAGTTAACCGGAATTTTTTTTCAGACGAACCCAATCGACTTCTATCCTTTATCAGTGCAGAAAATCAAATTACTGAATTCTCGGCTGGTATTGAATTTAATTTTTTTGATTTCAATTTACATGATTACGACAACCACATTTCGCCATATATATATGTTGGTATAAACTATTTTAGGTACAATTTGTTTTACATAAACAAAAACAGTCCTAATGACTTGGTTGAATATGACAAAGAGTTAGAATTTTCTATTCCCTTGACAGTTGGAGCAAAAGCTAAACTCAATCAAAAAGTAATTCTTGGATTTGAAATTGGAGCACGTTATTCCTTTACTGACAACCTTGATGGAAGTAATCCAATAGGACAATTTCAAAATAATCCAAATTTAAAACATGGTGCATTATATAATAATGACTGGTATGTTTTTACTGGTATTACATTAAGTTTTACCTTTGGAAGATTACCGTGTTATTGTAAAGAAAAATAATGATTCATAAACCATCAAACATACCAAACCACATTGCTATTATTATGGACGGCAATGGGCGTTGGGCAAAATCTAAAGGGAAAAACAGATTATTCGGCCATAGGAACGGTGTAAAAGCTGTTCAAAAAACTGTCGAAGAATCTACTAGATTAGGGGTAAAACACTTAACTCTTTATGCTTTTTCTACTGAAAATTGGAAAAGGCCTCAAAAAGAAATAAATACCCTAATGAGCTTGTTAGTCAGCTCATTAAAGAAAGAGCTTAATCAAATGCTCGAAAACGATATTCGGCTTAATGCAATTGGAAATATAAGCAAACTACCCTTGTCGGTTCAAAAGGAATTAAACCAAACCATTAAGAAGACCAAAAAGAATTCAAGAATGACGCTAACCCTAGCATTAAACTATGGTGGTAAAGAAGAACTTACCCATGCCTTTAAAGAGATTGCATCTAAAGTTAAAAATAATATAATTTCTCCCGAAAATGTTGATGAAACCATAATAAATAAGCATCTTTACACGCGAAATTTACCAGATGTAGATTTATTAATTCGAACAAGTGGTGAACAAAGAATTAGCAATTTTTTGTTGTGGAAAATAGCTTATGCAGAACTCTATTTTTTAGACATCCTTTGGCCAGAATTTAATGAAACACATTTACATTTAGCAATAGATAATTACCAAAACCGAGAACGTAGATTTGGAAAAACAAGTGAACAACTCAATACATAAGCCTCTTTATAAAAACTTACTATTCTTTTTGTGTGTAATGGGGATGCTCTTGAATGGGATTTCTGTGAATGCTCAAACCCCCTCGCCAAGTGCATATAAGGCTTCAAAAAAATACATAATTGATTCCATTATAGTTACTGGACTCAAAAGTTATGAGGATAAAACTGTAATATCATACAGTGGTCTTCGAAAGGGTCAATCCATTCAAGTTCCTGGTGAGGAAATTAGCAATGTGATTCAAAAGCTTTGGAATCTTGAACTTTTTAGTGACATTAATTTCTACACAGCTGGGGTAAATGGGAATCTAATTACCTTAGAAATTGAGATCGAAGAATTACCCACATTGTCAGATGTAAAAATCGTTGGAATTAAAAAATCAAAAGCTCAGAACATAATTAAAGATACTGAATTGACTAAAGGCAAAAAGCTTTCTGAGAGTTTTTTGACCAATACCAAAAACTACATCATCAACAAATACAAGAAAGAAGGCTTTTTGAATTCCAAAGTAGTCCTAAATACTATCCCAGACTCAACAGCCCAAAATGTCTTAAAGATGGTTGTTAATATTGACCGCGGAAAACGTGTTAAGATTAAATCAATAGATTTCGAAGGTGTTGAAAAGTTTAGTGCGAAAAAACTAGCTTCAAAATTCAAAAACACCAAAAAGAAAAACGTTGTTCGCTTTTGGAAAAAATCAAAATTTATCCGTGATGATTACCAAGAGGATTTGACTTCTTTAATTGATTTTTATAAAGAAAAAGGATATCGAGATGCACGTATTTTAAGTGATACAATTATCGATAAAGATAAAAGTGATCTTGAAATTAAACTCTCAATTGAAGAAGGAAACCGTTATTATTTTGGAGATATTAAATATCTAGGTAATGCAGCTTATACAGATCGAATACTTTCTTCCGTTCTTGGGATAAAAAAAGGGGATACTTACAACGGAATTCTTTTGAAAGAGAGAATAGCAGATGACTCTAAACCTGATGGAAATGACATTACTAACTTGTATCAAAACAATGGGTATCTTTTTTCTAACATCAATGCAGTTGAAGTCAGTGCGGAAAATGATACCATTAATTTTGAGATTCGAATTACTGAAGGGAAATTAGCTTCTTTCAATAAAATTACTGTTGTTGGAAACGACAAAACTAACGACCACGTAATTTTCAGGGAGTTAAGGACAAAACCAGGCGAATTGTACAGCAAAGACAAAGTTGTACGTACTGTTCGTGAATTAGGTCAATTGGGCTTTTTTGATGCAGAGCAAATCAATCCTGATTTTAAAAATGTAGATCCCAATGCAGGTACTGTAGATATTGAATTTGGATTAGTAGAATCTGGTGCCAGTCAAATTGAACTTCAAGGTGGTTATGGAGGAGGTGGCTTTATCGGAACACTGGGTCTTTCCTTTAATAATTTCTCCATGCGAAATATTTTTGACAAGTCTTCGTATAGACCTGTTCCCTCTGGTGATGGTCAATCCTTGAGTCTTCGATTACAAGCAAGTCAATTTTATAATACATATAGCTTTTCATTTTCAGAGCCTTGGTTAGGGGGTCAGCAACCCGTACAGTTTTCTACATCGATTTCTAGAACCAATCAATATCGATATGATTTTTTTACCCAAAGAGCAGATAGAAGCCAATCCTTTGAGATTAGTAGTCTAACCTTGGGGATTGCAAAAAGACTTCGAGTTCCCGATGACTTCTTTACACTTTCTCAAGCAATCTCATTCCAATATTATAATCTTCAAAATTATTTTACTGGACTATTTACCTTTGGAAACGGGAATTCAAATAATATAGCCTACACTATTTCGTTATCCCGAAATAATACTGCCGTAAATCCGATTTTCCCAACCAGTGGATCCAGTTTTATTATCAGCGGAAAGTTTACTCCTCCATTTAGTTTGTTTAGTGACACAGATTTTGGAAATCTTCAAAACCTACCAGAATACAAAAGACTCGACACGACAACAGGTGAACTGGTTGTGGATCAAGCCAAGATCGATCAAGAAAGATTTAAATGGCTTGAATTTTATAAAATTAAATTTAATGGAACTTGGTACTCAAGAATTATTGGGAAACTTATCTTAAAAACTCAAGCAGACTTTGGTTTCTTAGGAACATACAATAAAGATCGTGGAGCAATTCCCTTTGAACGCTTTTTCCTTGGAGGTGATGGAATGGCTAATTACTCATTAGATGGTAGAGAAACCATTGCATTGAGAGGATATGATAACCAATCCTTATCATCTAGAGATGGATCGACTATTTACAATAAGTTTTCATTAGAACTACGATATCCGATAACCCTAAAACCTAGTGCATCAATTTTTGCCCTTAGTTTTTTAGAAGCTGGTAATGGATACAACAGCTTTAGTGATTTTAACCCCTTTAACTCTAAGCGATCCGCTGGAGCTGGGATACGAATTTTCATGCCTGCCTTTGGTCTTTTAGGAATCGATTTTGGGTATGGGTTCGACGCTGCTAATTCTCAAGAAACAGGCGCCCATGGATGGGAGACACACTTCATAATTGGACAACAATTTTAAAAATGATAAAACGAATAACATTTTTACTTTTAATTACTATTTTTTCTGCTCAAATAAGTTCAGCACAACGAGGAGTTCGGATTGGTTATATCGACATGGATGTTATTTTAGAAAATGTTGATGAATACAAAACAGCTAATCTGCTTTTAGATAAAAAGGTTGAAAATTGGAAAAAAGAAATTGAATTACAAAAACTTCAATTAAAAAAATTAGAGGATGCACTTAATGCTGAAAAAGCACTGCTTACTCCCAACTTAATATCTGATCGTCAAATAGAAATTAATGACTTTGCTTCAGATATCGTGAATTTTCAAACTCAAAAATTTGGGCCAAGAGGTGAATTAATCCAACAAAAATCCAAACTTTTGAAACCCATACAAGATCGAGTGCTCGGAATAGTTAGAGAAATAGCACAAGAAAGAAAATACGACTTCATTTTTGATAGATCTTCGGACTTGGTTATGTTGTATTCCGCAAAAAATTACGATATTAGTGACCTCGTTTTAAGAAAAATAAATGCTCAAAACAGAATTGAAGATAGAAAAGAACAACTTAAAAAAAGAGAAGAACAACTTAAAAAACTGAAAAACTAACATACGCTCAAATAAATTCAAAAAAAATGAAAAATTTAAAAACACTATTACTAGCTACCTTAATGACTGCGTTACCAATGACTGTAACTTATGCACAGTCTAAAATCGCACATATTGACACTCAAAAGCTGATCAGTGAAATGCCTGAGGTTATTGCTGCTCAAAAACAAATCAAAGCAGTTGAAGAAACTTACACTAAAGAGATTGAAAATACTTACAAAGAATTTCAAACAAAAGCACAGTCGTATTCTGCAGATGCAGCTAATCAAACTGATGTAACTAATCAAGCACGTCAAACGGAGCTAGAAAGTATGCAACAAAACATTCAAAAATACCGTGAAACAGCTGCACAAGATTTGCAGAAAAAACAAGGCGAAATGATGCGTCCTTTGTATGAAAAAGCAAGAGCTGCTATCGAAAAAATAGCTTCTGCTCAAGGTTTTGATTATGTTCTTGATGCAAGTGCAGGGGGAAGTGTTATCATGGCAAAAGGAAAAGATTTAATGGCTGATGTAAAATCTGAACTTGGATTTTAAAAAAGTTGTTTTCTAAATTCTAATTTAAAACTGCCTTATCTTTATAAGGCAGTTTTTTTTTCTATGAAAATAAAGCAAAATACTTATCTAGGGATATTTGACTCCGGAGTTGGAGGACTAACGATACTTTCTTCTCTGAAGTCGATGTTGCCTCAAGAACAGTTTATTTATGTTTCTGATGATGCCAATGCTCCTTACGGGAAGAAATCAAAAGAAGAAATCTCTGAGCGTTGCTTTCAAATTGTAGATTTTCTTATCTCCAAAGGATGTAAACTTGTGGTTGTGGCATGTAATACGGCTACAACTAATGCTATAGACGCATTAAGAAGTCGGTATGATATATCTTTTATAGGAATTGAACCTGCTATAAAACCAGCTGCTTTAAATAGTAAAACAAAAGTTATTGGAGTTCTGGCTACACGAGGTACATTGAGTAGTCGATTGTTTGCTCAAACAAGCAATACTTTTACCCAAAATGTAAATGTTATTGAACAAATTGGAGATGGATTAGTTGAGGCTATAGAAAAGGGTGAATTAATGAATTCTATACTTGTTGATTTGTTAAATTCATATATCAAGCCAATGCTTGATCAAAATGTAGACATCCTTGTATTAGGATGCACTCATTACACTTTTCTTATCCCTTTACTTAAAACTATTTTACCAAAAAACATTCAAATTGTAGACAGTACTGATGCAGTTGCAAAACAAACCTTCAGGGTTTTAAAAAAAGAAAAATTGTTGTCTACAGAAAATTTAGGTGAAACCGTAAAATATTTCAGTTCAGCAACAAAATCAACCTTATCGAACTTTATATCTGAAAAAATAAAGGCGGTTAACTTTTGATTAATCAGACTTAAACCAACCGGAATACATCAAATAATTTTGGGCTATTCTTTCAATTTCACCTTTTTGAAGTTTTGAGTCGATGTCTTTAATTTTTCGTGCAGGAATTCCAGCAAAAATAGATCCTTTTGGAACATGTGTGTTTTGTTTTACAACACTCCCAGCTGCAATGATGGAATTCGATTCTACCACAGCATTATCCATAATAATACTGCCCATTCCAACCAAAACATGATCATTGAGAGTACATCCGTGAATAATAGCATTATGTCCTATGGAAACATAATTCCCTATGGTAGTTTTTGATTTTTTGTAAGTAGCATGAATAACTGATCCGTCCTGAATATTCACCCGATTCCCTATGCGGATTGAATTAACATCTCCCCTAATCACAGCTTGATACCATACAGAACATTGATCTCCCATAATTAGGTCTCCTATGAGAGTTGCGTTTTCTGCAATAAAGCAATCAGATCCCCATTGAGGTGTAAACCCACGAACTGTTTTGATGAGCATAGTACTATTTTTTTCGAATATACTACTTTCAACAAAAACGAAACCCAATAATTTTTATTAAAAGATAAGAGAATTCAGTATTTTTACAAAAAATTTACAATGACTACATTTTCCGTTTCTGCTTCTTTAACTGAGGACCAAACTATTGCGCGATTCGAAATATCACCAACATTACAAATCGTTCAAACTTATCAATTCAATAATATAGATGAAGCAAAAGATGCCCCTCTGGCACAACAAATGTTTTATTTACCTTTTGTAAAATCAGTGGTTCTAAAAAAAGAGGCTATAGAAATCTTGCGATTCGATATCTTGAAATGGGAAGAGGTGTTAGATGATGTTTCACTTGAAATTGAAAACTTTCTCAACTCAGGAAGTGTTGCAATAAATGAAACCCAAGCTTTAAAAAAAGTTCCCATTACAGTTTATGCAGAAAGTACACCCAACCCTTCGGTAATGAAATTTGTTGCGAACAAAAAATTAGTAAATCAAATTTATGAGTTTAAGAATATTGATGAAACTTCGAATGCTCCCCTTGCTCAAAAGCTTTTTCATTTTCCTTTTGTAAAAGAGGTTTTTATGGATACCAATTACATTTCAATTACCAAATTTGATGTTTCTAAATGGGATGAAATCGTCATGGAAATTCGAGAGTTCCTTCGTTCTTTCTTGGAAGAAGGAAATGAAATTACAGCTTCAGTAAAAGAAACATTAAATAAAAAAACTGCTGAAAAAACTGAGGTAGAATTGGATGAAATTTCTCAGCAAATAGTAGGAATAATTGAAGACTATATCAAGCCAGCTGTTGCAGCAGATGGGGGGAATATACTTTTTGATTCATACAATGCTGAAAATAAAAATGTACAAGTGGTTCTTCAAGGGGCCTGCAGTGGTTGTCCATCCTCTACTTTTACATTAAAAAATGGAATTGAAAATATGCTTAAGGAAATGCTTCCTGGAAAAGTTTCTAATGTTACTGCAATCAATGGCTAAATAAGGTGAAATCAAAAAAGCATACAAATGCCTTAATTGATGAATTGAGTGCTTATCTGCTTCAACATGCTCATAATCCTGTTCAATGGTTTCCATGGGATCAAAAATATCTTGACCAAGCCAAAGAAGAAGGAAAATTACTTTTGATTAGTATTGGGTATGCTTCTTGTCATTGGTGCCATGTGATGGAAGAAGAATGCTTTGAAGATGAGGAAGTTGCTGCGTTGATGAATTCTAATTTCATCAACATAAAAGTTGATCGAGAAGAGCGTCCAGATGTAGATCAAGTTTATATGAATGCTCTTCAAATAATCACTGGGCAAGGTGGATGGCCACTTAATATGATCGCCTTACCGGATGGAAGACCTATTTGGGGTGGAACCTATTTTCCAAAAAAACGTTGGATCGAAGTACTTTCTCAAATTCATTCCTTATCCCAAATAAATCCTGATAAGGTAATTCATTATGCGGATGAATTGGAAAAGGGATTAATCCATTTTGAGTTGAATGAATCCGTTAAAAATGAATTCAATTGGGATGAAATTACGGTAAGCTTGGATAAAGTTCTGTCAAAAAGAGATCCTAAAAACGGAGGACTTCTTGGCGCTCCAAAATTTATGATGCCCACACTACTTCGATTTATTCAGCACGGAGGATTGTTCTGTAATAATCAAGAAGCAAGTATTCATTATCATTTTTCTCTCAAAAAAATGGGGCTAGGTGGTATTTTTGATGCTATTGGAGGAGGTTTTTCTCGCTATGCCGTTGATTCCGAATGGCACATCCCTCATTTCGAAAAAATGGGCTATGACAATGGTCTTTTACTTTCTCTTTATGCTCATGCCTATCGTGAGAAGCCACTTCATCTGTATCATGAGACGGTTGATAAGACAATTCAATTTTTGTTGGACAATCTACTTTCACCCGAAGGAGGCTTCTATGCTGCTTTAGATGCAGACAGTATTGATGAGAATGGAGTACTAGTTGAGGGGGCTTTTTATGTTTGGAAACAACATGAAATAAAAGAACTTTTCCCGAATGAATATGAGCTTGTATCAGATTATTATTCCATTAATGAAAGTGGATATTGGGAAGATGGTAATTATGTTTTAAGAAGACTTGATACCGATGAAAAGTTTGCAGAAAAACATAAAATTGATCTATCCGAATTGAAAACTAAAATTCTGCATTGGAATACTACTTTATCAAGGGTAAGAAATAAAAGAAAACTCCCCAGACTTGACGACAAAATCATTTGTTCTTGGAATGCAATGCTTACCTCAGGTTTATTGGAAGCTTATATTAGTTTTAAAAATAGTTCATATCTAGAACTCGCACTAAAAAACATTAAATTTATTGAACAGAATTTTATTACTAATTCTGGAGTTTTAAGAAGAATTTTCAAAAAAGGGGTAACCAAAATAGATGCTTTTTTAGAAGATTATGCCGCAGTAATTAAAATGAACATTGATGCTTATGAAGCCATGTTTGAAGAACATTATCTTCGCAATGCAGATAAACTAATGGGAGTTTGTTTATCTCTGTTTGAAGACCAAAATAGTCCGCTTTTTTATTTCAGTTCAACTTCAGAATTGGTTCTTCGAACCAAAGAGACTTCTGACAATGTCATCCCTTCTTCTAATGCAATTATGGCAGAAAACCTGATTCGTTTATCGAATCATTTGATCAAACCTGAATATAAGAATAAGGCAAGAGCAATGTTACTTTATTGTAAATCTGAAATCAAATCATATCCAGGAAATTACAGTTATTGGTTGACAGTAGCTTTAAGATTATTAAACCCAGGTTATGAAGTTGTTGCTGTTGGACCAAATTCAAAAAATAATCTCAGAGAGATTAGAAACACGCAGTACACTCTGAATTGCAGTTGGGCGGCAGCAGAGGAATCTGACTTACCCCTCTTTCAAAATAGAATTTCTAAAAATAAGACCTTATATTATTTGTGTAAAAATAATCATTGTAAACTCCCACTAGAATCTATTGAAGAAGTAAAAGAAAAACTAGGCCTTATTAGGGTTTAGATGCGTTTGTGTAAAAATCTTTCAGATAAAAGGGTTCAAAATACGCGGTTTCTTCAAATTGTTTTGCTTCGAATTTTTCTGTAGCCATATCAACCATATACTGAGCAGAAGGTTCTTTCAAGGACTCTACAAAATATTTGTCTCCCTGTGGAATTATCCCTTTACACTTTTCAGAACCATTGCCAAATAAAACCAAACGCCCTTGATTTCTGAACTCTTTAAATGACTCGCTGGTTATTATTTCTGCACGCGTAGGACATATCACTTCTTTATTTGCATTCAACACCATCGTAAAAACTTCCATTCTTCTAGCGTCAAACATTGGAATTAATAAATCAGAAAATTCTGGATTATAAGCAGCTGCAAGTACTTCTAAGCTGTTTACCGAAATTAAAGGAATGTTATGAGCATAACATAATCCTTTTGCTGTAGAAACTCCAATTCTAAGTCCTGTATATGAACCTGGACCCTTACTCACTGAAACCCCAGACAATTGAAAAGGTTTAACACCAACTTCCTCAAATAGCTGCTTTATGAAACAATGCAAATGATCACTATGGCGAAAATCTGCTTCATTATTCTCGATACAGTGAAGAAGATTTCCATTTTCCGATAAAGCTACCGAACAATTTTTTGTAGCAGTTTCAATATGAAGAAGGTAAGCCATGTAACAAAATTAAGAAGAACTGACTTCTAAATTTCAAGTTTTAGTCCAAAATAAAATTCAAGAATTTTAAGTTTAAAGATGTAATCAAATTTTGAACGTAATTCGTCTGATACTGATGCTTCATACCTTTGCTTTATTTGAGTAAATTCAAAAGAATTCATTACACCAGCATCAAATCTTTTGGTAGCATTATTATAGGCATCTCCTCTAGCAATAACTGTTTTTTGAGCTGCTTTATAAAAGTTGTATGCTCCTAACGCATCATTGTATGCTTGATTTACGTCACTCTCTAAGTTTAATTTTTGTTGCTCAAATGTGTTTTGGGCCCGCAACAAATTAACTTTACTGCGTTTTAGATTGTTCTTAGACGAAAGTCCATTTAGAATTGGTATTCTCAATTGAACTCCAAAATTATGTCCTTCATTCATTTGAAATTGATTCCAAAAAGAATCTGGTCCAACTACTCTTCTTTTCTCAACGTTTGTATTAACTGCCTCACCTGTTGCTGCTACATAACCAATCGGAGTTTCTTCAAACACACCTGTTCTTTCAATACCATCGCTGTATGAAATCCTTGTACTGTAGCTATAAAATGCCGAAAGAGAGGGTTGAAGAGCAGCCTTTGCAATTTCAATATCTGTCTTTGAAATTTCCAAATTGGTTAAGGAAAACTTGATGTCGTTTCTGTGAGTCATAGCTTTTTCAAAAATTTCTTTAGGAGTTTCCTCTAATATAAGAGGAAAAGGAATATCAAAATTTTCAACAGCAACGTCAAAATTGTCATAGTCGGTTATTAGTAAAAGTTGAGCAAGGTTAATCTTTGCAATACGTAAATTGTTTTCAGCTTGAATTACTGCTTGCTCTTGTGAAGCAATAGTCGCTTCAAGTTCAAAAACATTTGCAATTGTTAAAACTCCAGCGCTAATTAAAACATTGGTTCGCTCCAATTCTTTTTTAGAAACTTCAAGTTGACTTTTTTGAACCTCTAAAAATTCTCTGTTAAACATCACCTGAAGATAAGAATTTGCAACCAAGATAGAGGTGTTCTCAGTTATGTTTGCTATGTTATACTGTTGTGCAATTATAGCAAGATTTGATCTGTGAAGTCGTTTAACATTCTGTAATCCTTTATAAATATCAACCCCCATATTAACCCCTAAAGAGGAGAATTGTGTTGTAACATTCTCTAATAATCCAGTCGTAATATTTTGGTTTAAACCAATATTCCAAGAGTGACTGCTATTTGCATTGACACTCGGTAAAAAGCTACCAAAGGCATTTTTTTTATCTATTTCAGCATTAGCTAAGTCCAATTCAGATTGTTTAATGCTTATGTTTTTTTCTAAGGCCAATTCTATACAATCCTGTAAGGTAAGTATTTGACTTTGGGCATAAAAAGAAACACAGAGTAAGGCAACTAATGAAGTATATTTTAATCTCATAATAAAGTAGGAATTAAGCTTAGTTATCGTTTGAAGTTTCTTCGTCTTCTTTCTTCTCTTCTTCCGTTTTGTTCCAAACCTTGATCTTATCCTCAATGGTTATCCCAGAAATTATTTCAACATTAATTCCATCAGAAATCCCTGTTTCAATGTTTTTGCGTTCAAATTCCTGTTCTTTAATTAGAACTTGAACATAGGGCTGCTGATTTTTTTTATCAAACTGCAACAAAGCCTCAGGTATTGCCAAAACACTATCCTTACTTTCTAAGATAAAGGAGGCATTAGCACTGTAACCTGCTCGAATAAAAAAGTCATTATCCAAGTATACATCACCTTCAATTTTGAACTGAACTGCTCCTTGTTCTTCATTTCCTTTTGGAGCTATAAACTTTAGATTAGCTTCAAATTCTTTGTCTTCAATTGCTCCTAGGTTAACTACAAGAGGCATCCCTATTTTCAATTTTCCTACTTCTGCTTCATCCACTTTTCCTTCGAAGATCATTTTATTTAAATCAGCAATGACTGCAATGGTTGTCCCATTATTAAATGTATTACTCTCAACAACTTGATCACCTTCTTTTATTGGCATTTCTAAAACGGTTCCTGCTACAGTTGCTCTGATATTTGTATTTGCTATGGCAGATCCACCAGCAGATCCAAGTTTTATTATTTGTAAGTCACTATCTGCATTAGCAACATCCTGTTTAGCTCTACTGTAATTGAGTTCGGCATTTTGAAAGTCTTGTTGAGAAATAATTTCTTTTTCAAAAAGACTTTTATTTCTGTTGTATTCGACCTTAGCATTTTCCAATAAGATTTTGGTGTTTGCCAGTCTCCCTTTAGCACTGTTGAGTGATTGTTCGTCTGGAACTACTTTTACTCTCGCCAAAAGATCTCCAGTGTTCACATTATCGCCTTCTTCTACATAAAGTTTTTCAATGATTCCTGAAATTTGAGGCTTGATTTCTACTTCGTCTTCTGGAATAACTTTTCCAGTAGCAACAGATTTAGCCTCTATAGAGGTAATTATAGGTGTTTGAGTTTCATACTGAATTGAAGCTTTGCTATTGGACTTTATGAAAAAAGCTACTGCAAAAAGAACTCCAAACAATATGGCTGCTGTGATTATATATTTAAAGGTTTTTTTCATGGGTAAATAATTTATTAATATGTGGGTATTATTATTCTTCTCTTAATGCGTCTATTGGTTTTATGCTTACTGCTCTTTGTGCAGGAATTAATCCGATCAAAGTTCCTAGGGTTATCATAATTAATAAAGCCCCTAGTACAAATGAAATGGGAACGGTAGGGTTGGTATATGGAAAATTGTCTAAGTTCGCTGTTGCCATATCAATTCCTGACAAAACAAATGCCCCTAGTATAATTCCAAAAACACCTGCTATAAAAGTTAGAAATACGGATTCTAAAATTATTTGGGCCTTAACTTCTCCTGGAGTAGCCCCTAATGCACGTCGAATTCCCAATTCTTTTGTTCTTTCTTTAACCGAAATCAATAGGATGTTTCCAATTCCAATTACTCCTGCGATGATTGTGGCAATTCCTACGATGAGCGATAAAAAGGTCATCCCCTTTGCAAAACCCATAATCTTTCCAAATATTTCTCCTAAGTTAAACGACCCAAAAGCGCGTTCATCTTTTGGAGATACACGGTGTATTCGCTTCAAAGTTTGTTTTACTTGTTCCTCTACTACTATTACATCAGCATCGTCGTATGCAGCAATAGTGAACCAATCTACATTGTCACCTGTATTGTATAATTTTTTAAAAGTAGAAAAAGGAATAAATACATCACCATCACTCTCAAAACCTCCTCCTTGAATATATTTATGAACGCCAATAACTTGAAAATAGATATTATCTACACGTATGAATTTTCCTACGGGTTTTTCATCTTTTTCAAACAATTCTTTTTGAGTACGTTCACCTATAACACAAACTTTTCTTTCGTTATCAATATCAGCCTGATTGATGAATCGTCCACCGTCGTATATTTTTTTCGTTGCAATTTTGGTATACTCTGGGAAATCCCCATAGATAGCATAAGTTCCAGATTTGGATCCACGAACTATTTCAGAACCACCTGATCCATCGAATACTCCTTTGGCATTTCTAGGTGCAATAAATTGAATTTCAGGCACATTGTTGCGTAGGGTTTGAACATCTTGAATTTTAAGCTGTGGATTTCTACCCGTTTTAAAACCATCATACGGAATACTAGTGCTTTGCGCCCATACAAACATAGAGTTCATAGCAACATTTTCAAATTCACGTTCAAAACCATTGTCCAATCCTTTTGCTGCACCAGATAAGGCGATATAAATAAAAATACCCCACAATACTCCAACCACCGTAATTATAGTTCGAACTTTGTTTTTTTGGATGGAGCCAAAAATTTCTTGCCAAGTATCTCGATCGAAAATAATTTTAAAACTATTCATCTCTTAACGCTATTATAGGTTTGATTTGTGCGGCACGTTTGGCTGGAATATAGCCTGCGATACCTCCAAATAAAATAAGTATCATGGTTGAAAATAAAGCAGTTGATGTGTCTATGTATGGGTTTTTAATAAAATAATCTTGTAAGGAAACACCAATGTTTTTAAGAACAAAAATTCCAATAAACAATCCAATATACCCTGAAATTGTAGTGATAAAAATAGATTCTTGAAGGATCATTCGAATTACTGCTTTTGGAGTAGCTCCTAAAGCTTTTCTAATCCCTAATTCTTTAGTTCTTTCTTTCACCACAAATACCATGATGTTTGATATCCCTATGATACCCGCAATCAAAGTCCCTAGTCCTACAAAAGTTACGATTAACTGGAGTACGTTTGCAAATTGTTGGTTTTGTTTCAATTGGTCTGCAACATTTCTGATGTAGATTCCATTTGGATCAGATGGGTCAATCGATTTTTTCTTTTTTAAGAATTCGCGCAATTTTCTTTCAAACAAAACAGAACCAGAATGACCAATTTGAGGTTTGAAAGCCAATATAATTTGATCCAGTTTATCATTACTTCTTTCTAGTAATTGTCTAGTAGTATATGGAATGTATATGTAGCGTTCTTCTCGGTCTCCGCCATCGTCTTGAAAAACTCCAACAACTTTAAAAACACTATTCCCTATGTCTATGAATTTACCTAGTGGATCTTCTTGATTAAATAGATCTTGTGCAACCAGTCGACCAATAACAGCATATTTAGTTTTATTCTTGATATCGTCTTGATTTATAAACCTCCCTTTCATCAATATTGTTTTTTCTGCAAATTGATGTGCAGGACCAACTGCACGGGTGGTATAATTGTCAAACTCGTTTTTGTATTTGACCACTGCTCCTCTAGAAATTCTTGGGGTTATGTATTCTAAAAAAAAAGGAAATTGCTCTTTAATATCCGACAAATCGTCGTTCTTAAACTCTATTCTTCTGTTTGATTTAAATCCATTATAAGGTTTAGAAGTCTTACCTGGGAATAAAAAAATTACATTGGTTGCATCATCTAAGAAAAATTCTTGAAATTGATTTTTCAATCCATTACCAAAACCAAATAAAATGATGAAAATAAAAATACCTAGTGCAACGGTAAAACCTGAAAGGAATGTTCTAAGTTTATTCTTTCGAATGGTTTCAAATATTTCTTGCCAACGATCTCTGTTAAACATAATCAGCTGCTAAAACTTGTTTAACTTTACTGTCTTCAACAATAACTCCATCCTTAAGCTTAACAATTCGTTTACACATTTTAGCAATGTCCTCTTCGTGGGTAACTACCAAAATTGTATTTCCTTCTTCATTAATTTTTTGAATCAGATCCATTACTTCGTAAGATGTTTTTGTGTCTAAAGCTCCTGTTGGTTCATCTGCTAGAAGTACTTTAGGTTTTGAAGCCATAGCTCGAGCAATTGCTACACGTTGTTTTTGCCCACCAGAAAGCTCACTTGGCAAATGTGTTGCCCAGTCTGCTAAGCCAACTCTTGTCAAATATTCCAATGCTTGTTCTTGACGCTCTTTTCGAGCTACGCCCTGATAGTATAGCGGAAGAGATACATTTTCGAGTGCTGATTTGTAATTAATCAGATTAAAAGACTGAAAAACAAAACCTAAAAATTGGTTGCGGTACTTAGCAGCTTTTGTTTCATCTAAATCTTTAATTAAAACATCATCAAGCAAATAAGAACCTTCATCTAAAACATCTAACATTCCTAGTATATTGAGAAGTGTAGATTTTCCAGAACCCGAAGAACCCATAATCGCAACTAATTCCCCCTCTTCTACCTCAAAGTCAATGCCTTTAAGAACATGAAGAGATGAATTACCCATTTTATAGGATTTGTGGAGGTTAGTAATTTTTATCATGAAATTAGAGTATAAATGCTTTTGATTATATGTAAGACGTCAGTTGGAGCGAAATGTTACAAAAAAAATCATTTTTTTAAAAGCCTAAAAACTGCAAAGCCAACAATCCCAACCAAAACATATGGAATTGCCATTAAATAGATAATTCCATCATTAATCCCTTTAGCTGTTTGTTGTCCTTCTTCGGATTCTAAAACCGCTCTACACATTGCGCACTGAGCCTCTGCATCAATAGATGCGAGAAAAAAAAAGACTAAACTTAGATAAATGACTTTTTTAACCATTCGGTCTTAGTTGTAATAAGGAGATATCATTAAATATACAATTACTCCCGTTATGGTTACGTATAACCAAATTGGAAAGGTTATGCGTGCAATTTTTCTATGTTGGGTAAATTGTTGTGAAATCCCCCTAACATAAGTAATTAAAACCAAGGGAATTATAGTAATTGATAATATGATATGTGAAATTAAAATAAAGTAATAAACATTTTTAACCCATCCTTCCCCTCCAAAAGGAGTAGGATCTGAGGTTAAATGGTATGCAACATACATGATCAAAAAAGATAAGGAAAGCCCAATGGCTGTTTTCATAAATTGCTCGTGTAAATTAATTTTACGATTCTTAATTGCCCATAATGCACAAAGAAGAATAATTGCTGTATACGCATTTACAGCAGTGTAAATTGGTGGTAAAAAAGAAAGTGGCTTAACGTTTTCTATGCGAATACGAAATAGAACAGCAACTACGACTGGAATAGCGACAGAAATTAGAATAATCCAATTTTTATATTTTAAAGTAGACCCTTTTGCACTCATAAATTAATTTTCATTTAATAATAGTTTGATGTCTGTTAAAAGCATTTCTACACCCTCTTCTTCAACATCTTCTTGATCAAGTCCAGAATAATAGACAATTGGATTACCATAAGAATCTTTGCGAGATCGAATAAATCCATTTTTATCAATTAAAGCAAAATAACCTTGATGTTCAAAACCTCCAGCCATTGCAGGATTAATTTCAGCAAAAATATTAAATCCTTTATTGGCTAGATCGTAAACGGTTGTTTTAGTTCCAGTTAAGAAATTCCAAAAATCATTTGCTCTTACAAAGGATTCAGCATACTTTTTTAATGTTGAAGGAGTATCGTAATCAGGATCGATACTGAAAGAAGCTATTCCGAAATTCTCTTTTTCACCAAAGGCATCATTCAGGATTTTCATATTTTTATTCATGATTGGGCAAATAGATGGACAGCGGGTAAAGAAAAATTCAACTACATAAACTTTACCTAAGTAATCTTCATTTGAAATATATAAACTGTCTTGATTTAAAAAAAGAAAATCCGGCACCTTTTTAGAGTTCCCATTTATCTTGATAAAGTCAAGAGCTTTAAACCCTGGTTTTACAGAACGACTGCTCTCAACAGTAGCTCCCTTTGTTAATCGATTGAAAATTTTTGGAACTACAATTACAGCGAAAATAAAAACAATAACAAATAGTCCAAAATAAGAGGTTTTTTTCATGCTTCAAAGATACTTAATCTACTTTAAAATCAGACTCCCTATAATAACACTAGTTTATTTTTGTCGTTTTGTGTTGTTTTTTTTAAGCGCCAATCGGTATTCTGCAAGAATAACTTTGACGTCATCGGTCATCTTATTATTCAATTCTGCTACCGAAGAAGCATCATAGCCAAAAAGAGTTCCAACATCTTCATCATCATCACGGCCTCTCAATTTAAGAGAGCGATCTACGATGAAAACAGTTGATGTACTTTGTTGAGGTGATAAAGTTACATCCGAATTAAAGGTTTCAAATAAGGTTTTAATTTGATTTGGAGATCCAAAAATAAAATTCCATTTTACCATATTGGTACCCACTCCTTCTTGTATTTCTGATAAAACAGTTTTTATTTGTTTTTGTCGTCCATCTTCAACAGCAAATACAAACTGAAAATCTTTAAACTGATAAAAACGTTTGTAAATTTTTTGATTTAGATTAAAAGCATCCCCTTTTTTATTTTCGATATCGTTCCCCCAAAAACCAATAATGGTAATTCGATCTTTAAATTGAACGGTGTCTCCACGCAATGAACTCCAAGAGGATATTTCAGGAAGATTTTCTGTTAGAACTGGCAGTTTTGCAAAATTATTAATCCCAGAAGCGAAAAATAAATATATGACTATCGGAAATACAAAAAGTATTCCCAGAACTATGTACTTTTTAAAATCATTACTAATCATCGTCTCAGATTAGAAGTTCCAACTTACAAATCCAGTACGCATTACTTCATAAATATAATCTGCTTCTAACAAAAGGATAAAACACAAGTAGGGAAGTAAGACAACTAATGGAAGTACAATTGACCCCTTAAGACTTCCTTTCTCATCACGAATGTGCATAAAGTCCCAAGCAATATAATACGCTTTTACAATAGTTAATATTATGAATATCCAATTCAGTATCTTCATACCTAAAAACATACTCATAAGACTTTGAGGCTTCAAAATTCCAAGCACAACCTCAATTGTTGTAACTATGGAAAGGAAAATCAAAACACCCCAAATTTTCTGAACGTTTGATTTGAATTTTAACAATCCTCTAAAAATGGCTAAATTTTCTGTATCGTGTGCCATGATGATATTTATTATGTTAGTTAAACGAGATAGAAAAAGGTAAATACAAATACCCACACTAAATCTACAAAGTGCCAATAAAGTCCTACTTTTTCAACCATTTCATAGTGTCCTCTTTTCTCATAAGTCCCCATGATTACATTGAAAAAAATAATGATGTTTATTACAACTCCCGAGAAAACGTGAAAACCATGAAAACCTGTTATGAAGAAAAAGAAATCTGCAAAAAGGCGATTCCCGTATTCATTGTGAACTAAGTTTGCACCCTCTACTACGTTTATGGCTTCATTTACTTTTCGTAAAGATTCTTCTCTTGAAAGGATTATTTTGTGACCCAATTCATCAATTTTTTCGCTCTTAACAACCAGATTTTCGTTTGCTGCAAAACCTGCTGCAACCTCTTCAACACTATAACTAGGCAACGATGTTTCTGAAAGAAACCAGATTCCATTACTGTTTTCGTGTGTAGTTCTAGGGGAATCAATATTTGCAGCAAAAGCTTCTAGGGCAACACGTTTACCAGTTTCTGCATCCATAAACTGTAAAATTTGACCGCCTCTAGTTTCTAATGCTCCGTACTCACCTTTGATGAAATTTTTCCATTCCCAAGCTTGAGATCCAACAAAAATTGCTCCACCAATAATAGTAAGTAGCATATAGAAGGTAACTTTCGCCTTGTTCATATGATGGCCAGCATCAACAGCTAGAACCATTGTTACTGATGAAAAAATAAGAATAAATGTCATCAAAGCAACATAGTACATAGGAGCATCTACTCCATGCAAAAATGGAAAGTGAGTGAAAACCTCATCGGCTATTGGCCATGAATCAATGTTTTTAAATCTTGAAAAACCATAAGCAACTAAAAAGCCTGTGAAAGTTAAAGCATCAGAAACGATGAAAAACCACATCATCAATTTTCCGTAACTGGAACCTAGTGGTTTGTTTCCTCCACTCCAAATATTGGTCTCCTCACTTATGCTATTTGCTGTAACTTCCATAAAAGGTGCTAAATTTTAATTTTACAAAAATAGTGTTTTTTTTAATTATTTAGTGTCACAAAAACGTATAAATATATCCACAAAAAATCTAGAAAGTGCCAAAATAATTCTGCTAATTCGTATCCTAATTTATGGCTGGCAGAATATGCATTTTTATAGCTTTTAATTATAACAATCGACAAAACAATCAATCCTCCAAAAACATGAACAAGGTGAAGTAAAACAAGAACATAAAGAAATGATGTAGTTATTGAACTCTCGGCACCAGTAAAGTAATATCCCTTTTCAATGATCTGTGAAAAACCATTGAACTGAAAATATATAAACACTAATGCCAACCCTAGAGTTGCCCAAAGGAATAATTTTTGGATTACTGTTCTACCCTGATTCAAAGCTTTCTTTCCCAGAAAAAAAGTAACACTACTCAAAAGAATAACTATTGTACTGTATGAAAAGAAAGAGGGTAATTCAAAGGAAGCCAGCCAATCGGATCTTGAACTACTTACCACATATGCGCTTGTCAGGCCTGCAAAAGTCATTGTCATGCTTATCATAGCAAACCAAAGCATCATTTTTTTTGCCTTAGTATTTTTTTCTTGAAGGGTACTTTCCATTTACTTAATAATTTTATCAATTACATATACTATTTGAATCAGTGTAATATATCCTACACTGGAAAACATAAGCTTCTTTGCTGCAATAATAGTCTTTTGAACCATCAACTCCAGAGCAAAAAACAACATAATAAATCCTAAAATTACTACAATTACTGCTCCTGAAATACTCAAATCAAAACTTCCAGTATAAGAAGTCGCGGGAAGCACTGAAACCAAAATCATCCAAAGTGTATAAAAAACAATTTGAAAAGCAGTTGCAGTATCTGCTTTTCCAGTAGGTAACATTTTAAAACCTGCTCGTTTATAATCCTTGTCAAGCATCCATCCTATTGCCCAAAAATGGGGAAACTGCCAAAAAAACTGTATCATAAACAAAACCCCTGGTTCAATCCCAAAGTGATTTGAATAAGCTACCCAACCTAACATAAAAGGGATAGCACCAGGAAAAGCGCCTACAAATACAGCAAGTGGGGTTTTTGTCTTCAGAGGGGTGTAGACACAAACATACAAGAAGATAGAAATACCCCCAAAGAAAGCCGTTCTTAGATTTATTGTAAATAAAACTAATAAACCAAGAAGTGTTAGTATTGTTGCAATTATTGATGCAGTTTTAACAGACATTCTTCCTGATGGTAGAGGTCTGTTTTTAGTTCGGTCCATCAATGCATCGAGATCCTTCTCTAAAATTTGATTAAACGCATTAGAAGCTCCAACCATGAAATAGCCTCCAAAAGCTAATAAAACAACATCTATAATTGAAGGGTTTTCAGCAGCTAAAAAGTAGCCTGCTAAAGAAGAAAAAACAACGCTGATTGCCAACCTTACTTTTGTAAGTTCTTTAAAGTCGTTTATAAAAATTGAAAAAGTCGACCCTAGAGGCGACAAACGAATTTTTTCTACATCCATAATCTGATGCAAAGGTAGTGTACAATAACGTATTTACAATAAAAACTGAAATCTAAATTCTTTGATTTTAAGACTACACAAATCCCACAATTCAAATCTGCAAATAATTGTTCTGCATAGGCTAATTTACAATCTGGCTTATATTTTTAATCAATCTGAACAAACACAACAAAACAAAAAATCCGAAGTAAACTTCGAGTTTTTTGTATGAATTAAATTGTTCTTAGTTTAATCTAAATGTAATAGGGATACTAAAAGGAACACGAACAGGTATTCCCCTTTGTTTTCCGGGTGTCATTTTTGGGAGCTTTGAAATAATTCGTGCAGCTTCTTTTTCTAGATTTTTGTCTGGACCACGCATTCTAACGTTAGTAATGGTTCCATCTTTAGAAATTATAAAGTTTACATAAACCCTTCCTTGAATACCCATTTCTTGTGCAATTTCTGGGTAACGAAAATTTTTACGAATATGCTTGTTAATTTTATCTTGAAAACAAGCTCTTCGCTCCGATTTAGCTACACGCTCACAACCAGGAAATAAAGGAACGTCTTCAATTACTGCAAAAGGAACATCAACATCATCAAAATCTTCCTCAACTTCAATGTCTTCAACCTCAACAATTTCTTCTTGATCTGTTTCAGTAGATTCTATTACAGTTTCCTCAACCTCTTCTTCATCTTCAACGATCTCAATTACTTCTGGAGCTGGAGGTGGAGGTGGAGGTGGAGGTGGAGTTTTTAGCTGTTCAGTAATCGGAACTTCTTCGTCGTCCTCGTCATCAACATTAAGTGCTTGATAATCGAAAGCCGTTTTTTCGTAGGTCTTCCACTCTATAGATCTCCAAGAAATAAAGAGAACTACTGCAAGACCAATTGCGAAATATAAGCTACTGTTTTTGGACAAGTCCGCTTTAGGGTTTTTTTTGAGTTGCATAGAACTAAATTTAAATAGCTAATTTATAAAAATAGACCATTTGACAATAATTTTTTAACTCTTTTTGCCAAAAAAATAAACAAAATTATTCCTGTTACATTGGCAAATATGTCATAAACCTCAAAACTACGGTGAATTAAAAAGATTCCTTGAATGATTTCAAGAATAAAACTCAATAATAAAGAAGTAATTACTGACCATTTTAATGGTTTTTTTAACTTCCATTCCGCAACTAATGATCCGAAAACGGATATTGAGAAACAAAAATATGCAAAAATGTGTCCCAGTTTATCCATTCCAATCAACAAACCTGTTGATTGCGGGAAGGATAGGCGAACTGTTGAAAAAAAGACTATGAAAATTCCAATGCTAAAAGCAACAATAGAAAAAAAATATTTAGGCACCTATCAATTCTTTATAACTTTTTGCATCTAAAAGTTCACTGGTTTCACTACTTGAGGTGTCTAATTTAATCTTGATCATCCAGCCTTTCCCGTAGGGGTCGTCATTAATCAATTCAGGTTCATCTTCCAATGTTTCGTTAAATTCAATTATCATGCCAGATAGAGGCATGAAAAGATCTGAAACCGTTTTAACGGCCTCTACGGTTCCAAATACTTCAGAAATTTGAAGTTGTTCGTCCAAGGTTTCTACTTCAACATAAACAATGTCACCCAATTCTCCTTGAGCAAATTCTGTGATTCCAACGGTTGCAACTCCATCCTCTATGGAAATCCATTCGTGATCTTTTGTATACTGTAGTGTATCGGGTATTTTCATCTAGTGTTTGATTAAAGAAAAACAAATATAACAGATTTTGTTAATCAATTCCCAAAATTATATCGAATGCTTATGCCCGACCGAATAGAGGTCTGAGGGAATGCAGTAGAAATAGCAAACTTTGAAAAATTGTGATCATAAAAAAACTGGCTGGTTAAGTTACTAGATAATTTATAATCTGCTGTAAGTTTGATTGACCAGAGGGTTTGACCTGCTGTAACTTGATTGTCATTAATCTCCAAATTTCTTAAAACTGTAATATTGTTTCGGTAAGATAAATCTGCTTTTAGGTTTAGATCTCCTTTTAGAGTTGTTCTGCTTCCTCCTATTCGTGTTCTAAACTTTAAGTCTTTAATACGATATCCTAATCCAACAATGAACTCTTCTCCACTAGATTCTGTCAATAAATTATTATCTAAACTCAATGATAATGCGCGGTCTTTTTTAAGTTCGGCCAGAAACTTGAAGGAGTTTTTAAGTTCTAAATCTATCCTCAAAAGCGGGTTAAATTGTTCTACTAAATTCAGGTTGGAATATAATGTTGAGGGTATAAAGTTTCCTCCATCATCTGTTAGATTAGGGAACGATGGATCGTAATCTAAATTTGTTTGAAAATTATTGATTGTATAGCTTGATCGATAAGCGTGGGTTATAGAGAATCTATTAAATATTTTTTTTATCGACTTAATATTCATCAAGCCTGTGTACTTTAAATTCCAATTTGGTAAGGGTGCTTTTTTAATGGGATTTAAGGAAATACGATCCACAGAAGAGCCAGAGTAAGCAGCTAAAAATGAAGGTATCAATACGGCTTGACTTGATTTTCCAAAGCCTCTAGGAAAACCTTCCTCATCCACATCAGTTAATGGAATACCAGCTTTTGCAGCAAGGCGCTGAGCTACAATCAAACGATTTGCTTTGAATTTTTCGAAATTGGGGTTGTAAGAACCTACTGATTTATTAAATGCAGTTCTTATCAGTAGGGTTGAAATCCCAAAATTCCCATAACTGTTTGGGTTGAGTGGAAGATATGAACCATTGATTACAGAAAAATTTTCAGAGAAGTTTTCTGAAAAATTGCGTTCAGCAGTCAAATCAACCAATAATCCTTTACCAAAATCTAATTGACCTGTAACCTTCAACTGATTATTTTTTATTTGAGTGAATTGTTGATTAAAATCAGGGAAATCGGTTAGCCATCCGTTTTTAGCAGCTTCGTATCGGACATCAGCCTGACTGCCAAAAGTGAATGCTGGAGTAGGTTGTAGAGTTCCTCCAAAACCAATACCTGGCAAATATCCTGGAAGTACTTTTCCGTTATTCTCGCTGTAAGTAAATTGAATTCTTTTCATTATGGATAGAGCATCTGCAATGGATCGAAGTACTTTCTTTTTCTTTTTAGGAGGGACTATTTTTGCTGAGGCGTTTTGTGAAATTTCTATTTTAGGAAGTATCCTTTTTAATTTTTGATTTCGTTTTTGAAGTCCAAACAAGCGATAGATTCGATTCATTGATATGGATCCATTGAGGGTCTTTTTATTTGCATTTTGAACTGTATTTACAACCCCCAAAAAATTCCCATTATCATTTTCTACATCTGCAAGAACATTTGAGCCACGTTGCCAACTAAAATCTCCAGTATAGCTATAATTAGCGTCTATAAAACTCAAAAATGGAATGTATTTTAGCGGTAATTTATAATTTAATGTCAGGGCTTGGAAATATCTATTTGGATCTCCAATGTCCCAAATGCCATCCCATATTCCTTTACTTTTATCAATAAGAACATCACCTTCACCATCTTCATTATAATAATTGCGGACAATATTATTACTGGAAGCTGTAAAATTCATTTTTAAAGATCGACTTAGATTATGATTTATGCTATATGTCCAATCAAACAAAAAATTACGTTGTTGTAAACTGGGTAAAGCAAGTTGTTGTGTTGCATCTGTATCTCCCATGTATACTTCTCTAAATCGCTGACTGTTGAATAATCGATTAATGTTGGAGGTGATTGCAATATTATTAGGTACTAAATTAAAATTCACCTCACGAAGCCATTGCCAATATTTTTTCCGGTTTAGAATTTTGATTTTCTTAAAAGGATTAATTTCTAAAGGCTTAAAACCGTAATTGTAGTTTGCGGCAAGTGCTAACGTTTTATTGGACTGGTCTTCGATTTCATAGTCATGATGAGAAAGTTCGTTGTAGGCATAAGAAAAATCAAAGTTTTCAATATTATAAAAATGGGGTTTAGACGCTCCTCCATTTTTTCGTACACCTATTAAACTAATGCTCTTTCGTTCAGTAAAATCAATTGCTTGATTTTCTATTGATTTTTGCTCAGAATGACTTGAAGCAGTTTCTATTCGATCTTTTAAAAGCAAATCTTGATAAAAAGGATCGTACTCAGGGGTAATTTTAGTAACTCCAACATTGTAATTCAATGGTATTTGAACTCCCCAGTTTTTAGGTAATAATTGTCCAACATTAATGTTGGTGACAATGTCATATTGAGTTAAATCTTCCCTACTTCTTTCATTAGGTGACTGTTCTATGGAGCCAAAACCTATAGTAGATATCTTACCCGAGGCACTAATAGTTGCAAAATCTGCAATATTCGCATCTAATGATCCTATGGCTGCCCAACCACCTTGACGATCTATTCCTGCAATTCGAAGTTCATTAAACCATATCTCACCACACAAAACGTCTCCTAAAGTTTCAGAAGGATTTTTTACTCCAATCATCATGGTTTTAATCGACCCTAAAGAAGGGTTTCCTTGAATAGAAAATTTATATCGTTTTCCTCCAGGCAAAGAACTGATTGGAGTAAACTCATCAATAATATTCAAATCTTCGTCAAAATAAAGAGGTTTGTTTGAAATTTTACCAATACTTGCTGCTTTAAGCTTTGAAAGAAACTCAATAGAAACATCTATAGAATTGAAGTCTGGCTGCCAAACTTCTTCTGGACTCAACTTATTGGAAGCACCTTGTGTAAAAGAAGAGGGCTTCAAAGGGATTTCTATTTGGTAGTAATTATCTTTATAATCTGTTCCTATTCGAATGAAGCCAACCATTCTTTTATCGTATTCCTCTAAAGCTCCTTCACCAGGTAATGGTATTTGTCCATTGGTAGATTCTGCATGTAAAAACATTTTTAATTTCTTGTATTGACGTAAATCCACCGAAACACTTTTATAAATTGCTCGAGAATCCATAGGCTGTAGGTTACAAACTCGAAAAGAAAGTGATTGTTCGTTTTGCCTTACTATGGTATTATTATTATTAATTTGTTCCCTTTGAATATCTGGAGGCAATACATAGTTTACAGGGATTCTATTCTCATTTTCTAAAATATTCACAGTGCTAATATCAACGGTTGTGTTCACGTTTGCTATTAATTCTTTGTTTAGGGATTGATTGTATCTCCTCCAGTCGCCTCGAACTAAATCTAAAGTTCCAAATCTAAAAACTACAGGTGTTTTAAATTCACTCAAAACCATCCTCATAAAACGAATTGATCGAAGGTCATCAATCCCGTTTATATTGTCAAAATAGGTATTGAAATTTGTGCTCTCATAATAACGTTTGTCTATCGGGACTTTGAATTGAATCCAACGGGTAGTTAATTGTTGTCCATTTGGAAGATCAACCGTTACGTTCTCCCGAACATCAGTGATAAAAGGATGGTTCCCTACGGTCATATTTTTTGAAATTGGAACTCGATATTCGAAATAACTATCAATCGTATTCATTGTTTGATCTCGATTAATATCTTCAGTATCTGGTTCTGCCGTACTTCCTCGATTGGTATCTGAAAATGCTATGGGCGAATTTCCGTCAGTACCGTTATAATTTTTGTAACGCGAAACAATTCCTCCAGTAGCTTGAACGAAATATTCATAATTATCTCCTGCTGGATCATCTAGAGGACCATTGGGATAAAATAAGCGTTCTTCTTCGTCATTAAGACCATCAAAACCAACATCTTGCAACTTACGATCTTCTTCTACTGTGTTAAATGCATAAAGCAAAGATTGAGCAGCAGGGGTTTTACCCCATTTGGATTCTTGTATTGCTGAAAGCTCAATTCCCGGTAAACCATTCTCATATTGCTTTTTTCCATCATTGAGTATGTCCTCAGAAATATTACCAAGGTGAAATATTAAAGACCCTAAATCCTGATTAGGGGTTTCCAATTCAGTAAAAGTATCTAAAAGCCAAAACTCAATAAACTCAACATTGGATTGCTCAAAATTTGTAGCATTTATAGGTCGCATAATCGCACCCCAATTTTTTTCTGGTTTTTCTTGAAAGACATTCAATTTTTGATTGTTATAGGGTCCTCTTTCATCAGGGAAATAAGCTAAATCAAAAGTGGGTTGAAAGGTTGATTGTCCTTGGACTAAGTCTTGTTCTGGAAAAATTTCATTGATAAAAATTCGTCGTGTTGTATTTAATGAAATGTCATCATTTCCAATTCCGGGAGGGCGAGATTGTGAAGTGTAAAAAATTGGGTCAACACTATACCATGATAATTTTGCGCGATTATACCCTGACTCCAAATCATCAACACCAGCATTCGATCCCATAAAGCCTTCTGCGGGAACACTTGCCAAATTCCATGAAAAAAATCCTTTTACATCTAAATTCGTTTGTGCCCCTTCAAAATCATCAAGATATACATTTGCTTCTCCTTCTAGCTGTGTGTTTTTGGGGTTAGCAGCAATGAATGTAGCAACTTCTCCACGAAATGAAATTCGAGAAGGTACCGTTGTTTCAATGTTTGGAAGCTTATTTACCAAACGTGTTAGAAAAGGCATTTCGGTCGAAAAATTAGTGTTTACCCCGATCATAGTATTATTCACAGGTTCCGTTCCGTAATTAGCTTTTTGGGTTAATGGATTTTCACTTAAATTGATTAAAGTTCCTCCCAAAACAAAATTATTATTGAACTGATGGATGATATCAAATCCTGAAAAGCGTTTATTTTGTTGCCCAAAGAAAGAGTTATTTTCAACAGAGATTTGAATTGGCACATTGGATGCCTGTAAGGCTGGGTCTAGAATCTTTACTCTCCCAATTTGATAATTTACAGTGTAGTCAATTCCTTCTTGCAAGACTCTTCCTCCAGCTGTAACTCTAACAGATCCTCTTGGGACATTAAAAGCTCCAATAGCAATTCCATCGCCACTTGCAGATTTATATCGACCTTTAATTTCGTATTTATTCTGTTCAGAAGCTTCGAGAGCTGCTGCTTGGGTTAAGGCATACATATCGCGAAATACATACTTTGCCTGGTTGGTATTGTAGCTCATTTCATTGGTATATTGCTCACTAGACACCTCTGGATTATCTAACAGTTTAAATAGGGTTTCTCCAAAAGGTTCTACTGTTGGAAAAATAATGCGCCCATACTGTTGGTCTACCGTTATGCCGGGAACAAAATCAAAAAAACCATCTCCCTCGGGTTCGGGATCATTGTATAAATTTAAGCGATCCAAATTAAGAGTTCTCAACAAAACTTGATTGGTCAAAGTTTTTGGCCATATTGCTGCATCAACTGGTTGAAGATAATTAATTGGTGAGGGGTCTGAATACAAAATATTTAATCGAAAGTCTTCTTGTTCAAGTTGAAAGGCTCCTGTATTATAAATATTTTTCATCATTAAATCCCAAACGGGCTGGCGAACATCTGTAATTGAACTTTTCAATAATTTAACAACTAAATTATTTGTTGAAACTGTAGCAACTTGAGTGTTTGAATTCGTACCTGTAATTGAAGTTCCTTCAATACCTCCATTGGCAAATTCTCCAACTTGATAAACTTTTCCTTGGAATGTAAATTGAAAAGCTACTCCTAAAATCTCATCATTACTCAAGCGTTGATTCAATGAAATATATCCTAATTGAGGATGTAATGTATATTCAGTGGGCTGTAATTTTCTTGCACTTTCCAAAACAGCATAATCAAACCCTTCTTTTATGCGCCCATTCAATATTCCAAAACCATTAGGAACAGTTGCAACATTTCGAATAGCATCTGTGATAAAAGATCCTCCACCCATGGCTTTTGGATCTAATTTATTCGCTTCATTAGCTGGAACTCCACGGGGTGTAGGGTTATTAAAAAAAGAGTTGGCTAGTTCGTCAACTTTTGTGTTTTCAGACTTTACTTCTCCTAAATCTTGAAGAGCAATAATGTTTCGAATATTATTGGTCTGAGACTGACGATTAGTAACCCATACTTCGGCTCGTGTTATTTGAATGGGAGAATTTATGTAAGGATAGGTTTTTAAAAAAACATCATAATTATCTCTAAAATAATGAGCCAAAAAGAAATGTCGATCTACTTCATAATCCAGAGCAAATAATGAAAACTCCTGAAGAGTCCCCCCTCCTTGAGAAATTACTGATTGAGACTGGGATCTTTGTTCTGCAAAAACCCCTGTGATGTTGGTTCTTCCAAATTTTACTTCAGCTTTAACTCCCATTAAACTTTGTGCTCCAGAAATAAGTGAACTGTTGAGTGGCATGTTGATGTTACCAATATCAATATTTTGAAGTATTGCATCTTCAGAAGCAGGTTCATTCAAAAAATCATTTATCCTATTTTGATATTCATCGGTTTTATTTTGAACTGCTGAAACCTTGTCATTGATTTGAATAACCTTGTCTTCTACTTCTGTTATTTTATTGTTGATTTTATCTGCGACATCTAAGGTCTTATCCTTTACTTTATTAGCTACTCCATATGCTTTGTCTAATACCCTACTAGCTCTATCTTCCCACCTATTTCCTGATTCACTCACCGAGTTTGGTAGATAGTCTTCAAGTTGGTTTATTTTAGGAGGATTAAATTGTAATTTTACGAGATTTTGAAAATCAAATGTGGATTCTGTGTCATAATTAGCTGTTATTTGTAGTCTTTCTCCAATTTTACCAAGTAAACTTAGGCTAATTCGCTGATCAAAATCGAAGCCAAAATTTCTTCGATTTCTTGGTGAAAAAGATGGATTATCTGTTTTTTGATAACGTACTCCTAAATCTATTCCAATGGATCCTTGAGGAGTAACATCAATCTCATTACTTCCAAAAATGGACTCAAAAAACTTGGAATTCACATATAATTCCGGTAAAAGATCTCTTTGGGCTGCCTCTTGATTACTTCCTTTTTTCTGTGAAATTGCACTCACTTTGTCCTTGAAATAGGTATTCATTTGTTCTTTTAATATTAAACGCTGATACTCTTTTGGCGTTAGAACTAATGGGGTATTTAAAGGATAATTTCCGTCGGTTTGAACATATATATAAACCTCTTTTTCTGTGTCGTAAACGTATTGGTCCAAAGGACCTTGACTTTTAGGAAAAGATAAAACCCCTAAATCATAAGCAGATTCAGTCACATCCTGACCATAAAGAGTAGCACTAAAAACTACCCCTATAAAAAAGGCAGTAAGTAGACAATGGCAGTGTATAAAAAAGGCGTCACTTTTATTTTTAACCAAAAGGTATTTACAATTTGTTCAAAGCGATTTTAATCAATTCCTCAATGGAACTATTTGGGGTGCTTTGAAGTATGTTATCAATTACTTTCTCAGACTGTTTCCTAGGATACCCAAGAACCTCTAAAGCTGATAACGTTTCTTCTTTGATTCTATTGCTTTGAAGAACAGGAATATCGTCAATTCCTTCAGTTTTTTGGACTTTATCTTTTAACTCAATTAAGACACGTTGTGCAGTCTTAAGACCTATGCCTTTTACCGCTTTTATTGCGCCTAAATTTTCACTTAAAATTGCATGCTGTATTTCTTCAGGAGACATTGATGAAAGCATGGTTCGGGCAATACTAGCTCCAATTCCAGAAATAGATATTAAAAGTCTAAAAATACTACGCTCTATGTTTTGATAAAAACCAAAAAGAGTATGTGAATCCTCTTTTACCTGAAGATGAGTATAAAGCTTCAGTAATTCTCCATCGCCTAACTGCTCATAAGTATGTAATGAGATATGAACCATATAGCCAATACCATTGCATTCTATTACAACCTGTGTTGGATGTTTCTCTAATAATTTTCCTTTGATTTGTGTAATCATTTTTTTTGCTTTTGCTGAGCATCAATAACTGCTACTGCCGCCATATTTACAATTTCATCGACACTTGCACCAAGTTGAAGTATATGAATGGGTTCTTTTAGTCCCAATAGAATTGGACCAACAGATTGATTTTTATTCAATTCTTTCATCAACTTGTAAGTTATGTTTGCTGATTCTAAATTAGGAAAAACTAAGGTATTGACATTCATCTTTGCTAATTGTGAAAAAGGATATCTTTCATTTAACATCTCGCGATTTAAAGCAAAATCTGACTGTAAGGGTCCATCAACAACCAAATCCGGATAGTAACGATGTAAATACGCTACTGCTTCGGTTACTTTTCCAGCGTTTTGATGTTTTGAGGAACCAAAATTGGTATATGAAAGCATTGCCATTACTGGTTTAATTCCAAACATTTCAACAATTTTTGAAGTCATCAAACCAATCTTTGCTAACTCTTTGGCTGTTGGCTCAATATTGATTGAGGTATCGGAAATAAAAATAGGCCCACGATCAGTTAATATCATATTGGTTGCTGCAATTTTGGAAACTCCTTTGTTTTTTCCAACTACGTTAATTACAGGTTTGATTACTGATGCATAGTTTCTAGAATATCCAGAAAGCATCGCATCTGCATCCCCGTTTTTAACCATCATCGAAGCAAAATAATTACGCTCACGCATCATTGACTGTGCTTCGTAAAGCGTTACTCCTTTTCTTTTTTGTTCGTCCCAAAAAAGGTTAGCATAATTATCTTTCATCTCTCGTTGAGCATCGCTTTTAGGGTCTAAAATGGATATCTCTCCGTTAAAATTAATGGACTCCATAAGATCTGTTATGACTTCCTTTCTCCCCAAAAGAATTGGTTGTCCAATACCTTCTTCAATTACAATTTGGGCAGCCTTTAGAACATCTAATTGATCTGCTTCTGCAAAGACAATTTTTTTAGGTGAGGACTTCGCTCGATCATGAATCAATCTAATCGTTTTTTTATCTGTCCCTATGAGTTGGGCTAGTTGAACTCTGTATTTTTCCCAATCCTCTATGGGTTCTTTTGCAACTCCAGATGCTATTGCAGCTTTAGCTACAGCAATAGGTACTTCTTCTATCAAACGAGGATCAAAAGGTTTTGGGATAATGTAATCCAGACCAAAAGATAAGTTCCTTTCTTGATAGGCTATATTAACCTGCTCTGGGACGGGTTTTTTTGCTAATTCAGCCAATGCCTCAACTGCCGCCATTTTCATGGCTTCGTTAATTTTTGTTGCACGGACATCTAAAGCTCCTCTAAAGATAAATGGAAAACCTAAAACATTATTAACTTGATTCGGATGATCAGATCTTCCCGTTGCCATAATAATATCATCACGAACAGAACAAGCCAATTCATACTCTATTTCTGGATCTGGATTTGCCATAGCAAAAACGATAGGGTTTTTATTCATTGAGCGCAACATTCCTTTGTCAACAATATTGGACTTTGATAAACCAATGAATACATCAGAATTAATCATAGCCTCCTTGAGGGTATGAATATCAATGTCAGTTGCAAACTCTTGTTTTTCAGGAATTAAATTTTTTCGGTCTTTTCGAATTACTCCCTTGCTATCTGTCATGATGATATTTTCATCTTTCGCTCCAAAAGACTTATAAAGTCGAGTACAAGAAACTGCAGCAGCACCTGCCCCAGATATTACTATTCGGGCGTCTTCGATTTTTTTGTTAGCCAATTCTAATGCATTTAACAAAGCAGCACATGAAATGATTGCTGTACCGTGTTGATCATCGTGCATTACCGGAATGTCTAATTCTTTTTTTAATCGTTGTTCAATTTCAAAGGCCTCTGGTGCTTTAATATCCTCTAAATTTATACCCCCAAAGGTTGGTGCAATTGCCTTCACTGCTTCAATAAACTTTTCAGGATCCTTTGCATCAACTTCAATATCAAAAACATCAATCCCTGCGAAAATTTTGAAAAGTAACCCCTTACCTTCCATCACTGGTTTTGATGCTTCAGGTCCTATATCTCCCAATCCAAGAACAGCAGTCCCGTTTGAAATGACGGCTACAAGATTTCCTTTGTTAGTATATTTATAAACATCATCTTTTATTTTTTCTATTTCTAGGCAAGGTACTGCTACTCCAGGAGAATAAGCCAAGGCTAAATCTCTTTGAGTACTATAACTTTTGGTAGGGACTACCTCAATTTTTCCTGGTCTTGGCTTAGCATGATAAACTAAAGCTTCTCTTCTTTTACGTTCTTTGCTCATTTTTATGTGTGTCGAATAGCAAATGTAGGAAGACTGTAGAATTAACAAATGTTTATAGCCTAAATATTAGAAAAGTAACATTTAAATTCTATTTTTTTATTTTTTTTAAGTAGCGTTTTAAAAATATACTCTTGGTAATCAAGGTATCCAAATCAGATTGGATTGATTATTGAAGAAAAAACATCAACCTGCCTTATTTTAGGGCTATTTCGGTTGATCCCCCAATATAAGTTTGTATTCTATTAACTACGTGCCTACCCACTTGATCTCCTTGATTTACTCCTTCCTCAATAGCCATCATATAATGTATTCCACCGTAAAGCCTAGAAATTGCGGCTTCTTCTGAGGCTTCAATAAATGAACCATAGGATCGGACTGGTAATCCATATTCCAATTCGGTTGTGTCATCAAAAGCAAAATTATCACCAAATAGATCCGTTAAAGTTATGGCTGCAGCTCTTGAGATAACTGAATGCCCACTTGTGTATTCTGGAAAGGGAGGGGTTTGTAAAATAGGTAACCATTCTTCATCATAATGCTTATTGATTAGGGTTTCAGGTCTTACAACTAATGTATTCCACTTTTCATCCCAACAGCTTATAAAAGCATCAAAAAGAGCAATGGTTACATTGGCATAAGCATTAATAGTGGATTGAAAATCACTTTTTATTTTTCTTGTTACTACTGATGTAATCCCAATCCAATGCCCTCCTGGTGTAATTTTTTTGGTTGCAAACATTGCATGACCACGGTGATGAGTTACGTAAGGGTTACAATCCCAAAATTTAGCAATTTCTAATTGTTCATCGGTTAGACTTTTACCAATTTGATATACTTCATTCAATTGAGTTTGAAACGGGCTTCCTTCTGTCAAATCAAAAGGAATAGGAGGTTTTGGTGGGAATTGATTGGAAGAATCTAAAGTCATTGTTCGGATCAACTTCCAATGAGGTTCGATTCCATCCATATAATCAGGTGGGGTTGGTTTCCAAAAATGTTCTTCTTCTTTAATGGTGTATTTCGGAAAAGTTCGAGTTTGGTTATAATAATCTCCCTTAGCCCAATCTAAAATATGATTTGCAACTTGATCTCCATACTTCTTAGATGCTCTGAGAACCGATTGCGGTACTCCTTTATCCTTTAAGATTTCATCTAGTTTCTCTTGATATGCAATCATTTTTTCTTGAGAAAAAATCATCGCTTTACCTACCTCATTATAGGCATGTAAAGAGGCGATACTTAAATTTACTTTTTCGTTTTGAGGTTCACTCAAAGGTTTTAAACCTTTTATTTGATCGCTTAAAGATGCATATGAATCTTTATTGGCTAATTGCATTGTTTGGTAAGCTGCAATTGAAGGATAAACATACACTCTACTGGCAACAGGTGGTGAAAAAATATCATAGACGATTATATCTGTAAGGTTCTTTACATTTGACTGAACGAATTCTGGATCGTTAATCTTTGTTTTATAAGATCCATCTTCTGTACATGAAATGGCTATAAAAATCATTATGATTAAAGATAATATTTGAAATACTTTCATTAATTTTTTTAATGAGAAAATTAAAGGGGTGTCTTTTTGGAGCATCTGGATATATTAAATTTCAAATTTCGGGGCAAGTTAAAACTTTTATTAGACACAAAATCAATATTACTTATCATAATTTGGAAACAAAATTTTTTATTAAACGAAAAGTTCCGTTTTTTTGAATAAAATCACTTTTAATTTATTTGTGTTCTTTCTTAAAAGTTTAGGTTAAATTTGTTTAAAATAATTGATGTTATGATAACTGTGATAAATTCATGAAAAATCTAACCTTAAAGGACATTGCAGCCGCATTAAACATATCCGTTACTACTGTTTCTAAAGCACTCAAAAACTATCCGGATGTAAGTGTTAAAACTAAAGAGCGTGTAAAAGCATATGCCGAGAAAGTTAATTTTACACCAAATTCTTTTGCTGCATATTTAAGAACTCATGAGTCCAAAACTATAGGAATCGTAATTCCCCGCCTAAATCACTATTTTTTCAGCAGCATTCTAAGAGGCATTATTTCTGAAGCTGAAAAGCACGAATACATGACTTTTATCTTATGTTCTGAAGAGTCGTATGAGTTAGAGAAAATCCAAATTCAACGTTTACTTAGTAAAAATGTAGATGGAATTTTTCTTTCCATAGCAGACAAAACCCACGATTTAGCTCATATTCAAAATATTACAGATAATGGAACTAATTTGGTGATTTTCGATAAATACTCTAAACTAACCCAATGTTCTAGTATTGTAATTGATGATCGGAAAGCTGCCTACACAGCTGTAAAACATTTGATCAGCAAAGGCAATAAACGTATTGCTCATTTCAGAGGACCTCTTCTTCCTCAAAACTCCATAGATCGATTCTTGGGATACAAACAAGCTCTTGAAGATCATGGAATCGAATATGATAAAAATTTAGTTTTTATTTGCGATGAAATTAGTGACTCAGAAGGTTATGATCATGCCCAAAACATCTTAGATAAAAAAATGGATGTGGATGCTATTTTTGCAGTAGCTGATCTTCCTGCAATCGGAGCAATCAAATGTTTGATAGAAAATAATATAAAAATTCCTGATCAAATAGCTGTAATGGGATTTAGTAATTGGATGATTTCATCACTTATTACCCCCTCGTTGAGCACCATCGATCAACCTGGAGAATTGATGGGAAGAAAAGCTTTTAGAGTTTTCCTTGAGGAACGAGAAACTAAAAAAAGAAATGAGATTATTGAGTTCAAGAAATATGAAATAGAAACTACTTTAATTGAAAGAAAGTCTACTTAATAACTTTTAAAAAATCAATATTTCTAGTTAAACCCTCAAACTTTGTTCTCTTAACTGCACTATCTTTAAATACTTTTTTGAACGTTTCAGCAGTTAATTCTTTCCAATCTTGAGATGACATTGTAAGAAGGTCGGAGTGTGGATTAAACAATGGTTCTTGGTGTGGCTTTGAAACCTTGTTCCAAGGACATACATCTTGACACACATCACATCCAAACATCCAATTATCCATTTTCTCTTTAAATTCTGAGGGTAAAGAGTCTTTAAGCTCAATGGTAAAATACGAAATACACTTGCTCCCATCTACTTGATAAGGTTCACTAATAGCATCTGTTGGGCATGCATCGATGCATGCTGTACAGCTCCCGCAATGGTCTGTAACGGGCTGATCGGGCTCTAACTCAAGATCTAAAATTAATTCTGCAATAAAGAAAAAAGAACCAACTTGCTTTGAGATAAGATTACTGTTTTTACCAATCCAACCCAAACCGGCTTTTGCTGCCCATGCTTTATCCATCACTGGAGCAGAATCTACAAATACACGTCCTTCAACCGCCCCTATATTTTTTTGAATCTGACTTAAAAGTTGTTTGAGCTTATCTTTTATTACAAAATGATAGTCTTTCCCATAGGCATATTGAGAAATTTTTGGAGCATCAGAATCTGTTTGTTTTTTTGGATTATAATAATTCAAGGTAAGTGAAACCACACTTTTGGCTCCGGGAACTAATAAAGTTGGGTCTAGGCGTTTATCAAAATGATTTTCCATATAGCTCATCTCACCATGTTGCTTGGTTTTCAACCAATGCTCTAGCCTCGGAGCTTCTTGTTCTAAAAATTCTGCTTTAGAAATTCCACATGAAAGAAAACCAATTTTCAACGCTTGGTCTTTAATCCATTGTGCATGCTTTTTTGAAGCTTGATTCATTGATTAAAATAAGCCTTCTTGATTGTCTTTAATCCGACCCAGATGTTTGTAAGCTAGTGCTGTAACTTCTCTTCCTCTAGGAGTTCTTATGATAAATCCCTGTTGTATCAAAAAGGGTTCATAAACCTCTTCAATGGTTTCTCCATTTTCAGATACAGCTGTAGCTAAAGTGGTAATTCCGACTGGTCCACCCTTAAATTTGTCAATTAGGGTCGTTAGTATTTTATTATCCATTTCGTCCAAACCATTTGCGTCAACTTGGAGTGCTTTAAGGGCATATTGGGTTATTTCGAAATCAACTGTTCCATTGCCTTTTATTTGGGCAAAATCTCGTACTCTACGCAACAAGCCATTTGCTATACGAGGAGTTCCTCTGCTTCTTCCTGCAATTTCTATTGATGCATCTTCTTTGATAGGAACTTTGAGGATTTCTGCTGAACGTTGTATGATGGTTGAAAGTAATTCTGTACTGTAATATTGTAAACGACTGCTAATACCAAATCTTGCGCGCATAGGAGCTGTCAACAAACCTGATCGGGTAGTTGCTCCAACTAGAGTAAAAGGGTTCAAGTTGATTTGAACCGTTCGGGCATTGGGCCCTGTTTCGATCATGATGTCAATTTTAAAATCTTCCATCGCTGAATACAAATACTCCTCAACAATAGGGCTTAATCGATGTATTTCATCAATAAACAATATGTCTCTGGGCTCAAGATTTGTAAGTAAACCTGCTAAATCACCTGGTTTGTCTAATACTGGACCTGAAGTCATTTTTATTCCTGCTTCTAATTCATTTGCTAAAATGTTAGCTAAAGTTGTTTTTCCAAGTCCAGGAGGTCCGTGAAACAAAGTGTGATCCAATGCTTCTTCTCTCTGATTTGCTGCTTCGACAAATATTTTAAGGTTAGCAAGAATGGTCTCTTGACCTGCAAAATCATCAAAACTCAAAGGCCTTAAAGCCTTATCAAAGTCTTTTTCTTCTGGTGTATATTGTTCGTTGCTAGGGTCTAAATTTTCATTCATTCAAACAAATATAGTGGAAATCTTATTGCCAAAACTATTTCATTAAAGCCTAAAAAAAGAGACGCTTTCGCGTCTCTTTTTTTAGGCTTTAATGAAATAGGGTTTAATGCTGTAATTCTTCTTCTCCATCTTTGAGAGGAACAATTTGAGAAACCCAATCTTCTTCTTGCCCCGGCTTGGAGTAGTCGTATGCCCAACGGTGAACTTCTGGAATTGCACCCGGCCAGTTTCCATGCATATGCTCTACAGGAGCGGTCCATTCCATTGTGTTGGATTTCCATGGATTCATTTCTGTTTTCTTTCCATAAAAAATACTGTGTAAGAAATTATAAAGAAATACCAGTTGAGCCAAACCTGCAATTAATGCAAAGATTGTGATTACAACATTGATGTTCGCAATATCATCAAAATATGGAAATGCTGTATTGGTATAGTATCTTCTGGGCAAACCTGCCATTCCAATGAAATGCATGGGGAAGAATACTCCGTAAGCACACACTGCTGTTACCCAAAAATGAACGTATCCTAAATTTTTATTCATCATTTTACCAAACATCTTTGGGAACCAATGATACACACCAGCAAAGAGACCATATAAAGCTGATATACCCATTACCAAATGGAAATGTGCTACAACAAAATAGGTGTCGTGAACATTAATGTCTAGGGTGCTATCTCCTAATATAATACCAGTCAAACCACCTGAAATAAATGTAGATACTAAGCCAATTGAAAAAAGCATGGCAGGATTCAATTGAAGATTACCCTTCCAAAGTGTTGTAATGTAGTTGAATGCTTTTACAGCCGAAGGTATAGCGATCAATAAGGTTGTAAAGGTAAATACTGAACCTAGAAAAGGGTTCATCCCTGAAATGAACATATGGTGCCCCCAAACAATTGTTGACAAAAAAGCAATTGCAATAATCGAAGCGACCATGGCACGATATCCAAAAATTGGTTTGCGAGAATTTGTTGCAATAATCTCTGATGTAATCCCCAATGCAGGGAGTAATACAATGTATACTTCGGGGTGACCTAAAAACCAAAACAAATGTTCATATAAAACGGGTGATCCTCCTTGATAATGCAATACTTCTCCTTGAATGAAAATATCAGATAAGAAAAAAGAGGTCCCAAAGCTACGGTCCATTATTAAAAGAAGGGCAGCAGAAAGTAATACAGGGAAAGAAACCACACCAATTATCGCTGTGATAAAAAATGCCCAAATGGTCAGAGGAAGTCTAGACATTGACATTCCTTTCGTTCTAAGATTAATTACTGTGACAATATAATTCAATGACCCTAGCAAAGATGAAGCAACAAAAATTGCCATAGAAACTAACCATAAAGTCATTCCCATTCCCGACCCGGGTTGAGCTTGTGCAAGTGCGCTTAGTGGAGGATAAATTGTCCATCCAGCTGCTGCAGGCCCTGCTTCTACAAAAAGAGAGATAATCATTATTACACTGGATAGAGCAAACAACCAAAAAGAAATCATATTCAATAAACCTGAAGCCATATCACGAGCTCCAATTTGTAATGGAATCAAGAGGTTACTAAAGGTTCCACTCAAACCTGCTGTCAAAACAAAAAATACCATAATGGTACCGTGAATAGTAACCAATGCTAAATAGACATTGGGGTCCATTACTCCATCGGGAGCCCATTTCCCTAACAACACCTCAAAAATTCCAAAAGATTTTTCAGGCCATGCTAATTGCAAACGAAACATAAGAGACATTGCTATCCCGATGATTCCCATGAAAAGTCCGGTAATTAAATATTGTTTGGAGATCATTTTATGGTCTTGACTAAAAATGTATTTAGTCATAAAAGTCTCCTTATGATGATGCCCGTGATCCTCTTCGTGATTGTGCTGTACTGCTGACATATCTTTATTATTTTATTAATTTATTGTATTACTTGGGCAAAAGTTTCTTGCTCATTCATCCACTGTTGATACTCTTCTGGAGTCTCAACGATAATCTTCATTTGCATGTTGTAATGCGATGCTCCACAAATTTTATTACATAGTAAAATATAATCGAAAACATAAGGCTCTAGGGCTTCCTCACCGTTTGCTATCAATTCTTTACTGTTTTCTACCCTTATTTTATTTATCTTTTTGACTTTAGCAATTACTTCTGGATCACGACGCATATCCTCTGTAGTTGTAATGGGTGTAAACGCAAACTCGGTAATCATTCCTGGAACACAATTCATTTGAGCTCTAAAGTGGGGCATATATGCAGAGTGCAACACATCTTGCGAACGCATTTTAAAGATAATTTCTCTACCAACTGGTAAATGTAGCTCTTGAACAATAACATCATCTAATCCGTTAGGGTCAGTTGCATCAATACCCACTAAGTTTTTCCCTTCAAAATCTTGTAAAAAACGAACGTTTGCATCTCCTAAAACACCATCTTCACCTGAATATCTAGCTTTCCAGTTAAATTGCTGTGCATAGAGTTCAATTACCAAAGCTTCATCATTCTCTTCAACGGTCATGATGTTGGTCCATGTATATAGGCCAAATAATATTAATCCTGCTAAAGTTATCACTGGAATAATAGTCCAAATAGCCTCTAGACGATTATTATCTGCATAAAACAATGCTTTCTTTCCTGGCTCACCTCTGTACTTGAAGGAAAAATAGTGTAGCAAAGCTTGAGTTATAGTTTGAACGAAAAAAATCAATGAAAATGAAATCCACATTAAACTGTCGTAATCGCTTCCATGTTCAGATGCAGCTTTTGGTAATAATACATCTCCCCATTCCCAAAAAGAATATAGGGTAAGAATATAAAGGAACGCTAAAAAAGCAAACATCAATTTTCCTTGTATGTCGTTATCATGGTCGTTCGCTACTTGTGAATTGTCTTTTGTTGTTTGAGACATCTCGAAAATTTTAGCTACTTGCCACAGGGATATAGCAATTAAAACAAGTACCGTAAGGGTTAATATTGCCGTCATTTATCTCTTTCTATTTAATTTTATTAATAATGAAAACGTTCACTCTCTCCAACATAGGGATCTCCTTTTGCAATAAGTGATGCTTTCGTTAATTCTGTAAATACTACATATAGGAATAGGCCTAAGAAAAATAAAAATCCTCCTACCTCAGCAATTCCAATGAACCATTGGTCCCCAACAGCTGAGGGCATTATCATATTGAAAATATCCAAATAGTGTCCTAAAAGGATAACTATCCCAGCCATAATGATAAAATAGTTTGTACGTTTATAATCACTGTTCATCAAGACAAGTAATGGGAATAGAAAGTTCATTACAATCATTCCAAAGAATGTAATGTTATAATCTTCAATTCGGGTAATAAAATAGGTGACTTCTTCTGGAATGTTTGAATACCAAATCAACATAAATTGAGAAAACCACAGGTATGTCCAAAATACACTGAAACCAAACATAAATTTTCCGAGATCATGAATATGACTGTCATTCACAAACTCCAAATATCCTTGTGATTTCAAATAAATCGTCACCAAAGCAATTACAGTTACTGCAGATACAATCATACTTGCAAAGACATACCAACCAAATAAGGTACTGAACCAGTGTGGATCGATTGACATGATCCAATCCCAAGACATTATAGATTCTGTTACTATATAAAACACAAGAAATCCAGCAGAAATTCTGAAGTTTTTTTTGTGGTTCAAAATGTCCTTAGCCTCGTCTTGAGCTAATGAAAATTTTCTTGAAAAATAACGATATATGCTCCATCCTGTTAAAAAGAAAACGGCTCTTCCTAAGAAAAAAGGAACATTGAGAAACCCAACTTTTCCAGCTATTAATTTATCATGTGCTACTACTTCTGGGTCCATCCAAATAAATAGATGGTTGAAATGCATTCCCGATAAGGCAAGAATAACAATAACGATAATTCCCCCGGGCAATAAATAGGCCGTTATTCCTTCCATAACTCTGTATAGGACTGGAGACCAACCTGCCTGGGCTGCTCGCTGAATTGCATAAAAGGCAAGTGTTCCTAAAGAAATCATAAAAAAGAAGAATGCCGCAACATAGAGTGCTGCCCAAGGTTTATTTTGTAATTGATGTAGTAGGTGTTCGTCATGAGAACTATCGTGTGAATCTTCCCCGTGAGTTTCCTCAGCATTGTGTTTTTTTTCTGCATGAGATTCATCAGCATTGGGTTCTTCATGATGCTCAATAGCTGTACCGTGGCCTTCACCATGATGCTCTGTAGCGGTCATAGCTTTTGCTTCGGCTACATTTTTTGGTGCTCCTAAGAAACCTAGCACTAATCCGATGAATCCAAGTATCATAAGGACTCTGGCTATATTTTTGAGTTTATTTGGAAAAGTATACATATATTTTATCCTCTAAATTTATTTAAGAAGTTTTCCTCTTAGTTCCATAACATGCTGTGCAATTTGCCAGCGTTCTGTATCATTTACTTGACCTGCATGAGATCCCATTGCATTTTTTCCGTACATCAATACGTGATAAATAGAACCTTGGTTGATTTCACGATCGGCATAACTCGGAATTCCAAGAAATTTTTCACGTGTCATTAAAATACCTTGTCCATCTCCTTTTTTGCCGTGACAAACTGCGCAATAAATTCCATATAATTCTTTTCCAGCTGTTAAGTGAGCTGAACTATTTTCTAGGGGTGAATTGAGGTTTGTCTTTGCTGCTTCATATCCTTCATTAGTATCAGGAAATTCGTAGGGTTGCCATCCTCTAGCAATTGATCCTTCCACAGGAAGTTGCGCCTCTATTCCATTGGAAAATGCATCCGAATCAGCATAAGTCTCATATCCAACTGGAGTGTACATATTAGGGAAGTATTGGTAATTCGGTTTGCTGTTATCCTGACAAGAACCTAAACCAAGTAAAAGGACACTACTGAGTGTTATGTAAAGTATCTTTCTCATTATTCTTCGTGGTTTTGAGGAATGTTTATTTCGATTGCGCCTGTCTTTTTCAACAATGCTTTCAACTCTTTTTCATTTCCGTTGATTTCAACCTCCATTAAAAATTTATCATCGGTGGTCAGTGGATTTGGATTTTCGGCTTCCTTGAAAGGCCAAAGTCTACTTCTCATGTAAAAGGTTATTACCATTAAGTGAGCAGCAAAGAAAACTGTCATTTCAAAAATTACTGGAACAAATGCAGGAAGATTTGATAAAAAACTGAAACTCGGTTTACCACCAATATTTTGTGGCCAATCTTCGATCATTATATAGTTGATCATTGTTATGGCAACGCTAAAACCGATACAACCGTAAATGAATGCCATAATAGCAATTCGTGTCCCTTCTAATCCCATTGCTTTATCCAGCCCGTGAACAGGGAAGGGTGTATAAATTTCTTCAATGTGATGTTTTTGCTCACGAACTTCTTTAACGGCTTTTAATAGCACGTCGTCATCGTCGTAAAGCGCATGTAAAACTTGATTACTCATTTCCGTCTCTTAATTTTTTATAATTCTCGCCCGAAGACTTCAAAATTGTTTTTACTTCTGCTTGTGCTATTACCGGGAATGTTCTTGCATATAATAAAAACAACACAAAGAAGAATCCAATAGTACCAATAAAAATTCCAATATCAACAAAGGTTGGTGAAAACATGGTCCATGATGATGGTAGGTAATCACGATGTAATGAAGTTACGATGATTACAAAACGCTCAAACCACATTCCGATATTTACAACAATCGATATTACAAAAGAAAACATGATGCTTGTTCGTAATTTTTTGAACCACATGAACTGGGGTGAGAATACATTACAACTCATCATCGCCCAATAAGCCCACCAGTATGGACCAGTGGCTCTATTGAGGAATGCATATTGTTCATATTCAACCCCAGAATACCAAGCAATAAAGAGCTCGGTAATGTATGCTACTCCAACAATTGAACCTGTGATCATGATAACAATGTTCATCAATTCGATATGTTGAATAGTAATATAATCCTCTAAGTGGGATACTTTTCGCATGATAATTAATAATGTATTAACCATTGCAAAACCTGAGAAAATAGCCCCAGCCACAAAATAAGGTGGGAAAATTGTGGTGTGCCAACCTGGAATAACGGATGTAGCAAAGTCAAAAGATACAATGGTGTGAACCGAAAGTACAAGTGGTGTTGCCAAACCTGCTAAAACCAAAGAAACCTCTTCAAAACGTTGCCAATCTTTTGCTCTACCCGACCAACCAAAACTCAACAAAGAATAAATTTTCTTTTGAAAAGGTCGAACAGCACGATCACGAATCATAGCAAAATCTGGAAGTAAACCAGTCCACCAGAAAACAAGTGAAACCGAAAGGTATGTTGAAATTGCAAATACATCCCAAAGTAAAGGTGAATTAAAGTTTACCCAAAGTGATCCAAATGAGTTTGGAATAGGTAACACCCAATAGGCTAACCACGGACGCCCCATGTGGATGATTGGAAATAAACCTGCTTGAATTACCGAGAATATTGTCATTGCCTCAGCAGAGCGGTTAATTGCCATTCTCCATTTTTGACGGAAAAGTAATAGTACTGCAGAAATCAAAGTTCCTGCGTGTCCAATCCCTACCCACCAAACAAAATTGGTAATGTCCCAAGCCCAACCTACTGTCTTGTTAAGACCCCAAGTTCCAATACCTGTTGATATGGTGTATATTATACATCCTACTCCCCATAAAAATGCAGAAAGTGCAATACCAAAAACAATCCACCATTGGGTGTTTGCTTTGCCTTCAACTGGAGCTGCAACATCTATTGTTACGTCGTGATACGACTTGTTTCCGGTTACTAAGGGTTTTCTAATAGGTGCTTCGTAATGCGAGGCCATACGCTATTGATTTATAATTTTTATATTAAGTATTTCTCACTTTAGTTTGGTACATCACGTTGGGTTTTGTTCCAACACTTTCCAAAAGGTGATACATACGATCATTTTCTTTGAGGTGAGCTATCTCACTATCTTTATCATTGATATCTCCAAAAGCCATTGCTCCATTACTACACGCACTTGAACAAGCTGTTTGGAATTCACCGTCTTTGATTTGACGTCCTTCTAATTTTGCATCAAGAATAGTTTTCTGTGTTTTTTGAATACACATCGAACATTTTTCCATTACGCCACGTGAACGAACTACTACGTCTGGATTCAATACCATTCTTCCTAAATCATTGTTCATATGGTAGTCAAATTCGTCGTTTTGGTTGTACAAGAACCAGTTAAAACGACGTACTTTATATGGACAATTATTTGCACAATATCTAGTTCCTACACAACGGTTGTATGCCATGTGGTTTTGACCCTGGCGACCATGTGATGATGCAGCAACAGGACAAACAGTTTCACATGGTGCATGATTACAATGTTGACACATTACAGGTTGAAAAGTTACTTGTGGATTTTCCGAAGCTTGCTCCATTTCTCCAAAAGTTGACAAAGAGTCGCTTAGTCCATCAATATCATCTTTTGTTTGGTTATCCCCATCAAAAGTTGTTTCAGATGAGTAGTATCGGTCGATACGCAACCAGTGCATATCTCGTGATCTTCTTACTTCTGTTTTACCTACTACAGGTACGTTATTTTCAGAATGACATGCAATTACACATGCACCACAGCCTGTACATGCATTTAAGTCAATGGAAAGATTAAAGTGATGACCAATTGAGCGGTCAAAATTTTGCCACATATCAACTCCCTCAGAGGTAACTTCCTCTTCCATATGATTTTTGGATACCATCGGAATTGCATTCCAGTATTTTTTATCTTTTGTATTGAAAACCTCCAAAGTAGTTTCTTTGACGATGTCTCCTCTTCCCATTAAGGTGTTGTGCAATTGAACACAAGCAAATTCATGAAATCCATCGGCAAGACTTATGCTTACATTCTGTACATCATTAAATTCATTATAGAATTGAAATGCATTTAATCCGACTTGCATTTCTTCTTGTAAACCTTCTTTTTTACCATATCCGAAAGCGATACCAACAGATCCTTTCGCTTGACCTGGTTGAATTAATACCGGCAGTGTTAAAGTCGTTTCTCCAACGGTTACTTTGGCATAACTTCCGTTCAAAGCTCCGTTAGCAACATTAATATTTTTTAAACCTGCAGCAGAAGCATCGGCAGCTGAAACGGTTATATAGTTGTCCCAAGATACACGGGTTATTGGATCAGGAAATTCTTGTAACCAAGGGTTGTTGGCTTGTTGACCATCACCCATTCCGGTTTTTGTATATAAAACCAGTTCGAGTCCAGTTGATTTTGCGGCAGCTAAAACCGAAGCTTCAACAGCTAAATCAGCTCTTTGATAATTGTTTTGGATTGAATTTTCAACAACCAAGAAACCATCGTGTAAGACTTTGTTCCACTTAGAACTACCCAAAATGGATTCAGACCAATTTTCTTGAATTGCATCGTAATAAGTTTGACTATTCCCTGTCCAAGAAAGTAAAACGTCTTGAAATTGTTTGGTGTCAAACAAGGGTTGAATTGTTGGTTGAGCCAAAGCGTAGTTACCTGCTTTAAATTCATAATCACCCCATGCTTCTAGGTAATGAGGTACAGCTGCTGTATATTGAGAAGCAAGTGATGTTTCATCTTCTTTTAAAGAAAATGCAACCGAAAGATCTAATTTTTTCAACCCTTCCGCAAAAGCTGCTCCATCCGCTAAAGTAAATACAGGATTAACACCCACGGTAATTAGCCCTCCTATTGAAGCTTTTTTTACTGCTTCGATAACTGAAGCGACTTCTTGGGCATTCCCTTGTCTTATTAACCTTGGAGTATTAACGTTTATGACTTTACTTTGAAGATAATTATTTATTGCTAAAACTATTTTTTGAGCTCCTACTTCTTGGATACCAGAAACAACAACAGCTTTTGAACCAGCTGCTTTTAAGGCTTGAATTGCTTTGTCAAGTTTTGATTGAATTCCTGCTTCCAATGAGTCAGAGATTTTTGTCCCTGTAAGGTTGGCATATAAATGAGCCAATATGTTTTTTTGTTGACTAGGGGTTGCAGGCACTCTAATATCTGCTGATGCACCACTGAGGGTCATATTAGCTTCGAACTGAAAATGTTTAGACATTTTAGCTTTTCCTTGATTTTTGTGAGGAATTCTACTTTTAGAATAATCACTGTCATATCCGCCACCCTGCCAATCTCCAAGAATATCTGCTCCTACAGAAACAATTGTATCGGCTTTGCTAAAATCGTAATCCGCCAAAGCACGGATTCCATATGCAGATTCAAAAGCATCTAAAGCTGCAGATTCTGAAACTGTATCATATACTATATGCTTAACATTGGGATATACTTTAATAAAATTATCAATGATTTTTGAAGTGGTTGGACTCGCAAAAGTTTGAGTTAATAATACCACTTCTTTTCCTGTTACAGCAAGTGCCTTTAATTTAGCTCCAACTTGAAGGTTTAAATCTTCCCAGGTTATATCAGAACCGTTTGATTTTGGACCTTGTAAACGCTGAACGTCATACAAAGATAAAACAGATGCATGAACTCTGGCATTAGCTCCGCCGAATACAGGAACATCACTGTTATTTTCTACTTTAATTGGGCGACCTTCTCTTGTTTTGATAAGTATAGAAGCAAAATCAAATCCGTTTGCGATAGCAGTTGCATAATAGTTTGCTACTCCTGGTTGTATTTGTTCGGGTTGTACAACATAAGGAACCGATTTTATTACTGGACCCTCACAAGCAGCAAGAGTTGCTGCTGCGGTACTAAATCCTACATATTTCAAGAAATCTCTTCGCGAGGTATTACTGTCCTCAAGGGTCTCTGAGTCTCCTAAAAATTCGTTTACTGGAATTTGTTCAGCAAATTCTTTTTGCTCAAGCTGGTCAATCATAGGATTTTCACCTTTTAATTGCTCAGCACTTTTCCAATAGGTTTTATTTTCTGCCATAAGACAATCTTAGATTATTCTTTTTTTAATAGTGACATTTTCCACACTCCAATCCACCCATTTGAGCAGCAGTGAGTTGTTCAACACCGTATTTTTTTGATAATTGTTCGTGTATCTTGGCATAATATTCATTGCCTTCTACTTTAACATTAGTTTCTCGATGACAATTGATACACCAACCCATTGTTAAAGGAGAATATTGATACATTACTTCCATCTCTTCAACAGGACCATGACATTTCTGACAAGCAATTTGACCTACTTGAACGTGTTGTGCATGATTGAAATAAGCAAAATCAGGTAAATTATGAATACGTACCCATTTCACTGGTTCTGTAACTCCCGTATATTCTTGATTTTCTTCATCCCAACCTACTGCAGCATACAGTTTTTTGATTTCTTTTGTGTAGAAATCTTTGGTGTATCCATTATCTAGATCTTCTTCCCCATTATATTCTGCTATGTTCTGGTGGCAGTTCATGCAAACATTTAAAGATGGGATTCCAGAATGCTTGGATACTCGAGCAGATGAGTGACAATACTTACACTCTATTTCGTTGGCTCCCGCATGAATTTTATGGGAATAATGAATTGGTTGAACGGGCATATATCCTTGGTCAACTCCTACTTGCATTAGGTATCCATATGCAAAATAAGCACTCGAAAGAAGTAAAAATATTACGGACATCAATACCAAGAAGTGATTTTTTACAAAGGCATCCCAAAGAGGTCTTCTTGGCTCTTTAGCTTCTTTAGTCACTAATTCTACTCCGCTAGCTGAGGCAATTCTTTTTAAGGTTTTGTTTACAAGAATTAACATAACCACTAGGATTGCAAAAACCAATATAAGAGCAGCAAGTATTAGGTCGTTCGAAACTCCACTTGATGCAACTGTAGTTGTATTTGCTTGAACTTCTCCTGGCGGAGGTGGCGGAGGAGTATAGTCTGTATAGGCAATGATATTATCAATATCTGCATTAGAAAGTTGAGGGAATGCAGTCATAACAGATTTGTTGTATTCTTCCCATATGGCTACGGCTTGAGCATCTCCAGATTTTATCATTGCCGAGCTATTTTTAATCCAAGCATACAGCCATTCTCTATCATACTTAGAGGAAACTCCTTTTAACGCAGGACCTACAGCTTTTTTGTTGAGTTTGTGACATGCTGCACAATTTGCATTGAATAATTTTTTCCCTGCAGCGGGGTCACTCTCTTGTGCAAATAATTGCGGTATAGTGAGCATTGCAACTACTGTTAACGCGATGAATTTACTGGTGAAAAGAGCGTAAAGGTTTGACTTCCTCATGCTTATGTGTAAAATTTGATAATGATCAACTTGTTTCTATACTTTATTTAGTGCAAAAATAAGACATAGACTTCGTTTGTTAAAAGGTTATGACTTGCACTTCTCTAATTTATACTCAATCTAAATAGTTTGTTAATTTCACTTAACTTTTCCGAACAAATGATAGATTTTTATTTCTTTGTGTTATGAAAAAAAATAAATACTCCGCTTTATTGTCATTACTTCTTATTGGAGGGTTTGCATCAAAAGTTGTTGGGCAAAGCAAACCGGTTGTGATTAATCAGGATACAAAAATAGAACGTATGGTTGAAATCAAGAAAAATATTGATTCCGAACGTTATAATGCACAATATTATGCCATACAATTATATTATGGGAATCATACTGCAGCCAAAAATATTGTTAGAGATTTTGAGTTAAATTTTCCTGACACTGAAACCTCTTTAATCTTCGAAACTCCTAATTATAAAGTACGTGTTGGAAGATTTAAAGATATCAATAAAGCAAACATAATGCTCGAGGAGATTAAAAAGACTTATCCGGGAGCATTTTTACTTGAGCCTAATAATTTATAGGGTTTTCTTTACGGCCACTTCCTGGTAGAACTCAATCACATCTTCAACTTGAATGTCGTTGTAATTCTTGATTTGTAGTCCACAATCATATCCTTTGGCTACTTCCTTAACATCATCCTTGAAACGTTTTAGGGAACTCAAAACTCCTGTATACTGAACTACCCCTTCTCGAATAACTCGAATATTTGAATTACGGTAAATTTTACCTGTTGTAACCATACAACCAGCAATAGTACCTACCTTGGATATTTTGAAGGTTTCTCGAATTTCTGCATTCCCTGTAACTTCTTCTTTCATTTCAGGAGAAAGCATACCTTCCATTGCGTCTTTCACATCGTTAATTGCATCGTAAATAATTGAGTAGGAACGAATGTCTATTTCTTCTTTTTCAGCAAGCATTCTAGCATTACCCATTGGACGAACATTAAATCCAATAACAATTGCATCAGATGCAGATGCTAATAAAACATCGGATTCTGTGATTGCCCCAACACCTTTATGAATGATATTTACCTGAATTTCCTCGGTAGATAATTTTTGAAGAGAATCTGTTAATGCTTCTACAGAACCATCAACATCTCCTTTTAAGATCATATTGAGTTCTTTAAAGTCGCCAAGAGCAATTCTTCTACCTATTTCATCTAAGGTAATATGACGTTGAGTACGAACATTTTGTTCTCGTAACAGCTGTGTTCTTTTAGCTGCAATTTGTTTTGCTTCCCTTTCGTCTTCAAGTACATTGAAATTATCTCCTGCTTGTGGAGCTCCATCTAAACCTAAAATAGATACTGGGGTTGATGGTGGAGCAAATTCAATTGTTTTACCTCTTTCATCAAACATGGCTTTTACCTTTCCACTGTGCTTTCCTGCCAGAAGATAATCACCAACTTTCAACGTACCTGTTTGGACCAGTATTGTAGAAACGTAACCACGTCCTTTATCTAAATAGGCCTCAACTACTGTCCCTTTGGATTTTCGATTTGGATTTGCTTTCAATTCTAATAACTCGGCTTCCAATAATACTTTTTCTAGCAGTTCTTTTATACCGGTACCTTTAAGGGCAGAGATGTCTTGAGATTGAACTTTTCCTCCCCAATCCTCTACCATAAGATTCATTTGAGCAAGTGCTCCTTTAATCTTTTCGGGGTCTGAGGTCTCTTTATCGACTTTGTTTATCGCAAAAATTATTGGAACACCAGCTGCCTGAGCATGACTTATTGCTTCTTTGGTCTGTGGCATGATATCATCATCTGCTGCAATTACAATTATAGCAATGTCGGTTACTTGGGCACCACGAGCACGCATGGCAGTAAATGCTTCGTGACCCGGAGTATCTAAAAATGTTATTTTTTGTTTGTTTTTGAGAACTACAGAATATGCGCCAATGTGTTGTGTTATTCCTCCTGACTCACCAGCGATTACATTTTCACTTCGTATGTAGTCTAATAATGATGTTTTACCATGGTCAACATGACCCATAACCGTAACAATTGGTGCACGAGGTTCTAAATCTGCTGAATCCTCTACTTCTTCTTCCGTAAAACTTTCTTCAAGATCACTCTTGACAAAATCTACTTCAAAACCAAACTCATCAGCAACAATGCTCAAATTCTCTGCATCAAGTCGTTGATTCATGGTTACCATGATCCCAAGAGACATACAAGCGGAGATGATTTCGGTTCCACTAACTTCCATTAAAGTCGCAACGTCACCCACAGTGATGAATTCGGTTACTTTTATGATCTTACTTTCTGCTTCGAGCTGAGCTAATTCTTCTTCTGTCTTTTGACGGTGTTGAACGCGCTTATCTCTTCGGTATTTTGCTCCTTTTGATTTATTTGACTTCCCTTGAAGTTTTTCAAGAGTTTCTCTAATCTGCTTTTGCACCTCTTCTTCAGTTGGCTCTACCTTTGGTACAACTGCTGGGCGATTTGGTCTTTTTTGTTGACCGGTACCTCTTCTATTATTTTGAGATGTTGAAGCTCCAGGCTTAGGACTAGCGGGCTCTTTGCTAATTCTTTTACGTTTTTTCTTGCGAGCATCTACAACACTTTTTTCTTTCTTATTGAAAGAATCTAAATCAATGACCATTCCTGTTTTCTTTGGCCCTGATAATTTTGCATAGTTAGTTGCTATAGTAATGTCTCCTTCTAGAGGTGTTTCTTCTTCATTAGACTCTGATGAAGGGTCTTCCTTAGAGGGAGTTTCTGTTTTTTCTACAATAGTTTTAGAAGATTCTTTTCCAGTTTCCTTAGCAACAATTTCCTTGTCCGAATTATCTCCCTTTTGGGGAGTTGTCTTTTTCAAAGTAGGTTGATTGGTTTCCTCTTTTGATTTGGGTGTTTCTTTTTTAGCAACTTTTTCTTGATCATCAGAAGGAGAAGAAACTTTTGGAGCTCCAGCTTTTGTTGTGTTTAAATCAATTTTGCCAAGAGACTTAGGCCGGTTTAAGTTTGCTGTTGCACGAATGACCTCTTGCTTTTCTAGACGCTCTTTTTCACGTTGTTGTTTTTCAAGCTCTAATTTTTCTTGTTCTAAACGCTGAGCCTCTTTTTCCTTTCGTTTTTCCTCACTAATTTCGGCAGAAGCATCTTTCTTGGATTTATCATTTGCAAATTCATCCAACAATACTTTATAAACCTCTTGAGATATTTTTGTTGTAGGCCGCGCCTCTACATCATGTCCCATCTGAGCAAGATGTTCAACGGCTCTATCCAGAGAAATATTGAATTCTCTCAAGACTTTGTTTAATCGTATTGTCGGTTGATCTGGCATACTTATTTTTTCTTCGATTCAAAAATATGGAATTAAACTGCTTAAAACTAATCTTCGAATTCCTCTTTTAATATTTTAAAAACTTCTAGTATCGTTTCTTCTTCCAAATCAGTGCGTTTTGCTAGATCAGAAACTTCTAATTCTAGGATGCTTTTTGCAGTGTCTAAGCCTACTTTCTTGAATTCGTCAATAATCCAAGACTCGATTTCATCCGTAAACTCAGTTAATTCAACATCTTCTTCCGCACCTTCACGGTAAACATCAATTTCAAATCCTGTCAATTGACCTGCAAGACGTATGTTATGACCACCCTTTCCTATTGCTTTGGACACTTCTTCTGGATTTAAAAAAACCTGAACACGCTTTGTTTCTTCGTTAATTTTTAATGAATTAACCTTTGCTGGAGAAAGAGAACGTGTTATGAAAAGTTGAAGATTATTTGTGAAATTAATTACATCAATATTTTCGTTTCCTAACTCCCGAACAATTCCATGAATACGTGATCCTTTCATTCCAACACATGCTCCTACTGGATCAATCCGATCGTCATAGGAGTCAACAGCAACTTTTGCTTTTTCACCTGGAATTCTTACTGCTTTCTTTATTGTGATTAATCCATCAAAAACTTCAGGAATTTCTTGTTCAAAAAGCTTCTCTAAAAATTTAGGAGATGTTCTTGAAAGAATAATCCTTGGTTTATTTCCTCTTAATTCAACAGATTCAATAATTCCACGAATATTATCACCCTTACGATAAAAATCTGCTGGAATTTGTCGATCCTTTGGAAGGATGAGTTCATTTCCGTCATCATCCAAAAGAATAACCTCTCTACTTCTGATGTGATGAACTTCAGCTGTATATAAGTCTCCTTCAAGATCTTTGAATTGTTTGAAAATGTTGTTGCTGTCGTGTTCAAATATCTTAGCAATCAAGTTTTGACGTAAAGATAAAATTGATCTTCGACCCAAATCGATTAGCTTCACTTCTTCGGAAACATCTTCCCCAACTTCAAAATCAGGTTCAATTTTTTGAGCATGTGTTAATTCAATTTCTTGATTTGGATCTTCTACCGCTCCATCAGCCACAACAACACGGTTTCTCCAAATTTCTAAATCTCCTTTGTCGGGGTTGATGATGATGTCAAAATTATCATCCGAACCAAACTTGCGTTTTAGCGTGTTTCTGAAAACTTCTTCCAAAATAACCATAAGGGTTACTCTGTCTATTAATTTTTCATCCTTAAATTCAGAAAAGGAATCAATAAGTGCTAAATTTTCCATTTTATTATTGCTAAATTATTTAATAATCACTTTCGCTTTTTTAATTGATGCGAATGCTAGTTTTTTTGTTTTTGTTACGGTAACCTTACCTTTTCCAACAGGCTTGGGCTCTCTAGCTTTCCACTCCAAAGTAATACCTTCTTGGTCTGCCTGAGTCAAATTTCCTTTAAAAATCTGGTCGTCGAGATTGATTACTTCTAAAGTTCTTCCTACGTTTTTGATGTACTGCCTTGGTATTACTAAAGCAGAACCTACTCCTACCGAACTTACCTCCAAAGAAAAATCGTGTTCTTCTCTATCAATATTGTGTTCTATTTGTCGACTAACTGCTATGCAGGATTCCAGTGTAACTCCTTCATCACCGTCCAATGAAACCACTATGTTATTATCAGGACCGATTTTTAAATCTATCAAAAATAAGCTTGGATTTTCATCCAAGGCTACTTGTAAAAGTTCGGCTACTGTCTTTTTAAAATTCATTATAAAAAAAAAGGGGACTCAAAGCCTCCTCAGTTGTATTTATTCAGAAATTCAGGCAAATATAATTATTTTTTATTAATTAAGGACCCTTTTATTCGAGAAAAAATAATTCAAGATTATCCAAAGGAATTCAAATTAACTTAAATACTTTGGTGTGACTTCTCGAATAAATTATTGGTTTGATTTTAAAGTAAAAATTTAATGGATTTTGTTATTCTTTAATAATTTTTACTGAAAAACATCAAAGGGTTTTCTAATATAAATTTGACCGAGTCTAATTGAACTTTTAATGCCTTATAGTTTTACTCAAAACTTAATAACTTTTTTAAAATAAGTGTTTTGAGAATTTTATTTAAAAAAGTGTACTTTTAGTGAAATCATAATTAATTATCATGAAAAAAATAATTCTACTACTGATTGGAATTCTTCTTTTAATTGTTCTTTTTAAGGTATTTAATAATGATATGCCCGAGTACAACCCTGAACGATCTTATGTTGACTTGGAAGAAGAAATACTAGAAGCATTTATTCTTGCTAAAGACAGTGCTACCATTGAACTTCCGGAAGGACATTTTTTATTTTCTCAAGCATTGAGCATTGACAGAAAAAATCATATTACTATCAAGGGGAAAGGAATGGACAAAACCATTCTTTCATTCAAAGGGCAGACAAAAGGAGCTGAAGGGATCTTGGTTACAAACTGCACTAATTTCACCATTGAAGATCTAACCATTGAAGATGCTGCGGGGGACAATCTGAAAATCAGCGAATCGGATTATGTTACAATTCGCAACATAAGATCTGCATGGACAGGAAAAGTATCAACCCAAAATGGTGCCTATGGAATTTATCCTGTATTGACAACTAACCTTTTGATTGAAGGTTGCGAAGCCATCGGAGCTTCAGATGCTGGAATCTATGTCGGCCAATCCAAAAATGTCGTTATTCGAAACAATAAAGCATTTTATAATGTTGCAGGGGTTGAAAGTGAAAATAGTACAGAGGTAAAAATTTACAACAACAACATCTATGAAAATACCGGAGGTTTATTGATTTTTAACCTCCCAAAACTTACCGTTTATGGGGAAAAAATACAGGCATACAACAATAGAATTTACAACAATAATCTAAAGAATTTTGGAATTAAAGGCTCTATTGTTAGTGGAGTACCTAAAGGGACTGGAGCAATTATCATGGCTACACAAGAAGTGAATTTTCACGATAACACAGTTGAAGACCACCAGACTTCGAATCTTTCCATTGTGAGTTATTTGGTCTTTGCTGCCGCTGAAGATCCTGAAGCAAAAGTAGATTCATCTATTCAAGATCGAGGCATTCGAGCTGTAGAATCTGATTATGAATCGGATTCCAAATACAATGCATATCCTGGAAAAGTATCGATTAGCAACAACACATTTAAGAATAAGTTTTGGTTTCCTACTCTCAGTAATGAATATGGTTGGTTGATGCTATTCAAAAACAAAATGAAAATCCCTGATATTGCTTATGATGGAATTCTTCCAGAGGGAGCAAGTCTTCAGGATAGTGAACATAAAATTTGCTTAAAAGATAATGGAGCACTGAATTTTGTTTTTATGGATGCTGCGAATGACTTTGATAATTTCTCAAACGAAGTTTTACCTTATTTGTGTATACTCTAATATTTTTTTGCAGATGCAATACTATCGCTATGTACAAATTATTTTAATTTTTTCTGCTTGTCTTTCTTGTCAAGATGGAAGAGAAAAAAAAATTCCTCCCAAGGCTAAAAGAATAACATCTTTTAAACCACTAATTAAGAAAGAAACCCTAGAAAAAGAACGATTATCGGAATATGGATTTTTCAAATTGCCTTTAGCAAACTTAAAGCCAACCGATAGTGTTATTTTATATGATCTCAACTCACCTCTTTTTTCTGATTATGCCTTCAAAAAACGTTTTGTTTATGTACCTAATTCGACCAATATCGGTTACAAAAACAAAGGAGTTCTGGACTTTAAAAACGGGAGTGTTTTAATCAAAAATTTTTTTTATCCTGAAGATTTTAGAAAACCCAATAAGAAAAAAAGGATTATTGAAACCCGACTTTTAGTCAAAGAAAATGATAGTTGGAAACCGCTCAATTATGTCTGGAACTCAGAACAAACCGATGCCATTCTGAATTATATTGGGAAAGAAGAACAAGTACGTTGGATCGACAACAAGGGTGATAAAAGAACCACTTCCTATACCGTTCCCAATCTAAATCAATGTAAAAATTGTCATGCAAAAGGAAAGAGTATAACACCCATTGGACCTACAGCTGCTCAATGGAATAAATCCTATGCACTATCACTTACAAATAAAAATCAATTGGATTACTTTAATGAAATAGGAATCCTAGAAAAAGTTGTTGAACCTTCATTACGACCAAAAATGCCAGTTTGGAATGATGCTCTACTCCCTATCGATCACCGTGCCAAAGCCTATTTAGATGTGAATTGCGCTCATTGTCATAACCTTGAGGGAAGTGCAAAAAATTCTGGATTATACCTGAGTTACACCCAACAAAACTCTAGAAAACGAGGGGTGTTCAAACCCCCTGTTGCTGCAGGAAAAGGTTCTGGGAATTTAATCTATGATATTGTCCCAGGTCATCCCGAAGAATCCATCCTAATTTATCGGATGAAAAGTAATGACCCGTCTATTCGTATGCCTGAAATTGGTCGCTCTACTGCGCACAAAGAAGGTATAGATTTATTGGAAGAGTACATTGTAACACTTGCCAAAAGCAAATAAAATTATTTATTGCTGTGAAGTATGTCTTTATTTTGATTTATCTTTGAGTATTGATCTAAAAAAGGGATTCCCATGTTACCGCTCAGTTTCAAATCAGGTTTTGTGTTCGGAAAACACATAAAAAAAGTTCAGACACCCTTCGAACGCCTATTTGAAATATTCAAAGAACTCATTACCCATACTTCAGGTGATTTTGATGAAGCAATTGATTGGTTGAGAGAATTGGATAAAGAATATAAACTCACAGATGAAGATTACACCATTGATGATTTTATAGACGATTTACTCAAAAGATCTTTTATTCAACCCAAAACAGGCACTGGGGGTAAAGACGATAAAATGCAACTTACCGCCAAAACAGAAAAATTACTCAGAGAGCATGCCCTAAAACAAATCTTTGGAAAATTAAAACGCTCTGGATCGGGAAATCATAAAACAAAAAAATTAGGTCAAGGAGAAGAAACCACTGGTGAATTAAAAGCATATCAATTTGGAGATGGATTGGAAAAAATTGATATAACTGAGAGCATAAAAAATGCTCAAATAAGATCAGTTGGGGATGATTTTACTTTACAACACCAAGATTTGGTTGTTGAAGATTCTATGCATAAAACTCAAATGAGTACTGTTCTAATGATTGACATCAGCCACAGCATGATTCTTTATGGTGAGGATCGCATTACCCCGGCCAAAAAAGTTGCAATGGCATTAGCCGAGCTCATTACAACACGATATCCAAAAGACACCCTTGACATATTAGTCTTTGGAAATGATGCTAAACCTATTGAACTCAAAAACATTCCTTACTTAGAAGTAGGTCCATATCATACCAATACAGTAGCTGGTCTTGAATTAGCTATGGACATGCTTCGAAGAAAAAAAAATACCAACAAACAAATTTTCATGATTACAGATGGAAAACCAAGTTGTTTAAAAATGCCCGATGGAACCTACTATAAAAACAGTGTCGGTTTGGACGATGTAATTGTAGAAAAATGCTATAATATGGCCAGACAGGCTAAAAAAATACACATCCCGATAACAACCTTTATGATAGCACAAGATCAATATCTGCAACATTTTGTTCGAGAATTCACCAAAGCTAACCAAGGGAAAGCATTCTTTACAGGCTTAAAAGGCTTGGGTGAAATGATCTTTGAAGATTATGAAAAAAACAGAAAAAAACGTTTAGGCTAACCTAATGTTTCAAACAATATCATTATGACAAAAGTACAAGCTACTACACTAGGAGAATTAAAAAAAACTGACTATTTCTCTAGAAGCATTCAACAAGAACTTGCTCACAATTTAAAAGAACGTTTACATTCTGGAGAAAAAACTTTTGAAGGTCTCATTGGTTATGAGAATACTGTAATTCCTGATGTTGAACGTGCAATACTTTCTGGGCACAACATCAATTTACTCGGTCTAAGAGGTCAGGCAAAAACTCGTTTAGCCCGCCAAATGACTCAACTATTAGATGAATGGATTCCCGTTGTAAAAGGTTCTGACATCAATGATGACCCTCTCAACCCTATAAGTTATGAAGCCAAAGAAATCATCACTAAAAATGGTGATAAGACTGAGATATATTGGTTGCATAGATCAGATCGTTTTTTCGAAAAACTCGCCACTCCAGATGTAACCGTGGCTGATCTTATTGGTGATGTTGATCCCATAAAAGCATCAAATCTAAAACTTTCTTATGCAGACGAACGCGTTATTCATTTTGGGATGATTCCCCGCGCCCACCGTTGTATTTTTGTACTCAACGAACTCCCAGATCTTCAAGCAAGAATTCAAGTTGCCTTGTTCTCAATATTACAAGAAAAAGAAATTCAAATTCGAGGGTTTAAACTAAGGTTACCCATTGCTGCACAATTAATTTTTACTGCAAACCCCGAGGACTATACCAATAGGGGTAGTATTGTAACCCCGCTAAAAGATAGGATCGGCTCACAGATTCTTACGCATTACCCTCACAACAGAAACATTGCAAAGACCATAACCAGACAAGAAGCCATCCTAACAAATGAACAAGCAGAAAAAATTCATATTCCTGAATTGGCTCGGGATATTATAGAACAAATAGGATTTGAAGCCCGAAAAAGTAAATATGTAGATTCAAAAAGTGGAGTAAGTGCTCGAATGAGTATTACAGCATTTGAAAATTTGATCAGTACAGCCGAAAGGCGTTTGCTCATCACAGGTGATTCAAATTCTGCCCTAAGGATGTCTGATTTTATGGGAATTATTCCTGCCATAAATGGTAAAATTGAATTGGTTTACGAAGGAGAACAAGAAGGTGCAGAACAAATATCGTATCATCTCATTTCAGAATCCATCAAAACATTATTTACAGATTATTTTCCGAAAATCGAAAAACTACAAAAAGAAAATGAAGTTGGACCTTACGACAAAATTTTAGAATGGTTTTTTAAAGACAATGAACTTTTCCTTGAAGACAGTCTGTCTAATCGAGAGTATCAAGATTCTTTGACACTTATCCCGGGAATCGGTGAAGTATTAAATTCCAATTTAAACAACATAATAAAAGAAGATCGATTCTTTATGATGGAATTTTTACTTTGGGGACTCGAAGCCAATAAAAAATTAAATAAATACAGAACGCTTGAAGGTTTTCAATTTAAAGATTCATTGGGAAGTTATATTAAAGATTTGTAGAAATTTTTTATACTTTTGAAATGGTTTTGATTCAATCTTTTAATGGATCGGGTGATACCAAAACTCCAACTTACATCAATTTTAGAAAAAAATGATACAAACTGATATAATCATCATCGGAGCAGGTCCAGTAGGTTTATTTACTGTTTTTGAAGCGGGTCTTATGAAGCTAAAGTGCCACTTAATTGATGCTATTCCTCAAGCAGGTGGACAATTATCTGAAATATATCCTAAAAAACCAATCTATGATATTCCTGGCTTTCCCTCAATTTTGGCAGGGGAATTGGTCAACAACCTTTTGAAACAAGCAGAACCCTTTCATCCAGGATTTACTTTAGGTGAGCGTGCCGAAACTATAGAAAAACAAGAAGGTGGAAACTTTATTGTAACTACATCTGAAGGCACTCAGCACATGGCGCCAACTGTAATGATTGCTGGAGGTTTAGGAAGTTTTGAACCTCGAAAACCCAAAATTGATTCCCTTAGTCATTTTGAAAAAAAGGGAGTTGAATACATGGTGCGAGAACCAAAGAACTTTATTGGTAAAAAATTATTTATATCAGGTGGTGGAGATTCTGCTTTAGATTGGGCTATTTATTTTGCTGAAAATCAAAGTATTCCAGTTGGTTTGGTTCATAGAACGGAAATGTTTAGAGGCCATAAAGATTCTGTTGAAAAAATATATGATCTCCAAAAAAAGGGGAAAATTGAACTCTTCACTCATGCCGAAGTCATTGATCTAAAAGGCGAGAATCAATTGGAGCAGATTGTTGTGAAACAAAAAGATAAAAATGCGATTGAAATTAATGTGGATTACTGGTTTCCATTATTTGGTTTATCTCCAAAATTAGGCCCTATTGCCAATTGGGGATTAGAAATTGAAAAAAATGCCATAAAAGTAGACAACACTTTAGACTATCAAACAAACATTCCTGGTGTTTTTGCAATCGGAGATGTTAACACCTATCCGGGTAAGTTAAAATTAATCTTATGCGGTTTTCATGAAGCAACTTTAGCGGTTCAAACTGCGTATAAGATAATCTATCCAAACAAACGTTTTACAATGAAGTACACCACAGTTCAAGGTATTCAGGGGTTTGAGCCTGATTCCGTAAAAGTATAAAAGAAAAATAGAATTTTTTTAACAGATTTTTTAGAAAAAATTACCAGACCCTTAACAAGACTTTCATTTTATACTAGATACTTTTACAATATAGTTTTCATGTATTTGTTAAGAATTTTGATTAACAACTCCTCAATACAGCTGATATTGAGGAGTTTTTTCTTTTCATACCTTTGTATTCTATGAAAAAAAACAAGGATAGTATACTAAGTATTGATCTTCATGGAATTCGGCATAAACAAGCCCTAGAATTGGTTCATAAAGCCATAGATGAGTGTTCCAAAAAAGGGAGTTTTTCACTTACTGTTATCACAGGAAATTCAACGGTTCTTCAAGAACGCATATTTTCAGAATGTTTAGAAAATTCAAAGTTTACCTATTTTATTCCTTCTTGGAATATGGGTCAAATAATTGTAGAACATATTGAATTATAATTTGAACGTTAAGAGTTAATTTAAAATTAATTACATTTCCAACTAATCTAGTTAATATAACCCAACAACAATACAATCAAAAATATGAGCTGGAATAAAGCAATTATTAACCAAAAACTTCAAAAACACCACGAAGACTTTGATTCTTTAATTAATGAATTACCTGATGAGCTTTTTGATTTCAACACAGAAAGCACATGGACTTCAGGTCAAATTCAAAACCATCTCATTCTCTCAATAAAGCCTGTTAAATTAATTTTAAAGTTACCCAAATTTTTATTGAAGTATTATTATGGACAAAGCAATCGCAAATCACGAACTTATGATGAATTAGTCACTCGTTACCTAGAAGCGCTTGATGGAAGAAAAGCAAAAGCACCCAAACAATTTAGTCCCAAAAGGATAGGAGCCAGTAAAAGAAAACAAAACAGCAAAAAATTCCACAAAGCATTTGTGGGACTAATTAAAGCAACTAATAGATGGAAAGAAAGCGATTTAGACCTTTATATTATTCCCCATCCTTTATTGGGGAAATTAACCTTAAGAGAAATTTTGTATTTTTCGATTTTTCATGTTCAACACCATAAAAAACAAGTTGAGACAATTGAGAAAAGGGTCAATAATTAAAATCTTATGTTCCTTACTGCTTTAAAAAAAACAATCTTTTTACTTCTATTATGGCCAATTGGTATTTTGGCACAAGGTCAAGATTTTTACACTTTTATCGATTCCTTGCTTTCTGATGAAATTCCTAAGATCACTGTAAAGGAATTGGAGAAAAAAAAAGATTTTATTCTTTTAGACGTTCGGTCAAAAGAAGAATTTGAAATCAGTCATATCGAAGATGCGATCTGGGTAGGTGAAAAAAAATGGAACTTCAAGAAACTCAAAAAAATACTACATAAACAAAATATCATTGTGTATTGTTCCGTAGGGTTTCGAAGTGAAAAACTTGCTAGAAAATTAATTAATCAGGGATATCCCAAAGTTTATAATCTTTATGGAGGGATTTTTGAGTGGATCAACCAGGGAAAGTTGATCAGGAATTCAAATGGATTAACCAACACGATCCATTGCTTTGATAATAGTTTTGCCAAATGGATAAAAAATGGAGATATTTTTTATTGATCTAAAATAAAATTACATTATTACTTATTAAAATTTAAAAAAAACTATTGGCCATTAAAATTACTTAGATGTTAAAAGTTGAATAATTTTGAGATTATTTTATTACATTAGGACATATATAAAATATTATGACTGAGATTATTATTGTTGTTATCGCAATTATCGTACTCATCGTTGGTGTTATCATTTACGGAGTTGTCAGTACTTCCATGGGTACTGAAGAAGATGTAAATGAAAATTTTATACCCGATCGTTTTGAAAGAATGGTCGGTAAAGATCCAAAGGAAAAAAGTAGTTGAATATAAATTCACTGTTTTTAAGAAGTATGAGAGTAAATTTATTTTGAAAGGTTAAAAACTTAAACACTGAGAAATAGATTAGAAATTTTATTGGATTTTATTCTCGTAAAATTAAAAAAAACATCTTTTTGTAATTATCTTGTAAATAAAAATAGAAAACCCCCAGTTTAACTGAGGGTTTTGTTGGTCTACTAGGGCTCGAACCTAGACTCTTCTGGACCAAAACCAGACGTGTTGCCAGTTACACCATAGACCAATAACGGAGGTGCAAATTTAATAGAATTATTTGCTAAGACAAACCATTTCTCAAAAATAATTAATTCTTAAGGAATATAAAGTTTGCATTCTGTTAAATTCAAGGTTGTTTCTTCAAATATTCTTACATTCGTTTTGATAAAATTGACCTATGAACGAAACACAATTCAAATTTTGGAATCGCATTTTGGGATGGAGTATTTTCGGAATTGCACTTCTAACATTTGGCATCACCGTTGAGCCCACAGCTAGTTTTTGGGATGCAAGCGAATATATTGCGACTTCGGCAAAATTACAAGTAGGTCATCCGCCAGGTGCTCCTTTTTATCAGATGATGGGTGCTTTCTTTGCTGTTTTTGCCAATGGGCCAGAGCAAATTGCCCTAATGGTAAATTTAATGTCTGTTTTTTCTAGTGCATTTACCATTCTATTTTTATTCTGGACCCTAACTCTTTTACTTAAAAAAATGCCAGGATTCAATACTCTTGAATCCTCAACTGATGCAATTGGTCTTTTTGGAAGTGCTGCTGTTGGAGCTTTAGCATTCTGCTTTTCAGATAGTTTTTGGTTTAATGCGGTTGAGGCCGAAGTATATGCAATGGCAACATGTATTCTTTCTCTTCTCTTTTGGTTAAGTCTTCGGTGGGAACAAGAAATGAATACTGCAAGGGGGGATCGTTGGCTATTACTAATCTCCTTTATCATTGGGCTTTCCTTTGGGGTTCACTTCATGGGTCTCTTAACGATTCCAGCTATTGGAATGCTTTATTATTTTAAAAACACAAAGACGGTTACCTTAAAAGGATTTTTAATTGCAAATATTGTATCCGTTGCTGTTTTACTTTTTATCTTCAAACTCTTACTTCCTCTAACGCTTACCCTATTTGGAAAGATGGAGGTATATTTTGTCAATAATCTTGGCTTTTCATTCAACAGCGGGACTATTTTTACAGCACTTTTACTTGTAGGGTTTTTTATATATACACTAGGTTTTACGCGTAAAAAAAATTATGTCAATCTAAACACTGGGATTCTCTGTATTCTTTTTGTTTTTCTGGGATTTTCCTCTTGGATTATGCTCCCGATACGTGCCAATGCCAATACGGTTATCAATGAAAATTCTCCTTCTGATGCGCGTCAGTTATTAGCCTACTACAATCTTGAACAATATCCCGAAACAAAATTATTCTATGGCCCCATGTTTTCTGATATGTATGCAGGACAAGATGAACAAGAACCTTACATCGATGATAAGCCCAAATATGAACGAGATAAAAACACGGGACGCTACATAATTGTTAATAACTGGGAAGGTTCAAGGATTAACGCAAATTCAAAACACAAAGGCTTGCTCCCAAGGTTACACAGTTCTGAACATGCAGCAAATTACATGGACTTTACAGAGCCTCTGGAGTTTACCATAAAACCAGAATACAGAGGAATTAAAGAGTTACAAGGAGAGGTTCAATCTTTTAGGCAAGAGGCAATACAAGGGTCTGTCTCTGGCGAAGATTACCACGAGTTTTTCAAAAAAATGTCTCCTTACATCAACATTGAAAAACCCTCGTTTTTAAGTAATATGAGGTATTTGTTTGAGTACCAAATAGGATATATGTATGTGCGTTATTTTATGTGGAATTTTACTGGAAGGCAAAATGATGTTCAAGGGCGTTATGACCTCCTCAATGGAAACTGGATCAGCGGAATCCCCTTCATTGACTCCATTCGTCTAGGTAACCAAAAAGAATTGAGCGATGATGCATTAAATAACAAAGCCAGAAACACCTACTTTTTCTTTCCATTAATTCTAGGTTTAATCGGTGTTTTCTTTTTGTTTAGACAAGATAAAATGAAATTTTGGGTATTGATGTTGTTTTTCCTTTTTACAGGATTAGCGCTTAAGATATACCTAAACGAGCGGCCTTTTGAACCAAGAGAGCGTGATTATGCTTTAGTAGGCTCGTTCTATGTGTTCGCAATTTGGATTGGAATGGGAGCTTTTGCCATGGCACAAAATCTCAAAAGCAAATGGTCCAGTAAATTTGCCGTACCCATTTCTATATCCTTATGTTTTTTGGCGGTCCCCATCCTTATGGGCTTTCAAAACTGGGATGATCATGATCGTTCAGAGCGATACACCGCTCAATCCATTTCGAAATCATATTTAACCTCGATACAAGAAGATGTTGGTGCTATTATTTTTACTATTGGAGATAACGACACTTTTGCACTCTGGTATGCTCAAGACATCGAAGAATATCGAAGAGATGTTCGACCGATCAATACTTCTTTGATTGCTACGGATTGGTATATTGATCAAATGAAACGTAAAACATATAACAGTGAAGCTATTTCGATTCAGCTGGAACACTCTCAATATGCCTATGGAGTTCGAGACTACGTAAAACACGAGTCCATTATTGACAGTGTTCGTTGGGATATCAAAGATTTTATGAATTGGGTTTCTAGTGATGATCCCAGGAATAAATTCAAAAGAATAATTCAAAAGTCTGGTGGTGATCCTGAACTTTATCCTGTTAGTACACAAGAAATGATTTTTTACCCCACCAATAAAATAAGAGTAAATGTCAATGTGGAAAATGTAATAGAAAGTGGATTGGTCAAGGAAAAGGATCGCAGTTTAATCGTTCCTTACATTGATATTGATTTACCTCGAAATGGTTTGTATAAAAATCAATTGATTATGCTTGATATTTTGGCAAATAATGATTGGAAGCGGCCAATCTATTTTACGGGTGGAAGTTTTGATGATTCCGAATATTTATGGATGAAAAATTATCTCCAACTCGAAGGATTAGTCTATAAGTTGGTGCCTATCAAGACTCAAAAAAATAAAAACAACCCTTATCTAATGGGAAGAATTGATGCTGACTTGATGTATGAGATTGTTAAAAAATGGGAATGGGGGAATTCTGATAGCCCAGAAATATATCACGATCCCGAAACAAGAAAAAATAGCATCTCCTACAGAAGTAATATGGCACGTTTGGCAGAAGTTCTTATTGACGAAGGAAAACCTGAAAAAGCAAAGGAAATCATTAATCTAAATTTAGAGAAAATGCCTGTTGATTTTTTTGGATACTACAGTCTTTTGACGCCTTTCATTGAAGGGTATTATCGCATTAATGAGCAAGAAGATGCGCGCAAACTTTTTGAAAAAATTGCTAGAAAACACCAAGATGAATTGGACTATTTCAATAGCCTTTCATTAAACCTTCAATATGAACTTGGAGAAGATATATTAACCGAAATTGAACGTTATCGTGCCTTGATTGAGGTTGTTGTGGACAATAAAGATAAAGAGTTTATCAGTTCTAAGATTATAGAATTTCAACTCTATTCAGCTCCTTTTGAATTTCTTTACGGTAGCTATGATTTTTATACAAGTCAAGAAGACTTTGTGGAAGGTCTTTATATTGGTGATAATCAAGAAGCAGCACGTTTATTGATTGAAAATATTTCTGCAGTTTATGAAAAAAGACTATCAAGTCTGAGTAGTTTTCCAGCTGAAGAGCAAGAGTTTTATGAAGAAATCATCATGGATGAAGTCAATGGATACAGAAAGTTAATGCTTTTTGTGAGCCTTTACGATGATGATGTATATCGAGATAAAATGGAGAAGCGTATTTTCAGAGCTATTGAGCCTCTTGAAATCTTTAATCGTTTATTTGATAACGCACCAAAGGAATAGCTAATCGGTTACATAGTCATTCATCAAACTGATTAGAGTGTTCGCATTTTGTTCACCGCTTTGCCTCCATACCATTTCCCCTCCTTTATAAATCATAAGGGTTGGTATGGCTTTAACGCGAAGTGCCTCTGTTAACTTAGTGTTTTTGGTGGTTTCAATTTTAATTACTTTCCCTTGATCACCAATCGCAGCAGCAACGTCTCTTAGAGCAGGATGAAATTCATCTGAAGGTTCAGCGTCCTCTTGAAAAAAAACGAGTAGCAGTGGAACTTTGTCTTCAATTAATTCGCCAAATTTAGACACGTCTATTAGTGTTTTAAGTTTGTACAAATTTAAGTTTTTTTTATTAAATCACTTTCTCAGAGCATTTTAAGGTAATAACCGTTATTTCTGGCCAAATCCCTACTCTTCCGGGATAAGCCAAAAAACCAAAGCCACGGTTGACGTTGAGGTATTGTTTTGCTTGATTATATACTCCTGCCCACTGTTTATAGCGCCATTTTACTGGGCTCCACTTAAACCACCCTGGGATTTCTATCCCAAACTGCATGCCGTGAGTATGTCCGCTTAAAGTAAGTTCAAAGGGATAAGGATGATCAATTACCTGTGACTCCCAATGAGAGGGATCGTGAGACATCAAAATCTTAAAATCATCAGAATCGACTTCAGAAACTGCTAGATTTAAGTCTCCAGCCTTCTTAAAGCCTCCTTTACCCCAATTTTCAACTCCTATCAGTGCAATTCGCTTTCCTTCTTTTTCTATGAATTGAGCTTGATTCAATAAAACTTGAAAACCCATTTTTTGTTGAGCTTCAATTAAATCTGTAAAGTTTTGTTTTTTTGCCTCATCAGACTCCCATTGAACATAGTCTCCATAGTCATGATTCCCCAAAACAGAAAACTTTCCATGTGGCGCTTCTAGAGAACCAATAATGTCCATCCATGGGTAAACCTCACTTGCCTTATTATTAACCATGTCTCCTGTAAACAAGATAACATCCGATTTTTGTTGATTGATTAGATCAATTCCATAAGACACCTTTTCTTTATTATCGAAACTACCGCTATGGATATCCGAAATTTGGGTAAGTGTAAACCCATCAAATTCTTTGGGTAGGTTGTCAAATTCAAGAGTGTAGTTCAACACTTTGTAATTGTATTTCCCCTTAAACATTCCATACAATAAAGAAACTAGAGGGACAGCTGCAATACCAAGGGCAAGTTGTGAAATAAATTTTCTTCGATCTGGAAAATAGGAATTTGCATTAGTTTTATTAAAAAAGCGATATATCGCCTGAGGAATCCTTACAGCGTCTTCAAAAATCATGAAAAAGATCAAAAAGGTTTGAAACACAAAAAGGGAGAGAAATAACCCCAATGCTAGGCTTATTTGATGATTGAATCCTTCATCACGGTTAAAAGAAATACTTTGATAAGCAAAATTTGACATCACCAAAACGACAAAAATCCAATATAAAATTAGGAGACTTCGCTGTTGGGTTAAAGTTTTGATCGCTTGAAAAGCATAAGTTCCGTATAAAGAGAAAAAAATAATAAGGATAATCCAGCGTAACATAAAATAGTTGAAATATGAGGTTATTTGATTTTTTGAGAAAGCTCCATAGCTTTCCCATCTGATAGGCTTGCAACATAACAGGTAGCATTGAGTAGGGTTTCGTACAAGCTATTTGAAACAAAGGGAGTGCCCGGAGGAACCAATCGAAGTATGAGTTGGTCATAGGCATCTGCCTTTCCTTCAAATTGATGAACTGCCGCCGTGGTATATGCTTCAAGTAAAGTAGTAATTACTTTGTAACCTACAATTTCTTTTTGAAGTACCTCTGTAGATTGATATACTTTTTCTACACTCAAAGAAATAATATCATCTATCTGAGCTTCGTGTTTACTTTTGTCTAATAAAGCATGTGGGAAAGTTCCCTTCAAAATAGCTTCTTCATTTTTTATAAAGATGGTTACCGTTTCGTTTATAAGCCTGTTAATCGCCAAAGCTCTAAGATAACTCATTCGCTGAGGGGTATGCTTGAGGGAAGCATAAGTTTTTTTATCAATCGAATCTTTGACTAAATTGATCAAATACTCCAATGCGTAGGATTCAGAAATCCAACCCAGATTAATTCCATCCTCAAAGTCTATTATAGTGTAACAAATATCATCTGCTGCTTCAACTAAATAAGCCAGGGGATGTCGATTATTGGAAGATCCACTTTTTTCAAGACCCAAATCTTTTGCAAGGGAAATAAAATCAGAAGCTTGGGTTTGGAAAAAACCAAACTTTTTATCTGCTACATGTTTGGTTGGTTTATGGGGTAATGAGGCTTTAGGGTATTTCATATATGCCCCTAGGGTAGCTGCACTGAGTCGCAAACCTCCTGGGGCACCCTCCATTGATTGGCATAAGATTTTAAAACCATTTGCGTTTCCTTCAAATTTACATAAGTCTTCATATTCTAGCGGACTCAACTCACTTTTATAAGTTGTTCCAAGTCCAGAGGAAAAAAAATGACCGATAGCTTTTTCACCACTATGACCAAAAGGCGGATTTCCTATATCATGTGCCAATGCTGCTGCTGCTACAATTGCTCCAAAATCATTAGATTGATAACCGTGAATTTGAGATAAATGGGGATGTTTCTCTAAAATAGCTTTTCCAGCTAATCTACCAATACTCCGAGCAACAACAGAAACTTCTAAACTATGAGTAAGTCGAGTGTGTACAAAATCTGTTTTTGAAAAGGGTATTACCTGGGTTTTGTCCTGTAAGCTCCTAAATGCAGCTGAAAAAACAATTCTATCGTAGTCAACCTCAAAGCCCAAACGGGTTTCATCTTGTTCGTTTCTGAGTCTTTTTGTTTTGTCTCCATGGCGCTGTAAGGATAAAAGCTGCTCCCAATTCATACATTATTTTTAAGTAAAAATAAGAAGTTTTTGAAGAGTAAACTATCTATGTTAAATCATAGTTAAGTTAATCTATTATTATTTGACATTGGGTTAATACTAATTGAGTTTCATTTAACCTTTAACTAAAACTTCAAGACTGGGGATAAAATAAATTTGCTTCATAATTAATAACAAAAAAATGAAGACTAAATCAAACCTTAATTTCTATTTACTATCAGCTATGTTCATATTGGTTCTTGGATCTTGTACCAAAGACCCTGAAACACTAATTGAAACCGTTTTAGTTACCGAAACGGTAACCGTAACTACAACTATTCCAACAACAACTCCAACTACTGAGAAAGTTGGGTCAGGAGGTATTAGTTTTATTGATGATACTCAGACATGGACAAATGATCGCATTTGGATTATGGATGGGAAAATTGTTGTAAGAAAAGGAGCAACCTTAAACATTGAACCGGGTACAATTATTAAATCTCAAAACGGTCAGGGGGTTGATGCAACTGCTCTCGTAATAGCTCCTGGTGGAACAATCAATGCAGCTGGAACCAGTGATGCACCAATTATCTTTACTGATATCGATGACAATATTGATTATGGAGACGGTATTGTTAGCCCAAACCGTGTCCCAACAGATACAGGTAAATGGGGTGGGATTATCATCCTTGGAAATGCAGTTATTGGACAAGACGGAGGTACTGATGACATTGAAGGAATTGCTTCGGGTTACGATTGGACTACCTACGGAGGTAATGACAACACTGATTCTTCTGGGACGTTTACTTTTGTTTCAATACGACACAGTGGAAGTCAATTGGCTGGAGGAGATGAAATTCAGGGGCTAACTTTAGGTGGTATTGGCTCCGGAACCACAATCAATGACATTGAAGTTGTTGGAAGTAATGATGATGGAATCGAAATTTTTGGAGGATCTGTTTCAATTACAAATATTGTAATCTTTGCCCAAAGAGACGATGCTCTGGATTTAGATCAGGCATACAGAGGAACTCTTACCAATGCTGTTGTTGCTATGCGTTCTAACTCTGATACTCCCTTTGAAATCGACGGGACTGAAGACGGCACAGGAACTATAACCGGGGCATTTACTATAAATAACGTAACTGTATATGGTGATGCTGCTCCTGAGTCTGGAAAAAACAATCTTGGTGATTGGAAAAAAGCTGCAACTGGCTTGACAAATAATGTGGTTTACAAAAATATTGATGGGCTTTCTATCAAAGGAATTGATGCTGCTACATACAACGGGCAAGCATCAGCTGCTAGTACTGGAAATCTAAACTTTAATAATTTCTACTTCGTAACTAGTGGAACTTTAGCTGATATTTTTGCCAAAACATCTGTTACTGATTATGCAGACTGGGCTGAGGTAATCTCAGAACAACCTGCAAACACAGGTGCGGATGAATCAACTTTTTCATGGACTCTATGGAGTTCCATTAATAATTAACAAGACAAACCATAAATAATTAAACACAATACTATTTTAATTTTTTGCCCGATTTAACGATCGGGCAATCTCTATTTTCAAACTGCATGAAACATTTTTTATTGCCACTATTTATTTTTATTACTTCTTTAAGCTTTGCTCAATCCGTAATAACGGGAACTGTAATCGATGGAGAATTCAACGATCCTCTTCCTTTTGCCAACCTTATCCTAAAAAATCAAAGTGACCAAACCAATTTGGGAGGTATTACTACTGATTTTGATGGTAAATACTTTTTTGAAGTAGTAGATGGAATTTACACCATAGAACTTTCTTATGTGGGTTATGAAACCAAACTGATTTCAGATATTGAAATAAAGGGTGATAATGAAATTGTTATCGATGTCGTTATGAGTCCACTCTCAAATTCACTGGATGAAGTTGTAGTAACCACCTCTCAGAAAAATAATTCAGAAGTTGCTGTTTTAGCGATTCAAAAAAAATCAATAAACTTGATTGATGGGCTTTCAGCTCAATCGATTAAAAAATCTGGAGACAGCAACTTAGCAGCGGCAATCAAAAGGGTTCCGGGAGTATCCATCCAAGATGGAAAATTTGTTTATGTTCGAGGTCTTGGAGACCGTTATTCTAAAACCCTACTAGGAGGACTTGAGGTTCCGGGATTAGACCCAGATAAAAACACCCTTCAACTTGATGTTTTCCCGACCAACATATTGGATAATATCATCATTAATAAATCCGCAAGCGCTGAACTCCCTGCGGATTTTAGTGGAGGAATTGTTAACATCATTCTAAAAGATTTTTCTACTCTACCTGAGTACAGCTTTTCGGTATCAGGAAATTATAATCCTGATATGAATTTTGTAAATAATGCAATTCGTAATAATCCAAACGGAACCAATTTATTGGGTTTTAATAACGGTTACTTTGATCGACCTCTTGGAGCTCAACAAAACATTCCATTACCAGAACAAAATGCTTTGGGATACTCCGGAGTTTTAAATAAAATTACAAGTCTACTGGAACAACAGATGGCTGTAAATCGATATCAAAGTGGAGCTGATTTTAGTCTGGGAGCAACAGCAAGCAGGCAGTTCGATTTAAATGATAAAAATACTTTTGGGTTCATAGCATCTTTGGGGTTTCGATCCGACACCGATTATTACAAAGATTACCAAACATCAACCATCTTGAAAGAAGCTTCTGGTCTTGAACAAAACACCTCACAAAGAGGTGAGTTGGGGGTTATTAAAAAATTAGCTAGTGGTTTGTTGGGCGTTTCATTGAAGTCCGAAAACTCAAAATATAAATTGAATTTTTTGAACCTAAGAAGTGCTGAATCAAATGCTATTTTTGCAGAATATGCCGATTACATTGAAAATCCATACATTGGTGAAGCCAGTATATTGACTTATACCGAAAGAAACATCATATCCATTCCGTTTCATGCAAAACACATTTTTAACCAAGGAAAATCAATACTTGAATGGAAAATTGCTCCCTCTTTTGCAGAGGTATTCGATAAAGATTTTAAGAAAACTGTTTTTGAAACTGATGAGGAAAGAAGTTATTATACAATTGCTCCTTCTACAACGCAATTACCCCAACGTTTATGGAGAACCTTAAAAGAAAATGCAATTGCTAGTAATATTCAGTATACTTATGAGCTCCCAGAGGGTAAAATTCAAGGGAATCTAAAGGCTGGAGCAGCTTATTCAGAAAAAGATAGAAGCTTTAGGACTTCAAATTATTCAATTGACTTTAAGGGACGTAGCGAAGAATTACTAGGAAATCCTAATAATCTTTTAGATCCTTCTAACCTTTGGACAGCAGAAACCAACAGAGGATCTTACTTAGTAGGAAGCTTCCAAAGAACCAATCAATATGATGCTAAGAGTACAAGCATTGCAGGTTTTATTTCTGCAGAGCTTAAATTCTCCGAAGCATGGAAATCTACCTTTGGGGTTAGAATCGAAAATTATAAACTTATCTATTCAGGGGAAACAATTGATAGAACCGTTTACAATAATTTTGAACTCATCAATGTTAAAGATTTTTTCCCGTCCATTAATATTATTCATTCATTGAACGAAGAAACCAATATTCGATTTTCTTATTCCAGAACAACAGCACGTCCTAGTTTCAAAGAAAACTCTACTGCACAAATTTTTGATCCAATTACTGAACGATTTTTTATTGGAAATCCTGATTTAAAACCCACTTACATTAATAATCTGGATTTGCGATATGAGAAATACGGACAAGGGAACCAATTTTATGCGGTTAGTGCTTTTTACAAAGGTTTTACTGATCCTATTGAAATCGTTGCTTATAACTTTAACGCTCCTAATCAATTGATTGGAAGAAATAATACCTATGCAAATGTTTTTGGAATTGAGATTGAATACCGAAAAAATATTATTGACAACGATGTATCTAAACTTGCCCTAAACATCAACGCATCTGTAATAAAGTCTGAGCAAAAGATGAGTGATGAAGAATTTCAAGGAAGAATCATCACAGAACCTAATCGTGTTATTAACAGAACAAGAGAGTTACAAGGAAATTCACCTTATCTTATTAATACAGGATTAACTTATGAGATTGTAAATAAAAATACAGAAATGGGACTTTTCTTCAATGTTCAAGGAAAAACATTAGAGGTCGTTGGTGTTGGAAATATTCCCGATGTGTATACAGACCCTTTCAATAATTTAAATTTTACTTTCAATAAAAAAATCGGTGCAAAAGAAAATCAAACCATAACTTTTGGAGTCAGAAATATACTAAACGATACAAAACAAAGCTATTACGACTATTATGGTGAGGAACAACAAAATTTTTCCTTTTTCAAAGTTGGAAGAACATTTAGCTTAGGGTATAATGTAAAGTTTTAAAAAAATATGACATTTAAAAAGATAACAATTAAATAACATTCTATTTAAATACGGGTTTCGTTTATTTTTACATTTGCGAAAAACTACCACAATGTTCAAATTACTTTTTAAAGTCACTCTATTTATTTCAATTTTATCTTCAACCATAATTAACGCACAAGAAGTCAGTGCTCCAAAATTTGGAAAAGGCCTTATCAATATCGCAGGAAAAGACAGTACCTTTACGATGAATTTCAGTGCACGCATGCAATATCTATCCTCTTCAACTTGGACCGAAGCAGACGATTCTTTCGGAAGTCCTGAGTCCAATTTTTTGATTCGACGCTCGCGATTAAAGTTCAAAGGATTTGCTTACAATCCAAAACTTACTTACAATATCGAATTGGGGTTATCTAATCGAGATATTTCGGGAGCTTCAGAATTTACGAGTAATGCTCCACGCTACATTCTTAATGCTTTCATTCGTTGGAATTTTTACAAAAATTTTACGCTTCAAGCAGGTCAAGGTAAATTACCTGGAAATATCGAACGTGTTATTTCTTCTGGTAACTTAGCCTTGGTTGATCGTTCTTTGTTGAACAGCAAATTCAATATTGATCGTGATTTAGGAGTTCAACTTCGGCATCATTTTACACTTGCTGGGAACTTTATTGTAAAAGAAAGGTTCGCTATCTCACAAGGAGAAGGACGAAACGTTACAAAAGGGAATTTGGGTGGACATCAATACACTTCGCGAATTGAGTTTTTACCTTTTGGGAACTTTACAAAAAAGGGAGATTACAGTGGAGCGGATCTATTGCGAGAACAAACTCCAAAACTCATGGTAGGTATTGTTTATGATCAAAATACTAATGCGGTAAAAACAAGAAGCAATATGGGTAGTTACATAACAACGAATGAGGGTTTTTATCAAACAGATATTAATACCTTATTTATTGATACTCATTTCAAGTATCGTGGTTTTTCAATTATGGGAGAATATGCTGATCGAAAAGCAGATGATCCAATCGCAAAAAATGAAGATGGAACCTTAACAGGAGATGTTGTTAATGTAGGAAAAGCCATTAACCTTCAAATGGGTTATGTTTTTCCTTCAAATATCGCAATCACTGGACGTTACACCAACGTGAAATTCGATGAAATTGTTTCCTCAAAAAATGACATTACCCAATACACCTTTGGGGTATCAAAATACGTAGCAAAACATAAACTGAAAATACAAACCGATGCCACTTATGAAAATACGGTTGCCTCAAACAATAAAATTATTTATCGATTACAATTCGATATTCACTTCTAAAATTTATAACTATGGATAATATTTATGTGATACTTGTTGCAGTCTTGGCAATCTTAGCTATTGGTGACTTGATTGTTGGAGTAAGTAACGATGCAGTTAATTTTCTGAATTCAGCTGTTGGCTCCAAAGCAATCTCCTTCAAAACAATTATGATTCTTGCCAGTCTCGGAGTAGCCTGTGGTGCTTTATTTTCAAGTGGTCTCATGGAAGTTGCTCGAAAGGGTATTTTCAATCCAGGAGAATTTTACTTTGATGAAATTATTTTGATTTTTACGGCTGTAATGCTTACCGATATTTTACTCCTCGATTTTTTTAATACACTGGGAATGCCAACATCTACAACAGTCTCGATTGTATTTACTTTATTGGGAGCTGCAGTATTTATGTCCATCATAAAAATTAGTCAAGGTTCAGGTGATTTTAGCGATGTCGTTAATTACATCAACACCAAAAAAGCAACACAAATCATTTTTGGTATTCTGCTCTCAGTTATTGTTGCACTTACCGTAGGAGCCATAGTTCAGTGGTTTTCAAGGTTGTTTTTGACTTATGAATTCGAAAAGAAAGCCATGTGGGTAAGTGCTCTTTTTGGAGGAATAGCGCTTTCAGCAATCACATATTTCATCTTGATGAAAGGTATCAAAGGAACCCCCTATGCAAGTTTGAAATTTGACCTTATTGGTGGAATGAAAATTAAAGATTTTCTAGAGACCGAGGTGTTGAAAGTGTCCGTTATAAACTTCTTATTTTGGTTTGGTATTTCCTTTTTGGCTATCAAAGTTTTAAAAGCAAATATTTACAAAATCATCATCGGCACAGGAACATTTGGTTTAGCCCTGGCCTTTGCTGGAAATGACCTTGTAAACTTTATTGGTGTTCCTATTGCTGCATATCAATCCTATGAGGCTTGGGCTGCTTCTGGGGCAGTTGCTTCAGAATTCAGCATGGGAGTTTTGTCTTCTAAAGTTCCTACTCCTCCGATATTACTAGTCTTATCGGGAGGTATTATGGTTGTAACCCTATGGCTATCTACCAAGGCAAAAAAAGTAATGAAGACGGAGCTAGACCTCTCCGATCAAAACACCATTAAAGAACGTTTCCAACCCAACTTATTATCCAAAGGAATCGTGAAAATATCTCAACTTTTGGGTAACGGTTTCAACAAAATTTTACCCGCAACAGTTGTAAGCTCCATAGATAAACAGTTTTTAAATACCAATATTGCATTAAAAAATCAAAACGATAAAGATGCACCTTCCTTTGACATGTTGAGGGCTTCAATAAATTTGGTCGTTGCTTCCATCTTGATTTCAATAGCAACTTCTTACAAACTTCCCCTATCAACGACCTATGTAACCTTTATGGTTGCAATGGGAACTTCGCTTGCAGATCGAGCTTGGAAAAGAGATAGTGCTGTTTATCGCGTTGCTGGAGTATTAAATGTAATTGGAGGGTGGTTTTTAACTGCAATCACTGCCTTTTTAGTTTCTGGAGTTATCGTTACGCTAATTTACTTGGGTGGTGCTCAGGCAATTGCTGTAATTTTATTCATAATTCTGATAATTATTGGAAAAAACTACCTAAAGCACAAAAATGAAAACGCTGACTTAATTGACCTCGATAGTTTAGTGAAATATGAAAGTAAGTCCATCAAAGGGGTTATGGAAGAAAGCACCAAAAATGTAATCAAAGTTTTCAAACGTATTGATAAAATATATACTTCTCTTGCGTCAGGTTTATCAAAACACGACAAATCAGAACTTAAGAAAGCAAAGAAAAACATCAACCGATTGTCAAATGATATCGACGAATTAAGAGAAAACGTTTTTTACTTCATCAAAAACTTAGAAGAATCGAGTTTGTCGGCAAGCAACTTTTATATTGTAATTCTTAGCCTGATAAATGACCTTGCAGATGATCTAGAATATATTGTAAAGAAAAGTTACAAGCATATCAATAATGATCATTCAAAATTGAAATTGAGCCAAGTCCGAGACCTTCAAGAAATTCATGAAATTTCTAAATCAACTTTTCAAAATGCAATGGAGACTTTCCAAAACAATTCCACTGTCGAATTAATATCAATTCTAAATCGAAAAGATGAAGTAATGAATGTTTTGGATCAGAAAATCAATGCTCAAATTGAACGAACTCGTAATGAAGAAACGAGTCCAAAAAACACCGTCCTTTATTTTAATATCCTATTAAAAACAAAGGAGATGTATTCAAACAAATTGAATATTATTAAGTTGTTTTTAGATAACACAAGAAAAACAGAATCATAGTTGTTAGTTAAAAAAAAATTCCTTGTGCATTTACAAGGAATTTTTTTATTTGTATTGAACATTCTGATTAACGTTGCTTAACAACTTTAGTTTGTTCTTGCCAAGTAACTTTTTTTAAAAATTTATTTGATTTGAAATCAACTTGAGTAAGACCGCCTGTTTGATCCCAAAATAGCCATGTCCCATCACGTTTACCTTTATTGTAATTTGCTATGGAAATCTTTTCTCCTTCAGATGAATAACTAACCCATTTTCCGTGAAGCTTATTATTCTTTAAATATCCTTCTTGAGCTATTTTACCATTATTATGGTATTCGGTTACCTTCACAACATTACCTTCTTTTACAAAAAGCTTTTCAGTTTTTAACTCATTAGTTTCTTGAGCATAAGAACTAAATCCAAATAATAATATCGATAGAATAAATGGGAATTTCATGCGCAATTATTTTATAATTAATATCTAAAATTAACTATTAAATAACATTTAAGCAAGTTTTATTAACATTAAGTTAACATTAGGGTTTAATCACAAAAAAAACTCCATCGTAAGACGGAGTTTAATTATTTGTTTATTAGATATTTAAGACCCACACATGAGGCAGTCATCTCCTTCATTTTCTTTGGATTGTTCCAACATTGATTTAAGTTCAGCTGGAGTTAAAGGTTCAACTGGAACAGCTGCCTCAGTGGGTTTACCCTTGGGTTTTGTTGATGCTACTTTAGAGCTGTCGTCGGCACTACTAATCCCTCCGGCTGCAACCAATGCTGGTTCTTCTTTCTTCTCTTCTCTATCCAATGTAAATTTGATTGCATCTACTGCAGACTTGGTCCTCAAATAATACATTCCTGTTTTTAATCCTGACTTCCATGCATAGAAATGCATTGAGGTCAATTTAGCCATCGTTGCTCCTTCCATGAAAAGATTTAAAGATTGTGATTGGTCAATAAAGTAACCTCGTTGACGTGACATATCAATAATGTCTTTCATACTCATTTCCCAAACCGTCTTGTACAATTCTTTGATGTCTTCAGGGATCCCTTTGATGTTTTGAATGGATCCATTAGCACGCATCAGTTCTTGTTTCATATCCTCAGTCCAAAGACCTAGATCAACAAGATCTTCTAGTAGGTGTTTATTTACAACAATGAACTCTCCTGAGAGCACACGACGAGTGTATATATTTGAAGTATAGGGTTCAAAACACTCGTTATTTCCTAGAATTTGAGAGGTAGATGCTGTTGGCATTGGAGCTACCAACAAAGAGTTACGAACACCGTGCTTTTTCACTTTTTTTCTTAATCCAGCCCAATCCCAACGGCCGCTAAGTTCCTCGTCTTTGATTCCCCACATGTTGTGTTGGAATTCTCCCTTAGACATCGGTGACCCTTTATACGATTTGTAAGGGCCGTCTTTTTCTGCTTCTTCCATTGATGCAGTCACTGCAGCAAAATAAAGCGTTTCAAAAATTTCCTGATTCAATTGTTTTGCTTCTTCGGATGTAAAAGGCAAACGCAATTGGATAAATGCATCTGCGAGACCTTGAACTCCTAGTCCTACTGGACGGTGACGCATATTCGAATTTTCAGCCTCTGGAACTGGGTAATAATTGCGATCTATTACTCTGTTTAGATTTACCGTTACTTGCTTAGTTACCCGAAATAACTCATCGTGGTCAAAAGCCCCATTAGTTACAAACATGGGTAGAGCTATTGATGCTAAATTACATACTGCAACCTCGTCTGGAGCAGTATATTCGATGATTTCGGTACATAAGTTTGAAGATCGAATTGTTCCTAAATTCTTCTGATTTGACTTTCGATTAGCCGCATCTTTGTAAAGCATGTAAGGAGTACCCGTTTCTATTTGAGATTCTAAAATTTTCTCCCATAATTCCCTTGCACGAATTGTTTTTCTTCCTTTCCCTGCTTCTTCGTATTTTAAATAAAGTTCATCAAATTGATCGCTGTGATAATTAAAAAGATCTGGACATTCGTTTGGACACATAAGCGTCCAAGTACTGTCTTGTTCCACACGTTTCATAAATAAATCAGGAACCCACATAGCGAAAAAGAGGTCCCGTGCACGCATTTCTTCTTTCCCATGATTTTTCTTTAAATCTAAAAAGTCAAAAATATCAGCATGCCAAGGTTCAATATAGATTGCAAATGATCCTTTGCGTTTTCCACCCCCTTGATCTACATAACGAGCAGTGTCATTAAATACTCGAAGCATCGGTACAATTCCATTTGAGGTACCGTTTGTTCCAGCGATGTATGATCCAGTTGCGCGAACGTTGTGAATAGATAGACCAATACCCCCTGCAGACTGAGAAATTTTAGCAGTTTGCTTCAGGGTGTCATAGATTCCATCAATACTATCGTCTTTCATGGTTAATAAAAAACAGGAAGACATTTGTGGTTTAGGTGTTCCGGAATTAAAAAGTGTTGGGGTTGCATGCGTAAAGAAACGCTTAGACATCATTTCATAAGTTTCGATTGCTGCATCCAAATCATCAATGTGAATACCAATGGAAACTCGCATTAACATATGCTGTGGACGTTCAGCAATAACTCCATTTAATTTAAGAAGATAAGAACGCTCTAAAGTTTTAAACCCAAAGAAATCATATCCAAAATCGCGGTTGTAGATAATGCTTGAATCGAGTTTCTCAGCGTTATCCTGAATCACCTTGTAAACCTCATCGGACAATAAAGGTGCTTTTTTTCCTGTTCTTGGATTCACATATTCGTATAAGTCTTTCATCGTTTCGGAAAACGATTTTTTGGTATTCTTGTGGAGATTCGATACTGAAATACGTGCTGCAAGTTTCGCATAATCGGGATGCGTTGTAGTCATTGTAGCAGCAATTTCTGAAGCTAAATTGTCCAACTCCGAAGTTGTAACTCCATCATAAAGTCCTTCTATTACTCGCATAGCAACTCGAACTGGATCAACTAAAGGATTCAATTCATAACACAGTTTCTTTACCCTAGCAGTGATTTTATCGAACATTATGGGCTCTCGATGCCCGTCTCTCTTGACTACATACATGATTTACTTGCGATTTAATTTTATATAGAGGGGTCTACAAAGACCCTTAATCAGGTTGTTTGGTTTTGGGGTTGAGGCATAAAGTTTAAGCAGGGTTAACTGAATTACTAGAAATCAGCATCAAAACTGATTTTAGTTTCTTGATCTTCTTGGTTGAGCACTCCTGCTTTTTGATATTCTGACACTCGTTTTTCAAAGAAATTTGTTTTTCCCTGAAGTGATATCATATCCATAAAATCGAATGGATTGGTTACATTAAATTGCTTATCACAGCCCAACTCTTGTAACAAACGATCAGTTACAAACTCAAGATACTGCGTCATCAATTTCGCATTCATTCCAATCAGACTTACTGGAAGAGATTCAGTAACAAATTCTCTTTCGATATTGAGTGCATCAATAATGATTTCTTCAATACGCTCTTTGGGAACTTTATTAACCAAATGGTTATTGTGCAGATGAACTGCAAAATCACAATGGACCCCCTCATCTCTAGAAATCAACTCATTTGAAAAAGTAAGCCCAGGCATAAGACCTCTCTTCTTCAGCCAATAAATAGAACAAAATGCTCCTGAAAAGAAAATCCCTTCAACAGCGGCAAATGCAATTAAACGTTCAGCAAATGAATCCGACTCAATCCATTTGAGTGCCCATTTGGCTTTCTTCTGAATAGCTGGAAAAACGTCAATCGCTTGAAACAATTGATTTTTCTCTTGCTCATCTTTTACATAAGTATCGATTAGTAAAGAATATGTTTCAGAATGAATATTCTCCATCATGATTTGAAAACCGTAGAAAAACTTAGCTTCTGAGTATTGAACTTCATTGACAAAATTTTCAGCTAAATTTTCATTTACAATTCCATCCGAAGCAGCGAAAAAAGCTAAAATATGTTTTATAAAGTACTTTTCATCCTTATTCAACTTGGTTTCCCAGTCGGTTAAATCTTGGTGTAAATCAATTTCTTCTGCGGTCCAAAAACTAGCCTCCATCTTCTTATACCATTCCCAAATATCATGATGTTCAATTGGAAAAATTACAAATCTGTTTTTGTTTTCTTGAAGGATGGGTTCTACTGCTTTTGTCATATTCGTCATTAATAAATTTTTTCACTTCTATTTTGTCTCTTACAAAGATTGAAAATTGTTGCGATAAATGAAAGCCATAATTATTCACAATGAAGCTTAGTTTTTAACAAAAAACACAAAAAAGAGTAAAAAAAGGAAAAATGTGTTTTATTTAAAATATTAATAATCAATGTTTTAAAAACCAATAAATGGGTTGAACCCTTGTAAACATTGAATTATTAAGAAAAGTTTTTTTTTGCAACTTGATCCAATTCATTGTACCAATCTTCTCCAAATTTTCTAATGAGTGCATCTTTAACAAATTTATATATCGGGATTTTTAGTTGAGCACCTAAAGAACATGCTGTCTCACAAATTTGCCAATGATGGTAATTAACTGCACTAAACTCCTTGTATTTTTGAACTCTTACGGGATACAAATGACAGGATACCGGTTTTTTCCAATCCAACTTTCCATCTTTGTGTGCATTTTCAATACCGCATTGTGCAACTCCTTTGTCTGTAAATACCGTATAGGCACATTCTTTACCATTTACCAGAGGGGTTTCCCATTCTCCATGAAAGCCTTCGATGAATTTTCCTTGTTCTTTTATTGCTGCTTTTCCATCTGAATTTAAATAAGGTGCAATATCATCATAATTATCTTCAAGAATTTGAAGTTCTTCTTTTTCTAGAGGGGCGCCTGCCTCGCCTTGGACACAACAAGCCCCTTTACATTGAGAAATATTGCATACAAAATCACAATCCAAGAGATCTTCGGAGACTAATGTTTTTCCTATTTGTAGCATATTTCAAAGATACAAAGGTTATTGTCAAAAAAGAAGCTGTTTGAAATCTAAAAATAATCAAGAAAAAAAGTACTTTCGCAAAAAAAAATGAACATTAACGCTAAAGAAATTTTTACTGCAGGAATGATTCTTTTTGCAGTGATAGATATTGTTGGAAACATCCCTGTAATTATTTCTCTTCGAAAAAAAGTAGGGCATATCCAATCCGGTAAGGCCTCAATTGTTTCTTGCTTTATAATGATTGGTTTTCTATTTTTAGGTGAAGAGATATTGAACCTCATCGGTATCGATATTAATTCCTTTGCAGTTGCTGGTGCATTTATTATATTTTTTTTGGCAATTGAAATGGTTCTCGGGATTAACCTTTATAAAGACGATGCTCCAGAAACAGCTTCAATTGTACCTTTAGCTTTTCCGATGATTGCTGGTGCAGGTACGATGACTTCATTGCTTTCTCTTCGAGCAGAATTTGAGGTCATCAACATCATTATTGCTATTGTTATTAATATCATTATTGTTTATGTTATTTTGAAATCTTCAAAAAAAATAGAATCTATTTTAGGGGCTTCTGGAATCAGTATTATTCGTAAAGTTTTTGGGGTAGTTCTTTTGGCAATTTCAGTAAAACTTTTTACAACCAACATCAGTCAAATCATATAAAACAGTAATTCTCTTTTTATTTTAGTGTTTAGAATACTAAATTTGTAAGTGTACTACCCTTAATACTTTTAATTCAAATTGTATGAAAATTTTTATTCGAATAATGATGGTTCTAGCTCTTGGGATGCTTGTTTTTAATAGCACTAGAATAGATTTTGAAGCACCATTAGATGGAGACAGTAGCGTAGCATTGATAGGAGTTATGGCTTCGGCTTGTGCCTTTTTACTATTGTTTATACTTTTGTTATCTAAAAAAATAGCGGCTAAGGTTAACAAAAAATAGCCTCAATCTAAGGATTCTTGTTCAATAGCTCTTTTGTCTTATCAATGAACTCATCTTGATTATGAACAATCTGCAAAAAAGCTTCTTGATTGAAAAGCTGTAGTGCCATAAAAGATTTGATTGAGTTCAAAATTAAAGCTTCGTTTTCCATATTAATGGATACCCCTTGTTGCTCAAAATAAACCTCAATATTTTCAAGAAGTAGTTTTTTGTTTGCTAGTGGGGTTTGAATAAAATCTTCTTTGGATTTAAAATCATAAAGGGAACGGTTTTTATCCAACTCTAAAAAAACAAAATGACTTACAAGATTGGAGCGAATGATGTAATTATCCCACTCTTGATCTAGATTTAATGATCCAGGCACATACTCATCGGGAATTATGCCTCCTCCTCCATAAACCACTCTCCCCCTTGGGGTTATGTATTTCAAAGAGTCATTTACCGGAATACTCTCTTTGGTATGAATTTCTCCAGTTTCATATCGTTTGCCTATTTCGTCATAATAGTCTTCTTTACCCTCGTTAAACGGTCGTTGAATGGAGCGTCCTGTTGGTGTGTAATATCGGGCTGTTGTCAATCGAATAGCATCTCCAGAACCAAGGGGTATCTGCTGTTGAACCAAACCTTTCCCAAAAGAACGGCGCCCAATAATATGAGCCCTATCATTGTCTTGTAACGCTCCTGCAACCACTTCACTAGCCGAAGCAGATTGACCGTTTATCAATACATAGACTTGTCCTTCTTCAAAAAGACCTCCTTCAGTAGCCACAATAGATTTTCTCTTTCCTTGATTACTTTGTGTGATAATCATTGTTTTCCCTTTGGATAGAAAGGCATCGGTTATTTCTTCAGCAATGTGCAAATATCCTCCAGGGTTATCTCTAAGATCGAGAACTAGTTTTTTTGCTCCCTTTAGCTTTAATTCATTTAAGATTTTTCTAAATTCTTTGCCAGAGGTTTCAGCAAAACGATTGAGCTGTATATAACCAACTCCTTTTGTTAAGAGATACCCATAAACCGATGGAATAGGCACCTCTCCACGTTCTACATCAAAGTTTAGAAATTTTTTTGTTTGCTTTCTATAGATTTTTAACTGAACTGTTGTTTTTGGCTTTCCCTTTAGTGTTTTTATGATTGATGCGCTGGTTCTGTTTTGACCGTATAAGGTGTCTTGATTCGCTATTAAAATTCGATCTCCAGGAAGAATTCCAACAGCTTTACTTGGCCCTTTTTCTAATACTCGAACTATACTTACAGTGTCCTGTTCCATAAAAAAACTAACTCCTATACCTACAAATGTTCCTTGCATTTCTTCATTAATCATTTGCATTTCTTCCCTAGGAATATATACTGAATGGGGATCCAGTTGACTGATGGAATTGTCAATTATTTTATTTACCAAACTATCCATGTCAATTTCATCAACATAGTTTGATTCGATATATTGAATAAATTTAATTAGTTTTTGACTGCTCCCAATTTTAAAACTTGTAGCATTGAAAACCAATTGTTGATTACTCCCTATGGTGAAGCCTAAAAAAAGAGAAAGAAGTACGATTATCCAAAGATATAAGTTGTTGTTTTTCATAGTAAGAGTGCATTAGGGAAGGTGGAGCAATTCAATTCCTGCTTTTTCTAAAAAGTCCAATCCAGAAGTGTCTTTATACGCCGCAGCATATACTACTCGTTTGATTCCTGCCTGATGAATCAATTTTGAACATTCTCTGCAGGGGGATAAGGTTATATATAGTGTAGCCCCATTACAGGACTGTGTTGATGCAGCTACTTTTAAAATTGCATTGGCTTCAGCATGAAGAACATACCATTTCGTATAATGATCTTCATCTTCACAAATATTCTCAAAACCAGATGGAGTTCCGTTGTATCCATCCGAAATTATCATCCGTCCTTTGACAATTAAAGCCCCAACTTTTTTGCGTTCACAATATGAAAGTTGTCCCCAAATTTCAGCCATTTTTAAATAGGCTCGATCGTATTTTATTTGTTTATTCATTCTATGCTAATATACTTTAATATTAAGCTATTGAAAAATCATTAACCCTTATTTAGGTTCTTAAAAATGATTTTTTAGTTGTTCTTAATTAACGATTTAAGAATCATACTTTTTAGATTAAACCAAAAAGCCAACAACCCACTCATTCGTTTTTTAGGTCTTTTACCTTTTCCAAGTCTGTGAATTTGTAATTCATACCATGGCAATTCAATCCCGCCCATTTTGTCAATCATTTTGATTCCTGATGATGGAAGAGGAGTTACGAAACCTTCTATCTTTCTACAAAAAATATCTTGAGCCAATTCGGGATATAAACAAAAGGGTCTGGCCAATCCTACAATGTCTAAATTACCATCAATCAGTGCTTGTTCCATAATGCTTACCGTTCGAAAACCTCCCGTAAGCATTAAAGGTTTGGTTGTTATTTTTCTTGCCTTTTGGATATAATCTAAAAAATATACCTCGCGCTCTTGGGTACTCTTTTTTTGCTTGAGACCCACCATAGCAGGTTTTTCATAGGTCCCTCCAGAAATTTCAAGCATATCTATTCCTTCTTTTGATAAAATTCGAATTACTTCTAAAGATTCTTCTTCCGAAAACCCACCACGTTGAAAATCGGCAGAGTTAATTTTAATTCCAATAGGATATTCTTTCCCAACTTGAGTTCGAATTTCTCGGTAAATCTCAATCACAAAACGCATTCGATTTTCAAGGATTCCACCCCATTTATCTTTTCTTGTGTTGCTTAGAGGAGATAAAAATTGACTTACTAAATAACCATGTGCTCCATGGATTTGGCAGCCAGTAAAACCTGCATCTTGGATTATTTTTGCCGTATTACCAAAGCGTTTGATTATTTTCCATATCGCATCTTCACTTAGTGGGGTCGGTTTTTTGAACATTCTAGAGGCTGCTCCCATTTTTAAAGAAACGGCAGAAGGAGCAACAACCTCCTTATTGATTGAAGCGAAGGCTTGACGACCGGGGTGATTCAATTGTGGCCAAATGTGGGTTCCCGTTCCTTCGCAAGATTTTGCCCAATCTTGCAATAATTTAAAACTTGATCGATCTTCAACAACTACATTTCTGGGTTCCCCCAAAGCCCTAGAATCAATCATTATGTTTCCAGTAATGAGTAAGCCAGACCCTCCTTTAGACCATACTTCATAAGCTTTTATTAAATTTCTGGTAGGTGCATTTTGTAGCGTCCCCATATTCTCACTCATTGCAGATTTTGCAATTCTATTTTGTAAAAGTGTTCCGTTAGGAAGTTTAAAAGAAGAAGCTAGGTGTTTCATCAAGTTGATTTTTTAATGCCGATGAAGATACAAACTTATCTTTTATCCAACCTCAAAAAATTACTTTTGAGACACACTAAAATGGGCTAGATTTTGCCATCATTGTCAAAGCTTGTGAGAGTATCATTGCGCCAACTATTAACTGCCACTTGGAGCTTGAAATTTTTAAAATTTTAATAACAAAAAAATTGAGCATCAACAAGCCCACCACAATACAAACCTGAATAACTTCGATTCCCAAAGTAAAAGAAAGTAATTCTGTTAATACATCCTCCTCTGAAACAATTAGTGAAAAATAACGTCCAAATCCCAAACCATGGATGATTCCAAAAACAAAAGTAATTAAAGAAGGGAAAAGAGTTTTAAAATTAGATTTTATATTGGCAATTAACGGAATACAACTTAAAGCAATTGTTAATGGAATTAGAAATTCAATCCATATCGCTGATATGATTATTTCAAAATAATAGTTTCCAAAGAGTGAGAGAGTATGACCTAATGTAAAAAGGGAAACCCACCAAAAGAGTCTTTTAAAATCATTAAAACTGAATGGAAGGCAAAGTGCTATTATGAAATAAAAATGATCCAAAGCTTGGAAATCCAGAACATGATTAAATCCGAGTTGAGCATAAAATAAAATTGTTTCCATTAGTAACACTTTTATAGTCCGCGCTCTTTTTGAATTTTTTCATAAGCCGCTTGAACCTGTTGAAATTTTTCTTCTGCTCCTTTCTTAAGAGCTTGATCTGCAGTAGTTAATTTATCTGGATGATGTTTTTTAGCCATAGTCCTGTAGGCCTTTTTAACCTCAGCATCGGTAGCATTTGAATCTATTTCTAAAATCTTATAAGCATTTCCCGCTTGTTGAATAAACATGGCTTTTACACTTTCAATGTCTATCCTTCTGATTCCAAGAGCGGTAGCAATTTGTTCTATCTTATTTATTTCTGGCTGAGAAACACTCCCATCGGCATTAGCAATTCCAAAGAGAAAGTGAACAATTTGTAAACGAGTATTATAAGGCGTACTGGTCACAAATAAGCGAGCAATTTTTGAAAGATCTTGAGCTTCTTTTTTTATTTCTTTGTTGAATCTTGAAAAAATTGTTCCAGCATAATCTGCCCCATAATTTGCAATAAAATAATTACGCACAAACCGCAGTTCTTTTTCTTCAACCTTTTTATCTGCTTTGATTACCATAGCAGCAAGTGCTAATAAGTTCAACTCAAATTGGTTTGACCCCATAGTTCTGTAGCTTGAGGTCTTGAAAGAAGTATTGGAAGATTGTTTTATCAATCCATCAATCATACTTCCTACAAAATATCCCAATACAGCCCCACCAAAGCGTAAATAAGTATAACCCAAAACAGCGCCAATCCATTTTATCATTAATCAGAAATTTTTCATCAAATATAGTTTTAACTTTAAAAAATAAAGTGAACATTATCTTAAAATGAGGCAAAATGATAGAAACTTTTTATCTTTGTATAAATTTAATAATTAGTCTATGTATCCAGTAGAATTTGTACAACCTATGCGCGATGAATTAACCGCGGCAGGATTTAAACAATTAAACGAAGTAAGTCAAGTTGACGAGGCCATAAATGCAGAAGGAACAACATTGGTTGTGGTAAATTCTGTTTGTGGATGTGCTGCTGCAAATGCAAGACCTGGTGTTCGTTTTTCTTTAGATAACGATAAAAAACCAAGTAACTTAGTAACCGTTTTTGCTGGTGTCGATTTTGAAGCTACAGATCATGCTCGTTCTCTTATGGTTCCTTTCCCTCCATCCTCTCCAAGTATGGCTTTGTTCAAAAATGGTGAGTTAGTTCATATGCTTGAACGACATCACATAGAGGGTAGACCGGCTGAAATGATTTCTGAAAACCTAAAACAAGCCTATGATGAACACTGTTAATTTTTAACCAAATTCAGTCCATCTTAGAGAAACAAAATTTTAATGTATAAAATTATCGCAATTCTCTTCTCAGTTATTTTTTATCTGAGTTTTGGTTTGCTCTTGTTAATTTTTCATGGAATTCAAGTAATTACACGAAATCTTTTTGGTTATCAAGCCCATAAAGTTTCTGTGGACATTCTCAACTTTTTCTTGTTGAGGTGTCTTAATCTTTTGGGAGCCCGAATTCATTTCAATAATCCCTTTGATTTACCTACTAATCGTCCTCTCATCATTGTTGCTAATCATCAAAACACCTTCGATATTCCCCCTCTGATTTGGCATCTAAGAAAACACCACTTAAAATTTGTCAGCAAAAAAGAATTAGGGAAAGGAATTCCCAGTGTGTCATATAATCTTCGTAACGGTGGTTCTGCTCTAATTGATAGAAAAAAACCCAGAAAAGCGATTGATGAAATTGATCGGCATGCACAGTTTTTGAGTAAAAACAATTGGTCAACTCTTATTTTTCCTGAAGGAACAAGATCAAAAACAGGAATTCCAAAAAAATTTAAAAACAGAGGTATACAAACTTTGATTGAAAAAATGCCAAACGTTCTTATTGTCCCAATCACAATCAACAATTCATGGAGATTTAATCGATGGGGTAACTTTCCTCTTCCTTTAGGTATAAGAATGAAGTTTGACGTTCATCAACCAATTGAGCCACCTGTTGATCTTAATCGAGATTTTTTTGATTCAATCGAGAAAACTATAACCGATGCTATTCTTATTGATTAATTCCCACTAAAATTTGCTTCCCTTTTTTCCAAAAAAGCCTGAGTGCCCTCTTTAAAATCTTCCGACCCAAAACAGATTCCAAATGCATTTATCTCAACTTCAAATCCGTTTTGATGTTCATCGTATGCAGCATTAATTGATTTAATTGCTTGTCCAATTGCAAAAGGTGAATTCTTTAATATTTTTTGAGCCAACTCAGATGCTGTAGATAATAACTCCTCTTGTGTTACAACTTGAGAAACCAAACCAAAAGAAAAAGCTTCCTCTGCATTAAGCATTTTACAACTCAAAATTAACTCCATTGCTCTTCCCTTACCAATAATTTGAGCCAAACGTTGAGTTCCTCCATAACCTGGTATTACACCCAAAGAAGTTTCGGGTAAACCCATCCGTGCATTATTAGAAGCTATTCTAATATGACAAGACAGCGCCAATTCGAGGCCTCCACCTAATGCGAAACCATTAATTGCAGCAATTACAGGTTTCTTCATCTGCTCTATAAATGTAAATACTTTATCCTGACCACTTTGAGAAAGTTCTTTGCCTTGACTGGGTGTAAATTCCGAAAACTCAGCAATATCTGCTCCAGCAACAAAAGCTTTTTCTCCGCTTCCTGTTAAAACAATTACTCGAATTGAATCGTCTTCCTCAAGGTCAAAGAAAATTTGATGAAGTTCTCTTAAAACTTCCTTATTGATAGCATTAAGCTTTGCGGGTCGATCAATTTGAACCCATGCGACTTGATCTTGCTTTCTTAATTGAAGATTTGCTGTATTCATACTTCTTTTTTTAATTGAATGATAAATGTAGTTCCTTTATCTTCTTGTGTTTTGTAGGTTATGGAACCATTTAGGGAGTCAATACTGTTTTTGACTATTGCCAACCCAAGTCCCATTCCCCCCGTTTTAGTTGTGAATTTGGGTTCAAAAACTTGATCTATATTTTGTGCGGAAATACCCGAACCATTGTCTTCTATTTCTATTTGAAGTCCAGAAGCTTCACTTTGTATTCTAACTTGAATCAATGGCTCTCTTCCTTGTGGAACCGACTGTATTGCATTTTGAAGTAAATTAGTCATAATTCTTATCCACTGCGTTCTATCCATATTCCAAAGAATTTGCTTTTCTGTGCAGGTAAACTGAATTACTCCTGGTTCAAAAATATCAATCGACAAAGATGTAATCTCAACAATATCAACTGTTTCAATACGAAGCTTCGGGAGGGTCGCAAAATCTGAAAAAGCGGTTGCAACCTCGCTCATAGTATCTATCTGTTCAATCATAATTTTTGAGAAATCCATTACTTTTTGATTAACTTTAGGATCATCTGGATCAAAACGCTGCTGAAAACTTTGAATTGATAAACGCATTGGAGTAAGCGGGTTTTTAATTTCATGAGCAACTTGCTTTGCCATTTCTTGCCAAGCGTGTTCTCGTTCGGATCGAGCTAGCTTAGCTATACTCTCCTCCAAAGCATCCAACATGCTGTTGTATGAATTTACTAAACTATCTACTTCTTTACTTGCATTGGAAATATAAATTTTCTCATTCCCTTTCAACAATCCAGTTCGATCAATCCTTGCACGAATAGTTTCTAAAGGTCTTGTCATATAGCTTGAAATAAAATAGGCAATAATAATTGCGACCAATAGCATAAAGAAATAAATCTGAAAGAGTCTAACTAAAAAAGTATTTAGTTCATTGGAACTGAAGGATACATCTTCGAAATAAGGAAAATATAGAATCCCATAAGGTTCATTTAATTTATTGAAAAGTACACTGTATGAATACTGAAATTTTCCTCTTTCTTTTTCGTTTTGAATTGTAATTCGTTTGCGTTTACTTTTCAATAATTCTTGTGTAATACCAGAGTTCAATACTTGGCTTTGGTCAACACTTCCAAGTTTCATATAAGAATAAAAGTATGGGATTCCGTCCAAAGAATATAAAGCGTATTCAACCTTGTGGATCAACGAAATTGATTCAAAAACATCGTATAATCTTAATTGTTTTTCCTTGCTTAAATCAAAAGCATTGTCCCGATTAAGGATATAAAAAAGGTGGTTTTTTACTTGAGTTTCTTTTCGTTCTAATCGTCTTAAGTTATAATCATCAGACTGAGAATAATATTGAAAAAAAGTAGCTCCCAAAATGAGTATAGAAGTCATAACAACCAACAAAATCATGGAAAAAAATACGCGTGATCTGAGGGAGAATTTACCTTTTGACATCGTTATTTTTCATTTCTAAAGTTCTTGTAAATTCTGATTCCAAGCATTAATAGTATTGATAAACCAACAATGGATAGGATTCCGAAAATCCAATGAAAACTACTTTTTAGTACTGCCAAAAAAACAAGCGCAAACAAAATGAGCGTTGCTCCTTCGTTCCAAATTCTCATAAAAAAAGAGGAGTGGTGAAATTGATCTTGTTGCAATTCTTTGAAAATTAGATGTGTTTTATAATGATACAAGTATAAAAGCCCTACAAAAAATAACTTTATTAACATCCAATCTTGTGTTAACCAACTTGGCATAAGGTATAATAAGGTAAAAGCAAAGAAACTGGCTAAAATTGCCGAGGGCCAAGTGATTATATACCACAGACGCTTGGCCATCAATTTCAACTGTTTACTCAGTATAGCAGATTCAAATTCTGGCTTTTCCTGTGCTTCAATATGATAGATAAAAATACGGGGCAAATAAAATAAGCCTGCAAACCAGGTAATGACAAAAATAAGGTGAAGAGATTTTATGTAATTGTAATATTCTAGCAAAAGGATTGTTTTTTTAAGTTCTAAAGTACAAAAAGAAAGATAAAACTACTGTGCTTCTATCCACGGTATTGTTTCAATTCTTTTCTTAAAAAATATGCTGTCACAATTGTAGCTATTATCTCAGCAATAGGGAAGGATATCCAAATTCCAAATTCTCCAAAGTATTTAGGCAAAATTAAAATTAACGGGACAAAGAAAAATCCCTGCCGAGTAAGGGTCAATAAAAGTGCCGGAATTGCTTTTCCAATAGCTTGAAAATAGGCTGATCCTATCAATTGTATCCCTATAATTGGAGTGGATAAAAAAACCCACATTAAAACTTCTTTTGTTTTCAAAATGATATCGATATCTTGAGTAAATGCACTAGCAATTTGCTGTGAAAAGAACATGATTACCAGAAAAACAAAAGTTGCCAAAACAGTAGAATATATCAATGCTGTTCGAATAACTTCAAGAACTCGTTCTCTTTTATTTGCCCCATAATTAAACCCAGCAATAGGAACAAATCCTTGGGTTATACCTAAAATTGGAAATAATGCAAACATAAGCATCCGACTGATTATTGCATAAACAGCAACCGTTGATTCACCCGATAATTCAAAAAGAATATTATTAACCAATAGCACGGTTATACTAACAACTGCCTGTCTTGACAAAGTGACAAATCCCAAAGATCCAATCTCTTTTACAATTGAAAAATCAAGAGATAAATCTGAAATTTTTAAGTGTAAATCTGATTTTCCCGAGACAAAAAAATAAAATATGTAGGCCATACATATTCCATATGACAATGTAGTGGCCCAAGCGGCACCTTCCATTCCCCAATCAAAAACATAAATAAAAATATAGTCCAGCAACAAATTAGAAATGGAAGGAAGCATCATTGCGTACATCGCATATTTTGGCTTTCCCTCTGAACGAATTATGTTATTACCCATCATTGCTAATCCCAATACGGGTACCCCATACAGAACAATAGTATAGTATATTTTTGCAGGATGGTATAAGGCTCCTTTTCCTCCAAATATTGGAATTATAGACTCCATATAGATCAACCCCAATACCATAAAACTTAAGGTTAATAATAAAGTCAAGGTCAATTGATTTCCGAAAGTTTTATCGGCTTTAGACTTTTGAGTACTTCCTAAAGCTCTAGAAATAATAGAGCCTCCTCCCATTCCAATTGACATTCCCAAAGCTGCAATAAAAAAAGAAACCGGAAGAACTACGTTAATTGCTGCTATTGCATTGGAACCAATCCATTGGCCTACAAAAATAGTGTCAATTAAAATATTTAAAGACATAACCAAAATACCGATAGAAGCAGGAACTGACTGTCGAAGTAATAATTTACCAATGGGATCAATACCCATTTGAATCGCTTTCTGTTGCATCAGAACTTAACTTCAGCTAATGCCCATTCATCGATCCATCTACTCATTACACTAATCCATTCTTTGCGATCATTGATGCAGGGGATTACGTGCAATTCTTTTCCTCCTTTTTCTTCGAAATCCTCAGCTGCCTCCATCCCTATTTCTTCCAAAGTCTCTAAACAATCCGAAACAAATGCTGGGGTAACGATTGCCAATTCTTTAATCCCACTTTTAGCAAAATTAGCTACAGTTCGGTCTGTGTAGGGCTGTAACCAAGGATCAACTCCCAGTCGGGATTGAAAAGATGTAGAATAAGTCCCTTCTTTTAACTCTAAATATTCTGCTACTAGACGAGTTGTCTCATAACATTGATGACGATAACAAAACTCATGTGCTTTAGAGGCAGTGACACAACATTCTCCATTAATTTTACAATGTGATTTCGTTATGTCTGATTTTCGAATATGTCTTTCAGGTACTCCGTGATAAGAAAAAAGTAAGTGGTCCCAATTTATACCCTTTAATCCACCAGATATAGAGTTTGACAATACGCGCACATAATCTGGGTGATTATAAAAAGCTGGTAAAGAAGTCAACGAGATTTGGGGGAAAAATTCTTTTCTAAGTTTTTCTGCAAGAACAAGAATTGTCTCGGTTGTTGCCATTGCAAACTGAGGATATAATGGAATGATAAAAATATCATCTACTCCTTGATCAACTAATTCTTGAAGTCCTTTTTTAATAGACATTTTACCATAGCGCATAGCTAAACCAACGGGTACAGAAACATTCTCAGATATTTTGCCTTGTAGTCTTTCGGATAGGACAATTAAGGGTGAACCTTCATCCCACCATATTTTTTTATATGCCTTGGCAGACTGTTTTGGACGGGTATTTAAAATAATACCTTTTACTAAAATAGTTCGGAATAATTTGGGCAAATCTACTACCCGTTCATCCATTAAAAATTCTCCCAGATACTTTTTAACATCTTTAGGATTTGGGCTATCGGGGGACCCTAAGTTAACCAGTAAAACTCCTTTCATAGATTCTCTTTTTCATATAGCAGGATAGTCTTCTGCCGTTCAGCAATTTTACTGCGAAGATAATGACATTAAGTATTTTTTTGGGGTTGTTCCATACTTCTTTTTAAAAGCAGCAATAAAGTGGCTTGAAGTGCTGTACCCAATTTTTAATCCCACTTCATTCACATTATAATTTTTTGATGCTAACATTCTTCGAGCTTCCTCCATTTTATGATCTAAAAGGTAACCGAATACTGTATCACCATATAATTGTTTAAATCCTTCCTTCAACTTATTTAGACTTAATCCTATTGATTCAGAAAGTTTTTGAAGTGAAGGAGGTTCAGATATGTTTTTAAGAATTATTTCTTTTGCTAATCTAATTTTACGAATATTGTCTTCATCAATTAGAAATGGGCATTGCTCAATATCAGTATCTTCGTTCTTATTGAAATATAAACTCAAGAGTTCGTATACCTTGCCCTTTAAGTAAAGTGCTTTCATGCTTTCGTGAATATTAGAACTTAATATTTGACTCAGAACCACTGCCATACTGGGACTGACAACGGCATTGTCGTAATATTTTTTTGTGCTGTTCTCTGGACTCAAAAAATGAATGTGATCTGCATCTTGAGAAAATAAGCTGTGAAATTTTTTGATGGAAATCACAATTCCAATAATCCACGTATTGGGTTGTAATTTTAAATCAATCGGTAAATCTCTCTGTGGATTATACAACAAAATAGAATGTTCCTCCTTTACATTAAAAACATAATTCCCTGTATTAAACAAAAAATCACCTTGCCCTTTCATGCAAAAATGAAACTGAATAAAATTACTGCTAATATCGTGTGATTCGCGACTTATTTGATCCGTATCATTCTGAAGTCGAAATACATAAAAACCATCTTCAATTGTAATTCTAGAACTATTACTTTCATCGTTATTTTTTTCCATAATCTTTTTCAATTTATTTAGAAACACTCTAAATAACGTCTAATAAACAAGGCTTAATACCTCTATTTTATTGGAACTAGGCGTTTATGGAGTAAAATTAAACTCTTTGCGTTATTATTTATGCTTTTAACGTTACTTTTTTTGAAAGCAGCCCCTTACTTTTGCTAACGATTATATTAATAATGGAAGTTTCGAACAACAAGAAACATTTTTATGCCCTCGGGGTTAGTTATAAAAACGCCGATCTCAAAACAAGGGGTGATTTCAGCCTTGGTTTAGAACAAAGAGATGCCCTTATTCTAGAAGCAAAAAAAGAAGGTATTAAAGAAATTCTTATCAACTCGACTTGTAACCGAACTGAACTGTATGCACATGTTAATCATCCTTCTCAACTAGTCAATTTACTTTGTAAGTACTCACAAGGAAATTTGTCTGTATTTGACGAGATTGGGTATACCCTAAAAGACAGTGCTGCAATTCATCATATTTTTAAAGTAGGTACGGGCTTAGACAGTCAAATCCTCGGCGACTTTGAAATCATTGGTCAAATGAAACAAAGTTTTTATCGTTCCAAAAAACTAGGAATGATTGAAGGTTTTATGGAACGTCTTGTTAATGCTGTCATTCAAGCAAGTAAGAGAATTAAAACTGAAACTAAAATCTCAAGTGGTGCTACTTCTGTAGCTTTTGCTTCCGTTCAATACATCATCAATACCATAGAAAAGATTTCAGGAAAAAATATTCTACTTTTTGGTACTGGCAAGATTGGAAGAAATACTTGTGAGAATTTGATTAAACATACAGAAAATGATCATATTGTTTTGATCAATCGCACCCATGAAAAAGCTAAAAGCATTGCAGGTAAATTTAATGTTTTGGTTAAAGAATACGGTGAATTACCAACAGAGATCAGAAAAACAGATGTTCTAATCGTTTCTACAGGTGCACAACAACCTACTGTCTCCAAAGATATTATTCACAAAGATTCTCCGTTGTTAATTTTAGATTTATCGATTCCCAGTAATGTAAATCCTAACGTTAAGGAGTTGGAGCATGTTAGGTTGATAAACTTGGATACACTATCTCAAATTACGAACAAAACACTACAAGATCGCAGGAAATATATTCCTCAAGCAGAATTTATTTTGGAAGAGGTGAAAGATGAATTTCTGGAGTGGTTAGGTCACAGACAATACGCCCCTGCCCTGAGAGCACTGAAAGCTAAATTGACACAACAACAAATTTCTGAAATTAAAACACAAGAAAAAAAAGAAGTCCTTTGTGTTTTTAATTCTGCAACTGCTACCATCTCAGAGCAAATGATTCAAAAAATTACTGGTCAAGTAGCCAATTACCTCAAAGAAAATCCATCGAAAGCAAACAGTACGCTCAATGTTATTAAAGAGGTCTTTCAACTTGACATTGAATCCCATGAATAAGGTAATTCGAATCGGTACTAGAGAAAGCGCCTTAGCTATATGGCAAGCTAATACATTTCAAGATTTATTGACTTCTAAAGGCTATTCAAGTGAACTTATTCCCATTAAAAGTGAAGGTGATTTAGACTTGGTTCAACCTCTTTATGAAATGGGAACAACTGGAATTTTCACTAAAACATTAGATACGGCTTTGCTAAATGATCGAATTGATCTTGCAATCCACAGTATGAAAGATGTCCCTACCCGTTTACCCGAGGGAATTGAGCAGGCTGCAGTATTGGAGCGAGGACCCGTTCAAGATGTAATAGTTCAAAAAACCAATGTGTCTTCTCTTCAAAGTCATCAAAAAATTGCTACTGGCAGTTTGAGAAGAAAAGCACAATGGTTATCAAAATTCCCAGATCATGAAATTGTTCCACTAAGAGGAAATATTCAAACACGATTGTCGAAGTTAAAAAATGAAAATTGGGATGGAGCAATATTTGCAGAAGCAGCTTTAGTTCGATTGAAATTAGAAAACAAAAGTGTAAAAATATTGGATTGGATGATTCCTGCACCTGCCCAAGGAGCTTTGATGATTGTTTGTAAATCACAAAACAAAGCTTTATTCAATATTCTAAAACAGTTCAACAAACCCGAAACTGCATTATGCACCCAAATAGAGAGAGACTTTTTACGTACCCTCGAAGGGGGGTGTACTGCTCCCATTGGAGCATTAGCAACTGTTGAAGGAGACAATATTCAATTTTATGGAGGTGTTTTTTCTTTGGATGGAAAACGCAAATTTATTATTAAAGAAACGTTCAAAAAATCATCAAATCAAAAAGGAATTAAACTCGCAAAGCAACTACTAAAAAAAGGTGCTGCAGACTTGCTTCAAGAATTAAAATCTTCCTTATGAGTAATGTAACTCGAATACTTTCAACAAAAGTACTTTCACAGGTTCAAAAAAATAGAATTATTGAATTTGGATGCAACTTCGTGGAAAGAAATTTTATTGAAACAGAGGCCATTTCGTTTCAATATTCAGAAAGTAAACACACCCTCTTATTTTCAAGTCAAAATGCGGTAAGATCGGTTTTCAAAAACCCAAATTATAAAATGATTTTAAAAGATAAAAAATGTTTTTGTGTAGGTGAAAAGACCAAAGATCTTTTATTCAAAAATGGGCAAAAAGTGAGTCATTTTGAAGAAAATTCATCAAAACTAGCCGATTTTATAATAAAAAACGCCCAAAATGAACGATTTTTATTCTTTTGCGGAAAAGAAAGACGAGCCGATTTAGAAGATCAATTGGGTGCCAATAAAATTCAAATTAAAGCACTTGAAGTATATCAAACCTTTTCGAAACCGAAAGCTGTAGGAGCATTCGATTTTGTACTGTTTTACAGCCCAAGTGGGGTTCATAGTTTTTTACAAAATAATAGCCTTAAACAAACGACTTGTATTTGCATTGGAACAACTACTGCCAAAGCTTTAAAAAATAAGTCAAAAAAAATTTTAATTGCCTCTAACCCAACAGTCGAATATATGATTTTTCAAATAAAAAAACAGCTACTACATCATGATTAAAAATGATTTATTTCTTAAAGCCTTGGCAGGAGAAACCGTTTCTCGACCTCCCGTTTGGATGATGCGCCAGGCAGGCAGATATTTACCCGACTTTATGAAACTAAAAGCAAAGTATGATTTCTTTACGCGATGCCAAACACCTGAACTCGCTACAGAAATTACGGTAATGCCCATTCGTCAAATTGGACCGGATGCAGCCATTTTATTCAGTGACATTCTTGTTGTTTTGCAGGCCATGAATATTGAAGTTGAAATGAAACCCGATTTAGGCCCATGGATCCCCAATCCAATTCGAAATCGAGCTGCTCTTGACCAGGTTGTTGTTCCATATGCAGAAGAAGCCTTGGGTTATGTTCTTGATGCTGTTAAAATGACCAAACAAGAACTCAACAATGAAGTTCCTTTAATTGGTTTTGCTGGATCCCCTTGGACGTTACTTTGTTATGCCGTTCAAGGACAAGGGTCGAAAACCTTTGATAAGGCAAAAGAATTTTGTTTTACTGAACCTAAAATGGCCCATGAATTGCTTCAAAAAATTACAGATACTACAATAGATTATCTCAGAGCAAAAGTAGCTTCTGGTGTAAACGCCATACAAATATTCGATTCATGGGGTGGATTACTATCGCCTGAAGATTACAAAACATTTTCTTGGCCTTATATTCAACAAATTGTAAGTGCAGTAAAAGAACTAAGTCCGGTAATTGTATTTGGAAAAGGATGTTGGTTTGCCCTTCAAGAAATGTCACAATCCGGTGCAAGTGCATTGGGAATTGATTGGACCTGTTCTGCTCGAAATGCACGATACCTATCGGGAGGAAACATTACCCTTCAAGGGAATTATGATCCATCACAATTATTATCTCCCATAATAAAAATTAAAACTGATGTCACAAAAATGATTAATGCTTTTGGTAAAGATCGTTATATTGTTAATCTTGGACATGGTATACTTCCCAATATTCCTGTAAGCCATGCTCAGGCATTTGTTGATGCCGTTAAAGAATATGGAAGTTAAATAATTTTTCATGAAAGAACTTTTCTATAATTACATTTGCGAACTTCAAGAAAAGATCACCAATTCATTGGAATCCATCGATGGAAAAGCAACTTTTAAGGAAGATATTTGGAAACGATCAGAAGGCGGTGGCGGGAGGACAAGAGTAATCGAAGATGGAGCTGTTTTTGAAAAAGGAGGAGTGAATATCTCAGGTGTACATGGGAACCTCCCAAAGACAATGCAAACGCACCTTAATGTAAGCCAAACCTCTTTTTATGCATGCGGATTGAGCTTAGTTCTTCATCCAAAAAACCCATTGGCTCCAACTGTCCATGCAAATTGGCGATATTTCGAAATGTATGACCTCAACGGAAATATAATTGATCAATGGTTCGGTGGAGGATTGGATTTAACTCCCTACTATCTGTTTGAGGAAGATGCTATTCATTTTCATCAAATTTGTAAAGACTGTTGTGATCGACACGATTCAAGTTTTTATAAAAATTATAAAAAAAAATGTGATGAATATTTTTGGAATGCTCATAGAGATGAAGCTCGTGGAATTGGGGGATTGTTTTTTGATTATTTAAAGCCAACAACTCAAATGACTCTGAACCAGTGGTACTCATTTGTAACTGACGTTGCTGACAATTTTCTTAACGCATACCTTCCTGTTTTGAATCGAAGAAAAGAACTCCCTTTTACCAAAGAACAAAAAGATTGGCAAGAAATAAGAAGAGGTCGTTATGTAGAATTTAATTTAGTTCATGATAAAGGCACTCTATTTGGATTAAAAACAAACGGTAGAATCGAAAGTATTTTGATGAGTTTACCACCCAAAGTTCAGTGGCGATATGATTACTTTTCACAAAAAAAATCTCAAGAATCCAAATTAATGGACGTAATCAAAAAGCCCAGAAATTGGGTTTAATAAATTAAATCTACAAGGTTTTTACTAATTTAACCTTGAAAACAAAATATAAAAAATGAATACACTATCAATTTTAATTGTATTACCCCTTTTGGTAGTGTTTTCCTATGTCTTTGATGCTATTGCAAGAAAGACAAAGTTTCCTTCAGTAATTTTATTAATGTTCACAGGTATTATAATTCGTGTTGGAACGAATTTATATGGCTTTACAGAATTTGAGTTTTTAGATCAGTTGATTCCTGTTTTAGGAACCGTTGGTTTGATTCTTATTGTACTTGAAGGAGCATTGGAATTGAACATCAAAAAAGAAAAGCTCCCTATTATTTTGAAAGGATTCTTTGCTGCTGCTTTCATTTTAATTTTAAACATTATTACTGTTGCATGGGCTTTAGAAAATATCCTCGGGTTAGAGCATAAAACTGCTGTGATTTTTTCAATTCCATTAGCCATAATTAGTAGCGCAGTTGCAATACCCTCAGCAGCAGGTTTATTAAATCATGAAAAAGAATTTGTGGTATATGAATCTACTTTCTCCGATATTTTGGGAATCATGATTTTTAATTATGCAATCCGACAATTCGAGTCCAACCTGAGTCTAATTAGCCCAGAGTCTATGATTGCGCTAGGTATGCAAATCATTGGAGTTATTGTAGTTTCATTGTTGATAACCTACCTTCTTTTTCAGCTTCTCCAAAAAATTGAGCACAATGTGAAATTCTTTTTAATTCTTGCCCTATTGGTTTTGGTCTATGCTTTTGGTAAATTTTTCCATCTCCCTGCCTTAGTTACTATTTTTATTTTTGGTCTGTTTTTAAGTAATGTTCATATTTTACTCCCAAACTTCATGAAAAAATATTTAGATTTGAATCAGACTGAGAAAGGGCTTCACGAATTTCATATACTTACTGCAGAATCAACTTTTTTAGTCAAAACCTTCTTCTTTTTATTTTTTGGTTTTTCAATTAGCTTGACTCAATTTAATTCACTTAATCCTTTTATCTGTGGATTTTTAATTTTTTCAATCATGTTACTAATCCGATATGTTTATTTTACAGTTTCTACCCTAAGAATAAAGCCCTCTGCTCTGGTTTACATGTCTCCACGAGGTTTGATCAGCATATTATTGTTCTTACAAATCAAAGAAATTTCTTTTATTGATCCCTCCAACTCTATAATTGACGAAAGAGTTTTACTTATTGTTATTCTATTATCTATGGTGATAATGACCCAAGGTACCATGAAAAAATCAAAAGAAGGACCTGAGGCCGATCCTACAGAAAGCATAGAAGATGTAAGTACAAATTCTCTTGATGAATTCTTAGATGGAATCGCTGATGATAAAGATGATCTTACTTAAATAAAAAAACTATGTATCCCATTAAAAGAAATAGACGATTGAGAAGTTCAGAAACACTTAGATCCTTAGTTCAAGAAGAAATAATTACTCCCAGTGATTTTATTGTACCCCTTTTTATCGTTGATGGTAAAAATATAAAAGAAGAAATCCCTTCCATGCCCGACTATTATCGAATGAGCTTGGATTATATCAAAAAGGAGGTCTTAGAGCTTTGGAATATGGGACTTAAGTCTGTATTGCTGTTTATTAAAGTTCCCGAAGCATTAAAAGACAATATGGGAACAGAGGCAATAAACCCAAAGGGATTGATGCAAAAAGCAATTTCGAGTATAAAAGAAACTGTCCCAGAGATGGTCGTAATGACAGATGTTGCCCTAGATCCTTATTCATCTTATGGTCATGACGGAATTGTAGAAAATAATCAGATTATAAATGACACAACTGTCGAAATTCTTGCTCAAATGGCATTAACACATGCACAAGCAGGAGCTGACATTGTTGCTCCTAGTGATATGATGGACGGTAGGGTTTTGGCCATTCGAACTCTTCTAGAAAGAGAAAAATTTCACAATACTGGAATCCTCAGCTACAGTGCCAAATATGCTTCTGGATTTTATGGGCCTTTCCGATCTGCTTTGGATTCTGCTCCTGGTTTTGGAGATAAAAAAACCTATCAAATGGATTTCCATAACCGAAAAGAAGCCCAGATAGAAACAAAATTAGATGTTGAAGAAGGTGCAGATATCGTAATGGTTAAACCTGGTCTGGCTTATTTGGATATTATTCGTGATTTGAACAACCTTATTGAAATTCCTATTGCTGCATATCAAGTTAGCGGAGAATATGCCATGCTCAAAGCTGCAAGCCAAAAAGGATGGATTAATTACGAAGCTGTTATGTATGAACAACTCGTTTCATTTAAACGTGCTGGAGCTTCACTCATTGCAACCTACTGTGCTAAGGATGCTACTCGAATACTGACATAATTTATTTTTCGAAGTTGCATTTTTAAAATAAATTAATATATTAAGGTACCCTGAATTTTAATCATGCACAGAAAAATTCTATTATCTACTTCTATCCTCTTTTTTTCTTAAGTTGTATTGGAACGGATGTAACGGACGATTTTGTTGAACCGACAATTCGTATAGTTTCTCCGCAAATTATTTCTATAAAAGTTGGGCAACAATATTTTAATCCAAACATCATGGTAAAAAAGATATTATTATTAAGCGTACTGTTTTTAATGGGAATAAGTCATGGAAAAGCTCAGTGGACTCAAAAAAAAAGGAACGGGTTATTACAAACTTGGTACTTGGTTTCTGGAAGCGGATCAAAATTATACAGATCAGGGATTGACCAACCCCAATGCAACACGTGGAATATTAATTACCAGTTTATATCTACGTCATGGTATTACGGATAAAATTACCTTAATCAGTTACATTCCTTATGCTAGCGTTTATCAAAACAAAAAGTGAACACCTCCGGGATTGGAGGGCAATCGCGAGAAGCATTCAATAGTCTTGGGGATATTGACCTAGCATTTGAATATCAAATATTTAAAAAATCAGGCTGGGCATTCTCAGCATCATTGAGCCTTGGGTTCCCAGTGGAAATAGTTCGGGAGGAAGTGATGGGAGTTATCAAACTGGTGATGGAGAATTTAATCAAATCCTGAAAATACTTATAGGTACTTCATATAAAATTGGGAAACAACGGTTTTATGTCAAAGGTTCTCTAGCTTTTAATAACAGAAGTAATGGATTTTCTGACGAATATCGGATTGGCTTTGAGACAGGAACTCAATTATTTAAAGATAAACTTTTAATACTTACTCGATTGAATACAACTCAATCTTTATATAATGGATCGCTTTCTGCCGCAAATAGTAATGGGAGTATTTTTGCTAATAACATTGAAATTGTTCGCTATTCTGGAGAAATCAATTACTTTCTAAATAAAAAATGGAGTGTTTCTATTGGTTATAGTTCGGCCTTTTCAGAAAAAGTGATCTATAGTGCACCTGCTTTATCATGTGGTATCGCCCTTAAATTATGATCCATATTTACGCTCTGGTAAAAATGCATCAATTGGCATAGATAATTTTTTATTGGAAATTATTTCTGTTACCAGTTTTCCTGTAGCTGGTCCTAAGCTCCATCCCATCATGGAATGACCTGTAGCTAAAACTAAGTTTGAACAAGATGAATGCCTTCCAATAAAGGGCAATCCATCGGGAGATAAAGGTCTCAAACCGCACTTTGCTTGCTTTCTGTCTTTTACGTTTATTTTTAAACCCGAATAATATTGAGTTGCGGCTTTAGCAATTGCATTGACGCGATTCACTCGAATACTATGATTAATTCCCGCTATTTCCATTGTTCCTGCAAAGCGAGTAAATCCTTGCATTGGAGTAACTCCAACCTTAGATTCCATCAAAACAGAGGGTATTGAAATGCCCGTTGGAGCCTCTACATTGATTCGGTAGCCTTTTCCTGCTTGAACAGAGAGTGCAATTTTTAGCGGTTTCAAAAGTTCTTCTGTCCAAGCCCCTGCAGCTAAAACTACTTCATCTGCTTCAAAATTTTGATGATCAGTAACCACGGAAGAAATACTATTCCCTAGTACTTGAAAATTTTTTACAGTCGTTTCGGTATGAATTTCAACACCGCTTTTTAATGTATTTTGCTTCAATTGATTCATAAATAATTCAGGCGTTGAATGCGCATCACAACGATAATGAAAAGCCCCGGCAATATTCATTTGAATACCAGGCTGTAATCGATTTACCTCATCTACTCCTAATAATGAAACATCCAAACCCAAATCTTGAGCAGCTTGCATGACTGAATATTCGCTTTTTTCTGCTTTAGAAGTCTGAAAGGCCATCAACAATCCACGATCTTCCAGATGGAAATCAAAATCAAGAGATTCATGCATTTCATGATATAATCCTTTACTCAATTCATTTATTTCTTTAATCACCGCCAAAGATCGCTGAACATGTTTTTTGGAACATGAACGCATAAATTTCAATCCCCATGAAATAAGATCAGCATCTAAACGAGGTTTGATATAAAAAGGACTTGAAGAATTTAACATCCATTTCAGTCCTTTAGAAATCATTCCGGGAGAAGCCAGTGGAACAATATGACTGGGAGTTAAATACCCTGCATTGACAAAAGAAGCTCCTTCGGTTATGGTTCCTTTGTCCAATAAAGTTACTTCATGACCTTCTGCTCTTAAATAAAAAGCAGTAGACAAACCAATAATTCCCCCTCCAATTACAATTACTTTCTTTTTCATACTAATTTAAATAACTTGAAATCCTTCTGCATAAGGATCATCCCGATCAATGATTATGGTGTTGTATCCCGTAATTTGAGCACTCCCTTCGATACTCGGAAGAATTGCTTTCAGATTCCCTATACATGTTTCTTTCTCTACTTTTCCCTTGAACTTAGAGCCAATAAAACTCTCATGGATAAATGTTGATCCGACCTGAAGTTTTTCTTTTGCAAACCATTGTGCCATCCGAGCAGAGGTTCCTGTACCACAAGGAGAACGATCTATGGCCTTATCACCATAAAAAACTGCATTTCGGGCAGTTGAGCTTGAATCTAGGGTTTCACCTGCCCACAAAACATGACTGCATCCATAAATATTGGGGTCTTCTGGATGAATAAACTCTTGCACTTTGTTGATCAGATCTCGTAAGACTTTACTGTAACCAATCAAATTTGTAGCTGTATAATTCTCAACCCCTTTGAAGTTTTCTTGTGGATCTACAATGGCATAAAAATTACCACCATAAGCAACATCCACTTTTAATTTTCCAAGATCAGGATGCTCAATCTCCAAATCCGTTGCATATAGAAATGACTCAATGTTTGTAAACTTTACTGCACTGACTTTCTTACCTTCTTGTTTATAGTCAGCAACAATTAATCCTGCTGGTGTTTCAACACGAATTGTCCCTCTTTCTTTAGGAGAAATCAGGTTTTCTTCAATCAAAATGGTTATTGCTCCAATTAATCCATGACCGCACATAGGCAAACAACCGCTGGTTTCAATAAATAAAATCGAGACATCGTTTGAAACATCAATTGGTTCAAAGAAAAAGCTTCCGCTCATCATATCGTGCCCTCTGGGTTCGAACATAAGACCCTTACGAATCCAATCAAATTCCTCTAAAAAATGAAGTCTTTTTTTCATCATTGTATTTCCTTTCAACTTCAAAATAGGATTCGTAACTATCCGGACTGGATTTCCTGCTGTATTACCATCGACGCAAGTAAAATGAATGACTTTACTCATTTAATTTTTGATTAATATAAATGTCTATTTCGCGCTCCATAAGAGGAAGGGTAAGGGTTCCTTTTTGTAATATAATATTATGGAATTCGCGAATATCAAAATCTTTTTTAAGGGCTTGCTCTGTTTTCTTTCTAAGTTCAAAAATTTTCAATTCTCCCACTTTATATGCTAATGCCTGTCCAGGCCAAGAAATGTATCGATCAATTTCTGTGTTGATCTCATGGAATGAAAGAGCAGTATTTGCCGCCATAAAATCAATAGCCTGTTTTTTGGACCATCCAAAAGCATGGATTCCAGTATCAACAACCAAACGGCAGGCTCTCCACATCGAATAAGTCAATTGACCGAAACGTTCATATGGAGTCCTGTAAATCCCCATTTCTCCGGCAAGAGACTCGGTATACAATCCCCAACCCTCACCATAGGCAGATAAATACAAAGACTTTCTAAATTCTGGTATTTCATCTGGGAGTTCTGAGTTTAATGCCATTTGCAAATGATGCCCTGGTACAGCTTCATGTGCTGTCAAAGCAGGAAGAACATATAGGGGTCGACTGGGTAAATTGTATGTATTGACCCAATAATATCCGGGATTTGTACTCTGTGGTTGTGTAGGAATATAACGCCCACCTGTGTATTTGGGAGCAATTGCATCAGGTACTGAAGCAACTCCATAGGGAGTTCTTGGCAGTGTCTTAAAGAATTTAGGTAACTTTTCGTCGAGGCGTTTTGAAATATCACGTGCGCGCATCAAAAGCTCATCTCCGGTTTTAGCATAGAACTGCTGATCGGTCCTTAAAAAAGTGAAAAAGTCTTCAAAACTTCCTTGAAAACCAACTTCAACAATTATCGATTCCATTGCTTCTTTTATTTTCTTTACCTCTTTTAACCCCAATTGATGAACCTCATCGGCCGTTATTTCTAAAGTAGTGTAATAAGCAATTCGATTGTTGTAAAAAGCAGCCCCGTTTGGTGTTTGATTTACACCTATTGATTTTCGTGTTTTTGGATAATACTCTGTTTCAAAAAAAGTTTTGATTTTTTTAAACGAAGGAATAACACTTGTTTGAACTGTCTTTCGAGCAAGATTTAAAATGGAATCCTTTTCTGTTATTGAAAATTGTTCAGGTAATTTATTAAAGGGAGAAAAATAAAAATTATCAACAGCAGAATCTGTAATATGTCTTTTGTAGCTGCTTTCATATCCTTCAAAAATAACCAATGGTTGAGAAACACCTTCTTCAATTCCTTTTCTCAATAGGTTTAAATTTTGATCAACATAAAGAGGAATAGCCTCAAGCATCTTGAGGTAATCAATCGTTTGCTTTTTTGTGGTTAAAGGTCGAACGCGATAAACCAAATTATTATGGAATCCTGCATCTGACAAAAGAGGGTTCAAATGAATTTTGAATTCAAAGTTTGCAAGATGATCGTTCAACAAAAATTTGAGAAGTTCGAAAGAGACAAGATCACCTGTTGACAATTTTTCAATGGAGATTTCTTCCGTTTTTTCGAGTAAAGATTTATAAAATTTATAATCTGCTTGATGCCGTTCTTCCGAGTGATTACCGAGGGGGAAAACATCTGAGTCATAAGACTCATAATTTTCGTATTGGCCTATAAGATTTTGAAGTGATTTAGAGACATCAGTGTAAGGTGAACATCCTGAGGCTAAGTAAATAATTAGAAAAAAATTTAAAACTCTTTTCATACTTCAGCTTTTGTGATTTTATTGTTTAAAGTACGAAATATTTGGAGCGGATTGTCGTCTTTTAATGCTTCAGGTAAAAATTCAGCTGGGCAGTCTTGAAAACAAATGGGTCTCAACCACCGTTCAATGGATGATGTCCCCACAGAAGTAAAACGAGTATCGGTTGAAGCTGGAAATGGACCCCCATGATTCATTGAAGCACAAACTGCAACACCCGTTGGAACTCCTTCAAAGAGAATTCGACCCACCTTTTTTTGTAGGTTTCCTATAAGTGTTATGTTTTTCTTTATTTCCTTTTTACTTCCCAAAACTGTAGCCGTAAGTTGTCCTGGAAGTATTCGTATCAATTCTGAAATTAATGATGTACTTGGACTGTACACAACCATACTGAAGGGCCCAAAAACTTCTTCTAAAAGTTCTGGTTTATCCAAAACGCTTTCAACAGAAATTACTCCTACAGTCGGACTATTATCTTCTTGTGATTTTCTATACATTCGAACTCCATGGCTTTCTATTTCTTGAATTTGCTTTTGATAATTTTGACTTATGTTTGGGTGCACCATATTATTTGCCTCTTCAAAATTCTGCAGTATTCGATCAACAAAAGAATCTATCTCAGCTCCACAAACTAAAATAAGACCCGGATTGGTGCAAAATTGTCCAGCCCCCAACTGAATAGAGTTAGATAATTGAATAGGTATTTCTGAATCAGATGCTAAACGCTCTGGTAAAATGAGTACTGGATTTATACTCCCCATCTCAGCAAAAACAGGGATGGGCTCTTTTCTTTTTTGAGCAATATCATATAGGGCTTTACCAGCTTTAAAACTACCTGTGAATCCAACTCCTTTAATTTTGGGATACTCAACTAAATGGGATCCAATTTCAATTTTCTCTCCATGTAAATGAGCAAAAATTCCTGGAGACAAATCACACTTATCAAGTGCATCTATTATCGATCGAGCCACTAACTCACTTGTTCCTGCGTGGTAGGGATGACCTTTTAGAATAACTGGGCAACCTGCCGCAAGTGCAGAAATTGTGTCCCCTCCTGCTGTTGAGAATGCCAAAGGAAAATTACTTGCACCAAAAACAACTACAGGCCCAATAGGGTATAAAATTTTTCTCAAATCAGGTTTGCCAATTTCAACATCCAAGATGGCATTGACATAAGATCCCTCATTCAATAAGTCTACAAAGCTTTGAATTTGCTCCAAGGTTCGTGAAAACTCTCCCTCAGCTCTTCCATCTGGATAACCCGATTCCAATTGATATTGATTTAATATCAACTTTTTGTTTTCATCTAATTCAATTTTAATTTGAGCTAAAAAGCTAGCTCTTGTAGCAGCTGATGTATTGGAATACTCATCAAATACTTGATCTGCAAGTTCACAAGCTTGTTTTACAATTTCAATGGTAGCGTTTTCGTAAGAAGGGGGAAGTACTGTTTTTTCCTTTGCATTAAAGGTTTTAAAAGTAATTGTATTTAAAGTGTCTATTGCTTTTCCGTTGACTAGATTTTTACCTTTAATCATAAAAACATTTTATAATTTCCTAAATCTGGACGAGTAGCTAATGAATCATTGATGATCTTTTGAACTCGATCCCGTTCACTCCCTTTCAATTCAATTCGTGGTTTTCGAACATGACCCGTTCCGATACCCGTAGCCACTTCACATTGTTTAATGTTTTGAACCAATTGAGGAGAGATATCCAACTCTAAAAGTGGTAAAAACCATCGGTAAATTGACTTTGCTTCATCTATTTTATTTGCCTTAATATAAGCAAACACCGCAACGGTTTCTTTCGGAAAAGCATCAACTAAACCAGCTACCCAGCCGTCAGCACCCATTACTAAACTTTCCATAGCGAGTGTATCCACACCACATAGAATTTTAAATCTAGATCCAAAGCGGTTTATCATTCGTGTAACATTTGAGATGTCACGAGTAGATTCTTTTACAGCTTGAATATTACTGAATTGTTGCAGATTATCAAACATGTCCAAAGTAACTTCAATTTTATAATCCACAGGATTGTTGTAAATCATTATTGGAAGCTTACTCGCTTGTGCAATTGAAGTAAAATATTCAACAGTCTCATTGTCTGTTGCTTTATAGCGCATTGGCGGTAACAACATCAAACCATCGGCCCCATTTGCCTCAGCAGTCTGAGCAACTGCAATTGCATCTTGAGTAGATTGTTCTGCAATATTAATTATTACTGGAATTTTGTCTGAAATAATTTCTTGAGACTTTTTGAGCAATTGAAGTTTCTCATCCGCCGTAAGTGTACTGGCCTCTCCTAATGTTCCTCCTAAAATGATTCCGTGAACGCCTGCATCAATTTGTGCCCGAAGATTGAGTTCGAAAGCTTTTAGATTGAGTTTTTCTGCTTTATCAAATTGAGTGGTTAAGGCAGGCATAACTCCTTCCCATTTAAAATTTTTCATTTTTATTCAATTATTGTAATTCAAATATATGAAATCAAAATAGGCCGATTTTGTCTTCAACAAACAATATAAAAAATAAAGTTGGTAAGTAGCCCCTTTTAAATTCAACGTTTGAAAAGCAAATTAAAAATCTTTTTGAATATTTAGTCCAAAAACTAAATGCAATATTCTGTGGTATTAAAAAATATTTTTATTTAATTTTATAATTCTCAAATCTCATTTAGTGAATCTCATGGAATCTGAACAATTTAAAAGTTCGCTAGGTACAATAGAGATTAATGGAGATATTGACGGTGTTCAATCCATAAAAATCCTCCAAAATAAAATCTATAAAGAATCTAAAATTCCTAACGTACTTCAAGAGAGCGTTGAACAAGTCAAAGAATACATTGAAAAAAGACGAACTCACTTTACTTTTTTAATGAACCCAAAAGGAACTGAATTTCAACTCAAGATATGGAACATACTCCAGACTATTCCGTACGGGAAAACAACATCATACCTAAAAATTGCTAAAATTTATGGGAATATAAATGCAGTGCGTGCTATTGGAGCTGCTATTGGAAAAAACCCTATCTTAGTAGCTATACCATGTCACCGAGTTATTGGAAGTAATGGAAGTCTTGTTGGTTTTGCCTCCGGACTAGATAAAAAAATGGCTTTTACAAAATGAGGGCTTTGGAGTTCAAAAAAAGTTTGATTTTTAGCAATTACTTCATTTTTTAATTCACTAAATTTTACACTTATGAAAAAAATATTGAAAATTATATTTGGTGTTTTTATTGCATTATATGCACTACTTTATATCAGTTCATACAATTATGTAATCCCAGGGCTAATAAAAATTTATGGTACAGGCCATAAGACAGCTTTTTTACACGATTACGAAGTTTTTGATAATCGTATTGTTGAGGCTGCTTATCAACCTCAAGAATGGGCTCTTCACAAAAAATACAATACTGTTGAACCGACAAATCGATTATTAGAAACACATGAACAGTTTAAAAGTGTGGCTTATCTCATCATTAAAAATGATAGTATTTTTCATGAAAAGTATTACGGTGGATATTCGGACACCTCTAAAAGTAATTCTTTTTCCATGGCAAAAAGTATGGTAACCGGTATGTTGGGAAAAGCAATTGAGGATGGAAAAATTAAAAGTATCGATCAAAAAGTAGGAGATTTTTTTGAAGAATTTAAAGAAGGAAATGCATCTGATTTGACAGTGGGAGACCTAGCAAGCATGGCTTCTGGTCTAGACTGGGTTGAAGAATATTATAATCCCTTAAACATTACAACTCAATCCTATTTCACAGATGATTTACAGGCTTTACTACTTAACCGAAAAATAACGGGAACACCTGGTCAAGAATATTTATATTTGAGTGGCAACACACAGCTACTGGGTATGGTTATTCAAAAAGCAGTAGGGTCGAACCTTAGTGATTATTTTTCAGAAAAGTTTTGGAAGCCCATGGGAGCAAAAGAAAATGCACTTTGGCAAATTGACAGCAAAAAAAATGGAATGGAAAAAGCGTTTTGTTGTTTTGCTTCAAATGCAAAAGACTTTGCTCGATTCGGAAAACTATACAAAGATCATGGAAAATGGAATGGAAAAAAATTGATTGATTCCACATTTGTGGCTTTAAGTGTTCGTCCTCGATTTGAAAAAAGTCCAGAATATGGATACGGGTGGTGGCTTTCTGAAATTGATAAAAAACCTCTTTTTGCCATGCGCGGTCATTTAGGACAGTATGTAATTGTAATTCCTGAAGATGATTTGATCGTAGTTCGATTGGGTCATCTTACTGGAAAACTGAATGAAACAGATTTCCCTGAGGTATTCCACTTGTACATCGAAGAAGCTTACAAAATGCTTGAGAATGCTAAAAAAAGTTGATTTATCAAAAGTGTTGTTTTTGGACATTGAAACCGTTCCAGAGAGGAAGAATTTTGATCAACTAAGCGATTATCGAAAAGACCTTTGGGCTCAAAAATCTGCCTATCAAAGGAAAGAGGAAGAAACACCTGAAACTTTCTACAGAAAAGCTGGAATCTGGGCGGAGTTTGGAAAAATAGTCTGTATTTCTGTGGGGTATTTTATACTTCAAAAGAATCTTCGGAACTTTAGAATTAAAACCTTTTTTGGAGAAGAGGAGCAATTGCTTCTTGATTTTAAGGAATTATTGGACAATCATTATAATCTTCGAAATCACATTCTTTGTGCACACAACGGAAAAGAATTTGATTTTCCATATATCGCAAGACGTATGATTATTCGAGGCGTTGATTTACCAAAAAGTTTAAACCTTTTTGGTAAAAAACCTTGGGAAATCCCTCATATTGACACCATGCATTTATGGCGTTTTGGAGATTTTAAACATTACACATCTCTAAAACTCTTAGCAGAAGTTCTCGGGATTCCATCACCTAAAGATGACATTGATGGAAGCGAAGTTGCCCGTGTATTTTATGATGATAAAAACATTGATCGAATTGTGAACTACTGTGAAAAAGATGTATTAACAATTGCACAAGTTATTCTCCGGTTCAAAAATGAACCTTTACTAGAAACCAATGAAATTATATGGCTCAACTAAATTCTAAGAACGTCATTGAAGTTAAAGATTTTTCGCTTTCCATAGCTGGTAAAGCTATCCTAAAAGACATTTGCTTCAAAATTTCATCCAATGAAATAGTTGCTATGGTTGGTGAGTCAGGTAGTGGGAAATCATTGACTGCACTTTCTCTTTTGGGTTTACTTCCAAAAACTAAAACATCAATAGAATCGGGTAGCATTCAATTTGAAAAAACTGAATTATTGAATTTTAGTGAAACACAGTGGCAAAAACTTCGTGGAAATGAAATTAGTATGGTGTTCCAAGAACCTCAATCTTCTTTAAACCCAACAATGCGATGTGGTCTTCAAGTAAATGAAATTATTCAGAAACATTTCAAAAATTCCTTATCAAAAGAAAAACGGAAAGAAAAAGTTCTTGAAGCATTTAAACGCGTAAAACTTCCTTCTCCAGAAAGAATTTATAATGCCTACCCTCATGAAATTAGTGGAGGTCAAAAACAACGGGTAATGATTGCAATGGCATTAATAAATAAACCCAAATTGCTCATTGCAGATGAGCCTACAACAGCTTTGGATGTTCTGGTTCAAAAAGAAATAATTGATTTGCTCAAAGAGTTGCAAAAACAAACTCAAATGAGTGTATTATTCATTTCACATGACTTATCCTTAGTATCCCAATTGGCAAACAAAATTATTGTTCTTTATGAAGGAAGAATCGTTGAATCTGGTACCCCCAAAACCATTTTCAAACAACCTAAAGATAACTACACTCGAGCTTTGATTCATGCGCGCCCTAGTCCTAATCAACGTTTAAAGAAATTACCTACAATTAAAAATTATTCTGATCCTGTTGAGGAAAGTGAATTTATTGAACCAAAAGAACGCAGTATACGATTGGATAAACTATATAGTCAAAAGCCTATTTTTTCAGTTCGAAACTTGAGTAAAATATACATGTCTAAATCTGGTTTTTTTGGTAAGAAAGAAAGTTTTTTAGCGGTCAAAGATGTTTCTTTTGATCTTTATCCAGGAGAAACCCTAGGCTTGGTTGGAGCCTCTGGATGTGGAAAATCTACTTTAGGAAAAACATTGGTTTACTTAGACAAACCCACCTCAGGAAATATTGACTATGAAGGGACTTCTTTAAAGAAATTAATTCCTGAAGAAATAAGATCATTAAGAACCAATATTCAGTTTATTTTCCAAGATCCTTATGCCGCGTTAAACCCTCAGAAAAAAATTGGAGATGCAATTCTTGAGCCAATAATCGCTCACAAAATTCTTGAAAAACCTCATCAAAAATTCAAGGTAATTGATCTTTTAAAACAAGTGGGGTTAGCACCGACTTTTTACGACCGATATCCACATGAATTATCTGGAGGTCAACGACAAAGGGCAGTTATTGCTAGAGCATTGGCGGTAAATCCTAAAATATTAATTTGTGATGAATCCGTTGCAGCATTAGATATTTCTGTACAAGCTCAAGTACTCAATCTACTCAATGATTTACAAGAAAAACTCGAATTATCCTACATTTTTATTTCACACGACCTTTCAGTTGTTCAATACATTTCTGACAAAATCATGGTTATGGACGAGGGAGTCATAGTTGAATATAAAGAAGCTGATAAACTTTGCAGAAACCCAGAACATCCTTCAACTCAAAAACTTATGGAAGCGATTCCAAAAATGAATTTTTAAAAGCTTGATTAGGGTGCGGGATTAGGTAGTTGACTTTGAACTGATTCAATCTCCTTTAAAATGTCTTTAGAAAGGGAGATATTAATACTTCCTATATTTTCTTCCAGTTGTTCTACACTAGTTGCCCCAATAATATTTGAAGTAACAAAAGGTTGCATATTTACAAAAGCTAAAGACATTTGAGTAAGGCTTAAATTATGTTTTTTAGCTATTTGATAATACAATTCAGTTGCTTCAATAGCTTGTTTTCCATTGTATCGAGCTGCAAAATTAGGAAACAACGTAAAGCGAGCTTTAGGAGGATTATTTCCGTTTCTATATTTACCGGTCAAACGTCCAAAAGCTAGAGGAGAGTATGCTAATAATCCTACATTTTCTCGCAAACAAACTTCAGCAGTTCCAACTTCGAAATGACGAGTAAGTAAAGAATATGTATTTTGTAGAGTAATCATTTTAGGTAACCCCTTTCGTGCCAATTCCATATATTTCATAATCGCCCAAGGGTTTTCATTAGATAAACCAATTTGCCTTATTTTACCAGCCTTTATCAATTCATTGAGATTATGCAAAATTTCTTCAAAATTTTCTACCCAAGGATCGTTAGGATCGTGAGTGTAACCACGTTTCCCAAAATAGTTGGTAATACGCTCTGGCCAGTGTAGTTGATATAAATCAATGTAATCGGTCTGTAGACGGTTCAACGACTTTTCAACCGCTTCAACAAGATTTGCTTTGTTGAAGCTAACCTTATCCCTAATATGTGCAGTATATGGCCCCGGACCAGCTGCCTTTGACGCTAAAATAACCTTGGATCTATTGCCTGTTTTTTTGAACCAATTCCCCATAATACGTTCTGTTTCGCCTTGGGTTGTGGCCTCTGCTGGGACAGGATATAATTCTGCTGTGTCAAAAAAATTAACTCCACGATCAAGAGCTAAATCCATCTGATCAAATCCTTCTGCTTCTGTATTTTGATTTCCGATGGTCATGGTCCCTAAACATATTTTACTAACCTTAATGTCGGTACCGGGTAATGTTGTGTATTTCATAAATTTAGTCTAAGTCTTGAAGAAGCTTCCCTATCTCATCCAATTTAGGAGCTAAGATTACTTCAATTCGTCTATTTTTAGATCGATTACTTGATGAAGTGTTTGGAACAAGCGGAGCATATTGCCCTTTCCCTGCTGCAGTTATATTTTCTGGAATTACACCATTATTTTTTAGCAATAATGTTACTATAGATGTAGCTCTTTTTACTGAAAGATCCCAATTCCCAGATAATTTTGAATCTCCGATATACGGGTCATCGTCTGTATGACCTTCAATTAACACCGCAATATCTTTATTTTCTTCCAAAACCATCGCGAGTTGTCTGATTGCTTGTTTACCTTCAAAACCAACTGCCCAACTTCCGGATTTAAACAACAGCTTATTTTCCATAGAAACATAAACCTTTCCATCTCGTTGTTCAACGGTCAATCCTTTTCCGTCAAAACTCATAAGCGCTTTGGTTAAAGAGGATTTTAAATTAGAAAGTAGTGCTTCTTTATTTGCAATAACCTGTTCTAATTCATCAACTCTTGTTATTTTAGAAGCAAGTTCATTTTTAAGTGAATCTAGGTCTGAACGTTCCTCCAACAATTCCGATTCTTTCAATTGTATTTGATCCAATAAAGTCCTGTTTTGTTCAATACTTTCCTGTAGTTCTGCATTACTGTTTTTCTCCAAAGCAGTGTATGAGTCTTGAAGCGTTTCAAAATTCTTTTTTGAACTCTCCAGCTCCATTTCAATTTTTTCAAATTGAGACATGAGATCTCCATAATGATAACGCAAAGAATCATAACGAACAACGAGCTCGCTGTTATCTTTTTCTAAAGTTGAGTGGTCGATTTTTAATTGAGCGTAGTTTCCTTCTATTTCGTTGAACATTTTTGAAGAAACACAACTTACTAAACTAAGGGAGTAAAGCGATAGAAATATAAATTTTTTCATGTTATGCAATTATTTTTTTTTAAATCTAATTCGACAGCAACTGGACAATGATCGGAATGATGGGCTTCAGATAAAATATAGGCTCTTGAAATTTTAGGGCTTAAGGGTTCACTTACCATGGCATAATCTAATCTCCAGCCTTTATTGTTTGCACGAGAATTCGCACGATAACTCCACCAACTGTATTGGTTCGGCTCAGTATTGAACTTTCTGAAAGAATCAACGAATCCTTGATTCACAAAACGATCCATCCATGCGCGTTCTTCAGGTAAAAACCCTGAAACATTTTTATTCCGAACAGGATCATGAATATCAATAGCTTTATGACAAATGTTATAATCTCCACATACTATTAGATTAGGAATTTTCTTTTGAAGTCCTGCATAATAATCCCTGATTTCATCCATAAACTTAAACTTGTAATCTAAACGTTCTGAATTGGTCCCAGAGGGTAAATACATACTTACAACAGAACAATTATCAAAATCTGCTCGGATAACACGTCCCTCAAAATCCATTTGCTCAATTCCTGTTCCGTATTCTATGTGATTGGGTTTCTCTTTACAAATAATTGAAACCCCGCTGTACCCTTTTTTTTGTGCAGAAAACCAATAATGATAATATCCAAGTTTTTCGATAGCTTCTGTATCTACCTGTTCTTCTTGAGCCTTAATTTCTTGAAGACATAAAACATCGGGTTGTGCAGCCTTAAGCCAACCGAGGAAGTCTTTTTTAAAAGCCGCTCGTATTCCGTTAACATTATAAGAAATGATTTTCATCATAGCTAAAGTAAGCAATCTCTAGCTTTTATAAAACGGGATATGAAAAGTGTTTTTTTAAATCAACCTATTAAAAGGTTATTGAATTTTTTTTAACCAGTTTTTAAAATTTAACTTTTCATGCAAAAAGCCTCCCAATTCGTTAATGGATATCCGTTCTTGTTTCATGGTGTTACGGTCACGAATAGTCACAGTTTGATCTTCAAGTGTTTGATGATCAATAGTAATACAGTAAGGTGTTCCCAATGCATCTTGACGTCGATAGCGTCTCCCAACAGCATCTTTTTCATCGTAACTTACTTCATAATCCCATTTTAAATCTTCTATCAATTTTTTGCTAACCTCGGGAAGACCATCTTTCTTTACTAAGGGCAAGATTGCGATTTTAGTTGGCGCTAATATTGCGGGTAGTTTCAAGACTGTTCTTGAGCTGCCATCCTCTAAAGTTTCTTCACGTAAAGCCCATGAAAAAACGGCCAAAAACATACGGTCTAATCCCACTGATGTTTCAACCACATAAGGGACATAATTTTCATTTCGCTCGTGATCAAAATACTGTAACTTTTTCCCAGAAAATTCTTCATGACTACTTAAATCAAAATCCGTACGGGAATGAATCCCTTCGAGTTCTTTAAACCCAAAAGGAAATTTAAACTCTATATCCGCTGCGGCATCAGCATAATGAGCTAATTTTTCATGATCGTGAAATCGATAATTTTCTTCTCCCATTCCTAAGGAAAGATGCCATTTAAGTCGTGTTTCTTTCCATTTCTCATACCATTCTTTTTGAGTTCCAGGGGGGATGAAAAACTGCATTTCCATTTGTTCAAATTCTCGCATTCGAAAAATAAATTGACGTGCTACAATTTCATTTCTAAATGCTTTTCCCGTTTGTGCAATTCCAAAAGGGATTTTCATTCGTCCTGTTTTCTGTACGTTCAAAAAGTTTACAAAAATACCCTGTGCAGTTTCTGGACGTAAGTATAAATCCACTGCAGAATCAGCTGAGGCTCCTAATTTTGTTCCAAACATAAGATTAAACTGCTTCACCTCAGTCCAATTTCTAGATCCTGACTCTGGACATGCAATTTCAAGTTCTTCGATCAAATTCTTTACATCTGCCAGTTCTTCTTTTTCTAGAGACTGCCCTAAGCGTTTTAATGTTTGATTGATTTTTTCTTGATATCCAACTACCCTTGGATTTGTTTTGGTAAATTCTTCTTGATTAAAGTCATCACCAAAACGTTTTGCAGCTTTAGCAATTTCTTTATCAATTTTATTCTCGATTTTGGCACAATAGTCCTCAACCAAAACATCAGCTCGATATCGCTTTTTGGAATCTTTATTATCAATCAAAGGATCGTTAAACGCATCAACGTGACCTGAAGCCTTCCAAGTTGTTGGATGCATAAAAATAGATGCATCTATTCCTACAATATTATGATGCAGTTGAATCATTGACTTCCACCAGTAATCGCGAATATTTTTTTTGAGAGCAACTCCATTTTGAGCATAATCGTAAACAGCACTTAGACCGTCGTATATTTCACTTGAAGGGAATACAAATCCGTATTCTTTTGCATGTGAAATGATTTTTTTGAAATCTGTCATGGTACAAAAATAATCCTTTTTCGTATTTTACGTTAGTCAAATCTTATTTTACATGAAAAACTTAATATAAAGAGCTTGGAAGCGATTTTATAAACCTCTTTTTTCTAAAATTGTGCTTGGGTTGTATGAACGTTTTGATTCCAACTGAAAAAAATATCTGTGTACATTGTCAACTTCAACTTCCTTTCACTTATTTTCATTTGCAAGAAAACAATCCCATAAAACAGAAACTCAATACTAAGCTGAATATTAGACAAGCGACTGCTCTATGCTATTTTCAAAAAACAGCATTTTAGAAAAACTCCTTTATCAATTGAAATATAAGGGTCAAAAACAATTGGGAACTTATTTTGTAACCTTGCTGGGTCAGGAGCTAAAATCTTCAATTAATTATCAAGCCATCGATGCAATTATTCCTGTTCCACTTCATCGAAAAAGGGGGTATAATCAAGTTTCACTTTTTGGTAAAGCGATTGCTCATCATCTTGAGGTACCCTTCATTGAAAATGCACTTTATCGAACACGGAACACAAAAAAACTTACAAAAAATTTTTATAAAGACCGAGAAAAAATACTTGAAAATGCTTTTTATTTAGATTTAAAAGATTCTATGCCCAAGCACTGGCTTTTGGTTGATGATATTATCACAACTGGAGCAACTTTGGATTTCTGTGGAAGATTAATTCTTGAAAATCCAAAAAATGAATTAAGCATTGCAACAATAGGATATAGGATTTAAATGATTTATCCTTTAATTTGCACTAAAAGAAGATTTATGCGAAAAAACTTCCTCTACATTATTAGTGTAATTTTAATTTTATCTATTTCCCGTTGCGCTAAAAGAGGTACCCCTACGGGTGGAGCCAAAGACAGTTTGCCTCCCGTATTAATTCGAGCAGTTCCTCCATTAAATACCACCTTTTTTAATGAAGAGAAAATAACTTTATTCTTTGATGAATATATCAAATTAAAAGACATCAATAGTCAATTTATTACCTCTCCTCCATTAGATCCGAACCAATATAAAATTTCTCCTGAATCTACAGTTAGCAAAAAAGTTGAGGTCGAGTTTTTAGATTCTTTAAAATCAAACATTACTTATACTCTTAATTTCGGTTCTGCAATTGAGGACTTTAATGAAGCTAATCCTTTGACTTTTTTCAGTTATACCTTTTCTACGGGTTCAATAATCGACTCCTTATATTTGGAAGGGCTTGTAAAGGATGCTTATGAATTAGAAACTGAGCCTTTTATTTCTGTTCATTTATATCCTATAGATTCTACGTTTACAGACTCTACAATTTTCAAGAAGAAACCTTTTTATATTGCCAATACCTTAGACAGTGTATATTTCAAATTACAAAATATTAGTAAAGGAACTTATGAAATGATCGCCATTCAGGACGTAAGTAAAAATTATCTTTTTGATCAAAATATAGATAAAATCGGTTTTTTTGAAGATCCTGTAAAACTTCCTGGGGATACACTTCGCTTCCCTTTACTTTTTAAGGAGATTCAAAATTTTGACTGGACACGACCAAAATTTATAAACGATCATCATATTGTTTTTGGATATTACGGCGATCCTACGGGTAAAGAAATAAAACTTGTGAGTGAGGTTCCAAAAGATTTTAAATACCTAATCACCAAACACACAGAAAAAGACAGCTTGGATTTTTGGTTCACTGGTATCAAAGAAATTGATTCTTTGGTTTTTAAATTAAGTGGAAAAGACTCGATGATACAAAAAATCGTGAAACCTGTTCGCCCAATTCTCGATTCCTTGGATATTGAATTTTCTCATTCAGGAACCATTGATTTTTTGGATACACTTTCTGTGAAATCTACGCTTCCAATTATATCCATTAATGAAGAGTTTGTAGAAATTCGGGATTCAGATTCTCTAGTAATTCCTTTTAAATCTTTTATCAATAAAAATAAAAATCAGATTTTTTTAGATTTTGAAAAAACTCCAAATAATATTTACTCCATAAAAATATTACCCAATGCAGCTATTGATTTTTGGGGGGATACAAACGATACCATTCAGACGAGTTTGAACACCAAAAAAATAGAAGCTTATGGTGTAATCATCCTTTCTGTAAAAACAGATGAGGACTATAATTATTTCATAGAACTTCTTGATATAAATGGAGAGACTGTTAGAAAAGCATTAAAAAACGATAGCAGCCGTTACCAGTTTGATTATTTGAATCCAGGAACCTATGGTTTTCGTTTAGTAAAAGACCTAAACAACAATCAAAAATGGGATACTGGGAATTATCTCAAAAAAATTCAACCGGAGGAAGTTTTTTATATGGATGGAGAAATTGTTCTGAGAGCAAATTGGGATCAAAATGAAATCTTTATTGTAAAGTAAAAGAGTCTCTGTCGTTGAGGAAGTTTAATTGAGATCGTTTTGTAGCTTGTTTACTCTTATTTAAAGTAGCATAAAAGATTCCTTCTTTGTCAGTTGCACAAACAACGGTTGCTCCAAGTGTATCATAGACAGCAGATCTTCCAGAATAGGTATTCTGTTTGGCATCTTTTCCTATTCTATTTACTCCAAGAGTATAACTCATGTTTTCGATTGCACGAGCTTGCAAAAGCGTATCCCACGCATGGGCTCTTGGGCTCGGCCAATTAGCAACATAAACCAACAGATCATAGTCCATGGTGTTTCTTGACCAAACAGGAAATCGTAAATCATAACATATTCGGAGACAAACCTTCCATCCTTTAAATTGAAGTATTCCATCGTTTTTACCCGCCTGATAAGCTCGATCTTCTCCAGCTAAGGTAAAGGTATGCCGCTTGTCATAAAAGTATATGCTCTCATCTGAATTTATCCAAACAAAGCGATTGTAATACAACCCTTCTTCTTCAATTATCAGGCTTCCTGCAACAGCAGTGTTGTGTTTTTTTGCCCATAATAGCATCCATTGAATCGTATTTCCATTCATCTTCTCCGCTACGTTTTCAGGACACATTGTAAAACCAGAGGTAAACATTTCTGGGAGTAAAACTAGATCTGTCTCTGATTGAAGTTGTTCCAAATGCTTGTCAAAAAGTTTCAGATTATCTTGAGGGCGTTCCCAAGCTAAGTCCATTTGAATTAAGGCAACTTTGATTTCGTCTTTCATTGGAACTCTTTTAAATAAAAATACATAAAATAGAATTATTTTTATTGAACTATCCGAAAAGAATTTCTCTTTATTTCTTATATCTTTAGGGAAACAGAATTAATTTATTTGCTTTATGGAAAAAAAATATGTTGTCGCTTTTGATCAGGGAACCACAAGCACTCGAGCGATTATATTTAATAAAAAAGGGGAAATCGTATCAATTTCTCAAAAAGAGTTAAAGCAGTATTATCCAAAGTCGGGTTGGGTGGAACACGATGCGAATGCAATCTACACCGATCAACTTCAGGCCTTTGAAAATGTGTTGAAAGAAACAGGAATTGATCCTTCAGAAATTGCTTCTATTGGGATTACCAATCAAAGAGAAACTACTGTAGTTTGGAATAAAAACACAGGAGAACCCATTCATAAAGCCATTGTTTGGTTGGATAAAAGAACAACTCCAATTTGTGATGATTTAAAAGCCAAAGGATTGGAATCTTATATACATGAAAATACAGGTTTGATTATCGATTCATATTTTTCAGGAACAAAATTGAAATGGATACTGAATGAAGTTCCTCAAGCAAGAGCTGAGGCAGAGGCTGGTAATTTACTTTTTGGAACCATTGATTCTTGGTTGATTTACAAACTCACAAAAGGAGAAAAACATCTTACAGATCACAGTAATGCATCTCGAACCATGATTTACAACATTAAAAACTTAGCTTGGGATGATAAAATTCTAAAAGCGATGGATATTCCTCGATCCATGCTCCCTGAGGTTCAAGCATCCTCTTCTGATTTTGGAGCATTAGATTACAACGGTGTTTCAATTCCTATTTATGGAGTAGCAGGAGATCAACAGGCTGCTTTATTTGGACAAGGAGGGCATCGTGCAGGAGTTGCAAAAAATACATACGGAACAGGTTGTTTTATCCTACTCAATATTGGCTCAAAGCATTTGATTTCGAACAAAGGACTACTCACAACCTTAACCTGCAGCTTAGAAAATGAGCTTCCAAATTATGCTCTTGAAGGAAGTATATTTATTGGAGGAGCTTCGATTCAATGGCTACGAGACCAATTAAACTTAATCCAACAAGCCGCAGAAACCGAAGCAATTTGCCAATCCATCCCCCCTTTAGAGGATTTATATGTTGTCCCTGCTTTTGCTGGACTTGGTGCTCCCTATTGGGATGCCAATGCCAAAGGATCTATTACGGGAATTACATTGGACATCGGTAAAAATGAAATCATCAAGGCTACTGTGGAAGCCCTTGCTTATCAAACCAAAGATGTAATCAACGTAATGTTAGAAGACAGTGGCTCTACAATGGTAGCATTAAAGGTTGATGGTGGAGCCTCTGCTAATAATTACCTTATGCAGTTTCAATCCGACATTCTTGATGTAGATGTAGATCGCCCAAAAATAATAGAGGTTACTGCTTTAGGTGCTGCATTCTTAGCAGGAATTAAAGCCAGTTTTTGGACATATGATACTATTGAAAAAGTAAGGGAGCGTGAAGCCTTTTTTACCCCAAAAATGGAGAATCAGAAACGAATCCAAAAATACAAAGGTTGGCAAAAAGCTGTTGAACGAACCAAGTCGAACTAAAAAGTTTTAATTCTTGTATTTTACTTTTCTATTAATTTAGCATTTCTTCGGATCTGGTCGAAGTGTACCCATCCAACGATCCCAAAACAAAAAATACAATCCGTAATTTCCATTAAATTTTGAATGGTGTGCATTATGAGAAACCGACGTATTAAGCCATTTTCCAAAAAAATTTTTATTGAAACTTTTGGGGTACAATTCATATCCTAAATGTCCGTAAACATTGTACACTGTCATAAAAACCAGAAATACAAATAATGCGGACATATGGTATGGAATTATATAAATGACTGGAAAAATAATTCCTGCTTCAACAATCCCTTCTAGGGGGTGAAAAGCAAAAGCTGCCCATGGAGAAGGATTGGTCGATTTGTGATGAACTTCGTGAAACAGCCTGTATATTTTTGGATGATGCATGGTGCGATGTGTCCAATAAAAATAGGTGTCGTGCATCAAAATCATTAAAAAAACACTCAAAAACCAATAGCCTATCCCATGTGATTCTATACTTTGATAACGGAGATCAAATTCGCCTAACGGAGAACGTATGGCCACTAGTGCTACCAACATAAAAATAAATAGGCTCAACGAAGAGTAGCCTATTTCTCTGTAATAGTCTTGATTTTTTGGAAACCGATTTTGAATTTTTTTTGGAACCCACTTCTTCTTAAAAAAGACAAAGAAAAATAAAAAGAAAAATCCCGCAATCGTAAAATAACGAACTAAATTTGTTGAAAGGATTCCAATAACAAATTCAGTGATTGTAAGCTCCATAAATCTTTATTAAAGTGACCAATAATTCAAAGTTATAAAAATTATTACTCTGTTATTTTGTGACAACCCTAATGTAGGCGATTTAAAATATAAAAGCCACCAATCTGATCTGATTAGTAGTTTTTTTCAAGTCAATACTTCTACCCTTTTGCCGAAGCAACCAAATATTCTCTATTCATACGAGCAATGTTTTCTAAGGAAATTCCCTTAGGGCATTCTACTTCACAAGCACCGGTATTGGTACAATTCCCAAAGCCTTCTTCATCCATTTGTTTTACCATGTTCAAAACTCGATCGGCGGCTTCTACCTTTCCTTGTGGAAGTAAGGCATATTGTGAAACTTTGGCAGAAACGAATAACATTGCAGAGGCATTTTTACAGCTGGCTACACAGGCACCACAACCAATACAGGTTGCTGCGTCAAAAGCGTTATCAGCGTCATGCTTGTTGATTGGGATGGCGTTAGCATCTTGAGTATTTCCAGAGGTATTGACACTTACAAAACCACCAGCATGTTGAATACGATCAAAAGCTGATCGGTCAACCGCTAGGTCTTTTACCACTGGAAATGCATTCGCTCTAAAGGGTTCAATTGTTATGGTTTCTCCATCTTTGAACTTTCGCATATGTAACTGACAGGTAGTTACCAATCGGTCAGGACCATGAGCTTCTCCGTTGATGTACATAGAGCACATCCCACAAATTCCTTCCCGACAATCATGATCGAATGCAACTGGATCAATTCCTTTATTTATAAGCTGTTCATTGAGAACATCCATCATTTCCAAGAAAGACATGTCCGGTGAAACATTTTCAATCGGATAGGTTTGCATTTTTCCTTGGGCGCTTGTATTGGCTTGTCGCCAGATTTTTAGAGTCAAATTCATAGTTCTATTTGTATGAACGCGTTTTTACTTCAATTTCTTCGTAATTCAATTCTTCTTTGTGTAAGACTGCATCCGCAGGCTCTCCTTTATATTCCCATGCAGAAACAAAGGTAAAGTTTTCATCATCTCTCATGGCCTCTCCCTCGGGAGTTTGGGATTCTTCGCGGAAGTGACCTCCACAAGATTCTGTTCGCTCCAAAGCATCCTTTGCAAACAATTCCCCTAATTCAAGGAAGTCTGCTACTCGTCCAGCTTTTGCTAACTGTTCATTAAATTCAGAATCTGTTCCCGGAACATTTACATTCTCGTAAAAGTCTTCTCTGAGCGCTTTGATTTCTGACATTGCTTCTTTCAACCCTTTTGCGTTTCTGGACATTCCACACTTGTCCCACATAATTTTACCTAATTTCTTATGGTAGTGGTCCACCGAATTTTTCCCTTTATTGGTTAAAAACAAATTGATTTTATCTTTTACTGTATTTTCAGCAGCATCAAATTCTGGGGTGTTCGTAGGTATTGGACCAGTACGAATATCATTTGAGAGATAATCCCCAATTGTATAAGGTAAAACAAAATATCCATCAGCCAGTCCTTGCATCAAGGCAGATGCGCCAAGTCTGTTTGCTCCATGGTCCGAAAAGTTTGCTTCTCCAATGGCATAGCAACCGGGAATGGAAGTCATCAGGTTGTAATCTACCCATACACCTCCCATAGTATAATGTACCGCTGGATAAATCATCATGGGCATTTCATAAGGATTTTGATCTACGATTTTCTCATACATTTGGAATAAGTTTCCATATTTGGATCGAACCACATCCTGTCCTAATTTTTTTACTAAAACGGAATCTTTTTCATCTAAGCCTTTCACATGTGCTTGTTCTTTTCCATAACGAACAATTGCAGATGCAAAATCTAAATACACTGCCTCACCTGTTTTATTCACTCCAAAACCAGCATCACATCGTTCTTTAGCAGCACGAGATGCAACATCCCGAGGGACCAAGTTTCCAAAAGCAGGATAACGACGCTCTAAGTAGTAATCGCGATCTTCTTCTTTAAGATCTGTGGGTTTTAACCTTCCTTCTCGAATGGCCTTAACGTCTTCAAGGTTTTTTGGAACCCAAATACGCCCGTCATTTCTTAGAGATTCGGACATCAAGGTTAGTTTGGATTGATGATCTCCAGAAACAGGGATACAGGTTGGGTGAATTTGTGTAAAACAGGGATTGGCAAAATGAGCTCCTTTCTGGTGAATTTTCCATCCTGCAGAAACATTGCTCCCCATCGCATTTGTAGAAAGGAAAAATACATTTCCATATCCTCCAGAAGCTACTACTACTGCATGTGCTCCGTGGCGTTCTATCTGACCTGTTACAAGATTTCTAGCAATAATTCCGCGAGCTTTACCATCTACAATAACCAAATCCATCATTTCATGACGGTTATACATCTTGATTTTTCCTCGACCAATTTGGCGGTTCATTGCCGAATAGGCTCCTAACAATAATTGTTGCCCTGTTTGACCTTTGGCATAAAAGGTTCGCGATACCAAAACTCCTCCAAAAGACCGATTATCCAACAACCCTCCATAATCCCGTGCAAAAGGAACTCCTTGGGCTACACATTGATCGATGATGTTGGTCGAAACCTCAGCCAAACGATGTACGTTTGCTTCTCGAGAACGGTAATCGCCTCCCTTGATTGTATCATAAAACAAGCGATAGGTTGAATCCCCATCTCCTTGATAATTTTTTGCTGCATTAATTCCTCCCTGAGCTGCTATAGAATGCGCCCTTCGCGGTGAATCCTGAAAACAAAATGCTTTTACATTATATCCTAATTCGGCTAAAGTAGCTGCTGCTGAAGCTCCGGCTAATCCTGTTCCTACAACAATAACATCTATCAAACGTTTGTTTGCTGGGCTCACCAAATTGATATGACTCTTATGATTGGTCCATTTGTCTGATAAAGAACCCTCGGGTATTTTAGAATCTAAACTCGCCATACTTTTATGCGTTTAAATGGTGAAAAAATGCTATGAAAATGAATCCTGCAGGAATCACAACAGAAAAAGCAATTGTAAATGATTTTAATGCTTTGGTGTATTTATTGTTTAATCCAACTGACTGGAATGAAGAACTAAACCCGTGTAATAAATGCAGCATTAAAAACACAAATGAAACCGCATATAGTACTACCCGAACTGGGCTTACAAATTTATGAACCATTTCTTCAAAATATCGATTGGGGTTTTCAGGTAAAACTTCTATGTATTTGTAATTCATTTCGGGAAACCAAAAATCAACGAAATGCAGCCCCAAAAATGAAAGAATTACAGCACCTGACCAGATCATATTTCTAGACATCCAAGTAGAATTCGCAGAGCCTTTATTTTCAGCATAATTCTGTGCCCTTGAGCTTCTGTTTTGATATTCCAATACAAATCCCATAGTAAAATGGAAGAGAACTCCAAAAATAAGTATGGGTTGCAGTATAAATTGCACTATTGGATTGTTTCCCATAAAATGAGAAACCTCATTGAATACTTCTTCGCTAAAAACTGAAATTAGATTGATGGTGAAATGTTGTAACAGAAACACAATCAAAAATAATCCTGAAAGTGCCATCGCATATTTTCTTGCCAAAGATGACTTGATTAATCCGCTCATTAATTTTTATTTTGATAAGAGCAAAATTAAGCTAAAAGGATTTCGAAATAAAATATATGAACCGTTTTTTTAGTAAGAAGCCTTGTTGTGATAAAATACGAATAAACCGTATTGCTTTTTTAACACAAAACCAGCAATTTTTTACCTAAACTGAATACAAAATTAGAATGAAAACCCAACACTGACTCCAAAAACTTGCCGGGATTGCATTTTAGCTATTGCATTATCGTCATACACAAGTTGCATTTCTAGTCGAGTAGATAGGTAGTTGTTTATTTTCATATTGATTGTCATAGTATAATCAAAATCAAAATTCTTGAACTCCTCTAAATAGTTAGAAATGACATTTAACCTGTTGATTAGGCTAACATTTTGAAATAATGGCCATTCTCCTTGAGCCGAGAAAGATATCCCTGCCTCCCATCGTGTCTGACGATTGGGTTTGACTCCAAAATATGTTTCCCCTGATGCTAAGTCTCTAGTAAATTGATCCGAAACATAAATTAAACGTCCGGTCAAAGGTTCTACTTGGAGGCTAAACGATTTTGATTTTTTGTACGTAAATCCAAATCCAAAACGTGCGTAAAGAGGAGAGAAAAAATCCGTTATCTTAGTCCTTATTTCCTCACCCAAACTTCCTTCAGAGAAGGCATATCCCTCAATCCACTGAGACTTTAAATTTATGGATGAAGAAAAACCCCAAGGATTTTCTCCAACACGAACCAATACGGAATTGATTTCAAAATGATCGACTGTTTTTTTTAAGAAATCAGAAGATTCTGTTTTAGTAAACCCTAAGGAAGCATCTAAAGTTGTTGTCCAATCCCATTGATTTCTAGTGTGACTTATCTTGTAATCAAGATTTACAATTCCATTAAAACTATTGGTTCCTCCTCCAAGCCATTCACCAAAAGCAGCTTGATTGACCAAAACTCCTATTTTTGCTTCTTTTATCCAAATACTATCTTTTGATTTTTCATTTTGTGCAAAAACACTATTTAAAAAACCTAAAAACAATAATCCCAAAAAAAGAGTTTGAGACCTGAATGGATTATTTAATGTGTAGTTCTTTTTTGCTCTTATGAGTTCCTTTAATAAATTCGACACTATAGATGCCTTTTTCAAGATAGTGTTTTCCATTTTTAGCAAGATTTGAGGTAGATTTTTTGTTTTTTCTATTATAACTTATTATCCCTTTTGCATCCTTCTCAAGGGTGTAGTTTATTAAATTAAACCCAGCGTCAAGCATCCCTTTTTTCGAGAAAAGCACCAGTCCTTTTGAGTTTTGTATTTGCATTTCATAATTACCTGATTTGCCTGCATAGACTGTAAAAGTTACTTCAGGTTCGTAAGCATCTCTCCAAGTTGAGTAACTACTCCCCCATTGGTTGGAGTATTTAATTTCTTTGGGCTCCAATAGAATTAACTCTTCGTTCAAAAAGGTTTTGTTGACTTGCTTAAATGCTGCTAAGTCTGCCTTATAAATAGATCTTCCATGAGTTCCAACCAAGAGATGATTTGCCTCGGGTTGAATAACTAAATCATGGACAGCTGCATTGGTTAATCCACTTTTAAAAGGCATCCATTTTTGACCTTGATCAAAAGATACATAAACCGAATTGTCGGTTCCTAGATAAAGAATTTGGCTGTTGGTAGGGTCTTCCCGAAGAACATTTATTGGGCTATCTGGAAGGTTCGAGTTGATTGATTTCCATGTTTCACCTTTATCATCACTCATGTAAACATAAGGTCTAAAGTCATCTTTACGATATCCGTTTAAGGTTAGATAAACACGATTTTTGGCGTGCTCAGATGCAACTACTCTACTTACCCATAAGTTTTGTGGTAATTGATCAGAAATCCGACTCCAGCTCACGCCTCCGTCTTCTGAACGGGATACAATTCCATCATCACTTCCAGTGTACAAAAAGCCAAATTTAAATGGGGATTCTGCTAAAGTTGTTAGAGTTCCGAAAGCTACATTTCCTTTTTTCCCGCCTTGAGTTAAGTCTTCAGAAATAGCTTCCCAATCATCTCCTTGATTCATGGATCTGTGAAGTTTGTTACCACCTAAATACAGAATATCTTGATTATGAGATGATAATAAAATTGGTGTTTGCCAATTGAAACGATAAGGAGATTCGCCCAATTCATGTTTGGGTTGAATATAAGTTCGTTTTTCATTTTCAAGGTCTAAACGAAAGTAGTTTCCAAATTGATATCCTGTATAAACGATATTACTGTTTCTTTTATCAATTTGAATTTGCATCCCATCACCTCCCATAATAGAAGTCCATGGATTATGTCCACTAGATTGCCAGCGTTCGTCATTTCGTGCATTATGTGCTCCTTTCCAAACACCATTGTCTTGAAGTCCACCATATACATTGTAGGGTTTTTCGTAATCAATATTAATCGCATAAAATTGACCTACCGCGGTTGAATTATTTTTCATCCAATGTTCCCCATCATCATAGGTAATGTTAACACCGCCATCATTCCCATTAATTAAATGACCGGGCTTATCTGGATTGATCCATAATGCGTGGTGATCAGAATGAACATTAGGTTTTCCAATTGCTTTAAAATTTTCTCCACCATCATTTGAGGTTAAAATAGGTACACCGTAAATATATATTTTCTTTTGATCTTTTGGTGCTACATGAATATGTCCAAAATAATATCCATAGCTATAATAAAGATCATCGATATATCCTTGATGGGTTTTGGCCCAAGATTTTCCCCCGTCTGAACTTTTAAAAACCTCAGCCCCAACTACAGGAGTATCAAACAACAGTGCGTTTGCATCTTCTAAATAAGTTGCTAAATCTTTGGGGATTACCAAACCGTTTCGAACACTATTTTTAATGTTTCGAGCGCGATACTTTTCCTGAAAATTATTTTCTTTTAAAAAAAGGTCTAAAGCTTTATCTTCTATAGCTAAAAATACCTCTTTACTCATGTTCTTAAAATCATTTTTTGAGAGTCCTTTTGTCTTTTCTTTGGCTTCCTCGGGACGTCTAAATTGAGAATCGTGAATGGCATAAATAATGTTTTCATCGTAAACTGCCAATCCTATTCTACCAACTCCTTCTCCCGTTGCAAAACCACTTGCTGTAGTTGAAATTAAATTCCATGTTTTTCCAGCATCAATACTTTTATAAACCCCCGATGATGCTCCATTGCCTCTGAAGTTCCATGCTTTTCTGTCTTTTTCCCAAGCAGATGCATATTGAATGTTAAAATCTTCAGGTACCGAACTCATATCAATAATTCCAGCAGTATCGTTTACAAATAGAGTTTGTTCCCAAGTATTTCCTCCGTTTTCAGTTCTATAAACCCCACGTTCATCATTTGGAGTGTATAAATGTCCTGTTACCCCAACAACTAACTCATCTGGATTGGTTGGGTTAATTAAAATTTTTCCGATATGATGACTGTCTTCCAATCCTTTTATCTCCCACGTTTTACCATTATCAGAACTTTTGAGTATTCCTATTCCTGCATATGATGATCGAGAGGAATTGTTCTCCCCTGTTCCTACCCAAAGGGTTCGGGTTGGCCAATGCACTGCAATCTCACCAATGTTTTGTGTTGGTGCATTGTCGGTTATCGATTTGAAACTGATTCCATTATCTACGGTATGCCATATTCCTCCTGAAGCATAGGCAGCGTAAAACTCTGTTGGCTCATTTGGATTAACCTCCAATGCAACTATCCGTCCGCTCATTACTTTTGGTCCAATGTTTTCAAAAGGAATATTTTGTACAATTGAGTTTTTATTAAGGTTGGTCTGCGCACCCAAAACCATTAGGGTACATAACATTAAGATGGTGTGGAACGTTTTCATAAAGTTTTGCGGTTTTATTCTTGGGTGTTGAAAGTACAAAAAAATACGTTTGAAGAAAAGAAAATAACTGAAAGTGATTGATAGACAAATTCATATATTTACTTCAAATAATATTGGAATTATGCGATATCAACCTTTACCTTCTTCTTTCTATATTCAAAATCGTAATGCATTTATGGATGCAATGAAGCCCAAAAGTATTGCAGTTTTTAACTCAAATGACATCTATCCTATAAGTGCTGATTCAGTTTTGCCATTTGAACAGCATCGAGATCTTTTTTATTTAACAGGGGTGGATCAGGAAGAAACCGTTTTACTTCTTTTCCCTGATGCACACGATCCGAAGATGAGAGAAGTTCTTTTTGTTCGTGAAACCAACGATCATATTGCGGTCTGGGAAGGATCAAAACTAACTAAAAGTCAAGCAAGAGAGCGTTCTGGAATTGAAACGGTTTATTGGGTTGAAGAATTCGATCGTGTTTTGAATCAGCTTAGTACCTTCAACAATACTTTTTATTTTAACACCAATGAACATTATCGCCAAGCTGTTGAAACCGAAACCAGAGAAGACCGTTTTATTAAAAAATGTAAAGATCAATATCCTGCTCATGGGGTAGCCAAAAGCAATCCTATTTTACAAAAATTGAGATCGATTAAAGCAACCGAAGAAATTGATCAGATGCAGCGGGCGTGTGATATTACAGAAAAAGGGTTTAGACGTTTATTGAAATTTGTAAAACCAGGGGTATGGGAATATGAAATTGAAGCTGAACTTGCACATGAATTTATTCGAAATCGTTCCAAAGGTTTTGCTTACACACCCATAATTGCATCAGGAAACAATGCCAATGTGCTTCATTACACCGAAAATAAAGTTCAGTGTAAAGCTGGAGAATTAATTCTTTTGGATGTTGCTGCAGAATATGGGAATTACTCGAGTGACTTAACTCGAACTATTCCTGTTTCTGGAGTTTTTACCGAAAGACAAAAAGCAATTTACAATGCAGTTCTTCGTGTAAAAAATGAAGCTACTCAGCTTTTGGTTCCAGGAACGCTATGGAAAGAGTATCATATAGAAGTTGGAAAATTAATGACTTCAGAACTTTTGGGCTTGGGGCTTCTTGATAAGGCTGATGTTCAAAATGAAGATGCTGATTATCCCGCATACAAAAAATACTTTATGCACGGTACCTCTCACCATATTGGTTTAGATACGCATGATTATGGACTACTCCATTTACCGATGGAAGCCAATATGGTTATGACCGTTGAGCCTGGAATTTATATTCCCAAAGAAGGTTTTGGTATTCGCTTGGAAGATGATGTTGTTATTCAGGATGAAGGAGACCCAGTCAATTTAATGGAGAATATTCCTATTGAAATTGAAGAGATTGAACATTTAATGAGGTCGTAATTTAATGACAGCCACAATCTGTCCCACAGTCTTTGTCTATTTTTGGTACAAAAAACTTTTTGTACAAGAACCGAATCGAAAAAAATCCAGAAAATACTACCAATAAAATTTGAACAATTTCCATTAGGTTAAAATTTGATATACAATTAAAGCTGAAAGATAAGCAATTAGTGTCATGCTAAAAAGTTGAATTAAGGGCCACTTCCATCCGTTGGTTTCTTTTTTTACGATTGCAAGGGTACTCATGCATTGTAATGCAAAGGCATAGAATAACATTAGAGAAATTCCTGTAGGCAAATCAAACAACAAAGATCCATCGGGTTTCCGTTCTGCTTTCATTCGATTCTTAATAGTTTCTTCTCGATCACTTCCTACACTGTATATGGTAGCCAAAGTCCCAACAAAAACCTCCCGCGCTGCAAATGAGCTGATCAATGCAATTCCAATTTTCCAGTCAAATCCTAAAGGTGCAATTGCGGGTTCAATACTTTTTCCCAAAATTCCTATGAAGGAATGTTCAAGTTTATAAGAAGCAATTTTATTTTCTAGCTCTTCAGCACTAAAAGATTCGACTTTTGCTTTGCTCATTATTATTTCTTCTGCCTGATTAAATTCTTTGCCTGGACCAAAGGAAGCCATTAACCACAACAAAATTGAAATGGCAAGAATTATTCGCCCTGCTTCTACAACAAAGGATTTGGTTTTTTCAAAAACCGTAATCAACACATTCTTTAAAAGTGGGAGCTTGTAGTTAGGCATTTCTATCACAAAATAGGTTTTGGATTGAATCTTCAACATTTTATTCAATATGCCTGCTGATAATAAAGCCATTACAAAACCCAATAAATAAAGTCCCATTAAGGTTAAGCCTTGATATCCCATTCCTAGAAATTTTCCTTCAGGAATTACTAAAGAAATTAAAATCAAATAAACGGGTAATCGGGCCGAACAGGTTGTAAAAGGGGTTACCAAAATGGTTATAAGACGTTCTTTCCAGTTTTCAATATTTCGAGTTGCCATAACCGCTGGGATTGCACATGCAGTCCCCGAAATTAATGGGATAACACTCTTCCCGCTAAGACCGTATTTACGCAGACCTCGATCCATCAAAAAGACTACACGACTCATGTAACCCGTTTCTTCTAAAACAGAAATAAAAAGAAAGAGAAAGGCAATTTGTGGAATAAAAATAACTATACCTCCTAATCCCGAAATAATTCCTTCTGCTAATAAATTTGTAAAAAGTCCCGGCGGTAAATTTGTTTTGGTGTACTCGCTCAAGGCACTGAAGCTTTCGTCAATAAAATCCATTGGAATACTACTCCAATCAAAAATTACTTGAAAAATGGTTAACAGAATCAAAAAGAAAATAATGTACCCCCAAAAACGATGAATCAAAATTCGATCCAGTTTTGAACGATAATCAGTTGCTTTGGATTGATCTACCGTGTAGGTCTCTTTTAAGGATTGATTGATGAATTGATAACGTTTTATAGTTTCTTTTTGTTGCAAGCGTTTCAAATGAGCAATGGGTTGGGTTTTGTATTCGGTTGCATCTTGAACTTTTTTTCGTTGAATTTTGGCAAAATTAACGTCTTGTGTAATGACCAGCCACAATTTATAAAGTGATTGATCAGGAAACACTTTTTGTAAATTTCCAAAATAAGCTTCATCGATTTTTGTGATGTCCAAACAACCTTCTTTAGACAGAGACCTATAATCCAACAAACATGTTTTTAAAAACTCAATCCCTTTATTTTCGCGTGTACTGATTAAAGCTATTTTGGTTTTCAATTTTTGTTCTAACTGAGCAATATCTAGAGAAATTCCTTTACCTACCATTCGGTCGGACATATTAATTACCAAAAGCGTGGGGATCTCCAAGTCTTTTATTTGTGTAAATAAAAGAAGATTTCGCTTTAGGTTTTCGATGTCAGAGATAACAACGGCTACATCGGGATAATCTTTATCGTTTTTGTTGAGTAATAATTCTATCACCACACTCTCGTCCATAGAAGACGCATTGAGACTGTAGGTTCCTGGTAAATCGATTATGTGTGCTTTTGTGGTGTGATTGAGTCGACAACTTCCTTGTTTCTTCTCTACAGTAATCCCTGGATAGTTACCTACTTTTTGATTTAGACCTGTTAAAGCATTAAATACGGAAGTTTTTCCGGTATTCGGATTTCCAATCAACGCTACATTAATGGTTTTACTCATCTAGATCAATTCTATCTTTATGTTTTTGGCTGTTTCTGTTCGAATAGCTAGATGGCAGCCATCAATCACAAGATACATTGGATCTTTTAAGGGAGCATGTTGTTCTAAATACACTTCATTTCCAGGTAAACAGCCCATTTCAATTAATTTAAGTGGCAAAAGATTGGTCTCTATTGCAACTATTTTACCAAGCTGATTTTTTTCAATAAGATCTAGAGTAGTCATTATTTAGAATGATTTTAAAGAAGCAAAAGTAAATAAAAAAGGGAGGGAAGCCAAAAAGAGTGGTGTTAATTTGAAGGAGTTGGATACTCTTTTTTTAAGATTTGCAAATCTTCCCAAAGGGTTTCCATATCCTCTTCATCAGTTCCGTCATAATAGCCTCGGATTCTTCGGTCAGGATCTACCAAAACAAAATTTTCGGTATGAATCATATCAAATGGTCCGCCATCTCCGTCGTTCTTTGCTACAAAATAAGACTTGCGGGCTAGAGCATAGATTTCCTTTTTATCTCCAGTAAGTAAATTCCAGTGAGCATCTAAGACACCGTTTTTTTTGGCGTATTTTTTTAATTGAGCAACTGAATCAATTTGGGGAGTCACACTGAAAGAAAGTAACTTTATTTGGGATTGATTTTTAATTTTTTCTTGAAGGATTGCCATATTATTTGTCATTATCGGACAAATCGAAGGGCAGGTTGTAAAGAAAAAATCTACCACAACAATTTTTTGGTCATAATCTTTTTGAGTGATGGTCTTACCATTTTGATTGGTCAGTGTGAAATCAGAAACACGATGTCTTCTTTTTATGTGTTGAAGGGTGCTGTCGACCAATTCAAAATTGAGCTTTGCAGGCTGATAAATTGGCAAAACACGTTTCGGTTTTAAGGCGTCATAAAACAAGATTAATATACCTACCGAAAGCAGACCAAATACGATTAAAAAGGTTCTGTAAGTTTTGAAAAAAAAATTCACTGGTTTAAAATTGAGGTAAAGATACTGAGTTTTTTTATGTTAAAAGAAATTAAAATCCTGATAAACGCAAGGTTAGGACAAGGAAATTAGTATTTTTGAACCTTAATTTTAAAATTGACCATGAGCCCAATTATTATTAAAGGAATTCAGCTACTACTCAGCTTATCCCTATTGGTTGTCCTCCATGAATTAGGACATTTTATTCCCGCAAAATTATTCAAAACTCGAGTAGAGAGAGTTTTACCTGTTTTTTGATGTCAAATTTGCCTTGTTCAAAAAGAAATTTGGCGATACAGAATATGGGATAGGTTGGCTTCCGCTGGGAGGTTATGTCAAAATATCTGGAATGATCGACGAAAGTATGGATACTGAGCAAATGAAATTACCTCCGCAACCATGGGAATTTCGATCAAAACCAGCTTGGAAACGTCTGATTATTATGTTGGGAGGAGTTGTTGTAAACCTCATCCTTGGTTTTATGATTTATATGATGATTCTTTTTGTTTGGGGAAAAGACACCCTCACTACAGAAGCTGTTCCCAACGGAATTGAAGTTTCTGAATTGGCTGAAAAAATAGGTTTTCGCGATGGAGATAAAATTTTGAATGTTGATGGAAGAACCTTAGATAATGTTCTGTTGATTAACAAAGATTTATTTTTGAGATCTGTCCAAGAAGTTGGTGTTCTCCGTGCCGACGATACTAAAGAAACCCTTCAAATTCCTGAAGATTTTGGCGCTCAAATGTTTGAATCTGGAGATCTTAGACCCATCGGAATTGCCGGCCCTCCTTTTATTGAAGTGCAGCCCGATAGCCCAGCAGTAGTATCTGGTTTGTTAACGGGTGATGAAATCATTAATGCTAATGGAGTTGACATAAAAAGTTATTCTTTTTTGGTTGATGAACTTCGAACAAAAAAGTATGATACGCTTAAACTCAAAGTTAAAAGAGATAACGATCAAATTGTATCAAAAATAATTTACCCTAGAGAAGATGGGACCATTGGAATTAAATTTTATAACACCATTGAGTTTACTCATGTAGATTTAAGTCTCAAAGAAAGTGTCGTCCAGGGCTTTTCATACGGTTATTGGACTTTACATGACTATGTTGCTCAATTCAAATATGTATTTACCAAAAAAGGCGCTACACAAGTAGGTGGTTTCGCGGCAATAGGAAGTCTTTTCCCTGCTCAATGGGACTGGAGAGGCTTTTGGAGTAGCACTGCTCTAATTTCAATTATTTTAGCGTTCATGAATATTTTACCAATTCCTGCTTTGGACGGAGGTCACGTTATGTTTTTGGTTTATGAAATGGTTAGTGGAAGAAAACCAAACGACAAATTTATGGAGTACGCACAAATGTTTGGATTCCTGTTTTTACTTGCAATTCTCATCTTTGCAAACGGAAACGATCTATACAGAGCAATCTTTGGATAATTACAAAATGATTCAGTCGTTTAATTGGGTTTTCTCAAAAAAGCAACCCTGAAAGTCAAACTTCTTTTTATATTTGATTTTATATTTAAAATTCAAACCGATGAAAAAGTTTTATTCCCTTTTAATTGTAAGCCTTTTTGCAGTTCAATTTGCACAAACTTCAGCCCAAGAAACCAAAGTAACTATCGAAGATTTTATTACGGAACACAATGGATTTGAAGTAAATGCAGATGGTGAGATTAAACCCATCAACAACCGTGAAATCAATAAAAAAATTAGGTTCTTTATTGAGGAAAAATACCTTAACGTTCAATTTACCCGAAACATCATCTGGGATTCTTATGAAACATTCCTAAGCCCATACGATATTTACCATTCTCACAGGTTCATCGTCCAGGTAAAAGTAAACGGAATTGACCGCTTAAAATATCTTGAAATTGCATACAATCCTAAAACGCTTAAAGTCAGTAGTGATTTTGAATGGAACGATGAGGAAGCTGAGTTTGTTAAAAATGAAGTAGATAAAGAAGTAGAGGCAATTAATTCCTAAAAAAGTATCATTTCAGCTTGGGCATATTTTTAAATTAATATATATTTGCCCACCAATTGAAACATTCCTCCTTAGCTCAGTTGGTTAGAGCATCTGACTGTTAATCAGAGGGTCCTTGGTTCGAGCCCAAGAGGAGGAGCAAGCGTAACCGCTACACTACACATTCAAACATAAGCCCTCGCCAAAAGTGAGGGTTTTTTCTTACAATTAAGTTAAGTATAAAGTTAGTCAATTTTTTGGCACTTATTTGGCACTCTATAATTTAATACTATAATTTAAGTAAAACTCTATTGTTATACTAATAATATTAGTTTGTAAACAGGGTGTTTATTTGAAATTATGGTAATACCTCAACATTTTTTTTATTAATAAAATACCTCTAAATATGCCAAGACCCAAAGGAAGTCCCAACAAAATAACAAGTGAAGTAAGGAGTAAACTACAAGACCTACTAGACGATTTAATAGACTCTTTAGACCTAAATGAGTTGGACAATAACCAAAGAATAAAGATGCTTCAGGTAACGTTACAATACACCTTGCCTAAATTAAAACAAGAGGTAGATGAGGTTAAAGACCTTCCTTTGTTTGTTGATTAAAAGCTTTTTTGAAGAGTATTAAGATTGTATTATCACTATTTTTAGTTGTTTATTAAAATTATTAATTATAATATGGTGTCATAAATATTCATTCAAAATGAGAAAAGCTTCCATCTTCATTCTTTTTCTACTTTTAGCCTGTTCAAAGGACGCTGCTGTTCCAGAAGAACCAGCAACTGTTAACTACACTGTTGCAGTATCGGCATCTGAGGGAGGTGTTGTAAATTCTCCGGGAGGTTCATATGCTCAAAACGCAACGATAACTCTTACTGCTACTGCAGCAGATGGGTTTGTATTTTCGGGATGGTCTGGTGATGTTACAGGAACTACAAATCCTTTATCGTATTCAGTTACTGCTAATGCATCCATAGTTGCAAATTTCACTCGTTCAAGTTATAGTTTTAATCTCCAAACCAGTGGTCAGGGTTCTGTGGCAGAAGAACTTGTTAGTTCAGCAAAATCTAAAACTGATTATGAATCTGGGAGTACGGTTCGTTTGACAGCAACTCCAGAAGCGGGATGGTTGTTTTACAGATGGGAAGGTTTAGCCAGAGGGTTTATTGACGCTGCTACAGGTCAGGAAGAAGTGTCTGTAGACTTTGATAACCCTATTGAAGTTGAGGTTAATAGTTCAATCAATGCCACAGGAACATTTGAACAAATTATAACCGAAGATGACAATCCGACAAGTGGAGTTGGTAAATGGAAGATTAGAAAAAAATCTGTAAGCTCAAAATCAGATAAATCACTATTAGTTGACTGTGATATTACTGAAATAATTTTCAGAACCGATGCAACGTTTTCTATTTTCACATCAACAGCAACAATTTCAGGTCAGTATGTTTTTGATTCAAATACATCCATTAGTTTGTCACAATCAAACTCCCCCTTTGGGACAATAACGAACATTGTAATCTCCAATAGCTTTATTAGTTTTTCAATCGATATTAATAATGGATGTAATGATGATTTAGATGGAGATAAAGATGATGATTACATAGAGAGTGAAGACCCAATTACTGGGACAGTAGCCTCAGCAACTTGTACAATCACAAGTTCATTAGATAGCGGCTCAGAAACTCAAACAGTAACACAAACTAGCTCCATACAAGATATTGTGTATTCTTTCACTACAACTTGTACTGAAACATTGTCTGCGAGTGCTGATAATCTTCCACCGGGAGTAACGATGACTTTTAATAACAATCAAGCTACTATAAGCGGAGCACCGTCTGGTAACGCATCAGGAACTTATGATTACACAATTGTTGTAACGGCTCCTAATATAGCTACTTCCGTGAGTGGTCAAATTAGTGTAAGTAGTCAAAATACTGTTGAAGAAATCTGTACTTCAGCTTCAATTGAGTTATTAAGTGGGTCACTCAACCAGAGTATTACCCTTGGCGACTCAATTCAACAGACCGTAATTCAGCTTACTACTAACTGTCCTGATAATGACAATGGAGTTCCTTTGAATTCTGCTGGAGACAACTTCCCCAATGGAGTGATTTACAGTTTTGATGGAGTCAACAACCGGATAATTATTAGTGGTACCCCAACCTCCCCAGGGACACACACTTTCAGTTTGAAATATTACAACAATCAAACCATAGAAAGTTCAACAGTTTCGGTAGTTGTAATTGGTCAACTTATTGTATTAGCAAACACTACAACAAGTACCTCAACAACAGGAAACATCTATTTTGAGAACGGAACTTGTAAGTGTCCAAATGCAACAGTAGGAGAGACCGCTGATATTAATGGAGTTACTTATACTGTTGTTGATGATTCAACTATAAAGGACCAATTTGCAAATAATAATTTCAATTTATGTACTACACTGGTAACCGATATGGAGGGAGATTTTCCAGATAATAATTTTTTTGGGGACAACTCTTTTAATTATGATATTGGTTTTTGGGACACTTCTAACGTGACCAATATGAATTCTGTATTTATAGCTTCTTCAGAATTTAATCAAGATATCTCATCTTGGAATTTATCGTCCGTTGTTCAAATGGGGCATATGTTTGATGGGGCTACATCATTCAATCAGGATATTGCAAGTTGGAATATTTCTAATGCAGTTTCTATCAGGTATATGTTTGCAAATAGCAATTTTAATCAAGATATAGGCAGCTGGGATACTTCTAAAGTTAACGATATGCAGGGAATGTTTTACAACGCAAAAGTATTCAATCAAAACATTGGGAATTGGAACACTTCAAATGTTACAGTCCTAGAGCATATGTTTTTATTTGCTGAATCTTTCAATCAACCCATAGGAAACTGGGATGTTTCAAGTGTAACCAATATGAATGGTATGTTTGATGGTGCAACTAATTTTAATCAAGACTTAACCAATTGGTGTGTTTCTAATTTTCAATCTCAGCCTGATGATCAATTTTCTAGTGGTTCAGCCCTTACAGAAGCCAACAAACCTATCTGGGGAACTTGTCCAAGTGATTAATAATAGGTATATCATCTTCAGTTAATTCAGGTATTTTAAGTCTTAATAAAGGAAGTTTACACTCGTTACTTATGTGTTATTGTTGAGGGAAAATTGGATATCGTCTAAGGTGAGTGGATCGTCAAAAGAAGAAATTGTGTTGCAACTTTGAATAACAGGGGGAGCCATATTAGACAGGAGGTCCTTTTTGACCTCCTTTTTATTTTTACCACTTTTTAAAACATTGGTTGCCAACATAATAGACTTTATCTCTGGAGTGAAAATGTTGTTGCAACTCTCAAAATCGAAATTTTCTGTAAAGATGCAGCCAAGAATCTTCTTTTTAGTCTTACGATTCGCAATTTTGACCAAAAGGTTTACGAAATATTTACCGTTAATTTGTAACATTTCTGTAAATTCATAGACTTATAAATAAAAACTAAAAACCTTCATAATGAAAAAAATTCTACTATTCGTATTAGCTGTTTCTGCAAGCATAACTGTTAACTCCCAAACTGCTGATGAAATTATAACAAATTATTTTGAAAATACAGGGGGGATGGAAAATTGGGGAAAGTTAGAAGGAATCCAGATGAGTGCAAAAGTAAATCAAGGGGGTATGGAAATTCCATTGGAAATCACTCAGTTAAAAAATGGTAACCAAATGACGGTAATCAATTTCCAGGGTTTAGAACTAAAACAAGGAGTTTTTGATGGTGAGGTATTGTGGAATACTAATTTTCAGACACAAAAAGCCGAAAAAAGTGATCAAGAATCTACAGATAACATGAAACTTGAAGCAAAAGATTTTCCTGATGCTTTCTACAATTACAGAGAAAAAGGATATACAGTAGAGTTGTTAGGTAAAGAAGATTTGGAAGGAACAGAAACATTTAAAATTAAATTGAATAAAAAACCGATGACTGTAGATGGTAAAGAGGTCGAAAATTCAAGTGTCTACTTTTTTGATGCAGAAAATTTTGTTCCTATAGTTATTCATTCTGAAATAAGAAGGGGACCTAATAAAGGAATGACCTCAGAAATAAAACTAAGTGATTATCAAGAAGTTGATGGCTTATATTTCCCTTTCTCAATGATTCAAGGAATAAAAGATGGTATTGGCCAACCAATCACCATGGAAAAAATTGAATTGAATCCAACTTTAGATGCTAGTGCTTTTAAATTTCCCGAAGAAATTACAGAAGAAGGAAATAAATAATAAATATTTTAGAAAAAAGCGTCTTTATAAATTTATTTAAGCTCTTTTTTTTCAATCAATCATAAATTTTACTAACATGAAAAAACTAATAATCTTAGTTTTGGGCCTATCAATGTCTCCTTTTATAACTGATGCCCAAGACAAACCTTCCATTGATTTAAAAAATTTATTTGGAGATTTAAGAGCTCGCCATATAGGACCTGCTTTAATGAGTGGCCGAATTAATGACATGGAAATTCATCCAACCAATAACCAAATCATTTATGCTGGCACAGCGGGTGGTGGCGTATGGAAATCTAATGATGCAGGTACTACTTTTAATCCAATATTTGATGACCATAGCCAATCTATTGGAGCTGTTGCTTTGGATCCTAATGATCCTGATAATGTAATTTATGTTGGAACAGGAGAGACTTGGACTAGAAATAGTGTTTCCTATGGAGACGGGCTTTACAAATCAACAGATGGTGGTTCTAATTGGAAAAAACTTGGTTTTGAAAAATCTGAACGTATTGCAAATATTCTTGTAAATCCAAAAAACTCAAATGAGGTATATGTTGCAGTTTTAGGAGCCCTATGGTCAGATAGTGATGAGCGAGGTGTTTTTAAATCTTCTGATGGAGGTGAAACTTGGAATAAAATATTATATGTTAATGAAAAAACTGGAGCAGCTGATATGGCTATGGATCCTAAAGACCCCTCTATCCTTTATGTTTCAATGTGGGAATTTAGAAGAACTGCTTGGTCTTTCTCCTCTGGTGGTAAGAACAGTGCATTGTATAAATCTACAGATGCTGGAGAAACTTGGGATAAAATTCATAATGGATTTCCTGATGGACAATTAGGTAGATTAGCCATTGCTTTAGCCCCCTCAGATTCTAATATTTTATATACGGTAATTGAAGCTGAAGATCCTAAGCGAAAAGGATTGTATAGAAGTGATGATGCAGGGGCTAGTTGGAAACAATTAAACAATGATTTCGGAATTACAGTTCGTCCTTTCTATTTTTCAAGAATTACTGTAGATCCAAGAAACCCAGATGTTGTTGTAAAAGGAGGGCTTTCAGGCTCAATCTCTAAAGATGGAGGTAAAACATTTAAATCATTGGGTAATATGCATAGCGATATTCATGATATTGTCTTTGATATTGATGATTCAGACAGAATGTATGCAGGAACAGATGGAGGTGTATATCGTTCATGGAATGGGGGAGTAACTATGGAAATTGTAGAAAATTTACCCTTATCACAGTTTTATCACATAAGCGTTGATGATGCAGAACCTTACAATATTTACGGAGGACTCCAAGATAATGGTTCTTGGTATGGGCCATCTTCATCGAGTGGAGGAATTAGTGCAGGGGATTGGAATTCTATTGGGCCTGGTGATGGCTTCAGAGTTTTAAAACATCCTACAAAAAATATTATTTATTCTGAAATGCAAGGTGCACAAAATGTTTGGAGATATGATGTTGATAATAAATTAGTTAAAACAATTCAGCCCTTAGAACAAGTTGGGTACGAAGATTTACGTTTTAATTGGAATGCCCCAATGGCTATTAGCGCTCATCAACCAGATCGTTTTTATATGGGTAGTCAGTTTCTTCATAAATCAGAAGATATGGGAGATACATGGGAAATTATTTCTCCTGACTTATCTACCAATGATTCAACTAAACAACAACAGGTAGATTCTGGAGGATTATCAATGGATAATTCTGGAGCAGAAAATCATACAACAATTTTTACAATAGCAGAATCCCCTTTAGATGAAAATATTATATGGGTAGGTACTGATGATGGTAATGTTCAAGTGACAAAAGATGGTGGTAAAAACTGGCAAAATGTTGTGAGTAATATTCAAGGATTACCAAGTAATACCTGGACCTACCATATAGAGGCAAGTGTTCATGGGAAAGGAATTGCATATGCTGTTTTTGATGGACATAATAGTGGTGATATGCACCCATACGCATACAAAACTACAGATTTTGGAATGACTTGGACTAACATAATTACAGACAATGTTATTGGTACCTCTAGAAATATTCAGGAAGACTATGAAAATGAAAATTTGTTGTTTTTAGGAACCGAATTCGGACTTTATATTACCGCTGATGGAGGTAATCATTGGGAAAAATTCACTAAAAATGTTCCTCCAGTTGCAGTTCATTTTATTGATCTACAAAAACAAACCAGTGATTTAGTTCTAGGTACACATGGTAGAGGTATTATTATAATTGAAGATATTTCACCTTTACGCGAAATTACTACTGAAGTTTTAAAAGCTAAACTTCACTTTTTTAGCTCTAAACCGATGAAGTTATCTGATCAAAGTGGGTTTTCAGGTAGTTTTGGTGCTGAAACTCAATTTGTAGGAGAAAATGCTAACAAATCCCCTCAAATAAAATATTTATTACCCAAACGACATACATTCGGAAAGATGAGCATGGAAATAAGGGATAGTAGTGGCAAGGTTATTTCTAAATTATCTCCTGGAAAATCTAAAGGAATTAATATTGTGAACTGGTCAGGAAATATTAAACAACCTAAAATTGCTAAGGGGAAAACTCTTGCATTTGGTGGTTTTGCAACACCTAGAGTACAAGCAGGTTTATATACAGCAGTCATAACAAAAGGTAGAGAAGTTTACGAGCATACCTTTGAAATTGTAAACGATGAAAGGTCAGGTTTATCTTTAGCAGACAGAAACTTGAAACATGATGTCATAACTAAGATGTATAAAATGACTGAAGAATTGGCTTACATGGTGTATCAAATTGATACTTTTATTGAAGCACCTGAGACAAAAAGTAAACTTAAATCAAAATTAATTGAACTCAAGAAAACTTTAGTCATTACAACTGGTGATAATTATGTTGGTAGTGCTGAACCAGAGTTAAGAGAGAAATTAGCAGATTTATTTAGTAAAATTGTTCAGAGTTATGACAAACCCTCAAATTCTGAATTAGAATATTTATCAATTGTTGAAAATCGTTATTTAAAAGCCAAGAAAGACTTTGATAAAATTTCAAAAAAAATAAAATCTAGGAAAGATATTCAACTAAAAACTTTTGGAGAATTTACAGAGTAAAAATTAAAGTCGCTTTTAGGCTATTTTTCAATAGACTCGATTCCAGATCTAAAAATAGGGAGTCATCACATACAAGAGGTCATTTTTGACCTCTTTTTTATTTTCATCCCTTTTTAAAACAATAAAACTTATCTAAGTTATATAAGAAGGAGAAGAGGTTAAAAATGTGCCTTGTTTATTGATTAAGGTTGTATATTAAAAGTATTATTATATTTGAGTTATATACATTTATTCTATGAGAAATATTTTCAGAAGTTACATACCTATATTCTCTTTGTTCTTGTTTATAAACTCTTGTTCAAAGGGTGCTATTGCTCCTCAAGCCGCAGCTCGTACTCAATATAACTTAACTGTTACTGCCTCAGAAGGAGGATTTGTAACGCCTGAAGCTAATGGAACTTATAATGCAGGGGCTCAATTAACATTGTCGGCAATTCCAAATAATGGATATTCGTTTTGTAGATGGTTAGGCACTGATAATGATAATTCAGTTTGTAAAAAATCTCAATTACAGGGAGCTCGGGGGAAATCTCGCTGTATCATAAAAATGGATTCAAACAGATATGTTGAAGCTTTTTTTGAACGTAATTTGAAATAAGCTTACTCAAACTGACCAAGAAAAACCGAACATAGAGATGTTGTATAATTTAAATTAGTGTTTGTTAATAATCCATTTGGTATGAAGAAGTATATTTTTGAAGGAATTGTGATTTTTTCCAGTGTCTTACTTTCACTTTACTTGGGAAATCTAAATAATTTAGCTTCAGAAAGGGCAAAAAAAAATGGATATATTCTTGATTTAGCAAAGACCGTAAAAGATGATATTAATCAAATAGAGTCCCTCCTAAAAACTTTGTATGCTTCAGAAGAAATGATTTCTGGTATCCAAAATGATATTGATAGAAAACACTCACTTTTAAATGACGAAGAATCAATCGAAAAATTAATAGGAATTGAAGTTGGCTTTTCTTTTTTCCCTAAAGATGGCGTTTTTAATCAAATGATATCAACTGGAACCTTTGAATTAATTTCAAACAATGAATTGAAAAATAATCTTCTAGAAATGTTTAATCATCAAAGAGCACGTAATTTTGCAACTTCATTAGAAATAGATAATTTTAATATAGAGTTTAGGAAAAATCCATACACTAAATTTAGAATTCGGTTTGATTATAATCTATTAAGTGGGGAGTTTTATGGCAGTAGACAATTAACAAAGTTTAAATTCAATACAGACTATTATTTTTCGAATGAGTTTTATGGGTTACTATCTCAAGCAAAGCTTTATTCAAACATGTATAGAAGACAACTAAATGATATTTTAAAAACCTACAAGCAAACGCAACTCCTGATAAAACAAGAACTATCAAATTAATTTATCTTCTTCTTAGTACTAAATGCCTCTATTGGTATTAATGTTCAAAACTCAGTTTACAAGGTAACTTCATACCTCTTGACGAAGTCTTCAAGCCTCCTCAACACCAATTATTTGCGATAGGCTTGGCTTAATGGACTGATTCGCTCGGATGAACTACTTTATAAGATCACAAAGCAACTTTCAAGTCAAATTCAACTTTAAATTGGTATAAATAAAACTACGAACAAGTATTAATTGTGGTTAAGGGTGAAGGATATTATCAAGAAAAGGGAAACAACCTGTCAGAATAAGAGTTGGAGACATTTTAAGATGTACTCTCAATACAGAACACTGGAACTCATCCTCAACTTACTGAGTAGATAAAGAAACCTTAAAGTTTGTGAGATAGATTTAGTATCTTTAGAAATAACTCAAAATGTAAAAATGGAATCTACAAAAGAGAAATATTATAGTAGAACAGCGGTTTTAGTTTATTTATTTGTAATAATCACTGCTATTTTTTTTTTCAATGAATACAAAAACATTTTAAGTGATTCAATGTCTGAATATTTAGAGTATGCTCTATACATATCAATGATTTCTTGGAATTTATCACTAATTATAGATAAAAGAAAAAAGTAATCTTAAATTTATTATAGTTTAAACCTAAGTAAAATGAAAAGAATACTCTTAATTTCCTTAATTGTTGGAGGAATAAATCTTACATCTTGTTCTAGTATAAAATTTACTTCAACTAATAAACCAAAAATCAAGAAAGCATTACCACCAAATACTGCATCTAATGCTTATTTAAGGAAAAATAATTAGAACAAAAAAAAGACTTGCCTTTTTCTATTATCTATCCATTATAAATATAGTATTAAAATTAGGAGGCTTACTCTGACTTTCTTTGAAAAAAAGCTTGAATTTCTCTGTTTGAATTTATTTTTATTGTAATGTGACAGTCGAGGAAAATTTTGTCTAATTGTCTTCCTTTGCCACATGGATTTGATTTATTATCATTATCAGTCCCTATCCATCGAGAAAACTTATATCCCTCATCTGGAGTCGCAGTGATTGTCACAACAGTTTCTCCATAATAAGTTAAAGTTTCTGGCGATACTGAACCCCCTTCTGAAGCACTAACATTCAAGGTGTATTGAGTACGATCTTGAAGTTTTGGAATAGCAACGTCCTTTGAACAAGAGTTTACAAATAAAAATAAAAAGGATATATGTATAAAACTTCTGAAAATATTTTTCATTGAATAAACCTATATAATTCAAATATAATAATACTTTTAAAATGAAGCTTTTAGTCAATAAGCAAAGACTAGAAATTGGTTCTTGATTGTACCTCTCTTTGGAGGAACAAGTTTTAAACTTTATCTAAACTTTTGTATATTGAAGTACTATTAATAATAAATCAATTAAAATGAAAAAATACTTTTTACTTTTCACAATTGCTCTTTTATATATCGGTTGCGATGAAAGTCAAAAATCAGATGACACAACAGAAAAAAACAAAATGATTTTCAATAAAAATGTATCAACAATCAAGGAAATGTTAAATGGATTCTACGAGGAAAACCCTGAAAAATTCATGAAAGTTTTTGCTGATAGTGTTCGTTGGAGTGGTCCAGATAAAATAAAGCTTGATGATTATGATTCCAGAGAGGTTCTAGAAACTGCTCTTACTGGATACATGTCATTATATGATAATCATGAATTAAGAGACATTAGATTTTTCGGCGGAAGTGCATATTCAGATACTGGAAGTGGTAGTGAAAATCCTAATGCAGTCAGAGTTTTCGGGAACTGGCATCACACACATACAGAAACACAGATTGATGTTACACATAAATGGATGGGCATAATGTGGTTTGATGAAGATGGGAAAATTAATCAATTCAGTGATTTTTTTGATGTAGGAGGTTTTTTAAACCAACATCTTAATCAATAAAAACCAAGTCAAGATTTAAAAACTACTTAACTATTATTTAATAAATTAAATTACTACATCAAATGGAAAAAAATATATCAAAAGTCAGAGCTCACGATGCTATTGTAGGGTTATTGTATCTAATTAGCGTTGGATTATCTTTTTACACAACTAATTTAGATTTCTTATGGATTGCTATCGCGGTAGGAGGGCTTCAAATTATAAGCCCAGTAACTAAGTTTTGCCCTGTTTATTTTGTTCTCAATAAATTAATGCCCGATACTGACCCTATGCAAAACGGTAAGTAACGGCCAAGCCAAAAGTATATCTTATACTTTTAATCCTATTATTTAAGGGGCTCACATAGGTTTTTTGTCACTATGAACAATAGGGCAACAAGCTCAACCGCTACACTACACATACTAAAGCCCGCCATATAAGGTGGGTTTTTTCTTTGGACATAAAAGGAGGTTTCATACATAATTTTAACTTTGTATCTTAGAGTACTATTAATATTAAATCAATTAAAATGAAAAAAATAATTCTACTTTTTATTTGTTCTCTTTTTATAATTAGCTGTGACTCAAATTCGGTTGAAATGATGAGCTTTGAAAAAAATGCAGCAACAGCAAAGAAATTTTATCAATCATTTTCCGACAAGAAACTAGAAGAAATGAAAAGTTTTGTGACTGATGACTATACTTGGTCTCCCCCTCCTACGGGAGTTGATTCACTTGACATAGATACTTGGAGTAATGCAATGAAGGGTTTTAATAATGCGTACGATGATATCGAATTTACAAAACAACTTTATTTTGCTGGATTAGATGAAAATCAAAAACCTAATGGTGATGTAAGAGTTTATGGGACATGGAGGTCATTAAACGCGAAAACAAAAAAACCCGTTGAAATGGATTACTATGCCGTACTTTTCTTTAATGATGAAGGAAAAATTTATCATCAGAGTGAATGGTATAATTCAGCAGATTTAGATCAAAATTCTCTAGTTGATGTAGTTGCATTAATCCCCTTAACCAAAGGCTATAAAGTTTGGTACAAGGGCTTTATGAGTGACAGAAAAAACCGTGAACGTTTTTGTGATGATTCTCGAACTTTAGTTCAAAGAGATGTGAAAAATCCCAATATGGTTTCAGTGTATTTATTTGATGTAGACATGTCTAAATTAGGTGCGATGATGGCTGATCCAAAATTTGAAGAATTAGCTATTTCACTTGGCGAGGATTTACCAAATAAAAAAGTGTATGTGTTGAAATCCTTGTAAATAAATAAAAAAACTGAATATGCCCTTCCTAGTGGAGGGTTTTTCTTTTCCTACAAATACACAAACTTAAATTCCTAAAAATCTTTTGGATCATTTTACTAATCCAAGTTTACTTGAACTTGTTTTAGAGGAATCTAGTTCATCAAAAGTATGGGCATCGAATGAAATTATTTTTTGACGGGAAATACTCAAAATTGATCGAAAAAGGTAAAAAAAATGAGCAAAGTATTAGGATAAACCTATTATACATAGTGTATCCTTTTTTATTTATCTAGAAATATAAACGATAAAATAAGTAATAGAAAAGTTATTGCTGAAGAAATGGAGCGAATAAAATTAAAGTTATTCCACTTAACTTCTATTCTTGTCCTTAGAGCCTTTATCTCTTCCTGTGAAATGGATTCTAAATTGGTTTTGTCCAATATTTCATTTAAAGGAATGTTGCCTGATATGGTAACCCCAAAGACTCCTACCCAATAAATGATAAGGGTCAATATAAACAGCCAAAAAATATTCTTGGGATACAAATTAAAATAAAATACAGGAACCAATGCTACAGTTATTATCGCTCCAAGAAATATTAGTTTAAATGCATTATTTAATATGACCCGATTCATAGATTGTAATGCCCTAAGATATTCTATGTCACTTAATTTTCCTAAACCGGGTTTTACAGCATTAGACCAAGTAAAAAAAATCCCTGCCATTAATCCCGTTAACAATATGGCGGATGCCAAAATAATTGTTCCCGTTTTCATTTATCTATTTCTTCTTGAGAATTAAGTAACCTCCCCCGCCTAGACAACAAATCAGAGCTATGAGTAAACCTATATCCATAGTATAAAAATAGAATAAATAAAATAATAAATCTAAAAAATATCCTGAGTATTTCTGGGTAAATGGTCAGAAGTTCTATTTATATGAATTAATAATTTCTGTTTAATTAGGGGTATTAAACTCAATATTTGATGTTTATATATATAATTAATAAATTAGTAAAATAATAACTAAAAAAAATATAATGAAACTAAAAATTAATTTACCTATCATGGCTGCATTAATGTTCATTTTTGCATCCTGTACGACAAATTCATCTGATTCAAATAAAATCGAAAATTTGGCTGAAAGCTGGGTTCGTTCCTCATATGAAAGTAAAGATGCTGCTTACAATATGGTTTCGGAAAACATGAATTCTGATGGATACAATATTGGCGCTAGGTACATAGGATTTGGATTTAATTTTAACTCAGATATTATGGAAACTGATGGTATGGTTGTAACAAACGTAATCGAAGGAGGACCGGCATCAGCTGTTCTTCAAGTTGGAGACAAGTTTGTTTCAGTAAATGGAGTGAAAGTAAGTCAAGAGGCAATTGAAAATGGAAGCCTGTCTTTTAGAGGCAAGCCGGGTGAACCTGTTGATGCCACTATAATGAGAAATGAAGAAACCATGTCAATTACTGTAGAAAGAGGGATTGTAGAACCAACCTATTCAAAAGAAAGAATTTTACAAAATATTTCAAACTCTGATGCAGATAAGTGGAACGAAAACTCTCTTGGCTATGAAATCCGAGAAGTTGTATCAGATATTTCTAAGCAAATAGTATACGTCAAAACTTGGGATAAATTTTCGGATGATGTTTCAGGTCTTGAAGCTGAAGCTTTAACCCTTACTAGATTTCAATTTGATGAAAATGGCAAGGTGTTGACTGTCGGAAATATGACAGAAAATGAATTAATACTGCGACAAACCGGATGGTCTATAACCAGATAGTAAAAAAAAACCTCCAAATGGAGGGTTTTTTTATCTTAGGCTACTAGCGAGTACAGAATTCCATTAGATTCTGATTTAATCCTTACCAATATCTAACTCATAATATTAGATACCCTAATGATAACCTAGCTAGTTATCATTACAAATGTAATGACCGAAGCTATCGCAAACTCCATTTGGGTTAGTAGTCTCACCACAAGTACACTCACTATGCATATTAATTTAATTTTCATAAATATAATAATGTTTAATAAAATTACCAAATAATTAAACAAAATATAGTATTAAATTAACTTATACACTTAAACAAAGTTTACCTAAGCTAGCGTAAGAAACTGATAAGATTCTTTTGTTTGTTATTTAAAAATGATTCTAGGTTTTTTTTAAGATTATTATCTTTGTGATACTTATTTAAATAATTATTTTGTCAAAATGAGAAACTTTTCCATCTTCATTCTTTTTCTACTTTTAGCCTGTTCAAAGGACGCTGCTGTTCCAGAAGAACCAGCAACTGTTAACTACACTGTTGCAGTATCGGCATCTGAGGGAGGTGTTGTAAATTCTCCGGGAGGTTCATATGCTCAAAACGCAACGATAACTCTAACTGCTACTGCATCAGATGGGTTTGTATTTTCGGGATGGTCTGGTGATGTTACAGGAACTACAAATCCTTTATCGTATTCAGTTACTGCTAATGCATCCATAGTTGCAAATTTCACTCGTTCAAGTTATAGTTTTAATCTCCAAACCAGTGGTCAGGGTTCTGTGGCAGAAGAACTTGTTAGTTCAGCAAAATCTAAAACTGATTATGAATCTGGGAGTACGGTTCGTTTGACAGCAACTCCAGAAGCGGGATGGTTGTTTTACAGATGGGAAGGTTTAGCTAGAGGGTTTATTGACGCTGCTACAGGTCAGGAAGAAGTGTCTGTAGACTTTGATAACCCTATTGAAGTTGAGGTTAATAGTTCAATCAACGCAACGGCAACCTTTGAACAAATCATAAGTGAGGAAGAAATTTCAACTGGAGCTGTAGGGAAATGGAAAATTAGAAAACCTAAGACAGCCAGTAAAACCGTTAAAGCCTCATTGGAAAACTGTATGATTGATGAATTTATTTTACGTTCAGATGAAACTTTTACTTTGATATCAGACGAAGAAGTAATTAGTGGAACTTATGTTGTTTCCGAGGTTCAAAGCTTAGTATACAATATTTTCTTGAGGGTTGAAGAAACCAATGCCGGTAGAATTGAAAATATTATTTTGACCAATAATTTTATTTCATTTACATATGTTTCTTCAAGTTGTAATAAATCATTTAAAGGTGATCGGGATAGAAATTACAATGAATCTGAAGACCCTTACGCTGCTAAGATATTTTTGGCACCTAATGGCGTAACTATTAAATGCCCATTCGCAGACATAGGTCACATTGAAGAATTCAATGATAAAATTTATGAAGTTGTTGATAATACAAGCTTGATAACAAAAGTCAATAATGATGAGGATGTTACCTGTGTTTGCACATCCAGGGTAACTTCTATGAGTGAGCTTTTCAAAGATAAAGAAGACTTTAATCAAGACATCGGAAGCTGGGACACCTCTAGGGTTAATGATTTTACTTGGATGTTTCAAAATGCGAGTAATTTCAATCAATACATAGGTGACTGGGATGTTTCTAGGGCTACAAAATCTTATCAAATGTTCACTAATGCAATTACTTTTAATCAAGATATTGGTAATTGGGACACCTCAAAAATAACGGATATGGATAACATGTTTGCTGGTGCAACTGCATTCAATCAAGATATTAGCAGCTGGGATACTTCCAAGGTGACCGATATGTATGCTATGTTTACAAATGCAATAGCTTTCAATCAAAATATAGGAAGCTGGGATACTTCTAAAGTAACCGATATGATTAATATGTTTGGTGGTGCAACTACATTCAATCAAGATTTGGGGAACTGGAATACTTCTAAAGTTACGCATATGTATGGCATGTTCTTGAATGCAGTATCTTTTAACCAAAATATTAGCAGTTGGAATACTTCAAATGTGACCGACATGAGTTTTATGTTTAAGGTTTCTAATCTGTCTAATCAATTATCATCATTCAATCAAGATATTGGCAATTGGGATACCTCCAGCGTAACCAACATGGAAAGTATGTTTTCCAATAACACTTCATTTAATCAAGATTTAACAGGCTGGTGTGTTACAAATATTACAACTGAACCGACTGATTTTTCTAAATCTTCTGCTCTTACAGATGCAAACAAACCCATTTGGGGAACTTGTCCAAGTGATTAAACACTTATCCTTTTTTACTGGAGTATTTTTTTTATTTTTGAATGTGTCAAAAAGAATTTTTTATCCTCTTTTATTGTTGCTAATCCCTTGGATTGGTATGAAAATAACTGATGAAATTAACTGGAATGTTTTCGATTTTTTGATCATGGGTGGTTTGTTACTTTTGGTTGGAATAGGAATTAACTTTGTCAATGGAAAAAAAATGAAAAACCGAATTTTTTACATCGTCCTTATGGTTTTGATTTTTATGCTGATTTGGGCTGAGTTAGCTGTTGGAATTTTTGAATCTCCATTTGCTGGAAGTTAGTTCAAAAACAAGTTTAGTTTGACCACAACTTTTTTAAATCCGCCAAAAAGCAAACCCCTAAAAATAGGGGATCAAACCAGTCTTTTACTAATATTGTTTTAGAATTACTTATATTTGTTAAACAAACTATATTTTATGAAAATCTTTTTTTTTCCTTTTTTGTTTATAATACTTCTACAATCAGAGTTTTATTCGCACGATACAGATGTTCAAGAATTGCAGGGGCGAGCCTACTATTTTTCGATGTCTACACTTGAATTGGGTAATTGGGGTGCGCGAATGAGTGAAGCTCAAAAAAAACAAATAAGAGCTCGTTTAAAAAACAGGTTAGAAAAAACTTACATTCTGAACTTTAGTCCTGAAGAATCCTTATTTACAGAAGAAGAAAAAGTTGATGCCATCTCGGGTGCAACTGATTCATGGGGGAGCAACTTTGCTCGTGGTAAACAGTATAAAAACATAGCAAAAAATAACCTTGTCCAAGCACAAGAGTTCTATGGAAAACGTTTTTTAGTTAAAGACAAATTACAAGAATTTGATTGGAAATTAGGAAGTGATACAAAGGAAATTGGCGGCTACACATGTTTTAAAGCCACTGCGATTGTTCCCACCGAAGAACTGAGATGGTATAATTTTGAGTGGAGTGATCTCTCTAATAATTCAACTGACACAACTGATAAAGAAATTCAATTAACCCAAGTAGAGGCATGGTATACCCTACAAATTCCTCTACAAACTGGTCCAGCTGAATTTTGGGGTTTACCTGGTCTAATTTTAGAAGTTAGTGCAGGAAATACAACGATGCTTTGCTCAGAGATTGTTATCAATCCTAAAGAAAAAGAAAAAATTACAGCACCAGATAAAGGAACCGAAATAAACAAAGTTGATTATCGCTCTACAATCGTAAATAAAATGCTGGAAATGAGAAATAATCGGGGAAGAAGAAGAGGTTAAAAGAATCTTAATTTAACCTTTAACTATGAGCAATAAAGCGAGTCTTTTTTTAGCCCTTACACTCTCTATCTTTTGGAGTAACGCACAAGTTGAAATGGAGGGTAAGGTTCTCGATACTTTGCAAAGTCCTTTGGAAAGAGCGAGTGTTGTAGCAATCAATAAAGTTACCAATGCTTTAGATGCTTACACAATGACCGATGATTTAGGTTTATTTTCGTTGGATTTAAAACAAAACACTAAATATAAAATCCAGGTTAGTTATTTCGGTCTTCAAACGATTAACGATAGTCTCAGCACGAAAACTTCTCGCATAAGAAGAGATTACACCCTACGTGCAGATATTGCTCTGGATGAGGTAGTGGTAAAAATACCTGTTTTGATTCGTGGAGATACCCTTATTTACGATGCTGATTCATATAAAAATGGATCCGAACGAAAACTAGAAGATATTATAGCAAAACTTCCTGGCGTTGACATCAACGATAATGGGCAAATTGAAGTTGAAGGGAAAGTGGTCAATAAGCTGATGGTCAATGGAAAAGATTTTTTTGATGGGGACACCAAGATCGCTACAAAGAACATCCCGTCCAGTACAGTCGACAAAATCCAAGTTCTCAAGAATTTTGGAGAAGTAGGTCAACTTAGAGGTGTAAGAAATAACCAAAATAATGTAGCTATAAACATCAAATTGAAAGAAGGTAAAGAGAGTTTTTGGTTTGGGAATATTACAGCTGGTGGGGGAAATTCTCCTACAGAAGATCGCTATTTATTGCAACCCAAATTGTTTTATTACAGCCCAAAATATACGATTAACTTTATTGGAGACCTAAACAACATTGGGGAAGTAGCATTATCACGGAGAGATTTGAGGGGATTTGGAGGCGGTTTTAGACCGCCCAGTAGTCAAAGTGGAACCAACATCAATTTGGGGGACAACAGTCTAAATTTTTTGACCGATCAAAGTGATGCTCTCAATATCGAAAACAAGTTGGGTACTGCTAACTTTAGCTACTCTCCCAACAAAAATCTTGACCTCAGCGGTTTTCTTATTTACAATTACAATAAAACAACTTCCAAAGCAAACAGTTTTATTCAATACACCGATGCTGTACTTCAAATTCCGGATGAAGAAATAGATCAATCCAGCACAGAGAATTCTCACCAAAGTTTGGTTAAGTTAAGTGCTTCATACAAACCAAATATTGACAATCAAATTGATTACGACGTTTTTATAAGAACTACAAATGACTCTCAAAACCAAAACATTTTATCTTCACTCATTGGAAGTACTTCTGAAATAAGAGAGACTACACCCTACAGTATTAACCAGAATTTAAATTATTATTTTACACTTGACGAAAAAAATATTTTCGCCTTTGAAGCCCAACATTTATTCAAAAACGAAGATCCTTTTTACAATGCTGTTTTAGTTAATGATCCCAGTGGACTAGATGCTTTTGATAATACAGCTTTGGCTTTGGGATTAAATTCTAGTTTAACAAACTATAATCTTGGTCAAAACCGAAAGATCTTATCAAATCAATTGGATGCTAAATTGGACTATTATCACATAATCAATACCAAAAGCAACTTAAATCTTACTCTTGGAACAATTCTAAGCCGACAAGAATTCAATTCAAATATTTTCCAATTCCTAGAAAATGAACAACGGTTTAATCCCGTTCCTAATTTTAATCAAGGCCTATCGGTTAATGATGTTAATTATAACTTCAGTGATTTCTATCTTGGAGCACATTATCGATTCAGAACAGGGAAATTCACTTTTACTCCTGGCTTTTCAATTCATGCTTATGGGAACAAAAACATTCAAAACAACACCACTATTAAAGAGAGCTTTTTCCGTTTTTTACCCGATTTTGAAACCCGTATACAAATCAAGAAAGGAGAAACTTTGACTCTTAACTACAGCATGCAAAATCAGTTTACAGACATTACAAAACTTGCACGTGGATTGGTTCTTAACACCTACAACAACATCCAGTTTGGAGAGCCTAATATCCAAAATGCACTGTCTCACAACCTAAGTCTTTTATACAGTAGTTTTAACTTATTTAATTACACCAATGTGTTTGCACGAATTGCATATTCGAGTAATATAGATCAAATTCGTAGCTTGACTAATTTTGAAAACATCATCCGCACCAGCACCTTTTTTAATTCAAACTTTGCGGATGAAAATCTAAACGCTTTTGGAAGAGTACAACGAACGTTTGGAAAAATTAGAGCCAGTTTAAACGGTGCTTTTAATTACAATAAAATTAATCAATTCATACAAAATCAGAAATCTATAAACGAGGGCTACACCCAAACCCTTACTCCTGGAATCCGAACAAATTTTAAGGTTGCCCCCAACATTAACCTTCGTTATCGATACAGTGTAGTTAAGAACAAACTAGGATCCAAGGAAACAAAGTTTATCATCAAAGCTCCATCGATAGAATTTGATGCTTACATCATTGAAAAATTTACTTTTGTGACCAATTATAGTTACACTACCCAAGAGCTTGAAACAGAGTCGCAATCCTTTCAAAATTGGGATGCCAGTTTAACCTATCGAAAAGACAAAGATGCCAAATGGGAGTTCGAATTAAAGGCCTCTAATATTTTAAATATCGATGTTCAGGTTAGAAACAGTGCAAACAACTTATCGGTATTGAATACACAAACTTTTATACAACCTCGATTTATTACTTTTAGAGGGGTTTATAATTTATAAACTTACCTTAAAACAAAAAACCCTCCATCGGAGGGTTTTTATATTCAATTTTTTAGAAAGTCTTTTTACTCCTCGCTTGACTCCTCAGCGACATCTGGCTGAACAGCCATAACCATTCCTGTAGCATCAAAATAATCTCCTGAAACAATTACCTTCCCGTTTTCTACCATAAAATAATGGTAAGTGTCTACTGAAAATTCCTTCCCTGAAGCAACATTATTTCCAGACCAAGTTCCATAAACACGAACGCTTCCGTCAACCAATAAAGTTTCCTCATTAACTCCAGGTAACCATGCATCTGCTTTGAACGAAACATTTTCAAAACCATTCATATAAAACTCTCCCTGAGCTAAAACTTCTTCATATCCAACTTTTCCGACTCCATACATTGGAGATTGGTGCTCAATATTTTCGGCAGTCATCTCCTTGAATAGCTCAAAATCTGTTGGTGATTCATACGTTGAAATGTATTTTTTTGCGACCTCCAGATTCGCTTTGTAAAGCGTCATATCTTGTGTGTTTGAACAAGAAAATGTTACAAGGGCAACAGAAATTAATAACATAAATTTTTTCATAATATAGTAGTTTAATTGTTGTTAGCTGACAATATACATAAACAATCAGATTAAAAAAATTTCAACATATTAAATAAGCTCGTTTCACTTATTTTCAATAAAACCTAATCTAACTGATTTTTCTGAGTTTTACAGGGCTAAACTTTTTAATCTATTTTCAATAAAACTGAATTTGCTTTATCGCCAAGTAGAGTTACGATATACAAGTTTGAATTATTATTATCCTCTATTTGCGGATAACGATCTTCTTTCAATACGGTGTTGACAAATTGGGGTATGGTATTAGAGTGACCAACTATTAAAATTGTTTTGCCCATTGTTTTCTTTTGAAATTGTAAAGAATACCTGTCGTTAGCATCGTATATAAGTGGCTTTAGATCTTTAGAGTTTGCGGTTGGTATGGCTGTTTGTATGGTTCTACTAAAGTCAGTCGAATAAACTGCGTCAAAAGAAACCTCTCGAAAAATATTACTCCATTTTATGGCCCTTTGGTACCCTTTAGGGGTTAAATTAGGATTGGAGTTAGAAAGGTCAGATCGATTTTTTTCAGCATGCCTAATAAAGTAATATGTAGTTATGGATTGAGCGTAACTATTTAAAGAAAAAAAGAAGAGAAGGACAACTATAAGTTTTTTCATGTCAACAAATTAAATTTTTGAATGCTATATTATTTTTCATTCTTTTAAAACTCTTGATCGTAATATTGGGTTGCATCCTGAAGTAATTCATTCATTATAATTTTTTCTTGCTCAATCCGTGTTTGGGACCATCCCAAATAAGAAGAAAAATCCTGAAGAATGACATTCATAAATTGACTTACACTTCCAATATCAAAATAAAGTCTTGCTGTTCTACGTACAAAAAAATCAGAGAGACTGTTAATCATTTCAAAATGCATACAATACCATAATTCAGATCTTATCAATTGTTCTTCCAATGTATTTGCTTTGATTTCTGGGAGTTTTTTTAAAATTAAATCTGTATTTCTGCCATAAATTGAACACAAATATTTGGCAAAATAGAAATCATCTAGCCCCAACAAAGCTAATTTTTCTGCTAATTCTTGTTTATAAAGGTAAACTTCTTTGTCCGAGTGGATGGCAGGAGTTACCAAAGGTATTTTCATTGTCTTCGACTTTTTAAATATCCCTTTTCGATTTGAAGAAATTTCTTTTAAAACTGCCTTAATTACTCGATCAGCCATTTTACGATAGCCCGTAAGTTTTCCTCCAGCTATCGATATCAGTCCTGAATCTGAAATAAAAAGTTCGTCTTTTCGAGACAACTCAGAGGGATCTTTATCTACTTCATGAATTAAAGGGCGAAGACCTGTCCAGTTAGATTCAATATCATCAAGGGTTAAATTTATTCCTTCAAAAGTATGGTTAACTGCATTGAGCAAATAGTTTGCATCTTCTTTGGTTGCTACAACTCGGTCTAAGCTACCGTAATAATTAGTGTCGGTCGTTCCAACATAGGTTGTTTTCCCTCTTGGAATTGCAAAAATCATTCGGCCATCTGAAACGTCAAAATAGATTGACTGAGAAAGCGGCAATTTTTCGAATGGAAAAACAATGTGAACTCCCTTGGTTAAGTGCAAATATTTATTGGTGATTGAGTTGTCTTTCTTGCGGAGTAAATCAACCCATGGTCCAGTTGCAGACACAAAAGTTTTTGCTTTAATATTGAATTCTTTTCCTGTATTAACATCGATACAATTAATACTTTTTATTTTAGAATTTTTACCATAAACAAAAGAATCCATTTTACAGTAATTGATTATAGAAGCGCCATATTCTGAAGCCTTTTTTAGGATTTCAATGGTTAGTCTTCCATCATCTGTTCGATATTCTGCATAATATCCACTTCCCAGAACAGTATTCTTGTCAAGTAAAGGTTCCTTTTTCAAGGTTTGCTTTTTATTTAGCATTCTTCTTCTATCCTTACCTGATACGTTGGCCAAAAAATCATATACCCAAAGACCAATTGAAGTCATCCATTTCCCATAGGTTCCTCCTTTTATCAAAGGCAACAACATTTTTTCGGGAATTACTAAATGGGGAGCAAGGTCATGAACTATTGCACGTTCAGAACCCGATTCTCGAACCAATCCAACTTCAAATTGTTTTAAGTATCGAAGTCCACCATGGATAAGTTTTGTTGATTTATTACTGGTTCCGGAGGCAAAATCATTTTTTTCAATTAAACACACATTCAACCCTCTTGATGCAGCGTCTAATACTATTCCTGCTCCAGTAACACCCCCTCCAATAATGATCAAATCAAAAGTTGTGGACTGGATCGTATCAAGTTGTTGCTGGCGATCTAGAACTGAAAACCGTAACGTTTTGTTTTGGATTTTTTCTTTATTCAATGTTGTTTTTTTCAATACTATTTTCGATTTTTTTTACTCAATAAATTTTGCTCCCATTTCCAAGATGAAAGAATCATTTCTTCAATTGTTCTTTGAGCTTTCCACCCCAATTTTTCTTCTGCAAGTTTAGTTGAAGCGTACAATTGTGTAATGTCTCCTGTTCTTCTTTCTGTTATTTCATAATTCAATTTAACTTTGGATACAGCCTCAAAAGTTTGAATCATTTCTAAAACAGAATATCCTTTGTTTGAGCCTAAATTAAAAGTTTCAAAAGAAGCTTCTTGTTCCTGATTTAGCAATCTATTTAAGGCATGAATATGTGCTTGTGCCAAATCTACAACGTGAACATAATCTCGAATTGCTGTTCCATCTTGGGTTGGATAATCTCCTCCAAAAACCTTTAATTTATCAAGGATTCCTGCTGCAGTTTGGGTAATGTATGGCATTAAATTGTTGGGGATACCCTTTGGCAATTCTCCAATAATTCCAGATTCATGTGCCCCAATTGGATTAAAATATCGCAACGATATTGATGAAAAATTCAATTCTGTTTTACAATAATCTTCAATAATTTCTTCTCCTATTTTCTTTGTATTTCCATACGGAGAAGAAGGTTGTTTTGTAATACTTTTCTCAGTAATAGGAAGTTCGTCTGGGGTTCCATAAACTGTTGCTGAAGAGGAAAAAATAAATTTGTTGATTCCATTCTCAGTTTGAGAATTTAATGTATTCAATAAACAATTTAGATTGTTGTGATAATATTTTAAGGGGATATTAATGGATTCGCCAACGGCTTTTAGAGCTGCAAAATGAATCACAGCAAGAGCGTCGTTGTGTCGTTTGAAAATTTTTGAGGTGGCCTCACTATTTGACAGATCTACCTTTATAAAAAGTGGTTGCTTACCCGTAATTTGTTTTATTCGACCTAAATTAGCTTCGGATGAATTGGATAGATTGTCCAAAACAACTACTTCAAATTGATTTTCAATCAATTGAATTACGGCATGTGATCCAATATAACCACAGCCACCCGTTACTATTATTTTACGATTCATAAATTGAATTCAGACGTTTTTAAACTTAATTCGAACAACTCTTATTTGTCATACCTTAAATATACAGACAACTAAACGACAATTAAGCTTTAAATTTGATTAATTGAATTCCTAACCCATTGTGTAAAATGAATTTCGATTTACAAAATTATTTACACAAACGTTAGAATATATTAACAAACGAATGGGTACTGGTATTACCACATAGAGCTGAGCAACTTTGGAAGGGAAAGAACAAAAATCTTTAAGTCAAGAAAAGAGATTTCTACAAAACAGATTGTTATTTGTGTCCTAGTAATATTTCTGTAAAGGAAAAAAGTCCCCAGATATTTCTGAACTTTCATCAAAATAGCGTTTTACATTTGCTGAATTTATTTTTAGGCTTACAATGCTATATGACGCCCTTTTTGATTGTTCTATCGCTTATTCCAGTGAACTACATCAAGTACCAAATAATGATAAAAAAACAACAAAAATATTAAGATAATTAATCATT
>CALSTP010000001.1:0-100077 GCA_943789305.1 uncultured Flavobacteriaceae bacterium | reverse complement strand
TTGAAGATTCTAAATTTAGGGAAAATAAAAAAGTGTATATTTACCTTTAGATTAACATTTTGATTTTTTAAGCGTCGCTTATCCCTATATTAATAAATACCTCAAAAACCCCTCTATAAAACCTGAGGGGTTTTTTAATTTTATAATCCTTGTTAATAGGGTATTTTATTCTTTATTAAATAGATTAAAAAATATTGTAGTACTATATCAAAAAAACATAACCTTTACAAGAGTTTATTTAAGATAGAATTTGAATAATACCTTGTTCAGTCAAATAATTCTTGTTAAACTTGTTGAGAACAATTAAAAATGAAAAAAGAAGAGGAAAGTATTGAACATCCCGGTTTTGATGGTGTAGAGGTTTCTTGGTTTGCTCCACTTTGTGATGGAGATGATGATTTTTTAGGAAATCGTAATCCCAATTTTAAAAGCAATTGGGAAAATACTTCCAAAATTGTTCAAACAGCAAACAAACTTGGATTTAGAAATGTGTTATGCCCTTCATCTTATCAGGTTGGGCAGGACACCCTTACATTTGCATCTGCAATGGCTCCACTCACAAAACAAATCAATCTACTTGTAGCCATCCGATGTGGAGAAATACATCCTCCAATGTTGGCACGTGCACTAGCAACATTGGATCATATTTTAAAAGGACGATTAACTGTAAACATAATCTCTTCGGATTTACCAGGTACAGTTCTGCCCTCCTCAGAACGCTATGCGCGATCTAGAGAAGTGATTCAAATTTTAAAACAAGCTTGGACACAAGATGAAATAGATTTTCAAGGCAAATTTTATCAACTAAAATTATCCTCAGACCCGGTTAAATCCTATCAACAAAACGGAGGTCCGCTTTTGTACTTTGGAGGATACTCTCCTGAAGGAGTAGCGCTTTGTGCAGAATTTTGTGATGTTTATCTTATGTGGCCCGAAACAGAGGATAAACTTCAGGGCTTGATGAATAATATGACTAATCAAGCTGCTGGCCATGGAAGAACCGTTCAATTTGGTCTGCGTATTCATGTCATCGTTCGGGAAACAGAAGAAGAGGCAAAAGCTTATGCTAAATATTTGATTTCTGATCTTGACATAGAACAAGGAAATGAAATTCGAAATCGAGCACAAGATGCAAAATCCTTAGGCGTATCCCGACAATCCGAACTACGTGATGCTTCAGACGAGGATTATTATGTCGAACCCACCCTCTGGACTGGAATTGGTTTAGCTAGATCGGGTTGTGGTGCAGCAATCGTTGGAAATCCAGATCAAGTTTATCAAAAAATTCAACGCTATATGCAAATGGGGATTCGATCGTTTATTTTTTCTGGCTACCCTCATCTTCAAGAGGCAGAATATTTTTCTAAACTTGTATTACCTCGATTAAAAACGGTTTCCCTACCCAAAGTTTTAGGAAGAGTTCCAACACAAAGTCCAAAAACACCCTTAGAAAAAGGTCCTCGAAAATAAATTATGATTGATTTCATTATTGTTGTTGGATATTTTGCACTAATACTGTTCATTGCATTACGCGGAAAAATAGCTGCTAATAGTTCTTCCGAAGAATATTTTTTGAGTTCTCGAAGTCTTTCATGGTATTCAATTGCACTTTCAACAATAGCTACTAATATTCAAGGATATCAGTTTTTAGGTATGATGGGTTCAGCATACCTTTATGGTTTGGCTCAAGCGAATCTTGAAATCAACGCAGTTCAAGGAATCTTATTAGGCACTTTTGTTTTTATTCCCTTTTTTTTAAAAGAAAAAATTACAACCATAACCCAATTCATTAAAGTTAAACTTGGAGCTCAAGTAGCGCTTTTTTATTCTTTAGCAAACATCAGCCTTTTTGCAACCATAACTCTTGGCGCAGCTCTCTTTTGGGGTGCCTATGCTGCTGACATGGTTTTTGGGGAACAACTTGCTTTCTTGCACTCTAATCGTATTGTCCGAATTGGTATTCTGATTTTTATCCTAGGTATATTCTCTGCTATCTACACCTATTTTGGTGGATTAAGTGCAGTTGTAAAAACAGATATTATTCAATTTTCTGTGCTACTCATGGGTGGAATTGCTGTTTGTTTAGTAGCAGTTTATCATCTTGGTGGATGGGAACAACTGTACCTAAAAACTCCAAAAAAAATGCATCTGCATTTACCAGCTTCTCACCAAACATTGCCATGGACTCATTTGTTTGGATTATTCTTTCTAAACATCAACTATTGGTGTGCCAATCAAACGGTAATGCAACGAGCTCTTGCTGCAAAAAATATTGGTCATGCACAGACTGGGCTTATGGTTGGTGGGGTAATCAAATATTTTATGGCCGTGATAATTGTAGTCCCAGGAATTGCACTCTACGGTATTCTAGGAGATAGTCTAGGGGAACCCGATCTGGCTTTTCCGTACCTTGTTAAAACATATCTACCAGCAGGAATAAAGGGAATTATTTTGTGTGGCTTATTTGCTTCTTTAATGAGTACTGTAGACTCAACATTTAATTCTCTTGCTACTCTGTGGTCTGTTGACATCTATTCTACTTATCTCAATCCAAAAGCAAATGATAAGCAAAAAATAAATGCTGGTCGAAAAGCTATTTTAGTAAGCCTTGGAACGGCATTACTTATGGGGTTCATTTTACTTTACCTAAAATTTGACAACCCTAACTCTGCTTTCACACATACATTAAATAATCTCAGATACTACATCAATTGTGGCATCGTAGTGTTGATTTGTAGTGCAATAATCATTTTAAAACCTCAGACAAAAAGGGTTCTTTTTGCATTTTTGATAACCATCCCTTTGAATATCATTCTCCAAATTTTACTCCCAGAAATGAATTATTTTGTACGTGCTTTTTGGGTAATTTTCTTCGGATTGTCGATTGCAATTATAGGAAGTAGAAGTAAATTAGTTTCAATTAAAAGTCTTTTTGAAGCGTCTACTCCTAAACACAAGTTTTGGGGTTTCATGCTTTTTTTAAGTTTACTTATCTTACATTACGTTTTTCACTAAAACATCCATTTCATGCTGATCTTTACTAGATTCCTACTTTTCTTTGTTTTTACATCGGTTTTTTTGAGCTGTAAAAAAACAAGGGACATTACTGCAAATGAGTTTGTTGAAGCTTCTATAAATGCGCATGGCATGGAAGATTTTAACAAAAAAGTTGTTGAGTTTGTATTTCGAAAACATCGGTATACTCAAAATAAAGATTTGGAAGGAGTAATTTTTACTCGAAGAAAAATTATGGCTCCTGGTACAATTGATTTTCTTCATTCGAAGAATGGATTTCGTAGAACCTTTAAAGATAAACTTGTTGTAATACCGGACTCCCTCAGCTTTGTTTATAAGGAAGCTTTGAATTCGGTACTCTATTTTTTTAGATTACCCTATGTCCTCAAAGATAAAGGAGTCATCAAAACTCTTATGAAAATTGAAAAAATAAAAGGGGTAACTTATCAAAAAATAAAAGTGAGTTTTACCGAGGAAGATGGAGGGGTTGATCATCAAGATAATTTTCTATATTGGTTTAATAAAAAAACAAAAACACTAGACTACTTGGCTTATAGATATCATACAAATAACGGTGGAATTCGTTTTCGAGTAGCGATAAATAAAAGAACTATTGATGGAGTAATCTTTCAAGATTATGAAAATTATAGTGGTCCCAAAAACACCCGACTGGATGAGTTGCCTAAGTTGTACAGTAAAGGAGAGCTGGAACTGATATCCATGATTGAAAATAATTCCATTAGGATTTTGAACCCATAAATTCATATGAAAAAAATTAATTTAAAAGAAAAGTTTTCACTATTCGAAGACCATTGGAGTCCAAAAATCATTGGAGAAATGAATGGTCAACTGATAAAGGTTGCAAAGGTCAAAGGTGAGTTTGTATGGCACGATCATGCAAATGAAGATGAATTATTTCTGATCATCAAAGGGAGTTTGCGTATAGAGTTTAAAGAGAAAGAAACAGTTGTTTTGAATGAAGGAGAAATTCTGATTGTTCCCCGTGGGATTGAACATAAGCCAGTTGCTGAAGAAGAAGTTTGGTTAATGCTTTTTGAGCCCAGCTCAACAAAACATACTGGAAGTGTGAAAAATAAATTGACACAAACCAAACAAGAAAAAATTTAGTTCAATCCTTCCATTCTATTGGAATACAAATTTCGTTTCGTCGATTGATGAAATTATAAGGACTATTGTAAACAAGAATTACTGGTGTACCCGTTATTTTAATTCCTTCGCTTTTTAAGCTTTTTTCTAATTGCTCCGTAAATTCCTTCTCCTTTGTTACGTTAGTATATCCTGAATAGCGAATCGCTGCAAAATAACCTTCTTCAGACTGGTATATTTGAACTTTTGATTCTTGGGGAGAAGGTGTAGTTTCAGGCTGGAATTTTCTTGGTAAAACAAATGCCATGGAATTTCCTTTTAGAGTCTTTTCCATATGAACTGGAGTAGTCATTGATATTTTTGTTTGAGACTCATTAGCCCCAGAAATATATCGAAAAAGATAACGAAATCCAGATGAATTATTGCTCTCTGATAGATAGGATGCCATCATTACTGGAGGATAATATCGTATTTCAAAGTCCGCTTTAGTTTGAATTATTTGGTACGATTGTTCCTCTGTTTGTGCCATAAGTAATAGTGGGAAAAATAAAAATATACAATGTTTCATCTTCAATAAAGATATTAAACACAGCTGATTTTTTATGGTTTTCATCCTTTTTTGACCCCAAAAAATTAATTTAATAAAATTATGTACCTTTAAATATGTCGAAAATGAAGCTTAAAATGTCTTTTCTGGCGGAACCGTCTGATGCCAATTATCGTGGAAATGTTCATGGGGGTAAAGTAATGAAATGGATTGATGAAGTCGGCTACGCTTTATCAGTTCAATATTCTGGTAAATATTGTGTTACCAAATTTGTAGATGATATTGAATTTTTGGAAGCTGTTCATATTGGAGATTTAGTGATTTTAGATGCCGAGATCATTAAAATTGGCAATACTTCCTTACGTATTCATGTCAATGTTTCTAGTGAAAGTTTGGTTGAAAAAATTAAAAAACAAAACTGTGCTTGCGATATTGTTTTTGTAGCTGTTGATGATGCAGGAAACAAAATCCAAATTTAATTTTTCCTCTTGGTCCAAATTTCATGCATAGGTTCTCCTCTACTATTCAACCCTTTATGATACCAATCCAATCCTTTCAATTCATAAACGAAAGGTAAAACAGCTCCGCTTTTAGAATTATCTCTTGAGAAATAAATAATTGACTCTGTATAATTACCATTCTTAGCAGAGTATGTTCCTCCCCCAGAACCAAAAAACTTAAATGATTCGGTATTGAATGCTGTCCACTGAAAATGACCATCCAGAAGAAATTTTAATGTTTTACGGGGGCCATTTATATTCCTTCTCTTTTCACCTTCGGGTCGAACACGGCCAGCCATAAGCCATTTTCCGTGATGAATTTGTTTATCAAGAGAGCTATTCTTCCATCCTCTAGGTACAAGCACTATCCTTTTTAAGCTATCCTTTGCAAAATTCGAATTGAACTCCAAACGAACATCAAAGCCTTCATCCTTTTTTTGATAAAAACCTCCTCGTGTGCCCACAAAAACATTGGAATCAGAATTATACCTTGTTTCAATGAGGTAGTCCGAATCCATTAAAACTTTATGAATTATTTCTTGGTCCTGATGATTTGAAGTAAAAGTAAACACTTGTGCAGTGAGATTTAAACTCAACAAAAAAAACATTATGAAAAAGTAAGGGTTTATCGACATAATCTACGTATTAGTATAAAATAAAAGTATATTGATTAAATTCTCTCTAAATTACAATAAAAAATAAAATTTTGTTATGAATAAACCTATAAACAATTACTGGAAAACAAATCTCAAATACTTATTTATTCTTTTAACCCTGTGGTTCACGGTCTCTTTTGGATTTGGAATATTGTTAGTAGATTTGTTAAATCAAATTCAAATTGGTGGTTTTAAATTAGGTTTCTGGTTTGCACAACAAGGCTCTATTTATATTTTTGTTGTCCTGATTTTTGTGTATGTATTTTTAATGAATCGTTTAGACGATAAAACAGGCGAATAATTATGGAGCAACAATTATGGATTTGGATAATGGTAGGTGTTTCCTTTGCAATTTACATTGGAATTGCAATATGGTCTCATGCATCTTCGACTAAAGAATTTTATGTAGCAGGTGAGGGTGTTTCACCCATAGCCAACGGAATGGCTACCGCTGCAGACTGGATGTCAGCAGCATCTTTTATTTCTATGGCAGGAATCATTTCTTTTGCAGGATATGATGGATCGGTATACCTTATGGGATGGACAGGAGGCTATGTTCTTTTGGCACTTCTATTAGCTCCATACCTCAGGAAATTTGGGAAATTTACAGTACCAGATTTTATCGGGGATCGTTACTATTCGAATACTGCAAGGGCCGTAGCGGTCTTTTGCGCATTGATTGTTTCCTTTACCTATATTGCAGGTCAAATGCGTGGTGTAGGTTTGGTCTTTTCAAGATACCTCACCGTTGATATAAATACTGGTGTTCTAATTGGCATGGGAATCGTTCTTTTTTATGCTGTTTTAGGGGGAATGAAAGGTATTACCTATACTCAAGTTGCACAATATTGCGTTTTGATTTTTGCCTTTTTGGTTCCCGCTATTTTTATTTCAATGATTATGACCGGTATGCCAATTCCCCAATTTGGAATGGGTTCAAAAGCAGCTGATGGAATTTATCTTTTAGAAAAATTAGATGGGCTTCACAAGGAACTAGGTTTTCATCAATATACATCTGGTTCAAAATCTAAACTCGATGTTTTCTTGATTACAGCTGCATTGATGTTGGGAACAGCAGGACTTCCCCACGTGATTGTGAGGTTCTTTACGGTTAAAAAAGTTCGCGATGCTCGGAAATCTGCTGGATGGGCTTTGTTATTCATTGCAATCCTCTACACTACTGCACCAGCTATTGCGGTTTTTGCTAGGACAAATCTTATTCAAACGGTAAGTAATAAATCTTATGAAACCTTACCTGAATGGTTTTCTAATTGGGAAAGTACGGGTCTTTTAAAATTTACTGATAAAAATCAAGATGGGTTGGTTCAATATGTTGCAGATCCTAGGATAAACGAACTTGTCATAGACAAAGACATTATTGTAATGGCAAACCCAGAAATTGCAAATCTTCCAAATTGGGTAATTGGTCTTATGGCAGCTGGAGCATTAGCTGCTGCATTATCAACCGCTGCAGGTTTATTACTAGTGATTTCTTCTTCGGTATCCCATGATTTACTTAAAAAAATTGTTTATCCTTCAATCTCCGAAAAAGGAGAGCTTATAGCTGCTAGAATTTCTGCCCTTTTTGCTGTTATCTTAGCTGGATATTTTGGGATTAATCCTCCTGACTTTGTTGCTGCAACGGTTGCTTTGGCTTTTGGTTTGGCTGCAGCTTCTTTTTTTCCAGCAATTGTTATGGGAATTTTCAGTAAACGCATGAATAAAGAAGGAGTAATTAGTGGCATGGTTGTAGGGATTTCTCTAATGCTTTTTTATATGATGAAATTCAAACTTGATTTCTTTGGTGGGGGTACTAATGAAGATTGGTGGTTTGGTGTTTCACCCGAAGGATTTGGAACTCTTGCTATGTGTGCCAATATTTTGGTTGCAATACTAGTTGCCTCTCAGACCCAAATCCCTCCAAAGAAAGTTCAATTAATGGTTGATGAAATTAGAAAACCTTAATTTGTAAATCAAAAAAATTACTCTAATAGTTTCTTAACAATAGAGGAAAAGAGAGTATTTCAGAGTATTTCTTGGTTATGATTTTTAAAACACAAACTTTTTTAATTTAAAAAGATTAAATTTGTGTGTATTTTCTTTGAACTTTATACTATTAATGTACACAAAAAAAATCTTTTTTTTCTTAATCGGGTTAGTTATCATCCATTGCTCTTCTGATGACAGTCGGTGTGGAAATATCATTGATAAGCAAATTATTAATGGGAGATACTATTTTATTTTTGATGTCAATAGCGACATTTTTAACACCAACAGAAATGATAATAATTCATACATCCCTGACGACTCTGTAAGTGGTGAGGTAAGCAGCGCTGATTACGATAAATTCTCAATTGGAGAAGAATATTGTTCAGAGTAAATAAGCGGTGAAGTTTTTATAAATTTCTCAAAATCCATTCGTATGTATTGGAAATAAATTCCATGTATTGATCTTGAAAACCCTCCTCAGTTTTAAAAGCCTTAATCGTTTTTTCTCTTACAAAAATTGGTATGGTTATTTTTCTGCTTTTTGAACTGTCGTATATGATGAAGATAACTCTTTGATCACTAGAAATAAATGGTGCTTTTTGCATTTCAGACAACCAATACTTTAAAATCTCAACTGACCATTCTTGAACTTCTAGGCCCAAACGCATTTCATCTATTTCTGTTCTTAGAGGTTCATATGGAATATCTGAAGTGATTTCTAGTTTATAGGGTTGGAAAAAAGTAAATTGTCCATAAGAAAAGGTACTTAATAAAACGATTAAAAATACAATTTGCTTCATTTGAGATTTAAAATTAATTACTAGTTTGAGGGTATTTTTAATAGTTTTTTTATTATTACTTTAGCTCCCTAGTCAAAAATACGCTTTTGAATAAAATTAAACTGTTAAGTGAATCAAAAAATACGCTTCTTTTTTTTGGTGCAATTGTAGCAATTGGACCTTTAGCAATGGATGCTTACTTACCTGCAATCCCATCTATTGCCAAAGAAATGAACACCTCAATCATTTCTGTTAACAACACGTTGAGCTATTTTTTAGTAGGTTACGGTATAGGTCAATTCTTTGGAGGTCCGTTATCGGATCAAATAGGGCGAAAAAAAATTGGCGCTTTTGGACTCATTATTTTTGTAATTACGTCTTTTTTAATTGCTAGTTCAAATCAAATTTTGAATATTCAAATTCTTCGGGTAATTCAAGCCATCGGTGGTGGATTCTCGACCGTAATTTGTTTAGCCTCTGTTCGAGATATTTACGGACCAGTTGATGCGGGAAGAAAATATGCCGTAGTTAGTATGATCATGCTAATTTGTCCAGTTATTGCTCCATCTCTAGGATCTTTTCTTTTAAAAATAAACTGGCAAGCAATCTTTATTTTCTTAGCAATTTATGCCGGTAGTGTGTTGTTTTTTTATCTCAATTTTATTCCAGAAACCCACAGTAATCCACAACCTAAAATAAATTTAAACCCCATATTAAAACAACATTTTCAAGTAATAAAACACCGTGTAAATGATCGTCTATTACCGTTGCTTTACATATTCATGGTTATGTCGGCAGTTGGTGTCTTGATGTGTTTTCTAACAAACTCCTCATTAATTTATATGGAGTTCTACAGCGTTAGTGCTTCAACATTCCCTGTTTTATTTGCTTTTAATGTTATATTTATGATTTTCTGTACAACTATTTCAATAAAAAAAATGAAAATTATAAATCCTCATAAGTTGCTTCGAATTGGTTTAATTATTCAGGGCTTTGCATGTTTAGGTTTGTTTCTTTTGGAATGGAGTGAAATCGCAAAACTAGAATATATTGTGCCTTTTATTATAATTGCGGTGGGATCGATTGGATTGATTACTCCTTGCGCATCGGCAATGTTCATCAGTTTTTTTTCGAAAAATGCAGGTAGTGCTTCTGCTATGATGTCTTTTAGTGTTTTTACTTCTGGGAGTATTTTAGGATTGATTTCGGGGGCTGTATTCAACAACAGTCTTACACCTTTATTTGGAATTATGTTATCAGCGAGTATTGTTGCTAATATACTGGCTCACGTTATCCCTGTTTTGGATGGTAAATACCTAGATGTAGAGAAGAATATTTTATAATTTATTCTGATTATCTTCTGGCCAAAACCATTGCTGAAGCACCACCACCACCATTGCAAATCGCTGCTGCTCCAAGCTTTGTACTTCTATGTTTCATGGCATGAATTAGACTGACTAGGATTCGAGCGCCAGAACATCCAAGTGGATGACCTAGAGAAACCGCTCCCCCATGAACGTTTACTTTTTCAGGATCTAATTCTAAGAGTTTTATGTTTGCTAAACCAACTACAGAAAATGCTTCATTAAATTCAAATAACTCTACTTCATCTAACTTAACATTTGCTTTTGCCAATGCTTTTGGTAAAGCCTTGGCAGGAGCAGTAGTAAACCATTGAGGTTCATGAGCCGCATCTGCATAACCAAGCACAGTAGCAAGGGGTGTTAAGCCTAATTCTTTTGCTTTCTTTTCGGACATCATTACCAAAGCTGCTGCTCCATCATTGATTGTTGATGCGTTTGCAGCAGTAACAGTTCCATCTTTGGTAAACGCTGGTCTTAGTTTTGGTATTTTATCCAACATAACATTAGTAAATTCTTCATCCTTAGCAATAATTTTATCTGCTCCTTTTCGCTGTTTTACTTTTACTGAGACCACCTCGCCTTGTAAAATCCCGCTTCCCCATGCTGCTGCACTTCTTCGATAAGATTCAACTGCAAAGGCATCTTGTTCTTGTCTACTTATTGAATATTTTATTGCAGTTGCGTCTGCATAAGTTCCCATTGCAACTTGATCAAAGGCATCTGTCAAGCCGTCTTTTTGCATAACGTCTTCCATTTGAGTCCCACCAAATTTTATACCTGCTCGCATTCGAACAATATGGGGGGCTAAGCTCATACTCTCCATTCCACCAGCAATCACCACTTCGGCATCTCCAAGAGCGATAGCTTGAGCAGCCATCATAATAGTTTTCATCCCAGATGAGCAAACTTTATTTACAGTAGTACATGGAACAGTATCAGGGATTCCTGAAAATATTGCAGCCTGACGCGCAGGTGACTGACCCACCCCTGCTTGTAAAACATTTCCCATAAACACTTCATCAATTTCAGAAACATCCAGACCTATAGCATCTATGGCTCCTTGAATCGCTATTGCTCCTAATCTAGGAGCAGGTACTGTTGATAGTCCTCCCATAAATTTACCCAATGGGGTTCTTTTTGCAGATACAATTACAACTTGATTTAATTCCATAAGCTAATTTCTTTCGTTAATCCTTTTGACTATTGAAGCAAATATACTTCCATAAATAGAGTGCACCAAACTGGATATGGCTGAAGGAATTGCAGTCGCAGGATTTGTAAAGTTTTCACGAGCCAAAACAGCCCCTAGTCCTGAGTTTTGCATTCCTACTTCAATTGCTATAGTTCGACTCACGCCTTTATTTTTAAAAATACCATAAGAAATAAAATACCCAAGTAAAAAACCTAATAAGTGTAATGTCATAATTGCTCCTATTAGTCGAAACCCTGAAGTTAAAATTATTTCTTTGCCTTGACCAATAATACTTGCTACAATCAACGTAATCAATAGAACAGCTACTGGTGGTGCAAAAGGAATTATTTTTTCAGTTACTCTGGGTAAAAATCGGTTTAATAAAACTCCAGATGTCAATGGAAATAAAACAACTTTCAAAGTACTGTAAAACAAACCTATTGCATCAACTTCTAAATAACTTCCCGACAGATAGCTGGTCAAAAGCGGTGTCATTATGATGGCAGCTACAGTTGAAATTGTAGTCATCGTTACCGATAAAGCTAAATTTGCATCTGCTAAATAAGCAATAACATTTGATGCGGTACCACCAGGACAACTGGCTACCAAAATAAGCCCAACAGCGAAAAATGGTGGTAATTCAAAAAGAATTGCTAAACCCCATCCAAGAAATGGCATAATGGTAAATTGTAATAAAAGACCAAAGCCAACCCAAAGAGGTGTTTTAAATACCTGTCTAAAATCGCTCCATTGAAGAGTAAGACCCATACCCAGCATAATTCCTCCCAAGCCAAAAGTAATCCAAGGTCCAGAAAACCAAGTAAACCCTTGTGGGTATACTAATGAAAGGAGGGCACAACCCATTACTAAAAAAGGAAAGGATCTATTAAATTGTTCAATAAACTTCATAGGGAAATGGTATACTGAATTAAAAAAAATCAGAATTCCGACAAAATTGTAGTTGAACAAATATAAATGTAATTAATTTTAATTTTTAATAACTTTTCAATACTTTCAGTACTTATTATAGAATAGTCCTAAAATTTATGTCATGAAAGAATACTTTTTTTACCTTGTTCTGAGTCTGATTTTTGTTCATCTTCAAGCACAAGAAGTAAGTTTTATAGAATATAACTTGGACAATGGTCTTCATGTTATTTTACATCAAGACAACACAGCTCCCGTAGTAACAACCTCAGTTTTATATCATGTGGGATCTAAAGATGAGAAAGAAGACCGAACAGGTTTTGCTCATTTCTTTGAGCACCTTTTATTTGAGGGAACTAAAAATATAGAACGAGGAAAATGGTTTAATATCGTTTCTGCTAATGGCGGAGAAAACAACGCCTACACCAGCAGTGATTACACCTATTATTACGAGGTATTTCCGTCAAATAATCTTGAGTTAGGGTTGTGGTTAGAATCAGAAAGAATGCTTCACCCAATCATTAATAAAATTGGTGTAGACACCCAAAACGAAGTAATTAAAGAAGAAAAAAAAGTTGGTGAAGAAAGCCCCTATGGAAAAGTTCTAGATGAGGTCAAGGATAATTTATTTGTTAATCATCCATACAAAAGAACTATTATTGGAGAGACAGCCCATCTTGACGCAGCAAAACTAGAAGAGTTTCTGGAATTTAATAAAAAGTATTACGTGCCCAATAATGCCATTTTAGTGGTTGCTGGAGATATTCAAATTGATGCTACTAAAAAAATGATTGCTAATTATTTTGGCCCTATTCCAAAAGGAAAAGTAATCGATCGTAAAAAAATAAAAGAAAAGCCGATTTTAGAAACTCTTGAAGCAACTGCATACGATACAAATATCGAAATACCTATGCTTGTGACTGCCTATAGAACTCCCTCAATAAAAAATAGAGATTCAAAAGTATTGGACATGATTTCTAGTTATTTAAGTGATGGGAAATCATCTAAATTGTATCGTAAAATGGTTGATGAGAAAAAAAATGCTTTAGAAATTGGTGCCTTCAATATAGGTCAAGAAGATTATAGTATGTATATCATTTACGGTTTGCCCTTAGGAGATATCTCTCTCGAAAAAATCACAAAGGACTTTGATGAAGAGATCATCAAAATTCAAGAAGAATTAATTTCTGAAAAAGATTATCAAAAACTACAAAATATGATTGAAACTAATTTTGTGAATTCAAATTCTTCGGTTGAAGGAATTGCTAATTCCTTAGCAGAATACTATGCATTTTATAAGGATACAAATCTGATCAACTCAGAAATCAAAATATATCGTTCAATTAGCAGAGAGGAAATTCAACAAGTTGCTCAAAAATACCTGAAGCCCAATCAACGTTTGGTGCTCAGTTATTTACCAGAATCTACTAAATAATACCTCTTTGAAATGAAAAAATTACAATTCTTTTTTATTGCACTCTTTAGTCTTTCTGGCATCTCTGCTCAAATCGACCGAAGTATTCAGCCTAAATCTGCACCCGCTCCTTTAATTCAGTTAGACGAGCCTCAAAGTTTTACCCTAAAAAATGGAATGACTATTTTGGTGGTAGAAAACCATAAACTTCCTAGAGTATCTATTAGTTTAAGTATTGACAACCCCCCAATTTTTGAAGGAAAATTATCCGGCGCAAATAGTTTATTAGGAAACATGTTGGGCAAAGGTTCTTTAAATATCGAAAAAAACACCTTCGAAGAAGAAGTTGATTTTATGGGAGCCTCTTTAAGTTTTGGTTCTTCTAGGGCATTCGTCTCATCTCTTTCACGATATTTCCCAAGAGTTCTAGAGCTTATGGCAGATGCTGCTTTAAATCCTAATTTTTTAGATGAAGAATTTGAAAAGGAAAAGGAAAAACTAATCGAATTGATTCGATCCTCAGATAAAGATGTTCAAGCTGCTGCTCGTAGAGTGGGTAATTTAATTACATTCGGCGAAAAACACCCCTATGGAGAATTCACCTCCATTGAAAGTGTTTCTAATCTCAATATTTCAGATGTAAAAAAATATTACGCCTCAAATTATAATCCAGAAAATGCTTATTTAGTTGTTGTTGGGGATGTTGATTTTAAAGCCGTTAAAAAACAGGTTTCAGCTTTATTCAAGAATTGGAAAGGAAAAGCTCCTACCGCTTATCAATTCGATGCCGCAAAAAACAGTTCAGCATTGGATATTTATTTTATTGAAATGAATAATGCACGTCAGTCAGAAGTTTCTGTAATATTTACAAATGAAATCAATAAAAAACATCCAGATTATTTTTCTATGCTTTTAATCAACAGCATTTTAGGAGGTGGAAGTCAAGGACGTTTATTTCAAAACCTCAGAGAAGATAAAGCATTTACTTACGGCTCTTATTCAAGGTTCCAATCCAATAAATATTCTCGTGCAAAACTGAGCGCCTTTGCAAGTGTTCGAAGTTCAGTTACAGACAGTGCCGTAGTTGAATTGGTAAGAGAATTGGAAAAAATTAGAACTGAAAAAGTAACATTAAAAGAATTGAATGATGCAAAAGCAAAATATTTAGGAACTTATGTTTTGGCTATTGAAAAGCCTGAAACAATTGCGCGATATGCCATGAGTATTCAATCAGAAAACCTACCTGCTGACTTTTATAAAACCTTTCTTCAAAAAATAAACAAAGTTACTGTTTCAGACATTTTAAGGACTGCAGAAAAACATATAAAACTGGATAATGCTCGGGTTTTTGTAACGGGAAAGGGTAGTGATGTTTTAAAAAATCTTGAAAATGTGGCTCCTTTTGGGGAAAAATTAAAAGTTTCTTATTACAATAAATATGGAACTCCTATCAAACGGCCTGATTATTAGAATAAATTGCCTGATGGTTATTCAGCTGCCTCTATTATAAATAATTACATTAAAGTTATCGGAGGCCTTAATTCAAGAGCGTTAGTTCAAAAAGCGAGGCGGCTCAGAGAACTACGCAAGGAATGCAATTGGAGGTTATTTCTAAAAAAAATGAACCAACATCAATTCTATTCAACCCTCAGTATGATGTTGAGTTTAATGAAGAAACAGATTGTAAATAAAGACAAAGGATATTTGGAAACATAGGGACAAAGTATTGAATCAAGAGGAGATGAACTTGAAATTGCTTTAAAGAAAATATATGTTTAAAGTTCGTCTTACTTAGACGTTTTTTTTTGCCCCAAATAAACTCCAGAAATAATTAAAAATGCAGCTAACCATTGAAATTTACTAAAGCTCTCTCCATCGAATATCCCCCAACCAATAGCAACAATTGGCAACAAATAAGTAATTGAAATTGCAAAAACCGCTGATGATATAGCTAACAATTGATTGAACATAACTTTTGCAATAGCAGTACCAAATAAAGCAAGAATAAAAATATATCCAATAGATTTTAAAACAAGCTCTTCATTATAAAATCCAGACCAATTAAAATCAGAAAACAATAAAATTAATATTGCTGGTGGAGTAATCATCAAAAAATTCCCTAATGCAATTGCAATCGGTGATACCTCGGAAAGTTTATTTTTTAGGATATTAACATTAACACCATAAAAAATAGAGGCACAAACAATCAATAAGGAATATTTTGGATCGCCATTTGTATTAAATGAAAATTCTTGAGCCACCAATAAAAGTGTTCCCAAAAAGCCTACTAAAACTCCTAAAAGTTGTTTTCTGAGAATCTTAACACGAAACAAAAAGTAAGCAAAAACAAGTGTAAACAATGGAGTTAATCCGTTTAGAACAGCTGCAACAGAACTATCAACTTCAGTCTCTGCATATGAAAATAAAAAAGTAGGAAAAAAAGTTCCATAAAAACCCGTCTGTAAAATCCAGTTCCATTGTTTTCGGCTTATTCCTCTTAAAGAATTCGCCCCAAAACAAAGAAGGATAATCGTGGTAAAAAGTATTCTGAATGATCCTAATTGAAGAGGTGTTAAACCTATAAGTCCTTTTTTAATAAGAATATAAGAACTCCCCCAGATGATAGAGAGGGAAATGAGGTATACCCACTTCCTAAACATTATTGTCATACACCTAATTTTATGTAAAAATCATCATTTTTGAGGAAATACATTCTTAATAAATTTAGTATTTTTACAAAAAATAATAATGAAAAGAATTTTAACACTTCTATTCGCTTTAGTTATTTCAATTAGCTGTAAACAAGCCACTCCACAAGTAAAAACAATTGAGGATTCAAAATCTCAAAAAGTTGTTTTGAATTCTGATAACCTAATCAAAAGTGAGTTGAAAATTACAGGAATGACATGTGCAATTGGATGTGCTGCATCGATTGAAAAAAAATTAAATAAAACTCCAGGAGTTCAATCTGCTAAAGTAGATTTCGAAAATGCTATTGCTCAAGTAGTTTTTGATCCCACCTGGATAAAAGACCAAGAATTAAGCACGGTTATTCAAGAGGTTGGTTCCACCTATAAAGTTACTGATAACATAAGAGTTGATTCTTTTAGTATTTTAAAGTAACCTTATTTTTTAGCGGCTTTTTTCCACTCAAAAGATTCCATTAATTGCATCATGTCATTTTCAATATACTGTGCTGCAGGCATTAATGAATCATAATGAGGTCTTGTGAAAAAATATAATGACCCCACTAAAAAATGATTGATACTATCTGTCAAAAAAAATTGTGCCTGAGAAGCAGCATCTCCTACAACTCTGAATAGAGTTCCATAAACTCTCTTTTCTGGGTTTTGAAAAACTCTCTCGGGAATCTCTTCTGCTTTTACAATATGTTTACTTGGCATTTGATAGGCATCATAAAGAAGGGAATCTAGATTTTTTTCTATTGGTACATAGGATAAATAAATTGTTGCTTTCATTTTAGGGTATATGATTTTGTTCCAACAACGATCTTGTGTAACAACTTCTGCTACCTGATTTATATCAAAAGAAAAAGTACAATCCTCTACCATACTTTTATAAATAGGTTCAGGATAATTCAAACTTAAATAAGCTTTTGGTTTTGGGAGTGTATCCTCTTCACAACTAACTGAACCAAAAATTAAAACCCCTAATGCCAAAAAATTTTTCATTATGTATAGATACTTCATGTAAATCTTATGGTAATGTTACTTTGATTTGTTTAATCCTTTTTTGATCTACAAGCTCTATTGTAAATAGTATTTTTTCAAATACAATTTTTTGTCCAAAAACAGGTAATTGCTGGGCTATCTCTAAAATAAAACCAGCTAATGTTTCCGAATCTCCTTTTGCTTTTTCAAAAGCTTCAAAATCCTCAAGTTGGAGTATTTTGTATAGATCTTTAAGGCTGATCTTTGCATTTACAACAAAGTTATTTTCATCTATTTTAGAATATTCCAATTCCTCTTCATCAAACTCATCAGAAATATCTCCTACAATTTCTTCAATAAGATCCTCAAGTGAAACTATGCCTGAGGTTCCGCCATATTCATCAACTACAACAGCCATATGCATTTTCTTGACTTTGAATTCATTCAATAAATCATCAAGTTTTTTGTTTTCAGGGACATAGTAAGGTTTTCTTAAAAGTTTCTGCCAATTAAACCCGGGTGTGCTGATGTTTGGCATTAAATCTTTAACATATAAAATCCCATCAATTTGATCCAATTTTTCATTGTATACAGGAATCCTAGAAAATCCTTTCTCAATAATTAAAGGTAATATTTCTTCAAAAGACATTTTCTTGTCCAAAGCAAAAACATCAATTCTAGGGCACATCACTTGTTTAGTGTCTGTGGCCCCAAAATTAATAATCCCCTGAAAAATTTGATCTTCTTCTTTAGTAGTGTCCTTTTGTTCAGTAAATTCAAGAGCCTGAGAAAGGGTATCAACAGAAAAAGAGTTGGATTGTTGTCCATATTTACCTTCCAAGAACAAGGTTATTTTACTCATTGGGATGGTTACAAAAAATAACAGGTTCCGATCTAAACGGTAAATTACTCCAGACATTGCCCTTGAAAAGATCATACTGTTCTTGTTGGCATAAATTTTTGGTAGAATCTCCCCAAAAAGTAAGATTACAAAAGTTATCAAACCGATTTCTATCAGAAGCTTGACAAAATCATTAGAAATTCCTCCGAAAAGTAAATCCCCTAAAGATGCAAATAAAAGTACAATCCCAATATTAATAAAATTATTAGCCACAAGAATTGTGGCTAATAATCTTTTAGGTTTTTTTAATAAACTTTCAATCCTAATCGTTTGCTTAGGGTACTTTTCTTTTTGTTCCTCTATCAAAGATGGAGTCAAAGAAAAAAAAGCAACTTCTGCTCCCGAGATTAGTGCTGAACTAATAAGCAAAAATACCAAAAGTATAATTTTTAAACCTACAACTGGTTCAATTGATATAAAGAGAATATAAATACTTAAGGGTTCAGGATCCAATTAGTTTTGGTTTAAATTAAAAAGGTAAATCATCTTCTTTAAAAGGTGGTTTTGTTGGGGTAGGAGGTGGAGCATCTGGAACACTTTTTTTGGTACTTAAAAAGGTAAATTCATCCACATTAATTTCGGTAGAGTACCGATCAGTTCCATCTTCTGCCTGCCATTTTCTTGTTTTAATTTTTCCTTCAACATATACCCGATCTCCTTTACTCAAGTATTTTTCACAGATTTCAGCAGCTTTATTTCTCAAAACTATATTGTGCCAATCGGTATTGGTAACTTTCTCACCCGTTGCTTTTTTGGTGTAGGTTTCGTTAGTTGCTAAGGGAAATCTTCCGATTGCTCCTCCTCCTTCGAAATAGTGCATTTTTATGTCATCTCCAAGATGACCAATTAACATAACTTTATTAAGGCTTCCACTCATAATGATAGATTTAAAGGATTAAACATGTTTAAATATAATAAAGTTCTAGTTTTTAAAGATAAAAATTTTTAATAAATTTATCTAAAACCCTAGGTACTGGATAGTTATGAATTTCATTTTCAAACATTCCTCCTTCCAAAAGAGCTTTGGTTTTTACTTTCCAATATGTAATATACAACTGTTGATGAGATAATTTATGTTTAATTGGAATTTCGTTAATTATGGATATTGAAGTGTCTTTATTTATAGTGTATTTTGAGATTAAGGAAGCCTCAGAAATTTCACTAATATTCAAAACATTTAAACTCTCTACTAAAGGGAATTCATACAAATTTTGCCAAATCCCTTTTGTTGTTCTTTTTTGAAGGACAGTTTTGTTATTGGGTGTTTCAAAAACTAAGTAATTAAAATATCTGTCGGTAACCTTAATTTTATTTTTTTTGTGTGGAAGTTTGGTCACTAAGTTTTGGTTGAAAGCTGTGCAATCATTTTGAAAAGGGCATGAATTACAAGCTGGTTTTTTTGGGGTGCATTGAAGTGCACCAAATTCCATTAAAGCTTGATTAAATTCACCTGGACTTACTCCTCCCATTAATTGAGTTGCTAATTCCTTAAACTCTTTTAGAGCACAAGATGCATCTATTGGAGTATCTTTCCCAAAAAAACGAGATAAAACACGATAAACATTCCCGTCAATAACCGCTTGGGTTTCGTCATAACAAATTGATGATATAGCACTAGCAGTATAATCTCCAATTCCTTTTAAAGTCAAAAGTTCTTTGAATGTTTTAGGGAAAACAGAATTATATTCAGATACAATTTCTTTTGCTGTGTAATGCAGATTTCTCGCCCGGGAATAATATCCTAAACCTTGCCATAATTTTAAGACCTGTTGTTCTTCAGCAGCAGCTAAATCGTTTACTGTAGGGAAATTTTTAATGAAACTCTCGTAATAGGGTGTTCCATGAGCTACTCGAGTCTGTTGCATAATAATCTCAGAAAGCCAGATACTGTATGGATCAGTACTTTTACGCCAGGGAAAAGATCTTTTGTGTACTTTGTACCAGGCCATTAATTGAGTAGTCCAAGTCATAAATTACAAAAGTAATGCTTCGATTTGAATTTAAAAAGGTTAATATTAATGAATTAGGCTAGGGAATTTTAAATTTATATATTTGCATTCCTTAAAATAGGATAAATTATAATTAAAAGTTATTATGACTAAAGCAGAAATCGTTTCAAATATTTCGGAACAACTAGGAATCGACAAGGGTGATGTACAGGCAACTGTAGAAAAATTTATGGAAGAAGTTAAATCTTCTTTAGAAGGAAATGAAAATGTTTACTTAAGAGGGTTTGGAAGTTTTATAGTTAAAACTAGAGCAGAAAAAACTGGAAGAAATATTTCAAAAAATACTGCTGTAAAAATTCCGGCTCATAACATTCCGGCTTTTAAGCCAGCAAAAATATTTGTACAAGGAATCAAAACTATGGTTCCCGTAAAATAATTTATTAATCAACAATAAAACAAACTATGCCAAGCGGTAAAAAACGTAAAAGACATAAGGTTGCTACGCACAAACGCAAAAAAAGACGTAGAGCTAACCGTCACAAGAAAAAATAGTGGAGAATACACTTAAAAAATTCATTGTTCTTTGAAATGAAGCCAGGTTTTCTAAACTACGCTTCACAGGATAAATCCTAAAAAATTATTGTTTAATCCGTTTGTACAATATTAATTTGTACAAACATAATATTACTCAGAGTGAAAAAAGAATTGATTATACGATCGAATTCCTCTGCAGTTGATTTCGCATTACTCAAGGATGGAAAACTAATTGAGCTCAATAAAGAAATAGACGATAACAAATTTTCTGTTGGTGATATATTTTTTGCCAAAGTTAGAAAATCTGTTGGTGGACTTAATGCCGCATTTGTAAATGTAGGTCACGAAAAAGATGGTTTTTTACACTATCACGATCTTGGTCCCAAACTTCCTTCTTTATTGAAATTTATTAAACAGCTAAGTACAGGTAAAACAAAAGATTATTTATTAAAAAATTTTCGTTTTGAAAATGACATTGAAAAAAATGGAATGGTCAGTGATGCTATTTCCTCGAACCAACAAATATTGGTTCAGGTAGTAAAAGAACCTATTTCGACCAAAGGACCAAGAATTAGTTCCGAGCTTTCATTAGCTGGACGCTATATGGTATTGGTTCCGTTTTCTGAAAGAATCTCAATTTCACAGAAAATTGAAAACAAAGAAGAGAAAAATCGTCTCAAACGTCTCGTTCAGAGCATCAGGCCAAAAGGATTTGGAGTTATTGTTAGAACAGTAGCTAAGGATAAAAAAGTAGCCGAGCTCGATGCAGATCTTCAACAACTCGTTCAGCGTTGGAAGAATATGTGTTCAAGGCTTCCTAAAATAAGTAAATATCCAACTAAAGTGTTGAGCGAAATAGATCGCTCTTCTTCTATACTTCGTGATATATTCGATGATTCTTTTACTGGAATACATGTAGACGACCAAGAGTTGTATGGTGAAATAAGTGAATACTTAAAAACTATTGCTCCTAAGAAAGCTAAAATTGTAAAACACTATACAGACTCTCTTCCCATATTCGAAAAATTTAGTGTTGAAAGACAAATCAAGACAGCCTTCGGAAAAACAGTTTCCATGCAAAAAGGAGCTTATTTGGTAATTGAACACACAGAAGCTTTGCATGTAATTGATGTTAATAGTGGTAATCGATCAAATAAATCGAGAAATCAAGAAGAAACAGCCATGGAAGTCAATATGATTTCGGCTTCTGAAATTGCACGTCAATTACGTCTTCGAGACATGGGAGGAATAATTGTGGTAGACTTTATCGATCTTGGATCTAGTGAAAATAGACGTATTCTATTTGAACATCTAAAAAAAGAAATGAGTGCCGATAGAACCAAACACAAAATTCTACCTCCCAGTAAATTTGGTCTTATTCAAATTACTCGTCAACGAGTACGCCCAGAAATGAATATCAAAACCAAAGAGCCCAACCCTAATTTAAATGGAGAGGTTGAGGCACCAATTGTTTTACTTGACAAAATCAACGCAGACCTTAGCAAAATTGTTAACAACGCACAGCATCAAAAAAAGAAAATTGAATTGCACATTCATCCTTTTATTGCTGCTTATTTGAACCGAGGGTTCCCTTCCATCCGAACCCAATGGTTTTTTAAGCATAAAAAACGGGTAAAAATCATACCCAGAGATGCTTATCATTATTTACACTATCGTTTTATTAGTAATAAAAAAGCGATTCGTGTTTAAAACTTTAAAAGCGGTACTCCAAAAGAGTACCGCTTTTTTTATGGTCAAGAATCATAATAAATGGTGTATTTTTGAATATGCAAAAACAAACTTCTTTTACAGTTCAAGAAGCTCAAAAAAAACTGGAACGCTATTGTGCCTATCAAGAACGTTGCCATCAAGAGGTAGTTCAAAAATTAAAATCATTGAACATAATCCCAGTAGCAATTGACCAAATTATAAGTGAATTAATTACTAATAATTACTTGAATGAAACTCGTTTTGCACAAGCGTATGTTAGGGGTAAATTTAGACACAAGAAATGGGGTAAAATTAGAATTCAAAGCCAACTAAAATTACGCCAAATAAGCCCTTGGAACATCAAAAAAGCAATGGAGGAAATTCCTTATGAAGAATACCTAAAAACTTTCGATGAACTCTTCAATAAATTTTGGATTCAATATAAACAAAAAGATCTCTTTTTGTGTCAAAAAAAAGTAGTTGATCGTCTTCAATATAGAGGATGGGAAAACGAGCTCATTTTTAAAGCAATCAATCAAAAAAAAAGAGAATATTCCTAAAATATGTTGTACTGAAGTCCTATGCTTCCGTTTCCTTTTGGCATTGGAACTAGGTTAGTTTCTGTGTAAACTTCATTAAAAATATTATTCAGAAGAAGAATCACTTCAAATCTTTTATTCGTTGAGATCCATTGAGTACTTATATCCAACACGGTGTATGGGTCTCCGATTGATCGTTCTGCTTTTTTAAGGACTATACTTGATGACAAATTCTTCGACCATTTATTATAGGAGCGTATGGTAAAATGATTTTTTAATGAATTGATGGAATAACGCGATAAAGCATAATCAGCGGTACCCTTCACTGTATCATCAATATAGGTATAACCCAATTGAATGTTTTGTGTAAAATCGAAAAGGGAATAGGTATGTTTATATTCTAACTCAAAACCATTAGTGGTTACCTTTTGAATATTATTTGCCTGCCATAATTCTTCTTCCGTGTTTTTGACATAATCAATTAAATTATTGGAATTACGGTTGAAATAAGAAGCAGATAAAAAGGATTTTACTCCTGATAAACGAAAGCCCAGTTCTAAGGCAAGAGCACTTTCGGGCTTCAAGCTTTCATTGCCTAAAGTAGTTCTATCACTATAATACAAATCTGTATAAGTTGGGATTCTGTATGTTGAACCTATGTTTCCATACGCTCTAAATCTAGATGATAAGGCCATTCCTAAATCAATCCCTGGAAAAAACCGCGTTCCAAAATCAGTATAATTATTGAATGCAATTCCTGGGGTTATGTCTAACTTATCATTCAAAAACAAAAAACGGTGTTCAGCAAAAATATTAGTAATTATTCGATCGTGTTCTCCCAAGTTATTACTACTGATGCTCACCCGAGACAAGTCAACACCAAGTCCAGTAGTACCCAAACTAGAAAAAAGGCTGTAGTCTAAAGATGCACCAATTTTATTGGATATGTGAAGGTTTCTATAAACACTAGGATTATCTCTTATATAAATATAAATATCTTGATTTCTTCTCCAGTAAATTCTGGGCTTAAAAACGGCTTTTTCTTTCTTAATTATCGAAGAAAATGCTACTAAGCTCCCTTGAGTTTCCTCATACTGTTCAGTCGCAGCTGGAGTAGCATAAAAACCGTTTGCTCCAAATTTTCTTTCCGAAAAATATCCTAAAAATTGAAAGGGTAAATTATCTGAAATAAGATTACCTTTAATGAAATAATTTGTGTTATTGAAGTCAGTATTATATCTATATCCGTCTGAACAGTTACCTGAAAAATATCCCAATAATCCCAATTGGTCTGAGTTATTCTGAAGGGTTGCTCTATAATGTTTTTGGTCGAAGGAGCCAAACTGGGCGGAAATTTGATTCTTGCCGGTACCCGCAGTTTTGGTTACGATATTGATTGCTCCAGTAAAGGCATTCTGTCCAAAAATCCTTGCTGCTGGACCTTTTAAAATTTCTACTCGCTCGATCAAAGCTATTGGAGGAAGTAAATTCAACGTATGATGCCCTGTTTGAGCATCATCTAATTTTATACCATCAACCAAAAGTAGCGTCTGATCAAAACTTCCACCTCTAATATACAAATCAGCTTGCATTCCTTCTATACCTCTTCGACGTATATCAATTCCTGATATTTGTTGCAACAAAACAACTAGATTTGTTGCTCCACTCTTTTGAATTTCATCAGCGTTGATTATCTGTAAAGTTCTGGAATGTTTTGAAAGAGATAAGTCTATTCTATTGGTGTTGAGTACAATTTCATCCAGCTTATTGGTTTTAACTTCTAAAGAGTCTGTTTGTGAAAAAAGGCTAGTTAAGCACAACAGGACTAACAAAAAACTTAGTTGTTTTCTAATTAGGTTTTGGGAAATTTTTTTCTGAATAATTTTTGTGCTAATATAAAAGTTAAAAAATTAATCTACTAGAAGGATTAATTTGTTGTCTTGACACTCAACTGTTCCTGAAGAAATTTCAAGCGCTACCGAATTTGAATCGATTTTTTTAAAGGGTATTTCAAAAGATTTTGAAGAGTCAAAGGTACCCTTGATTGTTACTTTTCCTTTAACTAAAGTAGATACAATTGCTGCATGATTTTCCAAAACCTGAAAAGAACCATCTGTTCCTGGTACGGATAAAGAATCTATATTACCAGTATATAGAGTAGCCTCGGGAGAAATAATTTCTAAATACATATTTTATTATTCTTCAGATAACATTTTTTCACCTGCTTCAATAGCTTCTTCTATGCTTCCTTTTAAGTTAAAGGCTGCTTCAGGAAGATGGTCTAATTCTCCATCCATAATCATGTTGAATCCTTTGATGGTTTCTTTGATATCAACTAAAACACCAGGAATTCCAGTAAACTGTTCTGCTACGTGGAACGGTTGAGACAAAAATCGTTGTACTCGCCTTGCTCTACCCACAGCCATTTTATCTTCTTCTGAAAGCTCTTCCATTCCTAAAATAGCAATGATGTCTTGAAGTTCTTTGTATCGTTGTAATAATTCTTTAACGCGTTGAGCACAATTATAATGATAGTCTCCTAATATTTCAGCCGTCAAAATTCGTGAGGTTGAATCCAGCGGGTCTACTGCTGGATATATTCCAAGCTCTGCAATTTTACGAGACAAAACAGTTGTTGCATCAAGATGAGCAAATGTAGTAGCTGGAGCTGGATCTGTAAGGTCATCTGCTGGTACATATACAGCTTGAACCGATGTAATAGATCCTCTTTTTGTTGATGTAATTCGTTCTTGCATAGCTCCCATTTCAGTAGCTAGAGTTGGCTGATATCCTACCGCCGAAGGCATACGTCCAAGGAGAGCAGATACCTCGGATCCTGCCTGTGTGAATCGGAAGATGTTATCGACAAAGAAAAGTACATCTTTCCCTTGTGCCTCTCCTGCACCATCACGGAAATATTCTGCAATTGTTAAACCAGAAAGTGCTACTCGAGCACGAGCCCCCGGTGGCTCATTCATTTGTCCAAATACAAAAGTTGCTTTTGAATCTTTCATAGCAGATTTGTCAACTTTACTCAAATCCCAGCCTCCTTCTTCCATAGAATGTAAGAAGTCGTCGCCGTATTTTATGATTCCAGATTCGAGCATTTCACGAAGAAGGTCATTACCCTCACGAGTACGTTCCCCTACACCTGCAAAAACAGACAATCCTCCGTGCCCTTTGGCGATGTTATTAATTAATTCTTGTATCAGAACGGTTTTACCTACACCCGCTCCACCGAAAAGACCGATTTTACCTCCCTTTGCATAAGGCTCAATAAGATCAATTACTTTAATTCCTGTGAAAAGAACTTCTGTAGAAGTTGATAACTCATCAAAAGCGGGTGCTTGACGGTGAATTGGCAATCCGTTTTCGCCAGATTTTGGCAAATCTCCAATCCCATCAATTGCATCTCCAATTACATTAAATAATCTCCCATAAACATCATCTCCGATGGGCATTTGAATTGGACTCCCTGTAGCAACAACTTCTTCACCTCTACTCAATCCATCGGTTGAATCCATTGAAATTGTTCTTACGGTGTTTTCTCCAACATGAGACTGAACCTCTAATACAAGAAGTCCCCCTGACTTGGTTTTGATTTCTAATGAATCGTAAATTTTAGGTAGTTTAATATCTGTTCCTGAAAAGGTAACATCTACTACGGGTCCTATGATTTGAGAAACTTTTCCTGCAGTCGCTGCCATATGTTGAAATTGAGTTAGTTTTTGTCTTTTATTTCGCTTGCAAATATAATGTTTCCATCAAAAAGAATCACTTTGAAAGCTAACTTTTTAATAAAAAAAAACATCTGCTATTCTATTGATTTCAAAAGATGTTAAACTATCTATAATATATTTTATTTCTGTTGTTTTATTTTTGAAATAAAAGGTAATTATTTAAGCAAGTATATCATTTAGATGAGTATATTTAGTTTTACAATTTTAATAGAATTGGCTAGTTGCCCATGAAAAAAAGATTTTATAATTTAATTATTTTAGTATTTAAAAACTACAATCATTTTTATTTTAAAAAATTTCGAGTTTACGGCCTGGAAAATATTCCCAAATCAGGCGGTGTTCTTTTCTCACCAAATCATCAGGGCGCATTTCTAGATCCCCTAATAGTGGGGACAACTTGTGGATTTAAAGTAACTTCTTTGACAAGAAGCGATGTGTTTGGAGGACTGTTTCAATGGTTTTTAGATGCCCTTAAGATGCTTCCTGTTTATCGGATTCGTGATGGATATAGTAGTTTAAAAAAAAACCAACAGATTTTTGATCAATGTTATGAATTGTTGGCCGATGGTAAAAAAATGATGATGTTTTCCGAAGGAAGACATCACAACGAATATTACCTTCAAAGGCTATCCAAGGGAAGTAGCCGTTTAGTATTAGAAGCTCAAGAGAAATCTAATAACACTAAAATTTATATCGTGCCTGTGGGAATCAACTACAGTCATCATCAATTGCCTTGGCAAGAAGTTCACGTGGTTTATGGAAAACCCATAAGAGTTTATGAGTTTTTAGAGCGTTATCAGAAAAACAATGTTAAAGCAATAAACTCACTTCGTGATGCTCTAGAGGTTGGGATGAAATCATGCTTGTGGCTTCCAGAAAATGATGAACATTATTTAGAAAAGAAAAAATATATCAACCTCCAGAACACCAAACTTGGATTTCCTGAGTTCAAAAAGTCACTTACTACTTTATCAAAAGGTTTAAAAAAAACCGAAGAAAAAATTAACCTGCTTAAATTTTGGGTCAAAATCTTTAGTCTTCCGAATTTGTTGCCTTTATTGATACTTCAAAAAATATTAGGTTTGTTTCCAGATATTGTATTTCATAACTCCGTAAAATACTCTGTTGGCCTTTTAATTTTTATTTTTTGGTGGATAATTTTATTTTTTTTGGGCGTTTACTTCCACAGTATTGGTCTTGGAATAGGCCTTTTTATAAGTTCATTAATTATCCTATATATAAGACAAGAGATTATTTCTATGTTTTATAATAATAAATAATAAAAATCTATAATAAATTTATTTTTCGAGCTAAATATAGAAGAAGTTGGTTTATTTAATATCTAATATAAGTTATATTGATTTTAAAAAAATAATTATAATAAATAATTATAAATAAAAAATTATTTGGTTCCAAATGGTTTAATAGAGTTTATTTTATATTTGAATTATGAAAGATTTAATCATTGTTGGAGCAGGTCCGATAGGTCTAGCCTGTGGAATTGAGGCAAAAAAGATGGGATTGGATTATTTGATAATTGAAAAAGGTGTTTTGGTAAACTCCATTTACCACTATCCCCAAAATATGACCTTTTTTTCAACTTCTGAGCGTTTAGAAATAGGTGAAATCCCATTTATTTCGAATAACCCTAAACCTACCCGAGCTGAAGCCCTAGAATATTACCGCCGGGTGGCTACTGCCTGGGAACTTAAAATAAATCTTTACGAAAAAATTACAAGCTTTAAAAAATCAATCAAAGGTTTTGAAGTTTATACTCCCAAGGGAGTTTATCAATCTAAAAAAATTGTTTTGGCAACTGGTTTTTATGATTTACCCTACAAATTAAATATTCCTGGAGAAGAACTCGATAAAGTTACTCACTACTACAAAGAACCTCATCCGTACTTTGGAATGGACCTCGTGATTGTAGGAGCAGCAAATTCGGCAGTCGATGTGGCCTTAGAAACTTACCGAAAAGGTGCTAAGAGTGTAACTTTAATTGTTCGAGAAAAAGAAATTGGAACCAATGTTAAATACTGGGCAAGGCCCGATATTGTAAACAGAATAGAAGAAGGAAGTATCCCTGCTTATTTTGAATCTAATTTGCTTGAAATTAAATCTAAAATTGTTCGTGTTCAAACTCCTAAAGGAAATATCGAAATCCCCAATGATTTTGTATTAGCAATGACTGGGTATCAGCCTGATTTTTCACTACTAGAGTCTTTAGGGGTTGAATTTCACTCAGATGATTATAAAACTCCCAAGTACAACAGCGAATCAATGGAGTCTTCTCAGAAAGGTGTATATCTTGCTGGGGTCGTTTGTGGAGGTTTGAAGACCAATAAATGGTTTATTGAAAACTCTAGAATTCACGCAAAACAAATCATCAACTCCATCAGTAATTGCTAAACCAATTTTGCCAAAGCTAAAACAGACCCAATATGAATCCCGTCATGGAATAAAATAAATGGGAAAGCAGTTTCAATAGACTTTAGTTCCATCTTTGTAGAAGTTGCATAGGGCTTAAAGTTTTTAAAAAGATCGGAACCCAAGTCTTCCTTTAGTTGATATAATGAGCTAAATAATGCCTTATCGATTTGGTCAACATGCTCTTGTGAAACATCTGTTTCTGGCTTGGTTCCTTTTTTATAAGAATCAATCCATTCTTGAGAAACAAGCGGGGTTACTCCCGATAACTCATACATAATCAATTGTTGGGTTACCAAAGCATGTGCTACATTCCAAATGATGTTATTATTAAACCCTTTTGGAATGGTGTTGAGTTGTTCTAAACTAAAGTGATTCAAAAAGCGTGAATAAAGGGCTCGATTGTGAGATAAAATCGACAAATGCTCTTCCATAAATTGATTTTTAATAGGTAAAGATAGAATAAAAAAGAACTCTAAATTTATTCTCTTATTTTAGTAAAACAAATTACACAATGGCTTCAGCTTTTAGCTTTATTTTAATAACAATTGCATGGATTGTAGTGGGAACTACAAAACTTAAGTTGCATCCTTTTCTTGTTTTACTTGCTGGTTGCTTTTTTTTGGTATTTTCACTACAACTTCCTTTTGGAGTTATTCCACAAGTGTTTGCAAAAGGATTTGGGAAAACCTTTGAAAGCATTGGGCTGCTCGTTTTATACGGAACCATTATTGGTGTTATTTTAGAAAATACAAACGCAACTCACAGCATCGCAAATGCACTTTTAAAACTACTTTATAAATTACCTATGCCTTTTGGTGTCAGTTGTATTGGATATGTCGTTTCGATTCCTGTATTTTGCGATTCAGCTTTTGTTATTTTATCCTCATTAAACAAATCATTGGCGGAAAAAACAAACACATCAAAAATAGCGCTAACCATTGCTTTATCGACAGGTCTTTTCGCTCCCCATGTATTAGTCCCCCCAACTCCTGGGCCTTTAGCTGCTGCTGCAAATTTAGAAATGAACAACTTATTTGTCTTGATTTGTATTGGAGCTGCACTGGCTTTTGTTTTGATTTTAGTCGGAGCTTTTTATGCATATTCTATTTCAAAAAAACCCATCATTCAAACAAGTGATGTGGACACCAAACCGGAAGACGATAATACTGGGAAAAGTAATTTGCCTCCATTAAGCACATCATTAGCTCCAATTATTCTTCCTATTATTTTGATGGCTTTAGGAACCTTATTACAGGTTTTAAATGATTTGGTTTCTAGCAATATTTTGGTTGATTTTATGAAATTAATAACGACTCCATCCAATGCAATATTAGTAGGTGTAATTTTTAGTTTTGGTTTACTCAAATACAGCTCCCTCAACCTAAAAAAATGTATTGAACTGAGCATAAAATCAGCTGCGCCAATATTAATCATAACAGGGATGGGTGGAATATTAGGAGAAGTGATTCAATAAATTCCGATAGCTGCTTATTTAGAAAACACTCTTGTAAATAATCAACTAGGGATTATAATTCCATTCCTTATTGCTGCTGTACTAAAAACAGCTCAAGGTTCTTCAACTGTTGCAATCATAACCACCTCATCTATTGTGTTCCCTTTGTTGGCTGTTTTAGGAATAGATTCAGAGCTGGGTAAGATATGGGTAATTATGGCTATAGGTGTGGGTTCTATGACTGTTTCCCATGCTAACGACTCCTACTTTTGGATCGTTTCACAAATTGGAGGTTTAGACATCAAAACTGCTTATCGGCATCATACTTTTGCCACATTCTTACAAGGCATAATTGGTTTTGTAATCGTTTGGATTGGATATAATCTTTGGGAAATAATTTAGCTTCAATAATTACAAAAAAATTATTGTGGTGCCCAAATGTTTACTCCTCTGGGGTGGATTTTTATACTCAACTCTTCAGCAGAAATTGAATTAATTTCCCCATCCAATTGGATTAAAAAATTCTTGGAGACATTCTTAATTTTAACTTCAGTTATCGGAATAATTTCCAATAATTTTTTTGATAATTTTAACCCAAATCGACTCGCTAGAAATAAGTTAAAAAGTGCCCAAACAGATTTTTTTTTGTAAAGGATTAATTCAAATTTTCCGTCGTTTATGATTGATTTTCTAGATATTGAAAAATCATATCCAAATTGATTGGTGTTAACCACCATCAGTAGAAAAGGGCTTACTTCTCTTTTTATCCCCTGATAGTAAAGTGAAAACTGCTGCGTTTTATATTCATAAAGTGCCAAAAAAACAGCTATAAAATAAGCATAAAAACCTCGGGAGGGTATGCTTTGATAGGAATTGATAAAATAAGAATCAAAACTTACTCCCATATTTGATAAAAAAACAAAATCATTTACAGAACCGGCATTTACATTGATGACATTTTGATTTTCAATAACCTTTAGGGCTCCTTCAATGTTTAGTGGTATTTTTAAATGTCTTGCAATACTGTTCCCAGACCCTAAGGGGATAATCCCCAAAGGTGTTTTTGTTTCAACAAGAAAACCTGTAATTTCATTGATGGTGCCGTCCCCACCACAAGCTACAATACCAGAAGTTCCATCTTCAATAGCTTTTTGGGCGAGCTCCAAAGCATGATTCTTGTATTGTGTTTCCCATAAAAAATAATCGAATTCATTAGTCCAATACGAACTTTTTTGCAGCTGCTCTGTGAGTTGAGTTATTGCATTCTTTGAACGAGAGTTAATAATAAAATGAATCTTTTTTTTCTTCACTATTCAGCTTCTAAATTTCCCCTGACAATTCGATTGTTGTAATCCTGAAGAAAGGCTTTCCCCTTTAATACAATATCATCCATCTCTTCGGTTCTATTTTGAATGAGATTCTTTTCAAGACCATAGTCTTCTTTATCATAAAACCCAATGGCTTCAGATCCATTATAAATACAAATGTACTGCTGGTTCATAAAAAAGTATGACCCTGCACCAAAATAGTTAACCACAAGAGAGGGTTCTTCTTCACTTACCAAACTTCTTCCCCAGCTCCGAATAGATTTTTTATATCCCATAAGTTGAGCAACCGTTGGCATTATATCCATATGTTGTGCAAGGTCAAAACGATCCTCTCCCCAGAACCTGCCTGGAGCATAGAACATAATTGGGATTGCAAAACGATTAATTGATTTTTGATAAAACTCAAAATAAGAGAGATTTGAATGATCTGCCGTAAAAACAAAAATTGTATTCTCGAACCAAGGTTCATTTTTACTTGACTTCATAAAACGATCAATGGCATAGTCTGTATACTGAACACAAGGATGCATCGCTATATATCCTTCTTTAAATTTTCCTTGATACTGTTCTGGTATCTTGAAGGGCGCATGTGAACTAACTGAAAAAATTGTTGCTAAAAATGGACTTTTATTTTCAGATAATTTATCCTGAGTAAATTCGAAAAAAGGCTCATCCCAAATACCCCAGATACCATCATAATCTTCATTGTTATTGTATTCATTTTTTCCATAATACTTATCAAATCCCAAAACCTTAGAGAAGCCCAAGAATCCCATTGACCCATTGGGTGCTCCATGAAAAAAAGAGGTTGAATATTCCATTTCCTCTGCAATTGAAACCAAGGATTGAAGAGATTGATTGGAGTATTGTGAAGAAGTATAAGCAACATCAAAAGAGGGGATTCCTGCCAAAACAGCTGGCATTCCATGAATGGACTTTCTACTGTTTGTAAAACCATTTGAAAACACTAGGCTGTGTTTTGCCAAAGAATCTAAAAAAGGAGTAAAACTTTCGAAGTTTTCTATTCCTCTAGAACGATTCATAGAGCCCCAATATTCTCGCCCAAAACTTTCTAAAATAAAAATAATTACATTAGGAGGTGTTGAAAATTCTTTTGAAGGTTCATATTGTTTGATAGGTTGAATTAATTGGTTTATTTGTATATCACTAAATTCTTCTGAAATTCTAAAATTACTTTTGCCAAAAGTTCGTATAAAGGTAAAAAGAGAGTTGAGCACTACATCTGCTTTTGTAGGGTGATCTACTTTTTCCATTGCATGTACCAGAGTAATTGGCCGTGTACTATGCCTCCAGTCTCCTCTAATCCCTATAATTGCAATTCCTGGAACAATCAAAAACATTAGAATTGATGAAGCCACGTATGATGGTAAATGAACCTTTAGTACTCGTTCTAAAGTAAAGTGCTTGTATAATTTCCCCCAAAAATATAGTGACCCAAAATACAAAAGAAAAAGATACCAATAATCTATCACAAAGGAACCCAAAAGAGCTAGCCCATTACTTTCATTCTCTAATACTTCAAAAGCTTTACTCGTTAGTCTACTTAAATTAAAACGATAATATGCTATGTCCAAATAATTTAACGCCAAAGCAATTCCGTTAAAAAAAATATAGAGATTAAAGAGTACTTTTTGATAGTTTTTAGATGTTGTAAAAGTTCCTGGAAGAATAGATCCCAACAAAAAGATTGCATTCGCATAAAACATCGCTGAAGTATCGAATGTTAATCCGTAAATGCAAAGTTCAAGAAACTCAAAAAAACCAGCTATTTCTAACAGGTCTAAATTGAATAGTACGAAAAGACAACGGGCAATAAAAAAGAATGTATATCCCAAAGAAAAGCGATAAACAATTAACCCGAATTCTTGGAGTCTTAAATTCATCTTATTAATATAGTAAGAATTCTAAAAATGTTCCTTTTTTAATCTTTATGTGATCCATCACAAAAAGGTTTGTTCGCAGATTTCGAACAACCACATAAAGAAAATCGAGGTCCATGTTTAATTTCATTTCCGTCAATATCAACCAAATCTACTGATCCTTCAACTGCAAACTGTCCATTAAGTTTTACCGTTATTTTGGTGTTTTTCCCTTCCATTGATTCCTTCTTTAATTGATATTTGAAATTTTAATTTTCAAAGATAAGTTTTATTGCGCAGTAATGAATTTTTCCATTAAACTAAAATTATTCTCCTTTACTACTTCCCAACATCAAAATTTAAATCGATTTTTTTTAATTAACTTTGTATAAATAAAAAACTCTTTTATATTTCACTTGGTATGATAGTATTGACCTATCTATCCAAAGATATTTTTCCTTATCAAGTCACTCAGTATTTACTGTATTCGATTGGTTTTATAACTATGAGTTTATCCTACTTTAAGAAATTTTCAAAATAGAATTCTATTAGTTGGTTGAGAAATCTGTAAGATTACCTTTCTGTTGATCCGTTCTTGTTTAATCTTCTTGATTATAAAGGAGCTGTTGTGATTTTTCTTGAGAAACTTATGAATATTTTGGGTTACTCCTATCATCCCAAATCCTTACTCCACCGTTAGGTAATAATCTTGTGGAGTAAGATTTATAACCCCTATCTAATTAACGAAGATTTGGTTTCTATTTTTCCTAATAGGTTTAAAATTACAGTAACCAATCCTATTATAAACTGTAAGGTAAAACTCCAATGAAACTCTCCTTTTTCAATTAGATTTAATCCTCCACTTAACATAAAAATGATTCCGTAGAGATGCCAAAAGAATTTTCTGTAAATAGTTTTTTTAGTTTCTGACAATTTCATAGTTCTCATTGAAACGAAATGGAGTATTCCTACAACAACAAATACTCTAATCAAAATTAAAAATCCTTTTTTCATATTTTAAGTGTATAATTTTTTCTACTAATATTTGTATCTAAATAATTTCAATTGTAGGTCGAGAAACCTCAACGATATCCTCAAGATTGATTCATTCTTCTCTAATCTTACCTTTCTTATAAATGGAATGAACGTGATTGTTCTTAAAGATACTTCCACGAGGAGTTTTTAACCCCTCCTTATTGAGGATTTGAGAGATTTTACGATACACAATAGGGGTTAAAGATTTCTCTTTATACTCACAAATACGGTTGAATAAATACTCTTGATATTCCGAGTAATTAGATTCCCAAAGTTTGGTAGTAGTAGTTGATATTGAGAAAGTTATGAGAATACCTATAGGGTTAAAAATCTCGTTCCATATCTCTACTCCACTGTAACTGATTTTGCCAAGTTTCTGGGCTGGTCGACATTACAGCCTCTTTGAACAGCAATATAATAGGATAATAACTGTAATGGAATTGTTGTTAAAATCGGGGTAAAGCATTCTAATGATTCCGGAATTTCAATACAGTGGTCTGACAATTCTTTTACACGAACATCACCTTGACTAACAACAGCTATAATTCGTCCTTTTCGAGATTTTATTTCTTGAATATTACTTACAACTTTATCGTAATGCCCTTTTTTGGTTGCAATTACAACCACAGGCATTTGTTCATCAATCAAAGCAATTGGACCATGTTTCATTTCAGCCGCTGGGTATCCCTCTGCATGTATATAAGAAATCTCTTTTAATTTTAAGGCTCCTTCTAATGCAACCGGGAAATTATAACCTCTACCTAGATAAATGCAATTGGTTGCTTCTTTAAACGTAAAAGCCACTTCTTTTATAAAATTTTCTTGCTTTAAAATTTGTTCAACCTTTTCGGGCAAAGACTCCAATTCAAGAAGGTGATGTTGATATTTAGAACGAGAAAGAGTTCCTTTTACCATTCCTAGATGGAGGGATAAAAGAGATAAAACCGTAATTTGGGTTGTAAATGCCTTTGTAGATGCTACTCCAATTTCTGGTCCAGCATGAGTGTAACATCCTGTGTCTGTTAATCTAGAAATGGATGACCCTACCACATTACATATTCCAAAAACAAAGGCTCCGCGTTCTTTTGCTATTTTAATTGCCGCAAGAGTATCCGCAGTTTCACCAGATTGAGAAATGGCTATGATTATATCATCAGGGAAAATGATAGGATCTCGATATCTAAATTCAGAAGCATATTCTACCTCAACAGGTATTCTAGTAAACTTTTCTAGAAGATATTCTGCAACCAATCCGGCATGCCATGATGTACCACAAGCTACAATTAATATGCGCTTGGCTTTTAAAAATTTGTTTTCATGCTCTCGCAAACTTGAAAGATTTATTACTCCTTCATCAGAAAGCAATCGCCCTCTTAGCGTATCTTTTATTGCTTGTGGCTGTTCAAATATTTCTTTGAGCATGAAGTAATCAAATCCTCCTTTTTGAATATTCTCCAAACTCATTTGAAGCTCTTCTACATAGGGTTTAATTATTTTATCGTTTGCAATTTTACGAATAGAAACCTCCCGATCAGAACGAATAATTGCTAAATGTTCTTCTTCTAAATAAATTACATTTTTAGTATATTCTAGAAAGGGAGTAGCATCTGAAGCAACAAAAAACTCTTCACCCCCAACACCAATTGCCAAAGGGCTTCCAAGTCTGGCCGCTATAAGTTCGTTTGGTTTTTTTCTGTCAAATACTACTATTGCATATGCTCCTATTACTTGTGATAATGCAATTTGCACTGCTTTACCAAGCTTTACTTTTTCTTTTTTTTGAACGTCTTCAATAAGATTGACCAAAACCTCGGTGTCAGTATCCGAATTAAAATGGTAACCCCTATGAATCAACTCTTCTTTTAATGATGCATAATTTTCAATGATCCCGTTGTGAACCACAGCCAAATCTTTGGAATTTGAATTTTGAGGATGTGCATTTACATCATTGGGGATACCGTGAGTTGCCCATCGTGTATGACCAATTCCAACCTGAGCAGTAATAGGTGGAAGCATCTCAAACTTAGCTTCAAGGTCACTTACTTTACCTGTTGTTTTAATTGTGTGTAATTCGTTGCCGTCGTAAAGAGAAATCCCTGTACTGTCATAGCCTCGGTATTCTAATCTTTTTAAGCCTTTGATAATAATTGGGGAGGCCTGTTGTTGGCCGATATAAGCTACTATTCCACACATAAATTGTGTTATTTAGTTTGAAAAATCAGTGTAAATTAACTCTAATTCTAATTTAAGATCTTCTAAGCCTTCTGCTGGATGAGAGCCTATCAAAACTGAGCTCAATGGATTTAAAACAGAAGTTGTAGGATATAAAATCTCTTTGCCTTCATCTATAGATCGAGCCTTTATAGTGCTGTAATCATTAATGTCTGCTGCAACAACCAAACCTAAAGCTATGTTGGTAGAATCTTTTCGTAAGAGGTTGTTGATGTGTTGTGTTATTCTAAATTTATAACGATATGGTGTGCCGTCATCTTTATATTCAAGTATTCCCCCATGATTAATTTTTCCAGCATTCGTTTTTGTAATATCCGAAGTTAAGTCAGAAAAGTAATCTAATAAAGGAGCTGTATCTCTTTTGTTGTATAAATACAATCGATTTGCAATTGGATTTTCAGGTGTCCAGTTACTTACAGATGCTGGATCGACGTAAAACACTAAATTTGCTTCATTAACCAGCCAGTTATTTTCACGAAGTTCTTGAAGTTTAGTATCTGCAGAACCATCAGAGTGTTTCCCAAATAATTCAATAGATGAAATAAGTCCTATTCCCCCTTTAGAAAAAATTTTACCCGAGCCTTCAGTTTGATTAATAGCTTGGGTTATCTCTGGATTAAATCCAGAATTTTCTAAATGATTAATTGTTATACTTGGGGTTAAGATGAAATTACGCTCAACTTTATCTATAGAAAAATCCGAATTGTCGTCTGGTGTACCATTATCATTATATTGATCGTATTCATAATTTACTAGAATATTGGCCTGTGCAAAATTGAGTAGCATATAAAGATCATCAGATGGGTTTTCCATACGGATGTATATTCCGCGCATGTATTCTTTAAACTGACTGGAGGATGACAAATAATCTGAGCCTTCAATATCGATGAAACGACTTTGAAAAAAATTTGTGTCCAAAGGTATTCTAATACGAGGTGAACGCCTGGTTTCAACCTGTGTAGTCTCGTCAATATCCGTTTCGGGATCGTCTTCTTTATAGTTTATTCGTAATTCATTAAAATCCAGCTGATAAGTGTCGTCAAACAAGATTTCCCCTACAAAACCTTCTTCATAAAAATCGCGAGAAGTAAAATACGATTGAAAAGATTCAAAATTTTGTTCGGGGTTTAATGTATTCAGGAAGTATGTAAGTTCTTCTACCTTTAAATTAAACGTTGCGTTTTTGTTTCCAAAAATAGAATCAACATCATATTCTCTATTTTCTGGTTGATAGCCTGAATTATCGGTGTCTTCAGAATCAAGAATTCCATCACCATCAGAATCTTGACTGAGCGGGTTTGTACCATTTTGAGTTTCTACAGCATCTGTTATGCTATCTCCGTCACTATCGCTGGTTATAGAAAATGGATCTGCATCCAAACTATCGATTACACCGTCACCATCCTGGTCTCGAACGTTGTTAAGAAATGGTATCTCTAAATAAACTGAAGTTACTTGTTCATTTTCTGGTATTGCGTTTACGTTATTTTCATCCCCTAATTCGTCTTCTGAAGTATACAGACCAAAGAAATTAGTGGGAGGTAAACTGAGTTGAGAAACAATGTAAGCAGATGACCTCCCTACGTTTGGAACGTCAATTGTTCCTAATTGTTGAATGGGTAAGCCATTTGTTTGAATATCGGTAAGAGATTCTTTTTGATAAGAAAAAACTGGTAGTTTAATCTTGTCAGTTTCAAAGGCATTTGTAGAAATTAAATCATATCCTACTGTATTAAAATCTTTGTTACAAGAAAGAAAAATAATCGAAAGTAAGAGAAAGAAAAAATCATTCCTCAGTTTAGGTGCCTTAAGTTTCATGGGGTTTTAAATAATTTTATTATTAAAAAAATCTACATAGGCATTTTCCTTTAAGCTGTCTTCGTACGTTAAGGCAGGAATTTTTTTAGTGTCGATATTTGACAAAATACTTTCAGGAATTGACTCTCCTGAAAGAACAACTCCGTCTGAAAAATTAACCGCTAGGCCGATTAAATTTTCATAGGTTGATTTCTTTAATGGACTTCTTTCTTCTTCACCAACATTATCGAATGCAACTTTATTTTCAAAATCTGAAGAAATTTCACCTTCAAAATCCTTTGGATAAATTGATGTAATGATTTTACTGGTTTCAAAAATGGGGTCTTCTGCAAAATAGGTTTTCATATACAATGGGAACAATGAAGTAAACCATCCGTGAAGATGAATGATGTCAGGAGACCAGTTCAATTTTTTAACCGTTTCGATAACCCCTTTGGTGAAGAAAATCATTCGCTCGTCGTTATCAGAAAATAAATTTCCAACTTCGTCCTTAAGCATCGCCTTTCTTTTGAAATATTCTTCGTTATCTATAAAATAAACTTGCATACGTTCTTTGGGGATAGAAGCAACTTTTATAATCAGGGGCATATCCATATCGTTAATAACCATATTCATTCCTGATAATCGAATGACTTCGTGCAACTGATGCCTCCGCTCGTTTATCATTCCATAACGGGGCATAAATATTCTTATTTGACCTCCGGCATCATTGATGGTTTTTGGGATTTGGAACGAATTAACTGCCTGATCTGTCTGAGGTAAATATGGAGTAACCTCAGAAGAAATTATTAAAACTTTCTTGTTTTGCATAAAACGATTTTAGCTTCCTATCATAGAAAGTTTAGCAAAATTACAAAAATTCTTCCGTTCATTAGAAAAAACAGTACTTTTAGCATGTAAATCTTTTCGTAAATGAAGGTTTTTTACCACAAAAACGAACTTAAGGCGTCAAAAAATAAGATTCTAGCAAAATCTACCGGTTTTGTACCAACAATGGGAGCCCTTCATGAAGGTCATATAATGCTCGTAAAAAAAGCACTTGAAGATAATGAACTTGTATTGGTTTCAATTTTTGTGAACCCTACGCAATTTGACAATCCTAATGATCTAGAAAATTACCCAAAAACACTTGAGTCCGATCTTCAAAAACTTGAAAAGTTAAAAGGTAAAATATGGGTGTATGCACCCAGTGCTTCTGATCTATATTTAGAATCCATAAAAGCAAAACCCTTTAATTTTGGGCCTCTTGAATCAACTATGGAAGGAGCAAATAGAAAAGGGCATTTTCAAGGTGTTGCAACAATTGTGCAGAAACTTTTTGAAGTACTTGAGCCTACTTCAGCATATTTTGGAGAAAAAGATTTTCAACAATTAAAAATTGTGACTGCTCTAGTAGAAAAAGAAAAAATTCCAGTTAAAATAATTCCTTGTCCAATTATTCGCCATTCTGATGGATTGGCAATGAGTTCGAGAAATAAACTCTTGAACCCAAAACATCGTGCAATGGCTCCTATAATCTATCAAACACTCCAAAAAGCACTGGCACTTAAAGAAAAATATAGCCCCGCTCAAATTGAATCATGGATCATAGATTTTTTTAAACTCCATCCAGAATTTGAATTGGAGTATTTTACAATCGCAGACACCGAGTCACTTCAAAAAATAAGCGTGCTAAATGGCACAAAAAACAGAGCTTTTATAGCAGTCAAATTGGGTGATATCCGTTTAATTGACAATATTAAATTTTAATATCTTTGCGCAATGCAAATAGAAATCTTAAAATCTAAAATCCATAGAGTAACTGTAACCGGTGCTGACCTGAATTACATTGGAAGTATTACAATTGACCGTTCACTCATTGAAGCTGCAAATCTCGTCCCAGGAGAAAAAGTACAAATTGTAAACATCAATAATGGTGAACGCCTTGAAACCTATGTGATTGAAGGTGAAAAAAATACGGGTGAAATTACTTTAAATGGTCCAGCAGCTCGAAAAGTTCAAAAAGGAGATGTTATAATTATCATAAGCTACTGTCTCGTCGCTTTCGAAAAAGCAAAAGAGTACAATCCAATACTTTTATTTCCAAACGAAAAAACCAACTTATTACAGTAGTATTGAAAAAACAGAAACTTGTAAAATTTTTCAAAATCCTTTTCCCGTTACTAATTGGGGTTCTTTTCATTTATCTTTCAATCAAAGACACAACCGCATCAGATCGGGAAAAAATCTATCAAGCAGTAAAAAATGCTGATTATCGTTTTGTTTTTTTATCTCTTTGCTTAGGCCTAATCAGTCACTTGTCAAGGGCGTATCGATGGAATTTTATGTTACACCCAATGGGGTATCGCCCAAGGCTGATCAATAATATTTTAGCTATTTTCATTACCTACATTGCTAATCTTGGTGTCCCAAGATCTGGGGAGTTTTTTAGAGCCACAGTAATGAAAACCTATGAAGGTATCCCCTTTGAAAAAAGTTTTGGTACTGTAATCGCCGAAAGAATGGTAGATCTCATCATGTTATTTATCGTTATCGGTATTGCCTTATTACTTCAATTTGAATTTATTGTATCGTTCCTAGAAAAGCAATATTTTAATCCAACCACTTTGTTTTTTTCCATTATACTAATAGGGTTTTCCCTCTGGATTCTGGTTAAAAAACTTAAAAAATCCAATTCTGTTTTTGCGAAAAAAATACTTGGCTTGATTGAGGGACTCATAGAGGGGATTCTAACTCTAGTGAAAATGCCAAAAAAATGGGCTTATTTATTCCATACCTTTCTAATCTGGAGCATATATATTTTGATGTTTTATGTTGTTAAATTGGCTTTTCCTGAAACCCTTGACCTTCCTTTTGAAGCCTTATTGATTGGCTTTATTGTTGGTGCTATTACCATTTCAGCTACAAACGGAGGAATAGGGGTTTATCCTTTTTCGGTTTCTCTAGTATTAATAAGTTATGGGATTTCAAAAGAATCTAGTCTTGCTTTTGGATGGATTATGTGGACTGCTCAAACAGTAATGGTTATTGTTTTTGGAAGTCTTTCATTTTTCATTTTACCTCTAATAAACAGAAAAAAGTAAGTATATTAGACCTACACTGATTGTTCTTTCTTTATGAAAAATCTATTTTTAATTTTGACGGTCTTATTTTGTTTTGATGTCAAAGCTCAAATTACAACAGAAAACATTGAATCTACTTTTCTTAGAAAAGTAAGAACAATTGACTTATATGTCCCAGAAGCAGATAGCGAATTGATTGATCCTATGCCTTTAATCGTAGTTTTAGAGGGTAATGATTTGTTTAACCTTACGGTAAGTAATGTTAAATTTCTTTCTAAAATTGGATATATGCCAAAATCGATTGTTGTTGGAATACGCCAAGAAGGTTCTGCTCAAGTTAAAAGAGATTCAGAAATCAATAAAAATTCAGGTCAGCTAAGTTCCCGCGGATCGAATTTTAAGCAATTTATTATATCTGACATCGTACAACGTCTTCAATCGCAATACAATATTTCCAAATTAAAAGTGATCCTTGGAAAAAATAAATTGGGTAATTTCATAAACTTCTTTTTACTGGATAATAACCCTATATTTTCAGCATACATAGCCATAACACCAGAATTAACAGGTTCAATAATCGATCCTATAATTGCAAAAACAACAACGGTCAAAAAGGATATAAGCTATTATCTTTCAAATTCAGAAAACCTTCCAAAAAGACAAAAAAACAATACTTATATTTTTAGTGATGAACTAAAAAAAGTAGAAAATTCAAAGTTTCATCTAACCAATGATGTGTTAGCAGATCCGGATGAATTTTCTTCGCCTATGTATTCTATTCCTGTTGCATTAGAAAATATTTTTAGAGTTTACCAACCTATAAGTCCAAAAGTGTACAAAGAAAAAATTTTAAAAGAAAACCAACCTCCTCACGTCTTCTTGATAAACAAATACCAGAGAATATATCGTGAACTTGGAATTCAAAAAAAATATATTCTTAATGATGTAATGGCTGTTTTTGCTGCTGCTCAAAAAAAAGCTGATGCAGAATCGCTTTTTGTCCTAGGAGAATTAGCACTTCAAGATTATCCAACAACCATGATGGGTTACTACTTTAATGGTTTGGGTTATGAAATTTTGGAAAACTATAAAAAAGCACTTAAAAATTATGAAAGTGCGTACACCCTAGAACCAATTGACTTCATAACAAAAGAACTAGTTTTAAATAAAATTGAATTACTTAAATAATTCTCTACAATGACTAAAGTAAAAACAACTTTTTTTTGTCAAAAGTGTGGAACTCCACATTCCAAATGGCAAGGTCAGTGCAACGGATGCAAAGAATGGAATACCCTTGTTGAAGAGGTCATAGAAAAAAAAGAGAGAAAAGGATGGGTAGAGTCAAAATCCACTAATGCAAAAGGAACTCATCCGGTGAGAATTCAAGAAATTGACACCGATAAAGAGCCTAGAATTTCGACAAATGACTCTGAGCTAAACAGAGTGATGGGAGGGGGGCTTGTTCCTGGGTCAATAACACTTTTAGGAGGTGAACCAGGAATAGGAAAATCTACATTATTACTACAAATTTCACTTCAAATTGAAGGAAAAGTACTTTATGTTTCCGGAGAAGAAAGTCAAAAACAAATCAAATTAAGAGCTGAACGAATCGATTTACAAAACGCAAATTGTTATGTGTTGAGCGAAACTGTAACACAAAAAATATTCAAACAAATCGAATTACTTGATCCAGATATTGTTATCATTGACTCCATTCAAACCTTACAAACACAATATATCGAAAGTAGTTCAGGAAGTGTTTCTCAAATTAAAGAATGTAGCTCAGAGCTAATTCAGTATGCTAAAAAAACCCAAACTCCTGTTATTTTGGTTGGCCACATAACCAAAGACGGAACTATTGCTGGACCAAAAGTTTTAGAACATATGGTAGATACAGTTCTTCATTTTGAAGGAGATCGAAATCATCTTTACAGAATCATAAGAGCTCAAAAAAATCGCTTTGGATCCACCGATGAAATCGGAATCTATGAAATGTTATCCAATGGACTGAGAATTGTAACAAACCCTAGTGAGCTATTAATTTCTCAAACCAATCGAGAAATGAGTGGTCATGCAATTGCCGCTACAATTCAAGGTGTTCGCCCTCTAATGATTGAAGTTCAAGCCTTGGTTAGTACAGCAGTTTATGGAACACCTCAAAGAAGCACTACAGGATTTAATACCAAAAGACTCAATATGTTGTTGGCTGTACTCGAAAAAAGAGCAGGGTTTCAATTAGGAACTAAAGATGTTTTCTTAAATATTACGGGTGGAATAAGTAGCGAAGATCCTGCAATTGATCTTGCTGTGGTTGCAGCTGTTTTATCAAGTTATCACGACATAGCTCTCCCCAAAGAAATTTGTTTTTCAGCAGAAATTGGACTTTCTGGAGAATTACGCCCTGTATCCAAATTGGATCAACGGATTTCGGAGTCCAAAAAACTTGGTTTTGAAACCATAGTTACCTCCAAAGGAATAAAAAATAAATTCAATGACACAGGAGTCCATTTATTATCTCTAACCAAAATTGAAGAAGTTGTTGCACTTTTATTTGCATGAAAAGAAACAAAAAAACTACATTCGTTATCATAACAATTTTTAATAATTACTGCTCTTAAAAAAACCCGTTGAAATGAAAAAAATCATCGATAATTTTTTGGCACAAGTCCAAGAAAGAAACCAAAATGAGCCTGAATTTATGCAGGCAGTTACTGAGGTTGCTGAAAATGTAATCCCTTATATTGTTAAAAATGACATTTATTATGGGCAAAATATTTTACTGCGTATGGTTGAACCAGAACGTGTAGTTTCCTTTAGAGTTGCGTGGATTAATGATCAAAATGAAATTCAAGTGAATCGTGGATATCGCATTGAAATGAATTCAGCCATTGGCCCCTATAAAGGTGGGTTACGCTTTCATCCAAGTGTAAACTTGAGTGTACTTAAGTTTTTAGCCTTTGAACAAGTCTTCAAAAACAGTCTCACTACCCTTCCTATGGGAGGAGGGAAAGGTGGTTCAGATTTTGATCCCAAAGGAAAAAGTGATAATGAAGTAATGCGTTTTTGTCAAAGTTTTATGACCGAATTATTTCGCCATATTGGCCCTAATCGGGATATCCCTGCAGGTGATATTGGAGTAGGAGGAAGAGAGATTGGATATCTTTTTGGTCAATATAAACGTTTAAAAAATGAGTTTACTGGAGTTCTTACTGGAAAAGGGGTAAGTTGGGGGGGGTCATTGATCCGTCCAGAGGCAACCGGATATGGAGTTGTATATTTTTCACAAAAAATGTTGGAAAATATTGGTACGAGTTTAAAAGGCAAAAAAGTAGTCGTTTCTGGTTCTGGGAATGTCGCCCAATTTGCAGCTGAAAAAGTAATTCAGCTGGGTGGAACCGTTTGTACACTTTCTGATTCTGGAGGATATATTCATGATGAAGAAGGTATTGATTCTGAAAAATTAGATCACATCATGAACATCAAAAATGTTCAAAGAGGAAGGATTCAAAAATATCTTGAGCGCTATCCAAATGCGAAATTTCATGAGGGTAAAACCCCATGGGAAGTTTCTTGCGACGTGGCTCTGCCTTGTGCCACTCAAAACGAATTACATAAAAAAGATGCTGATCTTTTAATTAAAAATGGATGTGTCTGCATAGGTGAAGGAGCCAATATGCCCTCAACGCCTGAAGCAATTCAAACTTTTACAGAAAATAAAGTGTTGTTTGCACCTGGAAAAGCATCCAATGCCGGTGGGGTTGCGGTTTCTGGTCTTGAAATGGCTCAAAATTCTTTACGCTACAATTGGACGCGGGAAGAGGTTGATAGCCGATTAAAAAACATCATGAGTGAAATTCATGAATCATGTGTTGAATATGGACAAGAGGATGGATTCGTCAATTATGTTAAAGGAGCTAATATTGCAGGTTTTGTAAAAGTAGCAGATGCAATGTTGGCTCAAGGGGTTGTTTGATTTATTATGTTAGTTAAAACAAAGGCTATTGTATTGCATACACTAAAATATAGCGATAGCAGTCTAATTGCTCACTGCTATACCCAAACACAGGGGAAACAGTCTTTTATTTTAAAAGGAATTTTAACAGCAAAAAAAGGAATGATTCGAAAATCACAATTCCAAGTTTTAACCCAACTCGAAATACTTTTTGATTTTAAAAATAATGGAAAGCTTCAGTTTCTTAAAGAAGTTAAAGTAATTCATCCCTATCAGACAATTCCCAATCGCATTGAAAAAAATGCAATGGCACAATTTCTAGCTGAAATTCTTAACAATTCAATCCTTGAGGAGGAAGCCAATCCATCTCTGTATGTTTTTCTTGAAACAGCGTTCCATTGGCTAGATTCTAATAATAAAATCAGTGATTTTCATTTAATATTTTTGATCAACTTAACTAAATATCTGGGGTTTTTCCCAAACGATGAACCCCAAGATGCACTCTATTTCAATCTAGAAACTGGATGTTTTGATGCTCTTTTACCCCGAGAACAATATATTGAGGGTGATCAGATTCCAGTGTTCAGAGAATTATTAGGCATGAATTTTGGTAGTCTTCTTTCCTTTAAACTTAATCGAACGAAAAGACGCGGACTATTGGAGACTCTCATACGATATTTTGAATTACATTTGCTCGGCTTTTCAAAACCAAAATCATTGCAAATTCTCAATGAAATATTTGACGATGTCTAACAAAATAGCCCTCTTTTTTATCCTTTTTGTTGGTCTTATTCAAGCGCAAGAGGTAACCGTAATTGATGCTTTAACTTCAAAGCCAATCGCAAGCGTTAGCTTATACAATCAATCAAAAGATCGAAATATTACTACCGATAAAAACGGAAAATGTTTAATTTCTTTATTCAGTGACTATGAAAAAATTTCATTTCAATACATGGGCTATGAAACACAAAGTCATAACAAAAAAGAGCTTGAAAGAATGAACTATGTTGTTGCGCTCCAAACAGACCTTAAAGAACTTTCAGAAGTAATTCTTTCAGTAGCTAGAACAGCTTCAAAAAAAAATCAAATTGCCGAAAAAGTGTCGATAATTAATGCTGTTGAAATCAAAAAAAAACAGCCACAGACTGGCGCAGATCTTCTTTTATTAGCTCCGGGGCTGCGTCTTCAAAAATCTCAAGGTGGTGGAGGAAGTCCTGTTTTAAGGGGTTTCGAAGCGAACAGAGTCTTGTTAGTTGTTGATGGAATTCGAATGAATAATGCGATTTACCGTTCGGGGCACCTACAAAATGCAATAACAATTGACCCAAATGCTATTGAACGCGTAGAAGTAGTTTATGGTTCATCTTCTGTTGGATATGGTTCTGATGCCTTAGGAGGCGTTGTTCATTACTTTACCAAAACTCCTAGAATTAATAGTAATGATCCCTTTAGAAGCAGTTTTTCTAGTAATTTTAATTCTGGGAACACCTCTTTTATAAATCATTTTGACACTGAAATAAGTTTTAAAAATTGGGGAAGCTACAGCAGCATAAGTATTTCCAAATTTGGTGACATCCGAATGGGAAAAAATAGAACTCATGGTTTTGATACTTGGGGATTGGTTCCGTTTTATTCAGAAAACACAGAAAAAATTTACCGATTAAACCCATCGATTAATAAAAATCCTAATATTCAAAAGAACTCGGGCTATGATCAAATAGACCTTTTACAAAAATTTATTGTTAAGCTTCCCAAAGAAAAATTTTTAAGTTTAAATATTCAGTTCTCAAAATCTTCAAATATTCCTCGATTTGACAAACTAAATGAATTCAAAAACGATAAACTTTTATATTCAGAGTGGTATTATGGTCCTCAAAAACGTTTTTTAATTTCTCCTCAACTTAAACTGTTTCCAAAAAAAAGAGGGTTTTATAAGGGCTATTTAACCTTAGCATATCAAAACATTCAAGAATCACGAATCGACCGAAAATTTGATCAACTGGATCGAAGATATCAGCAAGAGGGGGTTCAGGTCTGGAGTTTTAATGGTGATTTTGAAACAAAAAAAACAGGTTCAACAAGTTTTGCGTATGGTTTTGAATTGGTAAACAACAAAGTCGTTTCCAATGCTTTTTCAAGAAAATTAATTCTAAATGGCAACACTATTATTGGGCTATCTAATCCAAGGCTTATTCCAACCCGATATCCCAGTGCAGGTGGACATTATGATTCTGCAGCACTTTACAATAATCTCAAATGGGATGTAAACCCAAAAACAACACTGACTTTTGGTGGTCGATATACTCATACTCAAATGAAAGCAAATTGGGACACTGGCAATGGGATTTATCCAACTTGGTTACTCAATGCTTCGGATTCCAACTTATCTCGAATTAATGTAAAAAATCACGCTTTAACAGGAAGCTTTTCCATTACCAATAGGCCTAATCCAAACTTGCAATTAAATTTTCTTGCCTCAAGTGGATTTAGATCACCAAATATTGATGATTTGGGTAAAACTAGAGAAAGTAAAGGGACTCTAATTATTCCAAATCCAGCGCTTCTAGCCGAATATGCTAATAATCTTGATTTTGGTGTTTCTTTCAAAACACCTAACAAAAAAGGAAATTTTGCTTTAAGAATGTACAGTACTTTCATTAACAATTATATTGGGAGGGAGTATTCTCCAAATTATAAAGACCAATTAACAGGAGAAATTATTCCTTTTAATTTTAACGATGATATTGTAAAAACTCAAATTAATGCTAATATTGGAAATGCTTCCATTCATGGTGCTTCATTTGAAGGGAGTTGGAATTTTAATACTCATTTTTCTTTTTCCTCTGACATGACCTATACACATGCCGAGTCTTTAGAGGGCTTCGGTCCTCTTCCATCTATACTCCCTTTTTATGGATCAATGATGTTTGAATACAAAAACCAAAAACTTTCGATACAAATTAGGAATCGTTTTAGTAGTTCGAAAAATCCAAACGACTATAGTTTTGGGGGCGAAGATGGTCTGGAAGAAACCCCCTTTAAAATCACTTCTGAAAAAAAAGAATATCTAGGATCCCTCAGTTGGTCGGTTTTCAATCTTTCAGGGACTTATGATTGGAGTGATAAAATATTTGTTAGAACAGGGATCGAAAATATTTTTGATTCTCACTATCGAGAATTCGCGTCAGGAATTTCAGCACCAGGAAGAAGTTTAATTTTGGGGGTTGGAATTGAACTCTAATACATCTTCGTTTCGAGCCGTTTCTTTACTTTTTTGAACCATTCATCTCTTAAAATACTCAACACTGTACTGTCTCTTCTTCCGAAAGAAGCTTTACAATTATTTCAGAGGACACCCTCTATTGTACACCCAATATTTATCATTGCATCGATGCTTTTTTTATTCCGAGAATCTGCTCTAAATTCAACTCGTTCGCACCTTAGAGTTTCAAAAGCATAAGTCAATAACAAATACTTGCAATTTCGGTTTAGACCTGTTCGCTGAAAATCTTTCCCATACCAAGTATACCCCAAACTCAAAACATCATGCTTTAAATTGATTCCATAAAAACGTGTACAGCCTGCAACAAGTTTCTTTTTTTTATCGATTACCAAAAAAGGATAAGCTTCTTTTATTTCTCTGGAATCCAAGGCATTTTTAATGTAATTTTTTAAGTTTTTAACACCCGATGCTGGTGTCAAAGAAAAATCCCACAGATTAGGTTCATTTTCTGAAAAAGGGAGTAGTTTTTCAAAATCATTTTGGTTTAAACTACGGAGTAACGCATGATCATTTTCGAGAGTTAGAGACTTCTTAAAATCAAATTTCATAATTTTTTTTGAGCTTACAGATTAATTAAAGTTTAAATATATAAAATTGCTTAATTTTGCAACTTTATATATACTCCGAATGGGTTTTAAAGAACATAAACAATTTAAGCTTTCTGAGATATCTCAAGAGATTTTATCATATTGGGAGGAAGAAGCAATTTTCGAAAAAAGTATATCTTCACGCGAGGGTCAAGCCCCATACGTTTTTTTTGAGGGACCCCCTTCTGCCAATGGAATGCCCGGAATACATCACGTAATGGCTAGAGCCATAAAAGATATTTTTTGTCGTTATAAAACTCAAAAAGGTTTTCAGGTAAAACGAAAAGCTGGGTGGGATACCCATGGTCTTCCTGTTGAGCTTGGAGTAGAAAAAGAATTGGGTATTACCAAAGACGCTATTGGAAAAAGTATCAGTATTGAAGAATATAATGAAGCTTGTAAAAATGCGGTAATGCGCTATACAGATGTATGGAATCGACTCACCAAAGAAATGGGCTATTGGGTTGATATGGAAAATCCATACGTTACTTATAAATCAAAATATATTGAATCCGTTTGGTGGCTCCTCAAACAAATTTATGATAAAAATCTTTTGTACAAAGGCTACACCATTCAGCCATACTCTCCTATGGCTGGAACAGGTTTAAGTTCACACGAACTCAACCAACCCGGAACCTACCAAGACGTAACTGATACATCAATTACAGCACAATTTGAAACAATCAAAAAAACTCTTCCGCCCGATTTACAAGCTGAAGAGGACCTGTATATTTTAGCCTGGACCACTACTCCATGGACTCTTCCTTCCAATACAGCTTTAACTGTTGGAGAAAAAATAAAATATGTGGTTATAAAAACCTACAATCAATATACTCATCTACCCATTCGTGTGCTTTTAGCTGAAGCTTTGATAACTAAACAATTCTCCGGTAAATATAATTTAGCAGAAACTACGGAAGACCTAAAAACCTATGCTGTTGGGGATAAAAAAATTCCTTACCTCATAACCAATAAAATTTTAGGAAAAGATTTAGTTGGAATACGATACAAACAACTTTGGAAAGATGCTCCTCTTCCTCTCGAAAATGCAGAAAACGCATTTCGAGTGATCTCAGGTAACTTTGTAACAACAGAAGATGGTACAGGGATTGTGCATACTGCTCCTACTTTTGGTGCTGATGATGCACAGGTAGCCAAAGAGGCATCGCCTCCGATTCCTCCTCTATTGGTTCAAGATGAATATGGAAATGAAGAACCTCTTGTTACCCTTCAAGGAAAATTCCACTCTGTATTGGGAGAACTCGGCGGTAAATATGTCAAAAATGAATATTACCCAGAAGGGACTGCTCCTGAACGATCTGTAGACGTTGAAATTGCCATTCGCCTAAAAGAAGAAAATAGAGCCTTCAAAGTTGAAAAATATGTACACTCCTATCCCAATTGCTGGAGAACAGACAAACCTATTTTATATTATCCATTAAATTCATGGTTTGTCAAAGTTTCCTCAAAAAGAGACCAGATGGTAGCTTTAAATCAGCAAATCAATTGGAAACCCAAATCTACGGGTGAAGGTCGTTTTGGAAATTGGCTTGCAAATGCTAATGACTGGAATCTGTCTCGTTCACGTTTTTGGGGTATTCCACTACCCATTTGGAGAACCGAAGATGGACAAGAAACGATTTTAATCGGTTCTATGGAAGAACTCATTCAAGAAATAGAAAAAGCGATAAAAGCTGGTTTAATGAAAGAAAATCCATTTTCAGGATTTGAGCTAGGTAACATGTCCGATGGCAATTATGATCTTATCGATTTACACAAAAATACCGTAGATAAAATAACCCTATTTAGTACTTCAGGTAAGGCAATGTCACGAGAGGCTGATCTTATCGACGTATGGTTTGATTCAGGTTCAATGCCTTATGCCCAGTGGCACTACCCCTTCGAAAATAAAGAAAAAATTGATCAAAATAAAGCCTTCCCTGCAGACTATATTGCCGAAGGAGTTGATCAAACCAGAGGGTGGTTCTACACTTTACATGCAATTGGAACTCTTGTTTTTGATTCTGTAGCATACAAAAATGTAGTTTCCAATGGATTGGTTTTGGATAAAAACGGTCAGAAAATGTCTAAGCGTTTAGGTAATGCAGTTGACCCTTTTAAAACACTAGAAACTTATGGCCCAGATGCAACGCGTTGGTACATGATTTCAAATGCAAATCCTTGGGACAACTTAAAATTTGACCTTGAGGGAATTGCTGAAGTTTCGAGAAAATTCTTTGGAACTTTACAAAACACCTATGCTTTTTTCAGTTTGTACGCTAATATTGATGGTTTTAGATACAAAGAAAAAGCAATTCCATTATTAAAGCGTTCAGAAATGGATCAATGGATCTTATCAGAACTCAATAAACTCATTTCTAAAGTAGATGATTCTTACAACGATTATGAACCCACAAAAGCTACGCGTGCTATTTCAGAATTTGTTCAGGAAATTTTGAGTAATTGGTACGTTCGCCTCTCAAGAAGAAGATTCTGGAAAGGAGAATATCAAGAAGATAAAATCTCTGCATATCAAACCTTGTTTGAATCTCTTATAACCATCAGTAAATTGATGGCTCCTGTTGCACCATTTTACGCAGATCGTTTGTATTTGGATCTTTGCAAAGCAACCAATTTTGAAAAAGAACATTCTGTCCATCTAGCAACATTTCCATCAGCCGATGAAAGTTTCAGAAATCTGGTTTTGGAAGAACGAATGAACAAAGCCAGAACAATTGCTTCATTAGCACTATCTCTTCGTAAAAAAGAACAAATTAAGGTGCGCCAGCCTCTTCAAAAAATCATGATCCCTGTTCGAAATCAAGCTGAAAAAGAAGCCATAAAAGCGGTAGAAAGTTTGATTCTATCTGAAATAAATGTGAAACAACTGGAGTTATTAGACGATGCTAGTGAAATTCTAGTTAAAGAAGTAAAACCAAATTTCAAAACTCTTGGTCCACGATTTGGAAAAAACATGCGTTTTGTGGTAAATGCAATTCAAAATTTAGATGAGAAACAACTCAAAAATCTTGAAGCTCATGATACAGTTGAAGTAGATATTGAGGGTGAAAAAATTACTCTTACTGATGCAGATGTAGAGATTCTATCAAAAGATATTGAAGGCTGGTTGGTTGCAAACAGCAATGAAATTACCGTGGCCCTTGACATACAATTAAACTCAAAATTAATTGAAGAAGGAATTGCTCGAGAACTTATAAATCGCATTCAAAATTTGAGAAAAGATGTTGGTTTAGAGGTTACTGATAAAATTATTTTATATTTGACACCTCACAAATCACTAAACAATGCTTTAAACAACAATTTAGAGTACATAAAAACAGAAACCCTCACAGAAAAAATTCACCTACAAAATGAGGTTAAAGAAGGTGTTTTAGTTGAGTTTGATGACGTACAAACCTATATATTAATTAAAGAACATTAGATATGTCGGCTGAAATAAAAACCAGATATTCAGATAAAGAATTAGCAGAATTCAAAAAGCTAATCGATGAAAAAATAGAAAAAGCAAACGAAGATTTAAGTCTTCTTAAAAGCACTTACATGAATGATGGAGACAATGGTACCGACGATACTTCTCCAACTTTTAAAGCTTTTGAAGAGGGGTCTGAAACCATGTCCAAAGAGGCCAATACTCAATTGGCTATTCGTCAAGAAAAATTCATTCGAGATTTAAGAAATGCTTTAATCCGAATAGAAAATAAAACTTATGGAGTATGCCGGGTTACTGGTAAATTAATTCGAAAAGAACGATTGGTTTTGGTTCCGCATGCTACTCTAAGTATTGAGGCGAAAAACATGCAGAAATAAAACATGCTTCGCTTATCTTCTCTTTTTTTTTCTTGTGTTTGTCTCGGACAAATTCAACAAACTAAAAGTTGGGATGCTACTGGCTTAAAAGATGTAGAAATCAATTGTTTTTGGGCCAGTTCAATCAGGATTTCAACACATAAAAACCCTACAATTGAAGTAAACTATCAAAAAGAAGGTGAGTATCAAAACTTATATTTACTCAGAGAAAAAATTGATGGGGGACATTTTTATATTGAAGAATATCAATCCCCAAGTTACACGAAACCCGATGATAAACTAAGTGTTCATAAAGTTGTTGCAAACATGTTAGTAATAAAAATTCCAGAAAATTTAAACCTTTCTTTAACTTCTAAAGAAACACAATTAGATTGCTTTGGGGTTTTTGGAAAAATTAATTTCATTGTAGAACACGGTAAGGCAACATTCGAAATTAAAAACCCCAAAGGAGTCATCAAATCCTTAACTGCAGATTTACATTTTTATGGGCTAACTCTTAACGAGCTTCCAAAAACTCTTTTAGCAACTACAGCTAGAGGAAATATCGTAGTTCACCCCAATTAAATTACTTATTTTTATTCGTTATGAAATTATTTAAACGTTTTAGTGAGGTCAATTATAAAAAAGCCCTACTTATAATCTTTTTTGTTTTATTTCTCGATCAAGCATCTAAAATATACATCAAACTAAACTATCCGCTTTCTATGTACGGAGAACCTGCAATATTGGATTGGGGATTTTTTAAACTCCTAATGATCGAAAACAAAGGAATGGCTTGGGGTACAAAAATCAGTGATATTCTTCCCTTTATAAGTGAAGAAGTTGGCAAACTTATTCTAACCCTATTTCGTTTAGTAGCAATAACTTTTCTGGGGAGATGGTTGTGGAAAGTTCTTCAAACCAAAAGCACTCAATTACTAAGACTAGCTTTGTGTTTGATTCTTGCAGGAGCCATTGGAAATATTATTGATTCTGTTTTTTACGGGATTTGGTTTTCTAACAGTTACGGGCAAATAGCTGAATTTATGCCCAAAGAGGGATATGCCCCCTTGTTTTATGGTCATGTAGTAGATATGCTTCAATTTCCAATTGCAACATGGATTTGGCCGCAGTGGATTCCTTTTATTGGCGGAAAAACATATACCTTTTTTGAATATGTTTTTAACGTTGCTGACTTTTCTATTAGTTGCGGTGTCGGAATTCTTCTGTTTTTCAACAAACGAATCTTTGATTAAGTCATAGTATATCGGTAAATCCGCTTATGATTAACACAAAAATCCATGGGGATATCTGTGTCTTCAACTTCAAAAGCAAATTGTTCTTCTTCAAAAAAAGACAATCCAATTTTTATACAATCTTCTTTACAATTCAACAAGAAACGATCATAATATCCTTTTCCGTAACCTACTCTATTACCATTAAAATCAAATCCCAAAAGAGGAACAAAAACAACGTCAATCAGAGTAGGTTTGATTTCTATACCCGAAACAGGTTCGGGAATTCCCAAAGAATTTTTTTTGAAAAGAGTCTGATCTGTCAATAAAAAATGCTGTAAATGAACAGAATCAGTCATTTTAGGAATAACAATTTCTTTATCTTTTCCTTGCAGAAGAGTAAGTAAAAAAGAAGTGTCTATTTCTTTTTGATTTTCTATAGATAAAAATATATGCATAATTTGCTTGTCCCAAATAGGAAGTTCGAGACAACGATTTGCAATTGAAATACTTCTATTTTGAATCTGTATTTTTGAGAGCCCTTCACGAAAGCTTTTATATTGCTTTCTTATTTGAGATTTATCCATTGTTAAAATTGTACTCACAAAGAAAATAATTATTTTCGTTAATGAACCTATGAATTTTAGGAACAAAATCCTCCAGAAAACAAATGAAGAGCTCGGCATTAACCATCCAAATTCAAACTTTACCACAAGAACCTGGAGTATATCAATATTTTGATAAGAATGATTTGATCATTTACATTGGAAAGGCAATTAATTTGAAACGTCGAGTAAGTTCCTATTTCAACAAAACACACGACAGTAACAAAACAAGGTTATTGGTAAAAAACATTGTTCGGATCGAGCACATCGTTGTTGAAAGTGAAATGGATGCTCTTTTGCTTGAAAATAACCTCATCAAAAAACATAAACCTCGCTACAACATCCTACTCAAAGATGATAAAACCTATCCTTGGATTTGCATCAAAAAAGAGCGCTTCCCAAGAATTTTTTCTACCCGAAGAGTAATCAAAGATGGATCGGATTATTATGGCCCCTATACCAATAAAAAAATGGTTTATATTTTGTTGGATTTGATACGTGGTCTATACCCCATTCGAAGTTGTACTTTCGATTTATCCAAAGAAAAAGTTGCTGGCAAAAAATATAAAGTTTGTTTAGAATATCATATTGGTAATTGTTTAGCTCCTTGTGAAAACAAAATAACCGAAGAACAATACAATCAAAATATAAAAGCGATTCGCTCTATACTTAAGGGAAATTTTAAAGAATCTTTACAGGGTTTTAAAACTCAAATGAAAGAACACGCAATCAAAATGGAGTATGAAGAGGCTCAAAAAATAAAAAATAAACTAGAAATTTTAGAAACCTATCAGTCAAAATCGACTATTGTTAATCCAAAAATAAATAATGTTGATGTTTTTTCAATTGTCACAGACGATCAGTATGGCTATGTTAATTTTTTGCAGCTCTCCTTTGGATCAATCATTCGTTCAAATACCCTTGAAATTAAAAAAAAATTAGAGGAAACTCCAGAAGAAATTTTATCCCTTGCCATAATTGAAATTCGCCAACGATTTAATTCCCAATCTCCCGAAATTTACCTCCCATTTCCCTTAAACTTTGGAAAATCAATTCGAGTTACCGTACCCCAAGTTGGAGATAAAAAAAAGATTTTAGATCTCTCAGAAAGAAATGCAAAGTATTTTCGAATGGAACGATTTAAACAAATTAAAATTGTTGACCCAGATCGTCATACCAATCGATTAATGAGTCAAATGAAAAATGATTTACGCCTTTCCTCTGAACCCAGACACATCGAATGCTTTGACAACTCAAACCTTCAAGGATCAAATCCTGTAGCAGCTTGTGTTGTTTTTAAAAATGGAAAACCCACCAAAAAAGAATATCGACATTACAACATTAAAACTGTGGAAGGCCCTGATGATTTTGCATCAATGGAAGAAGTTGTTTACCGCCGGTATAAACGTTTGTTGGAAGAAAAAAAATCTCTACCTCAGCTCATCATTGTAGATGGAGGTAAGGGGCAATTGTCATCGGCATTAAAAAGTATAGATCGTTTAGGGTTGAGGGGGGAAATTGCTATTGTTGGGATTGCAAAAAGATTAGAAGAGATTTATTTCCCTGAAGACCCCGTCCCCCTATATCTAGATAAAAAGTCGGAAAGCCTTAAAATAATTCAATTTCTTAGAAATGAAGCCCATCGGTTTGGGATTACATTACATAGAAATAAAAGAAGTAAAAAAGCCATTCAATCTGGCTTAGATTTTTTCCCTGGAATTGGTCCTAAAACTAAAGAAACTTTATTGAAAAAATTCAAATCTTTTAAAAGAATTAAAGAAGCTAATAAAGATGATTTAATTCAGCTTATCGGTAATTCAAAGGGAACCCTTCTTTATAATCAACTCCAAGAAAACTCTAAAAAAAAATAACATTTTCTTGACATTTTTGAACTTTTATTTTTACCTATTTTATTTATCTTGTAGGTTAATTAATTTAAAAAGTGAAAAAACTAACCAATATTTTTCTTTTGAGCTTTTTTTTGATGTCCTGTTTTGCCAAGGGGCAGCATAGTATTGATTCTATTAAAACTCCTTTCGAACAAAAACAAAATGCTTTTAAAAACGGGGAGTGGTTTGAATTCCGAATCCACTACGGAATTTTTAATGCTAGTTATGTTACTCTTGAGTTAGAAAATGACACCATCGATGGGATTCCCGTTTTTCATGCAAAAGGATATGGAGCAACAACAGGTATCGCTCGAATCCTATTCAAAGTAGAAGATTATTATGATAGCTATTTCAGCCAAGAAACAGGTCTGCCGTTGTGGTTTGTAAGAAACATCAATGAAGGCGGTTATACCAAAGATCTGGAAATACGCTTTGATCATGAGAATGAAATTGCAAAAATAAACGACAAAAAGAAAAATAAGTATCATGAAATAAAGGTAAACCCTAATGCTCATGATCTTATTTCAGCTTTTTATTACCTGAGAAATGTTAAAAACACCTCTTCAATGAACCCCGGAGAAAGTGTGTCAATTAACATGTTTTTCGATTCTGAAAATTATCTATTTAAACTTAAATTTTTAGGACTAGAAACACTCAATACAAAATTTGGGAAAATCTCGTGTAGAAAATATATCCCCTATGTTCAAAGTGGGCGTGTTTTTAGAGAAGAAGAAAGCGTTACTTTATGGGTAAGTAATGATAAAAATAAAATTCCTGTTCGTCTTCAAGCTGACATTGCTGTTGGGTCAATAAAATGTGACCTTGAAAACTTTAAGAACCTCAAACATCCTTTTAAAATTAAAATATAAATTTGTTGTTAAGTTTTCGACAAAAAAGAGATTTGATCCCCAAAACATTCCGAAATTTGTATGCAAATTATGCAACACAAAGTAATTTATTTTAAAGACTTGTATAGCCTTTTGTGGGTCTTGATGGCAGTCATGGTTTTCATATCTTGTGAAAACAATGCCACTAAAAAAGACGACCCTTTGATTAAAACGGAAGTTATAATTAAACCCAATATGGAGTATGGGTATGATCTAAACCGATACGATGTAAAAAAATTAAAAATAAAACGTGGAGATACCTTTGGAGGGATTTTAGAACAAAATGGAATTGATTATCCTGAAGTATATAAAATCTTACAGGTAATTAAAAAATCTGAGGTTAATATTAGAAAATTACAAATAGGTAAACCATATTCCTTAATACTTTCAAAGGACAGTATCCCAAAACCTCATGCTTTTATATATCATCCCGGAGTTGAGAGCTATGATGTAGTTCAACTCAAAGACAGTCTTTTCGCACAAAAAATTAAAAAACCAACTCGTGTAGTTGAACTCGAAGCAACTGGAGTTATTAAGAGTTCTTTATACGACACTATGAATTCTAGTGGATACAACAGTGATTTGACTTATTATCTAGCAAATGTATATGCATGGACGATAGACTTTACAAGACTTGATAAAGAAGATCGATTCAAAGTAATATATACAGAGCGTTTTGTTGATGATAGCATTTCTATTGGAATAGAAAAAATTAAAGCGGCTTATTTTGAGCATCGAAACAAGCCCCTTTATGCCTTTGAATTTCAAACCGATAGTGTCAAAGGAATTGTAGATTATTTTGACGCAGAAGCCAAGAATCTTCGTCGAGCGTTTCTAAAAGCTCCTGTTAACTTTAGTAGAATCTCATCACGCTATAATCTGAAAAGACGGATTGCCTATTACGGAAGAGTTAAACCCCATAAAGGAACTGATTATGCTGCTCCAGTAGGGACTCCAATTATGGCTACTGCAAAAGGAACTGTTGTAAAATCAAGCTATGCTAGAGGAAACGGTAATTATGTAAAAATCAAACACAACAACACTTACTCAACACAATACCTCCACATGAAGCGAAGAAAAGTACGTGTGGGTCAATTTGTAAATCAAGGTGATGTTATTGGTTGGGTAGGAATGACAGGAAATACATCAGGGCCTCATGTATGTTATCGCTTTTGGAAAAATGGTAGACAAGTCGACCCTTTCAAACAAAAACTCCCAGAAGCAAAACCCATTTCTAATAAATTAAAAAAACAATTTTTAACCCACATTAAACACTTACAAACACAAATTCATTGTTTGTCTTTTGAAGAACAAAAAACAGACCAAACTTTAGTATTGAATTAAAATTATGGCATTACAAAACATAAATCCAACCCAAACCCAAGCTTGGAAAAAACTTGAAAAACATTTTGAGACACAAAAAAATTTAAAACTTCAAGATGCGTTCCAAAATGAAAAAAATCGCTTTAACGATCTGTCTATTCATTGGGAAGATTTTTTAGTTGATTATTCAAAAAATAGAATGAGTGAAGAAACCCTAAACCTACTCATTGAGTTGGCGGAAGAATGTGGTCTAAATAGTGCTATTAAGGCTTACTTTGAAGGAGAGTCTATCAATCAAACTGAGAATAGAGCAGTGCTCCATACTGCCCTCAGATCTCAAAAAAATGATCAGGTTTTTGTTGATGGCTTGGATGTTATCCCGGGAGTTTTTGCGGTAAAAGAAAAAATCAGTCAATTCACTTCATCAATTATCTCTGGAACTCATAAAGGATTTACAGGTAAGGCTATTACTGATATAGTAAACATCGGTATAGGAGGCTCAGATCTGGGGCCAGCAATGATCGTAGAAGGGTTAGAGTATTATAAAAATCACCTCAAAACACATTTTGTGTCGAATGTTGAAGGAGATCATGTTCATGAAATTCTTAAAAAAATAGATCCTGAAACGACCTTATTTGTAATTGTATCTAAAACCTTTACAACTCAAGAAACATTGACTAATGCTAATACCATTCGCAAATGGTTCTTAAAACAAGCTTCAGAAGAAGCCATAGCAATGCATTTTGTAGCGGTCTCTACAAACCTTGAAAAAATTGAGGAATTTGGAATTCATTCAGACAATGTATTTCCGATGAAAGATTGGGTTGGAGGGCGATTCTCTTTGTGGTCTGCAGTTGGTTTGAGTATTGCTTTAGCAGTTGGTTCAGAAAATTTTGAAGCCCTTCTTAGGGGCGCAAATGCCATGGACACCCATTTTAAAAAAGAACCTTTCGAAAAAAATATTCCTGTAATATTGGCTCTAATTAGTATTTGGTACAACAATTTTTGGGGAGCAGAAAGTGAAGCAATAATTCCATATACCCAATATCTCAGAAACCTTCCTGCCTACCTACAACAAGGTATTATGGAAAGCAACGGTAAAAGTGTTGATCGAAATGGAAAACAAGTAAATTACCAAACTGGGACTATTATTTGGGGAGGGTCAGGAACCAATGCCCAGCATGCCTTTTTTCAATTAATACATCAAGGAACCAAATTAATTCCCGCTGACTTTATTGGTTTCAAAAAACCTCTTTATGGAGAAATTGATCATCATCAAAAACTAATGGCAAACTTTTTGGCTCAAACAGAAGCTTTAATGCAAGGGAAAAATGATAAAACAGTCCACAAAGAATTGATTAGTTCAAAAAAATCATCGGAAGAAATAAATGCCTTATTGCCTTTCAAAATTTTTAAAGGAAATCAACCCACCAATACTTTAATGATCGATGCCTTAACTCCAGAAAGCTTAGGAAAGTTAGTTTCCATGTATGAGCACAAAATCTTTGTGCAAGGAGTGATTTGGAACATCTTTAGCTACGATCAATGGGGTGTTGAATTGGGAAAACAATTGGCTTCAGTTATTTTAACAGACATTACCAAAGAAACCAAAAATCCACATGATCAGTCAACTCAAGGGTTATTAAATCATCTAGATGCATAGGTCATCAAATCTTTGACTTTTAACTGAAGAGAAGTTTGACCATTCCATTCGTTTTTATCTAAAGTATAAACCAAATCAAAAGGTTTTTTTGATTGAATATGATTTAAAAAGTTTGCTTGACTAAAAGCAATTCCAATCATTGGACTTGATTCTGTTTGAATCGATAAACGCAGGTGCGAACCATCTTTCCCAACTGCTTTTGAATGACCCGAATCCAAAACATTATTTGTTCTAAAAACAGGACGCATATTTTGTGGACCAAAAGGGGCTAGTTGCTCCAAAATTCTAAATAGTTTTGGGGTTAATTCTGAAAGAGATACTTCTAAATCATAAACAACCTTTGGAATGCGTTGCTCTGGTAAAATATGTTCTTGAACTGCTTGCTCAAAAGCTTTTTTAAAAGCTTCATATTGGTTTTTTTTTATCGTCAATCCTGCTGCATATTTGTGCCCTCCAAATTGAACAATATGACTCTTGCAAGCTTCTAAAGCTTCATAAACATTAAATCCTTTTACAGAGCGAACAGAACCAACCATGTTATCATCATCAACTGAAAAAACTACAGTTGGTCGATAATGGGTCTCGATAAGGCGAGAAGCTACAATTCCAATAACTCCCTTATGCCAACCTTTACTACAAACTACTGTACTGTATCGATCTTGTTCGCCTAAGTTATCAATTAAATTAAGTGCTTCTTTGGTAATACGTTCATCAGTTGTTCGTCTTTCAGAATTTAAGGTCTCAATTATCGCGGCAAATTGTTCAGCAGCATTAGGTTCTTTTTCTACAAGTAGTTTTACCGCATTAAGGGCATTGTCCATTCGCCCTGCTGCATTAATTCGTGGAGCTATAATAAAAACTAAATCCGTTACGGTTAGGGGTTTTTTGAGATGGGAGATTAAAGGTTTTAATCCAATCCTTGGATCCCTCCTAAGTTGTTCAATCCCATAAAAGGCTAGAATTCTATTTTCTCCTGTCATGGGAACGATATCAGCTGCAATTGCAGTAGCGACTAAATCCAAATAAGAATAAAGTTCTTTTGGGTCTTCCTTCCAAAAAGTTGTAAGAGCCTGTATTAGTTTAAAACCAATACCACAACCACATAGCTCCTTATAAGGATAATTACAATCGGATCGTTTTGGATCTAAAACAGCAACTGCATCTGGAATTTTTTCAGCAGGTAAATGGTGATCACAGATGATAAAATCAATCCCTTTTGATTGAGCATATTTCACTTTCTCAACCGCCTTGATTCCACAATCTAATGCAATAATCAATCGTACTCCTTTTTCAGCTGCAACATCAATCCCTTGATATGAAATTCCATAACCCTCGGTATACCGATCGGGTATGTAGGGGATTATTTTTTGGAATAAGGGTTTAAGAAAAGAATACACTAAAGAAACCGATGTGGTTCCATCAACATCGTAATCTCCATAAATCATAAGAGCATCTTGATCGCGACAACCCTGATCAATCCGTTCAACAGCTTCTTGCATATCTTGCATCAAAAAAGGATCATGTAAATCGGTCAATTGCGGCCTAAAAAAAGCTTTAGCGCTCTCAAGATCCTCTATCCCTCTTTGAATTAAAAGTATTGCTATGGTTTCAGGAATTTGCAAAGCTTCCTGTATGTCTTTTACTTTTTTAGAGTCTGGAGTTGATTTAGATTCCCAACGCATCTTATTTCTTAGGTTTACCTGCAATGCATAAAACAAATTCTCCCTTAGGAGGTTTTTGTTCCAAGTATTCTTTTACTTCTAGTATTGTTCCTCGAAAAGTTTCTTCATGAAGTTTAGTTAATTCTCGAGAAAAACTTAACTGACGCTCAGCTCCAAAAAAGTCGATAAATTGAGTCACTGTTTTTAAAACTTTGTGAGGGGATTCATAAATGATTATTGTTCTATTTTCTTCGGCTAATTGTTTTAAACGAGTTTGTCTTCCTTTTTTTGGGGGCAGAAATCCTTCAAAAACAAAGCGGTCGTTGGGCAAAGCACTTTGAAGCAATGCTGGGACAAAGGCAGTAGCTCCAGGTAAACATTCTGTTTCAATATTATTGGCAACTGCTTCTCGAAGCAACAAAAATCCAGGGTCAGAAATCGCTGGAGTGCCAGCATCAGAAATTAAAGCGATGTTTTGCCCTTGTTTTAATTTTGAAATAATCGATGGCAACATACTGTGTTCGTTATGCATATGGTGGCTCTGTAATGATACTGATATGTTGTAATGCTTTAAAAGCTTACTACTTATGCGAGTATCTTCTGCTAAGATTAAATCAACATGCGACAGTACTTCTATTGCTCTAAAGGTTATGTCTTTGAGATTACCGATCGGTGTTGGCACCAAAAATAATTTTCCCACTCCTTATCTAACTTTGTTTTTATAATAATAAGACAGCAACAGAACAACTAAAGCAAATAGGGCTCCTCCAACATCTCCGTCCTGAGCCTTCCAATGAGCTGTAGCAGCCAACACAAAATCAAAAAACAAGCCTGCATAAGCCAATTCAACAAGCTTTTGCCCTCTGTTTCTCAATATCGTAATTACGGCTAATATTTTGGCTACTGCCAAAGGAACAATAATATGAGTCGGATAACCTAAAGATAGAAATTCATTTTCGATTTCTTCTGTACGAATTAAATAAAGTATCCCACTTGCTAAGGTCATTAGTGAAAGAAGAAGGGTTGTTGTCCAGTAAATATTTTTTTGTAGGTTCATATGGGGTTAGATTTAGTTAAAATTCTGTTCAATTATTTTGATAAACCTCAGCTCAAAAGATTCTTTACCTTCCCAATGATTGTAGTCAGGTTTTACTAGGTTTTCGATGAATTCATTTGCTTCTTCAAAATCATCATAAGTTTGAATTTGTGAAATCACTCTTTGATACTCTTCAACACTTCCATCAAATAAATTTTTTATGAAAGCCAACCGATCATTCAACCCTACTTTTAATCCTTTTCCCAAAATGTCATTCAAGTTTTTAGAATTCTCTTCACGTAAATCTGAAGCTGTTGGAATTGGATTATCTTTTTTTATAAAAACGGGATCGCTAATCGCGTTAGCAAACAAGCTTTCTATTGATGATGAAACGTCTTTATTAGGCTCTGTATCAGAGGGTGAGGATTCTTCAATAATTTGCTTGGGATTTTCACCCTCTTCGGCTTCAACTTTATTTGAATTTTCTGCTAAACTCTTTTGCTTTTCATACTCCAAAATTGTGATATGCTTTTGCAGCGCACGAACCTGTAATTCAAGTTCAGCTATATTTACACTATCCCCTTGATCTAAAATAGACTGCACTATTTGTTTTAATTCTGAAAGAAGTACATTAATCATTAAATTTGACTCTTATGAACAATTAGTTTTAATACTTTTGTTGAGGCTAGTTAAAAAGCGCTGCTGAAAATTACAAAAATGTTTTTAGAAAACACTGTAAATCAAAATGAACAATTCGGGTGGATCGAAGTAATCTGTGGTTCTATGTTTTCTGGAAAAACAGAAGAATTAATTCGGCGTCTCAAACGTGCACAATTTGCCAAACAAAAAATTGAAATATTTAAACCCAGCATCGACAATCGTTATGAAGACGACTTGGTTACTTCTCATGATCAAAACAAAATCCGTTCAACACCTGTACCAGCAGCAGCAAATATTCCCATTTTAGCTTCAGAATGTGATGTTGTAGGGATAGATGAGGCTCAATTTTTTGATTCCGAAATAGTTCAGATATGTAATGATCTTGCCAATCAAGGAATTCGTGTGATCGTTGCAGGTTTGGATATGGATTTCAAAGGAAATCCATTTGGGCCAATGCCTGCACTAATGGCAACAGCCGAGTATGTTACCAAAGTACATGCTGTCTGTACCCAAACTGGGAATTTAGCGCAATACAGTCACCGAATTTCACAAGATGATGATCTTGTTGTTTTGGGGGAAAGGGAAGTTTATGAACCTTTGAGTAGAGCAGCTTTTTATAAGGCACGCAAGGAAGAATCACTTCAAAAAAATAGAAAAGGAAAGTCTAAAAAAAACTCATGATCAAAGAAGCTCGTCTGACCATTAACCTGGATTCTTTAGCACATAACTACAAAACCCTAAAATCGAAACTCAACCCAGAAACAACCCTCATTGCTGTAGTCAAAGCCAATGGATATGGAAATGATGGAGTTCGAATTGCTCAAGAACTTTCGAAACTTGGAGCTACCTATTTTGCAGTAGCTTATGCCAGTGAAGGTAAAATACTTCGCAAAGCAGGAATCAAAGATTCCCTTATGGTTTTTTATCCTCAAGAAGCTCAATTAGAGCAAATTATTGAACACCAGTTGGAGCCTGTTCTTTACAATTTAGAAATAAGCAATGCATTTATTTCCTTATTGAAGGAAAAAAATATTAAAAACTATCCGGTACATATCAAATGCAATACAGGCTTGAATCGTATTGGTTTTTCGTCAGAAAATTTAGACTGTTTTTTAAGGAAATCGAATGGTCCTTTACTCGATATTAAAAGTGTTTATTCTCATTTAGGATTCTCTGAAAATCCGAAACCTTGTGCTTTCACAAAAAAACAATTCGATACTTTTGAATTAATTAAATCAAGGGTCCGAGAACTTTGCCCTTCCCTCCCAAAATTCCATGTCTTAAACAGTTCTGGTGTTTTTAATTATCCTGAACATCAATTGGATGCTGTTCGAACAGGAATTGCGCTCTATGGTTTTGCAAATAACCCTGAATGGAATAAAACACTCAAACCAATCGCAAAACTCAGTGCCCCAATTTGTCAGATTCATTTTGTCAAAAAAGGAGAAAATGTAGGTTATAACAAAGGATGGATTGCTTCAAAAGAAAGTCGAATAGGAATAATTCCATTAGGTCATGCCGATGGAATCGGGAGGCAATATGGAAACGGTGTTGGGAAAGTTCGTGTTTTAGGTCAAACCGTTTCCATTATTGGGAATGTATGTATGGATATGCTTATGATAGACTTAACATCAATCGAATGCCCCACTGGAACGGAAGCTATTATTTTCGATCAAAACTTTACTGCTTCGGATTTTACAGCTTCTGCAAATACTATTTCATACGAAATTCTAACAAGCCTTAGTCCACGTATTCAAAGAGTTTATGTGTGATTGTGTTTTATTTTAAACACTTTGTTTAATATTTGATATATCTAGAGCTTTCGTTTGAACCCATGGATATTATAAGTACTTTTGCGGTCAATAATCAAAAAAGCATCAGATGAAAGTTGCCTTAGTTGGAGCTACTGGAATGGTAGGTCAAGTCATGTTAAAAGTACTCGCAGAAAGAAATTTTCCCTTAACAGAACTAATTCCGGTTGCATCCGAACGTTCTGTTGGGAAAAAAATAACCTTTCAAGAAAAATCATACACTGTTGTTGGTTTATCGACTGCTGTTGAAATGAAGGCTGATGTTGCTTTATTTTCTGCAGGTGGAGAAACTTCTTTGGAGTGGGCTCCAAAATTTGCTGCAGCTGGAACAAAAGTAATCGATAATTCTTCTGCTTGGAGAATGGACTCTACAAAAAAACTGATAATTCCAGAAATTAATGCAAATCAACTTACACCCGAGGATAAAATTATTGCAAATCCAAACTGTTCTACCATACAAATGTTGGTTGCACTTGCTCCTTTACAAGATAAATACGGAATCAAACGATTAGTCATCTCAACATACCAGTCCATAACGGGCACGGGAGTCAAAGCGGTACAACAATTAGAAAACGAATATCAGGACAAGCAAGGTGAGATGGCTTATCCCTACCCCATCCATCGAAATGCAATTCCCCATTGTGACAATTTTCAAGACAACGGATACACCAAAGAAGAAATGAAACTGGTGAAAGAAACTCATAAAATTTTGAGTGATGAAAACATCGGTGTAACCGCAACTGCAATCAGAATCCCTGTTGTGGGAGGTCATAGTGAATCAGTTAACGTACAATTAAATAAAGAGGCTTCTGTAGAAGAAATTCAAACTTTATTAAGCCAAAGTCCAGGCGTAATTGTTCAAGATAATCCCGACACAAATACCTATCCAATGCCCATATATGCTGAGGGTAAAAACGATGTTTTTGTAGGAAGAATCAGAAAAGACTTCTCTCAAGAAAACACCATTAATATGTGGATTGTATCAGACAATCTCAGAAAAGGTGCTGCGACCAATACCATTCAAATTGCTGAGTATTTGGTAGCTCAAGGTTGGGTTTGATTTATGAAATAAAAAATTATTTCATTTCAAATTCTTCCATAAATTTAGTGGTATAATTCCCTGCTAGATAGTCGGGATGGTCCATCAGTTGTAAATGGAAAGGAATTGTTGTTTTGATACCTTCAATAACAAATTCTTGTAAAGCTCTTTTCATTTTATTGATCGCTTCTTCTCGAGTTTGAGCAGTAGTAATCAATTTGGCAATCATAGAATCATAAAAAGGGGGTATCGTATATCCCGAATATACATGAGTGTCAAGACGTATTCCATGACCTCCAGGAATATTGAGGTTAGTTATTTTACCTGGTGAAGGACGAAAATCGTTGTAAGGGTCTTCAGCATTAATACGACATTCTATCGAATGTAGCTTTGGTAAATAATGCTTCCCTGAAATTGGAATTTTTGCTGCAACAGAGATTTGTTCTCTAATCAAATCAAAGTCGATTACTTGCTCGGTAATTGGGTGTTCAACTTGAATTCTCGTGTTCATTTCCATAAAGTAGAAATTACGATGTTTATCAACCAAAAACTCAACGGTTCCTGCACCTTCGTATTTGATGAATTCAGCTGCTAAAACTGCTGCTTTCCCCATTTCATCTCGAAGTTCTTCGGTCATGAATGGAGAGGGGGTTTCTTCTGTTAATTTTTGGTGACGTCGTTGAACCGAACAATCACGTTCTGACAAATGGCAGGCTTTTCCATAACTATCTCCAACAATTTGAATTTCAATATGGCGAGGTTCTTCGATAAGTTTCTCCATATACATTCCATCGTTTCCAAAGGCTGCTGCTGCCTCTTGTCGAGCACTGTCCCAAGCTTTTAGTAAATCTTCTTCTTTCCAAACTGCTCGCATTCCCTTACCTCCACCACCAGCGGTAGCTTTAAGCATCACAGGGTAACCCATTTCTGAGGCAAGTTTTTGAGTTTCTTCAAAATCATTGAGTATGCCTTCTGAACCTGGAATAGTAGGTACTCCGGCAGCTTTCATCGTTGCTTTGGCAGATGCCTTATCTCCCATTTTGTTAATCATATCACAAGATGCTCCAATAAATTTAATGTGATGCTCATCACACATTTTGGAAAACTTTGCATTTTCTGATAAAAATCCATATCCCGGGTGGATTGCATCTGCGTTAGTAATTTCTGCTGCCGCAAGAATATTAGACATTTTAAGATAAGAATCTGAACTTGCAGCAGGACCGACACAAACTGCTTCGTCTGCAAACTTTACGTGTAAACTTTCTTCATCTGCTTTGGAATAAACTGCTACAGATTTAATTCCCATCTCTTTACAGGTTCGAATAACCCTAAGGGCTATCTCACCACGATTGGCTATTAATATTTTTTTAAACATAAATGTTTTTTTTATGAAACTTCTTAAGAAGGGTCAACCAAAAATAAGGGTTGATCAAATTCTACCGGGGTAGAATCGTCTACTAATATTTTAATAATCTTTCCGCTAACTTCAGATTCAATCTCATTGAATAATTTCATTGCTTCAACTACACAAAGAACATCTCCCTCGTTAATTTCTTGACCAACCTCCACAAAAGTCGGTTTATCTGGAGATGGCTTTCTATAAAAAGTTCCTATGATGGGAGATTTTACTGTTATAAATTTATCGTTTTCTATTGTAGCTGGGGCAGCAGGGGCAGCAGGAATAGCTGATGGTATTGGAGTTACAACTGCTGGAGCGGGAGGTGTAAGACTTGGTACTTGTTGTACAATAGTTGTGGGTTCAATACGTTCATCTCCACCAGTTTTAATAGTGATTTTGATGTCATCCATTTCGAGTTTGACCTCAGAAGCGCCTGATTTCGCAACAAATTTGATGAGGTTTTGTATTTCTTTAATATCCATTTGCTAAATATTTAATTATTATAGTCGTAATTCCATGTTAAGTACGCAGCTCCCCAAGTAAAGCCTCCACCAAATGCGGCGAAAACCAATTTATCTCCTTTAGAAAACTTAGATTCATAGTCCGAAAGTAATAAAGGTAAAGTTGCTGCGGTAGTATTTCCGTACTTTTCAATATTCATCAAAACACGTTCATCCGAAAGATTCATTCTTCTTGCGGTAGCGTCAATGATTCTTTTATTGGCTTGATGAGGAAGTAAATAAGCAATATCACTGCCCTTGAGCTGGTTTTGAATCATTACTTTTTCGGCAGCATCAGCCATGTTTTTTACTGCATTTTTAAAAACCATTTGTCCCTCTTGAAAGATGTTGTGCCCACCCTCTGCAAAAGTATTTTCATTAAAAGGATGTAAAGAACCCCCTGCTTTAATGTTTAAAAATTCTCTTCCTGAGCCATCGCTTCTAAAATAAGAGTCTTCCCACCCAAAATCGTTTGAAGAAGGTTCAAATAGGACAGCTCCTGCACCATCCCCAAATATAATACAGGTTGAACGATCGGTATAATCAACAATGGATGACATTTTATCTGCTCCAATTAAAAGGACTTTTTGGTAACGTCCCGATTCAATATAATTTACCGCTGAAGACATTCCATACAAAAAACCTGAACATGCTGCCTGAAGATCAAAACCAAATGCGTTGTGAGCACCAATTTGAGTGGCAACAAAAGGAGCCGTTGCTGCTACAGGCATATCTGGAGTTACCGTAGCTACAATTACTAAATCAATTGTGGCTGGGTCTATACTGTTTTTTTGAAGGAGTTGATTTGCGGCTTGAATTGCAAGAAAAGAAGTTGGCTCCAAAGGATTTCGAGCAATACGACGTTCTTTTATTCCTGTTCTAGTAACAATCCATTCATTAGTTGTATCAACCATTTTTTCCAAATCATTATTGGATAAAATTTCTGAGGGGACATAACCGCTTACTGCTGTAATAGCTGCTTTTATACCTTTTGAATTTATGCTTTTCATTAAAATGCTTGCTTAATAATCTAGCATTCGTATAGTGAAGATACTAGATTTTAATCGATCTAATCTTTTTTTTACAAAAAAAAGCTCCCAAAATGAGAGCATCTTTTTTATAAATTGAATGGTTTTTTAAGCTTCAGCAACTTCTGTATTATCAATAAGAACTTTTCCTTTATAATACAATTTCCCCTCGTGCCAGTGAGCACGGTGGTATAAGTGAGCTTCACCTGTTGAAGAATCTACTGCAATTTGAGAAGGGGTTGCCTTGAAATGCGTTCTTCTTTTATCTCTTCTTGTTTTGGATATTTTTCTCTTAGGATGTGCCATTTTATTCCTTTAATTGTTTGTTTATAGTAAGTCTTTTAATTTATTCCATCGAGGATCGCTTTCTTGTTCTGAAAAGGATCGTTCTTTGGGCTTTAATTCTTCTAATTTATTTAATATTTCTGATTCTAAAGTTCCATTTTCAATTCCTGGATGAATAATTTTGAGTGGGATTGCCAAAACGACCATTTCGTAAATGGGTTGACCCACATCAATTTGATAGGTTCCATGGGGAATAATTAAGATTTCATCGTTATCGTTGTTGTAAACGTCTCCAAATTTAACTATCCAATCATAACTTGTGTCGATTGAAAAATCAAAATGCTCGTTGGTAACATCACAGGCTACTTCAACACTCCCAGCGGCTTTAAAGTTCAGGTTCATTAGGGTTGCTTTTTTGTCAAAAGTCAACTCTACCTTTATCTTAGCATCGAAGAAGTCATTAAAATCATATGCTTTAAAGAACGTATTATCAATCTCATATTTGAACTTGTGAACACCTTCTTTAAGTCCAACAAAGGGCAACATAAATTCGGATGTGCGTTCCATTCAATAGCTATTGAGCATGCAAATTTAACAAAAAAATACCAACCTAAAAGCTTTCCCCAAGAAATTGTCAAATACTAAGAGTTAGTCGCTTAGATTTTTGTTTTCTCTTCGTTCAAAATAAATATTCCTGGCCGTAAAAAGAGCTTCTTTAAAGGAGTCTGATCGTGCTTCCCCTTTTCCTGCTATTTCGTAAGCTGTTCCATGGTCTGGAGAAGTTCGAACCTTTGATAAGCCGGCAGTATAATTGACCCCTTGTCCAAAAGACAAGGTTTTAAATGGGATCAAGCCCTGATCGTGATATACGGCTAAAATTGCATCGAACTGCCTATGTGTTTGGGAACCAAAAAAACTATCTGCTGCATAGGGTCCTAGGATAATATGTCCTTTTTTATACAATTTTTTTAGGGTCGGGCGTAGTACTTCATCATCTTCTTTTCCAATAATACCTTGATCTCCAGTATGAGGATTAATCCCCAAAACACCTATTTTAGGTTTTGAAACCCCAAAATCATTTTTAAGAGATTTCATCATTAAACTTACTTTTTCCTCGATTCGCTCGGGCGTAATCAACTGAGCTACTTCACTGACAGGTACATGATCGGTAAGTAGACCTACTTTTAATTCCTCAGCAATCATAAACATTAAACTTTTCCCTCCCAGCTCTTTACTCAAGTAATCGGTATGTCCTGGAAACTTAAAAGATTCTGATTGGATATTATGCTTGTCAATAGGAGCAGTAACCAAAACATCAACCTTGTTTTCTTTAAGAGCTTTTGTGGCTGCTTTTAATGATTTCAGGGCATGAATACCTCCTTCTTCGGTTGATTTACCAAATTCTGTTGTAAAGGAATTGTTCCAAACATCAACAACATTAACTTGATTTGGACTCAATTTATTTCCTTCTTTATAAGGGCTCAGCGAAGTTTTTAAATCTAAATGTCTTTTCTGAAAACTAATTAATTTCATGTTGCCGTAAACTATTGGAGTAAAAAAATCAAAAAGTTCTTTTTCTTGAAAGATTTTTAAGATTACCTCTATGCCTATTCCATTGGGATCGCCAATTGAGATTCCTATTTTAATTTTTCGGGCTTGTTCCATCAATTCCTTGATTTATTAGTAATTTTGAATCACAAAGTTAATCAATATAATCTAGGGATGTTTACAGGAATCATAGAAGGTTTTGGGGAAGTAAAAAAATTGGTGCAAGAAAACGATAACCTTCATATTACTATGGAAAGCGGTCTCACAAATGAATTGAAAATAGACCAAAGTGTTGCTCATAATGGAGTGTGTTTGACTGTTGTTGAAATAAACAAAAATCAATACACTGTAACTGCAATAAAAGAGAGCTTGGACAAAACCAACCTCAACCGTTTAAGTGTAGGTTCTAAAGTAAATTTGGAACGCTCCATGAAATTAGGGGATCGATTAGATGGTCATATTGTACAAGGTCATGTAGATCAAGTTGGAAAATGCACCCAAATTAAAGAAACTGGGGGCAGTTGGTATTTTACATTTGAATACGATGCTGCTCAAAAAAACATGACTATTGAAAAAGGATCCATCACAATCAATGGGGTTAGTTTAACCGTCATTGACTCTGGGATTTCAAGCTTTTCTGTAGCCATTATCCCCTACACATACGAACATACCAACTTCCATCAATTTGAATTGGGAACAGAAGTAAATTTAGAATTTGATGTTGTAGGTAAATATATTGCCAAAATGCAACTATTGAATTAAGAATAAGGCGGCATCCAAACAAATTTGTAACTTCGAAAAAACTAAATTTATGGGTGTCTTAGAATTATTAACGGTCTTACTAATATTAGCGTCTTTCTTTTCAATAGTAAATTTAAGAATCCTGAAGTTACCTCAAACTATAGGATTGATGGTCTTAGCAATAGCATTATCCATTTTTATTTTAGCAATTGGACTTGTGTTTCCTTCAATTTTAGACTCCGTCTCTTATATTGTTAAAAGCTTTGATTTTGAAATACTCTTGATAGACATTATGCTCCCTTTTTTGCTTTTTGCGGGAGCTATTAGTGTTAATGTTCATGAATTGTTAAAGGATAAAATCACCATTCTTCTTCTGGCCACATTTGGTGTTTTGTTCTCAACATTTGTAGTTGGAACTGGGATTCATTGGTTGGTTGAACAACCTATTTTCAATCTAAATACTTTGGGGTTGAGTTATGTGGATTGTTTGCTTTTTGGGGCATTAATCGCTCCAACAGATCCAATTGCTGTTCTTGCAATGGTAAAGAAAATGAATTTATCCGTAATTACTGAGACTCGGATTGCAGGAGAGTCTCTCTTTAACGATGGGATTGGCGTTGTAATTTTTTTAACTCTTTTCAACATCAAAGAACTTGGCATTGAAAATGTAACCGCTGCTAGTGTCGGTTCTTTATTTGCTACTGAAGTTATAGGAGGAATTGCTCTGGGTCTATTGGTCGGCTTCTTGGGGCTAAAGCTGGTAAAGTATATTGAAAATGACCACGTTGAACTGGAAGTTTTGATTACACTTTCATTGGTGCTGCTGGTATCAATAGTGTCTAAACAATTTCACTTTTCTGGAGTCTTAGGAGTTGTGGTTATGGGATTATTTTTAAATCAAAACATTGATGTCGACCAAAAAAAAGAAGGTGTCCAAAGAGCCATGGGAGATTATGTTTACAAATTTTGGCATTTACTGGACGAAACACTTAATGCTATCTTATTTATTTTAATCGGACTTGAGATAATTCCAATTCTTCAAAATTTTGATTCCAATTATCTTTTGATTGCGCTGTTGACCATTATCTTAGTGGTCGTTTCAAGAGGAATTGGGGTTTGGACTCCTATTAAATTTCTTTCATTTTTCAAAGCCTTCGAAAAAAACACGGCTTTAATCATCACTTGGGGTGGACTTCGAGGTGGCTTGAGTATTGCATTGGCTCTAAATCTTCCCGATAATATTGGAGAGGGGAAAAACCTGGTATTATTCTTAACCTATACTGTAGTATTGTTCACTATTTTAGTTCAAGGATTGACCCTAAAAAAGATTGTAAAATAATTTTTGAAAATCGATCAATTTTTTATCTTTGAGATGAGTAGTTAATGCTATGACAATAGCAAAGTCGAACTAAATGTAGAAAGGAGGTGTCATATGTCGTGTAATAATTATTTGAGGAAAAATCGGCTACTGATACCTTTTAGGTTTCAAATCTTAGCCTTTCCTTTTTTATAAAAACAAAAGCAGGTCGATGGATCTGCTTTTTTAGTTTTATTCCTACTCTTTATTTTGAATTATAAATTCCATTCTTTGTGCAACATATTCCAAAAGTAGATTTATCCAATTTCCTGAGTTCTGATTATAAACTAAAAACACAATTCGTCTCTGAATTAGGTAACGCCTTTGAAGAAATCGGTTTTGTGGCTCTAAAAGGTCATTTCCTTTCCCCAAAACTTATGGAGGAGTTGTATTCAGAAATCAAAAACTTTTTTGACTTGAGTTTAGTGCAAAAAAAATCCTATGAAATAAAAGGTGGTGGGGGTCAACGAGGATATACCTCTTTTGGAAAAGAACACGCCAAAGACAAGAAAGAAGGAGATCTCAAAGAATTTTGGCATTTTGGACAATACGAAGAAGCTCAAATAAAAAAATACCCCGAAAACATAACCGTAAAAGAACTTCCAAAATTCAATGTACTGGGAAAAAAAACCTACAAACTTTTAGAAAAAACTGCACAATATGTACTGAGAGCAATTGGCCTACATCTTGATTTAGATGAACAATATTTTGATTCATGTACCTCTGAGGGTAATTCTATTCTTAGGGCGATTCACTATCCCCCAATCCTTGAAGAACCCAAAAATGCTGTTCGTGCAGCTGCTCATGGAGATATTAATTTAATTACATTGTTGATGGGCGCTCAAGGTAAAGGCTTACAGGTGATGACCAATCAAGGAGAGTGGATCGATGCTATTGCTGAACCCGATGAACTTATTATTAATATGGGAGATATGATGTCGCGATTAACAAACAATCTGCTAAAATCTACTTTACATCAAGTTGTCAACCCTCCCAGATCCTCTTGGAGGAATTCTCGCTACTCCATTCCCTTCTTTATGCATCCAGAGGCAGAAATGTCGTTGAACTGTTTACCAAATTGTGTTTCTGATGAAAATCCTAAGAAATATGAAGACATAACAGCTGGGGCTTTTTTAAATCAAAGATTAATCGAATTAGGACTCATAAAAAAATAAACCATGACAACAACTGAAACTTTATTTATAATCTGTAACACTAGTATTTTAGTGGCTTGGGGCTTACTCCTTTTGGCACCTAAATGGACGTTTACCCTCCTCCTCTCGGAACGGCCGTTTGTCCCGCTTGTGTTTAGTCTTTTTTACCTTTACTTCATTTTTGTAAATGGGGGGCTGGGAAATGTAGATTTTTCGAGCTTGGAAGGAATTATAGCTTTGTATGAAAACAGTACTCCTGAACTTATTGCAGCAGGTTGGCTTCACTATCTGGCTTTTGACTTTTGGGTAGGCTGCTGGATTATGAGAGAGTCCAAAAAGAAAGAAATCAAACACCTTTATATTGTACTGCCCTTACTCGCAACTTTTATGATGGGACCCGCAGGAATTTTGTTTTATGAGGGTACTAAAGTCTTGCTTAAAAAATAAATTTACAAGTTGGATTTTTTTTTGTTCTTCAAGAAAAAAATCATGGCTAAAACACCCAAAAAACCAAAAAGAAATCCAATCAAAAATCCTTTGTAGTGCGTTCTCCCTCTTTGTTCTGCTAAATAAGCACCAATTGCACCAAAAAAAACGCCAATTGCTAGATAGACTGATGGCGGAAATAAGAGTAATTCATCGTTCATAAACATACTATTTAAAACTATTTGAATCAAAAGATTCAAATTCTAAATTTTAGCCTAGTTTTATAATTCAAACAAAGATATGAGTAAAAATAATGTTTCCTTTAGTTGGGCATTCAAAGAATTTATTTGGCCGAGAAAAAAAATTATTTCTATTGGATTGTTTCTGATAATTATCAGAAGTTTATCGGGTCTGATACTTCCTTATGCGAGTAAAAACTTGATCGATGAAGTAATCCCCTCAAAGGATACAGAGGGTTTAACAATTTTGTTAGTCGCAGTATGTACTGCACTTTTATTTCAATCCATAAGCTCGTTTTCGCTTACTCGCCTTTTGAGTGTCGAGGCACAGCATTTAATTTCAATTCTTCGGGCTAAAGTTCAAGAAAAACTGTTGACCTTACCCGTTAGTTTTTTTGATAACAACAAATCTGGGGCACTTGTTTCTAGAGTAATGACTGATGTTGAAGGAGTCAGAAATTTAGTTGGAACTGGCTTGGTTCAGTTGATCGGAGGAAGCATAACCGCTTTTATATCTTTGGCAATCTTAATTAAAATCAATGCACAAATGACCTTGTTTGTTTTGGTCCCTGTAACTGTTTTTGCACTGATTGCATTGAAAGCTTTTGGGTACATTCGCCCAATCTTTCGAGCTCGTGGCAAAATAAATGCCACGGTTACCGGCCGCTTGACTGAAACACTAAACGGAATTCGGATCATCAAAGGCTTTAATGCTGAGGCTCAAGAGCAACGCGTTTTTGAAAAAGGGGTTGATGATTTATTTCAAAATGTAAAAAAGAGTTTGACCGCTACTGCATTTATGACGAGTTCTTCTACTTTTTTACTCGGACTAGCATCTGCAAGTATTATGGGAATGGGTGGATATTTTATCATGAAAAATACGATGACCTATGGAGAGTTTGTTTCTTTTACCCTCTTCCTAGGGTTTATGATCGCGCCCATTGTTCAAATGAGTAATATTGGAAGTCAGCTTACCGAGGCCTTTGCTGGTTTAGACAGAACCCAAGAACTCATGAAACTTCCCCAGGAAAATGACCCCAAATTAAGAATCATCAGGCTCAATCAAATCGAAGGGAATGTTTCTTTTAACAACATTTCTTTCAGCTATGATAATAAAACCGAAGTACTGCACAATATTTCATTTGAAGCATCCAAGGGAAGTGTAACCGCATTAGTAGGTTCTTCGGGTTCTGGGAAATCCACCATAGCCGGACTGGCAACTGCATTTTTGAACCCAAACTCTGGGCAGGTATTGATTGATGGTGTTGATTTGTCAAAGGTGGATTTAAAAAGTTTTAGAAGTCAATTGGGCGTGGTACTTCAAGACGACTTTTTGTATGAAGGTACCATTCGAGAAAACATTCTTTTTCCACGTCCAGATGCTAGTGAAGATGACCTTTTGGAAGCTGTAAATGGCGCCTATGTCAATGAATTTACAGATCGGTTTACAGACGGACTGGATACCCTAATTGGGGAACGGGGGCTCAAATTGTCTGGGGGACAGAAACAACGGATTTCAATTGCCCGCGCATTGTTGGCAAACCCAAAAATTGTGATTTTGGATGAGGCCACCTCAAACCTCGATACCCAAAGTGAAGCATACATTCAAAAAAGCCTGGAGGTGTTGATGAAAAATCGAACTACATTTGTGATTGCACACCGACTGAGCACTATTCAAAAAGCAGATCAAATTTTGGTTGTAGAAGATGGGGATATTGTTGAACGTGGGAAACATCAGGAACTGATTGAAGCTAAAGGAAGGTACTTTGAGCTCTACACCTACCAAACAAGAATGTAACATTGAAAACAAAACAAAAATTAAGGCACAAAAAAAGCCCTGCCAAAAGGCAAGGCTTTTTACACTATACTTTATACGAATTAGTCTTCTAAACTAACGTTAATAGCACTAAGACCTTTTGGAGTTTCCTCCACGTCATAGCTAACTTTGTCTCCTTCAGTTATTTCGTCTTGGGTATTGTTTACGTGTACAAAAATATCTTCTCCATTTTCATTTGTGATGAATCCGAATCCTTTTGCGTTGTTAAAGAACTTTACAGTTCCATTGTGATTACTCATAATAAAATTTTTTAATTGACTGCGAAGATAGGAATTAAAAATGATTAAAAACTACTTTAACTTTACATTTGCATATATTCTGTGAATTAGGTAGTTAAATGGTTAGCGATCCTTTTATTTTACAATTTTATTTTAATTCCTAAACAGGGGTTTTAACGTGCTTCTTTAAAAATCAATCGTAGCCCATTAAATATTTGCTTTACAGTTGTTTAGCTTTCTTTTTTTTACTACTTTAGAACTCAAACAGTTCCTAAATCTGTTCTCATACCGATTACATTCTGCTACTGGACTTCATAGAAGTACTTTTTTTGGGAGCTTATATAATTAATGCCCTTGCGTTTAGACCACTTATTTGAGTAGATATACGACATGTGGCTGATAAATAGTAGTTAAACAGTACATAGGAGGATTTGTATTTGGCCTTTAATTACCACTAAATAATAAAAAACAGGTTGTTTTAATAGAGTGTAAAAATATTTACTTGTTCTTGTCTAATTCTGAAAAACCAAAAAAAACCCCAAAAACCAAATGACAGCTACTTTTAAAAAACCAAACTTTAAAGACCATAAGGAAATTTACATTTTAAATTTTCCCTCAGAATTTTCAAAAGAACATTATGAAATGAGGAAGTTTGTTCTGTCAAAACGAATGTCAAAGAGGCTAACGACCTCGAATTTATCTTATTGTTTGTTCAAACAAAAAATGAAATCGATGAGATCACACCAATAATGAATCAGAAACTAAAGGGAGCCGGAACAGTTTGGTTTGCATATCCAAAACGAAGTTCCAAAAAGTATACCTCTGAAATCAGCCGAGACTACGGATGGGAAATTTTAGGGGAATTTGAGTTTCAGGCAGTGCGCTCTTTTGCTGTTGATCAAGATTAGAATGCGATGCGGTTTAGACGAGTAGGGTTTATCAAAAAAATGACCCGAAACAGCAAATTTGCAATGACCCAAGAGGGTAAAAAAAGAACTCAAAACAACTGATTACTTCTAATATTATAAAAGTGAAAGGATTTCTGACTAAAAAAGAAGTGAGAAACAAAATATTAATCTTTATTTTTCCTAGTTTTTGTTCCAAAACCAGAGCATCTGTAAAAATTTATCTAGCTTTGAAGTATGAAAACAAAGTCGATTTCTTTTCGTCATTATCAAAACATCAAAAGTAGAGACTCTTACCTCTTCTAAAACTCCTTTTGTCCTCTTTCGATCAAAGAATTTGTTTTTTATTAATTATTATTTTTCAACTAAACCTATTGGCTATGAAGTTGCCTTATATACAACCCTATAAAATCAAGATGGTAGAGTCCATTGAACAATCAACTCCCGAAATGCGGAAAAAATGGATTGAAGAAGCCTCTTTCAATTTGTTTAAACTAAACAGTAATCAAGTAATAATCGATTTGATTACCGACTCTGGAACAGGAGCAATGTCCGATAAGCAATGGGCAGAAATAATGCTTGGTGACGAAAGTTATGCTGGATCGAGTTCTTTTTTTAAACTCGAAAAAACGGTAAAATCCTTAACGGGATTTAAACATTTTATTCCAACACATCAGGGCAGAGCCGCAGAAAATGTTTTGTTCTCTGCATTGGTAAACAAGGAAGATTTAATTCCAGGAAACAGCCATTTTGATACTACAAAAGGTCATATCGAATACAGGAATGCAACTGCTGTTGATTGTACTGTAAAAGAGGCTTTTGATATCAAGGATAATTATCCTTTTAAGGGGAATATTGATCTACAAAAACTTGATAAAACATTACAAAAGCATCCGGGAAAAATCCCATTTGTACTTTTAACCGTTACCTGCAATTCTGCTGGAGGACAACCAGTATCTATAGAAAACATGCGCGCTATTCGTAAGCTCTGTGACCAGTATGGAGTGGGTTTTTTTATTGATGGAGCCCGCTTTGCCGAAAATGCCTACTTCATCAAAATTCGAGAAAAAGAATTTGCAGACCACAAAATCAAACAAATTGTAAAAGAGATGTTTTCTTTAGCAGATGGGATGACCATGAGTGCAAAAAAAGATGGTATTGTAAATATGGGAGGGTTCATTGCTATGAACGATTCTGAACTGTACAAAAACTGTTCAACTTTTGCGATCATGTACGAGGGTTTTGTAACCTATGGCGGAATGTCGGGCAGGGATATGGGGGCTTTGGCTCAGGGTCTTATCGAGGGTACTACCTTTGAATATCTCGAAAGTAGAATTCAACAAATAAATTACTTGGGTCGTCGCCTTGATGAGTTTAAAGTACCCGTGCTTAAACCTTTTGGGGGACACGCAATTTATATTGATGCTGCCAAGTTTGTACCCGATATTCCAAAAGAAGAATACAGGGCACAGTCCTTGGCTATTGAACTCTACATTGTTGCCGGAATTAGGGGAGTTGAAATTGGACCCCTGTTGGCTGATCGGGATCCCAAAACTCGAGAAAATCGATTTCCAAAATTAGAAATGGTTCGTTTAGCCATCCCTCGAAGAACTTATACCCTTTCGCAAATGGAATATGTTGCCGTCGCACTCAAAAACATTTACGATACCCGTAAAGAGGCTAAAAGGGGTTATGAGATTGATTGGGAGGCTCCGATTATGCGACACTTCACCGTAAAACTTAAAAAGAAATAAACTCCTTACTTTTCGTTAAAATAAAAGTTTGCTCTCATTTGTAGCTCAATCCATGGCCGTATTATAGAGGGCGTCTTTCCCCAATTCTGCAACTAATTTTGAGCTTTTTTTACTTGACTTGACCGAAAAAATATATGCGTTTAAAAAAGTAAGGATATAATCCCTAAAAAAGTAACTCCTATGATTTTAAAGGCTTTTGGAATAATTTTTAACACTAAAATCTTAGAACGTGGAATAGACTAGGGTAAGCTCTTCAGCATCCAACATCTCTCTAGACTCTAAAAGTCCTTCCCATGCTTTTTGATTCAAAAATCCTTCAGGTTCTTTCCATTGAGTTTCATTTTTTTTCTTGGCAGGAAAGTTAAAAGCTACATGAGTTGCTTTTGATTCAAGAGCTTTTGTTACGTCATTAGAATCGACAAGTTCACTAATTCCCCAGTATTTTAGATATCCATCTAAGATTCTTTGTTGAGCAATGGGTTTCCAAACCGCATTCTCATAAGCAACAAAATCATCGTTTTTTTGAGTCATGTAATGGAAATAAGCTTTATCGCCAATTTCCCATTCCAGACCTCTCCATCCTGTAGATGCGACTAATTTATAGGTTCTGCTTCTTATTTCTTTTATGATTCCTTCTGAGGATAACATTTTGTCAACTGTTTTTTTACTTTTCCCTTTGAAGGCGTTGTAGGCTACTTCTTTCCAGTTATCATTTTGTAATTGATCTTGTTTTGCATTTCTTCGGATCAAAACATAATATTGAGCCCAATTTTCATCTCCTTCTCTCGGAGTTCTTTTCCAAACCGACCATTGGGTAATGGACCCATTGGCTACAAAAGCTTCATTGACTTTTTTCCAATTCTCTTCCATCTTAAGATAACTTTCTTCTTTTCCGTCCTCTAAAAGCATTGCCAACATGGTTGTTGATTGACCAAAAGAATACATGGTTGTAAGTAAAACAATTGCAAATAATAATTTTTTCATTTAATAGATTTTTTTAATTTTTGTTTTAACAATCAAAAATGCCTCCTATATGCGGAGGCATTTTTTAGCTGTTTATTGTAAAAGGTTTGCGTTGTAATAGACGTCTTCCCTTCCAATCATCCCTTTTTCGTTGAACCACATTTGACTGTGAACACTTAATTTCTTGATATCTCCTGTTTTTCTATTTTTTAAAGTAAATTCCCACCAAGAAAGTGCAACTCCTCCATTACCTTCATAATCTAAATAGTCGGGATAACCGACTTCGTCTATTGAAATCATCTCAAAAGTTTTCAAAACATTGGCCACGTTTTCTTTTTGCTCCTCCAGACTAATATATTTTTTGTCGGTTAAATTACTGTCGTAAATTCTGGCATTAGGATTAAAGTCTTTAAAGGTTTCCTCTACATTTTCATTTACAAGATTGTAATAAACCTTTCTTACCTTTACAATCAAAGGATGGTCTTTGTATATGGTTCCATTCTTGATGGTTTGATTTGATAATCTCCACTTATCCCAAGCTGCAGTGTTGTCTGCCCACAATAGGCGTCTTATTTTTTTATTGGTTTTATCGAAAATAAAAGTGCTGTTTCTGGGAGTTTTAATTTTGAATCCGTTGCTTTTATCGTAAGCGGTAAACATCTGGTAGGTGTATACATAAATTGCTCCATTTTTGAACTCAAGAGCATCTGAATAGGCTGCTACCCGGTCTTTGAGAGTTACCCCAACCATGTTGTTTTTAATAAAATTGGTTTGCCCTATTAAGTTGGATACATCCCCACCTTTGTAATTGGGGTTGTTGTTCATTGTATTGTACATGATAAAATCATCGGTAACCAAGCTTTCGATGGTAGCAACATCCCCCGAAACATAAGCTTCCGTAAACTTGTTTACGATTTCTATGGTTGGATGCTTGTCATAAATTTTACCATTTAAATTTTTTTGTGCGGTCAATTCCGTTACCACAAATGCGAATAATAATAAGAGCGTGTGTTTCATTTTTTTAATTATAGTTTATTATTTAAAATTACAAAATAAAAACCATAGTTGCAATTTGCAACTATGGTTTTTAAATGAATTTGTATGCTTACAAAAGAGCCTGATGTCGAATCAATCAAGCTTACATCGCTCTGTTTTTCGGTTTCTTGTCTGGAATTCTTCCTTGATTACCCATTCCGTCGAAATCGTTTGAATCATGGGGTTTGAGGTTATCTTCACGCTTGCCCCTATGTTGTCTTAGGATTATTTTAAAATAAAAATAAACGTAAATGACAAAAATTATTGAGCCAACGATAAACATTATTTGATTTTTATTCATAGTCCTGAGTTTTTATCATCATTCCTTCTTTGTCTTATTACAAAGGCAAAAGCTAAAATTGTAACCGGCCACAAGCCCACATAAATCCCTTCAAGCTCGTTCCCAGAAAACCATAAATATACTGAGTATAAAAAACTAAAAAACGCAAGAAGAACAGGATAGTATTTTTCTAAAAATTTCATTTTTTCTAAAAATTACTATTTTTTTTACTTATCTCCTAATATTAACATCGAGAAAAAAATATAACCGCCACAGCTGAACTATGGTCGTTATTATTAATTTGAAAAAGACCTTAAATTATTCAGTCTGGTCATTAATCAAACTTATATTCTTAACTTTTTAACAGCCTTATTCACAAAGCTTATTTTAGCGTTTTTAGGCCTATTTTGATCTATTTTTAGTCATTTTAGACCAAAAAAGTGTTTTTTTGGTCATTTTTTTGTGTTTTTTAAATGGTTCCTTTTTTAGATCCGTAATAAAATAACCCTAAACACACCAATCCCATAAAGATTACTGGTGCAGGAGCTGTTGGCTGACCTGTAAACACATTTATCAGATCGGGTAGAGCAAAAAAACCAGATAAAGCAAAAAACAAAAAAGATACTCTTTTTAGAGTATCAAGATCGTTGAAAGATAATGCTCCATAAAGGAAGGCAATTATTCCAATTACGATCAATCCCAATACTAAGGCAAATTGTTCAAACATTACGACCGCATCCTGAGAGACAGACTCCCCGAAACCGTCTGACATTAACATCATTTTAAATTCTGGGGAAAACAAAGAAATAAGTAAGGGTAAAACCTGTAAAAAAAGCAGCCCCATATTGATTTTAAAAATAGTTTTGATTTTCATTTTAATTGATTTATGATTATTAATGTTTAAAATACGAATTTTATTTTGAGTCCTATCAAATCAAAAGAGAATTATGGTTTTTGTGGGTATGAAAAAATTGGATAGAACCACTTGGGTTATTCTCTTAAATTTATTGGTTGCCGTATTTTAAGGGCTAGAAAGAATTTAATATGATAAAACTTCTAAAAGAAGCTAAAAACAATACTCTTGAATTGACTTTTTTACTACCCTTATTCTATGGAACATTAATTGATCATTAATAAAAGAAAGAATAGGGTAAACCGTTTTTATCGAACTGTAATTGTTCCATACATCCCATTGTGTGCTGAACATTGATAGTAATAGGTCCCTGCGGTTGTTGGTGTCCAAGTTACGGTTCCGTTTGTAGCTCCATTATTACTTACTCCACTTGCTTGATTATCGGTTCCTGTTCCTTGAGCTGTTTTTATGTAGAATGGGTGGCTGGAGGCATCAACATTAAAGTTCAGCGTGTCTCCTACATTTATCGTTATTGAAACATCATTTCCGCTTACTTCACCATTAGCATCTGTTCCTGATAAAGTATAATCAGCATTAGAACTAGCGGTCACTGAAATGGAATAAGAAGATGCAGCAGCGCTTACAATAATAGTTCTGTCAACCGCAGTTGTATTTCCTGCAGTATCTGTTACAGAATAGGTAATTACATATGTACCTGGTGTTGATGTATCAACTATTCCGCTAGCTGTTATTGAAAGTGTAACATCTCCATCCACGTCATCAGTAGCAGTAACTCCAGGGTCTGTAAGAGTATCCCCAACAGTTAGGTTAATCGTAGAAGAACCTAATAATGAAATCACAGGAGGTGTGGTGTCGGCAGTTACTGCTGCATTGACCGTTATCGTCCCTGTTACTGCCTGTGAAGTTGAAACTCCCGTAAAAGTTAAGGCATAAGCAAATGTCCCTGTTGCGTTAGTACTTCCTGATATGGTAGCAACATTATTAGCAAATGCAATACTTACTCCAGAGGGTAAGCCTGAAGCTGAAGCTGATATTGAACCTGAACAAATAGGTGTTGCTGTATATTTTATGTCTGCAATAGCTGTTGCTACTGTTGCTGTTTGTAAATCAGAACCAGTCGTAAGTGCTACTGTAAACTCTTTACCCCATAGCGGTTTGTTGGCTTCTGTAAGGGCTGAGGTTTCATTTGTGAAAAGCTCAGGTTCAGATAAAATATTATTCACACACCATCCTTTTAAATCTTGATTAAAATTTGGAGCTCCTCGAAACATACGACCCATATCTGTAACAGCAGAAGTATCCCAATTACCAATATTTTGATTAAATGCTCCAGCGTCTCTAAACATACTTTCCATATTAGTTACATTAGATGTATCCCAGGAACTTATATCATCATTTAAAAAGTTTGCGTTGTAAAACATCCCTCCCATTTCTGTTACACTTGACACGTCCCAACCACCAATATTTGGAGTTGAATTTGTTGAGACAAACATACTACCCATATTAGTTACATTAGATGTATCCCAGCCTCCTATGTCTTGTTTAAATGATGTTGCTGTATTAAACATATTGCTCATATCAGTAACAGATGACGTATCCCAATTGCTTATGTCTTGATTAAATACGGTAGTACCTCTAAACATTCCACTCATATTAGTTACAGCAGATACATTCCAAGCGTTAATATTCTGATTAAATTCATCAGCATTTCTAAACATTTCTGTCATATCAGTAACATTTGAAGTATCCCAGTTTCCTATGTTTTGATTAAATGCTCGAGCTGCTCTGAACATATTAGACATATCTGTAACACCAGTAACATCCCAGCCGCTGATATCTTGATTAAATAAAAATGCACCAAAAAATAAACTTTCCATATTGTTGACAGAGGAAGTATTCCAATTACTGATATCTTGGTTAAAATTCTCAGCAGAATCAAAAACCCCTGACATTCCAATTACATTAGATGTATTCCACCCTCCAATATCTTGATTAAATGCAGTTGCCCCATTAAATAAATTATCAATGTAACCAGCATTTGAAATGTTCCAATTACTAATGTTTTGATTAAAAGAAGATGCATTGAAAAACATATATGACATATTAGTTACTCTAGAAACATCCCAAAAGCCTATATCCAAATTAAATGAGGTATTATCTTGAAAAAGATCAGCCATACTGGTAACTAGAGTAGTACACAAATTCACATTACCATTAGCTATTTGCACTGAAATTGATGAGTTATCAACTACAGTATAAGTAACTCCATTAATATCAGCGGTCTCTCCAACTGTTGCATTTGGACATTTACAAGTTCCATTTTCAAAATAGATGTTTCCTGAGTTAGAAGTTACTGAGCTAGCAACTGTAATTGTTCCAGAAAGGGTAATTGAATTTGTAGTTGATGCCTCTGATACAACTATATCATAATTGTAGGTCCCTGAAGCACTTGAAGTTAGTGTTCCTGAAATATTTAAAGTATTACTATTGGCTGCTTCTTGAAAGTTGGTGCTCATAGTAATTCCTGGTGGAAGATTATATGCCTGAGCGCTCAATACTTGGCAATTAGAAGTTATGTCGTATCCAATCGCTTGTATTGCTTGTCCAGAATTGACATTTTGTGATGATTGGCCACTGCCATTTTGTAAAACACCTGAAATTGAGCAAGCTGTTGTTGAGGTACTTGTTGTAGTGTCTGCTAATACAGTAATTTGACCAGTTACTGAAGCAGAAACTGTTGAGCTTTGAATGGTTTGATTGTTATAATAGGTTAAACTATAAGTATATGTTCCTAGAGTTGTTGGAGTACCACTAATAAGTATAGTATTATTTTGTCCAGAGAAACTGTAATTAACTCCTTCTGGAAGTCCTTCAGCAGATGAGTTTAATGAACTGCCATTTGCATCTGGAGGACAATTTGTGGTTAATTGGTAATTAATTGAAGCTAAAGAATTTCCTAAGGTAATAATTTGATTATTTGAGCCTTGTCCAAGTGTATTATTTGGTTCATAAACTAATTCAATTGAAGCTGAAGTACAGATTTCTCCAACACTAATTTGACCACTCACGGAAGTAGCTATATTAGGAGCCGTTACAACAATTGTGTAATCATAAGTTCCTGATGCGTTACCAGATGGTGCTCCGCTTATAGTAGCTTGATTGTTATTAAAAGTCATCGTTACTCCCGGTGGAAGATTATCAGCACTCGCAGACAATGTTTCAGTACAAGTTGTAGTGAAAGAATACACAATATCTTGTATGGAGCTAGTTTGTGTTACTGTTTGAGTTTCTGAGCCGCTATCTAATGAACTTGTGATTGTACAAGTTGCTGAGGCTACTGTCCCAGTAATTGGGTCTTCACTCTCTATGTAATCATCATCTTTATCTCCATCTAAATCATCATTACATCCATTATTAATATCGATTGAAAAACTAATAAAGCTATTGGAGATTACAATGTTCGTTATTGTCCCAAAGGGTGAGTTTGATTGTGACAAACTAATGGATGTATTTGAATCAAAAACATACTGACCTGAAATTGTTGCTGTTGATGTGAAAATAGAAAACGTTGCATCGGTTCTGAAAATTATTTCAGTAATATCACAGTCAACTAATAGTGATTTATCTGATTTTGAGCTTACAGATTTTTTTCTAATCTTCCATTTACCAACTCCACTTGTCGGATTGTCATCTTCGGTTATAATTTGTTCAAATGTTCCTGTGGCATTGATTGAACTATTAACCTCAACTTCAATAGGGTTATCAAAGTCTACAGACACTTCTTCCTGACCTGTAGCAGCGTCAATAAACCCTCTAGCTAAACCTTCCCATCTGTAAAACAACCATCCCGCTTCTGGAGTTGCTGTCAAACGAACCGTACTCCCAGATTCATAATCAGTTTTAGATTTTGCTGAACTAACAAGTTCTTCTGCCACAGAACCCTGACCACTGGTTTGGAGATTAAAACTATAACTTGAACGAGTGAAATTTGCAACTATGGATGCATTAGCAGTAACTGAATACGATAAAGGATTTGTAGTTCCTGTAACATCACCAGACCATCCCGAAAATACAAACCCATCTGCTGCAGTAGCAGTTAGAGTTATCGTTGCGTTTTGAGCATATGAACCTCCAGTAGAATTTACAACACCTCCATCAGATGCCGATACTGCAACAGTATAATTAACAGTTGCTGGTTCTTCTGGAACAGCAGAATCCTTTGAACAGGCTAAAAGTAGAAAAAGAATGAAGATGGAAGCTTTTCTCATTTTGACAGATTTATTTATTACTGTTTAATGTTAATCATAATCCTAAATTACAATTTATACTACAAAGTTTAACATTAAAAACTCGAATCTCTTATAAATTGACAAAGTTTATCTCTTAAAAAATTTACATAATCAGCTTAAGTGGCGAAATTGTTGCAAAAAGCAACTTATTTGCTACCTTTAAATTAAAAAAGATTTATTTATGAAAACAATTTTTGCGATAATTATAACAACTTTTACTAGCTCTTCTTTACAACAATTTGAAGTAGAAAAGTTTTTAAATGGAACATGGTGTGAAAAGTACAAAGAGGAATGTTTTGATTTAATATTTAAAGATGATCTTTTAATGTTTGAGATTCCAGAAGGAGGATATATCTCTGGAGTGGAAATCTTAAAGTATGATGATGAAAATAAAAAAATATATTGGAGGATTGTTGGCACCAAAAAAAAGAAACAATATTTCGAAATCCTAAACAACGATAAAGTAAACCATTTTGATGGAGTAAAAACAAAAACACTATATCGACTTACAGATTAAATGTCCCAAACGGATCATATCATCAAATATAATTTGTTCAACCGTATTAAACTTTGCCCCATCCAAGCCAAAATGGTAAACCACCTTCATATATAGGGTTTTCGTCAGGTGGATTAAAGTAAAAACCTTAACCAGAAAAAAATAAGTTCAAAGTTTGAACTAATTATCATTTATAGATTGTTTTGAGTGTATATCTTCAAAAAAAATTAATTTTTTTCTGTATGATTCATCCATATCATCTTTAAATACGATTACTTTTACTCTATAATCCTTTTCACCTAGTAATCTAAATTTCATAGTATTAGTAAATCTAAATCTTGCTTTCCCATCATTTTTACCCGCAGATGATACATCCGTTGTATAAGTTCGTTCTAACTCACCATTTGGCATACATACTATAAACATAACCAAAGTATCTAGTGTATCTACATCGTAAAGAATGGTAGCAAAATAACTCAAACAAATTTTTTGATTTACCTTTCCTTTGTTGTAATAAGTTAGAAGTTGTGGTTTGTGTTTTTTCTTAATTATCTCACCCTTACTTCGGCATAACTCTTTGTCTTTTAATTTAAAAGAAGTAACTGAAACTGATGGAAATGATATACCTGTAATTAATCACTAGGACAAGTCCCCCATATAGGTTTATTGGCTTCTGTTAGGGCTGAACCACTAGAAAATTCATCATCAGGCTCAGATTGAAAATTAGGAACACACCTATTGGTTAAGTCTTGATTAAAATTAGTTGCACCACCAAACATACCATTCATATTGGTTACACTTGAAACATCCCAGTTTGCTATGGGTTGATTGAAAGATTCAGCAAATAAAAACATATGCATAAGGACTGTTACGTTTGAGGTATTCCAATTTCCAATGTTTTGATTGAATACTTTTGAGTTGTAAAACATTCCCAGTATCCATAATTCGTTTTAAAATGAATTTGCTGTATATCCCTCCGGTTTAAAATTATAATCTAGTAAACCAAAACAATGTTCGGAAGTGTTTTTAAAGGTAAGAGGTATCGAATTACAAGAATACCATATATAATTTTCACGAGGGTCTGTATCAATACATTTATTTAATTGAAAATGAAGATGAGGCCCTGAACTCCATCCTGAGTTTCCGCTTAATGCTATGGACTCTCCTTGAATCACAATATCTCCTTCTTTCTTAAGTGCTCCATTTTTTGTTAAATGAACATACGATGCTATTGTGCCATCTGAATGTTCAATTTCAATGAAATTTGCCTCATCAATTAAGCTTACATCGTTGACTCCATCTTCCACATCGTCAAAATTTTCTACAACCCTCAAAACTACACCTGATTGAATTGCATGTATATTAGTTCCAATAGGCATTGATATATCATATGCAAACTGACTATAAGAGCCCTCACTATGTGACCCATTTGTACAATTACCCTGGCCAATTCTAAATGTTTCCCCTATTTCCCAAGGAAGAACGTATGATGAATCGGAGTTTTTAATGTATTCAGCTCCTGAACAATTTACGCCCAAACTTAAATCAATACAGAAGGTTTCTTCATCATCACTTGAACAAGAAACAACAGGGACTAACAGTAAAAAAAGAATTAGCTTTTTCATAAATCTAATTTATTTCAATATACAAAAGTTAAATAAGCTCATGCTTTAAGAACATCTTATAATTTTCTGATATGGATTTAGTAAGTTTAGGTATAATTTAAAATCAAATAAAAGTGTCAAAATACCTATAGACAATTGAGGAGTTAAAATTAGCAGGTTACCTTACAGAAAGGAAAAAGATAATCAAAGAAGTATATTTGAACTTTCACTAAGAGATTACAACAAGTCTACCGATAAAAGGAAAGGTGCTCTGGACAAACACGCTATGTTAGTGCTCGAAAAATTAAGCAACCAAGAGGTATGTAAACAACGTAAAAAGCATTAAAAAGAACCTGCAATTTATTGTTTGGTTAATTATTATTAATCTCTGTTCTGCTATCGGAATCAATAATATTCTGAAGGGCAATGGCAAAAGCGGAATAAATATTTTCTAGAGTTAATCTAGATAAGATGGAAGACGTTGGAATTGTCACTCACTTCAAAGGCAGGCCGTTTACCGGAGTAGGATTTAGACTTCATGAAAATGGAGAATTAAAGCTGGAATGTACTTTCAAAGACGGATTAAAACACGGTAAATATGAACAATTTTATGAAAATGGTAAGGTTAAATTAGAGACATACTTTGAAGAGGATAAAACAAGATGGTTTAACCAAAGAATATCACGAAAACGGGGTATTATATATAGAGGTCAAATTGGAAAGAAGGCAAACTGGATGAATTAATCAAAGAATACAATGAGAACGGGGAGTTAAAAACAGCGACATATTTTAAAGATGGTGATGTAGAACCCCCATCTTCTAAATCAAATAAACTTGAGAAAGAAATAGATGATTTTTATCAGTTAACAGAGCAGAATATAACAATTTACAAAGATGGTAAGGGAATAGGGAGTGGATTTTTTATGTTTTTCCATATTTGAAAATAATTGGGAAGAAGAATTTGGTGATTACGATAGAGAAGAAGTTGATTCCTTTATTGTTTTAAATGGAAAAGAACTTGATGATGATGATTATGATTATGATGATACAGAGTGGGGTGAAGAAAGAGAAATTAGTAACTCAACTGATTTGAATGAGATTACTAAACAATTTGAAGAAATAAGAAAAGAATAGAGAGAAATATAAATCAAATGAAAATTAGTAATGACCTTTTAAAAGAAGCATTAAATCATTACAGTGAGTCGTGTGAATTAGATTTTGTGCTTAAACCAAGTTTACCAATTTTATATTTTGGAGATATCTGTGATTACTTCAAATCTGATTTTAAGGTTATAACCGCTGCATTAAATCCATCTGATGCAGAATTTAAAGAATTAAAAAATTTCTGACCTTAGTTATGTTCGTTTTCCTGAGTACAAAAACACAACTGAAACACTTTATTTATCACTAAACAGCTATTTTAAGAACAAACCATACAAAAGATGGTTTGGTACACAAAACGTAAGTAAAAGCGGATTCCTGCCTATGCTAAATGGCCTAGGAACATGTTATTATGGCGGCTCTCATAAAAACAGAGCTATTCATACAGATATTTGTAGTCCACTAGCAACGAGCCCAACGTGGTCCAGTCTAAAACCTGAACAAAAAAACATTCTGTCAAAGGATGGTTTTGAGCTATGGAAAAAGTTAATTCTTGAAATAAAGCCCGATCTAATATTGATGTCTCTAAAAAAATCAAATTTAGAATTATTACCATTAGATTTTATAAAAACAATACATACCAAAAAAGGGAGGTTATCTCCAAATCGGAAGCAACCAGAATATTTAATTGAGCACTACCGATTAAACCTTGATGGTTTTAAAACAAATGTAATTTGGGGTAGTGCACAAAATACACCTTTGCAGCCTTTCCCAAATAAAATAGAATTGGGAAAAAAGATTTTAAAATATCTAGAAGACCTTATAATTAATGACACTAAATAATCCGAAATAATGAAAAAGCGACTTCTTTTTTTACTGATAGTTCCCATGTTTTTATTTGGGCAACTTAAATTTCTGCCTAGCTCTAACGGAGAGGTTGTTGAACACACTTATTACTCCTTATCCTATTTAGAAGAACATGAACAAGCAGAATGGGTTCATTATAAACTTAATTCCACAATGCTAAAGGGAGAGATACCTAGGAAAAAAAACTACACAATCGATCGAAAGGTTTCAACAGGGTCTGCAAAAACTAGTGATTACACTAACTCAGGATTTGACAGGGGGCACCTTGTTCCTGCTGCAGATATGAAGATGGATTTTACCTCGGTGAAAGAAGCTGCTTACATGTCAAACATATCCCCTCAAAAACCAAAATTTAATCAGGCAGTTTGGAAAAAACTTGAAGAGCACGCAAGAGATTTAGCCAAAAAATCAGAACTGTATATTACCACAGGAGGGGTTTTAAGTTCAGCAAATCTTAAAAAAATAGGCAAGAACAACGTGTCTGTTCCGGATCAGTTTTATAAAATAATTTACGATGTCAAGAATCAAAAGATGTTTGCTTATTTAATGCCAAACAAAAAAATTGAGTCAAGAGAAAAGTACGTCGTAACAGTTGATGCAATTGAAGCATTGACAGGAATTGATTTTTATGCTGATTTATCTGATGATCTTGAGGACAAACTAGAAGCCTCTGAAGAACATTTAATTAATCAATAAACTTCTAAGCTATTATTGTGTTCGAAGAAAAATCACCTCTTTCTCATCACGATTTGCTAAATAAGCAAAAATTTGTTTTTTGGAAACTGTCATTTCGTGAATCATTTTCTTTTCATTCTTTGTCGCGAAATTCCTTCCATATGTAAACGCAAAAAAATGGGCTACTTTTGGATCAAGAGTCCAGGAAATTCCAAACACTCCAGATTTAAATTCACTCAAAGTCATACCTCGGTAAATTGTAATTTCTTCTGGAAGTGATTCAAGATTTTCACGCTCTAAAGATTCCATAAACATTTCACTTTTCGGTTCTTTTTCAGGATAATATAAAATAAGAACTATGGGAATATTTCATTTTTTTATAGTGTCAGATTTTGTCAGTTACTCTGCCTCTAATCGTAATCTTAAGCTTCAATACCCTTTTTAATATTTTTAAAAAGATTATTGATTCCAATCCAGGGGAACACCGTATAGTTTATGAAGAAGTATTTCTATAAGTTCTTCCCTAAACCCAAAAGCATCTTGTGAGTACTCATAATCATCTTCATCTTCGTCAGGGTATTTCAGTACCCAAGCCTCACGTCCGTCCTCATATTCATCGACCATAACACTATCAGATTCGTCTACAATCCAATCCCAAGTATCTTCTTTTAATTGCTCCCAATCTTTATCCTTTTTACGTTGTTCAAATTCAGGTGAAGAAAGGTATTTAATGTATTTCTCATCTGATAAAAAAACTTCTTTTATAAGTTTATCAGCGTGTTCATCCAAAGTTTTTATAGTATTGGTTTTAAATTATAAATAAACTTAAATATAATTTTTCATTATTTATTGTACAAGGTAAATTCAACTGATCCATCAAGGTTTCTGTAGTGATAATACTTTTTAGTAATAACCACTTTACCTTCATTGTTTCGCAGAAAGTAAGCACCTGCAAAAGAACCATCGTACAGCAATGTTCTTGGAGTATCGTTAAACCCATTAAAATTTACACTATTGTTTATGCTATAGTTATTAGCTCTAGCGTTTCTACCGGAAAAAGAACTAGCTCCTCTGAACTCACTTTGCCCTGTTCCACTAATTATCTTATCTTCATAGAAGACGAGAATAGTTCCAGGGTTAACCTTAACCGTAGATCTAAACTTAATTCCTTTCCCCTGCACTAATGTGGTTGGGTTATTAGATTTGAAGTATTTATAATTGTATTCCTGCTCTTGTGCTGATGCTGCTCCTGACACCAGTAGTAATAATAGTATTAGTCTTTTCATGTTATTTATAACTGTACTTGTTATAACTGCTTATAGAGATACAGCAACAGATTTTTTTAAAAATTGTCTTTTTTTCAGGAATCAAACCTTAAGTGTAGTAATTCGTTGAGACAGAATTTTATGTTTATTCCAAACGTTGATAAACTAAAAAGTCCTGAAGCTAAAAAGTACAGTTTTTTGCTTTAATTACTCCCCTAAAATTTGTAAAAAGATGAATTGGGATGAAAACTCAACCATGCGCGAATAAATTGCTTATAGTATTGAACACTAGTTAACTCCTCTCCTTTTAATGCACCATCAACACATTGCCCGAAGAGATTCCACGTTGATTTAGTCTTTGTGTCGGTTAAAATATCCCCACTAATTTCAAAATCTAAGACCTCTCCTTTTAACGTTCTAAGATAAGTATAAGAAGAAGAGCCATCTTCTGAGCTAAGTACTAACAAAGCATTATCCCCTAATTGATCTTGTACCAATCGTTTCTTTTGAAGTTGGTTCCAATCATAAGCAATTTCCTGTCCCTCTAATTCAACCCCAATAATTAAGGGGGGTCTCTTTTGGAAATGCCATCCAGGAAGACTTAACTCATACTTAAGTAAGCCAGATACAAAATCGTATTTCTTTTGATAAGAAGGATCATATTGCAAAATCGCCGAATCAGGATGCTTTTCTAACCAATGTTTTAAACTCATTTGTTCCATAGGGATATCTTGTAAAACTTTCCCCGCTAGTTCTCCTTTTGCTGCTTCTCCCGTTTCTTGTCTCCACCATGTCTGGGTCTTGTAATCTCTAAATATGGCATTAAAAGTAACAGCTCCAACTAAGGCTTGTCCTCCCGTAACAAAATCCAACGCTTCTCCGTCAACAAGGATATCATAAACACGTCCACTGCGACATAAACCGCAATAGGTAATCCAAATGGGATGATTGGCAATGTGATCACTCACTTGGTGGTGATAGAATAACATACTTACTGGATAAGCTTTTTGCTCACCATTCCAATTAACCCCCATAACTTGCTCCTCTAGGGCTACGGTATTTTGATCTGCTTTAGCAAAGTTAATTTGCTTTAAAGGATCAAACTTATGCTTCCCAACCCAAAAAAGATTGAATAACCAGTAAACAAAACCCCATACTAATACTAGCGTAATACTGAAAGGAACAACAGAGGCTTGTTCTTGACCAGTCATAGAAAATAAACAATAGGCCATCAATGCAATAAAAAGGAGTCGGAAATAGAGAATTTTACTCCACATAAAATAAGCTAGATCTAATTGCCAACTGTATTTTTGAAGTAAGGGTGGGGTTCCGTTTGCACTTAGTCCTTTGATTAATTCAGCTAATATCAATGCCGAAAATGAATAGTAAAAGAGTGTTGTAAACATGATTGTTTTTTTAATTATTATAGGTTGAAATACGTATTTTGGTATTGAGTTTTGCCTTGCATAAGGCGTGTAAAAAGCAAGTTTGTTCTGAAATATCTAAAATTTGTGTTGCGAATTCGTTCTCTTCCTCACTTTCTAAATAAACATGGGTTTCTAAGGCCTTAGCGCTACCCTTTTCACCTGTTCCTCCAGAGGCTCCACCTAGAGAGAAAAAGGAGTCTTGCAGAATTCTATATTCCAAAAGGTTTTTCTTTTTCATTTTAGCATATCGACCAAACTGTGTCATAAAGCAAAATCCAATTCCCGCAGAAATATACGTAGCTGCATCAGGTGCTCTTCCTTGTCCGCCATTTTCAGGACCTTCTTCAGATAATAAAGTAAAAACAGAACCATGAGGGTTATAAAGATGCTGCGTTATCTCTTTTATCCCATCTGGACGAAGGGTGCAAATTCCTCTTAAATGAAGTAGGCGGTCTTGTTGATCTGTAAGCGAAGATCCAGCTCCACTAATCGAGTTTTTGTGCTTTGGGGTCATCCCCATCTTGATGCACGTTTGATTCCAATCGCCTGTTGCAGGTTGAGCTTCATCAAAAATCATTTTGGGATCTGTCATTAAATCTCCGTCAATCTCTAAGGCTTTATCAGGAACAAGCTCTTGATTATTATGGCTTAATTTAAATAAACTCTCATGCGGGCGTTTCATCAAGTCATTTAATGGTGAAGCTGCCGTTGCATCGATAACAAGTTGTTGTAATGTCTCTTTACTTGCCTCTGCATCTATTTGCGCTTCTAATTCAACATCATAAGCATGGGCAATCATATCTCCTTTCATCATACTGCCCTTCATACTGTAAAAATTATCTTGAATAAGACGAATATTCTTAATCGAAATATTCCGGAGTTTAGCTAAAGCTGTAATCTCATTCATATATGAGGCAACCATTCCCACAGTGAGATGACATAAGGGTGCCGGTGCATAATCTGTTCCGTTGAGATACACACCTTCATCACTAGCTAAACGCCATGTAGTCCCGGTACGCGCCGAGGTAATGAGTGCCTCTTTTTGAAATACCGTTAGTGAACGAACAACGGTACGCAGATCTTCACCTAAGACTACTTTAGGTGTTTTAACGCCAATATCTTTGGCATTCTTTACTTGAAAAAACAAAGGCTTTTTACTATTTAAAAGCTTGTTTTCTACTTCGATCATACTGCCTATTGTTTTCTTAATTCTTGGGCCACGGTTAAATAATAATTCCGTGCAACGGCATTATCAATATTACGTCCTAAACCTTCCATCGCATTTGCTTTAAGGCTCTTATACGCTCTATTCTCAGGCATTATGATCAACAGATAATCGATCAATTGTGCTGCCCACTGAAACTCACTCCCATTTAATGCATTGATGACTTCACTTTTAACTTTTTCATCCCCTCCCATTAACGCAATCATTTTATGCGATTCTTCTTTAGAAGACAAGGGAATAAGATTGGTAGCATTTCCATCAAACCAGCCCATATAACCATTAAAGATTTGGCGAACAGACCAATCTACTCGCCCATAATAGCCGTGTAAATAATCTTTTGAGGCAAAGTGCTCGGGTAATTGAACATAATCCACTAGTTCATCTGGAGTCATGCCTTGGTTAATCCCCTGCACTGTTTTTTCAAAAACAAATTTTATTGCGTCACGATAGTCTGTTAATATTTCTTTGACCATTTCTTTACCTAAAACGGGTCGTGTATGACCGCCGACAAGGTGATTGGCTTCTTTTGAAATCATAAGACTAAGGCTATTGATCCAGTCGTATACATCACGGTATTCTGTTCCGCGTATAGCGTAGAGATTAGGCCATGATTTATAAAAATTATCACCTGAAAACACTACTTTTTCTTGAGGAAGCCAAACAAATAATTGATCATCTGTTTCGCCAGGAGCATGGTATAGTTCGATTTCAATCCCAGCGATATTAATCGCTTTAAAGGGTTCATTAAGCAGTTGATTCGGTTTTAGGTTACTGGTATAAACCGTTTTGATCTCTTTTTTGTCTTTTGAATTTTCTTTTGCTGGAACGGGTTTAACCATGTACATTGCTGGGGCAACACCGTTGTTAATGCGCTGTTGCTTTGGCAAGGCAAAACCTGCTTGTCTTAAAGGACGTTGAGGAAAGTTCACTCCGGCTTTTGCACTAAATTCGCCTTCGTGACCAAAGTTTTGCATTGCCCAAATATCAACATCTTGACCATCTACATAAGTGGCAACCCCCTTAGCATGATCTCCATGCCCATGGGTAACAATAATCGCTTTTAAAGGGAGAGATGTGATTTTGGCAAATTCGGCCTTTATCTTTGCAGCTGACCTTGGATTTGATCCCCCATCTATAAGGATATAACCATCTTGCCCCAAAACCATCGAAATATTTGAAACATCGTAACCTACAGCTGTATATACATTTTCTGTCACTGAAATAACTTCTTCAGTGAATTCTGAATTGCGCTTTTCTAATTTCTTTTCAGCTGGAGTTTGTGTAGTTGGTAATGGACTTAGTGTTTCAGACTTATCTGATGTTGAACACCCATTAAAAAGAAAAAAAGAAAAAAGGAATAATAAGAATTTAGATTTCATGACTAGGATTTATTGTTGTTAAAAAAAAGGTGAATACTATAAGTGAGCAAGTAATAGAAAAGGATCCCCCCTATTACACCGATTTCTAAACTAGTTAATATGGTTAGCATAAAAGTAGCCGTGAAAACGGTAAAGTCAATTTTATTTTTTCCCCAAAGTTCTTTTACATAATCGACTTTTAAGAGTGAAAACACCGAGTGAACAATTATAGCTGCTAAAACAGCATTGGGTAGATAATAGAATAAAGGAGTGATAAACAAAAGGGTTACTGCAAGAAGGATGATGGTAATCAAGGAAGAAATTTGTGTTTTTGCCCCAGCTGTAACATTAATCGCGGTACGACTAAAACTGCCGGTAGAAGGGAATGCCTGAAAAAATGCACCGACAACTTTGGCTAGGCCTAATACAAATAATTCTTTGTTTGCATTTACTTTTTCTTCTTGCAAGTGCTCAAAAGATAAGGCAAGTCCAATACTGCCCACATAACCAATAAAAGTAACCGCAAAAATACTTGGAATAAGGCTAATAAAAGTACTTATTTCATAGACAGGAAATATTAATTCTGGAAAACCTTGAGGGATATCGCCAACGATTTGAAGCCCCTTATTGTCCAATTGAAAATAGTAACTCATCCCAATGGAGGTTAAAACAACAACTAGCGCTACTGGAAATCGTTTGTTTCTCGAATTTACTAAGAGGATGGTTAATAATGAAAAGCCAAATAATCCCAAGGCAAGTAAGTTGATCTCTATCGCGTGATTGATCACATAAAACAACGTCTCAAATGTCGAAAGCTGACTAGGTATCATTAATCCAAGGGCATCCTTAAATTGCGAAAATATAATCAAAATCGCTGCAGCTTGAATAAATCCAGAGAGTACTGTCTTTGGAATATATTGGGTTAATTGCCCCATTCTTAATGCACCAAGGATAATTTGAAAAACACCTATAAAAAGTCCTAACAAAATGATCAGTTGAATATAGGGCTCACTAAAAGGCGTATGGATTTTAGAAACACTTTTCAACATCAAGATTGCCGTAATGGCTACTGGACCAATCGATAAGTAATAAGAGCTCCCTAAAAGAGCATAAATTAGCATAGGTATCAACGCACTATACAATCCGTAAATAGGCGGTACACCTGCTAACAAAGCATACGCTAAAGCTTGAGGAATGAGAATAATACCCACCGTAAGTCCTGCAATTATATCCGAATTAAACGATGAACGCTTATATTCTTTTAAGGACGCTATTAAAGGGGAAATGCTTTTGATCACTCGTCAATTATTTCTTTAATAGAAAAACTATTGTACCTCTTTGGGTCTGTAAAAAACCAAAACAATGATGCTAATTGAACTGATTACAGGCGCAATCATCGCAATCATGTAAAAATCGGTCGCAGAAATATTGGCGGCTACTATAGAAGCCCCAATCATAGGCGTAATAATCGATCCAATACGTCCAACACCCAGACTAGCGCCTACACCTGTCCCGCGAATTGAGGTTGGATAAAGACTCGCCGCTAATGGTGCTAATCCAAGGGTAGAACCCACTGCAATCGCGCCTGCAAATGGAGCAATTAAAAACCACATTTCTTGGTCATTAACCACCTGACCTAGTACATAGTACAAAACTGAAGCTAGCGGAAAGGCATAAATAAGCACTTTAGAAGCACCGTATTTATCTGCTAAATAACCAATGATTATTCCACCTATACTTGCACCCAGATAATAATGCCCTACAGCATTTCTACTTAGCCCAGCTTCCCAGCCAGCCGACTGTAATATAGTGGGTAGCCACAAGGACATGATGTAAATAATAAATTGACCAGCAATAAAAGCTAGCCATAAAAAACTAGTTACCATAAGTCTTCCGTTACTGAATAATGAAGTCAAAGAGCCTTTTGTCAAAACGGGTTCATCAATAAATAATTCATCTTGATCGTTAAGACTTAAAGAAAGATCAACTTTAACTAAAAGTTCTTTAGACTCAGCTA